>NZ_JBALEJ010000015.1:0-13554 GCF_036917975.1 Nostoc sp.
CAATGTGATTCAGTATATCACTCATATTTTCGTGTTAAAAAAGTTCTCATGATCTTCTTTTACCACAAAATATACTATTTTGGAGATGTCTAATGAGAAAACACAAAAAACTATCTACCAAAATAATTGGATAACCAATCATAAAATTACTGAAAATAATGTTGAAGAAATTGTCAAAGCTGGACGTAGCAGATGGAAAGTTGAGAACGAAGGTAATAACGTTCTAAAAAATCACGGTTATAATTTAGAGCATAACTTTGGTCATGGTGAAAATCATTTATGCGAGTTCTTGTTGTCTTTAAATTTGCTATCTTTTTTATTTCATACTGTTTTAGATTTAGTTAATTACACCTATCAAAAAATTCGTGATTTATTAGTAACTCGGACTTATTTCTTTAATGATATTCGTACTCTATTAAAATTTTTATGGTTTAAAGATTGGTCGGATTTCTTCTCATTTATTCTCAGGGAATATGTCCCATTCAAAAAAGTAAATTCTAGCTGAAAAATGTCAATATATTGAAAGAGGAGGAGAAAGTTATTTATCAATAAAAACTACAAAGTTGGTTAGAATTTCAACTGGATTTAAGAGTTGAAATCGATTTTTAATGGACAGATTTTTAAAAACCTGTCTACCTCTGGTGTTGGATGATAATTATTTGTCAAAAAATGATGGTTCGACACAAGTTCTCTATTTAAACAAGAGAATTTTATCTGATTTTTTTTCAAAATGAGAATTGCTGTGAAAAATACTTGAAGAAAGTGGTGAATCTCACATTGGATGCCAAACACCAAGGGGATGAAATCTGGGCGATAGGTGGAGGCTGCCTCTTACCCGGATTTAAGAAGCTGTTGGAGAAAAACGGTTTCAAAATCCTGGACAATCCAGTGGAAGCCAATGTCTTTGGGCTTTTAGAAATGGCAAAAACTATTTTTGCCAAGAATCCAGCATCTACATCTTTTAAGTGATCACAATGGCAGACAAACTTGACTTAACCCCAGAAAAAGTTCGGATCAAAGATAGCTACCGAGAGCGGATATTTGCCGAATCACAGCAATTAGGTAAAAGTTACCTAGAGACGCTTTATTTTATCATTGATTGCTATTTTGCTTTTAGAAAGGGTGCATTTCCCACACAACAAGCGACTTTCACCCCGATTAATACTGTATATTACAAACTCCCTTCAAGGACTGCAACTCCATTTGCAGAGGAGGAACAAGAGGATTCTGATGGAGAAACATTTAGCCTTGATTTTGATTTGTAACGGGAATGTATTGGCACAAGAATGCAACAGGTTTAGCACAGTAAGTTCAAGATTTGAGTTTATAATCCAATCCGATTCAAGACTTTAATAATGGGACTTCCAAAGAATAAATTATTCCAAGAAAAACAAGAGACAGGTTTTCTCAAGAATGATAATCATTTTAAGGGGGGAGAAAAGGGGTTGCCCTCGGCAACCCCTTTTCTCCCCCTCATCTATGCATGAAGAATCTATACACTTGTCGTCAATTATCGGCTATTCTGTTCCTCCCAGTTTTGCAACTCAATTATTCATGTCCGCACAAAGTATAGCTATGTAGGCCAATAACTAAGGCTCTATTCCTTCATCAATCCAAGCATCAATTGCTGTTTTTACCTCTAATTCAGTCACGGCAGACCATTCTTTTTCGTTGATAGTTGTTTGAAATACTGCTCTTTTTCCATGACCAACTTTTTCCATTGAGTGTCCGCGATACACATTTTTAGGCTTAATCATTTTTCTTAATCATCTTTATAGAATATTATAAACTGTCGCTCAATAAGAAGATTAGTTTGATTTTCTATCATGGCTGCTGATAGAGGGGATTATCATATATTTCTTCAGTATTGATTTTATCACCTATTTGCCGACCAATGGTCGGCAAATATTTTTCGATATGCGAACCGACCATCATAACTATAGTTAAATCCATTTCTATTTAGTAAGTTTTTATCCATGCGTAGGAAGCTTTGTGAGAAATCCGGGCTAGTTGAAAAAGATTATGTGCTTACCTGAGATTTACCACAATATAATTGGTAAACCTGCAATGATAGAGGCAACACCTGTCCAAAGAGTGAACCACTCAATATTTCCTTCATCTAAAGCAAGACTCATTTGCTTAATTGCTGATAATAGTCCAGCTAATAGTAGTACAAAGAATGCAAAATATCTCAGAGCAGTCATACTTTGCCCTACTTGAATGTCAAAGTAAACATAATAGGTTTTTAACAGGCTCTACTATATGCATACTCAGTATTCATGATCTCTCCGACTTTTAAACGCACTTTTACTGATACGTATAATGAAAAATAGTAAAAGAGCAGTAATAATACTGTGTGTTTCTTGGATAATACAGTTTAATCTAAAGCAAAGAAATTTTGAGCCAGCAAAATAGTAAGTAAAATTACCAGAATTAATTGCAGGCCAAATTAACAACTGAACATTTATTTCAAGAGGTGTCCATAATGATTCGCAAAACCAATAGTTACTCTTCTATGCAAGAGCAAGAAAGCAATAGCTCAAAATTAGGTGAGGATGTCTCTTCTAGAACCTCATTTCATCCTCCAAATATTAAGTCAGCAATTGATTGGGAAAAACCAGATTTTGACGAGCTTGACTTGTGTATGGAAATTACCACATACATTCTTCATGGGCAATAATTGTCAATACTAAGTTTAATTTCCTAATTAAAACCTCTACCTGCTTTTTGTTTTTATGTTCCTAAAAATTCTTGGTACTGCCGCAGGTGGTGGTTTTCCTCAATGGAATTGTAACTGTCCCAATTGCCAAGCAGTCCGCACAAATAGTGCAGGTGTAAATTGGCTGAACCAGTCATCAATTGCGGTGAGGAAAAACAATCAGCCCTGGTTTTTGGTCAACGCCTCCCCAGATGTACGTCCGCAGTTGGAGAAATTGCGGGAAGGACAACCGTCTACAATTCGGTCAAGCCCGATCGCTGGTGTCTTGTTAACGGATGCAGAGATTGACCATACTACGGGACTGGTTATCCTCAGAGAATCTACGGAAAAACTGCGGGTCTATGGTACAGAAACAGTACGTAAGGCTCTGACAGAGGGTTATCCCCTGCTGTCTACGTTAGCAAGCTATTGTGGTGTGGAATGGTCTGTACTTGAACCTTATGTACCTATAAACCTGGGGTTGGATGGAGCAGATGGCTTAGAAGTGGAGGTATTTCCCCTAGCAGCCAAGCCACCAAAATATATGCGACACCAGACAAATTTAGATGGAGTTTGGGTTATAGGTTTGACATTTCGCGATCGCACAACTGGCAAAGTTGCTACTTATGCTCCAGGTTTAGCTGAACTTGACGAAAAAATCCTAGAGCGGTTTGAGTCTAGTGACTGCATTTTAGTAGATGGCACTTGCTGGAAAAATGATGAGTTGTTGGCTTTAGGAATATCAAATCTTCAAGCACGCGATATGGGACACTTACCCCTGAACACTAGTTTAAAAAGCCTTGCTAAACTGAGCCGTCCTCGGAAAATTCTCGTTCACATCAACAACACTAACCCAATACTTTTACCTGATTCAGAGGAACGCAAAATTGTTGAAGCCGCAGGCATAGAAGTTGGTTACGATGGACTGACCATCGAATTGTAATTTTGAGGTGTAAGAAAAAGTGTGTTGGAATTAGTTAAAGAACCTCTCCCGTGGACTCAGACAGAACTAGAGGCTGTATTGCGATCGCAACATCGCCGCTATCATCATCTGCATCCATTTCATGCGAGGATGAACAGTGGTGATTTAACGCCAACAGAAGTACGGCGCTGGGTAGCAAATAGATTTTACTATCAAAAAAGTATTCCCCTGAAAGATGCTGCGATCTTGTCAAACTGCACTGATTTAGAAGTGCGGCGGGAATGGATTCAACGCATCATCGATCATGACGGTCAAGGTGAGGGCGAAGGTGGTATTGAGGCATGGTTAAAGCTTGGTAAAGCTGTAGGATTGTCTCCTCAGGAACTCTTAGAAGACGAGCATGTACTACCAGGAGTTCAATATGCAGTAGATGCCTACGTTAACTTTTGTCGCACTCGACCTTGGATTGAGGCCGTGGCTGCATCACTGACTGAACTGTTTGGCCCAGATGCAATTCGAGTACGCTTAGTTGCATTAGAACAGCATTACCCGTGGATCGATCCTGCTGGATTTGACTACTTCCGGGCCCGTCTTCACCAAGCGCCCAGAGATGCTCAATATGCCCTCAAGCAAGTCCTCAAACACTGTAGAACTCGTGATTCTCAGGAACGAGCAGTACAGGCTTTAGTATTTAAATGCAATTTGTTGTGGAGCCAATTAGAGGCGATTGAACAGGGCGATACTAGACCTCACGAAGTATAGGGGCTGTGGGGGAGTGGGAGCAGTTGCAGTAAGTCTTTCCCCTCTACCCCTCCACACCTCTACCTCCTGTGCCCAATGCCTAGCACATTAATTACGAATTAAATGAGTACTATAGACAATCATGCTCGACCACGTTTAGTTTGTGGTGTACGTTTACGCTGGGATGACGTGAGAAAGCAGCATTGGCTCCTGATTCCAGAAGGGGCACTACAATTAAACTCCACAGCAGCAGCAATTCTGGCACTTTGTAACGGTGAGCAAACTCTAAATGCGATCGCAGCAGAGTTGGAGAAACAGTACCAGGGCGAAAATGTGGTAGAGGACGTGCGCCATCTGCTCTCTCGAATTAGTAAACGAGGACTATTAATTCTAGAAGGCAACAAGCAGGAGGTAAAAGTTAGTTTATAAAGAGATTTTACTCCTTGTATTAATTACGAATTACGAATTACAAATTACGAATTACGTTAGCGTAGCGGGGCAAAGCCCATTACGAATTAGTATGATAATTGATAGACCTTTAAGCTTGATTGCAGAATTGACGTATCGCTGCCCACTGCGTTGTCCGTACTGCTCCAACCCACTTAATTATGGCGATTACAAGTATCGTCAAGAACTTTCTACCGAAGATTGGTTGCGAGTGATTCAGCAAGCCTTGGACTTGGGCGTGTTACAGCTTGGCTTGACCGGTGGCGAACCACTGCTACGAAAAGATTTAGAATTACTTGTGGCAGCAGCAGCCAAAGCCGAACTATATACCACTTTGATTACTGCTGCGACGCTGTTAACTCCAGAACGAGCTACACAACTGCGTGATGCCGGACTCGATCACGTACAAATTAGTATCCAAGATAGTCGTGCTGCTGAGTCGGACTATATTGCTGGAACTCCCTCTTTTAAGCAAAAACTAGAGGCAGCAAGATTAGTAAAAGCTTTGGGTTTCCCACTGACACTTAATTTTGTTCTGCATCGGCAAAACCTAGACAGGATTGATGAGATTTTAGAACTGTGTGAGGTTTTAAAAGCAGACCGAGTTGAATTAGCGAACACTCAGTATTATGGCTGGGCACATCACAACCGTACTGTTTTACTACCCACCCGCCAGCAGCTAGAACGAGCAGATGCCGCAGTGGCATTAGCTAGAGAGCGCAACATCTGCCCAATGGGCATCTTATATGTGCTTCCAGACTATTATGAAGATTATCCCAAACCATGTATGGGTGGCTGGGGTAATCGAGCTTTAGTGGTTGCTCCCAATGGCGATGTGTTACCTTGCCAAGCTGCCAGTTCTATTCCAGAACTAGAATTTGCTAACGTCCGCAACTATTCACTAGATTGGATTTGGTTTGAATCATCTGCTTTTAATCGCTTCCGGGGAACAGAATGGATGCCTGAGCCTTGTCAAAGTTGCGATCGCCGCCAGCTTGATTTTGGTGGTTGCCGTTGCCAAGCGTTACTTTTGACGAACAATGCTGCTGCTACCGATCCTGTCTGTCATCTGTCAGCACACCATCACCTGATTACTACAGTCACAAAGCAGGCAAATCAGGAAAACTTGGATTCATCCCTACCTTTGGTTTATCGCTCCATGCAAATCTAATAAGCTAATGAACTACCCCACCCTACTTTTAAGTTTAGTTAATACGTATTAATTACGCCTTATCTAACGTTATATAAGCTATATAACGTTTCTTTATATTCTTATATAACGAATTTCTTTTCAAGTCCTAATATGTAACGATTTCAGGTTTTTAAAGTATAAAATTAAAAACGAAGAAATCGCGCAGCGTCTCGTAGAGAAGGGTGGGCGAAAAAAATTAAAATATTCTCGCCTTAAAACTCTATCCCTTTATGGGTAGAGTATTCACAAATTCTGAATTCTGACTCCTGACTCCTGCTCCTGTTTTATCTCGGCGTGTAGGTGAGCTTATAGATGGCGCCACTGTAGTCATCCGAGATTAACAAATTGCCCTGCTGATCTACTGCCGTATCTACGGGTCGCCCCCAGACTTCTTGCGTTCCTGGAAGTAGCCAGCCGGTAACTAAATCTATCTGGTTTCCTGGGATCTTTGTCGTATTGTCCCAGGGAAAGTAAGCTATTTTATAGCCCGTTTTCTGCTGCCGATTCCATGAGCCGTGTAGCCCTACTACTACCCCATTTGAGTAAAGGCTGGGAAAGTTCGTATTTTGTAAGAAGGTTAGTCCCAACGGAGCCGAATGCGCTTGGATACCTCTGATAATCTTGTCCATTGCATTGCAATTAACATGTCCATCAGCATTAAACTGATAGTCGCGATCGAAAGGCATATAGTAGGAGCGATTTGACGTGTCAGGATTGGGGTTGCAGAATGGCCAACCGTAGTTCCCGCCATCTCGGACTCGCGTAAACTCGTCTGGCGGGTGGTTGTCCACGTAGGACGGGATAACTTTACCGTAGTTGTTAGTAGCATCCTTGAAGGGATAGGCGATGTCGTCTCGATTATTCACGGCTACCCAGAGGTCATTTGTGCCAGGGACGAATGCCAGTCCTTCTGCATTGCGTAAACCTTGGGCAAAAAGCCGCGGATTGCTTCCATCAGCGTTGTACTGGTAAATCGCAGCGCGTCGTGGGTTACTGACAGTATCTGACACGCAGGCGTTGCAGGACGAGGCGATCGACACGTATAGTTTGTTGTTGCCATCGAGTGCGATATTTTTCAGTTCGTGAGCGTAAGCACCTTTCAGTTCCGGGGTGCTGGGGTATGGTAAGTTAGATACGACAACTTGGCGATTGTGCGCGGTTATGTCTCCAGATTTGTAGATGAAGCGGTTAATTTGATAATTCTCAGAGATATAAACGTATGTGATGTTGTTAATCGTGTGAAACACAATGTCCTGCGGTTTGCTTAGACCTGTCACGAAGTCAGAAATAATTGGGTCTTTGCTGCCATTTGCCCTGACAATTAGCACTTTACCGGTACTGGGCTGGGACACTAGAAGATTGCCATTGGGAGCAACTGCTATAAAGCGGGCAGCCACAATCCGAGCATAAACGGAGATGGAGAAATTGGGCGGCACTGTCAAGTAACGGCTAGTGTTGAAGGGCCAAGAGCTCATTGTATTAGACACGTTAATCTTGGTTTCAACAGACGCAGCTGGTGGGATGGCCAACGCTGGGGTGGAAAGAACCTCAAAGGGCATCACTGTAGTAAGCACGGCCAGCAAGCTAACTAGCCGCGCAGATACTATCTGTCCGAGCCACTGTTTTGGCTGTAGAGCAAACAGAATTGACATTTTCAACTTCCTTTTGATGTGGGTAGTAAAGTAGATAACTACACTGAAGACTGTGTTTAGAGTCTTCAGTGTAGCAACCAGCAACGCCAGAAACGCTTTGACCTGCAAATAGGATCGTTTTGATCTAGGACTAATTACAACTATCCGTAAGAGGATGTTTTATTTAAACTATGTACATCCCTCTCTAGCTAGGAGACATTACGCGAACACAAAGCACATAAGCTAATAGACCTCTCGGAAAATTCACTTGGCATAAACTAAGGAAATAAATGCTATCTGTGTTGACTAAAATTAATGCTCCAAAAAGCTAGTGCGGATTATATAACATCTGAAATTGGGCAGGTAATCAAAATTAAACAACACTATCTTCCGCCTCTAAACTATCAGCAACTATAGGAAACACTCATTGCTGTGTTGTTTAAAGACATATATATAAATGCAATACTTGTCGGTTAAGGGGAAAAGGGGAAGGGGAAAGGGGAAAGAAAAAACCTTTCCCCTTTACCCTTTAACCTTTTCCCAAAACCCTATTCCGAGTTAAAAATGCTTAACCGAGCAGTATTGATATATAAATGTTGTCTAAACCCCTTAAACAGACTGGGTTATAATTTTTCGGACAAGTCCAATTGTGATCTCAAAAGCTCTGAATTGCAGGTTTGATTGATTAATATTGCTCTTGCCTAGATTTAACTAGCGTATATAGAACTCCGGTTTGATTAATGAAAAGTTTTTACAGCAGTTTTCATATATTTGAACCACATCTGTCGTAGGGGCACAGCAGTGCTGTGCCCTTACTGCGTGGTCTATTTACTTTGCTGGACAAAAGTTTTTATCTCAGTATGCTGATCATTCTTCAACTCTGATTCCTATATTTGGTTACATTCTATTGAGATAAAAGTGAAACGTAACTCGTATATTCACTAATATTTTAATTTTGGTGAAAAATTTTTTCGAGTAAATTTACGTTAGTAAATTTACGCAAGCTAGAATTGAATTATGGGCGATTCATCTTTACCGGAGAATTACTAATAGAAAATCCCCGACGTGTGGGTTTAAGATTAGCCAATTCCACCTGAAAAGTTACCTTATCGCTCATTTCCCCACTTCTCGCTTCCAAAGTCCAATTACCTGGATGCAAATACCAAAATAAAGAATTAGCTGACTGTGTATCTAGCTTTTCACCATTTAACCACCACTTAACAGGCGCAGATTTATTTCCCACTAGCTTAAATTCCAGTTTTTGCTTCGCTTCTTCACCGGGATACACTAAGAATAAATCGCCATGATGCGGAGAGAAAATTCTCAAATTATTAGTAGAAATAAAATTCGATTGCTGTTGTTTTGCTAACCACTCATCATACTTTGGTGGTAAATTGAATTGATTTTCACGTTCGTAATTATTTTTATCTTCAGGATAGAAATATTCCTGCACTACTGAGGTACAAGCTGGTGTTGGTCGTAACCCCGAAATTGCACAAATAGGTAGTTGTACTAAACCTTCTGGAGATGGAAAATCTGCTGGTTCTTGATGTTCGTGCAGGTGGAACATAATCCGATTCCATAAGGGTCCAGCCCCTGTCACACCTGAAACTTGTCGCATCGGTTCGCCGTTGAAATTGCCTACCCAAGTAGCAACGGTGTAATCTGTGGTAAAGCCAACTGTCCAAGTGTCACGAAAATTGGAAGAAGTGCCAGTTTTAACCGCAGAAGGAAAGGGTAAATTTAACACTGAGTCACCTCTAAGTCCCGTCCAGACTCAACTATGCGGTAAAAGTCTTTGATATCGTAATGTTGCGCCGATATCGTAATGTTGCGCCCTACTCCCCTTGATTCCACGTTCTAACCCAATTAGCCTCATTGTGTCATAGTAGGTACTACGGTTATTTTATTCTCTAAGCGAAGAATTGTTGTTAGCAAAAAACAGTGGTTCCCTAGAGTAGTCCTAAAGTAGTCCTGGAGTAGTTGTAGAGCAGTCCTAGAGAAATCAGTAATTACTGTTTGCGATTCCCTAAAGCAGTTCTACGACAGTCCCATAGCAATCCTAGACTAGTCGTATAACAGTCTTAGAGAAATTGTAGTTTGGTATACAATTTCGTCATATAAAATTCGCTAAGTCTATGGGATTAGTAGTGATTAAATTAAGTTTCTAAAGGAAAAGAAATCAGTTAGACTTTAATCATATTCTGCATTTTTATTCTGCAAAGTGAAAGCAAAGTTAGTCACGATGTTGCACCTTCCCAGGGAAACTTTTGCATGAAAAAAAATGGAACAGAACCAACAAGTAATTATTTCAATTAAGCGAACGTTAGGCACTATTGATGGACAGATAATTAATTATCTGCACTCTAGACCCTTTGGTTTAGGGAACCTGCCTGAAATAGTAATGTTGACCCTCCTTGAATATTGGTCGCCCTTTGAAAACAAAACCGTTGTCCAAAGATGCCGAGAAATAATCTCGGAGTGGTTGAAAGGCATAGGCTTGCAGTTAAATCCTGAAAAAACCAGGCTAACTCACACATTCCTACCGGAATTAAGCGAGGATGGTAAAGCCGGATTTGACTTTCTTGGTCATCACATCCAGCAATACCCAGCAGGGAAGTACCGCAGCAACAGAAATGCACACGGGAAAATATTAGGTTTTAACACCCTCATCACCCCATCCGCGAAGGCGAGTAAGGCTCATATTGAGGAAATCGGAAGAATCCTGCGAAATATGACCGAAGTTTTAAGCAACTGGAATATTTATGTACCAGATTCATCTTATTTGACACAACGGGGAGGCACTTTTCTATTTGATTCCCAAGGTCAGTTAATTTACGAACATCGCGATCGCGGGATTCTTAGTTTTGCTGAAAATATGAGCAATCCCTTATCTTTTTTATATAAGTAATTAATGGGCAAAGGTGGCTATTGGGCGATTGTCAGCGCAGTAAACGAGTTTAGTTGCACCGTGAGAGTCTGGGATGGCGAGTACACGATTGGGTTGCAGCACCTGAAGTCCTTCAACTACTTACCCCAGGAATGTGAGCAGGTTCAGGAGATTAGCGATGTCCTTGGACAAGGCGTTCCGCGTCTACGCATCAGTCGAGTGTATTCCGCGATCTGCGAAACCCAATTCCCCACCCATGAATAGGAGAAAATTTGTGATGGGCAAGTATGTTATGGAGTTTAAATTTACCTGAGTGCAAGTAATAAAGCTACAGTTGCTAAGTCCGTGTCAATTTCTGATTGGATCTGGGTTTGACGTGTTTGGATGGCTTCAGTAAAGATGTTTATCATTTCAAAATTACTGGAGCAAACTCTCAACTTAGATTTAGTTGGATAATTAATATCTTTCTCAACCGCAGTCATTTCTGGAGAGAATAAAGCTTGACAGTCAAGATACTGACTAAATTGACTAGAGACAGTGGAGTAATTATTGCTTTGGGAATTAGACTCGCCAGTGTATGTCCAATCAATAAAAGCAACTTGAGGAAATTCAGCACGGAGTAGAGGGAGGAAGTAATAAGCGATATCTGTGTGAGAAATTACAACAATATCAATTTGACGAGATTGGATCATGTAGCGGATAAAAGCCAACCAGTACACTTGATCTAAGAAATTAGGTAGATGAAATATGTCTGGTGTGAGGCGATAAAAAGAATCATACCAAGGATGCTCTGATTTGAAGCTTGTGGCGATCGCTATTTCATAACCTTCTTTTTCCAGCAGCCTCACTAAGTCCAGATGAAATTGATCAACATTGCTATTGGATAGGGAAGGAAAGAAAAACAGCAAGCGTTTCCCAGAATTGTACCGCTTAAGGGAGTTTTGTCCGGCTATTTTATATTTGAGTTGCTGCGGGTTAAGTGATTGACGGTTGAGAGAAATATTTGGAGTCGGGGTGCTGCTAAAAAAATCATGGTAGCGCGACTGGATTAATTCAGTTACTCGCTTGAGTTCACAAGGATCTTGCTCTAAAGAGTTAATGCTGCGATTGCACTCTAAATATTCAGGAATTGTCCATCCAAGTTGTTGATTGGCGATCGCTTTTAGCCACCGTTCCCAATCTGCATATAACTTTAAGTCTGCGTCAAATCCCCCTAGTTGCTCAAAATCAACTTTGCGATATAGCAATCCTCCCTTTAGCTGATTTTCATGTAAGAATGAAGCAGGTTGGCTAAAGCCTTGATTCCACCAGTATTCCTGTGCTTGAAAGACAGCAGAGTAGGAGTTAACGAAGGAAAATTCAGGATGGGTTTCTAAGAACAGAACACTTTTTTCGATATATGTAGGGTCAAAAATGTCAACCAAATTGATAAAAAATAAATATTTACCTTCAGCTTGAGCGATCGCTGTGTTGCGTCCTGCTGCGTCACCTTGTTGATTAGAATGAGAGAGGACTTTTATTTTGTTCGTTCTTTGAGATAATGACTCAATGAATGCTATTGCATCGGCGTTTGTCAGACCGTCATTGACAATAATCCATTCAAAATTTTGCCAGGTTTGGTTAATTACACTTCTGTAGGTAGTTTCAAAATACTGATAGTCGTTAAGAAACACAGAAATAATCGAAACTACAGGAGCTTCAGAAGCTTCGGGCTGAAAAAATCTCACTTTTTGACTAGCAATCAGAGTAACAAAATCTCGAATACGAGTGTCAGAGTTAACTTGATTTGCTAACACAAGCGGATCGGGCTTTTTCCCACCGAGAAGCCGTTTGAATTTTAACCAAGCACTGCGGAGTTGCCAAAACTTACTCACAGACATCATCGTACTGAAAGATTGCCATCGTTCCCACTCCAACTCGGCTTTTTGTGTCCTCAACATCCATGTCTGCCATTGAGACTCTAACCAATCTTTCCCAGCTTGTAACTGTTGATTCCAAGCTTGCACGCTTTTTAGAGTTGCTTGGGTTTGTGTGAGTTCGTCTTGAATTTGCTGTGCAGTTAGTATCCAAGCCTGAGATTGAGGAGATAAATTTTGGTTATTTTGATGAGTAAAGTGCCATACTTTACCTGAGTTTTGCTGTTGCAGAAGTTGCTCAATACCTGTCAGCAGGAAATTAAGCTGGCGTTGATTCCACTTACTAGGCTCAATTTGATATAAGTATTGACGCAGATAGTACCGTTCTTTAGCTAGATTTACAGGATTAATTGTTGAGTCAGAATTGCTAGTGGCGTAGAGAGGATAAGGGTAGTAAGCAATTTCTTTACCAGTGGCGATCGCTGCTGCTAAGATGTGCCAATTGAGAGCGAACAATCCTCTCTCAGGCGAGTAGCGGAATTCTTGCAGCAGTTTGAGAGAAAATAACGCAGATATATCTTGGTTGTGGTTAAACTCCAGCAACTTGAGCAAGGAACCATTGATGAAGGCGTAGTTTACCGCCGCAGGCATCGCTTCTAGTTCTCCATCCTCTTGAAGCGTAATCTGCGGACATACTACCACATCTGCATCAGATGCGATCGCCGCCGTTACTAACTTTTCTAGCATATCTGGTAAAGCAATATGTTCCACAGCCAACTGTAAAACATACTCTCCTGCTGCTAATTCGACTAAGTAATTATAACTTTCTCCCAAACTCCAGTTAACATCTAAATTTAAATATTTATAGCTAGGAAACTTAGTTTGAGCTTGAGTAATTATTTCTTGTAAATACTCATCAATTGATTCTCGATACCCGATAATCACATCAAAATTGTTATAAGTTTGGGCAGCAAGACTTTCTAGACACTCTAATATAGTATTTACTGTCTGCCAGCAGACAATAGTAATTGTGACTTTAGGAGTTTGAGTTTCTTTAGGGGCAGCATTAATAAAAGCTTGACTAGAACTCTTGCATAAATATTTTGTGGTATGATATTGGGTTATTTTAATTTGAGATTTGGCAATTAGAATAGGAAGAAATTATCAATTTTTTCGA
>NZ_JBALEJ010000016.1:0-1495 GCF_036917975.1 Nostoc sp.
GGATTTAGTGGCGGACGGGTGAGTAACGCGTGAGAATCTACCATCAGGTCTGGGACAACCACTGGAAACGGTGGCTAATACCGGATGTGCCCTTAGGGGTGAAAGGTTAACTGCCTGATGATGAGCTCGCGTCTGATTAGCTAGTTGGAAGTGTAATGGACTCCCAAGGCGACGATCAGTAGCTGGTCTGAGAGGACGATCAGCCACACTGGGACTGAGACACGGCCCAGACTCCTACGGGAGGCAGCAGTGGGGAATTTTCCGCAATGGGCGAAAGCCTGACGGAGCAATACCGCGTGAGGGAGGAAGGCTCTTGGGTCGTAAACCTCTTTTCTCAGGGAAGAATACAATGACGGTACCTGAGGAATAAGCATCGGCTAACTCCGTGCCAGCAGCCGCGGTAATACGGAGGATGCAAGCGTTATCCGGAATGATTGGGCGTAAAGCGTCCGCAGGTGGCAATGTAAGTCTGCTGTTAAAGAGTGAGGCTCAACCTCATAAGAGCAGTGGAAACTACATAGCTAGAGTACGTTCGGGGCAGAGGGAATTCCTGGTGTAGCGGTGAAATGCGTAGAGATCAGGAAGAACACCGGTGGCGAAGGCGCTCTGCTAGGCCGTAACTGACACTGAGGGACGAAAGCTAGGGGAGCGAATGGGATTAGATACCCCAGTAGTCCTAGCCGTAAACGATGGATACTAGGCGTGGCTTGTATCGACCCGAGCCGTGCCGTAGCTAACGCGTTAAGTATCCCGCCTGGGGAGTACGCCGGCAACGGTGAAACTCAAAGGAATTGACGGGGGCCCGCACAAGCGGTGGAGTATGTGGTTTAATTCGATGCAACGCGAAGAACCTTACCAAGGCTTGACATGTCGCGAATCTTCTCGAAAGGGAAGAGTGCCTTCGGGAGCGCGAACACAGGTGGTGCATGGCTGTCGTCAGCTCGTGTCGTGAGATGTTGGGTTAAGTCCCGCAACGAGCGCAACCCTCGTTTTTAGTTGCCAGCATTAAGTTGGGCACTCTAGAGAGACTGCCGGTGACAAACCGGAGGAAGGTGGGGATGACGTCAAGTCAGCATGCCCCTTACGCCTTGGGCTACACACGTACTACAATGCTCCGGACAGAGGGCAGCAAGCATGCGAATGCAAGCAAATCCCGGAAACCGGAGCTCAGTTCAGATCGCAGGCTGCAACTCGCCTGCGTGAAGGAGGAATCGCTAGTAATTGCAGGTCAGCATACTGCAGTGAATTCGTTCCCGGGCCTTGTACACACCGCCCGTCACACCATGGAAGCTGGTAGTGCCCGAAGTCATTACTCCAACCTTTCGGGGGGGAGGATGCCTAAGGCAGGACTGGTGACTGGGGTGAAGTCGTAACAAGGTAGCCGTACCGGAAGGTGTGGCTGGATCACCTCCTTTTTAGGGAGACCTACACCCCTTACATATCGAAAAGCAAACAGTTAAATAGATAGTAAGTTGGTCATTCCTTAGGTCGGTCG
>NZ_JBALEJ010000017.1:0-39299 GCF_036917975.1 Nostoc sp.
TTTTATAGTTTTGACTAGCTAGTTTTGATGGTTGCATTTACATCCTATAAGCTAGCCATAGTAAAGCTTTGATAGTTTTCGGAGATGTCTAATGCCCATACTCCAAACAAATACAGCTTTATTCGCTTCTTTGACCATTTTGGCAAAGGCGTACATTGACTCGCGGGATGTCCCAGAAAGCCGTTCTAATTCTTCCCAAGATTGGCTTTCTAAAGATGTTTGGAGTTCGGCAAAGCCAACTGTGTGTAAATCTATAAATGACTGGTCTACCCAGTTGTTAGCAATAATATGTTTAATCGTACCATTCAAAAATGCTATATCCCCGCCCATGTTGATTAAGAAGAAGTCTTCGGCAAACTTTGTACCGAAAACGGCACTTTCGACAATTGAGGGAACCCAGTAGCGCTCCATTCCCGGCTCGCGGTAAGTGTTAATAACTACAATTTTAGTGCCAGCTTTCTTAGCGTAATGAAGATATTTGACGGTAACAGGCTGATTATTAGCAACATTCGAGCCAATGAAGACCAATAAATCAGTACCAATCCAGTCTTTATAAGAACAAGTTGTAGCCGCAGCACCGATAGCAGCTTTCAGTCCCGCCGTGCTGGGAGAATGGCAAATACGGGCAGCGTTATCAATATTATTGCTTCCCATTGCCCGTACAGCTTTTTGGGTGGCGTAATAAGTTTCGTTGACAGTTCCACGACTGGTAACATAGAAACTGAGACGGTCTGGTGTAGTGGAGCGGATGCGATCGCTAATTACCTCTAAAGCTTCATCCCAGCTAACACGGCGAAACCCTTTTTCTCCTCGTTGACGAATCATCGGGTAAGGAAGCCGACCCAAATCTCGTAATTGGGCACTTTTTTGCTTTTTTAACTGTGAAATATCCTCCAATAGCACAGGGTCAAAAGCTGGCATCGTATTCATCCGCAACAGCCGTAACCGGACATTGCAGAGATGGATACCATCTAAAGTCCAATCCTTCATCCCGGTTGTTCCAAGAGCGCAACCATCGCAGACACCTTTATCGAGAATATTCCAGGCGTAAGGTAGTTTGTCACGAGACAGCCAAATTGCCCGAAATACCTCCCAAAAGTTATTGGGGTACTGTTCGCCAATGCCAAAAGGCTTCCAACTTGCCCAATTTGAAGGTGTCCAGTACTTTTTAGGTTTAGGTAACATGATACAGTGTGTGAATTGCTGGGTTCTTCCAGGCTACCGTATTACGAATTACGTTAGCGTAGCATTAGCGAGTATTAGAGCGTCATTACGAATTAAAATATGCTTTTCTCCGCTATTCTTTTTGATCTTGATGGGACTTTGACAGATCCTAAGCTTGGCATCACTGGTTGCATTCAGTATGCGCTCTCTGAACTCGGTTACAAACCACCGGATGCTGATGAATTACATTGGTGTATTGGTCCACCACTGAAAGATAGTTTTTCGCAATTACTTAATACCTTGGATGGCACAGTAATTGAACAGGCGATTTTACTTTACCGTCATCGCTTTGCCACAATTGGATTATTTGAAAACTCCCTTTATCCCCAAATTCCAGAAGTTTTAAAAGCCATTCGTTTTGCTGGCTATAAAACCTTTGTAGCAACTTCTAAACCATATATTTATGCTACACAAATTATTGAATATTTTGGCTTATCGTTGCTTTTTGATGGTGTTTATGGTAGTGAACTTGATGGAACGCGAAGCATAAAAGGTGACTTAATTCACCATATTTTATTAACAGAAAAACTTTTACCATCTACTGTGGTGATGGTAGGCGATCGCTCACATGACATCATTGGAGCCAAGCGCCATCAGATCGCTTCAATAGGCGTCACCTATGGCTATGGAACTGAGGAGGAATTGAAAGCTCATGGTGCTGACTTGATTGCTCATTCTCCAAGTGATATTTCTAGATTAATAATTAGTAACTCCAAATAATGCCACCATCATTAACGTTTATCCATAGCTTGCTGTTGTTTAGTACCGCTTTTATTGCAGGTGGGTTAAACGCTGTAGCGGGTGGTGGAAGCTTTATCACATTTCCAACTCTCATCTTTACAGGTGTACCCCCGATCGCAGCTAACGCCACCAATAATACTGCAATTTGGGTGGCTTCCTTAGCCAGTGCTGGAGCATATCGTCAAGATTTAGGCATCGAGCGGCGAGATTTTTTACTTTTATGTGGTGTCAGTTTATTTGGTGGCATGATTGGCTCCATCGCCTTATTGTATACATCGCCAGATGTCTTTAAAAAGCTGATTCCCTATCTATTGCTGCTAGCAACAGTTGTATTTACCTTTGGCGAACCGTTCAAAAAGTGGTTGCAGCGTCGAAACCAGAATACATCACCGGAATCTGTACCCTTATTTAATTTGGTACTGGCTCAACTAGCGATCGCCATCTATGGCGGTTTCTTCGGCGCAGGTTTAGGGATTTTAATGCTGGCAACTTTGACATTTTTAGGTATCAAAAGTATCCACAAAATGAATGCTTTCAAGACATTTTTAGGGAGTTGTATCAATGGTATTGCGATCGTTCCATTTATTTTTGCAGGTGTAATTGCTTGGCATCAAGCTATTTTGATGGCAGTCGGTGGCTCTCTTGGTGGTTACTTAAGCGCCCATTATGCTCGTAAACTTGAACCGCACTTAATTCGGAAATTTGTGATGATTGTTGCCTTCAGCATGACTACCTACTTTTTTATTCACGGTTAAAACCATTTTATTAGTGAAGTTGTACCAAGCCCTTTTAACTTCTTTACTTTCTTTCTTTCTTTGTGTCCTTTGCGTCCTTTGCGGTTCGTTTTTTTCTTGTACTTAAGTCCTAATACTAACTACTACAAAGACTCATAACTCTTACGGGGTGATGTATGGAAGCATCAAAAAAATCACAAGTCATGCTGCGTGCTTTTAGTTCCAGAAATTTTCGCCTGTACTACACAGGTCAGGCAATTTCTCTGATTGGTACGTCAATGACTCAAGTGGCTACTAGTTGGTTAGTATATCGCCTCACCGATTCCCCTTGGTTACTAGGTTTAGTGGGTTTTGCCAGCCAAATTCCCACACTTCTCTTGATTCCTCTGGGTGGAATCATTGCCGATCGCTGGAATCGTCATCAAATTCTGCTGGTTGCCCAAATTCTAGGGATGCTTCAGTCTTTAGCTCTAACGTGGCTAGCCCTAAGCGGTACGATTAATATCCAGTACATTGCAATTCTTGGTGTATTGCAAGGGATGATCAACGCCTTCGATATTCCAACTCGTCAGGCATTTCTTCCTGAAACAGTTGGTAAGGAAAATCTTGGTAATGCCCTTGCCTTGTACTCTTCCCTGGTGAGTGTGACGAGTATGGTAGGGCCTGCGATCGCAGGTTTGCTGATTGTAGCGCTAGGATCGGGGCTATGCTTCCTAATTGATAGCATCAGTTACATCGCTGTAATTATTGCCCTCCTCGCAATACGACTGACATCCAGAAAAGCCATTATTTCCAAACGCAAACCTTTAGAAGAATTAAAAACTAGTTTTAAATATGCCTTTGGGTTTTTACCAATTCGCTCAGTCTTGATTGGTTCAGCTTTAGTCTGTTGCGTGTGGGGATTTTATTTAGCTTTGGGGCCGATTTTTGCCAAAGATGTTTTGCAGGGTGGCCCAAACACCTTCGGCTTCTTGATGACAGCTTCCAGTTTGGGAACCTTAGCAGGTGGTATCTATTTAACTAAGCACAGCAATGTATTGGAATCGGGTAAAGTTCTAGCATTGGGTATAGGTTTTATGGGAATAAGCTTGATTGTCTTTGCCCTATCTCGTGTATTCTGGCTTTCACTGCTCTCATTATTTGCAGCTGGTTTCGGCTTTATTTTGCAGATAATTGCCGGACGTACTTTGCTTCAGTTGTTGGTGACTGATGAAAATCGCGGACAAATTACCGGTCTTTACGTTATGGCATCTACAGGCGCAGTACCTATAGGTAACTTAATAGCTGGCGCACTAGCAAGTAAAATTGGTAGTAGCAATACTGTCATCCTTGGTGCAAGTATTTGTATTGCAGGCTCAATTTTCTTTATGCAGCAAATCTCCACCTTCCGCGATCTGATTCGTCTGAATCTACATACTGAAACAGCTTAAAAGAGTGCATAATCAACCATAATACCAAAATTGGTAACAATAATGACTACTATAAATGACCCTAGTGTTGTCGCTGAAGTAACTGATTTGTACCTCAAGTATGAAGAAGCCCTTTCTAATAACAATTTGGAGGTGATGGATAGTTTGTTTTGGGATGCGCCCGAAGTAGTACGGTTTGGCATCACAGAAAACCTCTATGGTGGCGATGAAGTTCGTAACTTTCGCCAGAATCGACCAAACCCAAAAATAGAACGAGAAATCTCGAATCTCAAGGTTGCAGCCTTTGGGAAAGATACAGCAACCGTGACTTTAGAATTTCGCCGGATTATCAATGGTGTAGAGCGTTTCGGGCGACAAAGCCAGACTTGGTACAGGTTTACCGAAGGATGGAAGGTGGTTTCAGCCCATGTTTCATTATTGCCAGTGTGATGGTGCATTTTGATCGAGGAGTAGACATGACCGAACAAGGCAAAAGTAAAAAGTAAAAAGGCAAAAGAAAGAATTCAGAATTTAAAATACTCTACCTATGAAGGGATAGAGTAATAACATTGTTGTTTAAAATTCAATACTAGTTTCGCGCCACTTGCAGGCTATACCATTTTTCTCAAGCTGTTCTACGTAGTGATGCCCGTGAGGTTGTTCCTTATCTTGTCTTGTGGAACGTCAAAAGCTGTTTGGACTAGTCAAAACCAGGCGTAAGCGTCACCCTTGAGATTGACACTTACACCCAACAAATATGGGCTTTAGCGAGAGTAACTAAAAAGGGTAGCTTTTGTTGAATTTTCTGTAGCGCGGCTTTGATTTCTTGAATATCTTGTGCAGAAAGAGAGCCTGTGATGTTTTGATAGGACATTTTATATTTACCTGAGTAACTCCGGTCGTGAGGTAGCAATAGTTTCCAAGTATAGAGTTCCTATTGGTAAGAGGAATTGCACATTCTTTTGTAATTTTTAGTTTAGTAATGTGTGCGATCGCAGCCTAATACACTGAGAATGCTTGGTAGCAAAAAGCAAGATATATAACAAGCTGCATATGGACGTATTTATTTTTAATTTTGAGTATAGTAGGCTGGAACATCACTAAACCTAACTTAGATTTAAATCCTCGACTTATTGAATAAGTTGAAGATATGAGTTATTGTCTGTTCGGTTACGTAACATTAGTTACAAGTAACATAAGGAGACAAATACACTTAGGGAAGTATTCTGACAAACTAATATCCTTAAGTAAGTTTTGTTTAGACTCTCGAAAAAAATCGGCAATTCGAGAGTTTTTGTGTAATTTAAATCACTTCAGGCTAGAAGGAAGTTCAAAATGGGTGTGTTTTTCCTAAATCCAACAAAGATGCTCAGACGCATATTATCTGCATCGCTAGTTAGTTTCATCCCTGCACTTACTAGTTTGATGTCCTTAGAGGTTTTGTCCACCGCGGCCTTGGGCCTACCGCCTGCTGCGTCTGTTCAAACCAAGGTGAAAGTGCCTAATACAATGAACTATTCGCCTTTCAATATTAATCGTTACTTGAAAGTGCCGCCCAACTTCTCTGCATCTGTTTATGCTCGCATTCCGAGCGCCCGCTTTATAGCAGTTGCTCCCAATGGCGATCTTTTAGTGTCACAGCCGAGTACAGGTAAGGTGTTAATTGTCCGCTCAAATGGCACGAAAGATCCGATTATCTCTAATTTCGTAACGGGTCTACGTAAACCACACGACATTGTGTTTCATAAGATTGACAACATCACATACGTTTATATCTCTGAGACTAATCAAATTAACCGCTTCACCTACAACTATGGAGACATAATCGGCAGAAATCGCCAAGTTGTCGTAACTGGCTTACCAGATAGCAGCACACCCGAACTCAAAGGTGCTTATGGTCACGAACTGAAAAATATCGCCCTTGATTCCAATCACAAACTGTACGTGTCGATCGCCTCTACATGCAATGCTTGTACGCAAGATACTGTCAGCAACCCAAAGCGTGGTGCGATTTACCAGTACAACGCAGATGGAAGCAATCGGCGGCTTTTTGCCCAAGGTTTACGTAATGCCGAAGGATTAGCATTCTTACCTAATACCAATGATCTTTGGGTAGTCGTTAATAATCGAGATAACATCGCCTATCCCTTCAACGATGGTAGTGGCAAATACGGTAGGGTTATCCCGTCATACGTTGACAACCACCCACCAGAGGAGTTTACGAAAGTCCGAGATGGCGGTAACTATGGTTGGCCATTCTGCAACCCCAATCCTGACACATCAAACGGCCTCAACAATATGCCCTTTGACCGCGATTATGAGTTCAATGCTAATGGACGTGTTAATTGCAACGCCTTGGACAGAATTAGCAAGGGTATCCAAGCCCATTCGGCTCCCTTGGGACTAACATTCTTGCAAAATACCACGTTTCCCGGCCTATACTCAAATGGGGTAGTGGCGGGGTTACATGGTTCATGGAATCGGCAGACAAAAACTGGCTACAAAATAGCTTACTTTCCTTGGAACAGTGCGACAAGAACCCCAGGGCAGGAATTAGAACTAGTAAGCGGTTGGCTAGTTCCAGGAACGCAAGAAATTTGGGGACGACCGGTAGATATAGCAGTAGATCAGCAAGGTAATTTGTTAATTTCTGATGACTACAGTGGCACGATTTACAAGCTTTCCTACAACGTTTCCAACAACGTCCCCACCACGCCGTCATCACAAAAGGTTACAGTCTACAGAGACCGTAATTTTGCTGGAGTTTCTCAGTCTTTTCCGACAACTCCAGGAGTATACAAAGCCAACCAAGGCGGCTTAAATATTGTCGGCAATGACACTATTAGCTCATTACGTGTACCAGCAGGTACAGTGGTACGTGTATGCCAAAATGAAACTGGTGGTATATGCCGTGAGTATAGCGCTGGTGATTATAACTACGTTGGGGATGACTTGGATAACATAATATCGTTTATACAGGTCAAGTAGTACCCAATTTTCTTTGCAAATTTGGGATACCCTTCTGCTCCACCTAAACTGTAGAGATGCAAAATTAGAATGGGGTTCGCCCTGCTAACGCATCTCTACCAGTAAGCTATTCACACAGAACGCCAATTTTCGATTTGCAAGTTAGGTACTCTTTGAAATTCTCGGACATTATATGTCACCACAATATGATTATTGATGACTGCGGTGGCTGCTATAAGTACATCATAAGCACCAATAGGTGAACCAGCTAATTTAAGAAAGCTTCTGATGTGGGCTGCTTGTTCTGCTTCTTTTGAATCAAAAGGTAAAATTGTAATTGAACCTAATAATATTTCAATAATTGATTGGATTTTAACAGCGCGTTGTGGATTTATAGCTAATCCATATTTCACCTCCATAACTGTTAGGGATGAAATAAAAATTCCAGTAGGAGAGATTAACTTTATTCGCTTGAGGGTGTTTTCTTCTCCTTTGACAAAATCACTAATTACGCAAGTATCCAGTAGATAACCCATACGTAATTAAAGTTCTATTTCGTTCGGTAGTATTAGTTCCTCTCGATATGATTCAAAGATAATACTTTCTTTTATACCTGAATATTGCATGATTATTTCTGGCCATTGGCTGGGTTTAGTTTCTAGGAAGGTGACAAACACTAAACTTTCAGTGATACCTTCTGGTGTTTCAGCTAATTCAATTTTGCCGTTTTTATAAATTCCTTGAATTGTTTTTAACATATAGCTTACCTCCTACATAAATTTTAATCTATAGGACTCATATTTGATTGTTACATTGTCGTATTGGGTTTGACTGCAATTGTCCAATACCGAAATGTTTCACCTCCAATGCGATCGCTATCCTCACGGTAGATTTCCCGCAAGCATTCATAAAATGCTTGGGCTTCATTCTCCAATCCAAATATTATCAAGCACTTTAATATCCGGGTGATGCGAAGATAATTGTGGTCTAATATAGAAACCCATTCGCGTTTACGATTCGGATAGTCTTCTGACTGGCTAACAACTATTTTTCTGTCATTACTCTCGTGGCGTTGAAACCCATAAAACTGAAGCATGACTGTGAAGGAACGCAGCAAATTTTGGCGTAGATGTGGGTTGATTTGAAATGCTTGAATTACTGACTCATCAACGATGGGTGCATCAGGATTGAATGCACTTTGTTCAGGTAAAGGAAACAACCACTGAATGTAATCGTGGGCACACTCTAATTCTTCAAAATTCCAAGTCCACATTTCTTGAATCGTGCGACCTTCTGAATCTTGTTGCTCCCCTAAGTAAAAAGGAACAAGCATTGCAGTTAGTTGTTTCTGATGATTCATTGGAAACTACCTATAACCTGACTTAAGGTATTGCTAGTTTAAAAATTATGCCACTATTTAAGTAAAATCCCTCTGGAAATAGGTTGTTTTTTTCGCGCCGGCTTACTTAGACGTAAGTATTTTATACTTTTGACTTAACTGTCGGCTGTGATGTTTGTAAAGTCTGAGGCAAACTCCAGTCGGGACGCAAGTTAGCGGCGTTGCGTAAATAGATATGATGAATTGAGGCGGATGCTGGTAGATAGGCGTGGATTAAGAACCGAATGCAGCGCTGTAAACTACCTTCGACGTGCATTTGCTGCACATCCAACATGGCTACATTATCCCAACCAGGACGCGCTCTAGCGATCGCCGCCGGGAAAATCGCATCCAAATCGCGTGTCACAGAGAAAGTCACACTGATCATGTCCTTCGGCTGGAATTGATTTCGGTTTTCCAGTTCATCTAGTAGTTCTGTAACTACCTCTCGGATTACCTCAACAGTATTTTCTGAAGCGGTTGTTGCTCCGCGAATAGCCCGCATTTGCCAGTCCACGCCAAAATCCTCCTTAAAACACAAAAGTGAGGAATTAGGACTTGAGAATGAGAAGTTAAGATTTTTAACTTATAACTCCTCACTCATAACTCCTAACTCATATTAGGGTCGATATAACCACAGAGGCAAACCACTAGTTGAGACTTCAAATTCGAGCCAATCAATTCCAGATCGAATTCCTGATGAAACTTGACGACTTCCTGGTAGAAGGCGACTCAATAAGGGTTTACGTTCTTCTAGGGTATAGCAGAGAGTTTTTTCTGGGTCAAGACCGACCAGTTCTGCTGTCCAGCGACGGGCATCTTCTTCAGTGCCCAAGCGATCGACAACACCCAAGGCTAGGGCTTGCTGTCCAGTAAAAATCCGACCATCGGCGAAACTTTTCACAGCTTCTATTGTTAAAGAACGTCCATCTGCTACCGTTTGGACAAACTGCTGATAACTTGTGTCAATCAATTCTTGCAGGATGATTTCTTCTGGTTGAGTAAGTTGGCGGTCAAAAGCCAAAATGTCTTTGTAAGGGCCAGACTTAATTACCTGGAAGGAAACACCGATTTTTTCTAGCAAGCGTTCTAAGTTATTTCCACGCAGAATCACACCAATACTACCCGTAATCGTACCTGGGTTGGCGACGATGTGTTCCGCTCCCATGCCGATGTAGACTCCTCCAGAAGCCGAAATATTGCCAAAGCTAGCGACGATTTTGATTTTTTCGCGCAAACGCTTCAGGGCGCTGTAGATTTCTTGGGAATCTCCGACTGTACCGCCAGGACTATCGATACGGAGCAATAATGCCGGAAATTTTTTTTCTTCTACAGTTTTCAGGGCTTCTAGGACGCGTTTGCGAGTAGCACCGGCGATCGCACCAGTAATTTCAATCCGCGCAATTTGTTTTTTAAACTTGGGCTTAAACGGCCATACCATGAGCTGTCAACATACCTCGTAATAAATTCAATAGTAAGATGCCTAACGGTCAAACGACCTGCTTTGCTCTGTTAAGAAACATGAGCAGGCATTGTGACCATCAGGATTTTAAGGAAATTTTTATATTTTTTAGTGAGTTTTATTTGTATCGGCTCAATAAATGCTAATCAAATCCTTCCAGATTGCAAGCTAATAAAAAATACCAAACTCTAGTTTAGCGTTAACTTGGTAATTTAGAAAGACTTTTTTAGCTATTTGACAAAATTAAAAATTCCTAAACCCTTAGTATTCTAAGTTTTTAAGCTGGTTGAAAATTATTTGCCTATAGTCGCGCACCTTTACTAGTTGTTAGTAATCAATAACTAATAACTAAAAAATAATGAATATTTAATCAATCACTTCTACACTCTATTTAATTAATAAAAATTTATTCCGCAGCACTAATCTCTATTGGGGTTAAGGTCGGTAGTACTTTCAATCTTGGAAATATCACTTTTTCCTGTCTTCTAAAGCCCAATAATCTCCTGACGAAGCTATTTCACTACTCAAGAATCTATTCGTAAGATTTGATACCGATAACATACAAACATATCAAACAGTCCCCCAACGAAACTACAGGTCAAGCTAATTACGAATAATCCGCGTAGGGGGGTTCCACTGCCGAAGGTGGCGAGAAAACGCATAATCTGAGTAGCAAGTGCTTCAGTTAACTCTTGTAAGCCAGGGAAGTGGCCAATGAGGGATATAAAGAGTAACCCGCCGCCAACGAAGAACATGGGAGCGACAAAACTAAAAATGATTGTAAGTACTAGGGAGCGGAGAAAGTTAGTCAAAATAGTCATTTAGGACACACTCCGTGAATAGAGATGACAAGAGCTAGATAGCGGTTTGTCATTTTCTACAATACGTGCGATCGCTCCAGAGCAGACAATCTGTCAAGAATCTTAAGTTTTCATTAAAAGAAACGGCTATCAGTTACAGCCCATGCTGGGCATATTATCAACGGCTTAAATCTACAAAACCCTTGCAAAATTAAGGTTATAGCAAAGATTACCACTTATTTATTGCTTTTCAGCACCTTTAATAACATCTCCATTTTCTGAGAGCATCTTTAATCTAAGTTAATGTTTAGCCTTTTTAGGGGAGTGGGGAGTGGGGAGTAGGGAGTAGGGGACAAGGGGGAATTATTGAACAAGTCTCTCCCTTATCTCCCCCCTCTACCTTGTCTCTTCTCAATCCCCATTTCCCAATCCCCAATCCCCATTCCCCAATCCCCATTACTTCCGCTATTCTTAAGGCAGTTACCGAGTTAGCTACAGAACATTGAACCAGACTACATCCAAATCCAGTTTAAGGGAATGGAGTCAGCGATTGCTGGCAGCGATTTTTCTGGGTGGGCAAGTACTAGTTCACCTATTGAGAGGCAAAATCCATCGGCGCAACACCTTAGAACAAATGGCAGCAGTTGGGCCAGATTCCTTATTTATTGCCCTACTGACGGCTATTTTTGTTGGTGCTGTGTTTACTATTCAAGTGGCGCGGGAATTTATCAACTTTGGCGCAGGAAACATTATCGGTGGAGTGCTTTCTGTTGCGTTGACACGAGAACTCGCTCCAGTGTTGACAGGAGTGGTTTTGGCGGGGCGAGTCGGTTCTGCTTTTGCAGCAGAAATCGGTACCATGCGAGTCTCAGAACAAATCGATGCTATGTTGATGTTAAAAACAGATCCAATCGATTACCTGGTTATTCCCCGTGTCCTTGCTTGTTGTTTAATGCTGCCAATTTTAACCCTTCTGTCTTTGGTGACAGGGATGTTTGGGGGATTAATAATTGCGACAACTATCTACAATCTATCTGATACGGTCTTTCTAGACTCAGCCCGTAACTTTCTTGGTATCTGGGATATTTTTAGCGCCATGATTAAGGCGTGTTGCTTTGGTATTTTAATCGCCATAATTGGTTGCAGTTGGGGGCTGACGACAACAGGAGGTGCTAAGGGTGTAGGACAGTCAACTACAACTGCTGTTGTGACTGCCTTACTAATTATATTTGTGAGCAACTTCTTTCTTTCTTGGTTGATGTTTCAGGGAACTGGCAGTGCATTCATCGGGCTATAAAAGTGAGGAGTTAGGAGTGAGGAGTTAGGAGTTATGAGTTAAAACTTCTCACTCCTTACTCTTAACTTCTAACTCCTGACTCCTGACTCCTAAAATAAGAGATATGCCTACTAAATAAAGCAGGATTTAAGACTTTGACTAGTTTATTTACTCCTAACTCCACATCCACTGTGGAACTCAAACCCAGTTACAATATACCTATAGTATTGGTGATTGCCGCGATTCCACTACTTTTGGTACAACCGTGGGTAGGTTCCATTTTCACACTGTTTGGTTTGTTTCTCATGTTTCAGGCGTTAACGCTGCGTTTGCAATTTACCGTCACCAACTTAGATCTTTACAGAGGCGAAAAATTGATTCGGCGCTTTCCCTACCAGGAATGGCAAAACTGGCGGATATTCTGGAATAGAGTCCCCATCCTGTTTTATTTTAAAGAAATTAAAAGCATTCACTTTTTGCCGATTTTATTTGACCCCAAGACCTTGAAAACTTGCTTAGAACAACGTTGTCCGCGTTTTTAGTGCTGAGTGCCATCTGTGCTGAGTCGTTTTGATATAAACTCGTAACTTAGCACTCATGCTCAAGATTTTTATGGCAGGTCAATTGTAATATTTCTGAAAGCTATTTATTCGCGTCATCGGAATTACACTATTGTTTATGAACCTAGAGGCATCTCAAACCCCAGAACCAAGTGATGAGCAGTTGACAGAAAAACCAGAAGAGAACAATGCAGTTGAACATCCAGTAAATTTATCTGTTGAGTCGGTGCTAGAAACAGAAGCCATTAGCTCATCAGAAGGCTACACGACTTTTGAGCCACTTATTTCTAATGCAGAAGTGGTAGATTCTACAGTAGAGCTAACAGAAAATTCAGATGGCGAGTTTGTAGCGCAGTTAGAAGCGGAAAATATCGCGCTGGGGTCTGAAATAGGATCGAGAAATAATTTATTATATGCAGAAGCAGAGCAGCGAGTGGCAGAGTTGCAAAGCGCTGAAGCATCTCTTAAGGAAGAAATAGCCAAGCTGCAAGCTTCTTATGAAAACCTGCAAGCACAGGTGAGTGAAACTCAAACCTCACTGGGACGAATTGTACAAGAGTCACTTTTGCAGTTAGAACAACGCAAGCAAACTCTGCAAATTTCTGTCGAACAACTAGAACGCCGTCAAGAACGTATCCGCAACGAGATGCGAACCACTTTTGCTGGTACATCTCAAGACTTGGCGATTCGGGTGCAGGGTTTTAAAGACTATCTCACGGGTAGTTTACAAGATTTAGCTGTTGCTGCTGAACAGTTGCAACTGACCCCAAGTGTGGTAGTAGAACGAGAAAGACCAGCTGTAAAAGAGCCTAAACCAGTTGAATCCCAGCCTGGAATACCCCAGTTTGCCCAACAGCAGTTTCAAGATACTACCAAGCAAATTCGCCGCCTAATTGATCAATACCGCAATAAACCAGATTATTATGGGCCACCGTGGCAACTACGCCGTACCTTTGAACCAATCCATGCTGAACGAATCTCTAACTGGTTTTTTACCCAAGGGGGACGGGGCGGTTTGCGGACAATGGGTAGCCGCTTGCAGAATATCCTAATTGCCTCAGCTGCAATTTCGATATTACACAAGCTGTATGGCGATCGCATTCGTACTTTAGTCTTAGCTAATACACCAGAGCGATTAGGTGAATGGCGGCGCGGCTTGCAAGACTGTCTCGGAATCGGTCGCCCAGATTTCGGCCCTGACCGGGGTGTGGTATTATTTGAGGCATCTGATGCTCTTGCTCAGAAAGCAGAGCGATTGACGAAAGCCAATCAACTGCCCTTAATTATCATTGATGATTCAGAAGAACAAATAAGTTTGTCACTGCTGCAATTTCCCCTATGGTTAGCCTTTGCTCCTGACCCCAAAACAGTGAGAAACTATGATGATGATTTTTAAATAGAGTCATTAGTCATTAGTCAAGAGTAATACCTCTTGACTTTTTTAAATTTTGAATTTTGAATTTTGAATTTTGAATTGTATTATGGCTATTTGGTTAACTCTGTGCGGGGCAATTGTAGTCATAGCTTACTTGCTGGGTTCTTTTCCCACTGGCTATATTGCTGTGAAGCAGTTAAAGGGTATTGATATTCGAGAAATTGGTTCAGGTTCTACTGGCGCAACTAATGTACTAAGAACCTTGGGGAAAGGGCCAGGAGCATTGGTTTTAGTACTTGATTCCTTAAAGGGAGTATTAGCGATCGCTCTAGCTTACTGGTTATTCAACTTTGCCTCTAATCAAAATTTTATCCCTCCAACGGTAGATGCACAACTATGGCAACCGTGGGTTGTAACTTTAACTGGGTTAGCTGCCATTCTGGGACACAGTAAATCAATTTTTTTAGGCTTTACTGGTGGTAAATCCGTTGCTATCAGCTTAGGGATTTTGTTGGCAATGAGTTGGCAGATAGGTTTAGCAACAGCGGGTGTGTTTGCCGTGGTTGTGGCAATATCGCGGATTGTCTCTTTGAGTTCAATTGTAGGTGCGATCGCAGTTTCCATTTTCATGGTACTTTTACATCAACCCTTACCCTATATTCTGTTTGGGATTGCTGGTGGATTGTATGTGATTTTGCGCCATCGCACTAATATCGAACGACTGCTAGCAGGAACAGAACCAAAAATTGGGCAAACTGTAGCGACAGAACCCGAACAAACTGCATTATAAGTCAAGCTATACCGAAGGCGTTGGCGCAGCCTAGTGTGTTGACGACCCCTTCGGGGCGGGAGTAGGGAGTAGGGAGTAGGGGAAGAAATTAGCCCTCGATTTAGGTTTAAAGCCGTACAACTCTTAGAGACGCTACCGCGTAGCAAGATCCCCGTAGGGGTACGTCCCGCTACGCGCTAAAGCCTGCAAGTGGCGCGAACGCGAACAGCGTCTCGTCAGAGAAAAAATCCTTGTATCGCATATTGGTTGAAACCCCGCTTTTCGGAAAAGCTTTCTTAGTTTCCCTACTCCCCACTCCCTACTCCCTACTCCCTTTCATTTCTTAACAAGCCCTGTACCCTTGTGGTCAGGGTCAATCCAAAATTGCAAATCTAAAATCCAAAATTGTCTCTGCTAAGGCACAATCAGCACTGGGCAAGGAGAAAGGTTAATCACACGAGTTGTAACACTATCATCCGCTCCCTCTTCAGTCAAGCCTAGCCCCCGACAGCCCATAATAATTAAATCGGCCCCAATTTCATCAGCAACATCGCAGATCGTAAAAGCTGGTTTACCTTGCCTTTCCAGAATTTCAGATTGAATTCCTTGCCCAGAAAATAAAGATTGGGCATTTTCTAGCAGTTTGGCAACTACCTCTGGTGACACCATCGGATCTGCACTAGGCGCATCTGGAGGCGGTTCTTCTACCACAGACAGCAGCACCAAGCGACTGCCGTACTTTTTGACTACGTTGGTAACTACGTCAGCAGCTTCCCGCGTTTCCCGGCTTTGATCGATAGGAAATAGTACTGTCTTAAATATATCTGTCACTTGGGTACCCCTGACTCCGGTAAAATCTTGATGGTTCTACTTTCAAAACAATAACAAAAAGGCAATCAGGAGAGTTTGGTGTGTCCAAAAAAAGTTTAGCAAGTTTATCTTCGGCTGATATCTCTGGGAAACGTGCCTTAGTGCGGGTTGATTTTAATGTGCCTGTGGACGATAAAGGCAACATTACCGACGATACTCGCATTCGCGCCGCTCTACCAACCATCCAAGATTTGACGCAGAAGGGTGCTAAGGTTATTCTCGCTAGCCATTTTGGCCGTCCCAAGGGTGTGGATGACAAATTACGCCTAACTCCCGTTGCCAAGCGTCTGTCGGAGTTACTGGGGCAAGAAGTCGTTAAAACTGATGACTCTATTGGTGATGAAGTTGCAGCTAAAGTTGGCGCCCTGCAAAATGGCCAAGTGCTGTTACTAGAAAATGTCCGTTTTTACCCAGAAGAAGAGAAAAACGATCCAGAATTTGCGAAAAAATTGGCAGCTAATGCTGATTTCTATGTAAATGATGCTTTTGGTACTGCACACCGCGCCCATGCTTCTACTGAAGGTGTAACTAAATTCCTCAGCCCTTCTGTAGCTGGATATTTGGTTGAGAAGGAATTGCAATATCTGCAAAATGCCATTGAAAATCCCCAACGTCCTTTGGCGGCAATTATTGGCGGTTCCAAGGTTTCCAGTAAAATTGGCGTGATTGAAACGTTGCTGGAGAAGTGCGACAAGCTGATCATCGGCGGTGGGATGATTTTCACCTTCTACAAAGCCCGTGGTTTGAATGTTGGTAAGTCGCTGGTGGAAGAAGACAAGCTAGAACTAGCGAAGTCTTTGGAAGCTAAGGCTAAAGAACGGGGCGTTGCTTTATTGCTGCCCACAGATGTGGTATTGGCAGATAACTTTGCCCCTGATGCCAATTCTCAAACCGTTAGCATTGAGAATATCCCCGATGGTTGGATGGGTTTGGATATTGGACCCGATTCGGTAAAATTTTTCCAAGAAGCCCTTGCAGACACCAAAACGGTAATTTGGAACGGGCCGATGGGTGTGTTTGAGTTTGATAAGTTTGCCAAAGGTACAGAAGCGATCGCTCATACCCTCGCCGAAATCGGCAAAACTGGCACAACCACCATTATCGGCGGCGGTGACTCAGTAGCGGCTGTGGAAAAGGTTGGTTTAGCTGACCAAATGAGCCACATTTCTACCGGCGGCGGCGCTAGCTTGGAGTTACTTGAAGGCAAGGTGTTGCCTGGAATTGCAGCTTTAGATGATGCGTAGGTAGGGACTAGGGGCTAGGGACTGGGGACTAGGGAATAAGATTAAAAATACTATTTTCCAATCCCCAGTACCCAATCCCCTCTATGAGAAAAATATATGCAACCTAAATGGCTGGAATGGGCGCAAAAGTTACAAGTGATCGCTCAAAATGGTTTAACTTATTCTGAAGGTGTTTACGATATTGAACGCTATAAACAATTACGAGCGATCGCTACAGAAATTATCGCGACTTACTCAAATGTAGAACACAGCTATGTCCTCGATTTGTTTAGCGGTGAAGTCGGATATGCAACTCCCAAAGTTGATGTGCGGGCAGCAATTTTTCGTGATGATACTATATTGTTAGTCAAAGAAAGAGCAGATGGCTGCTGGACTTTACCTGGTGGATGGGCTGATGTTGGTGAGTCTCCCAGTGAGGTAGTAGTCAAAGAAGTATATGAAGAATCTGGATATCAAGCACGTGCTATCAAACTACTAGCAGTCTATGACAGAGATAAACAAGGACATCCACCGTTTCCATTTTATGTCTACAAGCTGTTTTTTCACTGTGAAATTATCGGTGGTTCTCCATCATCAAGTATTGAAACTGAAAAAGTAGGTTTTTTTCCTGAAGATGCGTTACCAGACCTTTCTCTCGGACGTGTGACACCAGGGCAAATTACCCGGCTTTTTCAACATTACCGTCAACCAGATTTACCAACAGACTTTGATTAAATACCTCTGCATTATGAAAATAATCACCGAATAATTATGATCGCGGGGTTATCAAGGTCATACTTCCATCACAATTGCTCAGATATTTCTCTCTAATGAGATTGACAAACTTCTTACCCTTGTGGGATGAAACAGCCCTGCAAGGCATCAGTTTTACGCATCTTTGTTCTTGAGTGTTTTAGCTACATTGTTTTTTATTGGCATAGGTTTGCTGATAACTAAGCACCAATATTACCCTAGAGATAAGAAGTAAATACAGAAATGATACAACTCTTGTAGAGACGCGATTCATCGCGTCTTTGACTGGATAAAGACAGGATTCATCGCGTCTCTACAATTACTCACAAAAATCCTTATGGCAAACACTATTTCAATTACGGATTCCCTAGTTCCCAATCCTGTACCGCAATCAACAATCATTCGTTTAGAAAATATATATAAAATCTACGGCGGTGGTGAAACCGAAGTCAAAGCCCTCAACGATGTAAATTTGACTATCCACGAAGGCGAATATTGTTCAATTATGGGGCCTTCTGGTTCAGGTAAATCCACAGCGATGAATATTATCGGCTGTCTAGATAGACCCACCGGCGGACATTATTACTTAGATAATATCGATGTGGCGCAAATGGATGATAAATCCTTGGCACACATCCGTAATAAAAAGCTGGGGTTTGTCTTCCAACAATTCCACTTATTACCCCAACTCACAGCATTAGAAAATGTGATGCTGCCAATGGTGTATGCTAGTGTCGATCCAAAAGAAAGAAGCGATCGCGCAACAGTTGCATTGACACGAGTCGGTTTAGCAAATCGCCTCAACAACAAACCAACTCAATTATCTGGTGGACAACAACAAAGAGTAGCGATCGCCCGGGCGATCGTCAATCGTCCCGTAGTACTCCTGGCCGATGAACCAACAGGCGCACTTGATTCGCGCACAACCCAAGAAGTCTTAGATATTTTTGGCGAACTCAATGCCAGTGGAATCACCGTTGTCATGGTGACACATGAACCAGAAGTTGCCCGTCAAACCCAGCGCATCGTTTGGTTCCGTGATGGCCAAGTAATACACTCCAACCTTACCCCAGCCGACTTGAGTCAGTTAGCCGTCTCATAGGTTCTTCAAGTCCGCATAGGCGGACTTAGTTTGTGTAGCCGCACCTATGCCAAAACCGATTACAAACTTGGCGTTTTCCCCGTTTCGGCTTGCGTTGGGATCGGCTTGACATCGGTGTAACCCAACTCACCAGCTATTGTCCGAAACACTGACATTTGTTCTTCAAAATCTAGTTCTTCAATTTGGGAAACCAGATCGTTAATTGCCTTACTTGACTGGTAGCTAGCTGGTATCCCAACCACCGTATCCCCCATAGCTACCGCCCAAGCATACCAAACTAACAACTGGTTATTTTCTTTGATTGCCCCATAAGCACGAGAATATTCTGTGTCTTTGCGGTTAACAATATCCCGCATAATATCTAGTTGCTGCTCATCGGATAATTCAAAATAATCTCCTAGCAGAAGTGGTGCTAACTCTGGTTCAGCCGCAGCAGGGGCAGCTGGCGTGATCGAATCACCCATTTTTTCATAAACAAAATAGAACCAAGCTAATTTGGCATCGGTATCTAAGGCGTTAAACCCATCCACCAATTTTTGAGTTTCATTGCTCTGAGCTTGAGAAATAGTTTTATCGTAACTTGCAGTCATTATTATTTGTCTCCAACAGAATTTAATAGGCCAAACTAAGTGTTACCAGAATTCGAGAATTAGATTCTACTATCGATAGAAAGAGTTAAAATAGTGAAGATTTACAGATTTAATCTATCTTTTAATAGAGGTAAAAGTATCTCTTAAGGAAGCAATAAAGCAGCGCATTGCTTTGCTATTATCAGTCAAGTGAGCAATAAAAAATTTACCTTAAGGTTTTAATTATGCCTGATGAAGTAAAGCCCAATTTAAATGAATCTCCCACTCATGGTTCACAATTAGCTGCTGAAAGCATAGCTAGTGGTAAAGAAAAAACACCAACTGTAGATTTTGATGCTGATTATGCAGCTGCACAAAAATTTAGTGTCAGCGAAGTCGATCGCACAGGTCAAGGTGAAGCAGCAGCCGAAGCAGCCACAGCACCTAAATATAAAACCTCTAAGCCACAAGAGACAAAAACTGAAGCGCAGTCAACAGGTAATCCTGATGATTATATAGAGTTAGCAAAGGAAGTTGGTAATTCTAAGACTGAGGGTGTAACTAATGTCAGTGATGATTTAGTAAAACAAGCTTTAGAAAAGGGTGAACGGAAAAATTAGGTTTTCCTGATATCTTGCTATTTTGTTGGGTTGGGCAATGTCACAAATATTGAAATTGGGGTTTTCGGTATTAGTAGACATTGCCCATTTCACTATTCAAATTACTACAAAATGGAGATGAAGGGGCTGCCGACGGCAGCCCCTTCATCTCCATTTAAAATGATTATCATTATTATTGATGGAATAGTTTATTTTCTGGAAGTCCCCTACTGGTGAATTTTCATTCATCATTCATTTGTTAACTCATCCCCTGGCTTAAAACCTTCTGCCTCCTGCCTCCTGTCTTCTGCCTCCTGCCTTCTGCCTCCTGCCTCCTGCCTCCTTCAACGCAATTTACGCTTCGTTTTTGGTCATTGGTCACATTGGATAACATCAGGAGTTGATAACTAGTCTAATTTATTGTTGTAGCTGGGCAAAAGTTCAACTTTTTTTACTTTATATTTAGCCAACTGTGCGCTGCAATGCTTCGATACGTCCATAAGGGCGCTGTGCTGCACCGGACTATTAACCAGGAGACTACAGCAATGATGAAAGCTGAAGATATCATGACCAAAGAGGTAGTTACCATTCGCGGTTCGGCAACTGTTGCTGAAGCGGTGGAGCTGATGAAGGACAAAAGATTACGAGCGTTGGTTGTGGATCGTCGCTATGACAATGATGCTTATGGCATTGTCACAGAAACAGATATTGTCTATAAGGTAACAGCCTACGGTAAAGATCCAAAGCAAGTGCGGGTTTATGAAATTATGAGCAAACCTTGCATTGTTGTCAATCCTGATTTGGGCGTGGAATATGTAGCGCGGTTATTTGCTAACACTGGGATTCATCGCGCACCTGTGATTCAAGGTAAGTTGTTGGGCATCATCTCGATTACCGACATTTTGACCAAAAGCGACTTTGTGGAAGCGCCAAAAGCGCCACTGTTGGAGGAGAGAATTCAAAAAGCAATTGAGCAAGCTCGTGCTATTTGCACCGAACAAGGTGCTTATTCTAAGCCCTGTGCAGCGGCGTGGGATGAGGTAGAAGAACTCCAGGCAGAAGCAGCTCATCAAAAAGCTGAGGGTATGGTATCAGCTAAAGTCTCTTTTGAAGAATACTGCAAGGAAAACCCAGATGCACCGGAATGTCGAAATTATCACCCATAATTGAAGTGCGGGGATAGGGAACTCCAAGAAATAAATTATCCAATATTGTGGGGTGGGCAACATGAGCGCCCAGTCTGGGAGCATCCCAATGAGAGCTTAAATCTTTTCCCTCACCCCCAGCCCCTCTCCCAAAGATGGGAGAGGGGAGACATAATTCTAGTTCCCCGAATCCCATCTTTGGGAGAAGGGGTTAGGGGATGAGGGCTATCAAGGTTTTTGCACATTTGGGATGCTCCCCCCAGTCTATAGGCGGGCGAGACGCCCACCCCACAAGAGTTAATTGAATATTTTTTTATTTGTCAGTCCCATAAGAAGAGATAAGGAAGGAAGCGAACAATTATTATTCTTCCTCATCCCCCACAATTTACCGTCTAGCAACTCGCATCAATAAGAATAGACCTATTCCGAAAAAAAGAAAGTTGGGGAACCAAGCCCCCATAAAGGGAGAGAGGACACCTGCTTGTGCGATCGCACCACTAATAAAGAAAATTAAGTAGTACGAAAATATCACGATGACACTAATCCCAAAGCTGGTACCTCTCCCAGTCCTCTGGGGTATGCTTCCCATCGCTGCGCCTACTAAGCCAAAAACTACGCATACAAAGGGCAGGGAGATTTTTTGGTGAATCCGCACTTCAAGTTTACGAATTTTTTGGCGATCGCCACCAAGATTTTCTACTTCAAGTTGCTGTAGTGCTTCAGAAATATTCATCTCACCATAGTCTCGGCTTTTTTCTGCCAGACTTAAGGGTGTGCGCGGTAGTTGCAGTTGTTGGTGTTCAAATCTAACAATGTTGCGATAAGAGCGATCGGCCGCGACAAAATAGATCGTGCCGTTGTAAAAATCCCAGACATTTTGAGAAGGATTCCACTGGGCAGATTCTGATACCACAATTTGATTCAGACCTTTTGTTGAACGATCTATAATCGTCAACCCTGTCATACGCTTACCATCAAATTGGTCGGCGTAAAACAAGCGCATCAATATCCGATTCTTAGAACCATCCGGTTGGATCGCATCCTGGTATTCAGGATAGAAAATATTTTGCTGTTTTAAAATTGGCTTGTCTGATTTCAGGGCTTTATCCAGAGTCATTGCCGCTTGATAATTTGCTGCTGGTGCAATTTGTTCGTTAAATACAAATGTCAATCCTGTAACCACAAGACTTAACATCACACCAGTTAGCACCATCCGATAGACACTTACGCCACAACCACGCAGGGCAATTAGTTCGCTCTCGCTAGAAAGACGACTGTAGGTCATCAAAGTAGCCAGCAGCGTAGACATGGGGAAGGCTAAAACGATAAAGTTGGGAAATTTTAACAAAAAAACTTGAATAGCAGTGTCTACGGGTAGCCCAGATTCTACGATTTTTCTGATGAGATCAAATACAGCATCAATGGTGACACCAAGTGATGAAAAAGCTCCGACACCAAAGAAAAACGGCGCTAACAATTCGCTAGCAAGGTAGCGATCCATGATCGTAAAAGGCAGCAGCGAATAGGAACTGTTAAAAGACGTGAGTTTCTTTGATATCATAAGCAACTTGAAAAGTTAAATATTAGCAACCCTGGCAAAGTATATCTACTGTATTTAAGTAGGTCGGCGTAAAAATTTGTCGTTGCAATCAGGCAGGAGGCAGGAGAATGTTAGTCAAGTTTATCTTTGCTTCATCTAGTTTGGTTTGATTGTGCAAACTTACTTAGTATGAAAATTAAATTTTCAATAACCAAAAATTAATTCAGAAATTTATGCTGAAGAATAAAAAATCAAAATATTCTTGGAAATTATTAATTAAATAATTGTTAATTTAGGCTTGAAAATTATCCCCTAAATAATATTGCCGCACAAGGGGGTTGCTATAGAGTTCGTCAGCAGTGCCGAAAGCGAGGATTTGTCCCTCACGCATGATGTAGGCGCGATCTGTGATGGCGAGGGTTTCGCGGACATTATGATCTGTAATTAAGATTCCCATACCGCGATCGCGCAGTTGTGCGACAATTTGCTGAATTTCTGAAACTGCGATCGGATCAACTCCCGCAAATGGTTCATCCAAAAATAAAAATTTTGGACCTTCTCGTCCAGCAGCTAAAGACCTTGCTAATTCCGTCCGTCGTCGCTGACCACCAGAAAGTTGAATTCCTTTACTCTTAGCTAATTTTTCCAACCGAAACTCCCCCAGTAAAGTTTTGAGTCGCCCTGACCACTCCCATCGTGGCACATTAGTTTGCTCTAGCACTAACAGAATATTATCCTCTACTGAAAGTTGGCGAAAAACACTTGCTTCTTGTGCTAGATAACCAATACCCAATCGTGCCCTTTTGTCCATTGGCATTCCCGTCACGTCCAGATTACCCAACCAAACTTTTCCTTGATTGGGTTTTTCTAAACCTGTGGCAATGTAAAAGGTCGTCGTTTTACCAGCCCCATTGGGACCTAGTAAACCAACGACTTCGCCCTGAGCAACAGAAAGGTTGACACGATTGACAATTAATCGCTTGCCGTAAGATTTGTGAATATTCTCTAAAACGATTTTCACGCTGGAAGCACCCTTTCTTGGTGGTAAATGCTAATTAGCAGGCTTCAAAGGTGGTGTTTTTGGGGCAGGTGTTGCACTTTGTCCACTATTCTCTGATTCCTGGATCATGTAGATGGACTCTACTTGACGATTGGATTGGGGTAAAGCCACAAATCGCCCTTCATCAATTAAATAGGTTACTTTCTCCGCCCGGATACTGTTACCGCCCTGTTGCAAAATATAGACATTGCCACTGAAATCAATTCGGCGTTCTTTACTAAAATACTGTGCTTGGGCAGATGTTGCCTGAATTTGGCGAGCAGGATACAACATTTGCACATTACCGCGAGCAGTGATTACTTGGTTTTTAGCATCATATTCTTGCACATCAGCGCGGATAGTCAGGGGGCGATTTGCCTCAGCTGTTTGTGCAGTAGCGGTTTGCACTTGGGTAGGGAAGGCAAAAGCGCCCACAAGTGCAGCTGGCAGCATTAAAGCTAATCCAAAGCGACGTATCTGTGATATGGGCAATTGATAGCAGGGCATCATAGCAGTTGGGGATTTAGGATTTCAGCTTGCATTCTAATTATCTCAAGTACTTTATCCAGATATTAAATATACAATCTGGAGTGATTTACGATAACTGCTGGCTGAAATAGTGACGCTACCCCCAACCTCAAGGTTTCAGGAAATCGGCATCTAAGATAATTTAATTTCACCAGATATCTAATCAGTAGCCAGCACAATTCTAGGCAAAGATAAGACTTGATTTTCACCCAGATCGCCAGATGCAATCAAGTCTTGCCCTATTTGTTGTAATGTCGTCAACAACACTGCACTCTGACTCAATAGCTCATCTACGTCAACGCCACTATAACTAGATGGGTAACGGCGTAGGCGATTGCTGCCTTCTCCCAATAGAATTACAGCACCTCGCCAATTCCGATTCTCCAAATGATACAGTGCTACAGCAATTTGCAGAATGCCTTGATAAAAGGATTTTTCCGGTTCACCAGCTTCAATCCACAAAGCCTCTAAAGTGTCATGACAGGCGTAGAACTGACCAGAATTGAACTGTTCTACGCCCTGCCAAAACTCTTGGGGAATGGTTTCGCTCATCCCATACTATCTCGCACTTCTTTGATTGTTTCGAGAGAGATTTCTTGTTTTTCTCCAGCAAACTCATTGTCAGTGGTGAGGAACAACATACAGTGGCACTCTTTGCGTTCTCTCATTGGCACACAAGGACAGTTCCAATATGTGGCATGAACCTCAGCTTCTTTATCTTCGTAATGGCGACAAGGACATAAAGGCGCACCCAGTTCGTCTTTATGTTTGGCTAGTCCTTCAATCACCACTGCGGTGACAGAAGGTTCAGAACAGAAGTATGTTCCAGTACGCTTGGCGTATTGTTCGGAAAAATGCCGCATTGCCTCTAGGCTTTTATCGCTGGATTTTGTGTTATGTTCTGATGTGATCATGTCGCTCATAATTTAAATATTTCTTTGCATTGTACCTCAGCCTCACTAGAGGATTACTGGGTGTATTTCCCCAACCTTACCTGCTCAAATTGTCTTACCTTTGCTCAAAGGCTGATATATCTGGTTGCTGGGATCAGAAAAAATCTAGGAAATCATAAAAGTTTAACTTGCGTGGGGACTGGGGACTGGGGACTCTTTCAAGGGTAGGTATTTAACAAAGTCATGTTTTAGCAGGTAAAATACTTATCTGACTGTGGTCAGCAAAAATATCTAAGGGTGCATCCGGGGGAACACAAGATGCGTAGGTTGGGTTTCACTTCGTTCCACCCAACCTTGGTTAATTCTCACCGATTTACAACCCGAAATTGCGGATGCTTGTTGGTATTCGATGCGCTCTTGGATTGAATGTCTATTTAAAGACGATGAAAGGGAGTAGGGAGTAGGGAAACAAATCAGGCTTAACATCGGGCGGGGTTTCAACCAATATGCGATACAAGGATTTTTTCTCTGACGAGACGCTGTTCGCGTTAGCGCGTAGCGGGACATACCCCTACGGGGATCTTGCTACGACTCCATATCTCTCAAATCACCCTCTCTACTGACTGATTCTTAAATACCTACCCTTGAAAGCCAGTCCCCAGTCCCCATTAAGTTGTTTCAGGGTTTGGTAGATATTTGAGCAAAACACCGCGATCGCCAATTATAAATCCCCGTTCTGGCTCTAAGAACACAATCTTGTACAAATTAGCCGCAACTTCTTCCACTTCACGGTCTTTTTCCCAGGTTTTGCCACCGTCGGCACTCCGTAGTAAATTACCGCTACCGCCACCTATCCAAATTTCATTGGGTGTGCGATATGCCAAATCCAGTAAACCCCAACTTGTAGATAACTCTGGATATTGTGCCTTTTGCCACTCGTCAGGTTTAGTTTCGTCACTAAACTGAATTTGACCTCCTCTAGCTAGTAACCACAATTGCCCATTGTTAGCAAAACCCATGTTTTCTAACCGCCGAGAACTATTGCGGTTATGGGGAACCCAAGCATCCTGCCCCGGTTCCCAAGTCGAGTAGAAGCTACCCTTAGCAGAAACAGCAATATATTTCCCATCAGCAGAACGTTCTAAGTTACGCACCACACCCACTGCTGATTCCACCTGGGCTTTCCAGTTTTTGCCGCCGTCTGTGGTCTTATATATGGCTCCCACATCAGTAGCCATTTCTGCTGTACTGTCTGCCAGTGCTTTAACTGCGATCGGGCTACCTGGTAGCTTTTCGTTCAAAGGAATACGTGACCAAGAAGTACCCTCGTCGGTTGTATGTAGCAAAAGTCCAGGCTCTCCAGCTATCCAGCCTTCTTTTCCTGCAAAGCTTACTGAGTCAAAACGATACTTTTGCTCATCCAGTTGCAGTGTGATTGGTTTCCAGGTATTACCACCATCATTGGTTTCCAACAGGGTGGCATTGCTACCTACTAAGTAGCCATGTTCAGGGTTATCAGTAAAACCTATATCCAATAGATTCGAGTCTGTTGGCACAGAAACGACTTTCCAAGGGTTGTAGCTAACAGAGGGAATTTTGCTACAGCCCATGCATATTACGACTACTATTAACAAGGCAAATATTCGTTGCCAACTTTTCAAAAATGAATGCATCAGTATTTCTTAGTTGTTTCTAAATTTTTTTAGGACTAGGTAGTCAGGATGCTTGACAATCCTGGGTTTTTCATTTTGTTAGCGAGTCCGCGTACCCCTACAGAGAAGCAAGCTACGCGAAGCGTCTCGTAGAGAGCGTCATTTTGAATTGCTTAACAGCTGTTACTGTAAGCCGTAGAGACTGATAAAAAACAAGAAACCAAGAGCCAAAGCACCAAAAATTAGGATATTCTTTTGGGTTGGCGTTAGGTTGTTGACACCCAAACCGTAACCGAGATTTTCTTTGAACCCAGATGCAGTACCGGCAGGGCCGATGTTGGCAAAAGCGGTCTTTTTAGCAGAACAAACTGGACAGCGCCAATTTATAGGCAGTTCAGCAAAGAGTGTCCCGGAAGGAATATCATCCTTGTCGTCTCCCTTCTCAGGTTCGTAAACATAACCGCAGGCGCGACACTCGTAGCGGTCTAACACCGGAGTCTCAACAGCTGGTTCGCTCATGGCTAAGGCCTCGCAGAGAAGAAATCTTAAATATACGTTAAAAATTATGACATAATTGTTAGACTTTTCTATCACTAGCAAAAGCGAATCAAATACCTGAAGTGCGTCTGTTTCCCAGATTTCAGAAAAACCAAACAGATATAATGTAAAAGAAAGTAACGCAGTTGAGGGATTGGGGACTGGGGATTGGGGACTGGGGATTAAAAATAAAGAATTTGGTATTAAGGATAAGGGATTGGAAATTCAGAAGGATTACCCAGTACCCAGTACCCAGTACCTAGTCCCCACTCCCCACTCCCCACTCCCCAATCCCCACTCCCTACTTAAAATACTCCATAAGCGGTAGATACTCATTGTGTTTGTCCTCAGCGGTTACGAGTACCTTCTAGGCTTCTTCATCATCTGTAGCCTAGTACCTGCCTTAGCGCTCTCAGCATCCAAGCTCCTACGACCCAGTAGTTACAGCCCAGAACGGCGCACCACCTACGAATCTGGCATGGAACCCATTGGGGGAGCCTGGATTCAGTTCAACATCCGCTACTACATGTTTGCTCTGGTCTTCGTCGTCTTTGATGTGGAGACTGTTTTCTTGTATCCTTGGGCGGTAGCTTTCCACCGTTTGGGGCTATTGGCATTTATTGAAGCGCTAGTCTTTATTGCAATTCTTGTAGTCGCTTTAGTTTACGCATGGCGTAAAGGAGCTTTGGAATGGTCTTGAATTCTAACTTAACAACCCAGGACAAAGAACGAATCATCAACCCCATTGAGCGGACTACAATCACTCAAGACCTTTCAGAAAACGTCATTTTGACGACGGTTGATGACCTCTATGACTGGGCGCGGCTTTCTAGTCTGTGGCCGTTACTATTTGGTACTGCTTGCTGCTTTATTGAGTTTGCAGCTTTAATTGGTTCCCGATTTGACTTTGACCGTTTTGGGCTAATTCCCCGTTCTAGCCCCCGCCAAGCTGATTTAATCATTACGGCAGGGACTATTACGATGAAGATGGCTCCTCAATTGGTGCGTCTTTATGAACAAATGCCAGAGCCGAAGTATGTAATTGCGATGGGAGCCTGTACAATTACTGGCGGAATGTTCAGTGTTGATTCTCCTACAGCAGTGCGCGGAGTCGATAAACTGATTCCTGTGGATGTGTATTTGCCTGGTTGTCCTCCCCGTCCAGAAGCAATTATCGACGCAATTATTAAGCTGCGGAAGAAAATCTCTAATGAATCGATGCAAGAGCGGTATAAAATTAAGCAAACCCACCGCTACTACAGCACGACTCATAATTTGAAGCCAGTGGAGGAAATCTTAACTGGTAAGTATTTGCAGTCAGAAACTCGCTATGCACCACCGAAAGAATTGGCGGAAGCGATTGGTTTACCAGTACCACCTGCACTGCTGAAAGAATTGGCACAAAAGGAGGAACAAACCCGTGGCTGAAGAAGAATCTATTCCAGTAGCAGCAGCCAAAGAAGATTCATTGGTACAAGCCGGTAAAGTTTCCCAGTGGTTGACGGAAAATGGCTTTGACCATGAGTTTTTGGCACCAGATAAAAATGGTGTAGAGATAATTAAGGTGGAGGCAGATTTTTTACTTCCCACCGCTACAGCCCTTTATGCCTACGGGTTTAATTATCTCCAGTTTCAAGGTGGTGTTGACCTTGGGCCAGGACAGGAATTGGTGAGTGTGTATCACTTGATTAAAGTGGGTGATAATAGCGATCGCCCCGAAGAAGTTCGAGTTAAGGTATTCTTACCACGGGAAAACCCCGTAGTGCCTTCTGTGTACTGGATTTGGAAGACCGCAGATTGGCAAGAACGCGAGTCTTACGATATGTACGGCATTATCTACGAAGGACACCCAAATCTCAAGCGAATTTTGATGCCGGAAGATTGGGTAGGTTGGCCTTTGCGGAAGGATTATATCTCGCCTGATTTCTACGAGTTGCAAGACGCTTATTAGAGATTGCTGAATTTCACCATTAATTAACCCCTTTCCGGTGACGGAGAGGGGTTATGTTTTTGGTGTTTTCATGTCAAGTTGGTTGACATGATTTGCTGTAATTCATTGACTGTATTTACAGTTTTAATTGCCTGCTGAATTGCTTTTAATTTTTGCAAATCCGTAATTTGAGAGATTATCGGCATCAATTCTAAACCTTGATTGCCAAACTTAATTTCTAATGCTAATTCAATTCCTGAATACAACTCTTCTTTTCTTCCTCGCAGTTCTCCGCGTGCTTCTCCGCGTGCTTCTCCTCGTTCTTCCCCTTTGCTAAAAATTTCTTGATACCAAGGCGACTGCTCTAAAAGTGCCATATCCCACCTCAGAATTTGTTGAACTATTGCACTATCTAATACAAAGGTAGCAAAAAATCCTAATACTGTTTCTAGTTGATTCAATTGTTCATCTGCACGTAATATTCGTAATGCGTCCCGAATTGTAGACTCGTTATCACCTCCTTTGAGGATGGGTACAAATGGAAGTAGTGATGGTAATGGTTGTGCAAAGGCAATGTTTACATCAACTTCCCACAGGTTAATGACACGGTAATCTTGAATAGCACGTAAACCAGCAATATTTGATGCATAACTTGTCGGTATTTCAGCATCACTTGCCTTGAGGATATTAATTAGTACTGGGTAGGTGTGCAAATTATATTTTTCTTCTGCAAGTGCTGTGTATGCACGCATCCTACGCGGCATTTCTGGTTTATAGCGCAGTTGTAATTCGTTAAGAACGAGAAATTTTCCATACTGGGGACTTTCGACACGGATTAAAACATCACTTTCTCGACTTATCCACTGAAATTCTGAGTTGAGAATTTCGCCAGCAACAATATCAGGAATTTGTGTTACCCATTTTACCCAGTTATCAGGTGCAAGGCTGATTAAGCGTTTGGTGCTGACATCGGCAGGTTTGATCATGGGGTTGTAAATGCACTGAAAGTTATCAAATAATTGTACTTAAGACTGGATTACAGATATTCAGATTTTTGATTGGATTACTTAGAGTCCTGTTTTTAACGCAAAGGGAAACGCGGAGGTTCGCAAAGGAGATGTCTAACATGTTCTGTGAAATTTCTTAGGAATCGGAATCACTGTCTCTACCGTTGTATCTATATTTGTGGGACAATTTAATCTAAATTTGTGGGACAATTTAATCTAAATATTTAAAGTAATATGTCAGAAACACCCCAAGACGATCGCATTTGGATTGTGACGGATGAAGTGCCGCAAATATCGATTCCTGATGGTGCTAAAGGCGTGAGTATTAATAGAGGCAGTTGGGGAGAGGAAACTATCAGGGAAAGCACTGGTAGCAAAGAGGTAGGAGATGCCGTTAAGGTTAGCGCTCAAACATTAGAGCAAAATATGACTCACTTTCTCAAAGTAGTGGGAAGTTTGTTTAGTCAAGCTGAACAGCAAGCAAAAGTCAACTCCAAAATGCAGCTAGATGAAATTGAGCTATCGGTAGAAATTAGTGCAGATGGGGAAGTTAAATTAATTGGCAGTGGTGTCAAAGCTGGGAGTAAAGGAGCAATTAAGCTGAAGTTCAAGCGCCAAGAACCAGGGTGAAATGGCAAAAAATTGGGCGATCGCAATTGGTATTAACCAGTATGATTATCTGCAACCGCTAAACTATGCCAAGCGGGATGCACTGTTAATGCAAGAGTTTCTGGCCAATGAAGCCGGATTTGAGCGGATATTCTTCTTCTCTGATGACTCTCCTCATGTTGACGGAAAATCGACTCGCCCAACTCGCACTAACTTACTGCGAGTTTTGCGACAGTTATTTGACAATCCCTTTATGGGAGCAGGGGATAATTTCTGGTTTTTCTTCAGTGGGCATGGGATAAGATACGCTGACCGTGATTATCTCATGCCCTGTGATGGCGATCCAGAGGATATTGAAAACACGGCAATAGCGATTAACTTTGTGAGTGAACGCCTGCGTCGCTGCGGTGCTGATAATGTTGTCTTGATTCTGGATGCTTGTCGCAATGAAGGCAAAAAAACAGGTGAAGGAATTGGGCGACAAACCGCAGAAGAAGCACGTCAACAAGGATTTATCAGCATTTTTTCCTGTATTCCCCAAGAGTATTCTTATGAAATTAATGCTTTACAACAAGGTGCTTTTACCAGGGCATTACTAGAAGGGTTAGGAATTCAAGGTAAATGCGCTACTGTTGAACGATTGGAGCAATATCTCAAGTTTCGTGTGCCTGAATTGGTTCGCCAGCATAAGAATACAAAGCAAACGCCTTATGTGATTGCTGAACCTGTGAATAAATCTCACCTAATACTTGTGCCACGATATGCAACGCTAGCGGATATTGCCACTTTAAAAAATGATGCTTATCGCGCTCAGAGTAAAAGAGACTTTGATTTAGCCAAACAACTCTGGATTAGGGTACTAGCTGCGGCTTCAGGGCAAGATATGGAAGCTATAGAAGCCTTGGAAGAAATTGCTCGGTTGCGAAATAGTTCTGCAATTCCTGATTTACCTCAGCAAACAATTCCACAAGTATCTAAGTCAGCCACAAATACACCTATAAGTAAACCTCCTCAAATTCCAACTCCTAAACCAACCTCATCATCCCCGATTAATAATACTCAGACTTCTGGTGCGGAAAAATTTGCAACATCAAGAATTCCAACACCTTCAACAACTTCTTCGCCATCAAACCTAATATTACCTAACTGGTCACGACGACGTGTAATTCAAACTGCTGGGTTTGCAACTGCTGCAGTCGGTTTAACAATTGTAGTACCACGTTTTTGGCCAACCAAGCCTAGCGTAAATTCAGCAGAAACCAGTACCTCTCAGACAACTGAACCTAGCCTAAAAAGCTTTCAATTTGAAGTGGTTACAGTGAATGCAAAAGCAAATATCACCAACCGCCGTAATGAGGAAGCGAAATATTTTGAAGAAAATTTAGGAAATGGTGTCACCTTGAAAATGGTGGAGATACCAGGGGAAACCTTTATGATGGGTTCACTGGAAGGGGAAGCACAGAAATATGAAAATGAAAGTCCACTGCATCAAGTAACAGTTCCTAAGTTTTTCATGGGGAAATATGCAGTTACCCAGGCACAGTATCAAGAAATTATGGGTAGTAATCCTTCTAATTTCAAAGGTGAGAAACGACCTGTAGAACAAGTTAGTTGGGATGAGGCGGTAGAGTTTTGTGAAAAGTTGAGTCAGAAGACAGGAAAAACCTACAGGCTACCCAGTGAAGCCGAATGGGAATATGCTTGTCGTGCGGGGACAACTACACCGTTTTATTTTGGTGAAACGATTACCACAGATTTAGTTAACTACGACGGTAATTCTCCTTACGGCTCTGCACCAAAGGGCGAATATCGTGAACAAACAACAGATGTAGGAAAATTTCCGCCTAACTCTTTCGGTTTATACGATATGCATGGTAATGTATGGGAATGGTGTCTAGATGTATATAATGACAATTACCAGGGTGCGCCAAAAGATGGTAATCCGTGGCTGACTGGTAAAGATAATAACATAAGGCTGCTGCGTGGCGGTAGTTGGATCGGCGTTGCCGGGGATTGCCGTTCTGCGGCTCGCTCTTGGGTCGCGCGCGCGGGTCGTAACTTCAATGTTGGTTTTCGCGTGGTGGCGGTGGCTGTGGCGTGAGGATTCCTTGCTCTTTACCCTCTTCCCCTTTTCCCATCTGCACTTCTTATTCTTTTCCCTTCTTCACCCTCCGCCTCTGGCGGATAAAATTTTTTTCGAGAAGTGGTGTATTGATATCAAAACTATTATACACTACATTTAATCAAATTTCTCACTTAGGTGAGAGTTTGAGCATGGGGCAGGTCGATTTTAGCTGCTGCGTGGCGGTAGTTGGATCAACAATGCCAGGAATTGCCGTTCTGCCAATCGCAATAGGAACGCGCGCGCGAATCGTAACAACAATGTTGGTTTTCGCGTGGTGGCGGTGGCTGTGGCGTGAGTACTCCCCAAAGTCAGAGTTGATAAATGGGAATTTATCGAGCGTACATCAGGGAGTCCAGACCTGAACCAGCGAGGAAGGCGACAACCTCCGAATATAAAACCGAGTCGGATAGCTTGGTAGGTTGCAAAACCGAACAGTTGTTCGACTCAATTAATTTTGCGAGATTCCCGACTTTTTCCAAAAATAATTCGCACGCACCAAGCCCCTACACCCCTAATGAATCCCATCACCACGCCCCTGTGTCCTATTTTTGTGCCGCACCAACGGGAAGAGGTTCACCGAGAACTTTGGCGAATCTTTCTAAATAGTAGTCCACAGGATTTGCAACTGCTTTAATTGAGGAGCGATCGCTTACCAGATTCCACCATGCTTGCAACTGGGGTGTTTCTGTTGGTAGTGTGAATTTGCGGAAGTGTTCTAAGAGTGGTAAACGTTCAAACCAGGGATAGAAACTGATATCAACAAGGCTAAACCGATCTCCTAATAAGTAATCACCTTTGCCTAACCCTTCTTGTTCAATATATAAGAGCGCTTCTGTGAACTCTTTTCTTCCTTGTTCCTGTTCTTGGCTATCTTTACCGCGCAGGAATTTGTTAAAAGCTGGGACAAAGCGAGTATTGGCGTAATCTATCCAAATGCGAGCGATCGCTTTTGCAGCAGGATCGCTAGGTAACAATGGTGGTTCTGGAAAAACCTCCTCTAGATATTCATTAATAACGGCGGACTCGTAAATTTCAATATCCCCATGTTTGATCGCCGGAACTTTACCATAGCGCGAAATCTGCGTGTACTCATCTGGCTTGTTCTGTAAGTCAATTTCTATCGGGGTGAAATCAATGCCTTTTTCCAGTAAGACTACACGAGTACGTTGAGAGAAGGTAGAGGCTTGGGCGAAGTACAGTTGTATGTTACTCATGAAATCTTTTCCTTGCAATTATTGTGAATGCAGACTATTTGAAATTGCACAACTCCAACTCAAGCAATAAGACAAAAGTTGAGATGTGTTAATTAGTACATTTAAATAATTTACTGGCAGGTATCTACATCAGCTTAGATGACATACTCCAGCTTGTCGGTCGATTTACCGGACTTTTAATAGTCTACAGTCTTTATGAAAATATGTATAGCAATACCTTCGCCAAAAAAACGCTAAAAGCGTAGCTTGCTTCCCTGAAAGGGTATTCTGACTCCTGACTCCTGAATTCTGTTCGATAATAGACCTCTTGCTGTGCGAAAGTTTGAGCCAGGGGTAGTTCATAGTAAATTTGGGTCAATTCCTTGTTGTTGTAATCTAGCTAAAAGTTCTTGAAGCTGCTGCTGAGTTTGTTCTAACTGTTGGTGCTGTTGTGCATTTATCTCTTCTGGAGTTTGGTATCTATTACCATCTTGGTCATACCAAAACAGCCATTCTCGTGTTCTTCCTTGATAAGTGCCCTGTTCTCGTCCAATCCCTAAACCAATTTCTGGCATCCAAATTTTATCGCCGGGTTGTAAAATATACTTACCTTCAACTAAGCGATAAACTTCTAAACGTTGACGCTTACGACGTAGCCGCATTGGTGCATAAATGACGTAATATAAAATGCCTAATTGAGCATAATCTATTTTCTTTTGTTCATATTCCCCATTGTAGGTTTGAGAAACCACCTCTAAAGCTAAAATGGGCGTAATCCCTTCTTCTTCCCAGAAAACGTAACTAGAACGTCCGTTTTCTCCAACAAAACGTTCAACACCTAAACTCAAAAACCCATCGGGGACTATAGCCGGTTGTAATGGTGTATAGTAAATCCCCATGTTGATACCGAAAAACCAGTCATCACGGTTGTGCCAAATCGAAGCTAAGATGGCTAACAATAAATTAGGAATTAATATTTGTAGTTCGTTATCCACAGGAGTATCATCAGAATCTGGTAATTCCGCCGATGAAGGTAGGCAGTCTAAGGGATTGTAATTATACATAATACTTGGTGGTTGACAGTTATCAGTTAACTTGCTGTTGTTTAAATTTAGGCGGCTCACAACCATTTTTATTTTTCTTTCTTTTGCCTTTTTACTTTTTACTTTTGCCTTGTTCGGTGAACCAATGAATCTGTATTTCCCTGACAAATCCATGCTCCCCAGTAAAAGGGATGTTCTAATGGTGTGTCTTTTTCTTGACAATCAATTCTAGTCTTGACTGATAACTCTTTGACCGCTAAAAGTTCCTTTAGCACTTCCAGACCCAAAGCTGATTCGCGCAATTGCTTAACTGTAATTCTACGTATATAATTCTGAGCAGAATGTAACGCCTCAGACCGACTCATACCAGACTGCAAGTTATCAAAAAAACGCTCCATCAGTAAGGCAGTTACTTTGTCAGGAACAGACCATAGGCTCATCACCAGAGTTTTTGCACCCGCCACTGCAAAAGCACGCCGCAACCCAAATACACCTTCGCCAATTTTAATATCACCTCTGGCGGTATCGCAGGCAGAAAGAACCGTCAATTCATTCGCCCACAAATCTAAACTGGCAATATCTTGGGCAAAAACAAAGCCTTTACCTGCTGCTTGAGGAAGTCTCCCACCAGCAAGCCTTGTATTAGCACCCGCTAACGCCAGCCCAGAACGCAACATAGGATTTTCTACCTTGGTTGTTCGCAGACCTTCCATGTTTAATAGGTTGCGCCTGTTAGTGACTGGTTGCGCCTGGGAATCGCTTTGGAATAAGCCATGAGTTGCAATTAGCATGATACTAGGACACTCGCTACTTGTCAGGCGGGTTTCTAGTGCTTCTGCGCCTAAGTATAATTTGGCATCGGGCAGTTTTTTCGCTACACTTTCCCCCAAAAACCTTGTCCCTGGAGCGCGAAGCAAGCCTTTTTCTGTGAGATGATCGTTTAACTGAAGACTCCGGACATCGAGCATGAAATTTTTTTCCCAGTCCCCAGTTCCCGATCGCCAATCCCCAGTCCCCAATAAATCAAAATCAGGATCGGCAATGATTAATGGTGCCGAAATAAAACCTGTTGGTAGCTGAACTTTGCTACGGAGAATTTCTCGCCCGACACCCAGATAACTAATGGTATACTCATCCATTAATAGACGTGAGCCTGTGGCATCAATCGGCAATATCTGAAACGGCACTAAGTTTAAATTACCATCGGGTGCAATAATTAGATGCCTACAATCTTTCACTAAGTCCCGGATGGGGTCGAACAGTGCTTGACTCAGTTGCATCGCATCTGTGGGATTGTATGATTTGATATGCAGCTTTGGTGCGTCACTACCTTTACCCCAAGCTAATGTCGGGTGGGTGTAGTCAGATGCTTGTAAGCGAAAGGCTTGAATCAGTTCATCGATGGATGCGCTTGCCCCTAAATCTACCATCTGCACGGCATCTGATTCTCCGCCTGTTAAAATAAATGCTAAATACCGAGCTGGATGCCATTGTGTTTCTCCATTGGCCGAAATTGCCTGAAAATCGAATAAGTCGAAGCGGACAAACTCGACCAAAATAGAGTTAGGCGGTAATGCTGCGGCGTAGACGCGAAGCGGCTTGTCGTCAGACATCGCCTCACGGTCGAAAGTTTGCTGTGATAGCTGAATTTCTGGAACTTGTGCCGCTAATTGTTTTTGTAAGTTGTTATGTCTGTTTTGCAGTTGTCTCAAATTATCTTGGTATGTAGCTAAGTCATCTGTTTTGGGAACTGCAAAAGTGAGATGGATAATTTGATTGCTCAAATCGCGCAGTTGACGGAATTTTTCTGTCAGTTGCGGGTAGCGACCATTGTAAAATGCTTCATTTTGAGCCGCCAGCGCTGAGGCGGTTAAGGCTTTACGTTTGAGAACAAAATCTAAGGCTGCAAGTTTTGCTTTATCTGAGTCAGCAAGATGGTTGCAGACTAGGGAAAGAAATAAGTCAAAGTTATTGCGAATTTTCTGGAGGAAGGACAGGCGATCGCTTTCGGAACTAAAAGCGAATATATTACGAATAATCTTGTCATTAATGTTACTGGCTTCGATGCGATGAGATAAAGCTTCATCTGGGCGGTTAGTCGCAGCTAACACTGTTGCGAGATTATTTAAGCTAAATGCAACATCAGGATGTTCATCTCCCAACAGGCGTTTTCTCATTGCCAAAGTTTCGACATACTTCTGTTGTGCTTCTTCATAGCGCCCCAGCGAAAAGTATAACTCTCCCAGATTATTCAGACTATTAGCGATTTGTGGGTGTGATTCTCCTAGTAATGACTTTCTCAGTCTCAATGTTTCTAAATGGAGTTCTTCTGCTTGTTGATAACGCCCTTGAAAATCATAAATAACCGCTAAGTTATTCATCGTACTTGCTACTTGTGGGTGTTCGTCACCAAAGGCACTTTTAACAATAGCTAAGGCTGATAAAAATAATGACTCTGCTTCTTGATATTTAAATTGAGCATGATATAATGCTGCTAAATTATTAAGAATCGCTGCTACGAATGGATGTCGTTCTCCTAAAATATTTTTGGTCATTGCCAAAGATTCTAGATGCAGTTGTTCCGATTCAGAATATCGTCCTTGTAACCGATAAATAACTGCTATCTGGTTGAAAGTCAAGGCAATATCAGGATGCTCATTACCTAATAGATTTTTTTGAATTTCTAGAGCTGATAAATATTTTTGTTCGGCTTGAGAATAATTGCCTTGTTCTTCATAAAGTCCAGCCAGATTGTTTAAAGTACCAGCGATTACGGGATGCTCTTTTCCAAGTGAGCTTTCCAGGATTGGGAATACTTCTAAATAGAGTTTTTCAGCTTCTAAGTATCGCCCTTGATAAGTGTAAATTACTGCCAGGATTTTTAAGCTATCAACAATATCAAACTCCTCAGAACTGAACAGTTGTTTTCTCAAAGAATAAGCTTCTAGAGCCTTTTGTTCAGCTGATAAATAACGCCCTTGAATCAGATAAAGTTCTGCTAAATTATCCAAGCTGCTAGCAATATCGGGATGTTCATCACCTAGCAAGCGTTTTCTCATCGCTAAGGCTTCTAGATATTTTTGCTCTGATTCTAGGTAACGCCCCTGTTCTTGATAAGTTCCACCCAGATTACTGAAGGTAGATGCGATATATGGATGTTCTGAACCTAATATTTCTTTCCATCTGTCTAAAACAGCTAAATGCAGTTGTTCTGCTTCTTGATAACGTCCTTGAACATCGTACAATCTGGCCAAATTATTCAGGCTAATAGTAATATCAGGATGTAACTCTTCAAACAAGCGTCTTTTCATCACCAAGGTTTCTAAGTGAATTTTTTCTGCTTCTTTATAGCGTCTAAGGGATGTGTAAATCGCTCCTAAATTAGTCAAAGTTTGAGCAATGTCTGGATGTTCATCGCCAAACAGACGTTTTCGCATTGTTAAAACTTCTAAATGTACTTGTTCAGCTTTGAGATATTTTCCTTGTTCTCGATAAATCTCTGCCAGATTATTTAAATTAGTCGCAATTTGAAAATGTTCTGCTCCAAAAATACTTTTCCAAAGTTCCAGGGATTCTAAAAAATATTTTTCGGCTTGTGAGTAATTCCCTTGTGAATGGTAGAGTACTGCCAGATTATTTAAAGATTGTGCAACATCAGGATGTTCTGAACCTAAGAGACTTTTTCTAATAGTTAACGCTTGTAAATACAAGGGATTGGCTTCTAAATAACATCCTTGTATTCGATATAATTCTGCTAAGTTATTCAAGCTATCACAATATTCTGAATGCTCAGTTAGCTGCTGGCTTGACCCTAAGTTGACAGCTTGTTGGGCAATAATTATTGCTTGCTTGCTTGAAGTTTCCTTGTCCAGCAAGTTGCACAACCTGTAAGTTAAGTTGATTTAATTTTTCTAAGAGTTTTTTCATCTGCTAGTTCCAGATGCTGGTATATTTTTTAGTTTTGACTTTTCAATCAATCAATCAATCAATCAATTACTTATTTTACCTAAAATTGTTCATCATCAGTTTCCATCCCCGTGAGGGGTAAAGGAATTAAAACATTTTATCTTTGTTTCCTAGTGAACCTGGCAGTTCTTCTGGTTTCCATCCCCGTGAGGGGTAAAGGAATTAAAACAGGTGTCGGTGTGAACCTGTTACTTGAACCACTTGATGGCAGTAACTGCCACGAAGTGCTTCCACAAGGGCACTGCCATGAAGTGCTTCCACAAAGGAAAGAAAGTATAAAG
>NZ_JBALEJ010000018.1:0-6849 GCF_036917975.1 Nostoc sp.
TGGTATTTTGGTTTTAAGCTCCATTTAATCATTAATGATCAAGGGGAATTACTAGCTTTTCAAGTAACTCCTGGAAATACAGATGACCGAGTACCGGTCAATCACTACATAAATAACTTCATTTAAGGGAAAATATATCTCTAACCAGCTTTTAATAATTGGGAACCAAATTTCTTCAATATTTATGTAATTTAAAGACAAAAATCTTTGAACTTTCTTTCTTCTACTTTCAAAAAATATGGGGATAGGTAAAGCTGTAGCCAGGGCTTCAATGCTAACAGTTTTAATAGATTGTAATAAATTTATCAGGATTTTTAGTAATAAATATTCCGCACGTCCCAATTCTCGCTTGAGGTTTGTTTCGTAGAATTCTGGTAACATTATCATTAAATAGAACTTATTGCGAATGAATACTCTTTTTCTTTTACCACAAATTGCTGCACTCTTTGTAGTACAAGCATTCTGAACCATTTTGTCCCCCCGCAAGGTGATCAAGAAATTGCTGGCGAGCTGAACCAGGACATAAAGGGCAGAGGGTGAGGCAGTCAGTCCAATATTATCCTCTGCTTGTTGCGATCGCTAATCGGAATTTTGGTACAGTCCATTATTTATTCGCTTCTGGAGAAATATTGCGCTAAATTCCGTAAAAGCGCGTATCTTAAATGTATTCTGTATAATACTTAGCAAATATCCTACATACATTTCTGGAAAAGATATTGTCGAATTTTCCAAAGGTCGTCCCTCTGTACCAAAAGCAGATCACATAGTACTAATTGGTTTGGGAAGAGTCGGGCGGCGAGTTGCACAGCTATTGCTTGACCTCAAACAACCATTAGTGGGAATTCACGCTACTGACTTGGAACCAGGAGTATTACCCCTAAATAAGCAAACTATACTTGTGACTGAATATCAAATTGAAGCAAACGATACCCTCAACGGGCGATTACTGACAGATATTGCTTACGGCTATGGATTAGTACCAATTTTACATGCCAAAGCTGATCATCAAGGTGCAAAGTTTATGCCCTCTGATGATATTAGGCTTGGTGTAGGCGATCGCTTAGTGGTTTTAGGAACAATTGAAGGATTGCAACGAGTAGAACGAGGAAGCATTCCAGTCGGTCAATGGTTAGTGCGAGTAGAGCAAGCAGTGTCTGCACAAGCAGCTTTTGAAGGAGCATCGGTCATTTCGCGGGTGTGTGGTTGTGATATGCAGCTAGCAAGAACCCTGATGAAACAACTAGCGGAAACTCTACAATACCCCCTGTACAAACACCAAGCCCACCGCTTGGTAAGTGAATTAAGTAAATCTCAAGTTCTAGCTCATATAGTCCGTACTGTTTAGAAAGAATAGCACTCATGAGAAAGGGTAAAATTGTTGAAGATTGTGACAATTTCCGAATTGTTAGCTGCAACTTCAACAAAACGTCTTCAAATTTATCGCAATGCGGCTTAAAGTTATTGCTCACAGCTTTGTGAGCGATGCCTGCGGCGGTAAACTACGCCCAGGTAGAAGTGAATCACGAGTCCGCAAACGTCGCCCAAAAATTTACCCCTTGATGACCAAACTCCGGCACGAATTACGAAATATGAAAGCAAACAGCTTAATTTACAAGTGTTTCAGCTTTTCAAGCGTGCCATTCATCTGCCGCCGCTTATCTTATCGGTTTCACGATGCGTTTAATGTTGCGATGTCTTGCTCGATAACGTTGTTCAAATACTTCTCTGTCGTAATTCAGTTTCTGTTGAGAAGCAATAGGAGTCACTCATGGAACGGTATTTAGGTGCATTTGAACATTCATTTTGGCTCTACAACCAGTTTTATCCAATGGATTTTGCCACCCTTGCGAAACTTCAGGGGCAGTTCAGTGTCGATCAACTTTCGACGGTACTCAAGCAAGTTCAGCAACGCCATCCGCTACTGCGAGTCCGCATCGCCCCTGACGTGAGCGGACAGCCTAAATTTGTCGAAACCGACGACGAAATTCCGCTGCGGCTGGTAGCGAGAACGGACGAGTGGCAATGGCAAGCAGAACTCAAAGTCGAACTGGCTCGCTCGTTGGATTGGCAGGTTTCACCCTTACTGCGAGTCGTGCTGCTGCAATCGGGGGCTGAATCCGAACTGATGATTATTTGCCATCATGCGATCGCAGATGGGTTATCTGGCGTTTATCTGATGCGAGATATTGTCCAAGGATTAGGAGGCAAAATATTTGAGCGATCGCACCTTTGTGCGGCATTATCGCTCGAATCAGCGCTTCCTGGCATCGAACCCTGGAAAGAACCTACTCCTAAGCCCACGGACTATATACCACCCCTGTCTCGTCGTCCCCCACCCCACATTCGCGCCGTTGTCCTCTCTCCCGAACTCACCCAGCAACTGATCCAACGCAGTCGAGCCGAACACACAACCGTACACGGTGCAATCAGCGCGGCGTTCTTGCTCACGCTCACTCAGCAAGACGTTAAACCCAGCGATGTGATGCGATGTTTACACCCGGTCAACGTGCGATCACATCTATCTTTGCCGATGCCAGATGGAGTTGGGCTTTATTTTTGCTTGTGTATGACGACTCATTTTCTTCAGGCGGATTCTGCGTTTTGGGACGTTGCGCGATCGGTCAAATCTCAACTCTCACAAATCGACATTGCCCAGCAGTTAGTCGAGGAGCGCCAACTCCGACAACCCGCAATGGCGAATCTCACCGATGCCACTGCCTTTGCTGAAGCAGCGCGCTCGCAATATCCCTGTCAACTAACCGTCACAAATCTCGGGCGCATCGAGATGGCTCAACAATATGGCAACATTCGGATTGAAGCACTCCATGCACCTGCTGTCATGCTAAGTGTGGTAGGGCGGATTGTTGGAGTTGCGACCTTGGGCGATCGCCTCGCCCTCACGATTTCATCTACACCACTGATGGATGTGGATCGTGCCCAGAGCGATCGGGCTGCAACTGCCTTTTTATTGGCAGGAATGAAGCGTTTAGAACTTGCAGTAGTACAGGAAGTTGCATCCAAAGCTGCCTAGCGCACATCAGGCAACATTCTGAAGTCACAACCTTCCGCATCTCATCAATCACAAATTCGCCAGCACCATAAGAATCTGACAAATCATTGTAAGAATCTGAAAGAAGTTGGGCAATGGAACTCATTACGATTTAGATCCCATATTCCGCAGATGTGACTCATATTACTGGTAATTTTTAAAAGTCAAACCCAGAAAATTATTCTCAAGTCTAAATTTTCTGGTTTAACTTCACTTTTTATTCAAATAATTAAAGTTTTGAGAAGTTTAATTAGTTGTCGTATCTCTCCACACATTGGGTATTCACCTACCCCACTCAATCTTACCCAAGCTTTAGATCCGGTGAGTACAACTCCCTAGCTGGTTACGAAGGCTTATACTGCTGGCAGAAAATTTGACCCCTCAAAACTTTTCAAACACCCTCTAAGCAGTAACTAATGCCTTTAATTCCGCCGTGTCTGTGCCAAATTCTGAAAAATGGTCACATGAGGCGATTGTAGCGAGGTCAAATCTGCGACCAGAACGTATGCAGAAGCTCACGCGTTGCAGCGAATTCAGGGCAGAATCCGGGGTTTGAATTCTTGCAGGAGTGCTGGAATGATGATCCGGCTTTGCAGATTGTGATTAAAAAGTTGCTGGCGAAGTTTCCGCAGTGGGGGATTGCGGTTGTGGATAGCGTGTTGGTGGATTGGGAGAGGTAGCGGTTTGAGTAGCTAAATCTTGACGCTGGATGTGAAGGAAGTAATGATGCTTGACTAAATAGAGCAAATGTACTAGTTTGTCTTCAGTGATTCTTGTTTAGAACCATAAAAACAATGGAATTTTCTTACACTATTCTTTACGTAAAGGATGTTACCCAGTCGGTTGCTTTTTACGAAAAAGCATTTGGGTTACATCAACATTTTATTCACGAAAGTGGACAGTATGCACAGATGGAGACGGGCTCAACAAAACTTGCGTTTGCCGCCAATGAACTGGCTAGCTCAAATCTAATTAACGGATTTCAAGAAAACAGTTTATCTGCTCAACCTGCTGGAATCGAAATTGCCTTTACAACAGATGATGTTGAGGCAGCCTTCAATCGCGCTGTTGAGGCTGGTGCAATTAGTCTAGTTCTGCCAAAACAAAAGCCTTGGGGACAAAAGGTTGGATATGTCAGAGATTTAGACGGTATTTTAATTGAGATTGCAAGTCAAATCTAGACTAGCTAATTTTTTTCAGTTGAAAGTTTTCAGTGAATGACCTTTTTAGCAAACCTCAGTTACAGTACTTTTATCTGTGCAAAGAAAATTCTATTTGAAAGCGGACTGTTCATTTTCAAGCTGGACAAATCCATACATGCTTAACTAAAACGAGTAGCGATACCTACGGCAACTTCATTCAGCGATCGCCATTTCAACTAGTAGCATATTCCAGTACTCTCCTAAGCTTCCAACGCCAAGCTGTCTCTATCAGTATTTCTTTGCGGTTGCTGAATTAGATGAATTCTTGTCCAAAGGCAATAAAACACAATAGCAAGCAATCGAGTACGTACATCATACACCCACTTAGAAATGGTGGCATTCCATCGTTCATTGGCAATTCTTCTTGACGTTGCTGATAATAGTTTTAGAGGTAATTATTCAAGAGGTCTGATTGTGGTCTTTGCTCAAACCAGTCCCTGTGATGTAGTAACAACTCGCCGGACGTTAGACGAGTACCGGGCTATGGAAGAAACAAACCCAGAACGCCATGAATACCGCAATGGAGAGGTTATTACTATGTCGGGAGGTTCGGAATCTCATAGTGCAATCGCCAGCAACTTCTTAATTTACTTAGGGTTTTTACTGAGAGAGACCGATTTCCGTTTGTATAATAGCGACTTGCTTTTTTTGGATTCCTGAATATCAGTGCGGGACTTATACCGATTTAATGGTTGTTAATGGTGAACCAGAATTCAATGGTAATCGCAATGATGAAATTCTGAATCCAATGCTTATTGTCGAAGTTCTATCACCCTCGACTGAAGCATACGATCGCGGGGACAAGTTCAGAAAATATCGCTCGATTCCCAGCTTTTGTGAATATTTGCTTGTAAGCCAAACTGAACCCTACATTGAGCAATATCACAACGCGGGATCGTAACAGTAACGATCGCTGGCTATGGCAAGTTCACTCTCACCTTGAGCGGACGATTGTTCTGCATAGTTTAAACGTAGAAATTCCCCTGACTGAAATCTATCGTCGGATTAATTTTTAAGGGTTCAGTTTAACTCTCTGACAATAATACCGACAGAAATTTTAATGAATCAATCTACCAATCATATTAAATTCCTTGTTAATTATGACTTTTGAGTGATGAATTTTGATCAGGGGCTTTATCCTCTGGAACTGATTAGTGGGAATCGCTACCAAAAGAAGCACTCCCAAGAAAGCTAGAAAAAGTAATTAGCATCCAACCGAAACAAATATGTTTTTGGGTTTGCCAATTATATCTGTCTTCTATTGTCGGGATTGTGTTAGCTTCAACAATTTCTAATCCCCAATAGCCTAATGCACTGATGCCAAACAACATAGCGCTGACAATGGACAATTTGGCGATGACTTTGAGAATGTAATTGCTTAAAGTAGGCGGTGTTTGAAAGGATTGTCTGTGACGATCATAGATAGTGAGTTCGCTTGGAGCTACAACCATAACACCTCTTGGCTTTTGTTGAGTGAGTTGGCAGACAATTTCTTTATTATCAGTCATAGGTCAAACCAAAGCCTGTTGGTTGTAGGTAGATTAGTTTCAGTAATTATATTGTAAACTTTCGTCAGGTAGATGTGGTTAAATTTACATAAAATTTCCCCATTTAGAAAAGATATTGTAGTGTAAAAGCTCACGCGAAAAAATCTGGTAGTCCCAAAAGTTCGGTGCAGGGAATCAGAAATAGCGCCAAACCTTCTGCAAAGCGAGCCGACCAGCGAGGAAAATCATTGCTGAAACGATCACTTGTTTCTTTTTCTGAAACCTCTTATAAATGCTGATGTCTGATAAATTAAAAGTACTTAAGATGACTAGTACAAAGACTGAAGCGTTAAGCAGTAATATTTATCACAATAAAGCTATAGCTTAAACAGATGGAAATTTTTGTTTTTACTAGAGGCTGCTATGAAAAAGTATTGGTTTTTGGCGGTTGTAGCGATCTTAGCGTTCCCAAGTCTAGCCTTAGGACAAAGTGACACCAATCCGCCATCGGATAGCCCAGAGCAGGGTAGCGGACAGGAATTCCAGCAGCACAAAGACGAAATCCTCAAACGTATTAGTGCGCGGCTCTCCGAGATAGAGCAAAGACAGAGCTGTGTCGAGGCTGCAAATAATCGCCAAGCTCTTGAAGCCTGTATGCCACGAGGACAAGGACGAGGACAAGGACGAGGACGAGGACGAGGACAAGAACAAAGACGAGGACAAGAACAAGAACAATAATTATAGAGAGAGTTTTTATTTGTCGCTATGCAAAATTAATGTCATCGAGAGTGTGAAGCCTAAAGTTTGTAGTGTTTAGCTTAGAAGCAGTATAGGAAACTTACAGGCTGCATCAAGACAAATGGTTGCAAGGCTAAATAATTTATGGAAGTTGAAAATATCCCCCAGATGCATATCGCACTGAGGGATATATTTAATCAATCCGGATCGAAGCAAGTAAATTGGCTGCAATACTTGACGACAAGCTAATTTACAAATGCCGCCAGAAGTTCTTACTGATAAGAACTCTTGCAAAAGTGTTTTGTGGTATAATAAGAAATTTGGCAATTTGTGATTAGGACTTTGAGTAGCAGTGAAAATAGAGAAAGCCAAA
>NZ_JBALEJ010000019.1:0-25641 GCF_036917975.1 Nostoc sp.
AAACCCGTAACTTCTGGCGTGGAAAGTGGCAACGCGCAAGCTGGTTCGAGTGCATATTTTGCTAGGCATTGCCAGGTTCTATCTGCGATGGTAGGTATCTTAAGTATTCTGGTAGTCCCGTCCTTTTTGGGGATGGGGATTTCCCGTAATCCTTGATGCTTCCAGTTTCCACTATTCATTTTTAGTAATTCTTCAAGGTTGAAGCGTTCTTCAAATGAGAGCGATTTTTTCCCATCGATACCAGCCGTCTTTTTACCAGCATTTAGCTGAGATACAAGTCTAATTGCAAGAAATCGAGCCGAGGTTGATTTTAGAATAAGCTTTTGGAGTGACCTAGCTTTCCGCTTGTCTCCAACTTGAACCGCTTTGTACACGCGCTTTTGAAGGCGGAGAAGATTTCGGCGGAATTTCTTCCACGGTAAGGCTCTCCAAGATTCACTAGTTTTGTAACTGTGTCTAATCATTTTCTCTTCTCTAGTTTGTGTATTCTGAACACCTCAGACCAATTACGGTCTGTCCTACCCGACTTGTGAGGATTCCGCTTCTCGTCTAGCCTACCTGGGGAACGAAAGCCCCAAGACTCCCAAATCGTTTTTATTCGTTCCCTCGGAGAGATTGATTGTTCCGTTAGATGTAGCCACTTCGACTATTGGATTCCCTAGACTCTTGCCGTTTTCTGAGCGATGATTCGGCGGGAATGGACTCCAATGAGGTCAGGGTTTTTTTGTGTTGCGCCCTGCCCTTGTATAAGTCGCTTTTTTAGGCTCTATTTCATCGTAGGAACTCCCTGTTAGCGCCAGTGTCAACCCGCAACGGTCGTCTGATTGCGCCCAGTTAAGAGCTTCACTCTGCAAGAACCGAGCTTGTTCGGTGTGGGCAGGTAAGGAGTCAATTCTGAGTCTGAATGGCAAGGCTTTCACTTGCATCTGACCGAGAGTTCAGCCTTAATGACAGTAATCTGCTGTCGGGCTGGATTAGTTATTTACGGACTGATTACCGTGATTCACTAATCAACGAATCGCACCACTCACTACAAAGATGGCACACTGCTAGTAGAAGCAGAGGTGCAAGGGAGCAGGGGTGCAGAGGGGAAAAACCTACAACAACTTTCTCCTCTGCCCCTCTGCCCCTCTGCACCCATGCTTTCCTCTTCTACTGAAAACCAAATCATGGCGCATATCTTCAACGAGTGCCAGAACTACAACAATTCGCAATTCGCAAGTCGCAATTCGCAATTAAATGCCATAACTAAAAGTGAAAAGCCTTACACCTGTAATGATTCAATCATTAATTCTCTTGACAATTGCGAATTGCGAACTGCGAATTGCGAATTGCTTAGTGACTGGTGGGTGAAGAGGCGTTATTCAGTGCAGCAGCAGTATTCTAACTCCGTGCTTGATGCTGTGCGATCGCTGTCGATGGTGGATGTGTCTACTGATGGTAAATCCATTTTTGATGAATATTTTTTAGATCAGCCGTTAGAACAGCTAACTGGCGATAAATTGCAACGCCTGCTGGAGAGAGCAGAGTTAGTAACGACGTAAGTTTTGGGCTTCGCCTGGGAAAAGGTTAAAGGGTAAGGGGGAAAGGTAAATTTCTTCATTCCTTTCCCCTTACCCCTTCCCCTTTTCCCTAAAACACATTCCCTTCATTCACCTATTCATCTATGCAACCGACAATCTCAATTCCCCAATACTGGCCCTACCCTCGCTTTGCTTTGGAACAGCGTACAGAACAAGGCATCATCTTGGGACTTTATTACTACCCGAATGGTACAGAATTGGCTGAACAATTTGATGATGGTTGGCGTTATGTGCTGATGCCTAACAAGAATTCTGACGAGATATCGTACTTGCAAGAGAATCAAATCCAACCGCTCACACCAGAAGAATTATTTCAGCAAATTACCGCAGAGATTGACTTTTATCAACAACAGATAAACATTCTCAACCGACAGTTAACCGTATTAACTAAGAGTGCAAACAATGGCTAATTCTACAAACAGTTTTGACCGTAGAGCCAATCATTTGCTGCGTTCGATTCGGCTTTGTGGTGGTTGTGTTCCATTGCATCGTTTGCAATTCCAATTCTCCGATTCAGTCATTCAAACCCTGCTGGATAAAGAACTGGTGCAAGTACAGAACACGGGACGCGGCTTTTTGTTGGAAATTGCTGAGGATTATTAACTCTTAACCGAAGAGGAACCAATTATGAAACTTTACGCAAAAACTATTCCACAGACTTTACCCGATTGGGCAAGCACCGTTACAAAGTGTGCAGATTTGATTGAGATTGAAATCAACGATGAACACCCTAATTTTCAATCCCTGCTTGAAGAATTAGAAACCGAGATTGAACCAGGAATCAGGGGAGTGAAAGTGGAAGATTTATGCTCACGGCTGGGCATTGAAATGTCTAACTCCAGCCTCCAGCAATTAGTTGAACAAGCTCAAACTCTGATATTCCTTATTGCTACGCACCCAGACTATAAACAACTGTTGGACGAGGGATATCAACCTGATTTAAACATTGCTGATGCTAGCACTGCGCTGACTTATCTGCAATGGGAGCTAGAGCGGAATCTACAGTCTTTTCCTTAGTACAAAAGCAATCGTCTGAATGTAGTCAATATTCAAACGATTGCTACTACGGAAAGTTGCTTCCCGCTACAGAATTCCCATTATTGCACACAGAACACCAATCAATGAAACTTTAATTGAGGTGAAACATGACTGCTGAAATCAAACTAGGTTTATGCAACCCTCCCGAACCGATTTATCTATATGTCAAAAACGCTGAGTTAGGTGGAGAATCATATCTCTGGTATCACTACGATATTGACAGGGATAAAACCATTCCTGTTACCCAAAGAGCATTAACTGGGTATCTGTCTGAACTGCGCCTAACGACTAAAGAATTCAAAGGAAAGGACAATCTGAAGCTGGATATTGTCGTAAGTGCCGATGAACTTTATGTTGTCAGGACTGGTGTTGAAACCAATTTCGCCAAAAGCTTTCTTCTGGCTGCATCATTAGTCCAGGATTTTTCTAAACCATTGATTATCGTTGCGAATGCTGGTGACGAGAATACAGTTTTCTGCAATCTTTACGATGCTGCAAGTAAAAGCAGAATTGAAAGAGAATGGAACAAAAATGCTGATTGGGCAACAATCATTCGTGACATCCAATTTCGCTTAGGTGGCACTCCATCTACACCAAAACTTAGCGTAGTCCCTCAACCAGTACATCCTCAAGACTTACGAATCAAAAATATTCGCACCTTGCTTGATTATCCTCTTGATTTGGTCAGAGAGTGGTTGCAATTTCAGGATGTTGACCGCCCAAGTCTACTTCATCTTAGCAAGATTAATGAACTGGTAAAAACCATGTGTTTGGCTTGGGCAGCAGACAAGTGCGAGTATCCCAATCATGCCGAATCTTTGTATCAAAAGCAGGTTGTTGATGCTGTTGGTAATGGTGCTGATGAGTTAACAGCAATCAACGGGTGGATGCAACAGTTGCAATCTGCAAAAGCCGGAGCAGTGTAAATAACCATGCAGGATTCAGAATAATTTTACTTCTAAATCCTCAATTAATCAAAGAGGAATTAACCATGAGAATCATTGTTACAGTTGTTGAAAAATCGTCAGTGAAGCACACATCGATATCCCTGATGGGCTGAATCAATCTGCAATCAAACAGTACATCGTAGACCGCTACAACAGTGGGGAAATACTCACAGATATGAACATCTTTCAAGTTGACTTTGAATCAATCAGCGCTCGGATTGTACAAGGGCAGTCTAATGCTAAATCTTCATCAATAGGGAAGGTGAAATTATGAGTATCAAATGGACTGATGAAGAAGTAGCAATCATTGAGGCGAAAGCTGAAGTCTATACAATCAAACAAATAGCTTCAATCCTAAAAAGACGAGGACATCAACGCACACCAATTGCAATTTATCTGAAGTTAAATAGCTTAGGTTATTCCGCACGCCCCACGCTTGATAATTATAGCTGTCAAGAAATCGCTCAAGTTCTTCAATTGAATTTCTCAACTGTAGCTAGATGGGTAAAAAGAGGATGGCTCAAAGCGACAAGACGCTCTGCCAGACATTACCAAATTCGGAGATGGCATTTAAAACAGTTTTTTGACAACTCTACAACACAGCCGTTGCACTGGAATTATGGGAGATTAAGCTGTTTACTTTGCTGACTTACCCGCCAGCGATCGCTCTCAACCAAAGATTCCTCGGCCATCTGCTTGTTCCCGAAGGTGAAAAACTGATTATCCTCAAGGCTCCCAAAGGCACTGGTAAAACCGAATGGCTAGCAACTGAGGTAGCGAAAGCACATGACCTTGGGAGACGGGTATTAATAATCACCCATCGCATTCAACTGGGCGAGGCGTTGTGTAATCGGTTTGGTGTTAACTATGTTACCGAAGTTCGCACGAATGAAACAGGCACATTATTAGGATATGGGGTGTGTGTTGATTCGCTGCATCAAGAAAGTCAGGCGCGATTCAATCCCAATGACTGGGCGAATGATGTGATAATTATTGATGAATGCGACCAAGTATTCTGGCATTTGCTCAACTCTGGTACTGAAGTGCAAAAACGTCGGGTGTCCGTTCTCAAAAACCTCAAACAACTGGTACAGAATGTTTTGGGCAGCAGTCAGGGAAAGATTTATTTATCAAGTGCCGATGTTTCCGACACAGATGTGAAGTATATTTTGTCACTCGCTGGGGAATATCGAGTTAATCCATTCGTCATTGTAAACAACTATCGGCACATAGCCGGAAACTGTTACAACTACTCTGGCACTAACCCTAAAAATCTCATCGCCGCACTCAACAAAGCAATTGCCAAAGGTGGGCATCATTTATTATGCTGCTCTGCTCAAAAAGCCAAGTCCAAATGGGGGACGCAAGCACTTGAGGAACGCTTTCGCCGCAAGTTCCCTCACCTGCGAATCCTGAGAATTGACAGTGAATCCGTTGCTGATCCATCTCATGCGGCTTTCGGTTGTATCGCTCACTTGAACGAAATTCTGACTCAGTATGATTTGGTAATCGCCTCCCCAAGTTTAGAAACTGGGGTATCCATCGACATTCGAGGACATTTTGATGGTGTTTGGGGGATTTTTCAGGGAGTGCAACCGGTTAACTCCGTGCGCCAGATGTTGGCAAGGGTTAGGGAAACTGTTGACCGTCACATTTGGGTCAGAGAATGGGGGATGTTCAGCAGCGCTTGGCTGAATTGTCCCGTCGTTATGAAGTTGAAGTTACTCCTGAGCTTGTTGAGAAAGATGACGACGGCTGGTATCCTCAACTGCGGATGCACTATTATTTGACGCTGGGGCGAGAGTTTCTGACGAACCGTGATGCCAAAAGAGCAAAAGCGCAGTTAGAAGCTGGGGAGAATTCGATTTGGAAGCCTGATTTTAACAAGAGGCAAATGTTGCCGGCTGTACTGTTACTCGAAAATCTGAATCTGTTGCAGTTTCTTAAGCCAGACGTTCAGTTGCGGGGGTCTGATGAGCGGATGCTGGAGTTTAAAGCCCTAGCTGTAACGCATCGGCACGTTATCAAGAATTACTTGAATGTCAGTATCTCGGAAAAACTGACTTCAGTAGCGATCGCACAGAAGTTATACTGCGAACGGGTAACAACGAGACTTTTTAAAAAATGGCTATAAGCTTGGCACAAACAAGCTTTTGGCGATTATTCAAAAGTCAAGTTCTCAGCCGTTTTTAGTATACTTGCAAAGATTGATTTGAAGTTGGATTATGTCGGTCGGTTGGGTAAGCGTGAAAATCGGGAGTGTGTTTATCAATTCGTTGCCCCTGATGATGAGCGTGATTCGATTTTTGGGCAGTGGTTTAATCGGGATGAACTGTTTTCAAGGGATTCGGTGTCAGTCAGTAATAATAAAGATATACAGACACCCGTCATTGACACCACCTCACAGTTAATCCCCAAAAATACTGAACTGGTGTCAGGCACTAATAGTATAGATATCACCACACCCGTCATTGACACAACATCACACCACATTCCCCAAACGTCAGATAGCGAAGTCCTTGAGTGGAAGGGGCTAAAGCTGAAAATGCAGCAAGGGCTAGACAGCGTTGACAAGTTCTACCAACAGCTAGTCTCCCAAGTTGGCTCGGCTGTTGGAATTGCTGATGGTGAGCCTTACTGGAATGCTTATCTGGGGCAGTGGCAGATTTGGGTTAACGTTTGGGAGCGACTGTAGGTCTGTGGTCTGTGATTGGTTGGTGGTGGTGTAGGTCACATCCTCACAAAGCTCACCCGATTAATTACAGGGATGATCGCTGCATTGGTTAGGAATTTGTCAAACCTGCGTGCTGCGAGGGGTTTAATGCCATGAAACCTTAAAATGAGAATTGGCGATCGCTAGATATTTACCACTATCAACATTATTTATAAATTTTGTCAAAGTAGATTTTAGAAATCAAAAATATCCTTCATACTTTAAAACAGTAATCCTACGTAAAATTTAAGGAAGGGATGGCAATGACATCTCTATTACAGCGACTAAGTGCAGAACGAAATCGCAGATTTGTAGGACGTGAGCGGGAAGTGGAGCTATTTCTTGATGCGATCGCATCAAGAGAATTACCTTTTCACATTTTGCACGTCTTTGGCCCTGGCGGTGTGGGCAAGACAACCCTCATGCAGCAGTTTTTACGGTTTTGTGAACGGTCAAAAATATCAACTATCTACGTAGAAGGACGTAATATAGAAGCCGCGCCAGAATCTTTTATTAGCACGTTGCATTCGTTGATGGCATTGAATGAATCAGATTCGCCTCTGGATGTGCTAGCGCAAAGAGAAGAACGTAATGTAATTTTAATTGATACTTATGAAGCTATTACCCAGTTAGATGAATGGCTGCGGGAAGTATTCTTACCCCATTTGTCTGTTAATACCTTAATTGTGATTGCTGGACGCAATCCTCTCTCATCTGGTTGGTGTAGCGATCCAGGTTGGCAAGCTTTAATGCACACGTTGCCCCTACGCAACCTGACCCCAGAAGAAAGTCAAACTTATCTCACCACACGAGATATTCCCACCACACAACACCAGGCGATTCTAGATTTTACCCACGGACATCCTCTAGCATTATCTTTAGTTGCTGAGGTATTTGCTCAGGGAAAAGAAATCTCTTTTCAAGCAGAATCTGCTCCCAATGTTGTTAAAACACTGTTGTCAAGATTCATCAAAGAAGTACCAACACCCCTACACCGTATGGCTTTAGAAGCTTGTGCGGTGATCCGGCTGACTACCGAAGCCGCACTAAATCAAATATTGGCTGTGCCTGAAAATACTTTGGCTGGTGAAGCTCACTCTTTAGGGGAAATACTTGATGTTCACGATTTATTTGAGTGGTTGCGCGGACTGTCGTTTATCGAATCAGGGCAATTGGGTTTATTTCCCCACGATTTAGCACGCGAAGTTTTAATTGCTGACTTGCGTTGGCGTAATTCGGAATTATACACGGAATTACACCACCGAGCGCGTCAATATTATACTAAACGACTAGGACAAACCCAAGGGCAAGAAAAGCATCGAGTCCTACTTGATTATATTTTTTTGCATCGGGATAACTCGGCGATTCGATCCTGTTTTACCTGGGGTGAGCAAAGTAGTTTATTGACAGACTCACTGCGAGAAACTGACAAAACCGCACTGCTGGGGATGGTAGCAGAATACGAAGGCGAAGAATCAGCAAAAATAGCAGATCACTGGTTGAAGCGCCAACCACAGAATGTAGTAGTATTTCGTGACTTGCATTCCGAACCTGCGGGATTTGCAATGATGGTGGCATTGCACACAGCAAGTGTTGAAGATTTGAATGCAGATCCGGCCGCTCTTGCATCTTGGCAATATCTCCAAACCCATGCACCATTACGTCCTAGCGAAGGTGCAACTATTTTCCGCTTCTGGATGGCACGGGACACCTATCAAGCTGTTTCACCCACCCAAAGTCTAATTTTCATTAATTTTGTGCAGTATTTTCAGAAAACACCGGGGTTAGCATACACCTTCCTACCTTGTGCCCAAGCAGATAGTTGGACAGCAATGTTAAACTACTTCGACTTAACACGACTTTCTGAAATTGATTTTACAGTTGAGGGAAGACACTATGGTGTTTATGGGCATGACTGGCGAATTGTGTCGCCTGCCGCATGGAAGGAAATTTTGGCTCGAAAAGAGGTTACAACTGCGGGAGAATCTGTAGATAATACTCCAGTCGGTGAACCTCTGTTAGTTCTTAGTCAGCCAGAATTTGTGGAGGCGGTACAGAATGCGTTACGTAACTTTAGTTGTCCCGATGTATTACAGAATAATCCATTAGTGCGATCGCGAAGCGTCCATGAAATGCTTTCTGGCTTAGTTAAGGAACAAGTTGCCACAAAAGCAAGTGTGAACGAGAATCCTTTGGACACATTAGGCGAACGCGTTAATGCTTTACAAAATCTGGTGAAACAAGCGGTTGAATATTTACAATCATCACCGCGTGATGAAAAACTCTACCGCGCTGTTTATCGAACTTATTTAAATCCTGCCCCCACCCAAGAACAAGCAGCTGAGTTACTAGATTTGCCTTTCAGTACCTATCGCCGCCATCTTAAAGCTGGGATGACGAGAGTTGCAGATATTTTATGGCAAAGAGAAATTAGCTAATCAGCTAAAATTACGAATCTTAGTGCGAAATGATTTTATTAGGGATAATATCACAGACTTAGATTGAGCCAAAAAAGTGTTTCAGCCTGTGACAAGCTAAATTCAAAATAGCCTATTATGCACAAAGCAGTTATTAAAGAGATGAAGACAAATCGTTTCATATTTTCCTCAAAATAACATTGACTGACAAACTTATCACATACAATTAGCAATGAATTAAATGTCCAGTGACTATCTTTGACTATTGTCAGTTTTGGAAGTTTATATTAAGTCCTTAACGGGCGATCGCCCGTTAAGTGATAAATCTAGAGTGATTCATTAAGAACTTAGTTGACAGATTTTAGCTTTCTCAGTTTGCGCTTTAGTATGAAGCTGCTACCAAAAATACCAAAGGCTATTGTGCTGGCGATTGAAGAAGGTTCTGGGACATTTACCGCACTGCTACCGAGTGTAATATTGCCAGGCCCTGTGATGGTATTGGTAAAAGTACCAAAACTGTTATTGCTATTGTCAAATCCAGTAGTGACTAAGAAATATTGATTATTGGCAGTTAAGCTCAAGCCGCTAAAACTAGATGTGCCTTCATCTGGGAAAGGATCATTCCCACTGAGTAAATTAACTAATGGGGTAGTTGGGTTGAAGCTGTTTTGGTACAAGAACTGGATGCCCAGAAAAGCTTGAGAACCTACAACATTATATAAGCCAGTAGTATCAACTAAGAAAGGCTGGCTGTAATAAGGGACGGCAGTACCATTACTAGAAAGTGATGTGGGTGGGTTTGTACCACTTTCAAACCCTTCCGTTTGCGGACGGTTAAAAGTTGGTGCATTTGTTGTGTCACCAGAATATGAAATAGTGGATGCCTGAGATGGCAGGATAACACTTACAGATAGAGCGATGGCTACGCCCAACCCAGGCATCGCAGCAGAGGCAATAGGGATTGAACGTAAGAGCGATTTTTGCCAAAAATTAAATGAACACTCACTCAAACTCTTAAGCTTGGCTATTTTAGAAAACTTGGTAGAGCGATGAGATAGATTGTTTTCTGAGACGATGGATTCTTTAATTGCTTGTGACATATATATAGTTGTTCTAGGTTATTTTTACAAAACTGAGTGCTTTGTATGATTGCACTTTCATCTAGTTCCAGGGATGAGCAAGCAAAGCCTGGGAAGTAATACCTAAGCCAATTAGGGTAATACATAAGGCACTTGCTACGGGTAACATCTTGATCCTGGGGATCTGGAGTGGCAAATGCTCAAACCGATTTTTGGCGTAGACTAGCATTAAGCCGATTCCAGTTAGTACTGCTGCTAGACCTAAGCTAAAGGCAGACACTAGCGCTAGTCCAAAGCCAACTCGTCCCATTGCGATCGCACTCAGCAACACTACCAAGGCTGAAGGACAAGGTAACAAGCCGCCGGAAATTCCCAGCGCTAGTAGGCTAGACCACTTCATGGAACTGACATCACCGTGATGCGGTAAATGTGAATGCTCGTGGTGATGATGGTGATGATGGTGGTCGTGGCTGTGTTGATGGTTTTCATGCTCATGGTCGTGTGAATGACCTTGTAATCGACTGATGAACAAATTTAAACCAATTCCAATTACTAGCAGACCAGAGATTACACTTAGCCAAGGGTATAATTGTTCAGTCAGCACAAACTGAGACGTGCCAAGTGTTACCAGCCCTAAAAGAAATATGCTAGCTGTATGAGTAACCGTCACAGTCAACCCCAGGAATAGAGCGTGTTTGGCATTACTACGGGAACCCACTAGATAAGCACCGACTATCGTTTTCCCATGACCAGGGGACAGGGCGTGTAAACCACCCCATAAAAAGGCGATCGCTAGAGCTATTAAGATAGTCAGGAAATTATGATTTTCCTGGGTAATTAGGTTAGTGAAGATATCGTTGCTTCTTCCTGTCAAAGCATTATCTAAACGGCTGGATGATTTAACTTCCGGTGGAGGCGCTTGTTCGCTCGATGTCAGGGACGGATTGAGTTTAAAGTCAATCCGACGTTGGTCGAGAGGACTGCTAAGTAACTCAGTGGGGTAATCTCTCAAGCGGTTGGTGATACTGTTAGAGGTGAAACTACCTTGAATGGTCACGCCATTTGCAGCCACAGTAATTTCACGCCAGCCCAAGCGCTGCGGGTAGAACTTGTCTTCAAATTCTATTAACTGATTCGCGCCGACTAACTCCATTGATCCCTGAAAATTACAACTCAGCCGCAGTGTAGATAATCCTCCGACACCTGGAGGAAATTCGACTGTTGATTTTACCAAAGACAGTGCTTGCAGATGTTTATCGATCAACAGTTCCAGATGTGAGTTGACTTCCTGGCATTTTTGTTCTGGGTATTGAACTGTCTCTACAGGTTCAGCTTTGCGATCGCGATTAGTATCTAAGTGATTAATTTCCTGAAAAGCCGGAATCTCTGCCATGTCTAGAACATAATCAATCCCCACCCCATCGGTTGCTACCTGCACTCCTGCGTAGTGATTGATGGTAAAATTGCCTAAAGGATGGGCATCCGCCTCCGGCATCCAAAATAAACATACTACGATGATTGCAGTATTCCAAGCCAAGTAATGTAGCAGCTTTTTCATGAAGAACTCCCCATAACGTTAGGAGTGGGAGAGGTTATTTTGAGAGAGACACAGGGCATTAGGTTTGCCAAGACTTGATCGAAAAAGACTCATGATACAGAGCAAGAAAATTTCTTTATGGGGATTGTTAATTTTGAATTTTGAATTTTGAATTTTGAATTAGGAGCGAAGCGACTTGACGAGCTTCATCAGCATACTTGTGATGAAATTGAGGATTGAGGCTAACAGCTTGAGTTAATCGCTTTATTGCTTCCTGACGCTTACCTAAGTGAAACGCAATCATGCCAGCATGAAATTGCAGCAAAGCATCCTCTGTTCCGAAGCGAGTTGCCCGTTGTGCTGCTCGTTGCGCTTCTTCCCATTCCCCATTAGCCGCAGCTGCCCAAGCCAATGTATCTTCTGCATATACATCGTCTCGCACTGCTACTTCACTCCGGGCAATTTGTAGCGCCTCTGGTAAGTGGATTCCATGTTCAGTGTAGTAGACAGCCATTGCGCGATCGTAGATTCCTTTAACCTTGCTCAGGTAAGCGACTACCCCAATTAAATCTTCAGTTTCAGCTGCGCCTTCCTGATCTCCCAGAGCTACTTGAGCATCAGCCTTATACCCCAGCGTTTCTACCAATGGCATCAGTTCTATACCCTGGTTGGCGATATTTAGAACATCCTGCCAGCGATGCTGTGCCGCATAGAGGCGGGCTAGTCCTGTAAACGCAGCTATATGCCGTGGAAAGAGGTCAAAAGCTTCCCGATATCGCTGCTCAGACAGGGCAAAATCGCCGCCTGCAAAAGCCAGATCCCCAGTCCGCACATGAAACCAAGCACGAGTTTCGGCACTCGTTGTATAGAAAGAATCCATCTCCTGCATAGCCTCATCTAGCAGTTGCCGTGCGGAGGCTAGATTGCCAGTTAACTCTAAGTAACGAGCTAAAACCGCGTTATGACCAGAGTTCGATTCTTCCTGTGCAAGGTTCTGCAATAGTTGATGAGTTGCTTCATAATTACCCAACTCCATCTGAATCGATGCCAAGAGCGAGACAATATTGGGATTATCAAGAGATGAATTATTTAACACATTTAAAGCTTCTCGAAACTGATGTTGAGATAGTAAAGCTGATGCTAGGAGCATGGAAGAAACCTGATTATGGCGCGGCTGTAGTGCCAGGGATCTACGTGCCGCTTGTTCTGCTCGTAACACATCGTCTATATCTCCAATTTCTCGAAAGCGCCTCAAATATTGATCGGCTAACAGACGTAAAAATATTGAAGAATCGGGAGATTGGGCAACTTTCTCCTCATAGACGCTGATAATATGCGATCGCTGTAAATAATCGGGGTAGACTAAATCTGACTGCTGACCTGGTAATATCTGCTTTGAATTAACAGTCAGCAGTTGTACAGCAGAGGAATATGTGTTTAACTTACCATTGGTGTAGCCTAAACTTAGCGCTTGTGTATCACAGGGTCTTAGTAAAACCAGTAGGCTAGTCAGCACTAACACCCATAGTATTCGTAGATACATAAACCTTACAAAGGATTGCCTAAATAAGGGAATGTAGAAAGAAAGTTGGCATTATTAGGCCCAACATTATCGCTAGTCAGCCCCGGAATAATACCAGTAGAAATGCCTGTAACTGCATCACCAAAGACAACAGATGCCGTTACATCGATTACGTCATCTTTTGGTCTTCTACCACCAAAATTTTTGCCTAACTGAGTCCCAAAATAACTACCGCTAGGTTTGGAAAGGTCAGCTTGGATCACATCAGGAATCGCCACTGAGATCACTGCATCGGCTATGCCTTTAGGTCTACCGATCGCTTTCACAAAAGCTTGAATGAATTGGGATTGATTGCTAGCGTCTTTAGTTGGTGTCTGAAGATTACTATTATTATGAGCTTTAAAGTCCATAAAAAGTTCATTCAGGGCTGGAACTGCTAACCGCTCAATCTGAGCAAAATGCCCGTTTCTGAGTCTAGGAGTTTTAACACTAGTTGTCATCCAAACACCAATCTTGCCTTTACCAAGCAGTTTCCTGGGTAGCTCGACAATAATTGAGTGGACATTGAATGGGGCTAGGGTATCTTTTGCTTGTCCTGGTGGTCTAAAGGTAAGAACTGTGAAGGGAGGACTGGGATTAGGCTGAAGGCTATAGTTCCGATCCGGGATGATTTTAAAGAACTGTTCCAAATCGAAAAAGAACGGGTCTTTGCGTGTGCCAACAAAGAACTTCATACCGTTATATGCGGCGAATGTTTGGTTGAGTTGCCCTGTCCAACTTACTGGGAGTAAAGCTGACTCTGTTCCTACTGTGGTTGGACGACATGGGCCGCGGACTGTGACAGTTTGCTCTGAGCCTTTACCATTTACATTGAATTGGAGTACGACATCTTCAATACTGTCGCCAGTGTTATCAATCTTGAACTGATAAAGAACGTTTGGATCGAATGGTCTTTTTTCACCAGAAACGATCAGAGGGTCGAAATCCATCACTAAGACAACATTTTTGGGGTCTGTGGGACTCTCAAACACAAACAAATCTGTGAGATCCGCAGCAGTCAGCTTAGTGGCAAGAAAAGTTGTGTCCTGGTGGTCTGAAGCCAAAGCTTTAGGAGTTGCATAGGTTAGCACTACCAGCAAAATAGCCACAAATGCCACTATGGGACGAAAAAAACGAGTAGCTTTAGTCCAATATGGCGATCGCTTGATACAAAAAAATACCATATTTTGGACTGCTTTATCTATGAGTAACCTGCTTTCAGTTGGTATAAAAGAGGTGATCCTCCGAGCATTTATTCTCATAGTTGCCCTTCTTGAGGTGTTTAGCCTCTACTGTTGGTGTGAAAATAGCAAGTTGATTTAGATTCCAAAAAAGACTGCGGATATTACCGAAGTGCTTCACAGCTTATTTGCTCTTACTACTCACTTTCCAGACCAAAACTTGCTCATTTCTTGCTCACTTTTCTAATTTCCAGATTTAGTAGCTTTTAGCACTACACTTGTAATACATGTTTGTTTTACTGGATATGTTGTTCGACCCGACGCTAAATAGTGGCGGCAGTGCTTCGCAAGACGTAGAAACGTTTAATGCCCGTCGCATCAAGGAAAAGATTCTCCAGAAAAATGAAATGACTGCCTTTCTCATCCGCATTGACAGAGAGACAGGCAGACGTGGTGCAGAGAAGGACTGGGCATTGAATGCCTCTTGCCAAATTGAAGCACAGCGCAATTGGTCGATCAATAATCTTCGGGCTGATTTGCGTTAGCGTTCGCGCAGCGTTCCGCAGGAAAGCTTAACGAAGTTATCGCTGCTTCTTGAGATGGGCAATACGATTATTCCTTTGGGCAACGGTGGACGAGGGGACATCTCGGTGGTGGATGAAGGCGGCAGGGATTGCCATCGATGAAGAACATTATCGTAAGGTGGCTAATGCCAAAGATATTGACAGAAGGACTTATACTAAAAACGGCTGAGAACTTGACTTTTGAATAATCGCCAAAAGCTTGTTTGTGCCAAGCTTATAGCCATTTTTTAAAAAGTCTCGTTGTTACCCGTTCGCAGTATACACCAGCAGGCAGCATCAGAGGCGAATGGCACTAAGTTAAGATACAGCCCTTGCCCTGACTGGTTCCCAGCCTGGAGGCTGGGAACCCATTCTGGGAGGCTCCGCCTCCAGTAGCTTGACGAGAGGCAGCAGCCCCTCGGAATACATTCCCTGCCTGGAGGCTGGGAACGAGGCTACACATGCTTTTGGGCTTTTCTTAGTGCCATTCGCATCAGAGGCGATGATTCAGGCTTTGGCTGACTTCTCTAAACGCAATGCATCTCACGTTAAAGGTATTCTCAACCTGACCATTCCGCTATCGGAGTCTCCAGTTTGGATTTTGGGGCAGTACCTTTGGCAACTCGGTTTGTCTACTGAGTCACGAAGACCAATGGAAGATGGTCAGAGGGTTCGGTATTATCGGCTGAATACTGAGGATGTCGAGTTTATCCAGAAGGTGCTGGATTATCGGCAACAGCAGAGGGAGGAGAAGGAAAGAAAACGCCGCCAGGAGCAGGAACTTCAGGCTGCTTATGCTGCTAGGATGCAAGCTCAGTATGGGATTAACCCGCCGTCCACACCCCCCATTAATGAAGATGGAGATAATAATCGGGGGGGTATGGACACAGAGGTAAAACTCAGTGATTATTGGTGGGAACGGGTTAAATATTATGCTCGGCTGGCAATTGAGCGCTTTGACTACGGTGTAGAGGGCGTTAAAGAATTGCTCAGTACACTAACGAGTGATGAGCGTTGTGGGGTGATGCTAGAGTTTGAAGACGCAAGCCCTGACAAGTTTGCTCAACTGGTGGCAGATGCGCCTGATTGGGTCGAGTGGATAGGCTGAGAAAGTGGGGCTTACTATTAACCCTCTTTTATCACTTTCGGGAGAGAATAATCTGGAATGCTTACAGCATAAGACTTTTACCAAAAAATCATGATTTCAGCCATTGTGTTAGAAAATAAACGCTCAAATGCCCGTTGTATCTACAGTTCAAAATTTGGCTTTGATTTTTATTTTCCCAGAGTGACAAAACAGGGTTAACCACTTTAGTTGTTAGGTTAAAAATGCTGCTTGGTTTCACCGAAGATCACGCCGTACTGGTTGGTGAGAGAATTTGTGTTGCCTTTTATCAGTTATCAGTAGGGAGTCAAACCAATTCGCAATTGAAAATGACGCTCGATGACTCGCTACCGCTGCGCTAACGCAATTCGCAATTCGCAATTATAAAATCAGTGGGGGCTTGTACCAGGGCAAACGCATCTAAAGTATAAGAATCCTTTAATAGCAAGGGTTCCAGCGTTTTTTAATTTAGCCTATTTCTTCGTCAATATCCTTACCCAGCAAGGGTTTCAGAAATCCCGTGCGTTCGTCCTGGGGCTTGTACCCTCCACTGATTTAAGACCACTGATTCTTTGAATCAGTGGGGGCTTGAAACCCATTAATTAAACAATTAAGTGATTTCTTGTATTTAATTGCGAATTGCGAACTGCGAATTGCGAATTGTTCAGTCACCTGTAATCGACAGATAGACAAATCTTTTGAATGGGTGAATGCATGAATACGTGACTGAATATCTTATAATTAAGATGAATATTCAACATTCATTGCACCTCGATTTCTACCTGTAATTAAAAGTTATCTGATTATGCCAGACTTTGTTTACATAACCAAAATAGGTACGACTAGAATAGCAAATTATAGCGAAGTAGATCAGGACTTAATTGATAATTTTAGATGGCGAGTTGATAGTAATGGTTATCTGCGAAGAAATAGCCCGCGAGATTCTCATTCTAAACAAAAAACTATTTTCTTTCATAAACTAGTGGCTCAAAGAATGGGACTTGATATGTCACTTGAAATTCACCACTTCAACAGCAACACTTTTGATCATCGCCGTGAAAACCTCAAAGCATCAACCCGTCAACAAATTCAAATGAATCGAGGCAAGCACTGCAATAATAAGTCTGGCTTTAAAGGTGTAGTCGTATGTAATAAGTGGGCTGGGAAATTCCGAGCGCAAACCACACTTAATCGTCAACCAATAATCATTGGTTATTTTGACACCCCTGAAGATGCTTATCAGGCGTATTGCGATTATGTCCAACCCATACATGGGGAATTTTTTAAAAGAGCTTAGTCACCCTCTCCCATGCCCCTCTGCCTGATTCATCGTCGTCCACACCCCCCATTAATGAAGATGGAGTAATAATCTATTGGGTATGAACACAGATGAAGAACTCAGTGATTCTTGGTGGGAGCGGGTTAAATATTATGCTCGACTGGCGATTGAGCGGGTTGAGTACGGTGTAGAATCAGTTAAAGAATTACTCAGTACGCTAACGAGTGATGAGCGTTGCGGCGTGATGCTGGAATTTGAGGATGCAAGCCCAGAGAAGTTTACTCAATTGCTGACAGATGCCCCACAGTGGACTGAATGGATGGCGTGATTTCCCATTCGATATAGACCAGTTGACTGTTAATTCCTCAAGCATCTGTTGAGTGTAGATGAACAGTCCTGTAATATCTATTGCTTCATTTCTTGACTTATTTTTGAAACCCAGCTAATTCTAAAACTTCAGAATCTGGCTAAGTTTCGCAAGGTTTATTTTAACCCAAGATTGAACCGGAATCAAGTTCCCACTGATGTTTGAGCAATTCTTGGTAAGTCGTTTCCCTTATCATCATTTGCTTATAGAGCATCAGCAAAAATTCTTGAGCTTGTTCATGGGACATCTGCTGCACTTGATCAGAGAAAGTTCTAAGGCTAAATTCTTGTTCTAAAGATAATTCAATGGGTTGATTCATCACTTTTATTACCTACTCTTTTATTTGGGTTTGCTTAATATAAGCAAATATTTCTTTATATAAATAAATGTTACGATGCCTTTACAAAAATCGAAGGGGTGTAAACCGTACCGACGTAGGTTAGAAATGCCGTATCTGCTGCTGAAAACCTTGATATCACTCCATTGTGGCAACCCAAGTAAAAACTTAAGTTCTAAAGTTTTTTACTAAGAGGTTTTTAAAAGCATTTTTCGCCTCTGCTTGCGGCTGGCGAGCTAGATATTTACCACTACCAACATTTTTATGGCGGTGGATGCAGTCCCGCCGAGGTTAGAAGGCGACGCAAGTTAACAACTCCAACCCGAATTAATGCTCCGTCCACACCCACCTTTAATGAAAGTGGAGATAATAATTGGGGGGGGTATGGACACCGATGCAGAACTCAGTGATTCTTGGTGGAAGCGAGTTAAATATTATGCTCAGTTACCCGCATTTCTCACAAGCTTGAAATGCAGAGGTGCAAGGGAGCAGGGGAGCAGAGGAGAGTTCAATATGCCTTGTTCAATCCCCTCTGCCCCTCTGCTCTATCAAACACCTGAAGCTTGTGATAAATGCGGGTTTAGCGGGTCTGTTCAGCGTCAACGTCGAAGCGATCAAGCATCATCACCTTGTTCCAGGCTGCGACGAAGTCCTTGACCATCCTCTCGTGACCGTCATCAGCGCCATAGACTTCAGCAATCTGACGCAGTTCCGCGTTCGAGCCGAAGATGAGATCGCAGCGGGTTGCGGTGAATTTCGCTGCACCGGTTTCGCGATCGCAGATGTCAAAAAGCATCTCGCGATTGTCAACAGGCTTCCACTCGTAGTCCATACTGGTCAGGACACGGAAAAAGTCATTGGTCAAGACGCCCGGACGGTCAGTGAAGCTACCATGCTTTGAATGATCCCAATTCTGATCGAGCGCGCGAAGTCCGCCGACAAGAACCGTCCATTGAGGCGCGGTCAGCGTGAGGAGCTGCGCTCGATCCAGGAAGATACGCTCCGGCTTCACCTTGTAGCCAACAGCCTCATTGTGATAGTTTCTGAAACCATCCGAAACTGGCTTCAGCCAATTAAACATTTCAACATCTGTCAGCTCCTGAGTCGTATCCATCCGACCCGGAGTAAACGGCACGGCAACAGAAAACCCAGCGTCTTGTGCAGCCTTCTCGATCGCAGCACAACCACCGAGGACGATAAGATCCGCCATCGAGATTTTTTTGTTGGCCGACTGAGCGCCGTTAAAGTCCCCCTGAATGCGATCAAGGGTCGATAGCACCTCGCCGAGTTCCTGCGGGCGGTTCATTTCCCAGTCTTTCTGGGGATTGAGGCGAACGCGCGCCCCATTTGCGCCGCCGCGCTTGTCGGAATGGCGGTGACTCGATGCCGCTGCCCAAGCGGCTGACACGAGCGCCGAAACAGAGAATCCACTCGCTAAAATCCGATCCTTGAGAAAATTGATATCGGCGGCATCAACGACATCATGATCCAGTGCCGGAATTGGATCTTGCCAGATCAGATCTTCCTCTGGGATTTCCGGACCAAGATAGCGCGTTTTCGGACCCATGTCTCGATGGATCAGCTTATACCAAGCGCGCGCGAACGCATCGCTGAAGTAATCGAAGTCACCCAAGAAGCGCTGACAGATTTCGTGATAGACCGGATCGACCTTCAAGGCAATGTCCGAAGTCATCATCATTAACGGGTGCTCAACGCGCGGTTGATGGGCATCCGGTGTCTTTGGCGCATCAGGATTGCTCGGCTTCCACTGAATGGCACCTGCTGGACTCTTTGTCTGTTCCCAATCGTATTTAAAAAGATTTGTTAAGTAACTGTTGTCCCACTGGGTTGGATTTGGAGTCCACGATCCTTCGATCCCGTTCGTCATTGTATATTCGGCAAACCCAGTGCCTTCAGGGTTCTGCCACCCCAAACCCATCGCCTGAATCGGTGCGGCTTCCGGGGCTGGACCAATCTTGTCAGGCGAAACCATGCCATGACTTTTGCCAAAGGCATGACCCCCTGCAATCAGCGCGACAGTTTCTTCGTCATTCATGCCCATCCGCGCAAACGTCTCGCGAATGTCTCGCGCCGAGCCATAGGGGTCGCCCTCAGCGTTTGGACCCTCTGGATTGACGTAAATTAGCGCTTGGTGCGAAGCCGCTAGCGGGTTCTCAAGGTCGTAGTATTGCTCGTTCGGTTTCCCAACCCACCGAATCGTGCGAGTGACCATCTCATCAGGATGACCAGGGTGTTCCTTAACATCGTCAACCGAATCGCCGTTCCAGAATTCGGGTCCCCAGTATGTCGAGCGATCCGCCTCCCAGGCATCTATGCGACCGCCACCAAAACCGAAGGTCTTAAACCCCATGATTTCGAGCGCACAGTTACCCGTCAAAACCATCAGATCAGCCCAGCTTAGTGCCGCACCATATTTCTGCTTGATGGGCCAGAGCAGCCGTCGTGATTTATCTGTGTTTCCATTATCCCACCACGAATTGATGGGTGCGAAGCGTTGCATACCCTGACTCGCTCCACCCCGACCATCCGCGATCCGGTAGGTGCCTGCTGAGTGCCACGCCATGCGAATCATTTGAGGTCCATAATTCCCATAGTCGGCGGGCCACCAGTCCTTTGAATCGGTCAGCAGTGCTTTGATATCGCTCTTCAACTGTTCAAAGTCAAGCTTCGCGAAGGCTCCTTTGTAATCGAAATCTCGCAGTGGGTTAGCTTGGGGCAAATTTTGGTGAAGCAGTTCGACCTGAAGTCGGTTCGGCCACCAATCATCGACTTGCGGCTTGGAGCCGAGCGCTCCGCCAATGCGGGTTCCCCGGAAGGGGCATTGTGCAGGAGGGGTGGCAGGGTTGTTGTTCATGGGGCTATTATTCATTCAGTTCAATCCTTCTTCATTAAATTCAATTCTCTCTAACAGTTTATGTTAGTCAAGCTGTGTTGAGCGCCGCCACTTGTGGCGGTTTGAACGGCAAGTTCCTTCATCGCTAAAGTTCTTGCAAGTACTGAATGAGCTACCCTTTGCTAACCCCACCCCCCTGCTACGATTATCATTTTTATTAACAGCTTTTTGAGTATTTTTGCTGATTGACAAAATGCACTTTTTTTAAAATTATCACGGGTGGTGCACCTCCGAGGACACTGCAACAACAGAGGGCAACCAAGGAAGATATCATCGCCTTTATCAAAAAAGCGAAAACCAAAAAGACATCGCCAAAATTGGATGTCTGCAAAAATTTTGATAACACAAAATTAAAACCAGTTCTTCCAGATGATGCACCGATCGCTGTAGTACTTTTCGCGGGTGGCGGCGGGATACAAGCGGGGATGGTACAGGCTGGTATTCGTCCGGTCATTGCGGTGGAGTTCGACCCCACCAAACCAGACTTGAGCAGGGCGATACCTTCGGCACACTTCGTGAACGCCAAAACCCATCACCGCAACTTTAGCAAGTACGGCTGTAGAATAATCCAGCTAACAGTTCAAGAAATAGCACGGTTAGGATTTCTAGGTTTTCCGCGATACCCTGACTATCTCCATGCCTCCCCAGTGTGTTGGGTAATGGGAAATCAATAACGTACAAGTGTCTATTGGCGCTTTCAAACTACAGATGCACAGGGAAAAATGGAGCGCTTATATCCGACTGTTTGACCCAGCAAAGTAGCCTTGGCAGACTACTAGGGAATCTAATTTCAGATTGATAGGTTAACGAGGATCTACAGCAGGTTTGTAATCGACTAAACGAACTTGGTTTTGCTTGACTACTATCGTGATTAATGGTAAAGAACGTTTTGCTGGGCCATGAACGACTCGACCCTGAGAATCGTATTGAGATCCATGACAAGGACAAATAAAGTGATTCTTCTCAAGATCCCACTCAACTGTACATCCTAAATGGGTACAAGTTGGATTGATAGCGTACTCAGCAATCTTTGGCCCGTCTTGAATGATCAGATAATCAACGCTATTGTTTGGCAAGCCTTTTACAAGAATCGGAATTCCAGGCTTTGCGGTTGTCAATAGTGTATTAGTTTCAATTTTTTTGCCGTCTTTGTCCAGTGCCTCAGATCCGGGAAGATAATTTTCACAGCGCGAATTTTTTGGATACAGCGAGCAAAGGGTTTCTAAGTCTAGCTCACGACTTTGGCTGATTTTGGGAAACAGATATCCCATCGCTACTGATGCAGCTGTAGTACCTAGCATGTAGGTTAAGAAATTCCGGCGCGTTTTTATTCTCGTTGGAATTTTGCCATTAGTAGAAGAATTGTCTCTCATCATTAGATTTACTCAACAAAGGTCTACTAATATACTAAGGTGCGAATCGCAAGCTGTGAGCATGATAATTGGTACTTCTGATTGTTTCCGTAATTCTTGACAGACACCGTAACCATCCAGCTTTGGCATCATCACATCCAGAACGATTAAGTCGGGAGTTTCTTTACGAAAGGCTGACAAAGCTTCTTCACCATCAGAAGCTTGGACTACATTCAATACGGTTCGGTTAAGCTCTAAGCAGTATTGTATACAGAGAAGTTGAGTGTCTCAATTTTGGCTCCCGATCCCTTGTGTATAGGTTTCTTGGAGGGAAATTTAGCTCTAGTTTTTTTTACAACTCGCGGGTTGCTTCTTCCTTCACGTTCAGGTATCTGTTCATCGAGAATTTCTGTGACAAGCCAGGTTAAAAAAAAGGTATCTCTTCTGGCTCAAGACGCTGAAATTTAGGAATAGCACGACGCACTACATTCAGAGTTCCAGTAAAACTTAATCGTAAAGGGGAGATTTGAGCGTGTTCTGCAACTTGAAACATGAACGAGCGCACAGCCCAATGCCCTAGAAGCCAGCCATAAATTTCTTGGACAACTTCACGGGGATTTAAAGAACGAATAAGAGTTTTGCGACCCAACAGATGGACTTTTAGTTCATCAATGGTGTTTTCAACTTCCCAACGTTTATGATATTCCATCGCCAATAGCAAAGCTGGGAACAAAGCAAAATCAGTCAAACTGGTAATCAGGCGGTAAATTTCTGGCTCTCCCTCAGTATCAATAGTGTATTCAATGACTCGCACCCTGATTTTTGTGCCCCCTTTTTTCTTTGATTTCCCATCAGGGGCAATCCACGACAGGTAAGAGCCATCTTCTAAGACTTCCTCCACCTGGAATTTAACGTTCTTTGGCACTCGTCCCAAGTAATCGCATTTTTGCCCAATAGTTGCTCGTACCATTGCGTAGGAATGTAGTCCTCTATCCCACATTAGTAACATTTCTTGCCCCACAGAGCGTAGCAACTTCTTTACTCTGACTCGCTCGCCGATACGGTACGGGCACATTAGTGCATCAACTATCAAATGTGTTCCAGCTTCAATCAGGAGTACTAAGCGGACTTTGGGAAAAGATGCTTGAGTTCCAGGACGACTACCTGGATATCCAAATACCCTCACATTTTCCTCCGTATCCGGCACATCGAATAATGTTCCATCTACTGCCATTACTCGTAGTCCCCAATAGAATTGCTTCCGGGGTTTCAACTGTAGCGAGAGGACGCACTATTAGGTGGAACAGACGAGTTATCACCTGAGAACCTATTCTTTGCCGTGCTTCGGTAATTGATGATTTACAAGGTATCCGCCAATACGAGCCTACTTTGATCCAAGCTTCGCTTAAACCATCAACCAGATTTTTGAGTACTGTTCTCATTGAGACCCTTGACCATAAACTCATCGCAATGATTAAACAAACAACTAAGTGTGATGGTAAAGCTCGTTTTCGTTCTTCGCTAGCTTCTGCATCTGCGGTAAGCGAAGCCATGCCGTAGGCTTATCGCCTGCTCTATCGCTGATGACGGAATAGCTGTTTCTAACGCCTTAAGTACTGTACCTGATTCTACATTCGGCACAAATAAAGAGAATTCTTTGAGTTGCATTTTTGCCGTTTGCACCCTGATGACAATTATCAGTTTACATGGTGTGTGACCTTAACCGAACCGTATTGGGACTACATTGTAGCCAATCATAAATGGATGATATTATTAATGCAGGGATCAACCTTCTTGCTAGGTCGTTGCTCTTGGAGAAAGATGTTAAAAAATAATTTTATTCGTGGTTGATACACTGTGGGTAGATACTTCCGATTGATGGATGTATGGATATCATTCGGAGTAGTGTTAGTGCTAATCGGACAAACCTGTTATGAAAATTCTTTTAGTAGAAGATGAATATCGGATTGCAAAAGCACTTGCAGAAGTACTAATTGATCAAAATTATCTTGTTGATATTGCAAACGATGGTCAAGAGGGATTGGAATTTGCTAAAGCCTTTCCTTATGACTTAATAGTGTTAGATTTGATGTTACCAAAGCTGGATGGCATAACTTTGTGTCGGCAACTACGGCTTGAGGGCTACTCTATACCGATTCTGTTGCTAACTGCAAAAGACACTAGTACCGACATTGTAATTGGGTTAGATGCCGGAGCAGATGATTATGTTGTCAAACCCTTTGATTTACAAGAACTAATGGCTCGCATTCGGGCTTTACTTAGGCGGATAATTACTATTTTACCCCCTGTATTTGAGTGGGAAAACTTGCGTTTAGATCCAAGTATTTATGAAGTTAAATATAATGAACAACCAGTACATCTGACTCCCAAAGAATATAGGATTTTGGAATTGTTTTTACGTCACAGCCATCAAGTATTTAATCGCAACGAGATTCTGAAACATCTTTGGTCTTTTGAAGAGCCACCAGGAGAAGAAACAATAAAAGTTCACATTCGCAGTTTAAGACAAAAATTAAAATTAGCTGGAGCTAGTGTTGATTTTATTGAGACAGTATATGGTTTAGGCTACCGACTAAAACAAACTTTTTAAATTGATGTTTCAGGCTTTAGGCAGGCGGCTTTTATTTTCATACTTAGGTGTAATGGTAACAATCTGGGGTACTTCTACTACATTTGTCTACCATTTTTTATCTTACAATCTCTATCAAAAATTAGATAGCGAAATCGTCAATTTAGCAAATGCAGCTTCTCACAACTTAATAGCAGCACCAGTAGACAAAAAAGCAATTAATACTAGAATTCCTCGAATTTTAGATAATGATGATGATGGAGATTTAGATATTCCTTGGCAAGATTTACGTGAAAATCATCAAGGAGTAGAATGGTTTGATGTTAATGGTCATCTGTTAGCAAAAGCGGGAAACACTATTTCTCGGATGTCATTTACTCCTAATTTTAACGTCAGCCAACACCAAAAAATTCGTAGTATTACTATTCCTGTTTATCTGCATAGTTTAAGTGTGAGAAAAGAACTTGAAGGCTATGTGCGAGTCAGTGAGTCTACAGAAGAACTAGAAGAAGAACTTGACAGACTTTTATGGGGATTTGAGTTAGGAGGACTGATCGTAATAATTCTTAGTGCTTTTGGTGGTTGGTGGCTAACAAGACAATCTTTACAGCCTATTGAGCAAAATATTCAGCAATTAAAACAGTTTACTGCCGATGCTTCCCATGAGTTGCGTAGTCCTTTAACAATAATTAAAACTTCTGTTGAAGTGATCATGAATTATCCAGAGCGAGTTCATCCAGCTAATGTGAATAAATTGGAAGCTATCTCATCTGCAAGCAATCAAATGACTCGATTAGTAGAAGATTTACTTTTATTAGCTCGAACAGATGCAGTAATAAATACTCAAGTGATTGCATGGATAAGTATTCCTTTAGATGAATTATTAGAGGATTTAGTGGAGTTTTTGGAACCGCAAGCAGTATCTCAGGAAATTACTCTGAAATCAGAAATATCAACCGAAGTTTTTGTCAAAGGTGAAGCTATTCAACCCACATTCCGCACTTCAACTTGAAGCATAAAGAGATTACAGTCAAGATAAAAGCGAAAAGTCAGGATAATTAAGAAAATAATACTGAAT
>NZ_JBALEJ010000020.1:0-27433 GCF_036917975.1 Nostoc sp.
TAAGCTCTCCTAGTAGATAGTTCCTATGTACTATATATATCCGGATATATCCGGTTTTTTGGGGTGTGACAGTTCTGGGTGCGGAAGATGGGTTAGAAATTAATCGGGGAGAAGTAGGGGAGATGAATCTGTAATTGGTATTTTTGCAATATTACCCATTGAATTACAATGCACTTTTCTGTAATCCTGCATACATGATGATGCACGGGGTAAGCACATCTAAATTTGAGTATAAAATGTATTAAGTAGCAAGTAAGTCGGCGGAAGACATCTGGTAAAATTAATTACACATTATGCAGAACCATTCTAGAAAGACTTTGGCGCATCGAATCCCCTGTCCAATTTCGCATCTTTACCAAGGATTTTGGGCTTACAGCAGTTTTCATGTATTTGAACCACATCTGTCGTAGGGGCAATTCATGAATTGCCCCTACTGCGTGGTCTATTTACCTGAAAATAGCTGTAAGTATAGAACTAGCCTTTTCAAGGTGACTCGTAAAATCTCTGTTTTTCTCTCTGCGCTGCGCCAGTTGCTACCCTGCGGGAACGCTAAGAGCGAACAAGTCGGGAAACCCGCCCAACCCACTGGCAACTCTATTGCCTTTGCGGTTTAAAAGCAATTTATTTAACCACTCCAGACGCAGAGAACACAGAGTTAAGAGATTAAAGAGGAATTTTTACTCACCTTAAAAGGGCTAGTCCTATGGTATTGCTTCAAGTTAGCTGTGCATTCTAGAAAATTTTGATGTGAGTTGCCCATAAAACAAAGTCCACTTAACACATCACAGTGTCAAGTGGACTTGGTAACTATTTTTAGTGGATCCGAGCAGAGTCGAACTGCTGTCCAAATTGGGTATTGACCCCCCGCTCATTCACAGGTTTAGCCTTTCTGACCCTCAAGGCGGGAATCGTTCATTATCCCGAACGTAGGATGCTCTGATTTAATCTTAGCCAGCAAGCCAACCAGAGAACGCTTGCTAGAGCATCCGTTGGGGTTTGGTCTTCAGTCCTTAACGGAGTCAAACCGAAGACGCTCGAACCTATAAGAGGTGTTTAGGCAGCTACTAGAGCATCCTTACGAGCAAAGCTAACGATGTTATTCGCATTTACTTTTTGTTTGAGTCTTTGATTTTCGAGAGGAGACTCACTCTCGACCTGAATCACAGAGCAGCGTTCGCCAACCTGTCGAAACCGTGACGGACCCATGCGCTTCATACTTCAATTATAATACGCAATTGTTGAATTCGTAATTCGTAATTCGTAATTCGTAATTAACAAAGTCAGGATGTATAGCTCCAATTACTCAAAATAGCCAATCGCTAATTTTAAAACCATTAGCAATTGGCTATTTGCCACGAGCCACAACAAGTATTTTTCTAAGTTAGTGCTTCAGCACCGCCCACAACCTCAAGGAGTTCTTGAGTAATTGCAGCTTGTCGGGCTTTGTTGTAAGACAGGGTGAGGGTATTAATTAGTTCACCAGCATTTTCACTGGCATTACTCATGGCTGTCATCCGCGCTGCTAGTTCACTAGCTGCCGATTCTTGCAGCGCCCGCAATAGCTGGTTACTCAGGTACAGGGGCAATAGAGAATCGAGAATCTGCACTGGATCTTGCTCGAAAATCATGTCAGGAGCCAATGTGCGGACTTGGTTAGTCACTTTCTCCCGTTCGACTTCAAATTTACCGCCCCGGGTTGTCAAGCGGAAGATTTCATCATCGGCTGCTTCTAGACCTTGTGGATCGAGGGGCAGTAGGGTTTGCACCACAGGACGGGAGCTAACCAAGGAAAGGAATCTGGTGTAGATTAATTCGATGCGGTCTACTTTTTCCGAAAGGAACAAGGAAAGTAGTTGATCGGCAATCTGATTGGCTTCTGCTGCGGTGGGAATTTGTTCTAAGCCGCTGTAAGTAGCATCAATTGGCTGATCGCGGCGTTGAAAGTACTGCGTAGATTTGCGTCCGACGAGTACAAATTGATAATCTAAACCTTCTGCCTTGATTTCTTTGGCGCGGTTTTCTGCACGACGGATGACGTTATTATTGTAGCCGCCGCATAGACCGCGATCGCCTGAAATAACCAATAACCCAACTGACTTAACTTGACGTTTTTTCAGTAGTGGTAGGTTTGCTTCTTCAAAGCGCAGACGGCTTTGCAAACCATACAATACTTGTGCCAAGCGATCGGCAAAGGGGCGAGTTGCTAGCACTTGTTCTTGCGCCCGACGCACTCTAGCCGCAGCAACGAGACGCATGGCTTCTGTGATTTTTTTGGTGTTTTTGACCGACTGAATGCGATCGCGTATTGCTTTTAAATTGGCCATAGTTCGATTTTAGATTTTAGGATTTTAGATTTTAGATTTGGGGTTTCGGATTTTAGATTTAATCCAAAATCCAAAATCCAAAATCCAAAATTCAAAATTGCTACGCTGTAGCTTTGAAGGTCTTCTTGTATTCGGTAAGTGCTTCCTTCAAAGCAGCTTCTTCGGCATCACCTAATGCTTTAGATGCTTGTACTCCTTGGGCATACTCGGTCTTGCCAGTCTTTAAGTACTCACGTAGACCCGAAGTGAAGGTGGTTACTTGATTTACAGGTACATCATCTAAGTAACCATTAATACCAGCGTATAAAATTGCTACTTGCTCGTATACCGAGAGTGGCGAATTTTGTGGCTGCTTGAGGAGTTCGCGCAACCGTTGACCCCGTGCCAACTGGTCTTGAGTGGCTTTATCTAAGTCGGAAGCAAATTGAGCGAAGGCTTGCAGGTCGTCAAATTGGGCTAGTTCCAATTTAATTTTACCGGCAACTTTTTTCATTGCCTTGGTTTGAGCGGCAGAACCTACGCGGGATACGGAAATACCGGGGTTCACTGCGGGACGGATACCAGCGTTAAACAAGTCAGAAGATAGGAATATCTGACCATCGGTAATGGAAATTACGTTGGTGGGGATGTATGCTGAAACGTCACCAGCTTGGGTTTCGATGATTGGTAGGGCGGTCATGCTGCCTTTACCTAATTCGTCACTCAGCTTTGCGGCTCTTTCTAACAAGCGGGAGTGAATGTAGAATACATCTCCAGGATAAGCTTCGCGTCCTGGTGGACGACGCAGCAATAGGGACATTTGGCGATAAGCTTGGGCTTGCTTGGAAAGGTCATCATAAATTACCAGGGTAGCTTTGCCTTTGTACATGAAGTACTCAGCAATAGTTGCACCTGTGTAGGGAGCTAGGTATTGCAGGGTTGCAGGTTCACTGGCGCTAGCGGCGACGACGATGGTGTAATCGAGTGCGCCTTTTTCTTGCAATGTTTGCACCACGTTAGCAACTGTGGAAGCCTTTTGACCGATCGCAACGTAGACACAAATTACATCTTCTTCTTTTTGGTTGATGATGGTGTCGATCGCGATCGCAGTTTTACCGGTTTGGCGATCGCCAATAATCAATTCCCGCTGACCACGACCAATGGGAATCATTGAGTCAATAGCTGTGATACCCGTTTGCATGGGTTCGTGTACAGACCGACGGGCAATGATACCTGGTGCTGGAGATTCAATCAAACGGCTTTCTGAGGACTTGATGTCTCCCTTACCATCGATGGGAAGACCCAAAGCGTTTACAACTCGTCCAATTAAGGCTTCTCCTACTGGAATCTGGGCAATTTTACCAGTAGCGGTTACAGAACTACCTTCTTGAATTTCCAGCCCTTCACCCATCAACACCGCGCCCACGTTGTCTTCTTCTAAGTTTTGGGCGATGCCAATTGTGCCATCTTCAAATTCCAAAAGTTCCCCAGACATAGCCTTTTCCAGACCATAAATCCGGGCAATACCGTCACCAACTTGGAGAACCGTACCAACGTTAGCAACTTTGACCTCTTGATCGTATTGCTCGATTTGTTGTTGGATAATGCTACTAATTTCGTCAGGTCTAATTGATATGCTCATGTGTCTATCTTTTTTGCTTTCGAGACGGAAGTAAAAGGGACTGGGGATTAGGGACTGGGGATTAGGGACTGGGGATTAGGGATGTAAAGAATTTATGACTATAATCTTTTTCCTAGTCCCCAGTACCCAGCCCCCAGTCCCCAGTCCCAATTTTCTAACTATTAGTTAAGCGCAATGAAAGGCGGCGCAACTGACCCCGGATACTAGCGTCAATTACCTGCGAACCTACTTTAATGATCACACCACCAATTAACTCGCTGTCTACCCTGGTTTCTAGTTCTACCTGACGAGCATTGGAGATGGCGATGACCTTTTGGATGATTGCCTGCTGTTGAGCTTCTGTGAGGGGAACGGCTGAAATTACTTCCGCTAATACGGTTTGATTCAGCTGCCGCAACAGCACCAGATATTGTTGAAAAATATCTTCCAAGAATGCAATGCGCCGCTTATCTACCAGTATCAGCAAAAAGTTGCGTAAGTAGGGGTTAGCGCCTTCACCAAGTATTCGTTTGATGAGAGCTTTTTTGTTCTCAGACTGAATAAACGGGTTGCTGAAGAAGTTGTGTAGCTGTTTATCTACCCTGAGCAGTCCCAGGAAAGTCCGCGCATCTTCTCCGAATTCTTCGGTCAAGTTTTTCGATTGCGCTATGGACAAAAGTGCCTGTGCGTAAGGTTGGGCTACTTCGGCTGCCGCTACCTGACTTGTCATACATTGCCTCCCAGTTGTGCGATGCTGCGGTCAATTAAACTTTGTTGAGCATCGTCGGCAATCCCGCTTTTGAGTTGCGATTCGACTTTTTGCAATGCTAGTGTAGCAACCCGTTGCCGCAGTTGAGCGATCGCTCGGTCAGTTTCGGTGTTTAAATCTGCTGCTGCCGTTTGTTTCAAGCGTTCTACGTCTTGCACTGCCTTCGCTAACAAGGCTTCTTTCGCTTTTTGAGCGTTTTCTGTGGCAGATTGGCGGATGCGTTCTGCCTCTGCCTGAGATTGCTTCAATTGCTCTTGCGCTTGGGAAAGGGCAGTCTTTGCCTCTTTTAAGCGCCCTTCTGCTTCCTGAATTGCAGTGGCAATATTGGATTGTCGCTCGTTCAGGATGTTGCTTAAAACTTTACGTCCGAAGTAGAATAATATGCCAATCAGAATCGCTAGATTTATCAGGTTGGTTTCAAAAATGTCTAGGTTTAGACCGAAACCACCTTCTGCTGCGCCTTCTGCCAATTCAGACCCAACAGCGTTTGCTTCTGCGGCAAGTAATAAGAATGTGCCCATGATACCCACTTACAAGTGCGCTGCTCGCTTGCTAATACATTGTATTTTCCCGGAGGGAAATAAAGTATCTTTTCCCAGAGGGAAATAAAGTATCTTTATCTCGTTGGGAAAAAGTGCCTTTTTTGACACTTAAATTTTGCGCTCTGGACTAGGGCCCAGTTGCGCGTATGCTTTCACAGAGCCAGTCTAGTTAGTTTATCTAACTGGAGTTGGCCCCAATAGTTTTTCTAGAATCTGCCGGCTTAGAGCATCAACTTGTTGCTCTAAGGTGCGAAAAGCTTCCTGCTTTTGTTGTTCTATTTCAACAGCAGCTTGTTCTCGTTGAGTCTGAGCTTCCTTTTGGGCCTCAGCAATTTTCTCGGCAGTAATTTTCTTAGCTTCTAGTTGAGCTGCTTCTACAGTCGCTTGCGATTGTCTGCGAGCATCTGCGAGTTGCTGTTCATATTCGGCGGCTAGACGCTCGGCTTTTGCCAAGCTCTCCCGTGACTCAAGGGTATTCGTTCGGATATAATTATCGCGATCGTCTAGTACCTTGGTCAGTGGCTTATACAAAATTGCATTCAACAAAGCTGCTAATAGCAGGAATTGCAATGCCATGAAGGGCAAGGTAGCATCGAAATCAAACATTTCTCTCCTCTTTGGCTGGAGTAGCAGTTTTAATGGCTAGCAAAATCATCCAGCCTTTGATATTTTAGAAATCCCAGAGCCAACAAGGGACAAGGGATTTTGGATTTGCAATTTTAGATTGACGATCGCGTAGCGTTAGCAACGTCGGAGCGTCTTTTTGATTTGAGAGCAGGTATAGCTCAGGAGCATATACCGAAAACTCTTGATCATCCAAAATCCAAAATTGGTAGTAAACTACATCAGAAGGACTAAATACCCAAAATATTTTCGATTGTAGAGGCGTGATGGTTCACGTCTCCACACTCACCAATACTTTTAGGTCTTACGCGAAGGGGTTAGCGAATAGCAATACCAAGGCAATAACTAGACCATAAATAGTCAAGGATTCCATGAAAGCCAAGGTTAATAGCAGAGTACCGCGAATTTTTCCTTCTGCTTCTGGTTGACGGGCAATACCTTCTACTGCTTGTCCAGCAGCATTACCTTGACCAATACCAGGGCCAATTGCAGCTAAACCAATTGCTAGAGCAGCAGCCAGAACTGAAGCAGCAGAAACTAATGGATCAACACCGGCGCCTGACGCAGCAGCTAGAACGTAAGAAGCAGAAATTAATGAGCCCATGTTGATTTTCCTTACCTTGAGTACAAAATGAACAATTTTTGTGTTTAGATTTCCGATTTTAGATTTGGAATTGAATCCAAAATAAGCATCCAAAATCTAACATTACATCAACTGAGGGACTCTAATGTGACTCCTCATGTTCTTCTTCACCATGTCCCTCTAAAGCCTCATGAATGTATGCTCCGGCTAGGGTGGCAAAAACCAGGGCTTGAATGGCGCTGGTAAATAAACCCAAGGCCATTACGGGTAGAGGTACAAACAGAGGAACTAGCAGCACCAGCACCGCTACTACCAATTCATCCGCTAATATATTGCCAAATAGCCGGAAGCTTAGGGAGAGGGGCTTGGTGAAATCTTCGAGAATTGCGATCGGCAATAGAATGGGTGTCGGCTCGATATATTTCTTAAAGTAGCCCAAACCACGCTTGCTAAAACCTGCGTAAAAATACGCTAAAGAGGTCAGCAGTGCCAATGCAACAGTCGTATTGATGTCATTGGTGGGAGCTGCCAATTCACCCGAAGGTAGCTTGATGAGCTTCCAGGGAATTAGTGCCCCTGACCAGTTCGATACGAAAATAAACAGAAACAATGTGCCAATAAATGGCACCCAAGGGCGGTATTCTTTCTCACCGAGTTGGTCTTTCGCCAAACCACGAATAAATTCTAGGGCATACTCCATTAAATTTTGGATGCCACTAGGAATTCTTTTTGCATTGCGAGTAGCTGCTATTGAAGCCACTACTAAAATGCTAATCACAAACCATGAGGTGAGAAAAACTTGCCCATGAATTTTAAGATTGCCCAATTGCCAGTAGAAATGATGACCTACTTCTAATTCGGCGAGGGGAAAAGAATTAAAGGCGTTTAAGACACTAAGCATTTGCATTCTTCAAGCATTTTCCCCAACGAGCGAGGATGGGATTACTATGTTTGTGAGCCTGACTTTTTAAGAATCAGGAATGAACGCAATTTGCACCATATAGACGAGCAGGGTGGCTTTGTAAGTTAGAAACCCCAAAAATATGGGTAGAATCTGTAGCTCACGCCATTGAGTTGCCACGATCATTACTCCCATAAACAGAGCTAAACGGGTTTTGCTCAGACGGGTTTTTTCACTACCGAGCCGCTCAACGTCTTTAGCCAGCATTTTTAAGTAAACCACACCTGTACACGCCCCAATTAAATAATTAAGGGCAATGTTTAAGGAATAAAAAATCCACACAGAGATAAAAATAACCCCCGTCAAGACAAGCGTGATTACCAATAATCGCTGGAAGAGTTGATAGAACTCTTGCATGGAGTTACCTGATTCTGTGTCTTCAGAACCAGTTTTAGCATCTTGTTGCGTTGTCGGAGTGGGCGCAATTGATTCGTCAGACAAGCTCACGGGACTTGAAACCAGTACAGTTAAATATGATGACTGCACATTCAGTCAGCTGAATCATATCACGATCCGGTAACAATACTTTAGGAAAAAACAATTAACTTCTTGGCAACGTTAAACAGTCAGTAAAGTCGCGCTCATAGTGGCGAGAGTGCGGCTGATGAGATGAGGAAGTGAAGGGGAGAATTATCAAGAATTACTGCCTGCAAAATTCAAAATTTCTTCCAATTTCGCTTTTTTTCGGTGAATAATTGTCCTCCAGGGTTTTTGTATAACTAGGGTGCTTCAAATCAACTGGTGCTTGAGGAGCATAGACGCGGACTGCAAATAAGAAATTGTAGAGTAGCAGACCGTTGTTAGACATTGCACCACTGCTGAATTCCAAAAAACTCCAATTCTCTGGATGTACGATAACGCGTTTCTTGGGCACTTTCCTAATTTACATTAAATTTACCAAAAGTAGTGATGGGCGATCGCACTTCACCACGAGTATAAATTATTTTGATTAACTCCGTATCAAAATCCCATAATCCAGGCGATTGGAAATCGCGGCTACACAAGCAAAGTCCGCCTGCGCGGACTAAAATCAAAATAGGCTTTCAAATTTCATCTGACGAGACTTAAGCAGGTGTCAACAAAATCAACTGCTGCTGGACAAGCCTTCTTACTTCATCCAATCCCAATTCTACAGCTACCAAAATTTCTGCAACTGTGGAATGACTATCACATCTTTGCATAAACTCAAACTCTGCTACTGATAAATTAACAATCTGGTAATCGTAATTAAAAAAACATTGACTGGGAAACCCCTCAATACAAGGATTAAGTTCGGGAATTGCTGTCAGTAGGGCGTTATCGTCTGTCCAATTAGCTTTGATGAGGGGAGGACGACCGAGGAAAAATTCGTAATGAGTTACTTCTGGATCTAGTAATTCTATCAGCCGATAAAGCTGGCGATCGCTCAATTCTTTTGCTCGTTCTACTAACTCTGGTGCTTTGCTCAAAAGTCTCTGTAAATCCCAGAAACTCGGATTCGAGAAACCAATAAATTCTAGTCCGGAAGCATCAATTAATTCAAATAGCGTCTCAATGTTGTAGTCAATTTCTTGGGGATGAACGTACATATCAGCAAAGTATTCATCCTTGTGGTTTTCTAGTGACCAACGTTGTTTATCGTATTTGACAATTCGGTTATTTTCTGGTAAAGAAGAAAATATTTGTCGCCCGACTTGAACACCATCGCGGTAGTCGCCTTTTTTGTCACCTTGAATCAGTGCGATCGCTTTTTGCATGAGTTGAATTTCCCAGCGTCCTAATTCCCCATACACAAAAATGTGCATCAAGCCGCCTGGGGCTAACTTCTTCGCCAAAGCTTGAATACCGCGAATGGGATCGGGGGTATGATGCAAAACGCCAACACAGTTAATTAAATCAAACTCACCCGGTAACTGTTCCACATCAAACAAACTGAGGTGATGAAATTCCACGCGGTTAGCCCCTGAACGCTGACAACGCTCTTTTGCTACAGCTAAAGCGCCAGTACTGAGGTCAATTCCCACAACCGAAGCTTGAGGATTGAGGTGAACTAGGTACTCTGTACCCACACCAGTACCGCAACCTGCATCTAAAATCCGAATATCTTGCCTTTGGGGTTTTTGACCTGTGCAGAAGTTATAAGCGGCTAGCCAATTCCAGCGCCAGTTGTAGCCTGGAGGTGGTTCATCCAACAGGGCTTCTGGCGGAAAGGGGTAGGTATTGTAGAGTTTGGCAACAGCAGCACTAACAGTTTGAGAATCGGACATGATGAGGAATAACGCAGTATTTCTGAGTTTAGCGAATGCTGGACACTTCAGGTAGACAAATAATTGCGATCGCCATCAGCCTACATAGCCTATATATTTTAGGTAGGAAAGTTGTTTCGGTAATAACACCACTGTTCAAGTATCTATTAGCTAGTAAAATATAATTATATCTTTTGTATAATAATTTACTCAATAGGAGCATTAAATGGCTGTAGGAATGCCTGAATTCGTTGAAAATCCAGAAAATCGTTGCCCTGTAATTCTGCTGCTCGATACTTCTGGCTCTATGTCAGGCCAGCCTATTCAAGAGTTAAATCGAGGACTTGCTGCTTTCAAAGAAGATGTACAAAAAGATTCCCAAGCATCGCTGAGTGTGGAAGTTGCCATGATCACATTTGGCCCCATTGTTAAACTCACGCAAGACTTTGTAACAATTGACCAATTTACACCGCCTACATTGGAAGTAGGTGGTGTTACGCCAATGGGTGCGGCGATTGAGTATGCTTTGGATTTTCTAGAAAACCGGAAACAGACTTATCAGAACAACGGTATTCTCTATTATCGTCCTTGGGTGTTTTTGATTACAGACGGTGCGCCAACTGACTCCTGGAATTCAGCAGCGCAAAGATTGAGACAAGCAGAAGCACAAAGCCGACTGTCATTTTTTGCGGTTGGTGTAAAAGATGCTGATATGAATATCCTCAAACAAATTTCTCCTCCTGAACGTCCACCAGTTACGCTAAATGGCTTAGATTTTCGTGAACTGTTTGTCTGGCTTTCTGCTTCGGTGAAACGGGTTTCTAGTGGCAAAGTAGGACAAGCTGTAGCTTTACCGGCTATGGGATGGGGTCAAATTACTAGTTAGAGGAAGTTTTGTGAATTGGAAAGCTGTTGCACGTTCCGAGATTGGAACAAGTCATCAAAAGCAGGGGATAGGTTGTCAAGATTATGGGAATTATCGCATCTTTGATGATGTGATTGTAGGCGCTGTTGCTGATGGTGCTGGTAGTGCTAAACATTCTGATTTTGGTGCTAATTTGGCGGTAGAAACAGTACTCAAATACCTGGGAGGAATTAGTAAATTTCTTCAGAAGCGGAAACGCTGTTGGCAAAAGATTTCTCAAGAATTTTCGCAAACAGAAGCCGAAAATTTATTTACTAAAACTGTAAACGAGGTAATTGCTGAGTTAGACAAGCAAGCAGCCAAAAAAGATTATTATGTTAATGATTTAGCTTGTACATTGTTGGTTTTTGTAGCGACTCCTGACTGGGTTGCAGTTATGCAAATCGGGGATGGATTTATTGTAATGCGTTCTGAAGAGTCAGAATATCAACTGTTGTTTCAGCCCGATAAAGGTGAGTTTGCTAATGAAACAACTTTTATTACCTCAACAAATGCACTAAAAGAAATGCAGGTAAAGGTCATTAACGAAAAACAAGAGTTTATTTGCGCTTCCACTGATGGACTAGAAAAAGTAGCAATTCGTTTAAGCGACTGGGAACCCTTCTCGCCTTTCTTTAAACCTTTGGAGGAATACTTACAGGAACCTGTTAATGGGGAGGAAGAAGATAAATATCTAACAGAATTCCTCAACTCGGAACGGCTAAATTCTCGCACTGATGATGATAAAACTTTACTTTTGTGCTTGTTTGATAGAGAGTAAAATTCGATGACAGTTCTCACCTGTGCCAGTACGGGGCAATCGATTACTCTGCTGGGTGAACGGATAGCTGATAGTGGTGAAGCTAAGGTTTGGCGAACTAATCGCAATGGTTACTTAGCGAAAATTTACCACGAGCAAACTCCTGAGCGTGTGCAAAAGTTGGCGGTGATGATAGCGCACCGACCCCAAGAGCCAAACTCTCACCTCAATCATATTTCTTTTGCTTGGCCTAAGTCGGTACTGAAAGATGCTCAGGGTAATTGTGTGGGCTTTTTGATGCCGGAAATTAAGGAAGCAAAAGAACTTATTAATATATATAACCCCCAGAAAAGAAAGGCTTTGAAACTTGAGGTTGATTGGCGTTTTCTCCACACAACGGCGCTGAATATCGCCTCAATTATTGAAGCAATTCACATTTCTGGCTATGTTTTAGGTGACATCAAGCCGCAAAATATTCTTGTAAACGATCGCGCCTTACCTTCAATTATTGATACTGATTCTTTTCAAGTTCGGAATCCGAAAAATAATAAGGTTTATCGTTGTCTAGTTGGTTCAGAGGGCTTTACACCGCCGGAACTGATTGATAAAGATTTTTCTAGCATTGATCAAACGGAAATACACGATCGCTTCCGGTTAGCAGTGATTATCTATCAGTTGTTGTTTGGTGGTGAAAGTCCTTTTGCGGGAAAATGGATAGGCGTGGGTGAAACTCCAGAAACTAACGATCGTATCCGTCAGGGTTTATGGCTGTATGCACCAAACCGTTTGATGCAACCTGTCGAAAGGACAATTCCTCTTGAGGTTGTTCACCCAGAGGTTCAGCGATGTTTTCTCAGGTGCTTTAACGATGGTTATAAAAATTCTAACTTGCGCCCAACTGCTGGAGATTGGGTAAAGGCGCTCAGACTTGCTGTTAATGAGTTAACTATCTGTGGAAAGGTAGACAGCCACTACTACAGCCGAACTTATGGTAAGTGTTATTGGTGCGATCGCTCTACAAAACTTGGTATTGATATATTTCCTGGCTTTGCTATACCAAAGCAACAATCTGCTTTTTCTGTATCAACATCACAACCTAAAGTTTTTGCCGCAGAGAAAATTATAGAAAATGTCGCAATAGGAGGGCAAATCCATACTCTCCAAGGGCATTCCGACTTGATTAGTTCCGTAGCTTTGAGTTCAGATGGCAAAATCCTTGCCAGTGCGAGTCGTGACTCGACTATCAAATTGTGGGATGTCACAACAGGAAGAGAAATTTACACCCTTCAGGGGCATTCCTCCTATGTTCATTCTGTAACTTTGAGTCCAGATAGCAAAACCCTTGCCAGTGGGAGTTGTGACAAGACTATCAAACTGTGGGATGTCACAATAGGAGAGCAAATCCGCACTCTCCAAGGGCATCTCGACTCAGTTTATTCGGTTGCTTTCAGCCCTGATGGCAAAATCCTTGCTAGTGGAAGTTATGACAAGACTATCAAACTGTGGGATGTCACAACAGGAGAGCAAATCCGCACTCTCCAGAGGCATTCTTCCTCTGTTTATTCCGTAGCTTTCAGCCCTGATGGCAAAACCCTTGCCAGTGGGAGTTGTGACAAGACTATTAAACTGTGGGATGTCACAACAGGAGGGCAAATCCGTACTTTCCAAGCGCATTCCGACTGGGTTGTTTCAGTTGCCTTCAGTCCAGATAGCAAAACCCTTGCCAGTAGGAGTGATGACAATACTATTAAACTATGGGATGTGACAATAGGAGCGCAAATCCATACCCTCCAAGGGCATTTCAACTATGTTTATTCTGTAGCTTTCAGCCCTGATGGCAAAACCCTTGCCAGTGGGAGTTATGACAAGACTATCAAATTGTGGGATGTAGTGACGGCAAGAGAAATCTATACCCTTCAAGGGCATTCTTCCTATGTTACTTCCGTAGCTTTTAGTCAAGATGGCAAAATCCTTGTCAGTGGAAGTCATGACAAGACTATCAAGATTTGGCAGCTTGCATCATTAAGCAATACAGCTACTTCATCACCAATTAAGCCAACTCAATCTCAAGTTTTGCAAACTAATCTGTCTGCAAATTTACCATCATCTAATAACTATAGTCAACAAAGTATTTTTCAAAGTGCCGTTCCCCAAAATACTTCTTCATCAGTAAATCCTACTTCTGCAAAAAAACAGACAAGTAATAAAGCGGTAAACAATACATCTCAACAATCATCTACTATAAGCCAAATTGTAGGTGCTGTTTTTATAATATTAGGACAAGGATTAGTACCAGCATTAGTACCAGCAATTTTAGCGCTATTTCGTTCTGGTTTAATTTGGTGGATATTAGCAGTCTTTTTTATTATATTTATAATAAACTTATTACAAAAATGAATTATGGTGCAACCGTCGATTTTAATAATTTGCTTTTGATCTCTAGATGTAAAACAAGGCATACGTGAAGCAGTAGAACAAATAGCCGCAGAACCAGGAACTAAAGTTTTTTATCTTGATGGTAAAAAAATTAATAGCAAAGAAACATTTTTAAGTAAAGCTGCTGAAGCAATGCAATTTCCTACATACTTTGGTGCTAACTGGGATGCTTTTGATGAATGTATCACTGATTTAACATGGTGTCCGGCCCAGAGATACGTCATATTTTATGACCATGCTGATATCTTTGCTCAAGCTGACCCTACACAGTACCAAATAGCATTAGATATTTTCAATTCAGCCAAAGAATACTGGGAGGCTAATAAGATTTATTTCAAGTTTTTAGTTATCAACAAATAGAATAGGTAAATTGATTTTTCCATTATTATCTATCTCTTTTCTTATCCTATAAATTAGTTAATCCTACAAATCCTGATTAAGACATTTTTTATGTAGGTAACTTAACAGTCCAATCTTCTAAAAGCAAGTAGGCTTTTTCAAAATCCTGAGTATTTCTGGTTACTAAAATTCCATGAATTGATTCTGCAATTGCAGCAATGCGTAAATCTTGTGTACCAATTCTTACACGTTTCTCCCTAATTAATAACTCATAATTTTCAAAAGCACGATTATCAAAATCAAGAATTCTGATATTTTTGAAAAATTCAATTTCATCAGCCAATCTTTTATAAGCTGCTATCAATTTATCTGATTTCAATGGTTTATTGTTATATTCATTAATATTTTTAAGCCTTCCTCGAAGCTTCTCCTCCAATGTAATCACAGTAACAGCAAGATTTTCAGGGTTTTTTCTTTTTATACGCTGTGTAACCTCTGGATGTCCTTGTTGAAAAAGTGATAGATGATCTGTATCTAATATCCACAACTTATTCACTGTATTTGATCCTCTACATTTTTATTTGCTTTTATACTCTCATCAAAAAGACTCTTATAATTCATAGCAGCAATACGATCTCCGCCTGTGAATTTTTTTGCATATTCATCTATCTCAGCATCATCTTGTTTATTCCATTCATCAATTTGTTTATAATAATCCTCCATTTCTGCATCTAATTCACATCGATATTCTTCTATGTGGTTCATCACTTCATCAAATTGAGTATCATCTTTGAACATTCCCGCAAATTTCATCCAAGGATGTTCAGCTTCTTCAGTGTATTCAATTTCTAATGTAACTATTTCTGGTTTTCGTTGTTGCATAATCTGAATGAGATTATTTAAAGCTTCTTCTTCAGTCGCACCAACACTTTGATAGTTTGGTAAACCTAACAATGTGGTTTTCACTGTACCATCTGGTTGATTGTCAATTAACACATCATAATTTAACTGAGGTGCTGCCTTCTTCACCGTGATTTTTCTAGATAAACTCATGATATTTTTAACCCTTAAGTTAAATATTGCTTATACCCATCAACAAAAATGTTTGTAAATTTTATTATGATCTTAATAAAGCTACAAACCCAGCTTGTACAAAATGAATATCGGCCGTGACTGCATAAATTAAACCCTGCTCCTTCATAACAATAAATGATATACAATCAGTCAAACCCCAACTTTTATCTTGACGACTGTGATAAAGTTCCAGCGCACGCATGAGAAGCTGTGTATCTACACTGACAACCTTGATATTATCTGTTTGATAACACTGATTAATAAACTGAACTGATGCTGTCCGATGCACTGCACTTAAAGCATTACCAACTTCTATCAAAACTGCTTCTGTCACGCATACTTAAAAAGCACTTCTTACTCTTGGGAATAATGCTTTAGCTTGATGATGGTATTGGTCATTCTTGTTCAGTACAGCCTGAATAAATACTGTATCTAAAAACAACCTTTCTTGATTCATTCTATTATCTCATCGTTATTTTTAGGGCATTCCATACAAATAGTGATTATGTTGACTTGACCAATCACTTGGTGCTTCAACTGTTCCTGTTAATGCCTCTAGTACATCCCAAGCGTTACCCTCAGAGTTGAACATTTCCGCAGCTTCCATTAAAGGAGATTCAATTTTAGGAGGGTAGGTTTCTTCTAAAGTAAATATTTTAGGGTTTCGTTGCTCAAAAAGCTTAATGAGATTATATAAAGCTTCTTCTTGATTCTCACCAAAACATTGATAGTCTGGTAAGCCTAACAATGTTGCTTTTACTGTGCCATCTGGTTCGGTTTCAATTAAGACATCATAATTTAACTTAGATGCTGTATTTTTAGGATAAGTTTGGATAGTTAAATTCATCATATTTTTCCCATTTAATCGTTATTTAATTATAACTGCTGACATTATTGCGTAGTAAGGAATTTATTCCTCAAAGTATTTTTAGGTGCGTTAGCGGAAAGTACAGCAATATTTTTCAGGATTTAGTGCGTTACCCTATTGTCTTTGGAACTGTAGCGATCGCACTAATGATTTACAACCAATCAGAGTTTGATTTACGCTGTGAATGGGGTCTACAAGGAGTTGCTCAACTCGCGCCCATCAGTGATGTAGTTGTGATAGTTGACGTTCTTTCTTTTTCTACCTGCGTGGAAATTGCCACCAACAACGGCGCGATAATTTTTCCCTACGCAATGAGAGATGAATCTGTCATAGATTATGCCAAATCAGTGCGAGCAGAGTTGGCAAGTCATAGACAACGTTGGACAATAAGTGGATATTCTCTCTCACCAAAATCGGTAGTTCAGATTCCTGCTGGAACTAGATTAGTTTTACCATCACCTAATGGCTCTTTTCTGACCTTACATACTGGGAATATACCAACTTTGGCTGGTTGCTTACGAAATTGCCAAGCGGTGGCGGAGTTTGCTCAAAAGTATGGTGATAAAATCGCTGTGATTCCTGCCGGTGAGAGGTGGAAAGAAGATGATAGCCTACGTCCTGCATTTGAAGATTTAATTGGTGCTGGGGCAATTCTCAGTTATTTACATGGCAGTTTATCACCAGAAGCCGAAGTTGCTGTCACAACATTTCAAGCTTTCCAACACGATTTATTAGGATACTTGAAAAAATGCAGTTCGGGTAAAGAGTTGATTGAAAAAGGTTTTGAGTCAGATGTTGAACTGTCAGCCGCTTACAACATTAGTGATTGCGTACCTTTCTTTACTGATAATGCTTATGTAAATTACAGGCTACAGGCATAATTAAACGTCGCACTGATTAGTTTGGCAATATTTGGCATTATCTATAAACTCTTGCAACTTATTCAAGGGAATTATCTGCAATGATGACCCACCCTGTACCTCAGCAGCGATGTAAGCAAACTTTTGTCCGCGATAAAACTGGTCACGTCCAACTTTGGTGACATACCGAGACTTCTGGAAATCATTGCCAATATTAGAATTATAAATATTTTGTAACAGTTTCACTGCATTGGCATTTTTTGTGGTGAATTTGAGGCGTTTATCACCACTAACGGTTATGCCTTCTTTATTCACTGTCCCATTTTCAGAAGTGACATCAGCATAAAAGTATAAATTTCCCTTTGTACCCTCGTAGCTGTGGGCTTCACTGTTGTATCTCAGAGTTGGTAATTGAGGTCTAGTCTTTGCCCACTTCACAACGGTGCTGATATTTTGTTCTGGAAGCGCATTTGCCGGAGCGACAGCTAAAATAATTGCGATCGCAGACAAAGTAACATTAAATAAATAGTTAAATTTACAACTCTTGTGCATAGTATTTACCCTATATATAAATACTGATAGTTACAGATTAAACCACCACAAATTAAGAATTACTTCCGGTACGTTGTCAGATGTGAGTATAAAATCATCAGTAGCAAAAACAACTTAACATCGACTAATAACCACTGTCCAGCGACTAAGTACAATATTTATTAATTCGTAGCAAATTCTCCGCGTACCTCTGCGCTTACCTCTGCGCCCCTACCCTGCGGGAAGGCGAAACGCCTATGCGTTTAAATAAAAAATCAATCGGCACACAGTTCCCAACTTCTACTTAGTTACAAAACTTAGACTTAATCTCAGACAAACTGGAGTATGCATTTTTAAGACTGGAGACATTTAAGATACAGGTTCTACATACTTCTTAATAAACCCGCCTTGAGAACGCAAAACGTTCTAATCTAAAAGCTAACTGGGTTAATTAACTGGTAGTTTTGCAGGCAATACTCTCAAGCTCATAAAGCATAGACACACCAATGTGTCAAGCCTCAAAACAATCCAGACTTAACATATAAACGCTTATGATGGGAGTTTTACAAATCCGATGAGTGTTAAGGCGAGTGGTGGAAGCTCGGTTGCGCGTCCGCAACTATATCAAACCCTAACTGTAGCCACAATTATCCAAGCAGAGCAGCAAGACCGCTTCTTGGGAAATGGTGAATTAAATGAACTGGCAAGCTATTTTGCATCTGGTGCAAAGCGTCTAGAAATTTCCCAGACGCTAACGGACAATGCCGAGATTATCGTATCTCGGGCTGCCAACCGGATTTTTGTTGGTGGTTCGCCAATGGCTTTTTTAGAAAAGCCCAGAGAAGCAGAACTAGTAACTGCTGGTGGTGGTAAAGATGTTAGAGAAGACCTCAGACTAGGAACCGTAACCTACGTTGAAAGTCGTGGTGGGTTCCTAGAAAATTTACGCTCAATCTTCAACTCATCCCCCAGCGGCCCGACACCCGCAGGTTTCAGACCAATTAACATTGCTCGTTATGGCCCAAGCAACATGGCCAAGAGCTTGCGGGATTTATCCTGGTTCTTGCGCTACGCTACTTATGCGATCGTTGCTGGCGACCCCAACATCATAGCGGTGAATACACGGGGTTTGCGGGAAATCATTGAAAATGCCTGCTCTGGTGAAGCAACGCTAGTAGCTTTGCAAGAAATCAAAGCTGGGTCACTTTCATTTTTCCGCAATGATGCTGAGGCTACAGAAATTGTGTCTCAGTACATGGATGTTTTGTTAACAGAATTCAAAGCAGCCACACCTTCAAATAAAGTGCGCCAACGCCCCTCTGGCGACCAGCAAGGGTTGCAACTGCCGCAAATTTACTTTAATGCCGCAGAACGTCGTCCCAAGTTTGTCTTGAAGACTGGGTTATCAGCCACCGAAAAAAATGAAGTAATCAAGGCCGCATATCGGCAAATCTTTGAGCGCGACATTACCCGTGCTTATAGCTTATCCATATCTGACCTAGAATCCAAAGTGAAAAATGGCGACATCTCTGTGAAAGAGTTTGTCCGTCGTTTAGCTAAATCTCCCCTTTACCAAAAACAGTTTTACCAGCCTTTTATTAACAGCCGAGTCATCGAACTAGCTTTCCGTCACATTCTAGGACGGGGGCCAAGTAGCCGCGAAGAAGTACAAAAATACTTCTCGATTATTTCTAAGGGTGGTCTACCAGCTTTAGTAGATGCCTTAGTAGATTCTGCTGAATACAGCGACTATTTTGGTGAAGAAACAGTACCCTACCTGCGGGGTCTGGGTCAAGAAGCCCAAGAATGTCGCAACTGGGGGCCGCAGCAAGACCTGTTTAACTACAGTGCGCCTTTCCGCAAGATACCTCAGTTCATTACCACATTTGCGGCTTACGAGCAACCGTTACCAGATCAACATCCCTACGGTTCTGGTAATGACCCCTTGGAAATTCAGTTTGGGGCGATTTTCCCGAAAGAAACTCGCAACCCCAGCACCAATCCGGCTCCTTTTGGCAAGGATACCAAACGCATCCTAATTCACCAAGGGGCAGGGATTAATAACCAAAATAGTAATCCCAGGGCGCGGGGTGAAGCTCCTGGTACTCTTGGGCCCAAGGTATTCAAGTTAGATCAACTGCCTGGTACTAGAGGTAAAAAGGCTGCCAAAAATTCTAGTGTCAGATTCTCCGAAAGCTCCACGCAAGCATTGATTAAAGCTGCTTACCTGCAAGTTTTCGGTCGCGATCTTTACGAAGGTCAGCGACCGAAGGTATTGGAAATCAAACTGGAAAACGGCGACATCTCGGTGCGAGAGTTTATCCGTGGTTTGGCTAAGTCAGATGTGTTCCGCAATCTGTACTGGTCATCACTGTATGTTTGTAAAGCGATCGAGTATATTCACCGCCGCTTGTTGGGTCGTCCGACTTATGGCCGTCAAGAAATCAACAAGTACTTTGATATTGCTTCAAAACAGGGCTTTTACGCGGTGGTTGATGCCATTATTAACAGCGTAGAATACAGCGAAGCCTTTGGTGAAGATACAATTCCTTACGAACGGTATCTGACTCCTGGCGGTGTATCCGGGCGACAATTACGCGTTGGTAGCATTCGTGATGATATTGCCGCGAAAGTCCAGAAGGAAGTAACACCGAGCTTTGTGACACTGGGTACTGTAACAGAAAATCGGTCAGAACCAGATATTCAGTTCCGTATTAACCAAGGCGTCAGCAAGCAACGGGAACAAACCAAAATCTTCAAGCTTGTGGCTAATACCAGTGACAAAGTTGCAGTCAAAACTTTGATTAGCGCTGCGTATCGTCAGATTTTTGAGCGGGATATTGCACCCTACATCGCCAAAAACGAATTTACAGCGTGGGAAAGCAAGCTGGGGAATGGCGAAATTAGTGTGAAGGAATTTATTGAAGGTTTGGGTTATTCTAACCTCTACCTGAAAGAGTTCTACACACCTTACCCCAACACCAAAGTGATTGAGCTGGGAACCAAACACTTCTTGGGACGTGCGCCACTAGACCAAGCAGAAATCCGCAAATATAACCAGATTTTGGCTACTCAAGGTATTCGTGCCTTTATTGGTGCTTTGGTAGATAGTGTGGAATATAACCAGGTGTTTGGTGAAGATACAGTGCCTTACCGTCGCTTCCCGACCTTACCTGCGGCAAACTTCCCCAATACAGAGAAGTTGTACAACCAGCTTACCAAGCAAAACGATGACGTGGTTGTACCAAGCTTTAAACCAGTACAAGCCCGTGTCGGAGCTAGTAACGATACACCGCTAGTGCTACAGGCGATCGCAGATATCGCAGCACAAACAAATGGTAAGCCATCCTTTACAGAACTGGGTCGTTCCTACAACGATGCTAGCGGACAATCAGTGGAACCCGGTGTGCGTAAACATGCACGCATTTACCGTCTAACCGAAAACACCAACCAAGCCGAAAAACAACAGGCAATTAACGCCATTTATCGGCAAGTTTTGGATGTATTTAGCGGTGAAGTGCCTGATAATTTCCGCCGTACTGACTTAGATACCAAACTCCAGAATGGTGAAATTTCCGTCCGCGAGTTTGTGCGTGAACTAGCCAGTTCCCAAATCTATCGCCAGCGCTTCTTGTCACCTTATCCTCATGCCAAGGTCATTGAGTTCCTCTTCCGTCATCTGTTGGGGCGTACACCCGCAACTCAGGAAGAAATTAGCCAGTACAACAAGCTACTAACCGATAGTGGCTTGTCCACTGCTGTAGAAGCCATAGTCGAAAGTCCAGAATATAGCCGCTATTTCGGTGAAGATGTTGTGCCTTACAACCGCTTCCCATCTCTGCCAGCAGGTAACTACCTCGGCAGTGTAGGGGTTGAATAGGGAATAGGGAGTAGGGAGTAGGGAGTAGGGAGTAGGGAGTAGGGAGTAGGGAGTAGGGAGTAGGGAGTAGGGAGTAGGGAGTAGGGAGTAGGGAATAGATTATTTCCCATCCCCCATCCCCAATCCCCAGTCCCCAATCCCCAGTCCCCAATCCCCAATCCCCAGTCCATTCGTAACCTTTCGTAATACCGCTCTCAGATTGCTGCTAAAACAGTAAATTCTGAAAAGCAATATTACAAAGTATTAAGAGCAGTCATAAATGCTCAACAGAATGCCGGAAAATGTTTTGCGGAAGGTAACTGAGTTTAAAAGCTAGTTGACTTATGTTGACTCAAGCAAACTCGTAATTTATTAGCCGTAGCAGTTGTAAAACGGTTGTGTCTAAAAGAACGAAAAAACAAACTCAGTAAACCAAATCTAAAGTCGCACCAGTTTAATCAAATCCTGGTTTCATTCGTACTGGAGGAATCCATTAATGAGTATTGTCACGAAAGCTATCGTGAATGCTGATGCAGAAGCCCGCTACCTCAGCCCTGGTGAGTTAGATCGGATCAAGTCCTTTGTTGCAAGTGGTGAGCGCCGTGTGCGGATTGCTCAAATTTTGACAGAAAATCGCGAACGTCTTGTTAAGCAAGCTGGCGATCAACTGTTCCAAAAGCGTCCTGATGTTGTGTCTCCTGGTGGTAACGCTTACGGTCAAGAATTGACTGCTACCTGTCTGCGTGACCTAGATTATTACCTCCGCCTCATTACCTACGGTATTGTTGCTGGTGATGTTACCCCCATCGAAGAAATTGGTGTTATCGGTGCCCGTGAACTTTACAAGTCCTTGGGAACTCCTATCGATGGTGTTGCTGAAGGTATCCGTGGGCTGAAGAATGGAGCTTCTACATTGCTCTCTGGTGATGACGCTAGTGAAGCTGGTGGCTACTTCGACTACCTAGTTGGCGCCCTTCTAGGATAAGTTGAAGCTGTTTACCTACTTAAACAGAAGTATTGCAATACGGTTGGAAATAAGGAATTAACAACATGGCTCAAGACGCAATTACCGCTGTCATTAACTCCGCAGACGTTCAAGGTAAATACTTAGATACCGCTGCTTTAGAGAAGCTGAAAGTTTACTTCTCCACTGGCGAACTGCGGGTACGTGCTGCTAGCACCATCAGCGCTAATGCTGCTGCGATCGTTAAAGAAGCTGTAGCAAAATCTTTGCTATACTCTGATATCACTCGTCCCGGCGGCAACATGTACACCACCCGCCGCTATGCCGCCTGCATTCGTGATTTGGACTATTACCTGCGCTACGCTACCTACGCTTTGTTGGCTGGAGATCCTTCCATCCTAGATGAGCGTGTGCTAAACGGCTTGAAGGAAACCTATAATTCCTTGGGCGTTCCCGTTGGTGCTACCGTGCAAGCTATCCAAGCAATCAAGGAAGTAGCTGCTAGCTTGGTAGGTTCTGACGCTGGTAAAGAAGTCGGTGTTTACTTAGACTATATCTCTTCTGGCTTAAGCTAAGAGCTAGTTTGCGCTTAAGAATTTAGGTGCGGCTTTATTAAGGTCTGGAAATCAACCGTGAGTGCTAGAACGTTAGATTGCTTATCTTGGTAAATTATCCGTGATGAGTGTTGGTGGTCTAGTATTGATGTTTGATTTCCAGCCTTGGAATGATTAAAAGATTTGCACTCAAGATTTTGAGATAAAAAAAGTTTTCACAAAATATACAGGAGATTTTCCAAACATGGCCCGTTTCTTTAAAATTACTGCTCTAGTTCCTAGCCAAACCCGAATTCGTACCCAACGCGAACTGCAAAATACTTACTTTACTAAGCTAGTTCCTTATGAAAACTGGTTCCGCGAACAGCAACGTATTCAAAAAGCAGGCGGCACAATTATCAAGGTGGAACTGGCAACTGGTAAGCAAGGTGCTAATACTGGCTTATCGTAATTCTGTAAATAGAACATTATTTTAGGGAATTGGTAAGAGGTCGAGAAAGACCTCTTTTTTGTTGAGAATTGATACTACAAAAAACCTGGTAATTAAGTAATATAGAAACAAGGTAATCTTAATCAAGCTTGTTAACCTTTTTAAAGTACTTCTTCCACTCAGCATCTAAAGCAGCTTCATACTGAGAACCTAGTTCTTGTCCACTTCCGTACCTAACAAGATTGACTCCCTGCATACTTGGTAATTTTAGTAGATAGCTATCTTCTAAAGGATTATTAAGACTCACAACCTCATCTAGCCTTATTGATACAGTAGGGCAGTTCCCAAAAAAATGTTGAGTATAGGCATCAGAATAATTATGATATTGAGGAAGTGGAAGTTCATTCAAACGGTGTTCAGCAGTTTCAGTTTTGATTACTTCTCCTACCGCAATGAAACCACGTTTCCCCTTTCCAGTTTTTTTCAAGTAGGCTTTATCTCCAACATCAATTGACTTTACCTGACCTGCACTCCAGGTGATATAATACTTCGGTTTATTTTTGATATCATCAAGTGCTTCTTCAATATAGCTAGGAATATTAACATCAATATCTGGATTTGCTAAAAAAATACGTGTTGGCATGATTATGCTGCACCTAGATTAGTACAAGGGTTATCAATTTCTATGAAAAGTATATAATTAGCTTTTATAATACATATATCTTTTGTATACTTCCGTATATGTACTCTATTTCAGATAAATACTTTTAGAATACTTTCATTCAATTTTCGAGCGAGCGAGCGATCGCTCTGAAACTATAACAATCTAAATCTTGAGTATAAAATACTACTTTTAAGTTGCGGAGTAGCGATCGCAATTTGTCATAAATATTGAACTAGTGGCGTATTGAAGTTGACAACTCTAAGATTTATGGTTGTAAAGCCTACTTATGAGTTATAAGTTATGATTTATGAGTTTTATTTTTAACTCCTAATTTCTAACTTTTTACCTGTACTGATCGTGAATCTACGCCGCCTGATTCCAATTTTTGATAGTTCAGTCTCTAACTGGGCCTTAGAAGCGCGGTTGTTGCGCTGGTTGACGTTGATTTGGCTGTTCGTCGGCTTGGTCATGCTATTTTCAGCATCCTATGCCGTCGCTGACGCCCGTCAGAATGATGGGTTGTACTACTTTAAGCGTCAACTGCTTTGGGTTTTTGTTTCCTTAATTGGATTCAATATTATTGTTAATTCGCCGTTGCAAAAAATTTTGGGACTATCCCATTGGTTTTTGTTGCTGTTTTTGGCGTTAATTTTCGTGACACTGATCCCAGGATTAGGAAGAAAAGCTTTTGATGCAGCGCGTTGGATTGCGATCGGGCCAATTCCGATTCAACCTTCAGAATTAATTAAACCATTTTTGGTGTTGCAAAGTGCGCGGCTTTTTGGTCAGTGGGAACGAATTAGTTGGCGGGTTCGCTTGGCTTGGTTAGGTGTTTTCGGTCTGGTACTTTTAGGAATTCTTGCCCAGCCTAACTTGAGTACAACGGCACTTTGCGGTATGACGATTTGGCTAATTGCTCTTGCAGCTGGCTTACCTTACAAATATCTGGGAGGAACAGCAGTTGGTGGAGTGATATTAGCAGTACTCAGTATTAGTATTAAAGAGTATCAGCGTAAGCGGGTGATGTCATTCCTGAATCCTTGGGCGGATGCTACAGGAGATGGCTACCAGTTAGTGCAAAGTCTACTAGCTGTGGGTTCTGGTAGAACTTGGGGAGCCGGATATGGGCTTTCTCAACAAAAGCTGTTTTATTTACCAATTCAAGATACTGATTTTATTTTTGCGGTGTTCGCTGAAGAGTTTGGCTTTGTTGGCAGTATGGTGTTGTTAGTACTTTTAGCTACATTCGCCACTCTCGGATTAATTGTGGCGCTGAAGGCTAAAAATATAGTACATAGATTAGTTGCGATCGGTGTGACAATTTTGATGGTAGGACAATCATTGCTTCATATCGGTGTTGCTACAGGTTCTCTACCAACTACTGGTTTACCTTTGCCCATGTTCAGTTATGGTGGTAATTCTATGATTGCTAGCTTAATAGCTGCTGGGTTGCTGATTCGGGTAGCACGGGAGAGTAGTGAAGCTGAGGTAGTACCGTTGCGAAAACCTCTGGTTGAAAATGGGCAAAGACGTAGAGCTTTTCATAAAAATAGGAATTGAACATCAAGAAGTAGAACCGCAACATTTTACAATTTCTTTATTTTTGAATTTTGAATTTTGAATTGTTAAACTAGGGAACTCCAAGAAATAAATTATCCAATATTGTGGGGTGGACAACATGAGCGCCATCTCAACTGGACGGGCGAGACGCCGACCCCACAAGAGTTAATTGAATATTTTTTTATTTGGAAGTCCCCTATTCCTCGAAAGCACTTAATCGGAAAACTGTTTGGCATTGAGGATATAACAATGCGATGTGCGACTTATTCTTGAAACCCCACTTCCATTCCTCTCCCCGAAAGGTCGATAGGCTTTGATTCTTGCTCCCCAACGCTAGTAGGGAATGGGTTGGGGGTTAGGTCTGAGAGAAAGTCGCACACGGCGTTATAACAAGAATTTTTAAAGCGCGTTGAGCAGGATCGAGTCTTAACCCAAGCTTATTAATGAATAAGCTTGTGTAAATTTTAGTTGCTTGATATTGACAAAAAATACTGTTGAAGTAATAAAATATCTCTGGATAAAACAGGAGTCAGAATTCAGAATTCAGAATTCAGAATTGGTGAATACTCTACCCATAAAGGGATAGAGTTTTAAGGCGAGAATATTTTAATTTTTTTTCGCCCACCAGGGGCGAAAGCGCGTAGCGGGACGTTCGCGGTAGCGTCTCGTAGAGAAGTACGGTTTTAACGAATATTCATTACCCACTCGTACAGAATTCAGTATGAATTCTGACCGGAGCTTCGGAATCTCCGGCTCCGCTCCTGAGTTCTGAATTCTTCTTATAAATTGGCATAAATATTTTTCATTTGGAATCAGGCAAAAGCGTTAATGGAAGAAAGTTTTCCACTGGTTGATATTTCTTCAAATAACCACTTTTACAGGAATAAAAAATGAATACAATCGTGCGTAAAATATATGATACTAATCTGACTGACTCGTGGGCAAGCAAGCTTAGAAAGAAGCGTTTTTCTTTGTTCACATCTATATTAGATTCAATGCCTTCTCCTATAAAAATACTCGATGTTGGAGGAACAATAAGCTTTTGGGAGAATTTAGGTTTTTTGAATGAAGAAGTTAAAGATGTAGAAATTACTCTACTAAATGTAAAATTTATCGAAGTAAGTTCAACACATCCAAAGATTAAGCAAGTTGTTGGCAATGCTACAAACATGGCAAACTTTCAATCTAATGAGTTTGATATAGTTTATTCAAACTCAGTGATTGAACATGTAGGCGATTATGAACAACAGCGCCAAATGGCCACTGAAGTAATGCGAGTGGGAAAAAAATATTTTGTTCAAACACCTAATCTTTTTTTTCCGATTGAACCCCACTTTGTTTTTCCTTTATTTCAATTTATGCCTATAAATATTCGGGTATGGCTACTAACCAATTTTGCTCTTGGATGGTATGACAAGGTGGCTGATAAACAGCTGGCTAGAAGTATAGCCACTTCAATTAAGCTACTGAATAAGAGAAAATTCCTGAATCTGTTTCCCGAAGCACAACTTTACAAAGAAAAGTTTTTCGGTTTAACTAAATCTTTCACAGTCTATGGAGAATCTCTGTAAGAGGATATTTTAAAAAACCAATAAGTAGGTAGGCACAAATAAACCTAACTATGTAACAAGATGTAAAAAGCTTAAAACCCTTGCGATTGCTTCTCTACGAGACGCTACGCGAACACTTCGCTGTGCTCCGTACCCTACAGGAACGCCAAGGGCGAACGCAATTACATAGTTATAAATTTTCCCGCCTACCTACTTACGCTTGGGTTAAGAATTAAGAGTAGGTTGAGTTGAGCAATAGCGAAACCCAACCTACACCAGTTTTAGTTTTTAGGCTTAACTGAATGTATTGCGCTATAAACTATATGCGTTGCTTGTAGTTTGGTACAGTCGAAGGCCGGTAGTCGGGTAAGGTTTGAGCGTCACCGCTCTCCCCTCCCCTAAGAACCGTGCATAAGACTTTCGCACTTACACGGCTCAAGCCTTACTTCAAG
>NZ_JBALEJ010000021.1:0-38662 GCF_036917975.1 Nostoc sp.
ACAGTTGCACCTTGACCAATGGCTGTGGAACCGACTGCTCCAGTATTAACTTTGGCTCCATTACCTGTGGCGATCGCATTGTCAGCTAGAGCATTGGCAGTATCACCAGTAGCGATGGAACTAGCACCTGATGCTGTTGAACCTTTACCTACGGCAGTGGAATTTAAGCCACTGGCAGTGGTATTTGCTCCTAAACCAGTGGCAAAGTTTGCTGTTGCCTGAGATGTATCACCAACAGATGTAGCTGAAGTCCCTGAGGCTTTAGAAGAAGCGCCATAAGCTGAGGCACCAATAGCACTGGCGTTAGATTGAACACCTGTGGCAGTTGCTGCACTTGCCGTAGCAGTAGCACCTGAACCCGTAGCTACTGCACTGGTACCAGTAGCTTGAGCAGTAGCACCTGTAGCAATCGAACCTAGTCCACTAGCTTGAGCTTGAGTACCTGTAGCAATCGAAGTTGCTCCACTAGCATTAGCCAGATAACCTGTAGCTGTGGCATAGGTATTTCCGGCATTAGCCTGATAACCTGTTGCTGTGGCATAGCTATTTCCGGCATTAGCACCCGTACCTGTGGCGATCGCATTTTGGGCATTAGTTGCTACAGTTGCACCCTGACCGATTGCTGTGGAACCTAGTGCCCCACTATTAACTTTAGCCGCTTGACCAATTGCCAAAGAATTCGTTGCATTCATCCCAACATTAGCGCCTTGACCAATAGCTGTAGAAGCAGTTGCCCCTGTACCAACATTGGCTCCAAAGCCTGTAGCAATGCTATTGTTTGCTCCGACACTAGCAGATGTTCCTGTAGCGATCGCATTAGTAACATTGGCAGCGACAGTTGCGCCTTGACCGATTGCTGTAGAAGCAGTTGCTCCAGTACCAACATTGGCTCCAATGCCTGTAGCAATTGAGTTACTACCTCCAGTCGTAGCATTACTACCAGTGGCGATCGCATCAGTTGCTCCACTACTAACATTTGCGCCATTACCTGTAGCAATCCCGTTGTTAGCATTAACACTAGCACTCGTACCAGTGGCGATCGCATTGGTGGCATTGGCTGCCACAGTTGCTCCTTGGCCAATTGCTGTGGAGCCTATTGCCCCAGTATTAACATTTGCGCCATTACCTGTAGCAATTGTATTGTTGGCGTTAGCATTGGCGTTATTACCAGTGGCGATCGCACCAGTAGCAGCAATACCAGTGGTAGCATTACTACCAATAGCCACCGCATTACCAGCCTGAGCTTTTGCCGTATCACCTAACGCTGTAGATGAAGTACCTGAGGCAGTACTACTGTTTCCTAGTGCTGTTGCTCCTGTATTTCCAGCGGTTGATGAATTCCCAACTGCGGTTGCATTTGATGCTTTGGCAGTACTTGATTGACCAATAGCTATTGCACCAGAAGATGAAATACTAGGAGCAGGTACAGAAGCACCAGCACCAATAGCTATTGCACCAGTTGAACTGCCTGTTGATATTATTGCATTAGTGCCTACAGCTATTGAGTCCTGACTTTGAGCGCTTGCTCCTGAACCAATAGCCGTTGCATTTGCACCCTGCACAACAGAGGTAAATGCTCCACCAGTAGCACTCGGTGCGATTCTGACATTTTGAGCTTGGGCGGCAGGAATTGTTGTATATATCAATCCTGTCGGTAATAGCAGTCTGACAAATACTAAAATCAGTAATTTACGATAACGACCCTTGATAGGTTGTTTTATCGCGTACCAGTACAACGGATGGATCTTCATAGAAATAGTTCTGCGTTTGTTATTTAATGATTGCAATCAGAACACCAAGTCAAATTCATTTGAGAAAACACTAAATAATTGAATATAAATCAATACCAATTAGTATCAATTTACTTAGTGTTTTTATAAGAGCATAAGCAAAAAAAGTATAAATCTCTTTATTTACCTCAGTGCAATTTCAACAGGTGAACCTATTAATGGATCTATGCTGCCTCCCATTAATGGTGTATTCAATCCGTTAAGAAATTGATTTGTAATCAAATTCGTAAAGGTTTGTATATTAAATTGCCATTGATCCAGATAGTTACATAAAACAGCTAATTTTTCGGAAGGTGACATCTGTTGAAATATGTATTCAAAGTTGCCAGAATACCTCACTATCGGTGTGATAGCTTCTCCATTTTCTTGTTGCATAAATCCCTGACCAACTTTCAAATTCAGTGTGCCTTGATCTAACGTGTAGGAAATATTCAGATCAACTCTTGGAGGTGTGTTACCAAACACTAGCCAAGGTTGAGAAGATAGTAGGGTTTTAGATAGATAATTTTTGGCAATTTCCGGGTGATGTGGAAAAGTCGCAAATCCTTCAGGATTAATTCCTAACGCTTTATATTCTGCATGGGACAAGACTTGAGCATAGAGTTTGGCAACTTGAGTAACCGCAATATCACTAGGCGATTTTCCTGCGATCATCTCTGTAAAAATAGTGCGATTGGCATCAGCAATTATCTTCAATCCATTATTAAAAATAACTTGGGATACGTTTGGTGTCAAAACCGGATCATTAGCTAACTCCCAATGTGAAGGTACAATGCCACTATATTTAAGAAAATCCAAGTTCAACAGAGTAGGATTTTGATTATGGATAAGTAAAACAATCGATAATTCATGAACTGAAAAAATAGAGGGCATTTTCACTTCTCCTAATATTTGAGATACACTTTACGTTTAATGTGAATTAAGCCTCCAAATCCTTATTACTTCATAGGTACTCCCAAAATAATGATTTTGGGCGAATCTAGAAACCCTTATGGAATCAGAGGTATTTTTAATTTACATTAGGCGTATTTTATAAAAAAATCCTTTCCATACTTGCTCATCTATAGGACTCTGATTTTATTTTTGAAAATATACTGAGACTGAAAAACCTGTTTGAACAGGATTTCAGATTCAATCCTGTTCAAAAATCAGACAGGAGTCTTATATTGCAGTCGTAATCAGATTTATCACCAATAGTAAAATATTGGTCTTTTTATTGCATTAGCGGTTAAGAATGAAATATGTAACGTTTAGTCCTGTGAGAAATTATTACTGTACTAGATGAACTAAAATATAAAGTTCATAAATGAGCTAGGTTAACTTGTGAGTTGATTACTACAGCAGAATTTAGAAGCGGAGTCGGAGATGCTCGGTCTTCAGTAAGAATTGGTTAAAGAAGTCGGAAGTCGGAAGTCGGAAGTAAGTTTTGTGAAAGCTTTGCGGTAGCGAGTCTGCGATAGCGCAGCGTTAGCGAGTAGTCGAGCGTCGCGTCCGGGGATTTAGACCCCGACCCAAAACTTGCCGGTTATTGAACCGGGGGACTTAAACCCACGGAGTTTGTTAATTCAGAAGGAAAATACGTTTTGTACATACTTAACTTTGAGATTTAGCTTCTGTACTTCACCAGGTTTAAATCTGCTGTATAAATTTTTTGATGGTCGTTAGGCTTAACATCTTTTACTTAACTTCATAATATTGTACGTAATTTGCTATATATTACTCGTACTTAAACTTGATCGGATCAGTGAATATACTAAGATTTATCCAATATTTTTTGGTTAGCCCTCTTCTGTCACTCTCAGTAGACCGAAAACTTTTGCGATCGCGCACAGAAAGTATCGTCGGGGTAGCTAATGAAGAGTGCTGAGTTCCTCGGCAAAGAGAGTGTTGAGATGAAAGACCGCGCCACAAGGGGGAGCCACTGCGGTGGACGGGTTTTCCGGCTAAAGCAAGTGGCATCGGGGTATCAACCTCCAAACGAATTGTTGATTCCGCTTAACATCGGGCTTTGCTCTTACCATAGTGCGAAAGTCAGCCCTACTCTTCTTACTCAGCACGAGCTAAACGCCCCGCTACCGCTAACAGCACTCAGGACTGAGTGTTGTAAATTACGAAGACTTACTAGTATTCCATATTATGAGAACTAACAATGTTGTTCTAGGTCAAACGTTCTATTGGAATGCACGCCTTGACTATAAAGTTTAAGATTTTAGTTCTCGTAATATATACGCGAATTCTTTTCTCTTGCTCTTACCCCGTCTTTTTTCTTAACCGAATAGTAGTGATTACCAAGCTTCAAAGTCATACTACAAAAAATCAGTTATTTTACTGATTACAAACAAAATTAAATAGTGAGAAATTTGATATGTTAGTGACAAAACTATCGATATGTAATTCTGGTTTAAATTTTGAGAAACTGGAGTAGTTAAACCTTTTAACACCATAATTCATGGCTTCCTTCAGTCTATCTAGTAATAATAAACGAGAATTTTTACATATCGTTTACAATGTTTAGTTAATTAGAAAAGGCAGTAAAATAATGGCACAAGTTAAGCAAAAAGTTTACCTAATAACAGAGCAACAACGTGATGGATTACTCAACTACCTCTTAAACCGCCCATACCGTGAGGTAGCAACCGGAGTTGAGTTTCTCAATAATGCACCTACTACTCTGCTGAATATTGAAGTTCCCAACGAACAATTGGGCAATCTGGTTGGAGAAGAAGAATCTAAATCTCAAATCGATGCAGAAGATAAACCAAAAATAGAAGTACTTACTGCTCCAACAGAAGAACTAGCTATTTTTAGTAGTAGGTAATATCAACTATTGTTTAACCCTTTTTTGTCATTTTTGAATAAAGTTTCTATCTTTGTTAGCTCGTTGAATTATCATCTTTCTTTTCTCCCTCTCTTCAGGATTCTATGTGATACCGTTTCACTTTAAGATTGATACAGATTCTTGCAGGGGGAGCAGGGGAGGCAGGGAAGGCAAGAATAGTGATTTATTTGTATCAATAATTTCGTGAAATGGTATGAACAGACACCTTATCTTGAACTTAATCCCTGCCTAGCTTGTATTCCAGCGAAACAAGACAGGAGAGAGGAGGAAAGAAAATTTGACTTGTTCCTTTCATAGCGAGTAGTGCGCCACAGATGCAGTTGCTTCTATGAAATTTTTACACCAATATTTGGCAGGACTGTGCCAAAACGGGAAAATTGTACGCTAAGGAATTAGGCTAACTCATCAAACCCTTACCAGATAATAATTTCAGCTTCATTTAAAGTCTGATTTTTTTCCTTCTCATAAGTCACCTTAGTTTTTTGTGCTTACAAATCAAAATCAACTACTAAAAACATATTGTTACCTATATGGATATTACTCCAGTTAATACAGCTCAGTTCGATACAAGCTTTTCATCTTCTAGTTATTTCCTATCTAATAATTTAGATCCTTTCAATTCTCAGCCTATTACAAGTAACTCTCTAACATTTTTAGGTACAGATAACGCAGACAATTTGTATCTAAAGGTTGGTGTAGGTCAAGTTATAGAGTATAGTACCGATGGTAGCCATTTTTATCAGATAAATGGGCTGGCATTTTCTCAAAATACAAACATTTCAGTAAATCTAGGCTCTGGAAATGATAGCTTATATATTGATAATTCTCTTGTCGATACATTAAAGAGTACAGGGGCAAAATTTAGCTTTGATGGTGGACAGGGAAACGATTCGCTATTCGGGCCAAATCTTGACACAACATGGTACGTCACTGGACAAAATTCTGGCAACTTTAGCGGTATTGAATTTAATAATGTAGAAAATCTCAAAGCCTCTGCCAATAACTATGCTACCTTTGTCTTTACTCCTGATGGTAATCTCAGTGGTGTTGCAGATGGAGGTGATGGTAATTTAGGCACTTTAGTTCTTGAAGGTGGAACCTATAACAGTGCCAAATTTATTGCGAATGGACCCCATTCAGGTGAGATCCTGCTCGATACCAAAACGATTCGCTATGACGGGTTAGCACCAATTTTTGATAACACCATTACGGCAGACAGAGTATTTACTGCTACTGATAGTAACGATCAAGTTCTCATTACAAAAGCTACTACAGGCAAAACAACTATTTTAAGTAGCAATGGTACTTTTGAGAGCATTACTTTCTGGAATCCAAGTAATTCATTAACTATTAAAGGATTAAAAGGTGATGACACAATTACCTTAGATTCGCTTGATCCGAATTTTACTAAATCGTTAGTTATTGATGGCAATGAAGGTCAGGATTCTGTAATATTTGCTCAGAATTTAACTCTCAATGGTGGGAACTTAACGGTAAATGCAGAAAATATTACCGTCAATAACGGTGTAACAATCAACACTACAAAATCAGGTGGTGTTGATGGTGCGATCGCTTTCATCGCTTCAGATACTGAAAGCGATTTCAATGCATCAGGACAAGTTCAAATTAATTTAACTGGGGCAACCATCAAAGCAGGTAGTATCAATATGTCTGCCACATCCACTGTGGCTGGATCTGTGACATCTCTGCCTGTCGCTTTAGTCAATTTGGATTCTACTGCAAATATTAGCGTTATCAACTCCCATATTGAGAGCAGTGGCAATGTCAGCATTACAAGTAGTTCTACCGTTACGGGGACAGCACTAGCTCAGGGTTTAAGCTCTTATGTTAATACCGCAGCGGATGCGGCTGTAGCAACTTCTATTATTAATAGTGCGGCGATCGCATACATTTCTGGTAGTAGTTCGATCATCGCCAACGGAACTTTATCTGTCACAGCTACAAATAATATTAACGCCACTACAATTGGTGATGCTTCTGGTGCCAAAGGTGGGGCGGGTATTGCAGTTGCCACCATTACGAACACTACAAAAGCTTATATTGATGGATCAAGCAGTCAAGGAATTTCCGCAGCAAATATTATCTTATCAGCAGACTCCAACAATAATATTGCGACAACAGCAAAGGCTAGCCCTGGTGGGTCAACTCAAAATGATCAAAATCCACTATCGTTAACTGAGAACCAAGCCAAAACAAGTGATGGCGCAGTTAATGTTGCGGGTGCATTAGCATTCACTAAGCTCAATAGCCAAACGCAAGCATATATATCTACAGAAGATTCCAATAATCCGACTATAGTAAATACCTCTGGCAAATTAATTATTCATGCTGCATCAAATAATAGTTCCTCTGCGATCGCTGATAGTAGTAATGTAGGCAGCAATGCCACGGGAGTAGGAGTTGCTGTAGCTGTTAGCGTAGTTGATATCACAAATAATGCTTATATTGATGGTAATACTTCTACCAATGCAGGCGAAATTGAGATTGCTGCACTCACACCCACAAATGGTAGCTTTACGACTAACGCTACATCAGGTTCTGGAAACTCCAGTAAAGTCGGAGTAGCAGGTGCATTAGCTGTACATAATCTTAGTACCAATAGTCAAGCCCAACTGAAAACGGATGCAGTAGTTGATGCTAACGGTGGCGATGTCAGCCTGACCGCAACTAACCAAGGCAGTTCCACAGTCAAAGCTGAGGCAGCCCAGGCAGGATCAGGAACAGTAGGTATTGGTGCATCGATTGGGCTGGAGATCGAGCAAAATCGAGCTGAAGCATCACTACAGAATGAAGTTGTCTTGAACAATGCTGGAACACTCAGCCTAGCAGCTACTTCAGACAATAGTAGTAACAACAGCGTCAAAGCAGGAGCAGCAGGTGGGATAGCAGTCAGTCCAGCATTGGCACTAACAATTGTTAGTAATGAGACCTTAGCAATTGTAGGCAGTGGCGACACTCTGATAGTTGATTCTATTGATGCTCAAGCAACCCATACAGGAAAAAGTAGCGCAATAGCAGATGCTGCCGCCGCAGGCGACAAAGTGGGGATTGGAGGCGCATTAGGATTGAACTTTGTCGATGACAAAACAATCGCCACTACGAAACGCAATATCACAGCCACCACAGGCGGTGTGGCTTTTGGGGCATTTGCCTATGCTTCTTCAGAGGCAAATGCCAAGGCAGGTGCAGCAGGAGCAGACCCTGAAGCATCTAAAGCTGAGGGTCAGAATACTGCCGAAGACCAAGCCAATGGCCAACTAGACAGCGTTGATGATCCCGATGCTGCCAAACACAAAGAACAACTGGCAGGTAAAGCTGAGACTAATGATGGCTCAGTCTCCATTGCGGCTGGCTTGGCGGTGAATGTAGCCAATTCCAGTACCCAGGCATCTCTTGCCGATGGCATAGTCATTAACGCCGCAGGTGAATTTAAACTTGCCACATCAAACGAGACAGATGCCTCTGCCATTGCTGACGGTACTATGGTTGGTGCCGCACCACAGGTGGGAATAGGCGTAGCTGTAGCACTGAATATCGTCAATGCCACTAATGAAGCAACGATTGGTCAGAGTCTTGATGGTAATGCAAATGTGACTGCTCAAGGTATCACTCTAGAAGCGAAAATGAGTGATCCTAATCTTGGTGGCGATGGTATCAGCGACTTCACAGCCGAAGCCACATCCGGTGCAGGTGCCAAATCCGTTGGTGTAGCCGGGTCATTTGCCCTCAATCTCATCGGTGCTAACCCCAGCATTGCATCCATCAACAGTGGAGCCATTGTTGATGCGGGTGGTGGAGATGTCACACTCGTTGCCGAGAACAACACCAAATCCATCACCAAAGCCGAAGCCGCACAAACAGCCGCCGAAGATGGTGCACCCAGTGTCGGAGTCGGTGCATCCTTTGCCCTCGATATCGAACACAACCGCGCCGAGGCATCCTTAGCGGATAACGTCACCCTGCTCAACGCTGGTCAACTTACACTGAATGCCACCTCCAACACCACCAGTGAAACCAGTGTTCAAGCTGGGTCAGCCGGAAAAATCTCAGTCAGCCCAGCCGTCGCCTTAACCATTGTCAGCAACGATACCATCGCCACCATTGGCACAGGTGGAGAGTTAATAGTCGGTAGTCTCGAAGCTATCGCGCAACATTCGGGCAACACCACCACCACCGCCGATGCCAGTGCTGCCGGAGAAAGTGTCGGTATTGGTGCCACCCTTGCCCTGAACATCGTTGACGACACCACCATTGCCACCACCCAGCGCAACATCACCTCGACTACAGGTGGGGTAGTGTTTGAGGCTCATGCCTTTGCTGCCACTGGTGCTACAGCCACCGCTAGTTCTGCTGGTGCTGCACCCGCGGAGGAAGAAGCCGCTCCCACTGGAGAAACTACTTCCGGAACCACCACTCCCGCAAAATCAGCCCCACCAAAAACTGCCGAAGAGCAGATTGGTACTCAACTTGACGGTGCTAGTAAGAATGACCCCGATTCTGCACAGTATAAAGATGATGTCAACGGCAAAGCAAAGAGTAATAGTGATGGCGCAGTATCAATTGCAGCTGCTTTATCTCTGAACCTTGCTCGTTCGACAACGGCAGCAACATTATCAGATAACCTTGTCATCAATGCAGCTGGCGAATTCAAGCTGAATGCATCAAATGAAACAGACGGCTCTGCCGTAGCAGACGGTAGTGCCGTAGACGGCTCTAATCAAATAGGCATCGGTGCAGCAGTTGCCCTGAATATCGTCAAGGCTTCTAATCAAGCAACAATAGGTACTGGAGCGCAAGTAACTGCAAATGGTATCACTCTCGAAGCCCAAATGAGCGATGAGTCCCTCAATGGTGATGGGGTCAGCAACTTCACAGCAGAATCGACATCTGGTGCCGGAGCAGAAAATGTTGGAGTCTCAGGCTCTTTTGCCCTGAATTTTGTTAACAACAGTAATGAAGCAGTAATCAAATCTGGTGCCATTGTTGATGCAGGCTCTGGAGATATTACTCTTGTTGCAGCTAGTAATGAAATTGACGATGTTAAAGCCACCTCAGAAGCTACTAGTGGTAACGTTGGTGTTGGTGCTTCCATAGGATTGAACCTGTTATTGAGCAATCCAGTCCGCGCTGAAATTGAGGATAGCGTAACACTTTCAGGCAGTGGCGCACTTACCTTAAACGCAAAGTCCGATCGCATTGTGACAACAACCGTTGAAGCAGGCAGCAGTGGAGGTACTGCCGTCAGCCCCGCAGTCGCAGTAGCAATTGTCAATAATGACACAACTGCAAGACTAGGTGCTGGTACTGGAACTTTGAATTTAAGCGGTGACGTAAATATCAAAGCTGAACATACAGGAGCAGTTCTGACATCTGGTGATGCTACAGCAGCTGGTGAGAAAGTGGCTGTCGGTGCAATAGTAGCGGTCAATGTCTCTACAGATAACACAACTGCCACATTAATGCGCGACCTCACAACAAGTGGTGGCAATGTAGTTATTGAATCGCAATCCGCCCTGAGTAGTAGTGCTAAGGTTTTAGCTAGTGCATCTGGCAATAAGCAAGAAGGAAGAAATGCTGACGATGAAGCAAAAGCCCAATCGGGACAGTCAACATTGCCTAGCGCACAAGATAGTGTCAACAGTAGCAATAACAGTGCTAACTCTGCATCTAGCGATCCTAGTGGTAATAGCGCATCTGGTGGCACTAGTGGTGCTGGTGTTGGTGTAGCAGCCGCAGTTGGTGTGAACTGGCAAAAAGCTACAAATAAAGCAGTAATTGGTGACAACATACGGATAATCACAGAAGGTGGTGCAGTTACTGTCAGCGCACAAAGTCAAACCAACGCCACAGCCAGAGCTATAGGTACAAGCCTGAGCAGTAAAGCCAAAGCGAACGTTAGTGCAGCTGTAGGTCTGAACATTGCAGATGTCAACAATATTGCCAGTGTTGGTTCACAGGCAATAATTAATGCTCAAAGCAGCGAAGGCCAACAAGGTGATATCACGATTGAAGCCGTAACACCAAATCAAGAAAGTAATGAATTTGTAGTTTGGGGTTTGGCTGCTTCAGGTGGTAACAGCGAAAACAGTAAAGCGAGTATTGCTGGTTCAGTTGGTGTCAATGTGCTGACATTCAATAACCAAGCTCTTGTCGGTAATGGCGCACAACTATCAACTTTAGGTGCTGTCAGTGTTACCGCCAATAGCCCAATTGTCTTACAAACTCTAGCTATTTCTGGAGCATTTTCTCGCAGTGGTGGCAGTGGCGGCGGAGCAGCAGGTGCAGCGATCGCAGTTAATATCGTCAACCAAAATACTACAGCCTCTATCGGTGCAAACACCACTATAGATGCTTCAGAAAGCATCTCCATCAGTTCCATCTCTTCACTCAGTCCGCGTACTGTTACAGTTGAAGATGTTTTAGACCTAGTTGATGCGACCAAAGGAACTATAGCTCTACCTAGCCTTGATATTCCTGGTATTGATCAACTATTACCAAAACTGACAGAACTGGCAGAGCCTATTATCGACAAACTTCGTACAGTCATCAGTGATACTAAGTCGCAGTTTGCTGAACTTGGTGGCTTCTATGACCAAATCACCAGTCAGCTTGATTCCCTGATTGCTCAAAGTCAGAGCGGTCTGCTCAACCCAGAAGCTTATGTTACCAAACTAATTGATTTAGCTCAGTCAGTAGCTCCTAATATCCCTGGTGTTGAGCAAATATCAGCGCGGTTTGAAGAGGTGGCAGAGCCGATTGTCGCCCAACTGCGTACGTTGATCAGTGAAGGCAAGGCGCAAGACCCTCAACTCACTCCCTTCTATGCGGCAGCAGAGAACCAACTAAATGCCTTAATCACCGAACATCATAATCAGGTAATAAATGCTCAAGAATATCTGACAGAGTTAACTGATTTAGCCAAATCAGTATCTAAAGATTTTTTCACAACCGAAGTATTCCCACAGATTGAAGAACTAGCGCAGCCAATTTTGGATCAGATTCACGCGGTGATCAATAGTGGTAAAAATGTCGCTCCTGGACTCGCTTCATTCTTTGATCAAGTATCAAGTACCCTTGATTCTTTGGTTAACCAAAATGAACAGGGGTTAATAGATTTTCAGGCTTACGTTAATGAGTTGAGTGATATAGCGAAATCATTAGCCTGGAACTTCTTCAAAAATCTCGGCTCGGATATCCTGCAACTATTGCCTTTTTCTTCCATTGCAATCGGTGCAGCAGTCAGCGATGGCAAACTTGGCGTTGGCGGTTCAGCGATTATAGATATCTTCAATGTCGATACGATCGCATCTATTGGTAGTGGTACGCAAATCAACCAAAATGCAAACACACAAGCTGGAAGTAACCAAAGTGTCAATTTGCTTGCCGCAGATACTACTAAGATTAAAAACATTGCTGGTGGACTGGGTGTAGGCACTGGTGCTGCGGGCATCGGTATAGGTGTAGATCTTGAACTCTTCGACCGCAATGTTAGTGCCTATATTGACTCCTTAACCTCAACTGCAACCAACATCAATGCTGCTCATGGAATTTCGGTTCAATCATCCACAGATGAAGATATTTTTAATCTCACCCTATCAGCTGCTGGGGCTGGAAAATTAGCAGTTGCTGGAACAGTTGCAGTCAATCAAATTACTAACAATGTCATAGCAGGTATTGCAGGAACGATCGCAACCCAGGGAGATGTCAGTGTTACAGCAACAGATAACTCGAAGATTCAAGCCCTAGCAGGTGGCCTTGCAGTGGCAGCCAAACTTTCTGAAGGTGGCCCCAAAGCTTCTATTGGTGCAGCAGTCGCAGTTAACAGAATTACCAGCACAATTAAAGCAACTATCGATAAAGCGGATGTAACGGCAGACGGAACACTGAGTGTGAATGCACATTCCGATGCAGTCATTACATCAGTCACGATCGCAGGTAGCGCCTCAGTCTCTAAAGGTGACAGTGCAGGATCATTTGCGGCTGGGGCTTCTGTAGCAATTAACAAGATTAAGAGTTCTATTATTGGTGCAATTACTGACGGTTCAACGATTCTAGTCGGTGGTCAAAATCTGGCTATCAGTGCCAAAGATAACTCTACAATCAATGCCTTTGCCCTGGGCGGTGCGATCGCAGTTGCGGCAAGTAGTGGTACAGGAGCAACACTTGCAATCGGAGTATCTGCCGCTAAGAACGAAATCAACAATACAACTGCGGCTTACATTGATGATTCTACAGTTAGTTCATCGAATGATACCGATGTCAATCTCGACCTCCAAGCTTTATCCACAAATACCATCAGTGCTCAATCGATAGCTGTAGCAATTTCTGTTGCTAAAGGTAGCACTGGCATCGCTCTTAGTGGTGGTGGTGCAGGATCAGGTAACTACATCCTCACTAAGACTAACGCTTATGTTAAGGACTCTAACCTCGACCACATTGGCAATGTTGCGATTAAAGCCAATAACACGTCTAATATCGACGCAACAGTAGTGGCGGTTTCAGGTTCAGTGGCTATTGGTGATAGTACAGGTGCTGCCGCAGCGATTGGTGCGGCTGTCGCTAATAACTTCATCGGTTATGAAGAAGATAGCGATCGCAACCCATCCGAAGTACAGGCTTATATCCAGAATTCTAGTGTTCAAGCCAGTGGCGACTTAATACTGAATGCCCTGGCAAATGAAAACATCATCGCCAGAGTGGGCGCAGGTTCTATTGCCGTTGCAGCTTCTAGTGGCTCAACAGGTATAAGTGGTAGCGGTTCGGGAGTTGTGACCCTGAACAAGATTGCTACTTTAGTGAAAGCCTTCGTTGATGGTGCTGGTGATACTGGCATTCAGGCAAAATCTGCTACTCTCACCGCTAAGGACTCCTCAAACATTAAGGCTGATGCTGGCGCAGCTTCGATCGCCGTAGCGGCCGCTAGCACTACTGGCGGTTCACTCTCTATCGGTGTTTCTGTAGCCAGTAACTTAATTTCTAACGAAGTCGAAGCATTTATCAACAATGCAGATACCTCATTCGAGACAACCACAGGTGGAATCTCCCTTTCTGCTACTACAAATCCAATAATTGAAGCTGTATCGGTAGCAGCTTCCATCGCAGTGGGAGCAGCAGGAACTACAGGAGTAGGAATCAGTGGAGCAGGTGCGGCAGCAATTAATACGATTCTCACCAAAACTAATGCCTATATCAAAGATAGTGTAGTAACAAGTGCTGGTGCAGTTACCTTAGCAGCAACAAACACAGCAACCATTGACGCCAAGATTGCCGCAGTATCAGTTGCAGTTGGTGGCGGTGGCACTACTGGTGTGGGAGTCTCGATTGGTATGGCTGTTGCTAATAACTTCATTGGCTATGACGACAGCAACCGTCAGCCTATTGAAGTACAGGCTTATATTCAAAACTCTAGTTTGGAGACAAATCAAGACCTGAAGTTAACAGCACTCTCTGGCGGAACAATCACTGCTGGGGTGGGTGCAGGTTCAGCCGCAGTTTCTGGTGGTGGTACTACGGGAGTAGCTGCTGGTGGATCTGGAGTCGTGACTCTGAACAAGATTGCTACTTTGGTAAAAGCGTTTATCGATGGTGATGGCGCAACGGGCATTCAAGCAAAATCTGCTACTTTCACGGCTACAGATTCTTCTACGATTACTGCTGATGCTGGAGCTGCTTCCCTCGCTATTGCTGGTGGTGGTACTACAGGAGTTTCTTTCTCGATTGGTGTATCCATAGCCAGTAATTTAATCTCCAATGAAGTAGAAGCGTTTGTGAACAATGCAAACGACTCTTTGACCACAACCACAGGTTTACTCTCATTAACTGCTACTACTAACGCAACTATTAAAGCTGTCTCTGTTGCCGCTTCGATTGCGGCTGGCGGCGGCGGTACTACTGGTGTGACGATTAGTGGGGCTGGGGCTGCGGCGATTAATACGATTCTGACTAAAACCAATGCCTACATTAAAGACAGTGTAGTAGCCAGTGCAGAAGCAGTTACCTTAGCAGCAACAAACTCTGCCACAATTGACGCAACGATCGCGGCAGTGTCCATCTCAGCTGGTGGCGGTGGTACAGCTGGTGTCGGAGTTTCAATTGGTGCGGCTGTTGCTAATAACTTCATTGGCTATGACGACAATGGCAACCGGACTCCTGCTGAAGTCCAAGCTTATATTCAAAATTCCAGTTTGGCTGCTGGTGGTGACTTAACATTGACAGCACTCTCCACTAGCACTATCAACGCTGGGGTTGGTGCTGGTTCTGCGGCAATTTCCGGTGGTGGTACTGCGGGAGTTGCAGCAAGCGGTTCGGGAGTTAGTACTGAAAACAAGATTGCCACTTTAATTAAGGCGTTTATTGATGGTGATGGCGCAACAGGTATTCAGACAAAATCTGCCACTCTCACCGCTCAGGACTCCTCTTCTATCAAGGCTGATGCAGGAGCCGCTTCAGTAGCAGCGTCATTCTCCGGTACTGCCTCGGTTTCTCTGTCGATTGGTGTAGCCTTAGCACATAACGTGGTGACTAACGAAGTCGAAGCATATATTCAAAATGCAGATAACTTTGTCAAAACAGCTACAGGAAATGTCTCACTATCAGCTACCACTGATGGAAGTATTCAAGCTGTGTCAGTCGCCGCTTCAGTCTCAGTGGGAATTTCTGGCACTGCGGGTATAGCAGTCAGCGGTGCAGGTGCTGAGTCTACTAATAGCATCTCGACCAAAACGAATGCTTATATCAAAGATAGTGCGATCAATAGTGCTGGGGCAGTTAACGTCACCGCTCAAAATACGGCTGGAATTAGTGCCAAAGTTGTGGCTGCATCTGCTGCTGTCGGAGCTAGTGGTACTGCTGGTGTGGCTGCCTCAATTGGGGTGGCGATCGCACGTAACCTCATTGGCTGGGACGTAAATGTAACAGATACAAACTACAAGTACACCACTGCTAGTGGTGAACAGTCTGTTAATCAAGGCGATCGCGTACTGATTGCTAAAGGAGCCAGAGCAGGTGATATTTATGAATTTATTGGTGATCCTGCAACTATTAATTTGCAAAATGCTGACTACGCTAAAACCTCGGATTGGAAACAGGTCAATCTCAAGCAATATGCATCCGAAGTGCTGGCTTACGTCAATCGCTCTAGCATTAATGCAGCTGGAACACTTAACCTCTCCTCCCTTTCTAATTCGACCATAGAAGCTACAGTTGCCTCCGCCTCAATGTCCATTGCAGGTGGCATTGGCGGTGCATCTCTCAGTGGTTCTGGAGTCAGTACCGAAAATAAAATTGCCACAAAAGTACAGGCTTACATTGATGGGGATGGTAGTACGGGCATTAGTGCTAGCAACATTAATGTGACGGCAACTGATACATCATCAATTGCTGCTAACGCTGAGGCTGTTTCTATTGGCGTGACAATTGCGATCGGTGGGGCTATCTCATTCGGTATATCTCTAGCCAGAAACGAAATCAGTAATGATGTTGCAGCCTTTGTTGAGAATATTAACAATGACTTGACAGCAACTTCTGGTGGTATTCAGCTAAAAGCAACAGAAACATCAACTATCACTGCCATCTCTGTAGCAGCATCGGCGGCAATTGGTCTTGTTGGTGTAGCGGGAGCTGGTGCGGAGGCTACTAATACCATCGCTAATGCCGCTAGAACCCATATATCTGATGCCGTTCAGGTGCAAGCTAATGGCGGCGTGGGATTAACATCGTCTGACAACTCCATTATTCGCTCGCTTGCGGGTCAATTCTCAGCTGGAACAGCCGCAGCAATCGGGGTTTCTGTAGCTACTAACACCATCAGCAATCAAATCACTGCGGAAATCGCTAATGCCAACGTCATCTCTACGACTGGGGCGATCGCTCTTAGTGCTACCTCGAATAACACAATTGAGACTGCTAGTATAGGCGGCTCAGTTGGTGGTACAGTTGCGGCGGCTGGTGCTGTCACTCTCAATAAAATCAGAAACACGATCAAGGCAGGTACAACAGGTGTATCTACACTGAGCGCAGCAGGTGCTGTTACTTTGGCTGCTACTGACACTTCGACAATTGCATCCTTGGGAGGTCAGTTAACAGCTGGTGGTGCTGCGGCAGTTGGCGCAGCAGTCACAACCAATGATATTGCCAATAATATCATTGCTGAACTCGGCGGTACAGCAGTCACAGCCGCCTCTGTCACACTCACTGCGACATCCACCAGTACAATTGATTCGATTGCGGCAGGTGGTAGTGGCGCAGGAGCCTTTGCCGCAGGTGGAGCAGTTACTGTAAATAACTTCAGTAATACAGTTCGAGCTAATATTGCCAATGGCTCAAATGTACAATCTCAGGGTAATGTCAGTTTAACAGCAATCAACAGTGCAACTGTTCAATCTCTGGCAGGGCAAATTGCTGGTGCAGGAGGAGCAGCGATCGGTGCATCTGTTGCTATAAATAACTCTGCTAACATCACACAAGCATATATCAGTGATAGTACTGTTGCCTCGGGAGGACAAGTAAAAGCTCTCGCTCAAAATACAGGAATCATCAAGAGCAAATCAGCAGGGGCTTCAGTCGCTGGAGGCATTGCGCTAACAGGATCTGTCTCAGTCAACAATATTACGAATACTACAGATGCCCACGCTAAGAATGCAGTTATCTTTGGTATTAATGGCGTAGAGATTTCTGCTACGGACACAGCAACAATACAATCTTTCGCCGGACAAATTAGTGTTGGCATTGGGGCTGCTGGGGTTGGTGCTGCTGTAGCTTACAACAATATTGGCAATATTGTCACAGCCTATGTAACAGCCGATGATGGCAAATTTACAACTATCGAGACATCGGGTAATGCGATCGTGAGTGCGTCTGGCAGAGGCATAATTGATACGATCGCTGCTGGTGGTTCTTTAGGTCTATTTGTCGGTGCTGGTGCTTCTGTGGCAGTAAATGAGATGAGTAATAATATCTCTGCGTTTGTCAATAACAGCAGTATCATAGCTCAAGGCAGCGTGGGTATATTGGCGGATTCCACAAACTCGATGATCACTACAGGCGGAACCTTGGCTGGAGGATTAGTGGGCTTAGGTGCCACGATCGCTGTCAATAACCTAGCAAATATCACCCGTGCTTATGTAAATAATGCAAGTATTGATGGAGTTGGCAAGCAAAGCATAAACATTCCTAAAACTGATGGAACTGGTTCAACAGAATCTTTCCAAGGTGTAGCTGTAGTAGCAACGAGCAAAGACGAACTTGGAGTCACAATTGGCACTGGTGGTGCTGGTCTAGGTACTTTTGTTGCCAGCATAGCTGTCAATTCTTTCCAGAATACAACTGAAGCTTATACTAAAGATGTTGCTATCAATGCAATCACTGGATCTTCGGTTCCGGAACAAAGTGTTTACATCAAGGCTTTCAATGACAGTACTGTAAATGTTAATGCCGGAACAGTAGGAGTTGGTTTAGCCGCAGCTGGTGTTGCGATTGATATCACTACGATGAAAAATGCTACGAGTGCATACATCGACTCTACCGATCTAATAAATTCTCAAGGGTCGGTTGTCAACGCTAACAAGGACTTAGTTGTAGAGGCAAAAACTCAAAAATTATTGACATCTAATGTTGTTGCTTTCGGTGGAGGGTTAGGTTTTAGCGTCCAGGGTGCAGTCTCCATCATCAACGTCAGCAGTGGTATGTCTGATGATGGTAACGAAGCCGCTAGCGATACCCAAAGTAAAGTAGATCAGCAACTAACAGACTTGAACAAAATGGGTAAAGATAGCAATGGCAACTCGAATATTAGCACCAAAGCCGTCTTTAATACCCTAACAAGCGTTCAAGGAACCACAGCATTTATTGCAGGAACTGCTAGTGCTGGAAGTAACCTGACTGTTAATGCCTATGAGACTACCAATCTCGATGTTTCAGTAACAGGAGCATCTGCCGGTCTTCTAGGTGCTGGTGCTGGAATAGGAATCGCAAATATTACACATAATGCTTCGGCTTACGTAGGCGCAAATTCTAACATTAATGGTTTCAAAGTCACAATTCAATCAACTGGGTTTGTAGAATCGACAACGGTAACGGCTAAAGCTGGTGCAGCTGGAGGCTTGGCTTTAGGTGCTGCTGTTGCATATCTGACTTCTAACAATAACTCCAAAGCTTACATTGGTGAAAATGCGAAAGTTAATATAAATGGTCAAGCTGAGGTAGTTAATGTAATTGCGAATTCTGTTTCTAAGTTAGCAACGGATGGTCAAGGAGTTGCTGTAGGCGCCCTTGCGGTTGGAGTTGTACTAACGAAGACCGAAGAAACTGGAGCTACTTCGGCATATCTCGATCAAGGAGTCCAAGTTCAAAATACGAACAACCTTAATGTAACTGCAAACGTTGACGAATCGGTGACGGCAACTGCTACAGCAGCGGGTGGAGGTATTATTTCTGGTAATGGTGTTGACGTTAGGGCTAACGTCAATCCTAATGTCACTGCATATATTGGTGACAACAACACTATCAATGTCGCTAAAGACATAAATGTACGCTCTAATGTCACCGTGGATGGCGATGCAGCTGCTAAAGGAGCCAGTTATGGACTGTTAGCGGTTGGGCTGGCTTTCTCTGAAGTTAATTCCAACCCCACAATTAATACCTACGTTGGCACGAACACAACAATAGAAGCTGGCAACGTCACCATCGCAAGTAGCTTAGGCAAAGCGCCTGTTACGGCTGATACATCATTTGATCCTGCTAATGCGGTCAACAACACATCAGATAGCATTACTTTTGCGAACAGTACTGGACTCAAAACAGGAGACACAGTTGTTTACTCTAATGGTGGTAATGGCGCTACAGATATTGACGGACTAACAGACCAGCATTCATACAGTGTAATTGTTGATCCTCAAAACGATAAAGTGATTAAGCTGGGTAGTGAATTTGATGGAGCTAGTGTTGACACGAAATTCAATACCATTACATTTGCTAATGGACATAGCTTTACACAGGGGGAACAGGTTGTCTATGAGAAGGAGAGCGGAACAAGTGACATTGGTGGTTTAGTATCTGGTACGAAATACTATGTCAATGTGATTGACGGAAAAACAATCCAACTATCCTTGGTATACGTCGATCCAGATCCTAAGAAGACGAATGACATTACTGAAGGCGCTAGTCTGGCTGACATTACCACAGTGTCGGGTGCTACAACGATACAAGGGAAGGTGAGCGACAGTGTTGATAACGTATTTGCTAATGGCGATACCGTTGTCTACAAAAAACACTCCTCCATATTTACAGTTGATGACAAACTTGCTGATGGCGTTAATGAAAATGGTGAAAATGTCTTTAACACGGTTTCTAGAGTTATTTCAGATGACAGTTTCCATTCTTATAAACATGGTTTTGAAACCGGCGATCAAGTTGTTTATACAGCTACTGGTTCCGCTTTAGGTGGTTTAACTAGCAATACAACGTACTACGTCATTAAAGATGACGATGACCACTTCAAACTGGCTAAAACAGAGAGTGACGCTAAGAACGGAAACTTTATTGACATTACTAGTGCCACTGGAGAAACGAGTCATAAAATTACTGCGGTTGGACTGAAAGCTAATAGTACAGATATTTTTAGCTCCACAGCTTCTAGCACAATCTCTCTAACGAATCATGGTCTCCAAGATGGACAAGCAGTTATTTACCAATCAGTAGGCACTGGTACAGACACAAGTGGCTTAACCAATGGGCAAACATACTATGTCAAGTTGATTAATGCCAACAGTTTCGGACTATCTGCAACAAAAGGCGGTTCGGCAATTACTTTGGCTACGACTACACAGAAACAGTCATTGACAACTGAAGCTGTTGAATTGCAAGAAGGTGTGAGTTATTACGTTGTCAACTCAACGGCAACGACTTTCCAACTATCTGAAACAAAGGGCGGTTCTGCTATAGGTCTCGATAAGACTGGACTAACAGGTACAGGTTCACTTCATACCTTTATTAAACAGTCTGCGATCGATTTAACTAGCGTCAGTACTGGAATGTACAACCTGCATATTGATTTGAATACTGGAACAGCAACGGGAACAAAACACCAGCTATCATCAGGCGCTGCGATCGTTTTACCAAGCCAAGGCGATCAGGTATTCTCTGTATACTCCCAAGCATCATCAGGAGCAGCGATCGCTGGTAGTGGAGCTAAAGCGACAATTAACATTACGTCTGCAATGAATACTTATGTAGGTAATAGTGCTGTAATTACAACCACAGGTGATGTTAAAGTTCAGGGGCTATCCAACATCCAATTAACTGGAGCGGCGACTACCAAGACAGGTGGACTGCTTGGAATTGGCATAGGTAAACTGAATGCCACCATTAACAATAACAACTCTACGGATATCAAGCTGGGCGCGAGGATTAAGGCTGATGGTAATGTGACGATTGATGGTCAGTCAAGTAACAAATTTAATCTTTCAAGTGACAGTACCGCAGGTGGTTTGATTGCGGCAGGAAGTGCAGAAACGACTCTCACTGTCAACCACAACACCATCACAACGATCGCCGATCAGGTAAGCATTACCTCTCAGAGAGATTTGTTGGTTCACTCCTCTAGTGATACTAGTGGCAGCATCAAAGCAGATGCTAGCGGTGGTGGATTAGTACCCTTTGCCTACGGAACTGCGACCCTTAATGTAAATGGAGTTAACCAAACCAATGTTAATGCTGCAACCCTGGAAGCAAGAACATTAACAATTGAGTCTGCTGTTGACAATCTTAATGTGAATGCTTTGGGTTTAGGAACAGCTGCTGGTTTAATTGGAATTATCCAAGCTAAATCTAATATTTATCTGAATGACACGAGTACGACAACTAACATCGGTTCTAGAGCATCGCTAAAAGCTGACGAACTCAATCTCACTGCTATTTTCAGAAATGTGAATACTAACTCCACTGCTCTAGCTCATTGCGATGGATTAGGTGGTAAAACCGACTCAGATGCAACAAATGAATCGAACCTGAAGGCAACTGTTAATACAGATGCAAACTCTACCCTAACTGTCAACTCTCTGAATGTGAAGTCTGGTTTTGATAGCTTCAATAATACGAACTATGCATACAGTAAGAAAGCTTGGGAACTGAGAATCTGGACTCCATTTGGCGATATTGTCATAACATTAGACTTTGGCTCGGCAAATACTCATGGCTCCCAAAACGCTACATCTACCACTAACTTCAAATCCAATGTTGTTCGCCTAGCACGGGCGGTGAACCCTGTTTTATCAATTGATGCAAGTGGAAAAGTATCACTCAAGAGCGATAACGTTACCGTCACTGATAACGGTACGGATATCAATGTCGCTAACATCAGTGCCGATGGTGGTGGAAAAGTAACATTTAGCTCAGGGGCAATATCTACAGATGGATCATTTAGCGATAACGGAAAGTATTCGGCGATAGATCCTGCATTTGACTCAGTAGAAATTCAGAACTATTCTAATAAGAATCTGATTATTAATGACATTAGTACCATAGCCGCTAGTTCTGGATATTCTTCACCTGACTACAGCAAAGTTAATGTCAGTAAAACGATCAATGCTACAAGTTCATCTAGTTCGCTAGCAACCAATCCAACCTTAGTTACAATTAATAACTGGGGTACTTCTAACCTAATTCTCAAAGGTGTAATTGATAATCCGCACGACCGCACTATCCTTTATAGTGGTGGCAACATTTTTAGTCAGGGAAGCGCGCAAAACATTATTACCCGTGACCTGACAATAACGGCGCTCAATGGTAGCATCGGCGCGAATGGGCGAATTAACGCTCAGTTAAATCAAGGCTATACACCAGTTACTTCTGATGTAACTGATAGCAATATTTATCTCAGTGTTGAGGCACAAAATTCAACCTATTTAAACTTAACAGCAAAATCTCTTGACAATCAACCAGCGACTGTCAATGTGAAAAAAATGACTGCCAATACTGGAGAAGTTAATCTGGCGATCGGTCAAACCACAAATCAAGCCAACACTTCTATTTCTGCCCTCTATAAGTTTACCGATGCCTATGACTTTAATCAGAATATTATTGCGGGAACAAATATCGTCATCAATGCGGGAAGCACAACTACAGATATCGATGCTAAAACTATCTTTCTCAGCACAACAGCCTCACTTGATATAGTAACGGGAGGCTCAATTCATCTGAAAAATACAAGTGATGGAGTCAATCTTAAACAGTTGATTAGCCATCAAGATGCAATAAATTTAAGTGGAATGAATTTTGTGATAGTCGATGATTCTGTCGTGCAAGCTGCAAAAGATATTACTCTAACTGCGTCAAATCTAGGGATATTAAATAATGCTACTTTAGATGCTGGAACAGATATTACTTTATTAGTGGCAAATAATTTCCAACTCAACTCAACTGCGACCATAAACGCTGGGAACAATGTTGTGATTCAAGGCGATTACAATAATCAAAATCCTAATGGTGCTTCAATTAGCATTGACGGTTGGATTAATGCCCAAAATATGTATATTTATGGTAATAATAATCAAGATACGTTTAATATCCAACGACTCGCTACAACAACTTATCTTTACACAGGTGGAGGCGATGATATCGTTAATATCGGCAGTAGTCAGAACCGCACCAATGAAATTCAAAAACATCTGACTATGTATGGAGAAACACAGACCGATGTCGATACTCTGAATATAGATAATTCAGGAGATACTTCTAATAGTATTGGAGTTTTAACAGATACATCCCTAACAGGTTTAGGCATGGGTGAAGGTATTTACTACAATGGCTTTGAGTCGTTAAACATCAATTTAGGTACAGGTAATGATGACTTCACCATCCTCAACACAAGTGCAACAACTAATATTGATAGCAACGCCGGTGATGATAAGTTCCGAATTGGTGTCAAAGTAGACACGAATGGGAATATATTAGATGAAATAGTAGATGGAATTTTGATCCCAGGAATTAATATCTTAGGAACAAGCAACATTACTAATATCAAAACAGGAGCAGGAAAGGACTATATCCAAGTGAACCGTAATACGGCTGTACTGAATATTCAGGGTGGAATTGATGATGATACTTTTGAGGTCAATACCCCGATCAATTATTCAGTATTACTGACTAATGCTCAGGTTAACCTCTCTGGAAATGATGGCAATGATAAAACTATTATCAATGGTTCTTCTCTATTAGAAGCTATTCAGAATAATGGGTCATCGGTTGAGGTGGTTAATAGTCGCTTTATTAGTGTTATGACTAACGAAATTTTAGTAATTAATGGAAATACTAGTGGCACTGGTTCATCAGATGGCTCTAGCAACACAACCGACAGTAGCGATGCAATTTTGTCTAGGCTATATGACAGAACTGTGGCTACTTCAAGCAATACCAACACAACTGACAGTAGCAATGCAATTTTGTCTAGGCTATATGACAGAACTGTGGTCACTTCCAGTAATAACAACGGTATTACTGATCCTTTGTTACTAGCTTTATTCTCCCGTTGATCATAACTTGGGTGGCCGCCGAGATACGGAGACTATTGGCGAATTCATTTAAACCGCAATTTCTGGGGTGAGACGCTACGACATCTCAAGCTTTTGAGGATAGCGATCGCAATTCGCCAACAGTTCCAGATACGTGCAAAATGGGACACGTTGTAAAGTTTTGTAAAGAAATCCGGTTAAAACTATTGATTTTAGGTTCAGTCGAGCCAAGTCCCTTAGATTGGCCCGACCCTAGCGCTCCTGAAATAACCAAACACCTATCCCGAATTACGAATTACTTGTTGTACCAAGTTTTCCGCCACTGTCGCATTTCTTTAATTTCTATATCTTGGGCTTTGATAATTTCTTGGGCTAATTTCTTGATTTCAGGGCGCTTAGACTTACCCAAGGCATCTTGCCCCATTGTTACAGCCCCTTGGTGGTGAGGAATCATCGCATTGATAAAGCGCAAATCAAACTCAGCATCAGCCGCACCTAAGTTTTGACTCATCATCATGGCTTTCATTTGATCAGATGACATTTCCATCGTATGCCCCATTTGGCTGTTGTAAGCCATTGGTTTATGTCCCGCCTTGGGATACCAAGCTTGTCGCCACTGCTTCATCTGAGTGATTTCTTGGTTTTGCGATTTGATGATATTGTCTGCTAATTTTTTGATTTCAGGACGTTTTGATTTCACCTGTGCAACATTCGCCATTTCCACAGCCCCTTGATGGTGCGGTATCATCGCGTCGATAAATCGTAAATCAAAATTAGCATCGGCTGGGCCTAAATCCATTCCCATACTGTGATTCATCATGCTACCACCGTGGTTCATCATCTGCTTGTCATTAGCATTGGTGGTGTTTGCTTCTGGCGCTTGGCTTTGGTTCTGGGAAGCAGTACTAGTACAACCTGTGATTAACCCACTAGCTGAGGCGATCGCACTAAAGGTTAATGCCAAAAAGCCATTTCTCAAAGATAGCAGTTGCATAAATCTCACTGAACAGTTTCCTAATTCTATTCTTAGCTTGACAGCCAGAAATGAGAAATGAAATTAGGATGAATCTAAAGATCCCCGACTTCTTTGAGATGCTTCACAGTTTGATGAAAAGCTGCATCGGTAGTATGGAGGTTAGTTTCCATTTCTCGGAGTCGCAATTCAACTTCTCGTTCTCGTAGTAAACGTTCCCGGTGTTCAAGTTCTTTTTTCAGATGTCGTCGGTGTCCACCCCATCTAAGACAATGAAAAGATGTCAGCATTCACTCGTTAGTAATCCAGTATACTAACTTACATTAATATTCAATAAACTCAGTAAAATTACTATTTTAATTTTCATAGCTTGCTAAACTGAAACTGGAAGTCAGCTAGCATAAAAGACACTCGCTTTCTATAAACTTGTAGCAAAAACGACTATTGTCGCCATTGTTTTTGAATCTCAGCAGCTATTTAGTTAGTGACTTGCGTCAGAATTAAGAAATAAAAGCCAGTCGGGTAGACAGCAAAACCTAGAGGAAATCACCATGTTTTCATCCCCTTTAGTTGTGCAAATTCCTCCCTCAATGCAAATGACAGACGAGCAGTTTTTTGACTTTTGCCAAGTTAATCGCGACTTACGCATTGAGCGGAACCAATTTGGAGAAATATCAATTATGGCCTCCACTGGTTCAGAAACAGGTAATCGTAACTTCAACTTAGCTGGTCAGTTGTATGTTTGGACAGAAAAAGACGGGACAGGTATTTGTTTTGACTCCAGCACAGGATTTAAGCTATCAACGGGTGCGGAGCGTTCTCCAGACGCTTGCTGGATTAAACTGGAACGGTGGAATGCTCTCTCACCAGAACAACAGCAAAGGTTTGCCCCCATTTGTTCAGATTTTGTAGTTGAACTGCGATCGCCTTCTGATAACCTCAAACCCTTGAAGGAGAAAATGGAGGAATATATGAAAGAGCCAGGAGTGCAGCTAGGCTTGTTAATTGACCGCAAGCATCGCCGAGTCTATATTTATCGTCCTGGTTTGCCAGAAGAATGTTTGGAAAATCCTGCAACTGTTAGCGGTGAATCGGTATTACCTGGGTTTGTTTTGAATATGAGTAAAGTGTGGTGACAGCAAATGAAATGGCGTGTAATTCTTGAACCAGATTTAGAAACAGGAGACTGGGCTGTTTGGTGCCCAGAGTTACCAGGTTGTGTCTCAGCAGGAGAAACAGAGCAAGAAGCCTTAGAAAATATTCGTGAAGCGATCGCACTTTATCTTGAGCCTGATGCAATTGACTTAGTACCTGGTGCGTTTACACGCGAGGTTACTGTGGGATGAGCCGCACCCGACGGATGCTGATGCAATTGACTTAGCACCTGGTGCGTTTACACGCGAGGTTACTGTGGGATGAGCCGCACCCGACGGATGAATGCTGATGAAGTTGAGAGGATTTTACAACGTTACGGGTTTGAGCTAGTCTCTCAAAAAGGTAGTCATCGCAAATGGCGAAATATTGAACGACAGCTTCAGGTAATTGTGCCATATCACAAAAGTCGTGATTTACCTATAGGAACACTACGCAACATCATGATGGGAGGAGACATTCCAGAGTTTGAATGGAAAGTTTAAATTTCAAATGACAAGCAGCGATCGCTTGCGCTGGTAAACTACTCTCCTCACCAAGGTAGTTCTAAATTTGTCTTTTTTTAAGCATTATTAACCGAGTACCGTGGGTTTAAATCCCCCGGTTCAATAACCGGCAAGTTTTGGGTCGGGGTCTAAATCCCCGTCACAAAACTTAATTACGAATTACGAATTACGAATTACGAATTATTTAAGCATTATTATGATTTCAGGCAAATCATGCAACCGCTATCAGCCAAAATTTTTATAGATACTCACACAGGTACAGTCAAAATGGATATTAAAAATGGCTTCGTCGGCACTGTTGGCAACACACCTCTGATTCGCTTAAACAGCTTCAGCGAAGAAACAGGGTGTGAAATCCTTGCTAAAGCAGAATTTCTCAATCCTGGCGGTTCCGTCAAAGACCGCGCCGCACTTTACATTATTGAAGACGCAGAAGAGAAAGGTCTACTCAAACCTGGTGGCACCGTTGTCGAAGGAACTGCTGGTAATACTGGCATTGGACTAGCCCATATTTGTAACGCCAAAGGCTACAAATGTCTAATTATCATTCCCGATACCCAGTCACAAGAAAAAATCGACGCACTGACAGCACTAGGGGCAGAAGTTCGTCCCGTCCCTGCTGTACCCTACAAAGACCCGAACAACTACGTCAAACTATCTGGCAGAGTCGCTGCGGAGTTAGAAAATGCCATTTGGGCAAATCAGTTTGATAATTTAGCTAACCGCCGCGCCCACTACGAAACCACAGGCCCAGAAATTTGGGCGCAAACAGATGGTAAAATAGATGGATGGACAGCTGCAACTGGTACTGGTGGTACTTTTGCTGGTGTGTCGTTGTACTTGAAAGAACAAAATCCGGCGGTTAAATGCGTTGTGGCCGATCCTCTGGGTAGTGGACTTTATAGCTATGTCAAAACTGGCGAAATCAAGATAGAAGGGAATTCCATCACCGAAGGTATAGGTAACAGTCGTATCACAGCTAATATGGAAGGCGCACCTGCTGACGATGCCATTCAAATAGATGACAAAGAAGCTTTGCGGGTAGTTTACCAACTGTTGAGGAAAGATGGGCTGTTAATGGGCGGTTCAACAGGTATTAATGTTGGGGCAGCTGTTGCCTTAGCGAAGCAGTTAGGCCCAGGACATACCATTGTCACCATCTTATGTGATAGTGGTTCTCGGTATCAGTCGCGGATATTTAACCCGGAATGGCTAGCCTCAAAAGGACTTTCAATAGATTAGTCATTGGTCATTGGTCATTGGTCATTGGTCATTGGTCATTAGCTTCCGACTTTTGACAAATGACAAAGGACAAAGGACAAAAAACAAATGAATATAACTCAATCATCAAATTTCTCCACAATAGACCAACCATCTCCTCCTAGATGTGTGCGGGTTTGTCAAAATCGCACCTGCAAAAAGCAAGGTGCAGCCAAGGTATTAGCCGCTTTTGCAGCTTTGCCAATCCCTGATGTAACGGTAATAGCTAGCAGCTGTTTGGGACAATGTGGCAATGGGCCGATGGTGCTAGTATTACCCGATATGATCTGGTATAGCAGCGTTCAACCAGATGAAGTATCTCTACTGGTAGAACATCATTTGCTAGGTGGTCAAATAGTCAAACAGATGCTCTATTATCGGTTTCATCCCCCAGAATCAAACTAAATATCAATGTCTGCAATCTTGTTGACTGAAGAGAGGCATCTAATGAATATCCAACAGCTGCGTCAATCCTTAAAACAAAACTGGCTGAGTTACTACGAGCAAAATATTCCCTGGTTGGTCAAAATGCGAATTTGGGGCACTTACGATGGTCTGCGCCGTCCTTTGTCCGGTTTTATTTTGGCAACACTGTCTGTTTTGGAACCCCAGTTTGATGAAATACTTTCTTTTATGATGGATCTGAATAACGATCCAGATAAAATAGTCACCGCTTTAGGTCTTAACTTTAATCCTGATGAAGAGTTACGTTTAATAAAATCAGAACATTCTATGGCTACAAGCCAAGCTGAAAACGAGTCGCCAGATGAGAAGTATTCTGAGGATAAACATCTGTCATCGGTTGTAACTGCTACCAAGATTGCACCTGATTCTTCTGCTAAGACTCTAGACTCCAAGTCGCCACGCACCGATCAACTTGTGCCATCAGTTACAGCTACAACGGAGGTAGTTCGTACGCGCAAACCTGAGCTGGTAGTTACAGTTGCTACTAAAATTATTCCAGATACTCCGGTAAAAACGCCGTCCTCCAGTTTTCTAAGCGAATATCAACCACTACGTAGCAGCTTTGCAGATTATCGTCAGACATCGCCCCTTGAACGCCTCCCTTCAGGAACCTCACTGACAATGACTGCTGAGGTTAACAGCAAAGCTAAAACTATGCCATCTGTGGCATTAGCTACAGAGGCCAAAAGCAACGCGGCATCTGTCCGAATCCCTGTAGGTGCATTACTGGCAATTGCTACTGAGATTAACAGTAATGGTAAACCAGTGCGATCGCTAGCAATTACTACTGAGCTTAAAAGCAACGGTAAACACCAGAATATTCCACTACAAAACTTGAAAAGCAAAGTGAATTTACCAACCACTAATGCCCGTAATCTAGCTTCTTGGGTAGATGAATTTTGTCAAGGTACTAAATGGGATGGGAAAGAGGATATTTTGATGTGAAATGGGGATTGGGGATTGGGAACTGGGGACTGGGGACTGGGGACTGGGGACTGGGGATTGGGGACTGGGGACTGGGGACTTAGACCTCAAGCAATTAGGAATTATGGATACTCGTGAGAGACAAACGGGATTTCTACTATTTCACCCTCAGTTTCTCCTACTTGGACTTTTAAGCCTACGCCACCAGCTTTGGTGCGAATGTAACCTAGTCCAAAGTAACCATCAGCCGTTTCTGTGTAACTGGTAAGTTTGCCGACCTTTTCATCTCCAATTGCGATCGCACTTCCCACTTCCGCAGGGGCACTGAGATGTATCCCAAAAAGGTGTTGTTTTACACCTTTATATGTATTTAACCGAGCAATGGTTTCTTGCCCAATATAACAACCTTTATTAAAAGAAATTGTTTGCCACAAACCAACTTCCAGGGGATTGTAATCATCTGTGAGTTCCGAATCTGGGGCTGGGCGACCTTGTAAGATTCGCAAAGTATCCCAGGCGCGATCGCTCATCTCGACTGCCCCAGCTTCTAACAATTTGTTCCACACCGAAGATTTATCAGTATAGGGGAAAGTTAATGTGTATCCGGGAGCAGCTAACCCGCTACCCACAGCAATCCGCACTCCCTCGGCAGGAGCAATTGTATATACTTTGTGACTACCATAAGGTTGGCCAATGAGTTCGCCAATACCCAGCTTTTCTAAAACAGCGTCGCTTCCTGGACCAATGAGGCTGAAAGTGTTGGTGTATTGTGTGATATCAGATAATTCCACCTTGTCGGCAAAGAAAATATATTTATCTAGCCATTCCATGAGAAACTGGCGGCGGTTAGGCGAAACCAGCAAGATTACTGCGTCTTCTCTCACGTAGGCGGTTGCTAAATCAATTGTTCTGGCTGTGGAAGTGACGAAAACTGTATCACAACCTTGTCCTGGCTTGAGTATTTGGAAATTGTTAGTACTTTGGTTGTGTAAGAAATTGAGGCGATCGTCGCCAGACACTTTGATGCGTCCCCAGGCGGTGCGATCGCATATTGCAACCCCAACTCTGGCGGCTTCGATAGCTGCTGCATCTTGATCGTCGATTGTAGATATTGGCATGGTGATGAGAAGTTGCCCTGTTTCAATGTTGTCGCACTGAAAATCTTAGCAAATAAGCGTTTGCAGCTTCAATCATATACGGGGTTACTTAAAGGAATGTGCTTGAGGCAGGCACATACTATAGTTTTTCGGAGTGGGAGCAAAATTTCACACAGGATTACGGAATTGAGATTACATTGTTTGGAGTCATAATTATTAGAAGAACTTCTTGCTTGATCCACTTTCAGGAAGAAATCTTGAAAACAGCCAAATGATGAAACCTATAAAGGAGATAAATTAACATGAGCGACAATAATAACTCACAACCCACAGAAGATAAACCACAACCTCCGAAGACAATAGGAAAACCAATTAAGACCGAATTCATTAGCCCACGACAACAACCAACAGCAGAGAAACCATCAGATACTAATACTAATTGAGAATAATGAGTCTGGTGAGCAAAAGTTAACAGATGCGATCGCACTATTTCCTAGAAGCTGGTTGGAGGGCTGACAACGCAATTCAGGGACTTGGGCGGAGTCACCGGACGAACCAAGCATCTGCACCAATATTTCGACCTGTGATTAAAATTCTTGGATAAAACTTTGAGCCACTCTTGGAGGGTGGCTTATTTTTTCAAATACTGTTCTGGAGTACAAGTAGAGGGGATGTTAGTTGCCCCCAGAGAAAAAATTTTTGTATTTTTTCATTAGTGACTGGAAACGGAGTATGAAATAGTGTAGATATTTAAAAGATAAAAAAGTTACTGTTTATCAGACCCTCTCTGCGGAAAATCAGACTACTGACAGGTTGATGCTCATCACTCATTGCTTTGATTTAAGCCTATGACAAAAGATTCCCGCACGCGTACAATTACTGCACTAGCCTGGTGTCTTGCTTGGGGCGAAAAGCACAATCTCAATCAGGATGAACTCAGTGCGTTGCATCAAATGCGACAAGCATTGCCAAAAGAGCAGGTTGTACCAAAAAGTACGGAATCTGTTGTTCAACAAGCACAACGACTCTACGATATTCCTAAAGACTATGTCCCTAAAACACTCAATGAGTTAAAGGAAAAAGAGGATTACTTAAAACTTTGGGAAGATAAAACGCGTATTGGCTTGGTTTATGGTGGTGCGACAAAGATTAAACAATATGTTTTTGAAGCGGCGAAACTGAACGATATTCGTGGTGCCTCGGCTTTACTTGACCGTATTAACCTTGATGATATTCCCGGTTTTTTTGGGGAAGGCAAGCGATCGCAGCAAATGAGAAAGTGGCTGAATAATAACCAATTCGCCGAATTAAGACAAGCTTTAATTCCCGAACTGATTATCTACTCCACAGGTGGCAGCATTCTTGCTTTCTGCCCTGCGGCATTTGTTCATCAACTCGCCAATGCAATTGAAAAACGCTACACTCACGAAACTCTGACTGCCAACTCCTGCGCTGTTAGTGACACTTTCCGCCTTTTAGAATTCCGCTTTGGGTTGTTGCAAAACCCAATTGAAAATACGCTGTGGATTGAGGAATACAAGCAAAAACAAAGCAATCCCATCATTGAAGCTTATTTTGACCAATCAAGTGAATCTGACCTAGAAGAGAAATTTTGGCAACGCAAGAATTTTAATGAACTTGTGGGAAAACTTGCCAACCAATTTACCCACCGTCGCAACGGGAATGTATCACCAAACGCAGAACGTCAGAGTCGTTCCTACCCACCGATGTTTGAAACTCATCCCTACTTACAACGGGATGAAACTGACAATCGATCTGCTGTGGCAGAAACGGATTTACCGGGAACGCCTAGTTTTTCTGATGCTTTAGCACGAAAAGTAATCGTCGGGCAGCGCAGCAAACGCGATAAACTGCGACAGGGATGGTATAACGAAAACTTTGGATTTCGCCGACTGTCGCAAGACTATGAACTATGGAAACCTGATAATGTCCGTAGTTGGGTAAGTAAGTTTAAGTTATTTCTGAAAAAGTCAGATAGCAAAAAAGAATATTATCAAGCATTAAATCAAACACTAAAACCTTATAAAGTTACAGAAGCCCTATCATTACGAGAAATAGGTAACGTTAGCACGCCTCGCGGCTTTGTCGGTTATATTTACGCCGACGGCAACAATATGGGTGGCTATCTGCGTCAGCACATCCGTACACCAGAAAAATACCGCGAGTTTAGTAAACAAGTTTTAGATGCAACGCAGAATTCTGTTTACATTGCCCTGAAAAAACATCTTCAACCCCGCCAACTCAATCATCTCAATGACCCAGATAACGCTTACCGTAATGGTCAGTGGATTTATCCCTTTGAAATTATTACTATTGGTGGCGATGATGTGTTATTAATCGTACCTGCGGATAAAGCCTTAGATATTGCCAAAACCATTGGTGAAGAATTTGAACGAGAAATACTAAAATTACCAGAATCATCAGAATCACCAGGATTTAGGTTGAACACACCCTACGACCCTGAAAAAGTCCACCGTTACCAAGGCGAAAAACCATCTGAGTATACATCGCAATGTGAATTAAGTATGTCCGCAGGTGTCCTAATCACTGCTGAAAATACACCCATTTATTACGCAGAAGAACTTACCAACCAACTACTTAAATCATCGAAGAAGCTTGCGAAAGAACTCAAACGCGACTACAAATATTACGGTGGAACGGTTGACTTTTTAGCATTAAAAGCCGTAACCATGATTGCGTCAAATATCAAAGATTTCCGCGAGGAAGGATTAACAAAAGGTAATCTCAAATTCTACGCTTCACCTTATACCCTTCATGAACTAGGAGGGTTATTGCAGACTGTGGAAGTCCTAAAAAATGCTAAATTTCCCAAATCGCAACTATATCAAATTCGCAGTTTGTTAGAGCGAGGCAAACATACTGCTATCCTCAACTATCGCTACTTCCGGGTACGACTGCAACAAGGACAAGCTGAACTAGAAACTAACTTTGAGAACGCATGGTGTCAACCAAAAGATGAAAATAATCACGGTAATCTTGCCCCTTGGATGTCCATAAAGCCAAAAGAATCTGATGCAGAAGCAGAAAAAACTATCTATGAAACTATTTGGCGCGACTTGGTAGATTTATACCCGTTTCTAGTGGAAGATGACCAAACATCGGCTAACCAAGGAGAACAGCAACAACAAGGAGTAAAGCAATGATTGACCTGAATACACTTCCCCAAAGAGTATCTGAACACTGGAGAGTGAGTGCAATTATTGATACTGCCTTGTGCGTTGGTGCAGGTGGCTCATCTGGCTCACTTGCAGATAAACCCATTGTCCGCAACGCCCAAGGACAACTGCTGATTCCTGGTTCTCAAATTAAAGGTAGGCTACGCCACGAATGCGAAAAACTCGCACGGGCGTTAGGCTGGCAAGTTTTTTATGCACCAATAGCAACAGAACTTTGCCCAAATGTAGGACAAGTGGAGAGTCAATTTCAAGAAATATATCAAGTTAGTGGCTACAAAGGCTACCACTGCGTTGTATCCCAAATCTTTGGCGACCCAATTTTACCATCCCGCATCATTGTGGATGATTTTATCTGTGCAACACCAGCCAATGAACTACCAGAAGTTTTTCGTCCTGGTGTCACGATCAACCGTCGTCGCCGCACTGCTGAAGAAAACAAACTCTATTTATTAGAAACATCCCCTGCAAATGCCCAGTTAGAATTTAAGGGTGATATTTACCTACAGCGTCACTTTGAGTCTGACAGTCCTGACTTAGCAAAACCCTTAATTTTTGCTGCCTTACGCCACATCAATGCTTTGGGAGGTAGTAAATCAACAGGCTTGGGATGGTTGCATTGGGAGAATTTACCGACATTATCCTCTGATGACACAATATGGTCTAGTTTGGATGCCAAGCAGTATCTAGCAAATCATCAAGTTTCAGTCGGTGGTGCAGCATGAAGCGAATTGAACTGACCATCACAGCATTATCACCCTTGGCAATTGGTAAACAAAAACCGGGCGGTTCTATCAACGAGGTGGAAAAATACATTCCAGGTTCTGTGCTGCGTGGTGCGATCGCTAAACATATCCTACACCGTGCTGGTATGGAACTCGAAAATCTTGCAGCTAATGGCGGTGACTTTACACACTTATTTTTAGAAGATGATCCAGCCATCTTTCAAAATGCCTACCCCGCAGTGGGTAAAGTGGGCAATAAGCATCAAATAGTAAATAACACCATCAAAGTTTTACCTGCAACGGCTGTTAGTTCCAAAGCCAATTCAGGGTTTTTACCCAAGGGGCATGGGGTATTTGATACATTAATTGACTCTTTTTGCGCCGAACAATTCAACCATCCCTATGACCCCAGCAGCTTGAAAGCATTAGAAGACGGGGTAGACCCGCGAGTTGAAGCCTTTAATTCCTTGTATAGCATACATGACGAGCAGTACTGCACCCATGCTGCTACAAGTCGTTTGTTAACGCGGGTGGGTATCAACCGCTATCGCGCTACATCTAGTGATGATATTTTATACAGCATTGAAGTTCTCAACGAAGCATTTATCGCTGCAAATGAGAGCAAGAATATTACATGGGATAACTACGTCTATCGCGGTTATATTAACATTCCGAATGACTCGTTAGCCAAAAAAATCACTGCTTTTATCAACGCTAATTCTGAAGTTTTTCGGCTTGGTGGTTCGATATCACGGGGGTTAGGTAGAGTCAAAATTACCGCCAAAGAAATTCTCATTCCTGATGATATTTCTAGTCGCATTGATAAATTTAATCAAGCATTGGATAAACGCTGGCAAAACTGGTCTGAGGCATTTGGCGATGGGCTACGCCCCGATGGAAGCGATCGCACAACCAACCCAATTGTTAATCGCACTTTCTTTACACTCAACTTGCACTCCGAGGCAATTTTGACTGATAATTGGCAGCATACCACAGTAATTTCACCAGAAATGCTCAAGGAGTTTGCAGTTGTGGAAGACCCTAGCTTACAACTCCACACTGCTTACAGTAGTTACAGTTACCGTTCAGGTTGGAATAGCGCTTGGGGTTTGATGAAAGATGTTGAACTTGTAACTAATAAAGGTTCGGTTTATTTATTTAGCACTCAAAATCGGCAAATATGGGAGAATGCACTCTCAACTTTAGAATTGCGGGGTGTAGGCGATCGCACGAGTGAGGGGTTTGGCCAAGTGGAAATTTGCAACGAGTTTCATCAAATATTTCGTGAGGATGCAGTATGACAAATTTGACTGAACAGCAACAAAAATTTGAGAAGCAAAGAGAAATACAACATAAAGAACTCAAAATTCAAAAAGAAATTCGTCAAATAGAAGATGATTTAGTTATAGCTATTGAGGAAATTTTAAAGGACAAAGATTCATGTAATAACTTAGAAGAATCACAATATCGAAATTTAATGCACGTTGCTGATACAACTGATAGCACAGAAGTTATTAAGAATTTTTTACGATACCAATTAGGACGAGATAAAAAGTGGGGGCAGGGAGAAAACTCACTGGCTCAAAAAATCATTAATGATATTGATAATTTTCTATCACAAAAAGCTGGTGAAATAGTTAAGAAAGTGGAGTATACCGAAAAATTAAAATATGTAAAATTGGAGTTAACTCGGCGTTATCTCGGTTATGGTTCACGTCGTCTTAAATATCTTAAGAATGAAAATAAGTGATAAAGAAAAATAGTGTAGATATTTCACAAAATACAAATATTCTGAATTATGTTTGAAATCTTCAAAAATCGTCTAGAAATTATTGGTATTCTCGAAACTGTTACAGCTTTAAGAATCAGTGCGGGACGTTCATCTGAACCAATTGGTTCGGATTTACCAGTTATCAAAGATGCTTTAGGTAGACCTCTAATACCAGGTTCGAGTTTCAAAGGTGCGTTACGTTCACGTCTGGAAAGTTTTTTGCGCGGAATTCATCTTGATTTTGCTGCTAACCCAGCCCAAGAAACAGATTGGTCGATTCCTCCAGATAGAATGTCTAAATTTAAAGAGGATAATAAAAATTTATTACCACAAGCAAAAGAACAAGAATTACACCAATTTATTATCAACAACACTGATTTAGTTTCTTCGCTATTTGGTTCGCCCTGGCTGGCCAGCAAATTCCAAATTCGTGATTTAACAGTCAGTGAACCGGAAGAAAACTGGTTTGGGCAATATCAAGAACGTGATGGCGTTGCCATTGATAGAGATACTGAAACTGCTAGTGATGGTAAACTTTATGACTTTCAAGTTGTACCAGCCGGAACTTCATTTATATTTCAAGCAGTTATTGAAAATGCTGAAGAATGGGAATTAGGTATGTTGATGATTGGCTTGCACCAGTTTCAAACTGAACAAATTCCCCTTGGTGGCGGACGTTCTCGTGGATTAGGAGTTGTCAAGCTCATAATTGAGAAGATGAACTGGGTCGATGTCCGAGATGAAAATGACAAGAAGCAAACAGACCCAGAGAAGGTAAAAAATTACCTCAAAAATTTGATTGATAGTAACTCCAATCCAGCTTCTTTTTATATTGATGCCCAACCTTTAAAAAAAGCTTGGGCGGACACTTTTATTAATCACCTTTCTAGCGAACTGCATAAACGCACCAATACCACAGCAACTTCTTCCCATCAAAATCATGCATAAGCGATTTGTTAACCACTGCACACTTGACCTGACAATTGTTCCAGATGGCCCTATTTTGATTAAATCTGGTCGGGAAGGTGCAGATCCCACTAAACCCCAGATGGAATTTGTCGAAACTTACCATGCTGGCGGACGCACAATTTATCTTCCTGGGAGTTCGCTTAAAGGTGCAATTCGCGCCCATGCTGAACGCATTGTGCGTACTGTTGGCGACGATAAAAAACCTTCTGAGTCTGACTCCCAACTAATTTGGGCAAGTAATCCATTGGATGAAAAAACTATTAAAGCTCAAGAAGAATTCAAAAAGAAATTACCTGCTGATGAAGTTTACAAAATTTACAAAGAATCATCATTTACTGACCAGATATTTGGCAATATTGCGATCGCCAGCCGTCTCCGTATTGAAGATGCCTATCCTGATACTTCAGTACCAGTCAAAATTGAAGAACGTAATGGTGTCGCCATTGATAGGGTATTTGGTTCAGTAGCACACGGGCCTTTTGACTATCAAGTTTGCACCAATGGCGCATTTCAGACCAAAATCCACCTAAAAAACTTTTCGCTAGCACAGTTAGGATTAATTGCATTGGTGTTGCGTGACTTGGATGCAGGCTGGTTTGGCATTGGGTTTGCTAAATCACGGGGCTTAGGTATAGTCCGCCTAGAGTACAACAGCGCTGTTGTGCAGTACCCTGGTTGCATATTGCGCGACAAGCAAATTTACCCATTTGGCAGTTCAACACCGTGGGATAAGATTTATCTTTTAGGGGCTGGTGAGTTTTTACGAGGTGATAACGCCAATCCTTATAATTTCCCAACTAACGACCAAGAAAAACAAGAAGTAAAAGATATTTTGCTAACAGCAATGGATTTTAACTTTGGCGTACAGCTGCGTTGGGAAGGTGATGATAAAAATGGTGTCCCAGATTTATTTACCAAAGCTGTTGCTGCTTGGACTAAGTTGCTGCAAGCAGGAGGTGCGGTATGTGCTTCGTAGGGGTAAATCAGCAACCGCTATCTGCACAAGAATTAATTAAACTACTTGAAAGACTCTCAACTCCACCTAGTTATTACTTTTTACGCTGGGCGCATCGGGTGGGAGGGTTTTGGCTACTAGGTTCGGAAGATTCTGAATATTCTAGCTTGGAAGCTGATATACGCGATCGCCTACAACAAAATCCCATCAATCTGCAACCCAATCCTGTCAAAAATTCTACCCCCAAACAACCTGATGAAACTTTCCCCAGCCCACAAGGACAGTTATTTAACTCAATATTAGAAGTACGTTGGCAGCAAAAGCAAGGAAAATATCAAGTGTTACTTCTCAGTTCCCAAGATGAAGCACCCATTTTTAAGCCTCAAAATAAGGAAGATAATTGGCTCTTCCGGTAGTTTTATGGTGATTATTAAAATTCACCAAATTTTAATAACTATAATTTAGTGATGTCAATGACTACAATATAGATTCTAT
>NZ_JBALEJ010000022.1:0-220486 GCF_036917975.1 Nostoc sp.
TCGAAAAAATTGATAAATTCTTCCTATTCTAATTGCCAAATCTCAAATTAAAATAACCCAATATCATACCACAAAATATTTATGCAAGAGTTCTATTGAGAAGTATTGCAACAGATATAACTCCCAAACGTTCCATTCTGCATCTAGAAGCTCAATATAGACGATATCGGGTGCTTATTACAGAATTATTTAGCGATGAACTACGAATTTATTAAAGTAAAGGTACAGGAGAGGCTTTTTTGTCATGAATTCATTTATTCAGCCAATCAATTTGCAGATATCATCTGATTATTTAAATCAAGGTGAACAGGCTATTCGTCAAGAATTAGCCCTACAGTTATATGCACAAAATATTTTTACTTTTGCTCAAGCGCGTCACTTAGCTAACTTATCTGTCTGGGAATTTCAGCAGATTTTGGGGCAATATAAAATTGAACGTCATTATAATGAAGCAGATTTAGCCCAGGATATTGAAACCATTAATTCAGGTTTTTAGAAATTAGACATCTCCGAAAATGAATGTAGAGACGTAGCAGTGCTACGTCTCTACAAGGATTCTGGATAACGCATATTTAATTTCTGGATATGTCTATTGTGACAGTTGTTTGTAATGCTACACCCTTGATAAATTTTGCAGCTATTAATCGTCTAGATATCTTGAAAGCTACATTTGGTCAAATTGTTATCCCTCAAGCTGTCTGTGATGAAACAACTGTTAAAGGATTTCCGGCCTCGGAATTTGTGTTGCAAGCAATTGCTGCAAACTGGTTGCAAGTTCGCCAAGTTTCAACCATAACATCCAACATACCGCCAGAATTAGATGACGGTGAACGTGAAGCAATTGCTCTTGCACTAGAAACTGGTGAACTGCAAATTTTGTTAGATGAACGTGAAGCACGTCAAGTAGCTCAAAGTTTAGGATTGCAAGTAATTGGGACTCTAAGTATTCTCTTATTGGCAAAAAATAGAGGAATAATTACGCAAGTAAAACCAGTATTAGATGCCATGATTAATTATGCTCAGTATTGGGGAAGTCGTCCTCTTTATGAACAGGTATTACGACAAACGAGAGAATTATTTGAATAAGCAAAATATGTGAGTTGTTCCAGTAGAAAATAACTACTCAGACATCTGCCAAATTTAATAGATATAGGTTGGGTTTTGCTGTCGCTCAATTCAATCTACGTAAACTATAAATTAATGATTATCTTTGTAAATCTTTTAAAATATTCATAACGTATTGATAAGCAGCATTATTATTTTGCGAGTAATAAAGTTTGGCTGCTTGCTGTAAATTTTCAATGGCTTTTTGTTTGTCCTTTTTCTCAGAGTAAAAAAGACCCCGATTGCGATAAGCAAGAGCATACTGAGGATTAATAGCAAAAGCATAACCATCTTTTGGCTTTGTCACCAGACGCGAAATTGCACCCCTACGAAAATCCATGTCTGATGTTCCTTGGGGATAACCTGCGACAGAAATATTTGTACCTAATGCTACTTGGTCAGAATTGCCCTTTTCGGCGACACGGTAATTTTCGTTACTCGTAAACTGAAACACCGCCAAATCAACGCCAGAAAATCGCTTTACTTCACTGTTATTAAATGTATATTTTTTACCATCTGGTGTCTGTACTGTATAGTTACCTTTGAGTTGGACTACGTGCCAGCAAGTCACAACATTATAAACATTACCTTGATGCTCAATAATTACCCTAGAGCCAGTATTTGCACCATCAATGCGGACTGTAATTTGTTTAGCAATTTCACCAACTTCTGAGGGTGTCAACGCTCTGGCTACTGGCTGCACAATCACAATTGCTGTACCCAATAATACTGCCGAAAGTCCACCTGCAAACCTCATGATTTACTCTCAATATCATTTTGCAAAATTTCTTTCCTAATGGGTACAGCCATACTAGAACGTGTAATTAATTCTTGCAAATGTTGTTCAGGCTGGGAACCATCTTGATAAACTTCCGGTGTATCCCAAATTGGGTCTTTGTGCAAACTATTTATACCCACAACTTCACCATGTATATTTAGCAATGGCGCTCCACTCATTCCTTTACGGACATCGTTGGTATACCCAATTTGGTAGCCTTGCTCTAAAGCCTTATCTAGCAATAAAGATACTTTACCAGAGGTAAACACAAACTGATTATTGAAGATTTTTTCTGCTTGGCTAGACAGCTTTTGATTAGTCACATTAGATGTAAATCCACCCACAAACACCTCATCTCCAAGCTGCAAGTTACACGCATCTTTGACATTAGCAACTGTATAAACTATATCAGGGCTATGAAATTGCAACACAGCCAAATCATCCTGCTGTAATTCTGGCATCTGCAAAACAGAAGCTTGATAAATATGTCCATCTGCTGTTTGAACTTGATAGGGAGGTTTAGCTGCTCTCAGAACGTGAGCATTAGTGATTATTGTATAAATTTGCCCTTCTTGCCGCAGTAGAGTACCTGAACCTATTAACTCTTTTGCGGATATTTTGACGGTGATTTTCTTCGCTAATTGTTGCAATTGCTCTAGCGAAAGGGAAGTTGATGTCCGAGAGAGTCTGGTAATCTCACCAGAAATGCTTTGCTGTCTTGGCAATGCTAACGAAATACCACCAAGACAAATCAATAAGCAAACTGTATACCCTAGTCTGCTTCTTAACCATTGCCAATTCATCTTATATAAACTCCCCAAAAAAACTGCAAACTAGAAACGAGATTCTACTGGTTCAGTTTTGGGATTGTTAACACTAGAAGCCGATTGACCACACTCCTGACCGTCTACCAGTTGCTTAACATCAAGATACAAATCACCTTGCTCTTTAGTAAAAACTTGACATCCACTCAAATCCACAGGCTTACCTTCAACACCACGACGGAAATCAAGTATCTGTTTAAGAATCGCACCTGTATCACTTCCTGGTCTGAGGGTGACTAATATATTTTCTGATGTACAAGGTGTGCCCTTGCGATTGGTAATGCACAAAACTGAATAATTGTTAAAATTATTTCGGCTGGTGATGAAAACTGAGCCATTATCGTAATAGCGTTGGAACCTAGCACTAACAATCTTACAACGCTGTGCAGGTGGGAACTTTTTAAAATCTTGAACTACCCAACGGATAAATGTCTCATTTCCCCGTGAGGTGCGTACCTTGGTAACTGGTACATTGCCTTCGCGTGTGCAGAAGAACTTGTTTCCCTCACCATAACTCGGCTGGTTACTTGTGGTGGCAACTGCCAAAGCTAAAGCTGAAATCACAGAACCTGTTGCTACTCTTGGTAATATGTGAGTAAATAACCTCAGTTGCATATATTAAGTATTAACTACTAAAAATACTTGACACTAATAGAGGAAGTTACAACGTAAAGTTGCGGATTTTCGGAATTATGCTCAAACTATATCAGTAAAAATTAAGCTTTTTGATAAAAAATTATCAAGATGACTTATTTGCTGGCGATCGCTCGCAACCTAGTACGATGTAGCGTAAATACACATACCATTTTGAAAAATCGGACTACCAGATTTTAAAATTACGAATTACGCTTTTCCTGCAACCATTCTAAAACCCGATTCCATGCCCACCAAGGATCGGAATCTTTTACTTGACGCTGGCACTCTTTACTGCTCAAATAGCCAACATGGCCGCCGTACTGGGTGAGCAATAAGTCTATTGCGGGATTGCGATCGCAAGCTTCTTGTAATTCCGGTATGATCGCTGGGTCGAAAAGTGGGTCATCAGCAGCATATAAAATCAAAGTTGGTTTTGAGATTTGCGGCAATATTTGTAAAGCACTACTCGCTTGGTAATATGCTTCCACAGAAGAAAAACCTAGTCGGTTAATTACCAATTCATTATCAAAACCCCAAATGCTGTTCGCCCGTTCAATCGCTCCGGGGTCAAGGCTTCCAGGATGGGCATCGTGTATCTTCCATGCCAGTTTTTTTAAATTCTGGGCAATCCCTGCTTCCAAATATCTGCCAAAGGGCTTTGTAACTAGATAAGATAGCGATCGCTGTGAATCCAAACTCGGACAAATCACCATACCACCGCCAATATCTCTATCTTCTAATCCTAAATCTTCATACTCCCTAATTACCTCACCAGCCACCTTCACCGCCCATAGTGCCAATTGCCCTCCTAAAGAAAACCCTGTAAACCAAAATTTCCCCGGACATCCCATTGCCTTTGCGGCAGCAGCAATGCGAACAAAATCTTCCCCCTCATACAAACCATCAGAGGTGAGAGTCGGCGATAACTCGGCTGTTTTGCCGTGGGCACGCCAATCAAATAACACCATCGCGTATCCTTGAGCGTAGGCTTTACGTCCTAGCACTCTCAAAAACCATTCTGTCTCTAACTCTCCAGTGATGCCATAAGTACCGATAATCGTGCTATGAGCATTTTCTGGAATAGCAACCAAGCCAAAAATTGGCACACCTTGGCCGCCAATAAAGATTTTCTCGTGATAAGACGGTTCTGGGTCTTTAGTAGTACTTTGCCAGTTACGTTTTCCCCACAAAGCGGTGTATACAGTCATCATCACACCGTTTTGTAAAAACCAAGACGGATTGTAGAGGGGAGTATAACACATCATAGACTATAAGATTTCGTGTAATTGAGTCTTGATTTCACAGTCATTTAATCTTAATATTTATGTAAGATTTAAAAACTTTTTCATCATTGATTCAAAAATCTTTGTATCTATCAAAGGTTGTTAATTATCCTTAATAAGTAGTAATAATTTTTTAAGAATGCCGAGGATTCTTGTCATAGACGATGACCCAGCGATTTCAGAACTAGTTGCCGTCAACTTAGAAATGGCTGGCTACGATGTTAGTCAAGCTGAAGACGGCATCAAAGGTCAAGCGCTGGCTCTCCAGCTACAACCAGACTTGATCATGCTCGATTTAATGTTGCCCAGGGTAGATGGGTTTACCGTTTGCCAACGGCTGCGCCGCGACGATCGCACCTCTGAGATTCCCGTGTTAATGTTGACGGCTTTGAGCCAAACTCAGGACAAGGTGGAAGGCTTTAATGCTGGCGCAGATGACTACCTCACCAAACCTTTTGAAGTTGAAGAACTGCTGGCGCGGGTGCGGGCACTTTTGCGGCGGACTGACCGCATTCCCCAAGCCGCAAAGCATAGTGAGATTCTCAACTATGGCTCATTAACCCTCGTTCCCGAAAGATTTGAGGCAATATGGTTCAATGAGACGGTGAAATTGACTCACTTGGAATTTGAGTTACTTCACTGCTTACTGCAACGCCACGGTCAAACAGTTTCTCCCAGCGAAATCCTCAGAGAAGTTTGGGGCTACGATCCTGATGATGACATAGAAACGATTCGAGTCCATATTCGGCATTTAAGAACTAAGCTAGAACCAGATCCTCGTCATCCCCGCTATATTAAGACAGTTTATGGTGCTGGATACTGTCTTGAGTTACCCAGTATACCTCCATTAAATGAAGGGGCTTCAGTAACAGTGGTGGAGTGAAAGGGAGTATCAACCATTAGTGTCAAACAATTTTGGATTTTGGATTTGCGATTTTGGATTAACGAACTTTGGGGGTTTAAGTCCCCAGCAATACAGGCAGCCCGTTTTGGGTCGGGGTCTAAATCCCCGTCCCAAAACGTAATTGCGAATTGCGAGTTGTTTTAACCTCGCCCACAAGGGGCGGGGCATGAACCAAAAATTCTTTTAATCCAAAATCTAAAATCTAAAATCTAAAATCGCTAGTCAATAGGGCGCTCATGTTGCCCACCCCACAATATTGGATAATTTATTTCTTGGAGTTCCCTATGGAACCTTTAACGACTGAAGCGATCGCATTTTGCCCCAACTGTATTCTATATCTTCTGAATTCTGACTCCTGACTCCTGAATTCTACGTTTCTATTTCAGATTTATTCAAACCTGTTAACCTAGCTACCTGTTCAATTGTCATCCCAGACTCAAGTAAGTTGCGTGCAGTTTGTAATAACTGTGATTCTGCCTTGTCTGCCCTTTGGCGTTCTTTTTCTGCCCTTTGGCGTTCTTTTTCTTCCGGAGTTGGCAGTAATTCCCCTAACGACATTGCCCAGCGTAACCAAGTAGCATTAATACCTTTATAATTTCCCTGCCAAAGCTGCAATGCTAACCCTAAAGATTGACTCACCAACTGGTTTTGAGCATTTGCGGTGATGGGTTGATAAACTCCTTTTTCATTAGAGAAACCAGCTAAATCATCAGGATTAAAAGGGTCATACCAGAAATATTCTGGTACACGCATTTGATTTTGATAAATCAGCTTTTTTAAGTTTTTGTCTGCTTGGGCTGTACTGTCAGAAAGTAACTCAATAACTACATCTGGGGCTTTTCCCTCTTCCCACACTACCCAACTGCGTCGTTCTCCTTTGGGGACTTCCAACACAGCAAAAAATTCTGGGCCTTTAAAGTCTTTGTTTCGCACCTGGGCCAGACTGTAGTAAACGAACATATTACCGCCAATAAACCCATCCTCTCGTTCTTCCAACCAAGGTATCAGGGCATCTATGAGCAAGTCCATTTGGGCTTTATGTCGTGGGCTTTCCATCGGGATACCGTCATCATAGGGCAATTCTGCTTGGCTGGGTGGGAGTTGAATCTCTGGTGCAGCTAGGATAGTTTCTGACATAGCTTTTCACCTGTTGGCTGGGCGTTGCGGATATTTTTATATTAAGCGATCGCCAAATTAATCCCTCAGATTCTCATGCAATAATCTAGATGTAGAGACGTTGCAATGCAACGTCTCTACTAATAGACATCTCCGAAAAAGAATGTAGAGACGTAGCACTGCTACGTCTCTACAAAGGTTCTGGGTGACGCATATTGAATTTCTGGAGATGTCTAATGATTGAAAACTGCGATATCCTATTTGATTTGCAAACCAGTAAATGTTGTTGGTCAATTTATGATGGGTTAAACCCCTAGCCCTTTTAAGGTGATTCGTAAAATCTCTGTTCTTCTCTCTGCGTTGCGCCAGTTGCTTCAAGTCGGGGAACCCGCCTAACGCACTGGCAACTCTATTGCCTCTGCGGTTTAAAAGTAATTTATTTAACCACAGAGACGCAGAGAACACAGAGTTAAGAGATTAAAGAGATTAAAGAGGAATTTTTTGAGCAAAATATTTTTACTCACCTTGAAAGGGCTAGTCCTAGTCAATTAGAGGGAGAATTGTCTCTCTTCCCGATAATTCAAATCTGTGGCTAAAGCCCCGGTCTTCAGACCGGGGTAAGCTTACGCCATCTTCTATAATTAATAGAACCTGCACACCTAATTTTAGGCATGAGACTGTGACCGAACCAGGAAGTTATAAAGATACTGTAAACCTACCCAAGACTAACTTTGATATGCGGGCAAATGCCATCAAGCGTGAGCCTGAAATCCAAAAATTTTGGGAAGAAAATAAAATTTACGATCGCCTCTTTGAAAATAACCCCGGCGAATTATTTATACTGCACGATGGGCCTCCCTACGCTAATGGCTCACTCCATATTGGTCATGCCTTAAATAAAATTCTCAAAGATATTATTAATCGCTACCAACTACTAAAAGGTCGTAAAGTTCGCTACGTTCCTGGCTGGGATTGTCACGGATTGCCAATTGAGTTGAAAGTTTTGCAGAACATGAAGTCAGCAGAACGGCAAAATTTAACGTCTTTACAACTGCGGCAGAAAGCGAAAGAATTTGCCCTAGCTACGGTAGACGACCAACGCCAAAATTTTAAACGCTACGGTATTTGGGGTGATTGGGATAACCCTTATCTAACTCTGAAGCCGGAATATGAAGCGGCTCAAATTGGCGTATTTGGTCAGATGTTCTTAAAAGGCTACATCTATCGCGGTTTGAAGCCGGTTCACTGGAGTCCTAGTTCTAAAACCGCTTTGGCGGAAGCTGAGTTGGAATATCCAGAAGGTCACGTTTCCCGCAGTATCTATGCAGCTTTCCCAATCACAAGTTTGGCGGAAACTGTAAAACCACTGTTGGCAGAATATCAGTCAGATTTGGGTGTGGCTATCTGGACAACTACACCTTGGACGATTCCGGCGAATTTGGCTGTGGCGGTGAATGCGGATTTGAATTATGCAGTGGTGGAAGTTTCCCGCCCAGAGGTGGAGGCGCAGAGTAATTTCAAATACCTAATTGTTGCTGCTGACTTAGTACAACGTTTATCTTCAACCTTGGGAGTTGAGTTAACTCTAAAAGCCACGTTCAAGGGGAATGATTTAGAACATACTACTTACCGTCATCCGCTATTTGACCGGGAAAGTCCGATTGTTGTGGGTGGTGATTATATCACAACTGAATCGGGTACTGGGTTGGTACATACTGCACCTGGTCACGGTCAAGAAGACTATATTGTTGGTCAGCGCTACGGTTTGCCCATCCTTGCACCAGTGGATGACAATGGCAATTTTACCGAAGAAGCGGGACAATTTGCGGGGTTAAATGTGCTGGGTGATGGAAATCAGGCGGTAATTGATGCCTTAACGGCTGCTGGTTCTTTGTTGAAGGAAGAAGCATATCCCCACAAGTACCCTTATGATTGGCGGACGAAAAAACCAACGATTTTCCGCGCCACTGAACAATGGTTTGCTTCGGTGGAAGGATTTAGAGAAGAAGCACTAAAGGCGATCGCTACGGTAAAATGGATTCCAGCCCAAGGTGAAAATCGCATCACGCCAATGGTGGCAGAACGTTCCGATTGGTGTATCTCTCGTCAACGGGCTTGGGGTGTACCGATTCCCGTTTTCTACGACGAAGCCACTGGGGAAGTATTGCTGAACGAAGAAATTATCAATCACGTTCAAGGAATCATCGCCCAAAAAGGTTCTGATGCTTGGTGGGAATTATCAGTTGAGGAATTATTACCAGAATCTTATCGTCAAAATGGTAAGTCGTACCGCAGAGGTACAGACACAATGGATGTATGGTTTGATTCTGGCTCATCTTGGGCTGCTGTCGTCCAACAGCGTCCAGAGTTACGCTACCCTGCTGATATATATTTGGAAGGTTCCGACCAACATCGTGGTTGGTTTCAATCAAGTTTGCTCACCAGTGTAGCGGTAAATGACATTGCGCCTTACAAAACTGTACTAACTCACGGCTTCGCTTTGGACGAACAAGGGCGAAAGATGAGTAAGTCAGAAGGTAATGTGGTTGACCCCAATACAATCATTGAAGGCGGGAAAAATCAAAAAGTAGAACCAGCCTACGGTGCAGATGTCTTGCGATTATGGGTATCATCGGTAGACTACTCCGGCGATGTCCGCATTGGGAAAAACATCATCAAACAGATGAATGATGTTAGAGGCAAAATTCGCAATACAGCGCGGTTTTTGTTGGGTAGCTTAGATGATTTTGACCCGGAAAAAGATGCAGTCCCCTTTGAGGAATTGCCAGAACTTGACCGTTATATGCTGCACCGCATCACCGAAGTATTTGAGGAAGTAACAGAAGCTTTTGAGAGTTTCCAATTCTTCCGCTTCTTCCAAACAGTGCAGAATTTCTGCGTCGTGGATTTATCCAACTTCTATTTAGATGTTGCCAAAGATAGACTCTACATCAGCGCCCCGAATGCTTTCCGCCGTCGCAGTTGTCAAACGGTGCTGAAGATAGCCTTAGATAATTTAGCTAGAGCGATCGCACCAGTATTATCCCACACTGCCGAAGATATCTGGCAATATCTCCCTTACAAAACACCTTACAAATCAGTGTTTGAAGCCGGTTGGGTACAGGTTGAGGAAAAATGGCGTAATCCTGAGTTAGCGGAATTTTGGACAGAGTTACGGAAAATTCGCGATCAGGTCAACAAAAATCTAGAAAAATATCGATTGCAAAAAACAATCGGATCTTCTTTAGAAGCAAAAGTTGTGGTGCATGTCTTTGATGAGAGATTGCGTCAACGTTTACAAGCTTTCAATCCTAATACTTACGGTTCAGTTGAAAAAAGTAATGGTGTAGATGAGTTACGTTATCTATTTTTAGCTTCTCAAATAGAAGTGCCATCTGAACCCATTTTTGAGGAAGGAGATGATGCTGGCATATATATTCAGGTTTACAAAGCAGATGGTGAAAAGTGCGATCGCTGTTGGAACTACTCTACTCATGTGGGAGAATCAGCAGAACATCCCTTAATTTGCGAACGATGCGTTGCCGCCTTAGCCGGAGAATTCTAGTAAATATACGTTAATTGCCGAACTTCTCCCTATTTTTAACTAAATTTCCAGTCTTTCCCTCTCCCAATCGGAGAGGGAAATTTTTACGTAGTAATATCATGTCCGGTTAAACACTTGTCATTGCGTTCGCTCTTAGCGTTCCCGCAGGGTACGAAGTGAAGCAATCGCAGAGTCCTTGTGATTGATTCACTACTCAATACCCCAGGGAAACGCATCTAATTTATTTTGACAAAATGTAACTTATATTGAATTTTTCTTACCGACTTACTTAATTTCTAATTTCATAAGTCGGAAATCGTGTAGCTCATCAATGATTAAGTAGGCTACAGTTTTTGCAACAACTCTTGAGTTAACTGAAAGAATGCTTTTGAACCTGCTGATTGGGGAGCATTTAAAACAGCTGGCATAAAACTATCAACAGCCTTAGCAACATTGACATCAACTGGTATTTGTACTTTACAAATTTTTTCTACACCAAAATCTTCAACAACGCGGTGCATTACCTGTTTGTAGTATCTACCAGTGAGCAGGTTAGCGCTGGACATACTAAATACAATTCCCAGCATTTTTATACCTATTTTTGTTTCATGTCCATGACTGTCTTTTAATTGGGCAATTCGTCTTTCTAGCAGTTGAATACCCACTACAGATAATGGTTCTGGTTTAGCAGGAAGTATGTAGAAATCACTGGCAGCTAAAGCGCTACGAGTCAATAGATTATAGCCGGGGGCACAATCGAGCAGGATAAAATCATATTCTTGACGTACTGGTTTTAAAATGTTATTAATTAAGACCCTTTCAAAGCGATTCCAAATTGTTTCAAAATCTTGTTCACCCAAAGCAGTTGCTTGCTTATGCAGCATTTCTGAAACCACAAATTCATCATATAAATCAATATCTCCTGGTAACAAATCCAGTCCGGGAAGATTACAAACCTGGGATTGAATGATATCCTGAATTGTGAGTTTTGCTTGTGGGTCTGGATTGATAACTTCGTCTATCAGATACCTAAATGTCTTGCTTTGTTTACGGCGCTTGGCAAAATCTAAAGGCGACATCAAACTGAGTGTGGCGCTAATTTGGCTATCTAAATCAAGGACAAGCACCCGCTTGCCATGATTTTTAGCTAAACAGGTAGCTAAATTGACGGTGAGAGTGGTTTTACCAACGCCACCTTTCATATTTGCAGTAGCAATTACATATCCCATTGATTGAGTCCTCTATTGACGCATTCCCATCTAGGTAGCGTATACCTCTGTTGAATAATTAAAACTTCCACTAAATTTAATATTTTCCGGGACTCAAAAGAGTGGTTGCAGTAAACTTTCTTTGATTGAAGCAATCAGATTATACCAGTGAGTGCCTTACTGGTGCTTAAGAGGCTGTTTGAAAAGCCCTGGCGAATAGAATTCGCGGCTACACAGACGAAACCCACCTCCGTGGGTTAAAGACATTGATTTTGTGTTAGTCCGTGGAGGCGGACAATGCCAGTGTAATAGCGAATTATATTCGCCCAAAACTTTTCAAACATCCTCTAGGATGCTGTAGGTTTTTTAAACCCTCCAGAGGCGCACAGTCAACGCCGAGGGATGCAGAGTTTTGCCGAAGAGAATCCACTATCAATACCGTTCGGTTAAGGTTTTTTGATGAAAATTATAAATCTTAAAGACGCGATAAATCGGCGTCTCTACAAGAGATTGATTATTGTAGAGACGGCGATTCATCGCGTCTCTTGTCTTAACCGAACAGTATTGAATCCACTATGAATTAGACATCTCCGAAAAAGAACGTAGAGACGTAGCACTGCTACGTCTCTACAAGGGTTCTGGGTAGACGCATATTTAATTTCTGGAGATGTCTATTGATGAAATGCTTTATCTAGTGTAGGTTGACGGTAGCTGAATAGTTGTTGCGAATAAGCTTTGTAAGCGATGTTGTTGAGCGCCAATTTGGTAGAGTAAATCGCCTTTGCCCAAGAGATAAGCTGCTGTTGTTTGTTTTCCTCCCAAGACTATAGTTGAGTCTGCTTCACTAGCAGTACGTAGAGCAACTCTTCCTGGAAGATTGGCGCGGATAATTGGGGTGACAACACTGGCTTCTGGACGTTGAGTAGCAATTATGAGATGAATTCCCGCAGCTCGCGCCATCGCCCCCAAACGTTTAATACTTAGTTCTAATGCTTTGCGGATTTCTTTTTCTGCCATAAAGTCGGCATATTCATCAAAAATGCAGACAATGCGAGGTAAAATCTTAGGAGAGCGGAGATTGTAAGTAGTTAAATCAGCACATCCAGCCTTTTCAAACTGCTGGTAACGAGATTCCATCTCTGTAACTAATTCTTCCATAAGTGCGATCGCGCGATCGCTATCTTTGACGACTGGCGAATACAACCAGGGCATTTTCTCAAACTCTGGAAAGGTAACTCGCTTGGGATCTACCAGGGCGATTTTGAGATGTTGCGGGGAATGGCGATATAGTAAACTGAGGAGGAGCGATCGTAGAAACTCACTCTTACCACTACCAGTTGTACCACCAACTAAAAAGTGACAAGTATTCGGATCAGACAAATCAGCCTCTACTAGTTTCCCCTCAATACTCACTCCAATCGCAATTTTGACAGGTACTGTGGGAGGTAAGAATTGGGGTAAAATATACTCTTCAAAGCTAGCAACTTGTCTATCTGGACGGGGCAAATCAATACTGACATACCCAGCTTGTGGAGCAATCAAAGGCGGATTTCCTAACCCCATCTGTACTTGCAAATCAGCCGATAATTTCAAAAGAGCGTTAATTTTCACACCAAGATGGGGTTTAAGTTTTACTCGGATAAAAGCTGGCCCAACAGCAGCACCGTGATAATCTACATTAATACCAAAAGATTGCAAAGTAGTCACCAATTCTTCACCAATAGCATCAGCATTAATAGATTCTCCTTGACTTTTTGTACCGCCATTATTCGAGGAACTAGATAGCTGATTTACAACAGGCGAAGGAAAAAAAGTTTGACACTTTTGCTGCTGGGGGCAAATTTCGCACAGATGAGGCTGGGTTGTAGACGGTGGTGGATTGGAATCAGGCGGTTCCCAAGTCAGCCATTGCTGCATCTGATGTAATTTATAAGGAATCAACTGATGCACTGTATTTTCTAGCTGTTCCCAAGAATATTGATACTCTTTAAACTCTGGCAAAACACAGTAAACTGCTGAATCAACAGCTACTTTTTTCTTTTGCCAAAGCATATAACTATAAAGAGAAACCTGAGCCAATTGTGCTGATGGGTCTACAGGCTGATAGGTTTTAAACTCAATTACACACAGACGCTTAAGCTCAAAGTTATAGACTAAGCAATCAAATTCTCCTCCTACTCTTTGTTGTGTGCCATCAGGTAATTGAAAATAATGCTCAAGTTTCCGTTCTTCTGCAACAAAAGTATTGCCAATAACTGCTTCGGGACTACAATAACGTCGATTTATTACAAGTAATTCTGCAAAGCGTCGGATTAATCCTTGCAATCCTTGCCAAACTTTGTACAGAGGTTGTGCTGTACTAGCATCTTTTTCAACAGATTTTTCTAGATAAGCAGAAAATTTAATTTCATAAAAAAGCTGTTGCAGATGAGAAGAAACTTCATTGATATCTAATTCGTACGTAGCTGTTTTAAATATTTCTTGAAATCTTGGCTCAATTACAGCTAAATTTATAAAACTATCAGCTAATTGATGAAAAATATTACCGATTCCAACTTGATTTTCTGCTGGGGTAAATAAAGTATTTCCGCCAAATAGCTGATGTAAATAAAACAACCGGGGACACTCAAAAGCGACTCTAACCTTAGTAGCAGTTAAAGATGAGTTTACAGATTTTTCTGTTGATTGCTGTGAAGCATTAGGTATCATATTAAAAATATTACTTACGGAATTAGGGGTATAAATTTCTAATAAGCGGCGATGAACAGCAGCCAAATACACTGTATCCATTGCTGCATATTGTAGCTGCTTGTCACTAAGAGGACGCTTTCCCCAGTCACTTCTTCCTTCTTCTATATCTACATTGGAAAAGTGGCAGATTTCTGTTGCTAAAGTTTTGAGTTTTAAATTGGATGTTTGTAATGTTTTTTTGCTAATTTTTCTGGCTAACTTGAGGGTACAGGTAATATTTTGTGCAGAATTACTACCCAAGTACTTTAAATCAAAGCTTGCATTGTGAAATATTTTTTCAATTTGGGAACTGCTCATGATTTGGTTAACAAATAGTGCAACCAAATCAGGTTTATCCAACACATCGATAATATAAGCAAACTCTCCTGTAGAATCTGTGGGTTCTGCCAATACCTGAATTAATGATAGTCTTGGATAATAAGTATTACAATCAGCTACTTCTGTATCTAGCCACAGCACTTTAGCCAAAGCGAATTTTGCAATTTGGGTCTGGATTTCAGCAGATTCTTTCAGGTAGTGCATTAGCTAAACGTCTATCAACAGTTATCTATTAGTGACCAAAGAAATTAATTGGTCTTGTAATTTGGCTTTTGGGTCAATAATTTTTACTTTCTTTTCCTGACACAATAAATCAATTAAGTGTTGAGTATCAGTTTGTTTTACAGAAGGAAATTGACTACCAGCCTCCTTAATTAAAGTTGGCACTCCCATAAAGCCTTGGGTTTTGACTAGATTTAATAAAAACTCTTTTACTGGTCTTAAATCTTGTTTAGCATTTCCATTTTCGTTATTTTTATCAGCCTCTTGTTTAGCAACAATTCCTAAATCTTGCAATAAAGTACATTTGTGCAAAATTTCAGACTCACGGATTAAAGATTGTAGTTTCTGTAAAGTAATAGTTTTACCTGCAACTACTAATTCTTGAGATAGAGCAGAATTCATTAAACTTTGGTATGTCGCCAAATAGTGAACTGAGGAAAGATTTGGTTTGATGTGAATATGCTTAGTACCCGTGAAAATCTGACTGTACATTTGATTACCAGCGAGTTTTGCAGTTCCTACACCTCCAATCCGAATCAAGTATAAAGATTGACAAAGATTTTGCTGAATTACTTTTTGACAGGCATTCATAATATTAAAAAAGCTTGTCATATTTGAATCTTCAGTCCAGACTACACCTATCGGTTCTCGTTTACCAGGCTGTTGATAGCTCAAAGAGTAACTTGCATACTTTCCACTTAATAGTTTGAGCTTAATTCCCTGTATTTGTAAGGCGACTAGAGTTTCTTGTAACATCCGAATTAGGTCAGTGGATGATATCAGAGAAATTTTGCTGTTTTTTTCCTGATTTTTTTTATATTCTCTCTGCCATAACAATTGAAATTCTGCTTGAATTCTCTCATTATCCTCTGTAAGCTGCGTTGAATTAATAATTATCGGAGGTTTTGTACCATCACTTTTTTTTGCTATTGTCACAGTAATTTTGTTTGGATCAACTGTTGGTAACTTTAATGATGAAGTATCAGTTGCCAAATTCGGAGAACCAGCTTTTTTGCTGTTTATTAATGAAATTTTATATTTTTGATACTCATTACGACCTAAAAGCAACGCATTTCTAGGCATAGTTTTACCACCAGGGTAAGATTGCTCTAATACTTGCCGATTCAATGGAAAAATTGGGGAATTAATCTGAGAATCAGCTTGTTGATGTATTGGTTTTAACTGATAATTCCAGAGCGCTTCTGCTTGTTCTAAAGTAATATATTTTAACTGAATTACTCGATAAATTCCAGCTTTATCAGACTGTTGAATCTTATCACTATGACGTTTCCAGGTATTAGTTACAACACTGATAATCACTAAAAAATTTTTTAGACCTTCACCATGAATAGTTGTATTAACATCAAACAAAGGTTGTATATCTAAGAAGCCATCTACTAATTTAGGCAGAGTTTCTAAATTTTCAAAACATAAAATAATTGGTTGAGTGTCAGTAGCAATTTTACCAAAATTTGCCAAAATATTCTTCGCTTTATCTTCTGTATCAATGCAACTAGTTACTTTTAATGCTTGCATTGATTCTTCATTTAAATCATCTCCACGTAACCATTCACAAGCTGAATCATATAATTCTGGATTTATGAGATCGTGCAATACTCCGAAAAAGATATCAGGATTATAGATGCTTGTTTGTTTGTAAGTATTCTTTAGGTGTTTGATAAACTTTTGTCGATCGCTTTGCAATAGCTGCCAAATACCATCATTAAAAATTCGCTTTTTCAGGTTGCTTTTGGTGAAAGCAGATAAACTTTTGAGCCACAGAATTAATTGTGACTCTTGCTCACCTTCTGGAACTTGGATTAAGCTATCAACAGTAGATCGTAAAATATGACGCCAAGTATTACTACTTTCAACCCAATTGCAGAGGATATAGGCAAAAAATGCTTTGGGGTTGAGAGTGCGCTGTAGCCGACCTAATAAATAACTTTTGCCAGAACCAGAATCACCCACAAGTAAAATGGTACGGCTGCGATGGTCTGTAGCTACTAAGTCAAGTAACTCTTCAATCTCAATTATTGCTTCTTGATGAATTGACTCAACTGTGAGTGTAGCGTCTTGCTTCTCACTCCAAAAATTCATGGGTTTCAAATTTATGAGATCAAAAGGATTGACCTCGCGTTTAATAATTTCGTCAATCGATACCATACTCTAACTTTAATGAAGTTCAAACCTATTTTGGACTAAATTTTATCTGGAAATTTAAGTATTAAGGCTGACAAAAAACAGCACACCACCAATGTTTTGGATAATCCCAGCAGCAATCTGTTCTGGAATGTAAGGTGTAGGATCTACCAAAGAACTCAACTCTATATTGTCGTTTTTTTGCAAACGATATAAAGCCTGATCTAATTCATCTCGTGACAATGGCGGTTGTAACTTTTGCCGTATATGGAAAATTGGTAAATAATTCTCTGTACCCAATTCTTTGTCTAATTTCTCAATAATTTGTAAAATTTCTTCATCACTGATTTCTTGATCGGTGATATTGACGGTAGGTAGTGAAGTAGAAACTTGCTCTGGCTTTACTCGCAGAGTTTTCCGTAAAAAACGCAGGTAATTACCTAGCAACTCCAAGCTGATGACGGGGTTAGTGCCTTTGTTAGGACTATAATCATCCCGTAAATACTCGATTCCTCGTTCAGTCAGCCAAACCTCAGCTTTTGCCCTTTTAATGCTCTTTTCGGCTTCAATCAAACCCCTTTGGCTCAACCCTTCTAATATCGCATCTCGTTCAGCAGCTTTTGGTGAGGTGATTTTGCTGGGGGCGATTTTGCCAGAAGCTTTACTAATCTTCTCCAGTACCTTCAGTTCTTTGTCTGCGATGGGTACTTCACCTGGATCTTTCAGCAGGGCTTGACCAGGCGGTAAAATTTTAACTGCGATAATCTCGCGGCTATAGTCTACCAGTTCGCGATCGCCCAATGCTTTGCAAATTTTATTTTTCTCAGTTTTAAAAACATCGAAGGCACTAAGACTAAGACCTGCTCGATAATCGGTAAATCCCAATAACTTTAAGAGGAACTTTAACTCATTCGTTTCCATACGGTTAGACTTGCCTGTATATTACTTAGCAGTACTCTAGCCCAAAAAATCACACATTTTCTTCATCGTAACTATAATTAGTGCCAATGAGTACGGCACACGGATATGTAGCGATCGCAATTGTCCAAATTTTTGCGTCCTTCTAGATAAAATCTTCGGCGCAACCTGAAATCTTCAGCAGTTCTATAACCACGCCCTTTGATCCTTATCTTTGTGCTTGCCAATTTGCCAAAATAGAGCTGTAGGCTAGAATAACCACGCTTTAAGATAGCTTGATTGCCTACATTCACGAGCAAGGGTCGGCCGGTTAATAAGTTAAGAGGAAGGGAGTATGGACAACAACAACTGGTTACAACAGCTAATGATGGTCGGTCTTGGCACAACGTCTATAGTCGCAGAAAAACTACGGCAAGTCAGCGATGATTTAGTTAAAGACGGTAAGCTCAATCCTGAGCAAGCCAAGGCGGTAATAGATGATATTGCCCAGCAGTTAAAGTCGGAACAGGGAAACTGGGATGTCCAAATGCAACGGCAAATGCGAAATATGATGCAGGATTTGGGGGTGGCTCGTCAGTCGGAAGTGGACGAACTCAGGGGTAGAATTGACCGTTTAGAGCGTCAATTGCGCGATTTAGAAAATAAGCTTTGGCGTTAAAATGCCCTTTCTGATTTAAACTAATTGTGTCCTGTTGGTAATGTTTTGCCAGGATACTTAAGTAAGGAGAACTGATTTTGAAACCAATTTTCCTCAGCGTGGCGTTCATGCTGGTGTGTGTTGTGCTTTTGGTTGTGGGACAAGTAGGCAGTAAACAGAGTACTGCCATTGCTGCTGAGTTAACCCAAACGCCGCCAGTATCCACAGCTGTAACTGAAAACAATATCTTAATTGCGAGTAATACTATGTCTGATGCTAATGTCGTAACTACCCCTTCTGGATTAAAGTATGTCGATTTAAAAGAGGGGACTGGGGCGACTCCTAAACCTGGACAAACAGTTGAAGTTCACTATGTCGGTACTCTAGAAGATGGTACTCAGTTTGATAGTTCACGCGATCGCGGCCAACCCTTCAGCTTTAAAATTGGCGTTGGACAGGTAATCAAAGGTTGGGACGAAGGAGTTAGCACAATTAAAGTCGGCGGTCGTCGTAAGTTAATCATCCCATCTGAGTTAGGCTATGGCGCTCGTGGTGCTGGTGGCGTGATTCCACCCAATGCAACTCTAATTTTTGATGTGGAATTGCTGGGAGTTAAATAGGGACTAGGGACTGGGGATTGGGTACTGGGGACAAGGAGGAATTATTAAAATAAGTTTCTATTCTCTCTGTTCTCAATGCCCAGTGTCCTATCAAATAAATCAAGTATTTCAGAGTATAGAAAATAGCTATTTGGTAAAAATACATCATTAATGAGTAAATCAGGCTCATTCATTGCTCAAATAATTATTTGGTATAGCTAAATTTTTAAATTTTGAAACTTTGTAAACTGTGGATTAAACAAAAGTTTCGCTGTCCCTGTAGGCCCGTTGCGGTGTTTAGCTATAATAACTTCTGCAATGCCGCGATCGGGAGTATCGGGAGAGTAGTATTCATCGCGGTACAACATGATTACTAAATCGGCATCTTGTTCGATCGAACCTGATTCTCTCAAATCAGATAACATAGGACGCTTGTTAGTACGCGCTTCCACCCCGCGACTCAACTGAGATAAGGCAATAACTGGTACAGATAATTCACGGGCTAAACCTTTGAGTTGACGCGTAATTTTTGATAATTCTTGTACGCGATTATCACCTGCTCCTTCCATCAATTGCAAGTAATCTATTACAATTAATCCTAATTCAGTTCCAATTTCAGCTTGTAGTCTTCTTGACTGACTACGCATTTGTGTGACTGTAATATTCGGCGTGTCGTCAATATAAATTGGCATCTCCGAAAGGATACCAATAGCACGGCTTAAAGGTTCCCACTGTGTTTGACTGAGGCGGCCAGTTCGCAAATAACTACTTTCAATTTGCGCTTCGCTAGCTAATAGACGTTGCGTCAGTTGCTCTTTGGACATTTCCAAGCTGAAAAAAGCAACTGGTAATTTATAAGAAGCGGCGATATTATGAGCAAGGTTTAAGCAAAATGCGGTTTTCCCCATTGATGGTCTGCCAGCGATAATAATCAAATCTGAACGCTGAAAGCCGCTAGTCATAGCATCTAAATCGTAAAATCCGCAGGGAATTCCAGGTAAGGCGATGCCTTGATTTCTATCTTCAATATCCTGAAAATTATTAATTAGAGTATCAGAAATGTGAACTAAACCCGATTGGGGACGCTCTTGAGTAACGCTGAAGACTTTCTGTTCTGCCTGATCTAAAACCTGTGGTAATTCGGTTTCTGTCTCGTAACCAAGATGTACAATTTCATTGCCAGCTTTAATTAACTGTCGCCGCAGGTATTTTTCCATCACCAACCCTGCTAAGGCGTCGATGTTAACGGCTGACACTGTGCGGTCTACCAGAGTTGCTAATTTATTTCTGCCACCAATGCGGGCTAGCATTTCATTGTCGGTTAGCCAACTTGTAACTGAGAGTAAGTCTGTGGGTTTACCTTGGGTGTGGAGCCTCACAGCTGCTTGATAAATATCTTTGTGAGCGCTAATGTAAAAAGCTTCGGGAAGAAGGCGATCGCTAACTCGACTAATCGCTTCTGGATCTAGCAAAATACCCCCCAAAATCGCTTCTTCCGCTTCTATATTTTGTGGTGGCAGGCGTAGTTTACCGCCGTAGGCATCGCTACCATCGCCTTGAAAACTCCGTTCTTCAGCCATAAACGATTTTAGTTTTGATATTTTGCTAGAGACGCGATTAATCGCGTCTGTACAGGAGTTAGGAGTTATTATCCACTTTTACTTCCCTTGCTCCCTCATCGCTCTCCTGAGTTAGCTAGCCACAACTTGAATATTGACTTGCGCCGCTACTTCAGAATGCAGTTTAATTTCGGCTTGATAAGTACCAAGGTGATTAATATCGGGGATAGTAATACCACGCCGATCGATTTCTTGACCGGTAGCTGCCTTAATTGCATCTACAACATCTTGGGTGGTGATAGTACCGAAAATTGCTTCGTTTTCACCAACTGGCTTGGCAATTGTCAAGCTGCCAATTTTTTCTAAAGATTCTTTTTGCTCAAGAGCTTGCTGTCTGAGTTCTAATTGCCGTTGACGCTCTTGCTCACGACGGCGTTCTACTTGCTTGAGAATACCAGGAGTGGCATTGGTTGCCAATTTCTGAGGAATCAGATAGTTACGAGCGTAGCCAGGAGCTACTTCTACTAAGTCGCCAGATTTGCCCAGCTTGCTGATATCCTGATTTAAAACTAACTGCACACGTTTCGCCATCGTTTTTCGTTTTTCCTGTAAAATCTGATTAATTTGGGTTTGGGCAGCATAGCTCACAATCTCAGTGCTGTATTCCAAGCTTTTTGGCCTAATACCCTAAAGCTTACAGATCGTAGCGAAAGAAAGGGTGCGATCGCAACTATTCGCCCTAGAAAGTTGGAGGATTAGGGACTGGGGACTGGGGTTAATCAGTGCTGAGTTATGTTAGCGGTAGCGGGGCGTTTAGCCCGTGCTGAGTGCTGAGTAAGGGATGAGGGAGATGAGGGAGTGAGGGAGATGAGGGGACAAGGAGGTAAACAAAACTCCTAACTCTTAACTTCTTAACTCCTAACTCCTAACTCTTAACTCCTAACTCCTAACTCCTAACTCCTAACTCCTAACTCCTAACTCCTAACTCCTAACTCAGCACTCAGCACTCAGCACTCAGCACTCAGCACTCCTAACGCCCAATGACTAATAGTTATTTTTCATTTCCCGTATACGTGCAAAGGTTTCCACTCCATCGCCACTCTTAACGGTTGATTGTAATGATGGCTGATCCCAACGTAAAAAGGGATTGGTTCGCTTCTCGACTCCCAGCAGTGAGGGTATGGTGGCTTCTCCTCGACTACGGTAAGCCTTGACTTCATTGAAGCGTCTTTGTAAGTCGGCGTTGTCGCCATCCACAGTTAGGGCAAATTGCAGATTGTTTAAGGTGTATTCGTGGGCACACCAGATGTGTGTATCATCGGGTAGAGAACGCAGTTTGCTTAAAGAGTCCACCATTTGGGTCGGTGTTCCTTCAAACAAGCGACCACAACCACCAGAAAATAAGGTATCGCCGCAAAATAAATCACCTGTATCACCAGCTTTTTCGGGGGGAAAGTAGTAAGCGATATGAGCGCGGGTATGTCCGGGGACGAAGATAACTTCAGCCTTGCGGTCTGCAAACTGGACGCGATCGCTTTGTTGCAAAAACACCTGCTGTCCGGGAATTCTCCCACGATCTTCGGCTCCTCCGTAAACTATCAGTTGGGGAAATTCTTCTATTAATTGCTTATTACCACCCACATGATCGTTATGATGGTGGGTGTTAAAAATTGCTACCAACTCAGCTTTTAATTCTGCCAGTTTCTTTAATACTGGTTGAGATTCTGCTGGATCGACAACAGCAGCAATATTTTGTTTGCGATCGTGTAGCAAGAATATGTAGTTGTCTGAGAGTGCTTCCAGACGGATTACCTGCATTACCTCTGCCTCCCTCACAACATATATTAGTATCCAGTAACAATTTTAAGACTCATCGAGTAACAAGCCTACTTGCACAAGCTACATCAAGTATTTATACTTTATTCAGTATAACCGAAATCTCTGATCCCCCATAATAATCTCTTGCTTATAATTATACAGTAAATACACTTAAAATCAACAAACAAAATTTGATTTTATCAGTGAATTTTCTCTGGTAATAACCGCAAAGACAAAGTTACATTTATTCTATTATTTTTTTAATGATACCAACAAAATTAATTTTATTTTTTAAATGGAATGGGGATTAAAAAATGCATTTTTTAGATAAAATATTCCTTAAAAAGATATTCTTTAAAGTTTTAAGTCTCAGTCGAATAGAAAGTTATAAATATCCATATATTTTTGAGAAAACTAAATCAAACTTTGGCAAGTTATTAGGAGATAGTTCGCCAGTTAAACCATACGATCTGGTTTTTGTAATTAATGATGCTAAAGGCTGGATACTCGAAGGTATATGCCAGGAAATTGCTACATATTTTCCCGGCGATTACTTTTTTTCGTATTCACTGACCGATCTCCCTCAAGCTAAAGCATACTTTTTTGCTCACTACTCTTTTCTACCCATAGCTTTGAAGCAAAATCCAATCCTTTGGCAAAGCAACTTACTCGTTTGGTATACCCATCCGAAAGATATTAGCAGAAGTAGTGAAGAACTTGTTTATACACTCAATCAAGCTACGAAAGTTATATGTACTTGTTCCCAATTTGTAGAATTACTTAATAGTCAAGGATTAAACAGGCAAAAAACGACTTTTATTTTAGGTGGTGCAGATCCGAAGATTTTTCAACCCCATCAACGATCAAATGGTAGTGTTGGCTTTTGTACAGCATACTATCCGAGAAAATCTCCAGATATGATATTCAATATTATCAAATCAATGGCCCATAGAAAGTTTATTCATCTGGGGAGAAATTGGGATAAATACGAAAGATTTGAAGAACTACTTGCTTTACCAAACCTATCTTACATTGAAGCTATCTATTCGGATTACCCCAAGTACTATGCTCAGATAGATGTTTTTGTTTCACCGGCAAAATTAGAAGGTGGCCCAATACCTTTAATTGAAGCGATGATGTGTAATATTGTACCAGTAGCTAGTAGAACAGGGTTTGCTCCTGATATTATCACTCACGGCAAGAATGGCTTTATATTTGATATTGATAGCCCCTATGAAGTAGTTTGTGAATTAATCGAGCAAGCATTTAATATTCAAGCTGATATCAGTAAAACTGTTGATAATTTAACTTGGGAAAATTTTTCTTTACAAGTACAAAAACTTTTAGATTAACTAGATTAACTTTTTATGTGAGCAATTTTATGAATTCAACAAGAGGATTTATTACGATTTTAACCGGACTTTACTCTTTTCAAGATTGTATTCATTTTTTAGCGGCTATTAGGAGATTTCATCAAGAGCCAATAATTATTTTAATTGACCAAGTTCCGGTAGTTCTGTATCCGTTATTAAAGGCTTTCAAAAATGTAATTTTAAAGCCGGCCCCTACAAATGAAAATACTGTTTTAGCATCTAGGCAAGCCAAACTAGCTTTATATGCAGCCTCGGAGTTTGATAAAACGATTTACCTCGATTCAGATATTTGCTTACTTTCTGATATCAACGATGTATTTAAGTATTTAAATGAATATGATTTTCTGTTAACTGAAGATGTGCAACCTTCTATTCTAAAAGCTACAAATTTACTGCGTGGAAATCAAGAAGAACTTTTACCAAATGTTTTGCAAATTCTGCAATCTGTAGGTTTACCATTACAAGCAGATAGTGTCCAGTATAATGGCGGTTTTATGGCTTTTCGTAAAACAGAAGTAACCAAGATATTCTTTGAAGAATTTCAACGTTATTTTGAGATTGTCAAAAACAATCAAGATAAATTGCTTCTAAAAGATCAAGGGGCTTTTGCATCTGCGATCGCATCTGTACAACCTCATAAAAAAATACTACCACCCACCTATAATTATCTTAGTAAGTGGGAAGAGGATTATGATATTCAAGATAAAATTAAAGTTCTTCACTGTACCTATCCTTATCGACCCCAATATGCTAAAGATATTACTCGTTCCTTATATACAAGGACTTTTGACAGATTCGCTCAAGTTTTTTTACCAAATCAAGTTACAAATCCTTGGCGTAAGAAATAATGCATTCATAAGTAGGAAAATTAGCATTTATGAAAAAGCGATTAAAGGTATCGTTGCTTGTTTGGAATTTATCTACTAATGATGGTTTCATTCGTGCCTCGTTGTTAAAAGCAGCGTTGACTCAGTTGGGATACGAAGTAAAAATTTTGGGCTTCTTATTTGGTAATGAGTTGTACGGAGCGATTCCCTTAGAAGCTGAAGTATACGCTGTAGAAGGTATTAATTATCCAAATTTTCTTAAATCTGTAGGTAAAATTTTAAAACATATTGATGGAGATATTATTTATGCAATTAAACCTCAACCAGCTAGTTTTGGAGTAGCACTACTAAAGAAACTATACACTCGCCGACCAGTAATTTTAGACATCGATGATTGGGAACTTAGCTGGTATGGAGGCGATGAATGGAAATATCGTCCCACACTCAAACAACTAGCGAAAGACTTCCTTAAAAAGGACGGTGTTTTGAGATTACCTAATCATCCTTTGTACTTGAAATGGATGGAAGGCTTAGTCAATCAAGCTAATGTAGTGACAGTACATACTGAATTTTTGCACCAACGTTTTGGCGGTATATTTGTTCCCAATGGCAAGGATACCTCTTTATTTGACCCCACTCAATATGATGCTGAGTCTAGTAGAAGTCGTTATGGTTTATCTGAATATCGTATTTTAATGTTTCCTGGTGCGCCAAGACCCTACAAAGGTCTAGAAGATGTTCTCATGGCACTGGATAAAATTAATCAACCAGACTTAAGACTAGTGATTGTAGGTGGTAGTCCCTATGATGATTACGATCAACAACTCCAACAAAAGTGGGGACGCTGGATTATCAAATTACCAAAGTATCCAGCTGATGTTATGCCTGATTTAGTAGCAGCGGCTCATATTGTAGTTGTTCCCCAACGAAATACTCCAGAAACTCGCGCTCAATTTCCCCTGAAGTTGACAGATGGAATGGCAATGGCTAAACCTGTATTATCAACGCGTGTTGGAGATATTCCCAAAATTTTAGGTGATACTGGTTATTTAGTCGAACCGGCTTCTCCTGAACAACTTGCTGAACAAATTAAATTAATTTTTCAGAATTTAGAGTCAGCAAACCAGCAAGGTATCAAGGCAAGAGAAAGGTGTGTAGAACACTATAGCATAGAAGCGATGGCTTCCACCCTCAAGTTAGTAATTTCTCAGTTGTGAATCTTGATTAGGGATTAGGAACCCAACCAAATCTTAATCATATTTTTTTCTAGTACCCAGTACCCAGTACCCAGTCCCGTATTTATTTGATCATTAGCTTTATTTGGCAAGTAATTTTGTGAATAATATTAATAAGTAAAAGTGTCATAAAAATATCCAATGTCTACCAGGAAACTACTATTAAGATTCGCTAAACCATATCCAGGGTTGATTTTACTAACAATATTGTTAGGATTTTCTGGAGCTTTATTTAATGGGATCAGCACAGCTTTAATTGTGCCAGTGGTTTTAAAAATTGTGGGGCAACAAATAGATTTAAGTACGGCTCCCCCCATCTTAAAAAAGATTATGTCTCCCTTTGATAATACTCCAGAGCCTTACCAAGTAGGAGTAATGGCTGGAGCGATTATTTTCACAATTATTTTAAAGAACTTAGCTACTTATGGCAGTTCCTTAGCATCAAGCTCTTTAAGCCGAAAGCTGACATCAGATATGCGCGAAAATGGCTTAAGGCTATTATTAGATGTTGATATAGATTATTATGCCAAGACAAAGGTTGGTGATTTAATCAACCGTCTTGGTGGAGAAGTTGGCCGGGCTGCTGGTGCTATCAGTAGTACGGTCAAGCTAGTTATTGTGGGAATCACAATTTTAGTTTTTGTTGGTTTATTGCTGTCAATATCTTGGCAGTTGACAATTATTGCGACACTTTTGCTATCGTTAGTGACGTTAATAAATCAATATGCGATTTCTCGGTCTAAAACTTTTGGGAAGCAGCTGAGTGAGATGTCTAGAGCATACTCAATCTCTATACTAGAAACCCTCAATGGAATTCGACTGGTAAAGGCAACGGGAAATGAAGAAAAAGAATATCAACGGATTAAAAAATTAATTCGCGATCGCGAATCAGCAGATTTCCAATCTCAGGTCAATTCGGAAGCGATTACACCCCTGAGTGAGGTGATGGGTATTACAGCTATACTGCTGATTGTACTTTTGAGTAAAACCTTCTTTGCTAACCAAGTTTCTTCTCTTTCTACCGTACTTCTGACATATTTATTAGTGCTGCTGCGAGTACTACCATTGATTTCTCAGTTAAATACGATTCGCAGCAACTTTGCCAGTAGTGCCGCTAGTGTGGATGCTGCCAATGAGTTTTTAAGCCTGCACGATAAGCCGTTCATGGGCAAAGGGAAGCTTCCCTATACAAAATTAAAAGAGGGAGTATCTTTTAATTCTCTTTGCTTTGCCTACCCTGGTCATGAGAAGTTGGTACTCAAAGATGTGAGTTTATATTTACCGCATGGCACGACCTTAGCATTAGTAGGTGGTTCGGGTGCTGGTAAATCGACTTTGGCCGACCTTTTGCCCAGATTCTACGATCCGATCGCTGGCAGTATTAGCATTGACGGCATCGATTTGCGGGAATTCGATCTTGTATCCCTGCGAAAGCGGATGGGAATTGTTAGTCAAGATACCTTTCTTTTTAATGACTCGGTGCGAAATAACATCGCTTATGGGCGAGCAGAGGCTAGTGATGATGAAGTTCTGACGGCAGCCAAGCGGGCAAATGCTTATGAGTTTATTAGCAAATTGCCTCAGGAATTTGAAACCTTAATTGGCGATCGCGGCGTCATGTTATCTGGTGGACAAAGGCAAAGATTAGCGATCGCCCGCGCCCTCCTGCAAAATCCCGAAATTCTGATTTTAGATGAAGCTACCAGCGCTTTAGATACGGTTTCCGAACGCTTAGTACAGGCTGCACTCGACGATCTAAGTCGCGATCGCACCACCCTAGTAATTGCTCACCGCCTTTCCACAGTCCAAAAAGCTCATCAAATAGCCGTATTAGATCAAGGACAGGTAGTAGAAATCGGAACCCATGAAGAACTTTTACAAAAGGGTGGCTACTACTCACGTTTGTACTCAATGCAATTTGCAGAACGTCCTGAAACTGCTGCCAAACACAATCAAAGCTTGCTCCGGATCTCTCACGAAATTCGGACGCAGATGAACTCGATGATTGGATTCCTACGTTTATTACTTGATGATTTAGTAGACGATTCCCAGGAACGGCACGAATTAATTGAAGACTCTTATAAATCAGCCTTGAGAATTCTCAATACCATTGATGTTTTTGAGGATGTTATTAACTTGCAAATCCGGGGGCAAATGTTCTCAATCTCTGACCAAAATCAAAATGTTATCAGTAAACATTATCAAGTTTTTAATCAAATGTCCGTTGAGTTTCGGACTTATCTTAACCTCATCCTTAGTTCTCTCCGCTCTCTAGCTGATAATTTGACATACACCACAGAAGAACAAAATGAATTAATTACTGAAAGTTATGAATCTGCTATATATCTGCTCGATGGTTTAGGAAAGTTTGAGGATAATATTAATGTTTAAAACTCTGAAAAATCCTAATTTTAAAAAACACTATATTTTTTTCATCAGTGAAGAGTTACCGCAGCCAGAGGCTCATCTAGTACAGTCTACAAATGCAGCTAACGCCGCCGCCAACTTGGGATACTCAACAGTTTTGGTGTACCCAGATAAAGGATCAAAAGCAATTAATCTAGTTAATCTAGTTAATCTAGTTCGTCCTTTTCAACCGAGACAAACACCCACAGAACTTATTAAGTATTACAATCTCCATGACAAATTAAAAGTTGCTCCCTTACCGATGCCTTGGCCCATTGACCATTTTCGGAGCAAATTTACTGACTCTAACACCATTGCCAGCAAGTATTATTTACCGTTTCACATACTTCCAACTACTAAACTTGTCCATAGTCGCAACTGGAATTTTGTCAAAGCTGCCATTAAAAATGGCGTTCCTGCAATTTACGAACATCACCACCACGAAGACAAGCCATTTGAGCCAGAAATTGTTGCAAATCCGCTATTACAAATTGCTGTCACCGTTGTAGACACCATCCGCGAAAGTATGATTAAAAATGGGATGCCACCAGAAAAAGTGATTAAGCTACACAATGGTTTTAATCGCTTATTTATGGAGAGACAACCAGAAAAAGCAGCAGAATGGCGTCAAAAACTCTTGCAAAACGACAGCCAAAAGTTGGTAGTTTATGCGGGAGCGCTACAGCAATTTAAAGGGATTGATGTACTAATTGATGTAGCTCAAGAAATGCCTAACGTGCAATTTGCCTGTGCAGGTGGTAAGCCAACAGAAGTTGAATATTATCAGCAATTGGTAAAAGAAAAGCAGGTTAATAATATTAAATTTTTGGGATATATTTTGCATCATGAGTTAGCATCTTTGCTACAAGCAGCCGATGTTTTAGCTCATCCCCATTGTTCGGGAAAAGCGGCAAGTTTTACATCTCCTTTAAAGCTGTTTGACTACTTCGCTTCTGGAACTCCCATTGTCTCGACGGAGATTCCATCATTAGTTGAGTTTCAAGATACCCAAGCGATCGCTGCTTGGTGTGAACCAGATAACCCCAGCAAATTTACCGAAAATCTGAAGCGGGTTTTAGAAACTCATCCTAGAAAAATAGAGGGTTATCCAGACAGTATCGAGTTTGTCAAGCAGTTTTCTTGGGAAAATCGAGCGGCAAAAATCCTTAGTTATGTTGATAAATCTCTACTTCCTCCAATTCTTGCATAAGTAAGAATGAGGGAGGTTAAGTAAAATAACTAATGACAAATGACTAATGACAAATAACTAATGACAAATGACAAATGACAAATGACTAATGACTAATGACTAATGACTAATAACTAAAATGACTATTACAACTGTCGGAATGATTAGCAGCTATCGAGGTTTAGAAACTAGAGCCGATTGGCTATGGCAACAAACCCCGCATCAATTTGGAACTTGGGGCAATATACAAATGCAAGCACTAGCAGCAAAACCAGATTTTCTGCTAATGTATCAATTTGATTTTCCCCAAGCATTGCCACAAAAATCTTGGTTAGATAGTTTTCGCAAACGCCAGCAAAAACCAGTAGTTAATATTGATTCTTTACTGCGCGGCTTGAATAAAGAGCGGATTATTTATTTACTACGAGAACCGCCTTTAGATGAAATTGTAGAAATAACTAATTATAATTATCAGCAATCACAGAAGTATTGCGGCTACATTTCTGGCCCCGATGATTTTGCTCCCACCCCAGACTATATGCCTGCTATTTGGTATCACTCAAATTCATTTCAAGATTTGAATGAAATGCCACCTCCCCAAAAGGTTGCTCCATGTAGTTGGATTACTTCAGGAATTAGCCGCACTGCTAAACATCGTGAGCGTTTAGATTTTTTGCAGTCACTACAATCTAGTGGTATTAAGTTTGATTTGTATGGGCGTAACTTACCAGGATGGGCGAATAAATCGGGAGAGCTAGGTAACAAATGGTATGGCATGGCACCATACTATTACAATCTGGCAATTGAAAACTATGCTGATAATAATTGGTATGTAAGTGAGAAACTTTGGGATAGTTTGCTTGCTTGGTGTTTGCCAATTTATTATGGCGGACCGGCAGCTAATAAATTATTGCCACCGGGTAGTTTTTTAAGATTGCCCAGTTTAGATGAAAAAGGCATTGCTTACATCAAAGAAGTGACAGCTACACCTGATGCTTGGTATGCTGCCAAAGATGCGATCGCAGAAGCACGTCAAATTATCTTACATAAACTAAACCTGCTTAACTGGTTGTCAAACTTTGTCGATCAACACTCATAAATTATGAATGGTATTTGTACCCTTGGCAATGATTATGTTTTCGATCAGCTGGTAGCTTTGCTCAACAGTATTGATGTTATTTTGGGGACGGAAACTCCCGTTTGTATCTATCCTTTCGACGATCGGACACAGCAAATTGCTGATGAAATAGCTAAACGCCCTAATGTATTTCTTTACGATAATCAAGAATCAATCAACCGTTGGGATCAATTTATGCTCTCAGCAGCACCAGAACGATTGAATCGGAGTAAATCACGGTTGTATGGCGCTCATCGTCGTTTTTGTGCCTTTGATGGGCCATTCGATAAGTTTATTTATTTGGATGCAGACACCTTGGTGATGAACTCACTAGCAACAGTGTTTGAAAAGCTAGATACTTATGATTTTGTTGTCTACGATTTCCAATTTAAAGACGTTAGCAAAATATATAATGTTAATTCTCCAAAATTACTAGAAACTTTTGAGCAAAAACGCATCGATTCCGAAATATTTTGCTCAGGTTTCTATGGCGCAAAACGCGGAATATTTAACTCACAACAAAGAGATTTACTAATATCCTATTTAAAAAATGGAGAGGCAGAAATTTTGTATGGTGGTGCTGGTGAACAACCACTGCTCAACTACATGGTAATGAGGTCTAATCTTGCTATTTATAATTTTGCTCGCCAACTACCAGATCATGAAAAGACGGGATGTTCTGCCACATCTAAGCACTTTGAAGAACGAGAACACCTTCTTTATGACAAAGGTAATCGACTAACCTACCTTCATTACATTGGTATTCCTCCTAATATTAATCAAGCAGTGTGCGCTGGAGAAAATATTGATTTTCCCTATCGAGATTTATTTCTCTATTATCGTTACCTGCATGAGCCAGAGAAGCGTCCAGTATTTATAAATCCTCCTAGAAGTTATAATGACGCTCCAGTAACAAATTTACTTACAAGAGCTTTGCGAAAACTTAAGTTAATTAACCAAGGATAATTTATGAGTAGGGGCATTTATATAGTTGCCAATGATCGGGTTATCGATAATGCTATTGCTTTACTTAATAGCATTCGTTACTATGACCAAGAAGTTACCGTTTATCTCATACCTTTTAATGACAATTATCACAAGGTAGCAGAACAGCTTGCTACCTTACACAACGTCCAAGTTTTTCCAGATTTAGAACTTATTGATACATTTACCAAACGCATCGGAGAAATTTTTGATCGCGATTTCCTCGCCTTACCCAACAAAATGCGTAAATTGGTAGCGTGGTTTGGGCCATTAGATGAATTTATTTATATTGATACGGATATTGTCGTTTTTGAAAAAATCGCCGACAATTTAGACAAACTTTCAGAAGTCGATTTCTTCTGTTGTGATTACCATCATGCCAATGACAAGCTGCGAAATATCTTTTCCCCATTTGTGAAAGAGCAGCAAATTTTTTCCGATGCCCAACTTCAAGATGTTTTCAATAGCGGTTTTTGGGCTTCGAGAAAAGGAATTATTACTGAACAACAGATGGATGAAACTTTGCGCGAGTGTGCAACGCATCGCGAATATTTCGATTTTTCTGAAGGAGTTACAGACCAACCAATTTTAAATTATCTTGTTCTCAAATTAATTGCCAAGCGTGGAAATCTCGTCAAAATTCCTGGGGGAGGCCCTGGTAGTTGGGCTGGTTCGCAAAATTTCCAACAGCGAGAATATGCCCTTTATGACCGAGGACAGAGACTAAAATATCTCCACTGGGCTGGTACACGGATGAAAACTGGAAGTCCTTATTGGCAATTATGGGAACACTATCGCTATCTCCATGAGGGTAAATTCGCTTTTATCCCCAAACTGACTCGCCGTTTATTTCCCTTTGTTGTTGCCCGCACTTAATATTTAGGAGTCTCCCAATGATTGATGGCATTTACATCCTAGCGAATGATGTTGTTTATGATCAATTAATTGCCTTGCTCAATAGTATAGAAGCTAATGCTGGTAGAAAAATTCCTGTTTGTGTAATTCCATATAATGAGCAGTTAGACAAGGTAAAGGCAGAGATTGCATCTAGAGATAATGTCACCTTATTTGAAGACTCTGATTCCATAGCTTACTGGGATAACTTTGCAACCCAGGTCTGGCAAAATTATCCTAGAGCGCAAAAAACTTGGCGAAAATGGGGCTTTCCAGAACTCTATGAGTTACCAATGCACCGGAAATTTTGTGCTGTGGATGGTCCCTTTGATAGATTTATTTATTTTGATGCAGATACCTTGTTAATGGGGCCGGTAGATTATGTATATGAAAAATTAGATAATTACGATTGGGTAGTCAATGATTTTCAGTATAAGTCTGATTTGAAATTTATTTTTGATGGTTCACCAGAGCTTATGCAGCAAGTTTTTAAATCAGATAATTTGCAATCTAAAGTATTTTGTGCTGGTTGGTTTGCCACTAAGAAAAATATTTTTTCTCCAACTGTCATAGCCGAATTAATTGAAAAGTTAACAGCGGGTGAAGCTGATGTCATGGCTTTTTTAGCGCCTGATCAATCTTTATTTAACTACATGGTATTGAGAAGTGGAATTTCTTATTATAACTTTGCTTTTTATGACTGCGAACAGGCAACTGGTAATCACTGGAGTTCTCAATTTGATGTGGTAGATAATATCCTCTACGACCAAGGACGGCGGCTGACTTATATACACTATATGAGTGTATCTTCTTCAGCTTTTGTGCGGCTTTGTGGAGGGGAAGATGTAGATATTCCTTACCGCGATGTTTTCTTATATTATCGCTATTTAAAATCACCTGATAAACGTCCTCAAAGTTTTATCCGCCCAACCCAGATAACGCTTTTTCAAAAGTCTACTAGTAGTTTTATTCAGCAAAGGGTGAACAATATTAAATTAAAGTATCGTAACTTCAAGGATAGAATTAATGGTTACTAGTAACGTAGCAAAAATATGCCAATTACTCCATTAGATGTTGCTGAACTTGGGAAACTAATTCATTTGTCCAGTGGTTGGCAAGGTCTGCATTGGCAGCTTCAACCATAACTCTGATTACTGGTTCTGTGCCAGAGGCGCGAACTAAAATCCTACCAGAATCACCCATCGCAGCTTCGGCAAGGGCGATCGCTTTTTGTATGGGTTGGCAATCTTTCCATCCTAAACGGCGATCGCGGTCTCCTACTGGTACATTCCGCAATAATTGTGGATAGGTTTGAAAGCTTTGATCTACTAATTCTGCTAAAGAAACACCCGCTTTTTTTACCAATGCTGCTATATGTAGGGCTGTTAACAAGCCATCGCCAGTAATACTGTAATGATGGCAAAGAATATGACCTGATTGTTCGCCACCTAACATTCCTCCAGTCCGCAACATTTCTGCTTGTATGTACTGATCGCCGACTGCGGTGCGAATTAAGTTTCCGCCTTGTTGTTTCCATGCCTTCTCAAAACCTAAGTTGGCCATGACAGTGGACACAATGAGGTTATCTGGCAATTGTTGCTGTTGTTGTAAATGGCTTCCCCACAAGTAGAGAATATGATCGCCATTGACTTGTCTGCCACTATTGTCTACAGCTAAAACGCGATCGGCATCGCCATCAAAGGCAAAGCCTAAGTCGGCGTTGTGTTCAATAACCGCCGCTTGCAGAATATCTAGGTGAGTAGAACCGCAGTTAACATTAATGCGATCGCCATCTGCTTTGTTATGTAGGCAAATCACCTCTGCCCCCATTTCTATAAATACTGTTGGTGCTATACCAACAGCTGCTCCCCAGGCTAAATCCAAAACAATCTTCATTCCTTGAAGATTGTCAGCATCATTTAAGGGTTTTTGCAACGCCTTACCATAATGGCTGACTAACTCCACACGTGAGTAATGCCGTCCGTAATTACTCACACTAGTAGTAGGTGAAATATTGCCATGCAGTCGTGCTTCAATTTCTGCTTGCAATACATGAGATAACTTTGCACCATTCGCAGCAAAAATTTTAATGCCGTTATCCTCTGGTGGGTTGTGGCTGGCAGAAATCATTACTCCGCCGACAGCATCGCAGATGCTGGTGAGATAGGCAACACAAGGAGTAGGACATAACCCCAAATACCAAACCTCTAATCCTGCTGCTGTTAGCCCTGCACTTAAGGACATGGCTAGCATATCACTGGAGTTTCTGGAGTCCTGTCCCATAATGACAGGCCCTACTTGATTCGCATGGCTACGCAAAACAATACCCGCCCAAAATCCGATTTGCAGTGCTAAGGGCGCACTCAGGAATTCTCCCATTCGTCCGCGAATCCCATCTGTGCCAAACAAAGGAGTTGTTGGTAAAGGGATTAAATTCAGTGCAAAACTACTATCAATACCTTTACCCAATCCATTAGCATCAGAAGCAGAATCTCCAGTAATACCAGAAGTTCGAGTTATAGGTGAAACCATAAGTTTAAACACTTCACACAGTCACACTTTCAATTCTGCCATTTCCTTATTCTGTACAGTTTAGAGCTTTTCTTCCTGCCATTCGATTCTGTACTTTATTGCTCTATAAAAATGCATTATGGCTTTGCTAAATTTAAAGACAATTTTCTCTAGAATAGAGCGTTTAGGATGTGCAATTCTTTTGTGTTCTTCAAAATACGTCAACATTTCATCCATGTTTGACTGTCCCTTTTGAATTTTAATCAGTTCGGTTTTGTTATTAAAAAAGGAAATACCTGACATCTCGCTCCATCTAACTGGCAGCCCTGCTTTATAGGCAGCTAGACCTATGGCATTACCTTCGCCTTCATAAACTCCATTTCGCTCAAAATATTTGGCAAGGATTGACCATGTTTCTAAAAAATCAACTTCTTTTCCTGTTGACTTAGTGACAGAAAACAAATATTCATGGACGAACGTAACATTTTCACATTCTGGATCTAAATTTAAAAATTGTGCAGCTTTTTTAATTACTTCAATTTCTCTCAAAAAATTCTTGTCAGTTTTTGTTAAAGCTTTGGCAAATTTTTTCGGCATTTCCATACAAGCCCTAGCACTTATCCCTGGCTCTAAAAGCCATTCCATATCTTCTGGCACTGGTGCTAAGATTCGCATATCTGAATCAATGAATATACATGAATTAAATAGAGATAATGCCTTAGCAATGGCAAATTTTTTGTCGTGGTAACACTTAACACCCTGCTGCTGATGCTGAAATGCTAAAACTTGAGGATATTTGCTAAACTCTTGAGGCTGATCGGTGAGAATTATAAAAGCAGTATTAGGTGAATAGAGTTCTAGGTCTTTTGCTAATAAACCAGCTAGTGCCCGATACACTTTGCCTAATGCTAAAGTACAAAAGCAGAATTGTTGTTGACTCATATTTGGACGATTTTATAGTAAAGCCTTGAAAAGGTGAAAGAATTCAATTAAACCGCTTAGTTTTCCTACTCCCCACTCCCTACTCCCTTTCAAAAAAAAGGAGAAGTAAGGGGTAAAGGTAAATTCAAACCCTTTTTATTCGGGAGCATCCCAAATGTGCAAGTTATATCAAATTCAGGTTACAAATTGTCATTGCGAGCGCAACGTAGTGGAGTGAAGCAATCCCATATCTTGCGATTGCTTAACTACGCTGTCGCTTCATTCGCAATGACAAACATGTTTTTGCAAAATTGGGATGCTCCCTTTTTATTCTTGACCGGAGTCTGATTTGAAAAAAACCTCATAAGGCAAGAAAAACCTCCAGAGGAAACCAGGGGGAAGTACGGCACTCGATTCAGCATCTATAGGTAAATATTGAGAACGGTAAATTTCAATAGCCTGCTTTTTCTTAGATTGCACTTGATGAATTGCAACTCGATGAGCGCCTAGCAATTCATCAAACTTTAGGCTGCTAAATAATAAAGACTTCCAAAGCAACCAGATAGCATATTGCCACAGTTCTACTGTCACTTCTGCTTTAGCAATAGCAGCTTTAACCAATTGATAAGTAATTTCATGATCTGGGCTGCGATCCTGTTTGTGAGTAACGTACACCTCTTGTGGTTGAAAACTACCTAATAATTGGGCCATTTCTTCAATGGTTCGCTGTTGTTCGGTTTCTGTCATTTTGGATAATGCGCCATCACATTTATCAAGAAAGTGAATATCTGTTGATTCCACTCCTAAAATTTTCAAAGCTGCTAGCGCTTCTTCTCTACGAATTTGAACAATTTCTGAACGTGAAATCTTGGTATGACCTCGGTGAGAACCTCCTCCATCTGTAACAAAAACAACTTTAATTGGTATCCCTTGTTCTCGCTTGAGTGCAATCATACCCCCACAACCTAGTGCTTCATCATCTTGGTGAGGAGAAAATACAATTACCGATTTCTGGTTAATATTTAGTTGTTGACTCCCTTGATACAGGAGCCAATAGAACTGTAGTTTAATCAGTAGTTCTCGAAATTTATAATTCAACAACCACCACTTGTTACGCAGACCTAACTTTAAGCGGTGAAGAAGATATCTTATTTTCATAGCATCAGATATGATTGTCAAATATGAACTGTTCCGGTATATAATCGTTTTGATTTGGGGTCATACTTGAAACTGCTGTAATTCTTGTGCAATATAGATTTTGGCAGTTTTTGACCCCTGTTTCTTCAAGCTTTCTAAGAAATTCGGGGTTTAGAGACAGCAGAATTATGCAGCTTCCTCCGATTTAAATCAAACACTATATTCACATATACAATGCGGAAACTGACTACTGTAATAGTACTTATTTTTAGCTAATTACTAAATTTATACAATCTCTAAAATATGTTAATATGCGAATAATTGCATCTCTACAAAGCCTTAAGGAATGCTTACACAAAAGTATAAATGCTCACCATAGCTGGTGAGCATTTGGGTCTATTCGTATATTACTGAAGTATCCTAAACTCTCAAGACAGTTCAGTTAATAATAACTTAAACATATTGTTATCAATCTAAGAAAAAGAATCTAAATCTAAAGATTGCATACCTTCACGTTCTATAAAGGTCATCATACTTCCTAACTGCAACCAAACTAATAAACAAGTAAAGAGACTAATTGGTAGACCGACTCCTAAAGCTAAAGAGGAGGGAAAGCCAAATATCTCTAAGCCTGAAGAGAGAAATAGGCAAGTACCGCCAGTTATGCCGATAAATGGTACAAGTAGTTGTTTCAGTGAGGAACGCGGTTTAGTATTTTCTGTACGCTGGCTTGGCCATTTCTGCACAATTAATTTTAAAGTGCCAGATAATGCTAAACCAGATGTTAATGCTGTCAGAAAACCAACCAGTAAGAGAAAATAAGGCGGTTGCTCAGGGAAATAGTACATGAAAACTCCTAATTTATATTAAAGATTTTTTAGTTTTTATTTGTTGACTGGTTTTCAGAAAAAGATCCAAGTAATGTCGCTTTTGGGAGGATAGCAGCGGCACCTTCTCTGGATAACTCTGTTAAAATACCGATCGCTACATTGAATAAACGATCTGGTTTTAAGTCATCTTTAACCAGGTTCCACAGGCGTTGGACATCTTCGGTGTGGAGGCGGTCATCTTCGGTGAGAGCAAGAACCAGCTGACGCCGGAGAAACTTGCCTTCTTCCGACATTAAATATTGGAACCCCATTTGGGCTGTGGGCAATACATCAAAGTTGTTATCTGTACGTGCGATCGCAATTAAATTCTCTAATCGCTGCCACTGAAATTTACCATCTTTGAACAATACATTCAATAACCGCCGCCGTAATTCTGGTGATTCGCCTGTCAGCAACCGCCGCGCTATGTAGGGATAACCCACTTCCACTATTTTGAAATCTGGGTTGAGGCTCAGGGCAATACCTTCTTGAGTTACCAGGGAACGAATAATCAAAGCAAACTTCGCCGGGACTCGGAAAGGATATTCGTACATCAGTTCCGAAAATTCATCGGTAATAGTTTTGAAGTTAAAATCCTTGACATTTTTACCAATAGCGTTTCCTAGCACCGCTTCTAATGCTGGCACTATCGGACAAATATTCGTGTCTGGAGTCAGAAACCCTAATTTTACAAAGTCTTCGGCTAAGTCGGTGTAGTCTTTATTCACCAAATGCACTAGCGCATCCACCAGTGTTTCTTTGGTGTCTTCTTCCAACTGATCCATCATACCGAAGTCAATGTAAGCCATACGACCATCAGGCACGGCAAGCAAATTGCCAGGATGAGGGTCAGCATGGAAGAAGCCATATTCTAAAAGCTGTTGCAATCCTGATGTAACGCCAATTTGGATAATTGCCTCTGGGTCTAACCCTATTTCGCGGATGTGTTGAGTATCCGTCAGCTTAAAGCCATCAATCCATTCCAGGGTTAAAACATGAGTACTGGTGTAACGCCAGTAAATGCCTGGAACTTTTACTTGCAGGTCGTTGCGAAAGTTACTGGCAAATTTCTCGGCGTTGCGGCCTTCATTAATATAGTCAATTTCTTCAAATAACTTTATGCCAAACTCGTCCACAATTAAAGTCAGGTCATGGCCGAGATTTAAAGGCAACCAAGGAGCTAGCCAGCTTGCCGCCCAACGCATCAGATATAGGTCGCGTGTGATTACTGGGTGTAAGTTGGGGCGTTGCACCTTTACGGCGACTTCTTCGCCGCTAACTAGACGACCCCGGTATACTTGACCCAAGCTAGCAGCCGCCACTGGATTAGGTGAGAGTTCGCTAAAGCTTTCGTGAATGGGGCGGTCTAGTTCAGTTTCAATTATCTGGTAAGCGATCGCATTATCGAAAGGTGGTAACTGATCTTGTAACTTGATCAGTTCTTCTAAGAAATCTTTGCGTATGAGGTCTGGTCTGGTAGAGAGGGCTTGACCAACTTTAATAAAAGTCGGGCCGAGGTTGGTGAGCAGTTCTCGCAATTGGATAGCTCGTTTACCCTTGTTCTGCTCAACTCGATCTTGCCATTCGTCCCACTTCAGATTGAATATAAATCCTGCAAAAGAGGAGATAATTCTCAGCAGTCGCCCCCAGGCTAACCAGGGACGGTAACTATAGTAGCGAGCGATCGCATCTGGATTATAGAGTTTTAGCTGAGTAGGTTGATACTGACCCACGCCTTTTTTTGCCTCTTCAACTGAAAAATTTACAATGATTGTTTTTTTCTTGACTCACAAGTTAGTTGCAAGTTCAGGATAGCGGTAGTTTTTTATCTAAAACAACTAGAACTCTACCTTTTGGGATAGTGTTCGAGGCAATTTTACTATCTATATACTGCCTAGATTTGTTTATCTTTTTCTTAATTATACTTTATAAAACTACAACTAATTATCCAGCCTCTAGACGATTTTATCTTTTCTTAACTATCCTTTATATAAATATAGATATTTGCTTATGTATGCAAATTGAAGGAAGAGATGAGAACTCAGTAACCGCTTACAACATTAAGATCCCCGACTTCTCACAGAAGTCGGGGATCTTGGTATTATGTTTATTTATACCCTGCGATTTAAGTGGAAAATACAATATTCAGTGTGTCCACAAGAAAAATTACAACGTTAAGTAAAAATTTAGTAATTGGTAGTGGTTTCGCCCCAATTACCAATTACCAATTAGCTACTTTTAATTATCATGTAGTGCTATTTAGATTTGGCCTCCAAGTTTTCTAAACGGCTTCTTAATTCCTGGTTTTGTTGTTTGAGTTGGTCGAAATCTTCACGCAATTGACGCAGGGTTTTTTCTGAACCAATATTCTTTTGCACCTTGGAAATTTCTTCTTCAGCAGAACGACGTACACGCCCATCGGCTGTTTGTTCAGCTAGCGATCGCAAAATACCCACTGCTTTGGGTGTTTCCATTTGTCCTAATGCTGCGGCTACGGCTATTTGGGTTAAAAAGAAGGTTTCTTTGGCTAGTTCTGTTAATTTTTCTAAAATACGTTCCAAATTAGCCGGACTTTGACCTATAGAAATCTTGCCCAAAGCGCGAATTGTCGCTAAACGTAGGGGTTGTGGTACACCGAGTTTGGTGTATTCGATGAGTAGATTTAAAGCTGCTTCTGAGGTTTTGAATTCAGCTAAACCGGCGATCGCCCCACTCCGCACAACTTCATTCCAACCTGCTTTTTCTTCTAAAACTGATTTCAGCAGCTTTAATACCTTGTCTTCCTTGGGTTTGTCTTCCAAGTTTGCCGATGCGATCGCCCCAATTACACGAGAAGCAGCAGCTTCCACATAATAGCTAGGATCGCCCTTTTGCAAGATTCCTCTCAAAAGTTTATAGCTTTCAGCAGTTTTGATTTGATTAAGTGCTTCCACTACAGATCGTCGCACGTAAGCATTTTTATCTTTTAACCCAGCGACTAAGGCATCAAAAGCTTGATCTAAATTGATTTTGGCTAGTTGCTTCGCCACTTCCACACGCACACCCCACAATGGGTCATTTTTGAGCGACTTAGACAGTGCAATGATTGCTTCCAAGCCGCCTTTTTTCGCCAAAGCTGTTGCTGCATAAATACGTGAAATTGGGTCAGGATCAAATTCTAACTGTGCTTTTAACTCCGCGATTGGATATTCTAAAGCTACTGTTTTTAGGTAATTATTTCCAACATCAAAGCTGATAAATTGGGGCTTATTTTCTAGGGGAAAATAGAAGCTTTGTTCGCGTTCATTCACGCGCACTGTGAAAGTAGTGAGTGCTGAAAATGAAGTGCTGGCTTTGGCAGATGAATCTTGCTGTACATAGCCAAAACCAATAGGTATTTTTAAATCAAACAAATCCTTACTGCCATTTTTACCGTCAGCAGCTTGGGTTTGAGTTACTGTTATTTTTGCCAAATTGGCATCCCCATCCCAAGAGTAAGCTACTTTAAAATCGGGATGACCACCACGATAAACGTATTGGTCAAAGAGGAACGAAAGATTACGTCCGGTAGCTTTTTCAATCGCTCTGAGTAAGTCTATTGTCTCTACGGTTTTGTGGGCATTATCTTGGACAAATGTTTGAATTGCCTGCCAAAATAATTCATCTCCCAATTGGCCCCGAATCATGTGATAAACACAAGACCCTTTTTCATAGATGTGGCGATCGTAAAGTTCAATAGCTTCTCGATAAACGTGCGTTACCATTGGCCGGCGATAACGGCTGCTATCTTCACTTAAGTAACGACGAGCTTCCAATAAACGATAGTAAGCGGCTTCTGGGAGACTATATTCCTGTTCTGTCCACATTACTTCAGAATAAGAAGCCATCCCTTCTTTAATCCAAGCATGAGACCAATGCTTAATCACCACCAAATCACCAAACCATTGGTGGGCGAGTTCGTGGACGACTAAAGCTTCGGTGTTGCGGTTATCTAAGGCGGCGCGTTCATCCAGCAAACATCTATCTGTTAACAGGGTTGTGGAGGTGTTTTCCATGCCGCCAAAGATGAAGTCATCGACGCAAACTTGGGCGTATTTCGGGAAAGGGTAGGGATAACCATACTTTTGACTCAAAAATTCGATCATCCGGGGAGTTTTTTCCATGCTGCGTTTAGCATCTTCCTCCCGTCCCTTTTCTACATAGTAGGTCACTGGTTTACCCTTCCACTCATCCCGAATTTCAGCAAAATCACCTACTGCTAAAGTCATCAAGTAGGTAGGATGAACTTGTTGCTGTGACCAATGATAGATTTTGTAATCACCATCTTCTGTGGTGTCAATTAATTCGCCGTTGGAAATCGCCACGAGAGGGTTGGGAACGCGGACACGAATTTCCGAAGTAGACAGTTGTCCTGGATAGTCAAAACAGGGAAACCAAAAGCGAGAGTCTTCGTCTTCTCCCTGAGTCCAAACTTGAGTAGGCTTGTTTGGGTAGTGCTTGTCTGGTTGGATAAAGTAAATACCGCGTTGCGGTTTTGCTACGGAGTAAGCGATCGCAATCAGCAAGCGTTTACCAACCTGGGTCGCCTCAGAAAGTTGAATAGAAAGCTGTTCCCCGTCATAGTCAAAATTTTGTGGCACTTCGTCCACCTGCACAGACTCGATATTCAGGTTGACGGCATCCAAAGTTAAACGATCAATGCCATTACGGATTGGTAAGAGGCGAATGCTACAGCTGCCCTGATAGCTTTGCTTAGGAATATTCAAACTGAGATCGAGAAATATATGCTCTACCTGTCCGGGGCGATCGGGGTTGTAGTGTGGTCTTGCTCCCGGTAACTCAAAAGGTTTGTGTCCGTTATTATCTGTATCAAAATAAGACTTCGACATTGATCCTTACTGACCTTGTAATCCTGAAAAGTCTGGCTTGGTTGGATGTTGTTAAGCTAAATAGCGGTGTCTATATTTCCCAAATCAATAGGGCATTATGGAGGTGAGAATTCACCTTGGGGATTGGGGGATTGAAATGAATCTCACCCGAACTTCCGAAGATCGGCTAGCGATCCTGGGAATTTTTCCATATCCCTACCGCATTTATTTTTCCTGATATTCTGCACTTTTTTGTCATTGAGTCAAGAGTCTCTTGCACCTCGATAAATTCTCATTAAGTACAAATACTCCTAATTATTCTTATAACTTAGGATAGCTTGCTGCTACTAATCAGGCTATTTTGTTTGAGAGGAACGGCATCTCATTTGCGGATTTGCTCATCATCTCTTGGAATTATTTTTGAGAGTAATTCTTAGACTGCTAACTTATAGGACTACTAATTTTATCAGTAAATACCGATCAATGTGCGGAAAATATTAATAAATCCGAAAACTCTACAATGACACTTGTATAAATCTCGGTGACAATCTGAGCAAAAGAGGATAATAAAATGCCTGAAAGTAAATCAAAATTTCTCATTCCTGCTGTTGGTGCTGCTGTAGTTGTAGTAGGAAGTATATTAGCTTATACGTATTTTAAAGGCGGCCCATCGGGAGGTAGTTCAGATGCTCTAGGTAGTGCTAAGGTAGTACCTTCAACAGCATTGATAGCAACTTATATTACTACTGACCCTGAAGCTTGGGCCAAATTACAGCAGTTTGGCACTCCAGAAGCACAAAAATTAGTGGCGAAAGGTCTGGAAGATTTCAATAAGAAAATGTTCAGTGATAGTAACGTTTCTTATGAAAAAGACATCAAGCCTTGGGCTGGTGGTGTGATGATTGCTGTACTGCCACCAAATCCTGTAAAACCGGCACAGTTAAATGTGCCCTCTGGGGCACCTAATGTACCAGCAAATTTACAGCAGGAAGCAAATATCCTGATAGTGGTGGGAATCAAGGACAAACTCAGCGCGTTGAATTTTGCTAACAAATTGAAGTCACAAAAAGGGGTGAAATTACAAGAATCTGACTATCAAGGTGAAAAAATTGTCGAAACTACCCAAAATGGCAAGCCGACGTATAGCGTAGTTTTAAATAATAGTCAGCTGGTATTAGCCCCCGAAAAGCAAGCTATAGAAAAAGCAATTGATACCTTTAAAGGACAGTCTTCTTTCGCGAGTAAAGAAGGTGCTAGCAGCATTCTTAAAGGAGTGGATGTCAAAAACAGCCTTGCCCAAATTTATGTACCAGACTATGCTGGGATGGTACAGCAATTAGTAGCTGCAAATCCGCAGGCAAAGCAATTACCCCCACAAACCTTGACGCAACTAAAGCAGATAAAATCTGTGGTAGCAGGTATTGGTGTTGATGATGCGGGAGTGCGGGTAAAAGCGATCGCTAATTTAGACCCGCAATTAAATAAATTTCAGTATCAATCAAGTCCTGGGAATATAATCGGGCAATTTCCGACTAATACCTTTGCTCTGATTAGCGGTAATGGCATCAGCCGTAGCTGGGAAACGCTAGTAGAACAGTCAAAAGATTATCCAGAAATGAAGCAAGCTCTGGAACAAGCGCGAGGACAACTGAAACTCGTGAATATTGACCTGGATAAGGATATTTTTGGCTGGATGAATGGGGAATTCGCTCTTGGTGCGATTCCGTCAAATCAAGGGGTGTTAGCGAGTGTTGGTTTTGGCGGTGCTTTAGTATTTGATACTAGCGATCGCAAAACTGCCGAAGCCACCTTGACAAAATTGGATACTCTTGCCAAAACTCAACAAATCAACGTCGCCAATAGAAATATCGGTGGTAAAGACGTAACTGAATGGCAAATCCCCCGACAAGGAGCTTTATTGGCACATGGTTGGCTAGATCAAAATACTGTATTTGTAGCTCTTGGTGGGCCAATTGCTGACGCAGTTAGCGATCGTAAAAATCCATCCCTTGATACTAGCGACACCTTCAAGGCCGTTACTGGTTCTTTGCAAAAGCCCAACGGCGGCTATTTCTACCTGGATATGGATAAAACTAAAACTGTGCCCCTGATCAATAGTTTTGTATCATCTAGCGCCGATACCGTCACCATCCTGAGTTCTATTCGTGGCCTTGGTTTTACCGCCAATAGCCCCGATAAATCTACCAGTCAATTAGAGATGTTGTTAGCTCTCAAGCCTACGGCAAAATAGGGTATTGGGCAATTCAATTTTGGATTTTAAATTTTAGATTTTGGATTAAATTTCAATCTAAAATCCAAAATCTAAAATCTAAAATTCTTGCTCCCCCAGTCCCCAATCCCCAGAATGTTTTTCAATTTGCATCTAGACTGGCCTCCAGCAACTATGTCATAAGTAGAAAAGGCTCTTAAATGCAAACTGATTTATGACTGCTGCTGTAAACACTAATCCTGGTTTAGCTTCCCGCTTGGTAAATGGCATACTGGCAATCCAGCCTTTAGCTAACCTAGCCAAGCATCAAGCTAGACAAATGATGATTAAACGTGCCGAAAGAATTGGTGTGCCTTGGACGCAAGAAGTCAAAACACTACAGGCGCTTGATTGGAAGAACGATCTCGCTCAAGTAGAAAATCCTCAGCTTTCCTACCCCGATTACTACGTCACCTCATTTCATGCCTACGAAACCGGAAATCTCAGTTGGCAAGCCGCTTTTGAGGTAGAACCTGCTGCTTACGCTGTCCACGCGAAGATTTGGCAGGATGCTGAAGAAGCCCAAGGCGATCCTATGCTGCGCCAGAGTTACCACAATATCCTGAAAAATCAGATTCCCAATGAGCCGCAAGATATCTTAGATGTCGGGTGTAGTGTTGGCTTGAGTAGTTTTGCCTTACAAGCAGTTTATCCTCATGCCAAAATTACAGGCTTGGATTTATCTCCTTACTTCTTAGCCGTTGCCAATTACCGCGCTGGGCAACGTCAAGCTAAAATTAACTGGCTTCACGCCCAAGCGGAATCTACTGGGCTACCTGATGCCTCTTTTGATTTAGTTTCCATTTTCCTGATGTGCCACGAATTACCCCAATCGCCAACCCGACAAATTTTAGCTGAAATGCGGCGCTTGCTGCGTCCAGGTGGCTACTTGGCAATCATGGATATGAATCCCAAATCTGAAGTTTACAAGAAAATGCCAGCCTACATTTTGACTTTGCTCAAAAGTACTGAACCGTATTTAGATGAATATTTCGCTTTGGATATTGAGCAGGCTATTGTTGAGGCGGGTTTCCAAACTCCCACTATCACCAACAACACCCACCGTCACCGTACAGTGATTGCTCAGGTGAGTGGTTGATTTATCTCTAGTGTTGTGGGCAGTAATACCACCCTTGCTGCTGCTAGGCTACTACTACTATCGGGTGCCATTTGCCCCACCTCTGTTAAAGTTACTGATGTTCTTTATCATCGGGGCAATATCTGGGATCTTAGCCCTTAGCCTCGAATGGGTTTTTGAAACTGTAGCGAACTATTTTGGAGACTGGCAACAGCTCAAACGTTGGCTTCCTGGTATAGCCTTGCGGCAGCTTGTGGAAGTAGGCACAATTGAAGAAGGCTGCAAGTTAGCTGCGGTTGTTATCCCAACCTACTATCTGCAACGCAAATATCGATTACTTCACTCGACGGTTTTCCTCTTCACCATCGCCGTTGCCCTTGGATTTACTGCCGAAGAGAACTGGATTTACCTTTTCCACGATACCGCATCAATTCTTGACCGGACTATTGGCACGCCAGTCCATGCCATGTTCTCTGCTCCTTGGGGATATGCTTTAGGAATTTATATTTCCTCTAATACTCGGTTAAATCGAGACAAGAAGTTTATTTTTAGGGCTTGGCTAAATTCTGTAATCTGCCATGCCCTAGTTAATGTCTTATCTAGTGCTTGGCGTTACTCACTACCCCTACATTTCCTGAGTTATGGTTTATTTCCGTTTCTGTTGTGGATGTTTTGGCGACTAGAACAATTACTGCGAAAAGCGCAAGGTAAACCTGTAATTACCCTGATTTCAGACCGTATACCTCAGCGCCGTTACTGGCAGAGAAGTTTAGTCTTGTTTGCTCTCGTGCTTGGTGGAAATGCTATTTTTGGTCTGTTTCTCTTAGCCAGGACTGTTAGCCCTTTGAGTCCGTCAAAGCTTTTTGACAGTGATATTTTGTGGTTTATAGTTAGTCGCTTTTTACTAAATCTCTTTTTTGGAGTTTTAGCTTGGGGCATTTATCGCTATTTGCGACATTCCGCCCGCCGTCGGTATTTTTAAAATATGATTTAAGAAAATGCTAGGGGGTTTCTATGCAAACAACTCCAGTGCGTTGGACGACTGCTGACCTAGAGCTATTTGCTAGCGATCGCAAAAATCGCTATGAGATTATTGATGGAGAGCTATTTGTGACTAAATCACCTAGCTGGGATCATCAATCTAGTTGTGGCAATATTGTTACAGTTCTTAACAATTGGTCAGATGAAACTGGTTTAGGTAAAGCTGCGATCGCACCTGGAATTATTTTCTCAGATTCGGACAATGTGATCCCTGATGTGGTATGGGCAAGTCATGAACGGTTAAAAAACTTGCTAGATGAAGCTGGACACCTTACGGGCGCACCAGAGTTAGTTGTAGAAGTTCTCTCACCTGGCGAAAAAAACGAGAAACGTGACAGGGAAACAAAGCTAAAGCTGTACTCGGTGCAAGGGGTTCAAGAATATTGGATTTGCGATTCTATACAGAAGAAAGTTGAGGTTTATCGACGTGAACAGGCTGCATTAAAGTTAGCAGCTACTTTATTTAGTCAAGATGAATTGACAAGTCCTTTATTACCTGGTTTTAACTGCTTAGTTAGTAAACTTTTTTAGCTGGGCATTTGGAGTGCGGGAGTTGGGAAAATGATTAATAACCAATGCCCAATGCCCAATGCCCAATGCCCAATGCCTGATTTTCAATTAGCTAAACTCTTGCTAGTGTTGGCTGATTCACGGCTGGGCTGACTGACTCTGATTCTGACTCAGTGCAGTAGATTTCGCAGGAGTTATTAGGGCTTTCAATCAGTTTTACTTTGTAAAGTTTAGCTCCCAATTCTTCAATCGGCGATCGCAGTAAATTACTAATGTAAAGTGCGATATTCTCAGCAGTGGGCACAACTTCGGCAAAGTAAGGAATGTCTTTGTTTAAAAAAGTGTGATCGAATGGCTCTATCACATAATCTTCCACCACTTGATTCAGGGCACCTAAATCAATAATCATGCCGGTACGTGGGTCAATTTTCCCTTTGACAGTGACTTCTAGATGATAGTTGTGCCCGTGGCCGTGGGGACGAGCGCACTTACCATAAACAAGCGTGTTTTCTTCGTTACTGAGATTAGGATGAGCTAGCCGATGGGCGGCGCTAAAGTGAGTACTGATGGTGAGGTAGGCTTCCATTGCGTTTCCCATATAATCTGCCCAAAGTTCAGGATGTTCAAATAACTGCACACGGACTAAAGGCAAGTGTGGTGCTAGTCGTTGCCAGATAATCCGTGCAATATTCTCAGTGGTGGGCAGAGTTTGTTGAAATTCTGCCCACGCATCGTTGAGATAAGAGAAGTCCAATTGATTGGTAACTTCCTGTTTAATTACGTGTTTCACATCAGACAAGTTCAGCACCATGCCATATTCATCCAATTCCCCAGCTAGGGAGATGAACAAGACATAGTTATGTCCGTGTCCCGGAAATCTAGAGCCAGCACCAAATTTCTCAATATTCTCGGCTTCACTCAGTTCTGGCAACCAATAGCGATGACTTGCTGAAAACTGGGCGCGGCGATTAACAATACATGGCATGAGTACACTATGAGCAGAATTTAAAATTTCTTAACCTTTTTCTGTTTCCAGCATAAACTAATTTCTTAGTCATTAGTCATTGGTCATTCGTCATTAGGAACGTGGATTAAATAAGATCCAAAACTTCATCCTGTCTCTAGCTTCCCTCTACTTTATAAGGAGAGGGATTGAGGGTGAGGTAAGTTAGGGACATAAATTGTATGTTATTTAATTCTTATTCCTTAGTCATCCAGCGAAATTGCCCCATGCCCAATGCCCCATGCCCAATGCCCCATAATTATGTAACAGACGCTTGTGCTTCACAGTGTAATCCCGTAGCTATGCGGAATAGTTCTTGACCTGTGTGTAAATAACGCTCATCGTAATTCAAAGGAAAGTAACCTAATTCATCGAGTCCATCTGCTACTTGATTGAGGCTGTAGTAAAGATGAGCCGCCGTTCTTGCTAAACTAGGCGGATTCGGCAGGGAGCGAAAAGTAATTTGTGCCTGCTTGAGGTCATCTCGACAGGCTTGTAAGTATTCCTGAAATTCATCTAACAACTCATCATCAAAGGGATCAGCCGCTAATTGATCCATTTGTTCTTCTAACGAATAGAGAATGTTACAAAGTAAGCGATTTACTGGTTGGTAAACTTGGCGCAGCCATACTTCAACTTGCTCATCAACATCCCGTCCAGTTTTTCGTCTTGTCTGGTAATGTTTTTGCGCTGATGCTGTACGCTGTTGGCGATCGCTATTTAATTTTTGAGGGTCATCTTGCAGTTCTTGGTCATAAATGCGGCGGTTTTGGTTATCGCCTAAGACCTCATAAGCTGCATTGATGCGGATAATTTCCTCGCGATCGGCTGTATCCTGATTACTGTCAGGATGAAATAACTTAACCAAGCGGCGATAAGCTTGCTTAATCTCCGCTTGGCTTGCACTTGGACTAACTTTGAGAGTTTCGTAATGGTTAGAAACGTGCTTAGAATTGACCATTAATTCAATGTAGCGTTAACTAACGCTAGCGGCTAACCTTGTATCCAGGTCTTGGAACAACGGTGTACTTAAATACCTCTCACCAAAACTGGGCTGAATCATCACAATTAAACGCCCTTTGTTTTCTTGACGTTGGCCAACGCGAATTGCTGCACATAAAGCGGCTCCACTGGAAATGCCAGATAGTAGCCCTTCTTCTTTTGCCAAACGCCGACTGTAGGCGATCGCTTCTTCATCGCTGACGGTAATCACTTCATCAATCAATTTTATCTTTAACACTTGAGGAATAAACCCAGCGCCAATCCCCTGAATTTTGTGGGGGCCAGGTCGTCCCCCAGATAAAACTGGGCTATTGGCTGGTTCAACTGCGATCGCTTTAGAACTAGGCTTGCGTGCTTTAATCACTTCTGCGACACCACTGATCGTACCACCTGTGCCCACTCCCGCCACGATTATATCTACCTGTCCATCAGTATCTTCCCAGATTTCCTCTGCGGTAGTTTCCCGATGCACTTTTGCATTGGCTGGATTGCGGAACTGCTGCAACATATAAGTATTTGGCGTAGTATTAACCATTTGCTCCGCCCTCTGAATTGCTCCACTCATGCCCTCCATTCCTGGCGTTAGTTCTAGTTCTGCTCCATAAGCCCGCAACATTGCTCGTCGTTCCGCACTCATCGTTTCTGGCATTGTCAAAATTAATCGATAACCCTTAGCTGCTGCTGCCATTGCTAGGGCAATTCCTGTGTTTCCAGAGGTGGGTTCTACCAATATTGTCTTCCCAGGAGTAATTAGTCCGTCTTCCTCTGCGGCGTTAATCATACTCACCCCAATCCGGTCTTTGACTGATGCTGAGGGGTTCATACTTTCCAACTTCACCACAATTTCCGCAACACATCCTTCTGTTTGGGGAATGCGGTTCAACTGCACTAGAGGTGTACGACCAACCAGTTCTGTAATGTTACGAGCTATTCTCATAATTTAGTCCTTAGTTATTAGTTATTAAGTAAGTGGGTATTAATAATGAAAGGTTTGTAATCAGCGACTACAGCCCATTTTCAGGGGAAAAGTCGCTTACTACGAGCTAATTTAATTATATTTACATCGTGTAACATAGTTTGATTTATTCCTACCCACTTACTTTGTTATTAGTCATTAGTAATTAGTCATTAACAAATGACCAATGACTAAATGTAGTACATGATATCCAACTGCCGCCGCGAATCTCGTTTTTCACAAAGATCCTGGAGTGTATATTTTTGCAACACTGAATTTGCCGCTTGACTTGCTTCTTGCCAAATTTCTTCTATAACCGAACTGTCTAGCGTTTTGGGATTAATATTTTCTTGACCAGTACCCGCCTCCAAACCTTCTAAACATTCTAAAATCTCAAAAACAATGATTTTCCGTGGTTCTCGAGTTAACAGATAGCCACCTTTTGATCCGCGCTGACTCTTGACTATACCGCCACGCCTCAAGGTTGCTAGTAGCTGTTCTAGATAGCGATCGGGTATGTTTTGTTGTGCTGCAATTTGTCGAATTTGCAGAGGTTCGCCGCTTTCGTAATGAGCGGCCATTTCTAATAAGGCGAGAATTGCGTATTCCGATTTACAGGATAGTTCCACAAGCAGCAATAAGTTAAGGGTTAGGAATTAAGAGTTAGGAGTTATTCATTTAGATTTTAGATTTTTCCTTCAATCTAAAATCCAAAATCTCAAATTGCTAAAGTTAGGATATTACACAATATGTAACTTTATACACCCAAGTTCTATTAGAAAAGCTCACTCCGAAAAAGTGAAATCAGCGTTTATAAACCAATACAGTTCAGAATGAGCAACAAAACACTTGTAGAGACGGCGATTTATCGCGTCTCGAAAACCCAAAATTGTTGCCAGTAGCCCTTAACCCAAGCGTATTGGTTCATAAACCACGTCTACACAGGTAAAACCCTCCTGTAGCCCAAGGTGGACAAGATGCCATTGGTGTCAATTTAACTTGAAAGCAAGCCTAGAACCAGCTTTTAGATATTGTCTCGTTCCCAGTCTCCGACTGGGAATGCCGTCCTAGAGGCTCCGCCTCCCTTGCTGGCGGCAGAGATGCATTGAACTGCATTTCTAGCCAGAGGCTGTAAACTAGATTTGAAAAGGGTTTCAGCTTAAGTTGACACCAATGGCAAGATGCCCACTCCACAAGATTGGATAATTTAGTTGTTGGAAGTCCCTAATGCTCTGATCTATTCATAATAAAACCCGCCATAACTCCTAACTTTTTCTAGTATACTCCGGTTAACTACTGGGGATTATCCATTGCTGCACTGAAAATAAAAAGCCCCACCTCATGGCGGGGACAAGTAGAGTTAAAAATTGCTAGTGGATAGTCAACACTTTAGAAGGAGAAAGTTGTTCTGAGTGTACCGATAATTGCATCGTCGTTATTGCTGTTTTGACCAGGAGAAGTCAACCAGATTACACCAGGAGTAATGGAGATATTATCCGACACACGATACTTGTAGAAGCCTTCAAAGTGGTAGGGTATATCATTATTACCACCAAAACCTGGTCGGTTAAAGGAATAGGGTTCTGCACCAGCGAAGATACCTAAAACGTTACCTTTTTTACCAAAATCAGGTAAGGCTACTCCAAGACCATAGCTCCAAGCGTTATAATCATCATTTTGACCGAAGCCAGTGACCTGGTGGTAAGAGACGAAGCCACTAACTGATAGCTTGTTACTGGGTCTAAAGGCAGCCTCGACACCGTAGGAATTGCTAGAACCTGCATCTATTAAAGTGTTAGCTTGATTAGTACCTACTACTGGTCCAATTCCGTTTCCGTTTACCGTAGTTGAGTTGAACAACGAACCACCACCAGCATTATACCCGTGGACGTAAGTAGCAGCTAAAGCCACGCGATCGCCAACACTAAAGTTCAACTGTCCTAAAGCAGCATAACTCCCGTTCGTCAGACCTTGATCTTGACCGTTTACAAGACCAGGATTATTAGCATTCGATGCCAAGTAACCCGCAGTGATTGAGCTATTTCCCAGAATGCCGCCACCTTTACCAAGGGGTACATTCAGCGCTATACCTGCACCGCCACCAATCCGATAGATGGGACTTTCAGAAGCAAATGTAGATAAAGCACCGTTACCGCCGTCAGTGTTGTCAAAAAAGTAAGGGTTGTTGACAGCAGCATACTGGCTATGCTGTCCACCACTAGCTGCAATGTAGACGTTGGCTGGGCCAATGGGAACTTCATAAGTCAAGCGGTCTATACTGACACTGTTGTTACCATTGCCATTACCAACTTGAAATGTTTGTGTGCCTTCAGCACCAACACCAACGTTATTACCAGCTAATGCAAAAGCTTGTGCATTACCGGCTGCTAGACGGGTATGTAAAACGTCTCTACCCGTAAAGCTGGTTTGCAAGTCTAAACGTACCCGATCTTGGAAGACAGCATTGTTATTGTTACCATTCGTACCACCAAAGGCATCAGTAACGCCAAAAATGGCTTCACCGACTAATTTTGTAGTAGTGGAGAACTGATGAGCTTCCAATTCAGCAGTCCGCGCTTCTAGGGAATCTACGCGACCACGTAGGGTTGCCAATTCTGCGGAAAACTCTTCTTGTAACCGCTGCAAGGTAGCTAAGTCTTGCTTAGTCACCAAGTCAGCTGTAGCTGTAGCAATTAATTCGTTAACCCGATCCAAACAGGCATTTAAACCAGCGGCAAATTCATAACGGGTTAAAGCACGATTACCGCGATAAGTAGCATTTGGATAACCTGCAATACAACCATAGCGCTCAACCAACGACTGTAATGCTTGGAATGCCCAGTCGGTAGGTTGTACGTCAGAAAATTGCGAAACTGATGTTACTTGAGACTGAGAGTTATTTTGGTTGCCTTCGTTACTGTAGCGATTAACTTGATCTATCGTTGTTTGAGCCAATACTTCTGGCTGTTGAGCAACTTCAGATACACCTAGTTGTTTAGCTGGTGATACTTTAGTGGTTGTGCTTGGAGCCGCCATTGCTGTTGTCGAAACTAACAATGTTGCTCCCAAGACTGCTGGGCTAACCACTAAGGATTTCCACAAAAGATTAGACATCTTTACTTTACTCCTCACACCTTGTTTGATAATTGGTTTCGTTGCACCTAATTCTCAAAAATGCAACATCTCATTGAAACCTGTGGATGAGGCATAGTTGCCACTACTACAATTTTAGTTTTTGCAAAGCTAATAAACGATTAACTTGGGGTTAAAAACTTATCTGATTAACTTATGCAAAAACATATGTTCATATCATAACATTATAAAACATCTGATCTAGATGGCAAGATTAGAGCGATCGCCTTAATAACTGTCACACCTACCGATCTAAATATCTAAGCAGGGAGTAGTATTTAGGTCACTCGCTCCCTAATGCTGATTACGCAATGTAAATTTAATTGGCTCGTAATAAGCGGCTCCAGCCATGAGAATAAGGTTAGAGCCGCTTACTACGAGCCTTTAATTATTCACGCTTACCAACTTAGTCTGTGTTGCTGTAACTTCTAGTCGCTTGGTGCAACATATCAAAAGAAATCACTTAGTACAGCTTTGCGTAAAATCGTAGCGTTTTTAAACGCAGAGGGACACAAAGAGGTTAGCGCAGAGTGACACAGAGGTTTGCCAAATTTCTTCGCTACAAATTAATGAAATGCCGTACTTAGTTGATTTGGGAAATCGCCCGCGCTACATCAAAGTCTGGCTGCGTCAACCCACCTGCATCATGTGTTGTGAGTATAATCTTCACTTTGTTGTAAGAAATCTCTATGTCTGGATGATGTCCGGCTGACTCAGCTGGCTCTACTAGTTTATTGACAAACTCAATTGCTTCAATAAAATCTTTGAATGTGCGGGTAATCTGCAATTTGGAGTCTTCAACAGTCCAATCTGCCAGAACCTTAGCCTGTTTTTGAATTTCCGCTTCGGTGAGTAGTTGTGCCATATCAAAAAATTCCTAATTAATTTGTTACATTTTGCATTTAACTCATCCCCCGGCTTGAAGCTGGGGGGAAATCGAAGTCATTAGTTATTAGTCATTAGTCATTGGTGCTAATGACTAATAACTAATGACTAAATCGGCGGGCGGCTATCCCGGACACCCTTCTTTTTGGGATGGGAATCCCGCCGATTTTTGTTGAGAAAGGCAAACTTCTTTTATTTTCCATACAAAAAATATAGGAGGATAGATTAGGACATAATATGTGTGTGCATATTTAAATCAGACTTGGTAGATAGACGCTATTACTCAAATCCGATCAGTCCCCAAAGTTTGATGTAAGATATTCGTCTTTAAAAAAACTTAAATGTGTTGGCTTTACCAGCACTCTAAGAGAGGCTGTGCCAACGATAAAGCTTAATGACTACCACAGCCATCTCCATCTAAGTTTTCAAAAGCAACTAGTAAAAGTCACCCATAAAAAAACTATCCGCCCTGATTTAGATCGGATGGTCTAACTCAGAGCGGTCTAGCGGGTCTTCAGGTTGCAACCAGACTGCCGGAAGGAACTCCGAGCTTGCCTAGCTACTTGAGCTAACTTAGTATCTCAAAGATAACTAAGGCTAACTTTTAGAGAACAGCCCCGGCACACAGCCGGCTAACTGCAACCTGATGACCCATGCATTTACTACTTTCTATCATGGGCATCACCTCCTTATTGCCTAAGCGGTCTTAGTTTTCAAAGGGCAGAGTATTTACTCTGGGTTTATAACCTTCACCTAACATAACACATAAATTTAGAGATATTAACCATATACAAAAAAAATCTCCCACCTTTTGGTGAGAGATAATTAGAGAATGGCGAATATTGACACTTTCTTGGTTTATTACAAGGAGATTATTTCATCTGGGTGATGTCAATTTTTATCCACCACAATCCTAATTCAGGACATAGCCGGATTTTAATTCTTAGAGAGCATTACCGCGAGGTAGAACTTCCTCAGGGAATACAAATTGTTCGTGGGGTTGATCTTGAGGAGCCATCCAAGCGCGGATACCCTCATTCAGCAAAATGTTTTTGGTATAGAAGGTTTCAAACTCAGGGTCTTCCGCCGCCCGTAATTCTTGGGAGACGAAATCATAAGCCCGCAGGTTGAGTGCTAAACCGACAATGCCAACGGCACTCATCCACAAACCGGTGACTGGCACGAACAACATAAAGAAGTGCAACCAGCGCTTGTTTGAGAAAGCAATACCGAAAATCTGTGACCAGAAACGGTTTGCCGTCACCATTGAGTAGGTTTCTTCCGACTGGGTGGGATTGAAGGCGCGGAAGGTGTTAGCACCATCGCCGTCTTCAAACAAGGTGTTCTCTACTGTTGCACCATGAATGGCGCACAATAGCGCACCACCCAATACACCCGCAACACCCATCATGTGGAAGGGGTTGAGTGTCCAGTTATGGAAGCCTTGCAGGAATAGTAGGAACCGGAAGATAGCAGCCACGCCAAAGCTGGGAGCAAAGAACCAGCTTGATTGTCCCAAGGGGTAGATCAGAAATACGCTGACGAATACCGCGATGGGAGCAGAGAAGGCGAGGGCGTTGTAAGGACGGATACCTACTAGGCGCGCAATTTCAAATTGCCGCAACATGAAGCCAATCAAACCAAAGGCTCCGTGTAGGGCAACGAATGGCCACAAACCACCCAATTGAAACCAACGGGTGAGGTTGCCTTGGGCTTCTGGCCCCCACAACAGCAGTAGGGAATGTCCCATGCTGTCGGCGGGGGTGGATACTGCCACTGTCAGGAAGTTCGCACCTTCTAGGTAGGAGGAGGCTAATCCGTGGGTGTACCAAGAGGTGACGAAGGTGGTGCCGGTCAGCCAACCGCCTAGTGCTAGGAAGGCGCAGGGGAATAATAATATCCCTGACCAACCTACGAATACGAAGCGATCGCGCTTGAGCCAGTCGTCGAGAACGTCAAACCACCCTCTACTGGGGGCGCGTCCAACTGCGATGGTCATTAGAGCAAATCTCCAAATGTTTATAAGTACAGGTTGTATCTGTATTATAGATGGCTATATAAAAGCCTTCTATAAGCAGAAAGTTAACCGGGTTGTTAACCAAGTTTACAATTTTTTACACACCTTTAATCATATTAGGTGTAAATCGCTAATTTTTCTAGAGGTTTTGTAATAAAAATTAATTTTTGATTCAGATGAAGTGGGAGTTAGGAGTTAGGAGGTGGGAGTTAGGAGTTAGGAGAAGAGTTTTCCCCCTACCCCCCGCACCCTGCCCCTCTGCCTCTTCTCCATGCCCAATTCCCAATCCCCAGTCCCCAGTCCCCAACCCCCATTTCCCTAGAATCACTCAGCTGACGCTAAAATGAGTCCACAGTTAAATTTGATTATTGCTAAATGTTTACCATCGATTTAAGCATCAGAAACACTGCTTTCCCTATTTCAGTACAACGTAAGTCAGCAGAGGATGCTGAGGCTGTCTATCAGCTAATTTTGGCAGCAATCCGTTCTGGGAACCCTGACATTGTAGAACTCAAGTGCGAGGGCAAGACAGAGAAAAAAATTGCTGTCCGCGCTAGTGAAATTTCTGGGGTGCAGATTGTTCAGAAAGATGGTACAACCCCTGGTGGTGGCAGACCACCTGGCTTTTTCGCTGTAGCTGCTGAGTAACTAAGGTTGACAAATGTCTCAAGTTGGCATTGAAGTCAAGGATTTAAATTTCAGTTGGCCTAATGGAGAGAAAGTGATCAAATCTTGCTCTTTAGAAGTACCCAAGGGTGAGTTTTGGATGCTCTTGGGTACAAATGGCAGCGGAAAATCAACGTTACTGAGACTGCTGGCGGGGTTATTAGCTCCTGAATCTGGCGAAATTCGGGTTTTGCACCCCGTTGGTTTTGTCTTCCAAAATCCGGATCATCAACTGGTGATGCCAACGGTTGGTGCTGATGTGGCTTTTGGATTGGTGGAAGAAAAGTTGCCACCTGCTGCTACCAGAGCCAGGGTTGAGGAGGCGCTGGGAGCGGTGAATTTGCTTACCCTGCAACGACGCCCTATCTATGCACTCTCTGGGGGACAGAAACAGCGAGTCGCGATCGCCGGTGCGATCGCCCGTCGCTGTGAAGTTCTATTATTAGATGAACCCACTGCCTTACTAGATCCAGATAGCCAGTTAGATTTAGTTGCTGGTGTCCGCCGCCTTGTCAAAAGTCGAGGTATTACAGCCCTCTGGGTGACACATCGATTAGACGAGTTAAATTACTGTGACGGCGCTTTTTTGCTAGAAAAAGGCTCTCTGGTAGATAGGGGTGAACCCCAACGCCTCAAACAACGTCTAATGGAGGTAGACAGCGAAGCTTCCTAATTGAGTGCTGAGTAATGAGTGCTGAGTTAGGAGTTAGGAGTGATGAGTAATGAGTAATGAGTGCTGTTAGCGGTAGCGGGGCGTTTAGGCCGTGTTGAGTAAATAAGTAAAATTCATTGCACTGGCTCAACCCTAGCTATTCCTTAACTGCACTCTTGAATACTACTAAAAAAGAACTTTAACGCGCCTTTGTTTAAAAGGCGCGTTTTAAGTTGGTGCGTCTATCTTAGGCTTGAGTTTTGTGAGGCTGCCGTATTTTTTATTCTATGTAGCATAGTGTTACACACAATTGATCAATTATTATAAAACTTATGAATGAATTTTGTTAACTCTAGAAAATTGTGATTAAAAACCATGCCCCGTTCCTTACTCCAAGCCGTTTTGTTAGTGGACGGCTACAATATCATAGGTGCTTGGCCTTGCCTTAAAAAAACGCGTGATAGCGTTGGATTAGAGGCCGCACGGGGCGAACTTGTGGAAGCGATGACTGGTTATAGTGCGTTTCAAGGTTACACAACTCAGATAGTTTTTGATGCCCAATATCAAAATTGCTCTAGTAATAAAGAAATAATTACTGAGCTTTTATCTGTTTATTACACTGATTTTGGGCAAACAGCAGATACTTATATTGAAAAATCCTGTGCTTCTTTTCGGCAGCAAATAGCTCAATCTTTAATTTCTCGTGTGATTGTTGCTACATCAGATCGGGCACAACAGTTAATGATCCAAGGGTATGGGGCTGAATGGTTGTCTGCACAACAACTTTGCGGGGAAGTGGAAGCCACTGTTTGCCGGATGCGACAAAAGTATCATACGCGCAAACAATCTAAGAGTAGGTTTTTAGCTAATGCAATTGATGCGAAGGCGCGGCAACGTCTGGCTGAATTACGAATGGGATTGTAGTATTTAACACTCTCTGCTTAAGTTCCTGAATGGGTTTTGGCTGCAAAATTTCTATAAATTAAGCATCTAAAAAAAATATTATCGAAAGTACTTGCCAAATTCTATTTTTAGTCCTAAGATTATAAATCGTGAGTGATCCTCAGTAGCTCAGTGGTAGAGCGATCGACTGTTAATCGATTGGTCGCTGGTTCGAATCCAGCCTGGGGAGTTTAGAGATTTTGGATTTTGGATTTTAGATTATCGATCAGAGATTTATGGTCGCTTAACTCGGGTGTGACGTTTCTGAATCATGGGTATTTTGGTGCTTGTCCTAAACAAGTGTGGGAATTTTAAGAAAGACTGCGATCGCATCAAGGGTTTGTTCTGCACTTGTAGCAGTGAACATTGACCTATTTGCCAAATAAATATTTTTCTCAGATACTTGTTGTGCTTGAGCGAGGCGATGAGTATTTTCGGGAATTATGGAAGAGTTTAGCAGATAGCGATGTCTACGACGGGCTACGCCTACGCTCTCTCCTGTGCCGGATAATCCACGGGGAAACTCCCACGCAGCAAGACAAAGGCGTTGTCCGCAAACTAACGCGAAAATAAATTTTGACTCCAGAAGGCAATGCTTTTCAAGTGCCTTTAGTGCAAAAATATATAGAACAGTTGCTAGAAGAAGAATAAGCCAACTAATGCATCGACTTACAAAAATTAAATAGAGACGTAGCACTGCTACGTCTCTACATTTGTTATTAAAATCGCTTTTTCAATTCAACTTAAGTGTGAAATATCACAGTCAGTAGAGGTAGGAACGCCAACAGAAAGCCATGCCAGGATTGCAATTGAGCTTCTGGGGTTGGTTCTGGTGGTGCTAATAAAGCTTCTACTCTTTGTTCTAAGCGATCTGCACCAGAGGAACCTAATGCAGCACAGCAAATTTCTGATAAAACTGGGCTGCTACTAACTACTAATAAAAGTGATTCCGCTAGCACCAGAGGATCTACCTGCAATGCTGCATAACCGTCGGCACGAAGTTCGCGCAAAGCTAAAAGTTCTTCCCACAAAGGCTCTGTATTCGGCAACCATGCAGTGCAGGAACGCACCCAACCCAGCCAAAAAAACCAGAATGTATCCCTGTAATGGTGATGCCCTTGCTCATGGGCTAAGACACTTTCTAAATGAGCAGGTGAGAGAGTTTGCACTAATCCTTGGCTAACTACTAGTTCTGGTTGCCAAAAACCGATTTGACCTGCAAACAACGCGCCCGTTTGCAGCAGTCTGGCTCGTCTATCGCCAACATTCACTAGGGGACAGTTACGGGCAGATTCTACTGACTGCCAACCCTTGAAGGCAAGTTTAATGCATGAAATGGCAAAAAATGCCAAATAAATTAATGCTAGTAAATAGCTAATTGAGCCTGTATACATTCCGCCCATTTGTCCTTGAGGCCCCATGAACAGCACAGCGATCGCAGTCATGAAAATTAGCAAGGGCGGGAAGAGGAATAGAAACAGCGATCGCTGCCACCGCAAATTCCAATTGCCTTGGGGTTGATTCCAAACGGATCTTAACCACCAGCCGACTGCCAAAGCATTCAAAATCATCATCAGATGCATCATTGTTCCTCCCTGGCTTGGCGTGCAGATTGAATGCGTTTGGCGATCGCTGCTATTTGCTCACTAGCTGCTTCATCTAAACTATCAGCAAAGGCAGCAATAACATCGGGATTCCCTACCGCTAAAAATCGCTGTAACTGCTCGTGAGCTTTGATGACATCTGATTGCTGCTTACTCAGCATTGGCCGCCAATAGAATGCGCGCTCTTTCTTGTCGCAGGCTAACCAACCTTTATCAGTGAGGCGACGTAAAACGGTGGTGACAGAAGTATAGGCTAATTCGCGGTTGGGATCGGCGAGGATGCGATCGTGTACATCCTTGACTGTGGCTGAACCAAGTTCCCAAATGATATTTAAAATTTCCGCTTCCAACGGGCCTAAAGATAGTTGTTTAGGGCGGTAGTCGGGTAAAGGTGCCATAGCAATTTCGATGGGGAGTGGGGAGTGGGGAGTGGGGAATTGGGAATGAGTGAATATTCGTCCCTTTGGGTTGTAACCTTAAAGCTGTAAATTTTTCCCCTTTTAGAAGGTCTGTTCTAGTTTTAGATTACAAGATAGTGCAGCAGTCTGAAAGTCTAAAACCATATCAATGGACTTTTTGAATATTTATTAGGTATTAGGGACTCTTAAGATTTAGTTAAAACCCCAGCCCTTAGTAAGCAGTTTTCTTCCCCACTCCCATTTATGTATTGAATAACATACATTTTGTATTTTGATGGTAAAAAATGCTCCATAACTAATTGAAATTATAGTTAATGACCCCAACTAGGTAGAATATTATTTGCGGCAGTAGTATTAAAACAGGTGTATCCAGCCCGTGAAGTTATTCGTATACCACACTCCTGAATTGACTCCAACGGATAAAGCGCCAGAATGTGCGATCGCAGTTGATGTCTTGCGAGCCACTAGCACAATTGCGACAGTTTTGGCATCTGGAGGTGAAGCGGTACAAGTATTCAGCGATTTAGATCAGTTAATTGAAGTTAGCGAAAAATGGCCCCCTGAAAAACGTCTGCGGGCTGGAGAACGCGGCGGCGCAAAAGTTGCTGGCTTTGAGTTGGGTAACTCTCCCCTCGACTGCACACCAGAATTGGTAGAAGGGCGGCGTTTGTTTATCAGTACCACAAATGGCACTCGTGCCTTACAACGGGTACAAGATTCGCCAAATGTCTTAGCAGCAGCCTTGATTAACCGGGCGGCGGTGGTGCAATTTCTCCAAGATTTGCAACCAGAAACAGTGTGGATTGTCGGTTCTGGTTGGGAAGGTAGTTTTTCCTTAGAGGATACAGTTTGTGCAGGTGCGATCGCTCATAGTATTTTGCAACAAACCAAGTTGTCACCAGAAGAACTCGCTGGAAATGATGAAGTAATTAGTGCGATCGCTCTTTACTCTCAATGGCAAGATAACTTATTAGGATTACTTCACCTAGCTAGTCACGGTCAAAGATTGTTACGCCTTGACTGTCTAGATGATTTAAAATATTGTTCCCAAACTGATATTTTGGATGTTTTGCCCATACAACGAGAGACAGGAGTATTAAAAAGGGGATAGGGACTGGGGACTAGGGACTAGGGACTAGGGACTGGGGATTAAGGAAGAGTTTTCCCAATCCCCAATCCCCAGTCCCCAGTACCCAATACCCAATCTTGAAGCATTTGTCGGAGTCTTTGCCGCCAATGAGGGGGATAAGTCCCTAGAAGTGCGGAAATTTTTCCACAAGCAAGGACGGAATAAGCAGGGCGACGGGCTGGTGTGGGATATTCGGCGGTTGTAATGGGAACAATGCTTTCAACTTTCAAAGGGAAGCCTAGCTGTTGGGCTTCTTCAAAAATGGCAACGGCAAAATCATACCAGCTAGCAACACCGCTATTAGTGTAGTGATAAGTGCCGCTAATTTCTGGAGTTAACTGGGGAATTATCTGGGCGATAACTGCGGCTATATCTTGCGCCCAGGTAGGGCTACCAATTTGATCGGCTACAACACGGAGTTCTTGACGTTCTGCACCTAGTCGCAGCATGGTTTTGACAAAGTTACTTTTGCCAAAGTTTCCATAAACCCAAGCAGTACGGAGTATAAGGTGATGGGCACAAGTTTCCCGAATAGCTTCTTCTCCAGCGAGTTTGGTTTTACCGTAGACACTCAAAGGATTAGTCGCATCAGTTTCCTGATAAGGGCTACAGCCATTACCATCAAAAACGTAATCGGTCGAAATATGAATTAGAAAAGCTCCTAATTTTTGGCTTTCTTGGGCAAGAATTAGGGGTGCAATAGCATTAATAGCGGTAGCAAGTTCGGTTTCGCTTTCAGCTTTGTCTACAGCAGTGTAAGCAGCGGCGTTAATGATGATTTGCGGCTGCTTTGATCTGATAACTTTGCGGAGAGTATCGGGTTGGGCAAGGTCTACTGTTGGGCGTGCTACTGAGATAACATTGCTATGGGATGTGAGGATCTGTTGCAGTTCCTTACCCACTTGACCATTGCTACCAATCAGCAGAATTGATTTACTCATAGTCATTAGTTATTAGTCATTAGTCCAAGAGAAGCTACGCCCACTCTTTAACGTGGTTTGAATTATTCCGATGAAAGACAAAGTTTTTCCCTTCACCATAAAAGTAAGCTTAGGGTATTACAAGAGGAGGGGTCTGTAACAAAATCCAATGACCAATGACCAATGACTACTTAATCAAATATTTCAGCAGTTTTAAGAGGTTTGCCGGCTTGGTCTTTGGCTGATAAAATGGGTGATGCAGTGAGGGGCCAATCTATCGCTAAATCTGGATCGTTCCATAAGATTGTGCGATCGCTTTGGGGCGCGTAATAATCTGTAGTTTTGTAGAGAACTTCGGCTATTTCTGAAAGCACGAGGAAGCCGTGAGCAAAGCCTAGTGGTATCCACAGGAGGCGTTTGTTCTCAGCACTGAGTTCATAACCCACCCATTTACCGAAGGTAGGAGAGCTTTTTCTAATGTCAACGGCTACATCGAAAATAGTCCCGACAACAGCACGAATGAGTTTACCTTGGGGTTGTTGGATTTGGTAGTGCAGCCCACGCAGAACGTTTTGTTTAGAATAAGAGTGGTTATCTTGCACAAAGTTCGTAATAATACCTGTTTTTCGAGCAAAACTTTGGTGGTTGTAGGCTTCAAAAAAGAAACCGCGATCGTCTGCAAATACTTGGGGTTCAATTTGTAGAACTTCAGAAATTTTGGTATGTAAAATGCTCATTAATATTATTTATAGGATGTGCCGCAGTGTTCTGATTGTTAAATGAATTTAGCATCTATATTTTACAGGCACTCTGCTCAACCTTTGACTATGGCTTGTCCTCTTTTTAAGGAGTAAATTACGTTAGTTCAATTTGACAGTCATCGCCAATTAGAAATCGCAAAGCTTTGGGGCGACGGGCTGCAAGAGTCAATTGCGCCCGTTGTCCAATGACACTATCAATAATACGCTGATGGATTCCGGCAATTTTAGCGCCTTCTAAAATCACACTGTGTTCTAAATCAGTATCAATAAGTGTGACATTGTTTGCAATACTACTATAAGGGCCAATAAAGCAGTTTTCTAAATGACAATTGCTACCAATTACTACTGGCCCCCGAATTGTGCAGTTAATTACTTTAGATTTTGCACCAATTTGGACTCGTCCAGTAATCTGACTTTGGGGATCAACTTCGCCGACAACTGATGCCGTTAAATAGGTGTCGAGAATTAGTCGATTAGCTTCTAATAAGTCATCTTTCTTACCAGTATCTAACCACCAACCTTGGAGATTATGGGCTACAACTTGCTTTTTCTGATTAATTAGGTATTGAATAGCATCAGTAATTTCTAGTTCGCCTCTGGTGGAAGGTTGGATATTTGCGATCGCATCATAGATAAGGTGAGAAAAGAAATAAACTCCTACCAATGCCAAGTTTGAAGGAGGAACTTTGGGTTTCTCAATTAATTGTAATACCCGTCCTGTTTCATCCACCTGAGCCACACCAAAGGCGCTAGGGTTGACAACCGAACGCAAGAGAATCAGAGCATCTGGCTGTTGTTGACTAAATTGTTGCAGAAAGTAACGTAACTCACCTAGTTGAATGAGGTTATCGCCCAAGTACATAACAAAGGGAGAATCACCTAAAAATGGACGGGCGATTTGAACGGCGTGAGCAAGTCCAAGTGGCTGGTCTTGTACTATATAGGTGATCTTTGCTCCAAAGTATTCTCCATTTCCAGTTTTCCCTTGGACTTCTGCGCCGGTTTCTGGACTGATGATGATGCCAATATCAGTAATACCAGCAGCTACCATTTCTTCAATTCCATACCATAAAACAGGTTTATTAGCAACTGGTACAAGTTGTTTGGCTCCGCTGTAGGTGAGGGGACGTAGACGTGTACCTTTACCGCCAGAGAGAATTAGTGCTTTCATAAAGATTTCGGATTAATTCACAGTCATTAGTCAAGATAATCTGAAACTTGGACAAAATCCCAAATCTTGGTATCCAATTCTGGTGTTAGTGTATCTTTTATAAGTAACGGGATAAAACTTCGGCAGTTGCTTTTCCTGTTTTTTCCCAACTGAATTGTTGAGAGTGAGTGATACCTTGGCTAGAAAGGCACGATCGCAATTCTGAATCAGTTGCGATCGCCTGCATCGCCTCTGTAATTTCTGCTTTGTTGTAGGGATTGATCAGAATCGCCGCATCGCCAGCAACTTCTGGTAGGGAAGAGAGATTGGAGGTAATGACGGGAGTACCACAAGCCATTGCTTCCAGAACAGGTAAACCAAAACCTTCCCAGAGACTGGGGAAAACTAGTGCGATCGCTTGATTGATGATTTTTGGTAATTCGCTGTAAGGAATGTAGTCTAAGAACTTCACCTGATGAGTTATACCTAGTTTCTCAACTTGCGCTTTTAAAACTGGGGTATAACGGCGATCGCTTGGCCCTGCTAACCAAAGTTCGTAATCTTTGCAGTTAGGTAGTGTGGCAAAGGCCGTAATTAAGCGTTCAAGATTTTTGTGGGGATTATGCCGTCCTAAATAAAGGAAATAATTTTGCGTTGGTAAATCCAAAAAATGAAACTTTTCGCTGTTGTATGCTAGTGGAATCACAGTTATTTTGTCTTCACTAACTTCCAAAAATTTCCTTAAATCTTCAGCAGTTGCCATTGAATCACAAATAACGTGCTTTGATTGTCTTATTACAGCACGAATATAATAGCTGCAATAAAGCCGCTGCGTTACAGAAAACCATTGTGGAAATCTTAAAGGAATTAAATCATGAACAGTAACGACATAAGAACAGTAAGAAAATAGAGGAGCCTCTGGGATAGGAGAAAAGAGTAATGTAGACTTCATCTGCCGATACAGATTTGGCAATTTAAATTGCGTCCATAACAGACGCTTTAAATGCCCTTTAATACCAAAATCTGTTGTTATAGCTGGCGGCGACTGATGACATTTAATACCAGGAATTTCAATTGGACTTAATACGTCAATATCTAAGTTTTTTAGCTCTTTTAGTAAATTAAGACTATAACTTAACCAACCTGTAGGTTGAGTAGGAGCAAAGGATAAATTTGCTAGAATAGGCATAATAAAACGATAGTATTATTAATTAGATAAAGATGCTTTGACAGAAGATTTTTTTAAGGTAAATAACAAAATCAGAATTTTTAGACTGTTACGATTATTTGTAGTTACAAATTCGCCAAAGAATTTATAAAAAAGATATATACGTAATAAAGTTTGTTCCCACCAAGGACGATGCTTTTGATAATAATAAATCTGGCTACGTCTATATTCTATACTCATTATATTGGCAGCCTTTTGAATGGAATATCCTTTCAAATGAATCAAAGAGACATAAGGCGTGTAGATAATTTTATATCCTTGACACTGCGCTCTTTGACATAAATCTGATTCTTCAAAATACATGAAAAAGTTTTCATCAAATCCACTTAACTTATGAAATAAACTTGAGCGTATAAAAAAAGCCGCCCCGACAACAATATCTACTTCTTGAATTTGCTGGAATTTTTGCTCAATCAAACTTTTCTTAGTGATATTTTGATAATCTCGATGCATCTGAAGAGCTTTATATTCACCTTTAATTCCTAATGCTGGCGAAACAGAAATTTGTAAACTACCATCAGAATTCAGTAATTTCGGCCCAATAATTCCTACTTGTTGGTCTGCTTCCATCAACTCAATTAAATGTGGTAGAATATTACTATTAAGTACGGTATCAGTATTTAATAAAAGTAAGAATTCTCCACTAGCAAGTTTTGCACCTGCATTATTCCCAGTTCCAAAGCCGCTATTTTTAGCTTGTTTAATTAGACTAACTTCGGGAAATTGTTCTGCAATTAATTCAACACTACCATCACTAGAGGCATTATCTACAACGATAATTTCATAGTTAGGTATATCAATAAATTTTTCTATGGAATTTAAGCAATCTGCTAAAATTTCTGCTCCATTATAGTTAACTAGAATAATCGACACAGAAATAGGTTGCTGCTGGTTCATTTGTTTTGGATATTGCTTTTAGGCGCTTTAAATATGGACAACGCCTTGAGGAGATAATTTTGAACTCGTCGAATATCAAATAAAATTTTAAAAATCAAAATTCGTAGTGCTATGCCTTCAGAACGATATCCTGTTTTTATACTTTGGTAACAAAGCTTAAGAATAGATAAACCAAAATCTAATCGCTGATCGTCAAAGGGATTATACCAGCTTGAATCTAATTGTTGGTAAAATCTAGTCTGAAATGCTTTACTCAAGCTACTATGAATAAAATAGCTTTTACCTCTAATTCGATATTTTTTCCTGAACCACAACATCAGTTCAGGGTAAAAATTACCAGCATTTTGCATTGCTCCCACTACATTAGAAGTATGCAGCCTATATCCGACTAAAGGTTGCCGAATATGTACAATTTTACCTTTTTGAATTGCAACCAATGCGACCCACCAATCATGATGCCAACCAATATCATTTTGTTGCGGAAAAGGTAAAATATAGGGAAATAGAGATGTACAAAATAACAACGAGCATCCCGTCACGACATTGCGAAGTAGCAACAACTCCACTGTAGCTTTCTCAGGGTTTCTTCCTTCAAAATTCCAAGTCGAAGGATGGATAATTTGGTCGTGACTGTTGATAAGTTCTAGATCAGAATGAACTAAAAGTGCCTTTTCTGAGCGAAGTTTTGCTATCAGTACTTCTAGTTTTTCCGCTTGCCAAATATCATCTTGATCGGCGAAACTAACTGCTGTTATTGTAAAGTCATTATCACAATATTGCAAGCCTCGTTCAAAATTATAATAATGTTTAATATTATGGTTGTGAAAACAACAAATAAATCGTGAATCATTCCTAACAAGTTCTTGGATTGCAGTTTGATATTCAGGCTCAGAGCAGTCATCAACAATATAACAAACCCAGTTTTGCCAAGTCTGATTCTGAATTGACTTTATCTGTTTCTGCAAATATTCAGGCTGAGGATTATAGGTTGCTAAAACAATACCAATTTTTTCTTCTTTTTGCATTTTAATCTAATTTATGAATTTTACTTTGCATATAAATCTAATAATATACTTGTAAATTTTTTAGCCACTGCCAAGTTTCTTGAATACCAGTTTCTATCTGAACAGTAGGTTGCCATTGAAGAATATTTTTCGCCTTTGTAATATCAAGAACATTTGTAGGAATATCAACTTTTCTTCCCTGTATATACTCGACTTTAAAATCGTCTTGAATCACCTGACGAATTTTTTCAAGTAACTCATTGAGAGATATTCCTTGTCCGCTACCAATGTTAAATAATCTTTCAGTTAAATTAGGATTTTGAACATAATAAAGAGCTTGAACAACATCTAAGATATATAAATAATCTCTAACTATTTCTCCATTTCCCCAAATTTGAATTGGGAGACGCTGAAGTATGCGATTAAGAAATACAGTTACTGCACCAAGCTTACCTGTAGGATTTTGCCTGGGGCCATAGGGGTTAGCAATACGTAGAATACTATAGTCAAGACCATATAAATAGTTATATAAATAGAGATATTTTTCAATAGTTATTTTAGTAATCCCATAAGAGCAAATCGGCTCAGTAGGATGTGTTTCTAAAATAGGAAGCTGTTGCGGTAATCCATATACTGTACCGCCAGAGGAAGGGAAGATAATTTTTTGTACGGAGGAGTGAACACAATTTTCTAAAAATTTGAGTGTATTAATTACATTTAAATTGACATCTCCAATTGGATTATCATTTGATGTACTAGGAATAGTGTAACTAACCAATTGGTAAACAATATCAACATTTTTCAAAGCTATTTTTAACAAATCTTGATCCCCGAAATCACCATAAATATACTCCACTTCATCCAAAGGTTTTAGATAAGGGTTAAGTGAATGATTATAAACTCGTACTGACTGGTTTTTTGCAACTAATAAGTTAGTCAGATGTGAACCAATAAAACCATTTCCTCCAATAATTAGAGTACGCATAAATTAATTTAAAAGTTTACTATGTGGTTCAATAAAACTTAATTTTTTTGGCTGCGTATAAACACATTTTTAACAGCAATAAACCTTCTTGAAAGTGTTTAATATTAGATTGTCCATAAGTTCTAGGGTAATAACGGACAGGAATATCAGAAATATGGAGATTCAGTTTAGATGCTCCAAACAATAAGTCAAAGTCTCCGAAAGGATCGAAATCGCCAAAATATTTGCGATTGTCAGCAATTTTTTGATAGTTAATTTTAGATATAGCTTTTGTTCCGCATAAGGAATCCTTGATCCGGTTATCAATCAGATAAGAAAGTAAAAACGCAAAAAACCGATTTGCCGAAAGATTTAATAATGGCATAGCCTCCTTGGAACAAGGATAGATCAAACGACACCCATTAGCAAATTCGCATCGATTTGAGGCTAGGGCTTCAAAAAAATGTGGTAGGTCTTCTGGCCGTACAGTCAGATCAGAATCTAGAATTATTAAGATATCCCCAGTAGCGATCGCAAATCCTTCTCTAACAGCATTCCCTTTTCCTCTTTTTGTTTGTTGAAGGATTTTAATATCAATTTTTTCGCCATACTTAGCTTGTACTTTTTGAATTTCATCCCAAGTATTATCCTGAGAGTGACCTTCAATAAAGATAATTTCTGTATGTTCACCCATTTGAGGAAGGCGAGTAACACAGCTTTCTATATTTCCTGCTTCATTACGTGCTGGAATGATGACAGAACAAGTTTTGAGTTGATTTTGATATTTAATTCTGGACTCATAAGGACTTAATCGAGCCACAATAAAGTTCACTAAACCGAGTTGGTTAAATCCAGGCGAGGGACTAATAAAACGATTCAAAAATGGTGCTATTATCGGAAAATTTTTAGGTAAAAGTACCTTAGAACCATGCTGAATTACCTCAAAACCGGATAATTCTAATAAGTTACTTGTATCCTCATAACTTAACCAGTTAAGAGGAACAGTTGGCATTTTTTGCTTTAGAAAAAGGGCAAGTTGGAGAATAGGATTCCACACAGGGTTATGAAAGCTAATAATTAAGCGTGTTGAATCCGTACAAACTGAGCGAATTTGGTTAAAAGCTTTTTGAATATCCTCAAAATAGCTAATAGTATCTGACAAGATTACATAGTCAAAAGTTTCCTCTATTTCTATTTCCTCTATATCAGCTGTTTTGAAGTATAGATGAGGAAACATCTCTTGGGCAGACTGACACACTTCAGGGGCAATCTCAATACCTACCCCATAATTGGGTTTAACTGCGTTTAACAATGAACCCGTACCTGCACCAATCTCTAAAACTCGTTGTCCTTCTGGGACTAAAAATCGATATAGAGACTCGATATTATCATAGTAGTAACGATTTTTTCTGTGCCAATATTCAAGATTGTAATTGCTTTTTTGAAATGATTTTTTGACTAAACTTTTGTGAGAAATTGAAGATAAAAAGTTCATTGATAGTCAATTGTTAATTTTTTTGATTGATTCGGATTAGCGTTGAGCATAAATTTGGAGAGAGCCTCCAATTTCTTTAATCACTGGAATATTTCCGAGAAAATGACTAAATTTTTGAAAGAATGGAATCCAACTGTCAGGAATACCCGGATGTAGAAAATCAAAAGGTTTGACCCATATTTGACTAAAACCATTGCGTTTGAGAATAGAATAAATTTGCCCTCGAAAAAACGCTGTTTCATCAGGCGAATTTTGCAAGGCACGCCCAATGAATTTAATATTTTTCTCTATGGCAATTTGAGGATTGAGCATATTGGGTTCGGTAAAAAAGAAAGACCCTCCAGGCTTCAGCACTCGCAGTATTTCTGGGAGTGCAGTTATTAAATCAAAATGATGGAGAACAGCATTTCCTATAATCGCATCAAATGTCCCATCAGGAAAGTCGAGCTTGTTAATATCCCCCACTACGACTTTAGCCTTGGGAAAGTCAACTAAGCGTTGGTTAGCGATCGCCACTTGATTAGGCGAAATCTCAACCCCAACGATGGTAGCACCAGAGGTAGCCAAACGTTTTGTAAACTCAGCATTACCAGCACCAGGCTCAAGTACAAGTTTACCAGGGCTTAAACCACTGTACCGGATAGCTAGGTTGGCTCGTTCGTCTAGACGAAGCTGTCCCGCTTTCGTAATTGATCCCCACCAAACACTGCCCAAATCTGTCGCTAAAGCATTAAAATGTTCTCTTTCGCGATCGCTCCGACTATTCACGCTCATAATTTAGTCTTTCCTAACCATTGTGAAAACCATATAAGCCCACCTATGAGGGGGGGTTATTTTACTAAACAAACTAATCATCTGTGTGAGGAAACCACAAATTAGCTGATTCTCAGCCAGCTTTGGTAAACCGAAATTATGATGTAGTATAAACCGAAAGAAGTTCCAAGGTTCGACAAATTTAGGTGCAAGGTCAGAAGTTTCTAAATTGTCTATTTGTTTAATTAACCTGGCAATGCGCTTGGGAGTGGACTTTATCACATATTTTTCAGCTTTAACCAACTTGCCAAAAACACAAACGACAAAATTTAGACCGTTTGATTCAATAACAACAACCTGTCCCCCTACCTTGGTGAGCCTATTCATCTCCCGAATCAGTTTAACTTGCTCAGATGGATTAATATGATGAATTACATCTCGACAAAAAACCAAATCAAAAGATTCATCAGGAAGCTGAACATGAGTTGCATCATCTACCATAAAATGAGCATCAAGAAAATTTTTTTTAGCTAGTTTAATTTCCTCATAATTAATATCAATACCAGTAAAGGCAAAAGTTTTACCAATAGCTTTCAGGTTAAATAAATTACTACCAGTGCCGCATCCCAGTTCTAAAACTTTAGAACCCGGTACAATGGGCAGATAGTTCAACAGTTCTCGTTCTGCCTTGGAAATAAATGGGTTTTCAGTTTGCCATCTAAACCGTTGCTTGCAAGACTGAGCAAAATAATCGTCTTGATCTCTTGTAAAAAACTTAGACATAGTTAATTTGTTCTATATTTAGTCTAGCTATTGGCTTTGATTCATATCGAGGTTAAGCAGTAAACGGTTTTTGTTCCAATCACTTGGGCCATGATCAGTAACTAATAATGTAGACGGTGGTAAATAGATGCCCAAACCAATAGCTTTTGCACCATTAAGTTTACTAGTTTTAATTTTCACTATGTCATGCCATAGTGTACCTTTATTGACCACCCGCTTGGCACTATCTTGCTCATAGTCTGCCTGAGCTATGATATTTTTTGACGCGTCAAGAATATGAACAAAATTCAAATATTTCAGAGGCTGATCCTTTAGGCTTTGCCAAACAAGTTCAATTGTTAAGCCATCTTCTGTATGGTTAGTGAAAACCCCCAACAGAGTGAACTGCTTACCAAAACGAATATCTCGAAAGACAGGATAGCTTTTAGCTATTAGCGCCTTCGCTGTTTCAACATCTATCCATTTGACTGGGTTAGCATCAAGGAAAACCTTTCTCCATTTATATCTGCTTCTTAATTGATTCAGAGCATTTTCAAGTTTTACTTTGTCAATAATTTTTAACAACCTCAACGATGTCTCAGATTCAACTGCTAAACCAGCATCATCATAATTCATAGTGCTTAACCAAGCATGAAAAAGATTAGTTTCAGAAGCGAAGTCTGACACTTCTATATTTTTAAAGATATTAATTGCCTTAAGTTCGTTTTTAATTGGTTTGTCTATCAGTAAATAATCGTTAGAAAGTATCTCAGAGAATCTAAAAGTAGATTCAGTAATCCAATTTAGCGGATATTGAAAATCAAAAGAATTTAGATTGGGGTGCAATAGTTTTTCGTATAAACCAACACCTCCAAACACACCAGTGATATAACCTGTGCCTAAAGAGTAGATGGTTAAATCACGCTTCCTTTTATTAGCATCTTCTATCACTGATTTAGCTTGCTTTATCTCATTTGTAAAAGAACCAGATGTCAGGTTTACACCCAAAATATGCTGGAAATGAATTGATGGATTATGAGTAAGCAAAAGAAAAGACAAAAGTAACATTGGAAACACTAGTATAGTCGTGATAACCTTTAAATACCTATCAGCAAATTTACTACACGAGTGTCTTATTCTTGGGAATAATAAGATAATACAAATTAGAGCAAATGGGAAAAAATAACGAATCTGTGAATAATCAGTTGCTACAATCCAAAACCATAAGCCGATTAAAAAAACACCCAACGCACTGATTAAATCGACCGACAATATTTTGGCAGAATTGATATTAGCCTGATTGCTCACATTCAAAAAGCTAAATAGCCCAGTCAAAAAAATGAATATTAACCAATGCCAGCCCAAAGACATATGTATTTTGGCAATTAAAATTTGCAAAGAATCTTTATTGAAAACCGATTCTTGCTTTAATATCCTCACGGCAGTTTTGCCATATACCATGTTTCCAATAGAGAAATAATTAGACGTTAAAGCGAAAAATAAGCCAATTCCATAGACTAAAATAAATATAACTATACTGAAAGTTAAATACTTACGAATATTAATATTGTGTTGCAATCTATATCGGACAATTCCATGTATTGACCAAACCAATAAAATGGCAACCATAACCAAACCACCTGATGGCTTGATAAATAAACAGAATGTACTGGTAATGATTCCAGAAAATGTTAAACGTATAGAGGCTTCTTGAACACCACGTATAACTAAGGCAGTTGCTAGGGAAGCTACAGAGGCAATAAAGTTATCTACGAGTCCCCAGTATGTAGGCGAAGCAAATCTGCTGTTTATACTGGGTTCAAAATGATAAAATAAGGGAAGTGTAGCAAATGCCAAACATAAAGCAACTAATAACCATTGGTCTTTTAAAGTTACACAATAAGGTTTGGCAATTATCCATATTGCTGCTACAAATAAAATAATTGGTAAAAAAATTGAGCGGAAGAAAAATTTATTTGGCTTATCCGAGAAACCAAATGGATAGGACATTAGAATTGTTCCAGGAGGTCTTGTTGTCGGTTCAATATTTAGAGGAGAAACCCAAGTCTGAGGTTCAAGAAATTGGAATTTTTGAACTGTATCCCAAAAGTTTTTAGCCTTCTGTGCATAAGTAAATGAGTCCCAGATAGGGGTTTGCTCTGTTAAGGAAATACGGTGAAATAGTAAAATTCCTAGCGTTGCTAAAGCTATAATTAAGATTTGTAAAGGTAAATCTTCTTTTTTAATTTTTAAATACATGGTTAAAGAAGGATAAACGGGTCTTATGTAATTTGAGTTTTCTTTGTAGCTAAGTCCACTATGCATTCTATACCGTCGGTGGAATTCAAAATACTGATAGATATCCGAACAACCCGATACGAAGATAGCAGCAAGTAATTTTTCCCCTTATAAGTTCTTTAAGTCACTATAAGTACTTTCTAAATCATCTACATACTGCTCTATAGATTTAGGAGGTGACAATCTTTGAGCTAACTTATTCAACAAAGTTCTATCTTCATATAAAATACGAATTGATTTCGCCAATTCAGATGCATTCCCTCTCTCAAATAAAAGACCATCAATTTGATGTTGGATAATTTCAGAAATGCCTCCTACATCACTACCAATTACAGGACAACCCGCAGCTTGAGCCGAGTATATAACTAACGGCGTATTTTCATACCAAATAGATGGCACAATTAGAACATCTAAATCGGAAAAAACTTTGCTAATCTCGTGATTAGGGAAAGTACCGCAGAAAGAAATTCTTGGATCATCTTTTGCTATTTCATGAAGTTGATTAACATATTCAGGAAAATCATGTAAATTTCCATAGATTTTCAGTTCAATTGCAGCATCTGGTAAGTATTTACAAATAGCTTCTAGGAGTAAATGCACTCCTTTGTGTTCATATAATGTACCAATAAAACCAACACGTAGTTGATTTAAATGTCCTTTCTTAGTTTCCCGTTGAATATTCTTTGTATCTAATCCATAAGGAACAAATGAAATACGTTTAGGGTTTAACCCATTGTTTTTTAATATATTTTGCATTAAACGAGTTGGGACTAATACTCTATCAATTTTGTTCATGCGATTTTGCATGAATTTCGGGCGGTTGGTTAATGCAAGCACATAGTAACCGTAATACCAGTTTGCAGACAATATATTAGTTTTAAAACCCAAGATTATAAGTACTATTAACCAGTCTGGTAAAGTTTTGACTTTCTTCTTAATCTCAGGTGTCTGGGATGATTCAACGAGATGCCTCAAACAATTAACGGCACTAAAATTAGGCCCAGCGCATAAGCTATTATCAGCTAGTCGCAACTGATTAGTAGGACAAATTAACCAAAAATCTGTGGTTGTCATGACTGTGGGAATTTGAAGTTCGGCACAAACATCTATTGCAGATGCTGAGAGCCTACCTAAATGAAAAAAATGTACAATATCCGGCTTCCAATCAATCAAGTATTGCCGAAAGTAATTGGCAAGAAACAGGTTATTATACTCAGCTTCAACTATATTTTGCCCACCAAGTGAAATATTAGAATTGTGAAACCTAATGATTTTTATATCTTCATAAATGTAGCTGTCAAACCTAGCTGATTCTTCCATTTCTGCTTGAGCAGGATATCCAGTAAATACTGACACGTCATACCCACGAGATAGCAATTCCTTAGCAGTTTTATACGTCAGAATTTCTGTTCCTGATGAATAATCAGGTAAGAATTGATGTACTGTTAGCAATATTTTCATTTGTCAGACTCCACTCATTTTTTTACCACGTTTCAACTTTTCATCCTGGGCACCGCGATACTGCCCCAAAAAACTTGCTACAGTAAGTGCTGGTATGCGGAATAGAAGTTTTAGCTTTTTTTGTAGATTTGGCTCGTGCTTAACTACATAAAGGAATTCCGAGATAATTAGTTGTATGAGTGAAGGGTATCCAAACTTCAGGGATGGAACGCATTCTAACTCGAAAAGTTCATATAATTTTCTGTGGCACATATAAGTTCTTTTGTATTCATATATAACCGAGCGATCGTGAGAATGAATTACAATTGCTTGAGACTGATAAGTAATTTTCCATCCCATTTTCAAGGTACGCAGACACCAGTCAATATCTTCTCCGAAATCATTTTTTGTAAAAGCCACTTTTTCCCATGCTGTTTTCCGAATAGCGGAACAAACGTTATCGAAATTACAAAATAGATATTTTTCCAAAGGCGGTAATTTTTCGTAGATATCTGGGTTTGTCATCTGACGCACTTCTGGTTCTGCTCTACCGGTTAACCAATTTTCCAGATTTCTTTTAGTTAAAATATCTGCCTCTGGACGAGCTAACTGTCTGGCATAAGCTCCGCCAACAGCCTCATCAGTAAAATTTGCTACCAAGTGATGAATGAGTTTGTTATTGGCTGGTAATGCGTCTTGTGTCATCAAAATTACAATTTCCGCTGTTGCCAAGCTGATACCATAATTACGAGTTAACCCATGATTAAACTCTTGAGCAGGAATTACAACTACTTTTGCTCCAAATTCCTTGGCAAATTCTACAGTTTTATCTGATGAACTAGAATCAACGACTAATATCTCAAAATTTCCTTGATATTCTTGTTGCCGAAGTTTTGCTAAAACATCTCGGAATAATTCGCCGCCATTTCTAGTTGGAATGACAATCGATACATCAGGAGCTGATTTATGATACATACCTTAAATCTTCTTCTCCAATTATTCTTATTTTTGTTCTATCAGAAGTACTGGCACTATTTTTTAGTAAGTCCCATCATTTCAGTTAAGTAATTATTTCAAATTTTTAATACTGGTATCTACTAAGTTTTGTGCAAGCTATTAAATCATACACTATAGTCACGCATCAATACTCATCTTCTCCATCTAAAAATTTTTTCAGTTTCAACTATTATGTGTCGATCTGCAAAAATTTACTATGTATAATAGCAAGAATAGTTTTAATTTTTGCCAATTCAGCTTGAGTTTGTTGCAACTGTAAATGCGATCGCTCTAGCTCATTTGCAGATATGGTCAATCTATAGAGAAAATCTGATATCTTGCTTTTGTCAAGTTCAAGTTTATCCGTATCCCAAATAGGATACATCGCATCTAATATATCGATAAATTGTTTTGTTAAATCTGAGTTTGCGTTATCAAGAAAATTTTGTAGCCCATCTGTCACATAATCTCTGAGTGGTGGTGGAAACAGACCTTCTTCAGAATTACAATCTTGTAAACATTGTTGTAAAACTTTTGGTGTGTGGTAAAGTTCATAATGTCTTCTAGAATAAGCAGCTTGTTCTGTCAAAACTTCAGGAGTCAATCCCTGCAAATAACTATACAATTCTTCAGGTTTTTGCCAAAAATAAGCTTCTGGATAAACGATATCAATCCCACTTAGTACACGAGAATTATAGTTTTGATGACCAATAAATGGCGTACCCGATCCCATGACTTCAATAGATGCTCTCCCACCACCTAAAGGGAAAGAATTAAGGTATACATCTATTTTTTGCTCACCTATTGTCCACCATAAACTTTTTACCCAAGGAATATAAATAAATGATTCTTGGGTAATACCTCTTTCTTCTAAGCCCTGCCTAATTCTTTCTAAACTGTAATGCGATAGCTCGCCAATGTGTACATGCACTCCTTGTGTCACATCCAGAATTTTTGGGACTTCTTCAATATAACTGTAAGGATAGATTTGCTCAAACTTATTACCACTCCCTGAAGAGCAAGTTCTCAGTTTGCCATTTGCTATAAATGGTAATTCAGGTGAACGTGTACCTAAGTCTTCAACCACCAAAGGGATATATCTAGTATTAGCAACACCCAAATTATGGCGGCAGTTGTAAAAACCAAAAGTGTGTGGATCAATATGTTTTGCATGAGATAAATATAAGCCTAAACACAGTTGATGATCGCAGTGATGGTAAAAAAATAATTGTTGGGCGAGATGAGGTTGTACAGCTGCAATAGCTACAGCATCTTGCCAGTGATTAAACAAAAATACCTGACTTAATTGTTTCTCTATTAACTGAGATTGCAACCAAAAAAGTTTATCTAGTAAAGTACTTTGGGGTGCCCACTCGATTTTTACATTGAGATATGCAAACCTACTTAAAATAATTTCACGATTAACTGTATTAAATATATCTGTAATTAAAATTATGTGTTTTCTATGCGGTTGCGCTTTAATCAAATCTTCTAATAGTGCAGTATGTCCACCTGTTTTATAAAGTTCAGTAGCAATATATATAATATTTCCGTTTTCATGATTAGAGGATGAGTCGATTGCCAATAATGGCTCTTGATGTTCTAAAGCTTTAGCGCCGATCTGCTGGCAGAGTTTATCTAAAGTTGCAGAACCAAATACTTTAGCTGTGGCTCGATTATCTCTAATAATTTTTTCGACAAAGTTAACAAGTAAATGCAAAGGATTTTCTAAATCCCCCGATCTCATATATTCAGCTATTTGAGATTCTACATTCAAAATATAATTATTATACATAACTACTACAAAATGGCTAAAACCAATTGACTGCTAAATCTAATACAAATATCATCCCCAATAAAAGGATTTTGAAAAATAAAATAAGGATCGTAACCACATACCATCCAAGTCTCTTGATTTTTAAAATCTATATGTATCTGATGACGATTAATTGAGTTATCCTCTGGATTGCAGTTTATTTTTTCCACTGCTTCTATTTCTTGAATACGGATAATTTCAAAGTTAGGATTTTTATGGAATGAAAATAAAAAGCCAGGGTCTATCCGTAAGTATTGTGGTGATTTTGATAAATTAATTTTGATGTCAATAGGCTCACCAAATCCAGCAATAGTTGAAACTAACAAGCTGTGAGATTCTTGAAAATCTAATGTATCTGCATAGAATAATTGCAAAGTAAATTGAACGCTGTTCCGCTGTTTTTGAGATAAAATATTAGTAACTAATGATGACGAGTAAAGATTCACTTTAAAAATCCTTGTTGAAATAATTTACAATTATTGATATTTGCTCCTCTGTGATATGGGGATGTAAGGGTAAACTCAGGACTTCCTTAGCTAGTTGTTCCGCGATCGCAAAACTTCCTTCATGCCATCCGCTACCGATATAAGCACCTGACAGATGTGGAGGAATTGGATAGTGAATCAGTGTACCAATCCCAGCTTGGCGCAAATCTTGCTCTAGGCTGTGCCTTTTGGGGTGACGTACAACAAATAAATGCCACACTGACTCAGCCCAGTTAGGTACAAAAGGCAAAGTTACGTTAGTAGTTTTGACTAGTCCTTGCAAGTATTGTTCCGCTATGTGAGCGCGGCGAGAATTCCATTCATCTAGTTTAGTTAGTTTCACTCTTAAAAATGCCGCTTGTAATTCATCCAGTCGGCTATTGTAACCCTGAATTTCATTTTCATACTTTATACGGGAACCATAGTTACGCAGTAAGCGAACTTTATCGGCTAAGTCTACATCGTTAGTTGTTACCGCTCCTCCATCACCGATAGCTCCAAGGTTTTTAGTGGGATAAAAACTGAAACCTGCTGCATTCCCTAAACTACCTGCACGACGCTCCTTAAATCGTGCGCCATGAGCTTGAGCAGCATCTTCAATCACTTTGAGATTATATCGCTTTGCAATTACATTGATAGCATCCATGTCCGCTGGTTGACCATAAAGATGCACTGCCAAAATCGCTTTTGTGCGTTCCGTAATTGCAGCTTCAAGAAGTTGAGGATTTATATTATACGTTCTCTCATCTGGTTCCACTGGTACAGGTATTCCTCCAGTGTAGGAAATTGCCAGCCAGGTAGCAATATAAGTGTTAGCTGGCACAATTACTTCATCACCAGTACTGATGTTCATTGCTCTCAAGATGAGATGCAAAGCATCTAAGCCATTACCCACGCTAATGCAATATTTCGTTTCGCAGTAAGCAGCAAACTCTGCTTCAAAAGCTTCGACTTCCTTACCGAGAATATACCAGCTACTATCCATTACTCTTCGATATGCTGCATCAAGTTCTTCCTTTAATTCAACATAGGAAGCCTCAAAATTGAGAAACGGAACTTTCATTATTTGACACCCCGAACAGATGTTAAAAACCCTTGATAATCTCTGTGATAATCAGTTTCATCATAAATGGTGGAAGCTAAAACCAGGCATACAGAACCAGAAGAAAAGTTATTAAGTTCTCGCCATATCATAGGGCAAACATAAAGACCATAATAAGAACGATTTAAGTGGAAGCTTTTTTGCTGAGTTCCATCATCTAAGACAACATCAAAGCTACCAGACATGGCGATAAACAATTGTTGTAATTTCTTATGAGCATGACCTGCTCGCTCTGCACCTCCAGGTACATCGTATAAGTAATAAACTCTCTGAATTTCAAAAGGAATATGTCTCCCACCTTCAATAAAAGTAAGGTTGCCACGAGGATCGGTAATTTTGGGAAGAGTAATCAGTTTACAGTTCTCAACGCCCATTTATACATCATCCTCCTAAATTCATTTCGTAAAACTCATGCACTACACCACTAGAACCAAATTCTGACTTAAATTGATAAAGACTAGTATTCAGATATTTACCTTCATTTTCAGTACTGATACCGAAACTAAAATAACGCTTGCCCAAATCCTTCGCTTTGTCAATACATTTTTGAAAGATTGCATCTAGTAAACCTAATTGATAACCTTTGGGACTTGAAGCGATGTATTGGGCATGTACTACTTGTGGAGATACAAATAATACAACACCTCCCAGTACTTGAGTTTCATACAAGCCAACAACAAATTCAATATTATTTGGAAATAATGAATATAAATGAATGATTTCTTTGGCTGAGTGAACAGGTTTTACCCCATATTTATTAGCTAAATTATCTTCTATAACTGACCAAAGATGCCCAGCAAATTCAAAGCCAAAATCTACTTTAACTTCGTTTTTTAGAGCTTTCTTTAGTCCTCGCTTTCGTCGCAGGCTTGGCTCTAGTCGATTAGTAAGGTCAATAGCACAGGAAAGATCGCAACGATAGCGTACCGCTTCCATACAAAAAAGTGCATACAAATCATCAGCAACTGGTACTTGATGGTAAATGTTTGGTACTACCTTATATCGAAGTGATTCAAATCTATGATTAGCATAATAATGCCGCAGTGCTTTAAAAGCCTCAAGCATCTTTGCGCCACGCAAATTACCTGTATGCAACAATCCGCCGTAAGTAATGCCCGGATGACTAACTACTCTTTTACTATTAGATGGATCTACCGCTGCTGGAAATAAACCGACTAGTCGATTTTTCTCATCCTTAATAATTAAGGATACATCCTGAAATCGATCAGCATGGTAGGAAAGATAACGACGAGTTTGGAGAAATGTAGCCATTGGTGCCCTAGCTAAAAATTCATCCCAGATCGCAGCATTTTCTTCAGAGTAGGGAATAATTTTTAGAGAATTATTTTCTTCAACAGACTCTTCATCTGTATCTATAGGATTTTTACTTTTATTACTGTAAGATTGCAACTCCAAATCCTGTTTCTCCGTAGTTATTTCCGTTGTAAAACATATAAATGCCGTATTTGGTTTTTTGGATGCACGCCATACTAATCATTTGTGAATCCCAACCACTATCAGACACATCAATACCAACCTGCTGATCTTTACGCAGCCAGGTTTTACCATCTTGAGATTCTGCATATCCTAATCTATAGCTTTTGCTGATAGAGCGTATGGAATACCACATTTTGTATAAACCATCTTCTTGAAGTACAAATGGTCTACCGAATCCATACTCATCTTCATTAGCTAAATCCAGGCAGACAACACCTTGTTTTTCCCAGTCGTTTCTATTTCTAGATTCTAGGTAGCGCATATTGTAGCTAGGGACTTGTTTACCATTAACATCAATCCATTTGCTACCAGCGATATACCACATTTTCCACTGGTCATTCTCAAAATGAACATGGGCTGCTGTACGTACAAAAAGCTCGCGATCGCTTCTCTCCAAAATTGGTACTTGGGAATATCTTTGAAAACTTTCACCATTATCTTTGCTAATTGCTAAACCCATCAACAAGAAGTAGCGAACCTTTACACCTAACTGCCAACCTACATAATATAAATACAAATTATCTTGATATTTTAATAAGCAAATAGGTGTGACACCATTATCATCAAAGGTTCCTGGTTGGCCAATATTTAACACAGGTTGATCAGAAACTTTTAATATCTGAAGTGGATTTTTTGCTTCCAGATCAACAAATCCAATGCGCCCAACTTTGTGACTATCTAAAAATGCTACATAAACTCTGATCCGTTCCTCATCTAGCATCATGGAAGTAGGAATATAAGCATGGGAAATAGCCCAATCCTTTTGCCCATTAGCTACATAGACTAATCCCAGCTTTTTCCAAATCATTAACCTAGTCCGATAGTTTGAAGAAGCGATAAGTGGTTAGCTTTGCAGGTTCTATATGTGGTATACGGTAAATCTCTCCTACTTTTGTATCCTTACTTATAGTCACATTAGGCCCAATCCAGCAATCTCTCTCAATTTTGAGATTGTTGCTAATAGTTGAATTCACACCGAAAAAACAATTTTTTTCCACCTCAACAAAACCAGAAATCACGACATGGGATGAAAAAAAACAATTATCTTGAATAATTGAATGATGACCAATATGATTTCCACTCCATAGAATAACATTATTTCCTAACTGCACGAATGCCTGAACAACATTGTTTTCAAATATAAAACAATGCTCTCCTAATTTGACATTTCTCCAGACAAAAGCTTTACTACTGATGTAGCTTGCTAGTCTATATCCTTTATCTTTAGCTTGATTACATAGCCTAGTTCTTAAACGATTTAACTGGGTATAGACAATGGCTACAAATATCTCATGTTCACGGGGATTATAAATTTCTTCTAGTGATTCAAAGGTAACTACAGGTATTCCAAATAAACTACTTTTATTGAGATAATCTTTTTCTACACTAAATGCTACTACTTCGTATTCTGAATCATAAGTAAAATACTCATAAGCAACTTCAGCAAAAGCACTATCACCCACAATTACTAACTTGCGATTTTTATTCATAGCTTGCATCAAGGTTTTCTAATGAGAATATCTTCCCGCCTATTTGCCATTGGTAAATCTGATCTCTGAGGTAACACATAGGCATCAAAGCCTTGATTTCTCGCTCTAGTAACTAAAGATAAAACTACGGAATCGTCAATCAGGTGGTGTTCAATATTATTGAAGGATACTTCTGGTAATTCTTCTTTGCCTGTAAAATTTTGGTGAAATTTAATTCCATTTTTACTACTAAAGAAACGCTTTCTTTTAGAGATATTAGGGATATCTCCCACCAGCATTTCTCCACCATCAGACATTAATTCCAGGGAGCTATCCAAAAAATTCCATATATTTGATTCAACAAATATATAATGTATTACACTATAAGTTAATATGACATCCACTTTACCTGTATACTTATTAAATAAATCATTACAATCAGGGTAATAACCAATAATTTTTTTAATAAATGGTTCATTTGGTAAATGAGATAGCATTTCCTCTGAATCAATTAGAATCAGATTATGTTCATTTTTTCGACATAAATCAATCAGCATGAGAGGTAATTCACTACAACCAGACCCAATATCAAGAACCACTTTATTCTGTGTATATAACAAGGGCAATTTGCTAATAATATCCTCAAATATAAAATGCTCTTTACCTTGTCGGTAAGAGTTAGGAAAACCTATTTTTTCATAGCAGCTTAACGAATCATCTTTTGCCATTTTCCGAAAATCATCAAATGACAAATTAGCAAATCTATTGTAATCATTCATGTTTGAGTAATTTAATATTATGAATTTATCATGAGTGAGTGTAATTCAAAGGATTGGTTATTTTTAAAAAATCAAAATCTACATTTGCATAAACCATACTTGGAAAACGATCGCGTGGATCTTTTGCGTAATTAGATCGAAAAACAACGGCATTTTCTAGGATATCTAGAAAAATATGTTGTTCATTGATTACAACAGGTAATTCTGCGCCAATTGTAATAGTATAAATTCCGTAATTTAAAATATTTGTACCTTTTATTTCTATAACGTAAACTTCTCCTGCTTTGACTGAAGGTATTTCTATTCTTTTAGCGCTGCTCACATAAGCAATCAGCATTTGTCCCTTTAAATCTCTAAATGAATACCCAATACAAAATGAGGGTAGGTCTTGTTTAAAGAGAATAGAAACCTGAATAGTAAAATCTTCTTTAAAATCAAGTTGGTCAGTAGGACGATGCTGGCTGTTTAGCAGCTTAATATCCAATATTTTTGCACTATCATCGCCGTAGCGGTGAGCGCCTTCAGCAAACTTAGCTTCCTTAATAGTAGAAACAAATATTTTTGATATAGTAGATTGCCCATGTAAATTATTATCTTGTGTTACTTTTTCATGTTGACTAATAGTTGGGATATTTTCATTTATTAGTTCAACTTGTTGCTTCAACTCCTGATTCATTTCACTGTTAACAATACTTATATAAGTATCTACCACCTCTGAAGCTTTACCAATTTTCAGCAGTTTTCCTTTTTCGAGGAAAGCACATCGCTGACAAAGACTTTTAACTGAACTCGTATCATGGCTGACAAACAGGACTGTTACACCTGTTTCCATCATTTGCCGCATTCGTGCCATGCACTTAGCCTGAAAAAACATATCCCCTACAGCCAAAGCCTCATCCACAATTAGGATATCTGGGTCAACGTGAATCGCTGAGGCAAAAGCCAACCGGACATACATACCACTGGAATAAGTTTTAACAGCCTGGTCAATAAAATCTCCAATATCGGCAAAAGCAGCAATCTGATGGAAGCGCTTATCCACCTCTTGTCTGGAAAGCCCCATGATTGCCCCATTCATATACACGTTTTCTCGCCCCGTGAATTCTGGGTTGAACCCAGCGCCCAATTCCAGCAGGGCGGCAACACGTCCATTCACTTGAACTACACCACTGGTCGGGGTCAAAGTACCGCAAATCATTTGCAGAAGAGTGGATTTACCTGCACCATTACGCCCAATGATGCCTATAGTTTCACCCTTCATCACTTGGAAAGAAACATCTTGCAATGCCCAAAATTCTTGAGCATAGGTTTTTTCTGGTAATAAAATCTCTTTTAGCCGATCGGCTGGTTGAGTATATCGCTTGTAGCATTTCGAGACATTTTTGAGGGAAATTGCAATTTCTTCTCCCATAGTGTTACTATTAATCCTCAAAACTTCTAGTTATTAAAGTACCAAATGTTTCACAATACATCAGCAAATGCTGTTCGCAAACGTTTATACACATAAAACCCGCAACAAAACATCACAAATGCAATTATTGAGGATATTCCCCATTCACCCCAATGTTCAACCTTTCCAACTAAAATTAAATCGCGATAAACTTCAACGATAGCTGTCATAGGATTTAACCAAAATACTACACTTCGCCATTCCTCTGGAATTGCTGATGCCGGATAAATAATCGGTGTCAAATACATCCAAATATTTAAAACCACTGCTAAAGTCTGGGGAATATCTCGCAAAAAAACTGTTAGTCCTGAAACTAAATAGCCTAAACCTGTTGTTAATAATAACTGTGTTAGCCAGACTAAGGGTAATAATGCTAAGGTAGGATGTAAAGTATGAGTATTAACTGCTACAAAAAGAATCAACATTATTAAACCAAAAGAACTTTCAATAAAGGTTGATAAAATCGGTACTAGTGGTAGCAATTCTAAAGGAAATACGACCTTTTTGACTAAATTTTTCTGTGCTACTACTGAGTTAGCAGACTGCATTAATCCCCCTGAAAAAGCAAGCCAAGGAAGTAAACCCGCAAACAGCCATAGCCCAAAGGTGAAGTTATTTTCTGGTAAGCTTTTGAGACTTAACTTCACCTTCAGCACGACCGAAAATACATAAGTGTAAATTAATAATTGTGAGAGCTGATTTAGCAAAGGCCACAAGTTTCCTAAAATAGAACCCTTGTATCGCGCTTCTAAATCTCGCTTAACCAAAGTTCTCAGCAAGTCAAACTTTGCCCACCACTTTGCATTGACTGGCAGTATGCGCCTCAGTCTCGCTGCTTTACGTACAAATCCTTGCATTGTTTGTAATCAATCCTGCTTCCTTGTTCACTACTGATACACCCAATTTCTCTTTATAAGGCTTTATAACCATAAGAGTAACCTTGTCTTCTTTGGAGAATACATCATTAACTATAAAATCGTACCTAAATTAGGTTGGCAATACTGCTTTCTTTTTTTGCTTAACTCAAGTTATCTGGATCAACTCCCAGCGATCGCAAATATTCTGCCAGTTTATCAGCCCGTTGGCGTTCTTGGTTTGCACGTTGGCGTTCTTGTTGTAATTGTTCAGCCAGTTCAGTCGGTGTGAGTAATTTCTCCCCGGTATCTAGACGATAAAATCCCAATAATTCTCCCTCCACTGCCAGTCTTAATCCTAACGGTTGAGATATACCATCGGTAATTAACTGGTAAGTCTCATCCTCCAACCTATATCCCCTTAACTTTTCTTCAATCCATTCCCCCTTGGGGTCAAATAACCAATATTCTAAAATCCCTAATTGTTCATAGAGATTTTTCTTTTGCTCTTGGTCTTGTTTTTGAGTTCCTTGGGAAGTCATTTCAAATATCACCTGGGGAACTTGACCTTCCTCCCAAACTTTATAACTATCCCGACCCCCAGGCGGCACATCAAAAATTACCATTACATCTGGTGCAACTCTTAATTTAGGAAAACCTTGAGCATAGTAGAGAAATTGGTCTGCTAAAACTGTGGCTTGCCTGCCTGCTAGGTATTGTTTAATTACTTCTAGGGTGGTGAGAATTGCGTAGAGATGTAGGTATGATTCTGCCAATGGTTCACCGTCGGAACTAGGATATTCGATGTTGGGATTGACTATTTTTATGCTTGTAGTCATGGCTACCTTTTACTAGGGTAGGTTGTTTGGATCAATTCCTTGCGATCGCAAATACTCTGCTAGTCTATCAGCCCGTTGACGTTCCTGTTCAGCCCGTTGGCGTTCCTGTTCAGCCCGTTGGCGTTCCTGTTCTGCTTGTTCTCTTCGCGTCGGCACCCAACCAACTGCATTATACCAACGCAACCACAAACCTGTTGTCTGCTGGTAAGAACCTTGCCAAAGACCCAATCCTAGCTCTAACTCTGCCAAAAAGAAGCGGTTTTCTGGTAACGAGATTGCTTCATAACGAGTGCCCATAAGTTTAAAGGCACGCAAATGATTTTCATAGCGGTCATAGATAACGTAGTAGGGAACCCGTAAAATCTGTTCATATACTTCCCACTTCGTTGGGGGTCGGTTTACTTCCCGCAGTGTTTTTCCTAAGTCTTCTTGTTCTGTACCAGGTGAAAGTAATTCAACTACTAAAAATGGATCAATTCCTTCTTGCCAAATGACGTAACTTAAGCGTAGGTCTTGCTGTTGGCTAGCACTAGGTAATCCTAAAACCATGTACCAATCAGGACGCTTATACCACAAAGGATGGCGGGGATCGTAGTAAAGATTTAAGTCGCTAGCAAGCAAAATTTCCTCAGATGGATAAGCAAGAGGCTGACAAGTCTCACTGAGCAAATCTGCCTGAATGCGGTGAAATTCATCTGGCAAACCTGATTCTCCTACTAATTCACTGGGTAAATCATACATCGTAGGCATGGTTTCTTGTGGCGGACGGGGTGGAATTGGTTGATACATGACTACTACCTGTGTTGCTGAACTCAAGCTATCTTAAACAACTCTCTCCGATTTTTGACGACAACCAGCTTTGCGTCTAGACGAATTTTCCGCTAGCGATCGCTATTGTTCTTGTTATAACCACCATTGAACCTCAGAAGTCATTAGTCATTTACTATTCTCCTTCATCTTCCTCATCTCTACTGAATTTGTGAGAGCAGAGTCACGGATTCCGCTACACTGAGACGAAGGTTTATCTGAATTGTAATCAGGCATGGAAATCGGACAAAAGGTTAAAGTCTATCGTTTGCGCGATCGCGTTTCTCCCCCAATTGTGAAAAAACTCGGACAAGTGGGTATCATCCAAGGCTACAAAGTCATTGATGGTGGAATCGGTGTAGTGGTGCTGTTTGACGATAATACTTCCACTTGGTTTTTTGAAGATGAAATCAAAGCTGTGTAGTTGTAAAGAACTCAGATTCAGGTTTTTCTTGCCATCTGAAATTGAAAGCACAGGTTGAGAGTCTTTGTTGAGTGCTAAGTTGGAGTTGAAAAGATCGGCGGTGAAAATAGGAATCAACTAATGGCTCTAATATTGACATTTTTGGGCAAAGGCGGCACCGCTCGTACCAAAATTGCGATCGCCGCCGCCAAATTATTGGCAAGTCAAGGCAAGCGCGTACTCCTAGCAGCACAAGCAGAACCAACATTGCAAATTCTGCTGGGGACTCCCATTGCTGCCGATCCCCAGGAAATAGCTCCCAATTTGCAAGTAGTCCAGTTTCAAGCATCTGTACTACTAGAACGCAACTGGGACGAAGTGAAAAAGCTTGAGGCGCAATATCTCCGCACGCCCATATTCAAAGACGTTTTTGGTCAAGAACTGGTAGTATTGCCGGGGATGGACAACGCCTTGGCATTGAATGCTATCCGCGAATATGATGCCAGTGGCAAATATGATGCGATCGTCTACGATGGCACGGGCGACTCTTTAACGTTACGAATGTTGGGTTTGCCAGAATCTCTGAGTTGGTATGTCAGGCGATTTCGGCAATTATTTGTCAACTCCGATTTGGGGAAGACGATTACTGAATCACCCTTAATTCAACCCCTGATTAGCAGTTTTTTCAATATCAACTGGACAGCAGATAATTTTGCAGGCCCCACTAACCAAGTCAATAATCTCTTAGAAAAGGGGAGAGCCGCTCTAGCCGATCCTAAGCGTCTCGCTGCTTTCTTAGTGACTACAGGAGACCCCATTGAGGTAGCAAATGCTCGTTATTTATGGGGTAGCGCTCAACAAATAGGTTTAACTGTTGGTGGTGTTCTGCTTGTGTCTACGGAGACAACTGGGAACCTCTCAGAGGAATTTATACCCCTACCTGTGAGCGTCATTCCCGACTCACCTACAGGTGATTGGCAACCACTAATAGACGCTCTACCCAACTTTGAAGCCCAAGCTTTACAGGCTCCCAAACCAATTGAAATAGACACCCACAATCGTCAAGTACGCTTATTCTTGCCAGGATTTGACAAAAAACAGGTCAAACTTACCCAATATGGCCCAGAAGTTACGGTAGAAGCCGGAGATCAGCGACGCAATATTCCCTTACCACCGGCTCTGAGTGGTAGACCCGTTGCTGGAGCAAAATTTCAGAATAATTATTTGATAATTTCGTTTTAAGTTATGGGAATGGGGACTGGGGACTGGGGGCTGGGGACTGGGGACTGGAGAATAGGGAAGAAAGTTAATCACCAATGCCCAATGCTCAATGCCCAATACCCCATACTTCGGCTTCGCTCAGTACAAGTGCCCAATACCCAATGCCCTATTAATCAGTAAATCTTATGTCAGAATCAACTCCCATTACCCCAGACCCTAACCAACCTGAAGCAATAGACTTGGTTGCAAATAATCCCAGCGAACAAGTAATAGCAACGAGCGATCGCAGTGCGAAAACTAGGCAGCTGTTGGGGATGAAAGGTGCATCTGCTGGAGAAACTTCAATCTGGAAAATTCGTTTGCAGCTAATGAAGCCCATCACCTGGATTCCCCTAATTTGGGGCGTAGTCTGTGGTGCGGCTTCTTCTGGTAACTATACTTGGACGCTGGAAAATGTGCTGAAAGTCGCAGCCTGTATGTTACTGGCTGGGCCGTTGATGACAGGTTACACCCAAATCCTCAATGATTACTACGATCGCGAAATCGATGCCATCAATGAACCCTATCGCCCCATACCCTCTGGGGCAATTCCCCTACCCCAAGTAATTATTCAGATTTGGGTATTACTGATTGCTGGTATTGGTTTGGCATTTGTGTTAGATGTGTGGTCTGGTCATGAATTCCCGACAATTACAGCGATCGCGATTATCGGTTCTTTCATCGCCTACATTTATTCTGCACCTCCCCTGAAACTCAAACAAAACGGCTGGCTAGGTAGCTACGCCTTGGGTGCAAGCTATATCACCCTACCTTGGTCTACAGGACACGCTTTGTTTGGTGAACTGAATTCTACAATTGTGATTTTGACAATGTTCTACAGCTTGGCTGGATTGGGCATTGCTATTGTTAATGATTTTAAGAGTGTAGAAGGCGATCGCCAGTTAGGATTAAATTCACTACCCGTAATGTTTGGCATCACCACTGCATCTTGGATTTGTGTAGTAACGATTGATGTCTTTCAGGGATTGATTGCAGCCTATCTCGTCAGCATCCATGAGAATTTGTATGCAGCAATACTTGTATTGTTAATCATCCCGCAAATCACCTTGCAGGATATGTATTTCTTGCGCGATCCTGTGAAGAATGATGTTAAGTATCAAGCCAGCGCCCAACCGTTCCTTGTTCTAGGAATGCTCGTCACTGGTTTAGCACTAGGTCATGCTGGCGTTTAACTTATACTTCTGATAAGTGAGAAGTTAGGAATTAGGAGCTAATATACTGTTAACTCCTAATTTGTATCAGGACATACCGTGTTTAAACTGATATTTTTCCTCATTAATGGGATTCAACCTTTGTTAGTCCCAATTTGCTTTATCGTTGCTTGGACTGTAATTATTCTCGTTGTTTTAAGTCTCTGGTCGGCAGCGCGAGATAGTCTGACTACAGCCAAGCAAATGCATCAAATCCCCTGTACTGGGTGCCAATTTTTTACCGATAACTACCGTCTTAAATGTACTGTCCGCCCATCTATTGCCAACACCGAAGAAGCGATCGATTGTTCTGACTATCAACCGAAGACAAATCCTTATCTGTATTAGGGACTGGGGAGAAATCAATTCAAAATTCAAAATTCAAAATTCAAAATTAAAGAACTTCTGCCTTCTGCCTCCTCTTTCCCAATGACCAATGACCAATGACCAATGACCAATGACCAATGACCATTAACCAATCTCTAACAATATCTTCAAAACACCGCGACTCTGAGCGTGTTCAAAAGCCGCAAGCCCTTCAATGAGGGGGTAGGTGGCATGAATTAGGGGTTGTACATCAACTTGTCCTGTAGCTAGTAGCTGGAGGGCTGGGGCAAAGGGGCCACAACGGGAGCCGATGAGGGTGATTTCATCCACTACTAAAGAAGAGACATCTAGACTGAGATTGCCAGCATAAGTACTTTTGAGTACAAGTGTACCACGGGGACGTAGGGCGCGACGAGCGATCGCAAATCCTTCTGGGTTGCCAGTACATTCTACTGAGATATCGAAATATCCATCTGTAACAGCGTCGGCTAGACTCGTTTTTATCCCTCGTGCTTCTAAGTTAGCCAGTTTTTCTCGATGACGCCCTACAGCTAAAAGTTCACAGCCAGTTAAAGCTAGTGTTTGGGCTACTAACTGCCCTAGTTTGCCATCTCCAACCACTAACACCCGATCATTTGGACGCAATTGCACTTGCTGCTGAATTTCTAAAGCTGCTGCTATAGGTTCTGTAAATGTTGCTACTTCTGTTGGCACATTATCAGGTACTGGATGCAGATTCTCTATCGGCAAACAGAGATATTCACCAAAAGCGCCGTTGCGGTTGACAATACCCAGTACTGTACGATTTTCGCAGTGAGTTGGTTGTCCGCTAAGACAAAACCGACAATGCCCACACACAGCATTGATTTCTCCAACTACGCGTTGATTAACTAAGTGTTCTGGCCCTTGTTCGACAACGCCGACAAATTCATGCCCCAAAATACCAGTGTAGGGATAGTAGCCTCTGAGTAGTTCCAGGTCAGTGTTACAAATACCCGCACGTAAGACGCGTACCAAGGCTTCTCCCGGTGGTGCTTCAGGAATAGGAATATCTGTCCGTAGTTGCAACTGGTTATTTTCAAGCCAAAGTCCTTTCATTTTTCTTCACATCCTTTGCCTAATTATCAATTTTGAATTTTGAATTGTTAAGTCTCTGTAGTCGGTATTTCTTTAATTTTGGTTACATCAATTTTGCTTAACCAAGTAACCAAGTCTTCTGAGTCAAGTGCGATCTCGCTTCCTAAGGTTTTGATATAAAGAAGTCCGTCGCTAATAATTAAATCTCGGACTGGATACCACGAATCTCGTGTTCTAATCAGCAGTTCTAACGGAATTCCTGGTCTGTAAGCATACTTACGATATTTCCACCAAGCTCGCCATAGAAGCACAGATTTAGTACAGTGCATCTGATAACCTTTGGGAAGTTGGGAGTATTGATACTGATAGAAACCCCGACTATCTACTTCTCCTTTGAGGAGATAACTATATTCTGCTAATGCCTGATTGATCAATTCCCACTGGGATGATTTTGGAGAAATGGAGAATTCAAGTAGGGTGTTGGATAGTTGGGCGATCGCAATTACGCCTTCAGATTTCGCTGTCAGTTGGTTCGTTTTATAAACTGTTTGCGCTGTCAAAGCAGGATTTGACAACAAAACGTCTTTTTTCTGAATGGAGTTTTGCACAAACTCTCGAATTAAATCTAGATTAGACAACATAAAAATTTTTTATACTAAATTAACCAGTGTGATGAAAGACACAACACTACTTAAATTAATAACTACACTGGTTTTGCACTTAAATCAGGATTATTACCAGCTTTATTTATACTAGACTCTTTGTTTGATTAGGGTCTTGTTAACTTTAATATCGAGATGCCACAGTCCACTAGGCTGGTTGACAAAATTACTACTATTTACAGGTTTGTAAGCAGCGAATTAAATTTTTACGCCTTCGAGAAAAGGTTGAAATACTGGAACTAATTCGGGACGACTGACAACAAGGGTGGGAAAAGAGCGATCGCTATAATCTTCTCCTGGTGACAATGGAAACGGTTCTGACTTCAGCGATAACCAAACGCCACCAGCCGCCTGGACAATTACCCAAGCCCCCGCTATATCCCAAACTTTTGGTGTCGCCTCAATTCCACCGAGAGTAGCCCCAGTGGCAACTGTCAAAAAGTTATAGCTAGCTACACCCAACATCCGAATTTTGCAGGGAAAACCGTTTTGGATAACTGCGGTACTACGGGAACAGAGGTTAAAAAAGTGATTATTGCTAGGACTATCTATACTAGTGTGGATGGGGTGGTGATTGAGAAATGCTCCTGTTGGTGTTGCTAAACCAGATGAACCTGCCCAGAAACCATGAAAAGCTTGATTCAGAGTTGGTGCGTAAACATAACCAAAAATGGGTGTACCTCGATACAGTAAACCCAGAGATATTGTCCAGATGGGAATGCCGCGTGTAAAGTTGGTTGTACCATCTAGAGGGTCAATTACCCAGCACCACTCAGTACCAGGAAATGACTGATCGCTCTCTTCGCTCAAAATGCCGTAACCAGAGAAATTAGAAGCGATACCTTCGGTAAGCTTCGCTAACGCATCCCGAATTTCCTGATCTGCCCATTTATCTGCTTGCGTCACCAAACTACCATCAGCTTTTTGTGAAGCCTGTACTTGCCCAAAATCTTGCATTAGCTGCTTACCCACTCTGGTAGTGGTAGTTTGAGCAAAATCAAGAATTGTTGTCCAAAAATCATTCATTGGTTATTAGTTATTAGTCATTTGTCATTTGTCATTTGTCATTGGTTATTAGTCATTTGCTCCATGCCCCATGCCCCATACAGTTTAATCTAAATCGCTTTCTAAAACAGATGCGATCGCCAGCTTTGCGCTTGTTTGAAATTCTGTGACGTTCACCCGATTCAGAAACCAAATCGATACCACCATTCCCACGGCTTCTAAAGCAAAGACCAGTCCATAAGCTAAAACTAAATTGGGTAATAGCTTACGACCTATATCCAATAAAGTACCACCTAAAACTACTGCCACACCTCTAGAGACAGACTGGGCTAACCCCCAAGCCCCAATAAATGTACCTGCGGCGGCGGCGGCTGTGAGATCCAACATTAAGCTAACTGCTGCTGTAGTTAAGACACCAGTGGCTAAACCGAACAAAATTAAACTTAGCTTGAGGAAGGCTGGATTAGCTGTGAAGCCTGATATCCCAAGTAATGCTGTACAAAATGCCACCAATATACAGCCTAGTCTTGCAGTTCTTTGCTTACCTAAACGTGGCACAATCAAAAAACCACTCACACCGTAGGCAATTAGTACACCTGTTCCATAAAAAACGTTCAGTTTAGTACTTTCAGCCAAAGGCATTTTAAATACCTGACCTGCATAAGGTTCCAAAACTGGGTCTTGCATAAATAAGCAGAGAGTCATCACCAGTAAAAAGGTGAAGAATATACCTGTTTGTGGGCTAGCTGTTAATATTTCCCAAGCTTTGCCCAGAGTTATGCTGTCTTCTCGGTTCACTAATGTGGAACGGCTTAAATATTGGGAGTATTTTTTTTCCACGCCCAATGTTGCTGCGATCGCCAACCCAAATACAATTATTGGGACGACGAGAAACAGCCTATTGATCGCCGCCTGCAAGGTTGCTGTTGTTGCTTCTGGCGTTAATTGCTTCAGCAAGCTAGCACTGATAATTGCCCCGACAATAATCCCCACCATTAGCATCGACCAAACTACACCGACCACTTTGGAACGATTATCTTCTTCAGATATATCCACTAATAAAGCAGCAAAGGCAGTACCGCTAGCCGAAATTCCGAGACCGTATATAGCGAATATCAGGGACAGAAGCGCTGTCCAGCCGATTGTTTGAGTTGTCCATACCCAACCACCTGCACTATTTGCAGCAGTATTGAGTTGCCACATCACTTGTATAGCTAAAAAGGCTGCGATCGCAAATATTGCCGCGCCCACCCAAACATAAGCTGTGCGGTGGTATCCCCATAACGGCTTGGCATCGGAAATCTGGCCGAACCAGACACGCGAAGGAGCAACAAATAAGGGCAGTGCTAAAACTACTGATACCAGCGTCGCCGGAATTGCTATTTCTTGAATCATGACTCTGTTGAGTACGCCCAGAGTCAAAATAGACATCATGCTCAACCCCATCTGAAATAAACCCAGCCGAAACATGGTCAGAAGGTTTACCCTTGGCACAGATAGGGATTTTGTTTTGGTATCAAATACTTCACCGCTTGCCATAGCTACTTTTTCGTATGGTTTATAGGATTCAATCTCTCTCTCTTTAAATAAAGATAAACCCTACTCACTCCAAATCAGCGAACGAAAAGTTGAAGTTGCGATTTGGCAAGCCATTATACACCTCAATTAGGGTATGCTTCAGCCAAGTTAGGATTAATTTTTAGGACTTGGTTGTAATCTGCGATGTCTACGACGGGCTACGCCTACGCATAACCAGAGAATTTTAGGATGAAATAGTGAAACGAGATTCCATTTACTATCAAATTTTTAAACGTTTTCCTGGGTTACTCTTTGAACTAGTTGATAATCCCCCTCTGCAAGGGCAAAACTATCGATTTGAATCAGTTGAAGTCAAAGAAACCGCTTTTCGCGTCGATGGTGTGTTTTTACCTCCAGAGGATGCAACATCGCGGGTGATCTTTTTTGCTGAAGTTCAATTCCAAAAAGATGAAGCCCTTTACCATCGGTTCTTTACTGAGTCGCTGATGTACCTGAACCGGAATCGTTCTCAGTATGATGATTGGTTCTGTGTGGTAATTTTTTCATCCCGTTCTTTGGAACCAAGGGATCAAAAAACTCATCGAATATTTCTCAATAGCGACCAAGTGCAGCGAATCTATTTAGATGAGTTAGGCGCGACTAATCAGCAGCCAATAGGCATCAACTTGATGCAGTTGACTCTAGCATCGGATGAAGTGATGGCACAGCAAGCAAAGCAATTGATTGAGCGGGTAAAATTAGAGTCAACAGACATGCTGCCGAAAAACGAAATACTAGACATCATCACCACAATCGTCGTTTATAAGTTTTCGACCTTAAGTAGAGAGGAAGTTGAAGCTATGTTGGGATTGACTTTAGAGCAAACAAGGGTTTATCAAGAAGCGAAAGCCGAGGGTCGAGAAGAGGGTCGAGAAGAAGGTCGAGAAGAGGGTCGAGAAGAGGGTCGAGAAGAACGGGAAGCTGAAATATTGAAACTTACCGTGCCTCTGTTACTACAAACAGGTATGAGTATGGAGCAGATTGCTCAACATCTCAATGTTGATATAGAAGCTGTCCAGCTTGCCGCACAACAAAATACATAGAATGGGTATTTTATGTCTGTTGTCATATTTTTGCAAAATGAGGAGAGCTTGATTAAAATCCTCAATTGCCCTTTTATGGTATCTAGAGCGATCGCGCCAAAATATGACAGATTAAAATGCTCATGATTTCATCGGAGTTGGGACTTGGTAGGATGGGACTCCAGTCTTTAAAGTTTGCATAGCCCTTCTACACTCACTCCCCCCCGAAAAATTGTTATGCTGCGTCCTGGACAACTAAATTTTCACTTGAGTTGGGGAATACTAAAACTATGTATTACTTTTTATATTTTCTATATGCGTCCAACTTTATGTGACACTTTCAGAAGCCGTGCCTTGTGGACATGGGATATGCTTGATAAAGGACGTTCTATCAATTGTCAAATTGGAGAAGAAACTTTAACAGATTTAAATATTCTTGAGCTAAAAATTAGGCACTCGACTGAAATTTGCAGCATAACATTTAATAAAATAGACGAAGGAACAAACGGCGCTGATTGGGAATGGTGGTTTACTAATTCCAGTGCAAACAAATGGATAGGATTTCGAGTACAGGCTAAAGTTATAGATATTAAAAAGCAATGTTTCGAGCATCTTTATTATAAAAACTCAAAAAATTCATTACATCAATGCGACATTCTCATAAATGATTCTTTAGCCAAAACACATCCCCGGATTCCTTTGTACTGCCTTTATTCAAACTGGAGTAATTCAACTGAACTACCTTTAGAATATGAAAACTACTACAGCTTAAGGGAGATTTATGGCTGTTCCATACTTCCTGCACTTGCAGTTCGTTATTTACGCTGCAAGAATAAAAAGCCAAAACATCTCAAACATTTGTTTCAATATATGCGGACTTGGCATTATTTAGTATCTTATGGCAAAGATAAATCAAGTGAATTACCGCAGAGAGTTTATGATTATTGGGTGAATTTTATCCGTCCAATAGAGAATTTTGTTATTGAAGAACTTGATGATAATATTCTTCTGGAATTAAATGAATGGCGAAATAAATATTTAGAAAAATATAATAAAATATGCTTAGTAGATAAACCACCCCAAGAAGTAATTCAGCTAATGAATAACGAACTAGTAGATCGACCTGACCCAAATTTGCGAACGCTTACTGTTTTTAAGGAACGGGACAGAGTATGTGAGCAACTAGACGAGTTCATAAGTAACCTTTAGAAATCAATTAATTCTAACCTTTAGTATTCAGCAAAATTAAGCAACAAATTTAAAACACTTGATTAACGTACTGTTCTACATCAGCACGCTTAACTCGCCAACTTTTACCTATGAGTTTGGCTTTTCAATCACCTGCCGTAATCGCATATCTGAGAAATTATTCCCTTTCCAGAAGACAATTAACACAACAATTACCGAAACATGGATGCAATAATTACTGCTGATTGATTTAAAGACTGCTGAGTATTCCAAGCAGCTTGATTTAACCTATCCATTGGGGTTGATGTAGGGTAAAATATATTTGGTGAATAACCAAGTTGCATATATACACCTAACAAAAAATCTGGATCAATTATTGGTAATCCATTCGTTTGAATATTAGTATTTCTTGTAATGACTAACACTATTTGATTTTGATAAGAAACAACAGGTGGTTTGCCACAGTAAGGATTATAAGGACTATGCCCTCCATGAATACCTCCGTATAAACCATGCGGGTTACGAATACTACAGGTGTCATGCAAACTGCCATAAATCCCATAAAGATTGCTAATGGAGTTCGTATCATGTTGGTCACTTGATAGCAATCCTAAAAATTGTCCGTCAGCAGAAGACCATAACTGAGCTATGCCATTAGCAGCAGCAAGAAATTGTGGAATAGACATAATTTTTTGTGATCCAAGCTTCAAACACTTTTCTAGCTTCACTAACTATTACTGCTAACCGCATCAGTAGCAATAATGATATTTATTCAAAATTTTGTGAAGAAAGAAGGGCGACACTCCATCAAGTAGCTGTGTAATATCTTGCTGGTCTTGATGGCGATTATCGTCATCCTGATCGGTTTTGATAGATTAAAAGTCAAAAAGCTTGAAGAAAAACTTATCACAACATTGACCAGGAACTAGTAATATGCGACGTAAATACATATACCATTTTTAAGCCTTGCAGTTTGCCGAATTTTCGTAGCTTTTAATGGTCTGCTTACTTCCGCCAAGCTGTACTAGCTAAAAAATAGCGATCGCACTCCAGCAACTACAATGAGAGTACAACTAGTGTTGTACCTCCAGAGGCTGAAAAAATGAAACGCACACTATATATTCCTGATGAGTTGTGGACACAACTTGACCAATACTTAAAAGATCACCCAGAGCAAAACCCATCAAGTGTTGTACAGGAAGCACTGGCGGAAAAGTTACGCCCCAAAAATGGTTCAAGGCTACTATCGCTAGCAGGAATCGTGGAAAATGCTCCTACAGACGCTTCAGTTAATGAAGATTATTTGATACAAGGATGAAGCGTCTCGTTTTGGATGCAGGACCCCTGATTGCCTTGGTTTCTGTCCAAGATGACTACCATCAGGAATGCAAAGCGGGTTTTAGTAAGTTACCAGCGTTGTTTGGTGAGGTTCTAACCCCTCTACCTGTGCTGTTTGAAGTTTACAAGTTTGTGCTACGAGAACAATCGAGCCGTGCTGCAATGACTGCACTAAGTGTCATTAGTGAGAACACAGTGACTGTACCAGTGAACATGGAAATGTTTCAGGAAATTTACAGCATGGTTCGCCAAATACTAGACTGGAAAGGAACTTTAGAAGATGCTTCTGTTGTAGCGGTAGCTCAACTTTATGACGCTAGTGTTTGGACTTTAGATTACAGAGATTTGAGTTGGTTTAAGAGTCTAGAATTGTGGTCTCCCTGATCATTACACAGGTCAGTTGAAACATTGTGAAAATGTGGTTTTAACTACGCTATTCCATTGAATTAGTAAGATAAACTTGCCGTATGTATGTCATCAAAGTACTTAGCTTCATCCAGTAACCAAAAAGGCATAAGCAATGAGTAAAGAACCAGTCAAAGTAATATTATGGGAAGAAAATCAAAAAGATTTTCTAAAAAAGTTCTATGATCTCCAATTTACTCCCAGAGTAGGAGAGGAAGTTTACCTAAAAAAGGAAAGATGGAAAGTAACTAGAGTTGAGCATGATGTAGAAATTAGTGAGATTAATGTCTACATGGAATTGATCAAAAAAGCCAAACAGGATAAATCATCTAATTCTTAAATACAAGAAATACACTCAACTATAGCAATCCTATTTGATTTGTGAGAATTGCAACCCGCAGATCCCCGACTTCTTCGAGAAGTCGGGGATCTTGTTTATGCGCGTTTGATTCAGGTTGTGAACTACCCCGCCGTAAGACGGACGGGGCTTCCCAATTCATCGGGAATAGCCTCCAGAACTTTGTAGTTCTAGTTGGTCTGACATTCCCTCCAAGGGCAGGAGTCCTGGTTCCCAAGACCCAAATCTTTCTCTTGCGACATATACCTATTAGCTTGGTTTTCGCTTATGGCATTGATGGTCAAGACCAAATAACTCTATCAGAAAATCTTGGGGATTCGTCATGCATAAGCGTATTTGTTTTTGCTGACGCAAAAACAAATATACGCCTATGCCCTACTCACCCCCCGCTCCCTATCCCCACGTTATGAGTATATTGAAGGTGGGGACTTCCGCGACACGTTAAACCTTTATGCAAACCGCGTCTCTACGAGGGGCGTAGCTGCGACACCACAAGATTTGCAGCCAAGTGGTGGCGATCGCACCCAATCTTGTCTGTAACGATACACTATAAAAGTAAAGAAATGTAAATAAATCAAATTTTGCAACCGTGGAAAACATCACATTGGGGCAAAATGGCCCATCTGTTACGCCCTTGTGCATCGGCACTTGGGCTTGGGGTGATAAACTATTTTGGAACTATGGCGATCGCTACGGCCCAGAACAGTTACAAGAAGCCTTTACCGCAGCCTTAGACGCTGGTATTACCTTCTTTGATACTGCCGAAGTCTACGGAATGGGACTATCAGAGAAATTTTTGGGACAATTTCTGCAACAGACACAACAACCTGTACAAATCGCCACAAAATTTGGCCCCCTACCGTGGCGATTTACAGCCCAATCCGTCTCGGATGCTTTAACAGCCAGCCTCAAACGCTTGCAATTAGAGCAAATCGCCCTGTATCAAGTGCATTGGCCTTTTGCCTTCTTTTTAAGTCAAAAAAGCTTGATGAATGCCCTAGCGGATGAAGTGAAGCGGGGCAGAATTGCCGCAGTTGGTGTAAGTAATTACTCAGCAGAGCAAATGCGAGACGCGCATCAAATATTGGCAGCCCGTGGAGTACTTTTGGCTGTCAACCAAGTACGCTATTCTTTACTCAGTCGCCAAGTTGAAAGCAAAGGTATTATCACAACTGCCCGTGAGTTGGGTGTCACTATCTTGGCATATAGTCCTTTAGCACAAGGATTGCTCACTGGCAAGTACAGTATTGATAGTGCTGAAATCCCCACTGGTGCGAGAAAAATAGACCCGCGATTTAAGAAAGAAGGCCTGCAAAAAATTGCCCCAGTTATATCTTTGCTACGCAATTTCGGGGAAAAATACGATCGCACTCCTGCCCAAGTTGCTCTCAACTGGTTAATTGCTCAGGGGAATGTTATTCCTATTGCTGGGGTGAAGACAGCCGAACAGGTACGGCAAAATGCTGGTGCTTTGGGCTGGAAATTGAGCGACGATGAAATTGGAGAATTAGAACTAGTTAGTCGTCTTTGGTTGTAGAGACGTTGCAATGCAACGTCTCTACTCAAACACAGGAGGCCAAATTTCTGACACTACTAGCTCCCAACCTGGTAGTAAATCTGGTAGTGTCAGTTTGTCGTTGTCCTGCAAAACTATTGGTTCTTGGTTGAGTCGATAAATTGTGAGCGTCAATTTGTCAGGATCGATCAGGATACCAACTGTACATCCAAGTTGTAAGAATAGCTGAATCTTTTCTACCAGTGGTTTGATCCGGTCTGACTTAGATTTTATCTCTACCATCAAATCAGGCACCAGTTCCACAAAGTCGCGCTTGCTTGTTTTAAGTCTATCAGCCCGAACAAAAGATACATCAGGAGCGCGGAGATTTCGTTTTTCGTTATCAGCTTCTTTCCCGTTTTCAGTTTCTAATGTAGGCAAAATAAAACCAGCGCTAGAACCCGTTACCCGTCCTAGCCTCTGTGGGCGCACCCAGTTGCCCAGTAACCTAGCTAACTCAGCACCTATTTCTTCTGACTCATAATCTGATGGCCCCATAACAACTATATTTCCATCTACTAGCTCCATCTGCCATTCTGGATGCTCTGCTTGTAGTTGCTCTAAGTCTGGAATAGTGAACATAAGACCACGAAGAATGCATCTTTAAATTTATCTTCCCATATAGGAATCCGGTTTGATTTCTGAAAAAATTAAGTATTTGTAGGGTGCGTTATGACTTTAGTCTAACGCACCAAACCCTTGAAAATGGTGCCGTACTCTCGGCGATAACACACCCTACGTGTTGTTCAAAAATCAAATAGTAATCCTATAATTGGTTAGAAAAAATCACCCAAAAAGCCAAAAAGTCAAGAGCCAAAGTCAAAATCTTGACTCCTAACTCTCAACTCTGCCAATTTTAGATTTGGGTCGCACCTTTGGTGCGCTGGAAGCGCAACTTGGATTTTGGATTGAAGAAAAAATCTAAAATCTAAAATCTAAAATCCAAAATTGATTAACTGTTGACTAAGAAGCTGATTCCCTAGCTGTCGGTGAACCTATTTTTTTACTAGGGGATGCAGAAGACTCGTGCCCACTTGTCCGCAGTTTTGGTTTGGGAGAAGAATGTCTTTCGTCTCCATTGCTGCTATCTGATTTCCATGCAGAACGGGGACGATCGCTAGAAGAAGATTCACGACGCTTACCGAGTCTTGGTTTGGGAGCGGAAGATTCTTCTTGGGGAATTTCCACGTCTGAACTCAACCAAGCGGGACGAGTTTGATCGTAAGCGATTTGTAGTGCAGCTGCGGCGATCGCTTGAGCATCGTATTCTTCAATCAATTCGCTGACAATTGGCAAGAATGAAGCCAAACGCTCACCTGTCAAAGCTTCCCGCACCAGTTCTTGCAATTTCAGAATGTGTTTTGCTTCAATCTGGGCGCGTGTAGGAATCGTCAGCACTTGCCAACTTTGGCGGTTATGACGTTCAAATGTTTGCTGCTTGCGCCGCTCAAATGGCTGTACTAAAGAAATTGCTGTTCCTTCTTTACCAGCACGACCAGTACGACCAATACGGTGGACGTAAGTTTCTACGCTATCGGGTAAGTCGTAGTTGATCACGTGGGAGAGTTGATCGACATCTAACCCTCGTGCTGCAATATCAGTTGCTACCACCCAGCGAACTTGACGGTTACGGAATCTGATTAATAAGCGTTCCCGCGCTTGTTGGGACAAGTCACCGTGGTATTCATCAACACTGTGACCAGCGCCTTGTAACTGACTGGTGAGTTCGGCGGCGGTGCGTCTGGTGCGGACAAAGATTAAAGCGGTTTCTGGATCTTCCATTTCCAGAATTGGCTGTAAAGCTTTGGCTTTTGTCCAGTGGCGGGGAATTAGGTAAGCTACCTGATTAATCTTGTTGGGAGCGGCTTTTGGCTGCTCAACGGTGACAGTTGCAGGCGATCGCAAGAACTTGTTCACCAACATCCGAATCGATGGTGGCATTGTTGCCGAGAATAAGGCTGTTTGGCGATCTACTGGCGCTTGGGAGAGGATTTTGATCACATCGTCGATAAAGCCCATGCTCAACATTTCATCGGCTTCATCCAACACAAACCACTTTACTTGATCGAGCTTTAAACAGCCGCGATCGAGCAAATCGATCACCCGTCCGGGAGTACCCACAACCATGTGAACCCCACGTTTGAGTTGTAACATTTGGCGGTCAATTGATTGACCACCGTAGATTGCTAACACCCGTAATCCTTCATTACCGATGAATTGGGCGATCGCATCGTGAACTTGCATCGCTAATTCACGAGTTGGTGTTAAAACTATGGCTTGTACGGCTCTTTGATTAATATCTAGCCGCTCTAGAATTGGCAGTGAAAATGCTGCCGTTTTGCCTGTTCCAGTTTGAGATTGACCGACTACATCACGACCGGCTAGCAATTGGGGAATTGCTTGCACTTGAATGTTAGTTGGTTCGGTAAAACCGATTTTTTCCAGTTGTTCGACACGTTCTTGGGAAATACCTAATTCTTGAAATGAAAGAGTCATTAATTCGTCCTAAATTTTATGTAAGGATTTTTGGATTAGTCATTTAGTCATTAGTTATTAGTCATTAGTCATTAGTCATTAGTCATTAGTTATTGGCTAGTTAGTCAGCCAAGGGCAATAGCAAAGCCTCAAACTCTTGGAGAAGCTATGCCCACGAGTGAGTCCCCGAACTTCAGGTAAACCCTCATGAAAACTGCCATTAATGCAGCGTCGATATTGGAATAAGGGTAAATCTGTAAGGGTCATTTAACAAAAGACAAAGGACAAAAGACAAAGGACAATTTAGTTATTGACTACCTGACCATAGAGGTCGTATGTATCAGCGTGGTGAATCGCTATTGGCACGATGGTTCCTAATTTTGCCTGGCCTTTGACATATACCAGACCATCAACCTCTGGGGAAAATCTACCTGAACGACCTATTAATTCACCACTTTCAGGATTTTCTTGCTCAATCAGGACATCAACGATTTTGCCTACTTCCTGTTGATTTTTCTTTTGGGAAATCGGTTGCTGGATTTCCATAAGTTGGTATCGCCGCTCGTCCATCACTTTTTGGGGCAAGTGATTTGGGAGTTTGTAAGCTGGGGTTCCTTCCTCAGAGGAAAAGGTGAAGACACCAACATGATCAAATTCATGCCTTTGAACAAACTCTAGTAGATGCTCAAAATGCTCGCTTGTTTCTCCTGGGAAACCAACAATAAATGTTGTCCGCAATACGGCTGTTGGTAGCGCCGTTTTGATGCGATCTATAATCCCATCATTTACGCGTCCTTGCCAAGGACGATTCATAGAGCGGAGAACATCTGGATGAGAATGCTGCAAGGGCAAATCCAGATAAGGCAAGACGTTGGGTGTTTCTTGAATCGCCGCGATCACATCTGGGGTCAGTCCCGTGGGATAAGCATAATGCATTCTGATCCACGGTATATCTACTTTCCCCAAAGCGCGAAGTAATTCGGCTAATTTTGGCTGACCGTAAATATCTAGACCGTAGTTAGTGGTGATTTGGGAAATTAGAATAATTTCCTTTACCCCTTGACTAACTAACTGCTCCGCTTCGGCGACTATAGATTCTATAGTACGCGATCGCTGGTTCCCTCGAAGATGAGGAATTATACAAAATGCACAACGATAATCACAACCTTCCGCAACTCGGAGGTAAGCAACGCCCTCTGTTGTAGTGCGATAGCGCGGTGTAGTCTCATCGGCAATGTAGGTTGGCTCAATACTAACCTGTTTAACCCGCTCGCCAAGTTCAACACGCTCAATTACATTAACAATTTTGTGATAATCGCCGGTACCCACCACCGCTACTGCTTCCGGTAACTCTTCTAAAAGCTGCTCTTGGAAGTGTTGCGCCATACACCCAGTGATGACGATTTTTTTGTTTGCCTCTGCCAGTTCTACCAAAGTTCTGACAGATTCTTGCCGGGCTGCTTCAATAAAACTACAAGTATTAACAATAACGTAATCTGCTAACTCTTCGTTTGTATCTACACCGTAGCCTGCTTCTACGAGCAGTCCTAGCATGTGTTCTGTATCAATTCGGTTTTTCTCGCAGCCCAGGTGAGAAATGGCAATTGTTGGCTTGTCACCCATATTTTGAAAATATCTTCATTTTTTTCTTGTAGTCAAACATTTCAGCGCTAATTTCGCTTTTTTTCGATCGCTATCCCTCTAATAACAGCACGTTGGCAGATTCTCACTGTCAGTAACTGTCCGTAGAGTTATGACCCTATCAATAATAAGATAGAGGTCATGTTATGATATTTTTATCAATCTGTTCCCCAGGGTAAATTGAAGTGTCTTTGGGTACATTTGACACTTGTAATGTTTTTTAACGATTCGCCTATTGGTATTTTACATTACCGCAGCGTGTGCGTTGTTAACCTACCCATCGGGAAGCCGCCCAAAGGGCTTGTTGTGAGAAGTCGCTACCCTCAGGGAAATCGACGAAAGCGACTACGCCTATAAAGCAGTAATGCTAGCCTGGCGATTGGCAAGTCCTACGACTGTGCGCGGACAATACGCCTAAACCACGGAAAGCTGCCTTGCGTCTAGTGAGTGGCAAACTCCTCTTGTAGCCAAGTTTTATCTTAACATATCTTATGGGAGGTTTCACGCCAATTTCCATCTCAGGAAAGAAGCAGTAAGCCGACTATCATAAAACACATTTGACTATTTAATGGAAAGTCAAGAGTCAAGGGTCAAACAATTTTGGATTTTGGATTTTGGATTTTGGATTTGCGATAGCGCCGGCGGCAAGCGAGTCCGCGTACTCTTACAGAGAAGCAAGCTACGCGCAGCGTCTCGTAGAGAGCGTCTTTTGGATTAACCTCGCCCACAAGGGGACAAGGCTTGAAAGCGTTGCGTTAGCGAGTCTTGTCTGCGACATGCTACGCGAACGAGCGTCAGATTTGGGATTTGGGATTTTAGATTTATTCCGCTTGACTTCGGGCGGGGCATGAACCAAAAATTCTTTTAATCCAAAATCTAAAATCTAAAATCTAAAATCGCTAGTCAAAAGGAGCCAGTCACATGCGGGGTTTCCCCCGTTAAAGAGCCACACCCATAGAGAAGTTATCTCTATTCAGGCGAGTGGCGTTGAACTGGCGTTCAATAGTCAAAAAATTCTGGACTCTGGACTCCGCGAGACGGATTAAAGACGTGGACTTATATCAGATATTTAAAACTCGTTCCCCAATTATTGGCGTGGTTCACCTGCTACCACTGCCTACCTCACCCCGTTGGGGAGGTAGTTTAAAAGCGGTGATTGATCGTGCCGAACAAGAAGCCGCAGCCCTAGCAAGTGGAGGGGTTGATGGTCTGATTGTCGAGAATTTTTTCGACGCGCCGTTTACCAAAAACCAAGTCGATCCAGTGGTTGTGAGTGCCATGACCATTGTGGTGCAGCGGATACAGAATTTGGTGACTTTGCCGATAGGCTTAAATGTTTTGCGAAACGATGCCAAAAGTGCAATGGCGATCGCTAGCTCTGTACAGGCGCAATTTATCCGCGTCAACGTCCTTACAGGGGTGATGGCAACCGACCAAGGATTAATTGAGGGAGAAGCCCATCAATTACTCCGCTATCGACGGGAGTTAGGCTGTGATGTTAAAATCCTGGCCGATGTGTTGGTGAAACACGCCCGTCCTTTGAGTTCTCCAAATCTCACAGTCGCCGTGAAAGACACCATTGAAAGGGGTTTAGCAGACGGAGTAATTTTATCTGGTTGGGCTACTGGTAGTCCTCCTAACTTAGAAGATTTGGAACTAGCTTGTGGTGCAGCAAATGGCACGCCAGTATTTATCGGTAGTGGAGCAAATTGGGAAAATATTGATACATTGATGCAAGCAGCAGATGGTGTCATAGTTTCTAGTTCCCTAAAACGTCATGGACGGATAGAGCAACCAATTGACCCAATTCGCGTCAGTCAATTCGTGGAAGTTGCTCGTCGCAATTGGAACTCTAAAAGTGAAAGCAAATCAGCTGAACAAGTGAAGTTACATTCTTAGAAAGTGGGGAAAGAGAGTTAGGAGTTAGAAGTTAGGAGTTATGAGTTTTAAATTAATTGTTCCTAACTCCTCATTCTTAACTCCTCACTCCTCACTCTTAACTCCTAACTTTTACCAATCCCCATTCCCCAATATTTATGATTCGCCGCCGTTCTACTCCTTGGATTCATAAATGGTCACGTCCATTGATTGCCGCGATCGCTGGATGTGGTGCTTTGATCACAGGTTATCTGACTATAGAAAAGTTAACAGGAGGCAGTGCTGCTTGTGTGGCGCAGGCTGGTGTAAAGGGCTGTAATGATGTGCTTTCCAGCCCTTGGGCAACGGTTTTTGGTCAGCCATTAGCTTTGTTTGGGTTTTTGGCGTACATCAGTATGGTGATATTTGCTTTGGTCCCCTTGGTATTGAACTCAGGGGAAAATAATAACCGCAAACAATTGGAAAATTGGACGTGGTGGTTGCTGCTAGCGGGTGCGATCGCTATGTCTGTTTTTAGCGGCTACTTAATGTACGTGCTGGCATCTCAAATCAAAGCTATTTGTCCTTACTGTATTGGTTCAGCTTTGTTCTCTTTGAGTCTTTTGGTACTGACGATTATCGGTCGGACTTGGGAAGATATTGGACAAATTTTCTTTACCATCATTATTGTCGGGATGGTAACGCTGATTGGTACTTTAGGCGTCTATGCGGGTGTAAATAAATCAGAAGTTACATCTGGAACTCCTGGACAACCCACAAAAATTATCTTTAATTCCAAAGGAGACCCTAACCCAGCATTCGGTTGGGAAGTTACCACTACTTCTGGTGAGGCAGAAATAGCCTTAGCACAGCATCTGGCAAAGGTAGGCGCGAAGGAATATACTGCTTACTGGTGTCCTCACTGCCATGAACAAAAGCTGCTTTTTGGTAAAGAAGCCGAGGAAATAATCAACAATGGTGTTAGGGTAGAATGCGCTCCCGATGGACTCAAAGCTCAAACAGAACTGTGTAAAGCCGCGAAAATTGAAGGCTTCCCTACTTGGATCATCAATAGTAAAAGTTATAGCGGAGTCCAAAACTTAGAAGAACTAGCAAAAGTTTCTGGTTACACAGGGCCTCGTAACTTCAAGTATTTCAAGTAATTGCGTTGGAGAAGCGTCAGCCGCAGTTCTCAATTGGGAAGTCGAAGATTGGGAACCAGACAATATCTAAGCGTCCTGCTTGAATTTTGAATTCTGTCTTAAAGAACCTTGCTGAGTTAAAAAAAACTCTTAGAAACTCTATTTAGCTCCCACTTGAGCTATGTTAGTCCGATAGTTAATAGCTAGCTATAGGAAATAGAGAATATTCCTCTCTATTAGGTAATGGGAATGAATCAGCAGCTAGGCAAGCGTTTTGTAAAGTTCATCTTTGAACTAAAACAATCGCTTAGTCGAGGACACAGAGAATTGATTACTGCTGCCAGCGTTGCAATCTGCGTCTTGCTTTTGCACTTTATTGGATTATTGCAATCTTTAGAGTTACCAGCTTTTGATCAATTTTTTCGCTTACGTCCAAACGAACCGCCAGAAAATCGTATTACGATTGTAGTGATTGATGAAACCTATTTAAACGAAGTAGGTTCATGGCCGATTCCCGATGCGAAGATTGCTCTGTTGTTGCAAAAATTAAATGTCCACAAACCCCGTGCTATTGGCTTAGATATCTACAGAAATTTGCCAGTAGAGCCTGGTAATCAAGAACTGCGTAATGCTTATCAGGTAATGCCCAACTTGATTGGTATTGAACTCCTAGCAAATGACAAAAACTTTAGTGTTTTGCCTCCACTGGGGCTGAATCAAGATCGAGTGGGCTTTAATAACGTGCTGTACGATCTTGATGGCAAAGTACGTCGCAGTTTGTTGTATTGGCACGTTAAAAATCAGGTACATGAAAGTTTTGCCCTGAAGTTGGCTTTATTGTATTTAAAGTCAAAGGGAATTACTCCTGCCAAAGCAAAAAGCAACCCTGAGTATTTGCAATTGGGTAAGGCAGTATTTAATCGTTTTGAGGCTAATGATGGTTCTTATGTAGGAGCTGACGACAGAGGCTACCAACTTTTAACCAATTTTCCTAAACCTAAATGTCAAAGTTCATCTGGAGAATTTTGTAGTTTTCGTCAGGTATTGATGAGAGATGTACTGGCAGATAATGTCAAAGAAAACTTAATCAAAGATCGGATTGTACTTATTGGTTCGACTGCACCCAGTCTTCAGGATTTTGTATTCATTCCCTACTCCAGCAGCCTCATGGGTACGGCAAAGCCTCTACCTGGTATTCAACTGCAAGCTTATTTTATTAGTGAGTTAATCTCTGCTGCTCTTGATGGACGACCATTAATCAAAGTCTGGCCTGACTTGGTAGAAGACTTGTGGATTTTTATCTGGTCTTATCTGGGAGCCGTAACGATATGGCGAATACAAAACGCAACTAAGAGCCTACTTTGTATCCTAGTTTCTTGCTTGATATTGATCCTGAGTGCATACCTTGCTTTCTTGCAGGGTTGGTGGATACCGGTCATTCCCTCACTGTTGAGCTTTAGCTGTTCAGCGATTTGGACGATCAGTCATATTGCCCATATCCAGGAAGAGTGGAAACGTTCTAAGGAATTTTTGCATCACGTCATCAACACGATTCCCGATCCCATTTTTGTAAAAAATGAACAACACCAGTGGATTGTTTTAAATGAGGCGTATTGTCGATTTATCGGTTATCCGAATAAGTTGTTAATTGAAAAGTCAGACTATGACTTTTTCCCTAAACATGAAGCTGATGTGTTTCGCCAACAGGACAATCTGGTTTTTCGGACTCAACAACCCCAGGAACATGAAGAAGAATTTACCAATGCTGATGGTGAGACTTATCAAATTGCCACTAAGCGATCGCTCCATAAAGACTCAGCTGGCAATTTCTTTTTAGTTGGGGTAATCCGAGATATTACTCAGCGCAAGCTAATGGAAGAACAGCTAAAGCGTACTGCTGCTGAACTATTCCGCTCTAACAATGAATTAAAACTCAAAGAAAACCACTTACGTTATTTAGCCTATCACGACCCCCTGACCGGTTTATCTAATCGCAAATTTTTTGCCGAACAACTTTACGAGTCGTTACATTGGGCGCAACATAACAACTTGTTGCTGGGACTGCTGTTTATCGATCTAGATGGCTTTAAGCAAGTCAATGATAATCTGGGGCACGAGACGGGCGATCGCTTACTAATGACTGTCGCTGGAAGACTCAGCAACTCTTTACGCGCTAGTGATACAGTTTCTCGTTTAGGTGGCGATGAATTTACTATAATTTTACGGGCAATTCCTAATGTCCAAATAGCTGCTAAAGTCGCCGAAAAAATTTTAAGCAGTATTACCAAGCCAATTGTTTTGGACGGCTATACAATCCGAATCTCTGCCAGTATTGGCATTAGTGTTTACCCATACAACAGTCAAGACAGTGAAACTTTGATGAAACAAGCAGATGCAGCAATGTACCGTGCCAAGCGCCTGGGTAAAAATCGCTACGAGTTTGCTTAATGAGTCAAGGTCAAGCCTCCAGATTTTTTTCCACTTTAGTTAAAATTTTTACCTTCAAATTTATAAATTTTGACTGGAGATACCTCTAAGCCACTGTTTTGAAAAGCATAGCTTATATGCTTTGTTGGTAAGATGTAGACTTGGCAAGGCTTTTACATGAATACTAAAGCTGATAACTCATGTAAGAAAGGAATTAGTCATCAGATTTAATTATAAAATAAATATTTTATGTAAAAATTGACACCTTAAAAAAATATACTTGTACTTCCTCGTTTTATTACGTGTTGCATAGTGCTGTATTTTTTAAAATCCTTATAATATATCAATTATATTGTTCTGTCTTAATATATATTTACTCTAATTAAATATTAACTATACAATCAAATAAGTATTATTTGGTATTTTTCTGAACTGATTATTTATTGAACATAGTGTTTATACTGATAAATATGAAGCTATCATTAAGAAATGGTTAATTAGGCAGTATGCTCACAGCGCTCCATCAATATATCTAACTTTAGACTGATGTAGAAACGGCTAATTAAGAATAATAATTAAGTATAAATACTATTTAATACCAGCAGATTAAGGTTAATATCTAAGCTAAAACCACAGCAAATTATACATTACAACAGTAATTTAATAAAGTTAAAATATTTTTTTCAAAAAATTCAGTAAATATACTGTGAGAAACAAAAAAGACATTTTGAGATGAGAAATTAGTAAATTTACTGAAAGCTATGAAAACTAACTTGCGAATTACAAAGTTGATGATATTCTGTATAGGTGCTTACATACTAATACCAAAAATTGCCGCTTGTACAGGTATGTTCAGTGCTGCGAATACTAGTGCTTTTGGTGCTACTAGCAGTGATACCTTAATAGCGCGCAAAGCCAATTCTGAAAATATCAAAGATATATATATTCCACCAAACTATGGCGGCCCAGATAGTCATAATGGTAGTGGTACTCGCTGATGCAATTTTGGATTTTAGATTGTGCTGAAGCAGAAGGATAAGGCAGCTATGGTCTTGGACAGAATATCCTTTACTTAGCGGCTCATTGCAGAATATTGTGCTTTATACCTGCTGAAAACTATCAGGTTTTTTAAAGCATTTTATTCAAGACAATAGTGGAGATTTCCACCAATTATGTGTTTGTACAAGTGTGTGAACTTGCCAATTTGGGTCTGGTTGAGGATAATCTAAACGGTAGTGTCCGCCTCGGCTTTCGGTTCTAAAAGCAGCACTTTTGAGAATTAAATCAGCCACATCTAATAAATTGCGGGTTTCTGCCCAAAGTCCCAATTGCCGTTCAACATCTGGTAGGTCAAAACTAGCTGGTTGGGCTGGACGTAAAGTCAGCAAAAATTGACTTAAAGGCAAAGCAGCGAAATCTTCTTGCCAAGATTCAATAGTAGCGATCGCAGTTTCCATCCTTGATTGTTCTCGACAAATACCAGCATTTTCCCACACTAGACGCGGTAACTTCTCTCTGAGTGCTTCTAGCTGTGCTTGCTGGATGTGCCACTCACTAGCATCAGGACTAAATTTTCGTAATGGCAGCGCTGGTGTTTCTGATGGCAGCCCAATATTTTCTAACTCAATTTCGCCCATCTGGGCCCCAAACACAATACATTCCAACAGGGAATTACTAGCAAGGCGATTTGCCCCATGCACCCCGGTACTAGCGGTTTCACCCACTGCGTACAAACCGGGGATATTGGTGCGATTCATCAGATCCGCGACAATTCCACCCATCCAATAATGGGCGGCTGGCGCTACAGGAATTGGTTCATGGAAGACATCAACGCCCCAATGCTGACAAACTTTGATGATGTTGGGAAAACGGTGACGAATCTTGTCGGCGGGGATGGGGCGCATATCCAACCATACATGGGCTGTAGCCAAATCAACGGCGGTACGTTGTAAATGGCTGAAAATTGCTCTACTGACTACATCTCTGGGTGCGAGTTCACCGGCAGGGTGGTAGTCAAAGGCAAAACGTCGCCCTTCATTATCAATCAGGTGTGCCCCCTCGCCGCGTACAGCTTCGCTGATCAAGAAGCGATCGGCACCAGGTTTCGTGAGGGCTGTGGGGTGAAATTGGACAAATTCTAAATCGCGGAGGATCGCCCCAGCACGAGATGCGATCGCTACTCCATCACCCGTACTCACAGCCGGGTTAGTGGTTTGGGCAAATACCTGACCGCCGCCGCCAGTTGCCAGTACCACAGCACCAGCTCTTATCCAGGTGATTTTACCTTGATAAAACAGGCTAATTCCCTGACAGCGACCAGTTTCGGGTTCAATCCACAAACTCAAAGCCAAAGCTTGTTGAATAACTTGAATATTTTGGCGGCGTAATACTTGGGCGGTGAGGGTGGTAGTAACTTCCCTCCCTGTGGTGTCCGCAGCGTGGAGAACACGACGGCGAGAATGGGCGGCTTCCAAAGTTAAAGCTAGGGCTTGACCCTGACGGTCAAAAGCTACCCCCAAGTTAACTAGGGATTGAATGCAGCTAGGGGCATGTTGGGCGAGAAATTCGACGGCAGCGCGATCGCACAAACCGGCACCCGCCTGGATCGTATCTTCAATGTGCAGCTTGGGAGAATCTTCTGGGTCTACTGCTGCCGCAATGCCACCTTGCGCCCAATCACTGGCAGACAACGCAACAGTTTCTTTGGTAATCAAGCCGACTCGTAAGGATTCTGGCAGACACAGCGCTGTGTATAGTCCAGCAGCACCAGCACCGACTACTAAGACATCAAATTGGCTAGGAATATCTATCTGAGACAAGGTAGTGGGTATGGGGGAGTTAGGAGTTAGAAGTGAGGAGTTAGAAGTGAGGAGTTAGAAGTGAGGAGTTAGAAGTGAGGAGTTAGGAGTTTTGAATTTTTAACTCATAACTCATCACTCATCACTCCTAACTCATATCATGCCCTACTCCCTAGAATCAGGAGTGGGCTGCTATTTGCTACATTAACAACTGCACGTGCAGTTATCTGTAGATACCGTTGTTAAAGCGATCGTCTCCTTCATTGAAGGCAGGCTCTAATTCTGTGACGGTGAATTTATCCAGGTTGGCTTGCAGGGTTTGTTTTTGGCGATCGCTCAAATCTGGAAGATCCAATACTTCCTCTACCTTTTTGTAGGGGGCATTGGTGATGATTTTCTTAGCCAGTGTGGGATAAAGCCCTGGAAACTGTTGAAAAGCCCGGACGTTGGTATTATTCAAATCAATTTTTTTACCAAATTCCGTTCCTAGTTTAGCGTCTGCCCGATTCTGCCGCTCAATTGCTAGAACTGGGACTTGTGGAAAAGCAAAACTATTGAAACTAGCAGCTTGGGCTATTTGAGTTGTTCCCAACCATCCCCAGCAACTAAGTAACAAACTAAACACTGTTAATAAACGCGCCAATCCTTTCACGATTTTCTACCTCTTTCCATCAAACAGAAATAAAAGTTTAAAGATAACAGCAGTCATTAGTCATTAGTCATTAGTCATTAGTCATACCCTACGGGAAGCCGCTAATGCATCTACGTGAGAATGCCAAGGAGAAAGGACAAACAACAAAGGACAAAAGCTGATACCTTAATCAACACACAGCAGTCATCAGAAACTAATATACAGCGTATTAATATCCACAATATTTACCATTACTGGGTTTGAATGTACTTTTGCCAAAAATTATTATTGTGTGAAGAGTACCTGCATCGCTGCAATAGTGTTGTATCCACGATTCTGTCAGCATTTCCAGCTAGGCGAAATCTTTTCAGAGTGGCTGATTCTACCTCCGAAGTAGATACGAAACTGTGCGATGTCTAATACCAAAAATTCAACAAAAAAAACTTGATGGTGATGGATTGTTATGTAATATTTCTTAACTAATTAATCATCTACAGCATCATTTTTGATGTGCCGTAGATTGGGCTGGGAAAAGTCTACTTTTGCCCTGGCGAATGGAATTCGCGGCTACACAGGCAAAGTCCGCTTCCGCGGACTAAAGTCAAATTAACGGTTTGAAACCCAGGATCGGTAGCTTTTGTTTGTATAGACGCGGTTTCTAACCGCCCGTTTCACGTTAAGTTGACACCAATGCCTCCTGCCTCCTGCCTCCTACCTTCTGCCTCCTTCACGCTGCGATCGCTGCTAACAAAAATAGACTATCTACCAAAATCGTGCTTAAAACTGCGCCACCAAAGGCATACCAGTGTCTCTGCTTTCGACCTAAAGGTAAAATACCAACTGTTAACAGCACTAGAGCAAGAATGATTGCCCAACTTTGTCCCCAAGGTGTTTGTACTTGTATGAGGGCATTTTGTAAGATTTGTGGTGCTAACTCTGCATCGACTCTCATGATTTGCCGCCAATAGGGCATCAAGTCTACTATATAAAAATATACATCTGTTAAAACTGTACCGAGTAAAGAACCTAAATAAAACCAGTTACCCACCTTGCCCCAATTCTTGAAGAGACACCAGCAAGCAAAGGGTAAACCTATAGATTCTACTGGTAGATGCCATGCAGGTTCCCAACGTAACCAACCCCAGTAAATCGCTCCTGCTAACCAACTCCAGCTAAACCCTAAGAGCAAATCCCCCCAGACATAAGTTGCAGGACGTGACATTAAGGTAAAACTGAGCCACACCCAAAATGCTGCTAGCGCTAAACTCAGAGTTGGTAGCGATCGCACTATTGGCGCTTCTATAAATACTGGTACTGATACCAAAAACACTGCCGCCGCAAACACTAACCAAGTTTGTCTGTCAGAAATAGATAAAGGGAGAGACGGAGAAAAAGAGAGTGTAGATTCCAATTGCCTGATACCTTTCTGCCCAGTATCAGCTAAATCCAACTCGGTATCAATAGAAGGGGTAGAAGCGGCGTAAGACGACAGTGTATTATTAATCAAAGTTTTTAATATTTGTTACTAAACTTTATCTTATTTAAGATATCACACTTTTAAATCCCCCCCTGGGGCATTGTAATTATACTGAAATTTCTGCGATCGCTGGTGTCAACCAAAGAAAACATTCTTGTATTATGTACAAAACTCCTCTGTAGTTCCTTTTCAGGAGTGTAGGGAACATGCCCATTGGTGTCAACTTAAGCTGGAAATAGCTTATCTGTTGGCTTCCATACCCGCCCGGAAATAAATGAGTAATGAGTAATGAGTAATAAGTAATACCCATTACTCATTACTTATTACTTGTTACTTCAAAAATAAATTTTCGGGCTAATAGCTTAAGTCTACTGAAGTAGACTGGAGATTTTTGGCGATATTTAGTCATCTTCAGATGACTTTAGCTATGAGACGGGAATTTCAATTCCCGGCGGACAAGCGGTTTCACGTTAAATTGACACCAATGGACATTCCGTGCCCCTACTCGTGATGTAATGTTGTACCGCATCTGAATGGGAACCGCTATAGTCCGCTAAATATTAAAGTTTGATGAATTTCCAAAATTGCGTTGACTTATTGAGGTGGGTGTAAGAACATGGTCAGCGTCTTCGATGATGTTATTGATCGGTAAAATTGAATTTTCTAGAAGATTAGGTGCAATAAAGAGTATAGAAAGCAACATCATCAGCTAAACAATGTTCACAATGATCTCTAGAACGGGAAAAAGGTATTAATTGTATATGGAGTTGATCCAAGCTTTCATTTTGGGTATTGTTCAAGGTATTACAGAGTTTTTGCCAATCAGCAGCACTGCACATCTTCTGATTGTGACAAAGGTATTGGGTTGGAAAGAACTAGGATCTAAAGATTTTGTTGATGCAATTCAATTTGGCAGTGTCGTAGCAATTGTATTTTATTTTTGGTCGCTGATTTCTAGTATTGTCAAAGGTGGAATTGAAGCACTAAAAGATCAAGATTGGCAACGAGAAGAATGGAAAATTCTTGTAGGTATTGTAGTAGGAACAATGCCCGCCTTAATTTTCGGCTTTCTTTTAAAAGACGTTCTACCGGAGAGTGCATTAATTATTGCCATCATGTCAATCATCATGGCACTTGTACTAGCTTTGGCAGAAAAAATTGGCACTCGTAAGCGAGGTTTCGATTCATTGCAGATTCGTGATGGTATTTTAGTTGGATTAGGCCAAACACTTGCTTTGATTCCGGGCGTTTCTCGTTCTGGTTCGACGTTGACGACTGCCTTATTTTTAGGATTAGAACGCGATACAGCAGCGAAATTCTCATTTCTGTTAGGGTTTCCAACTCTTACCATTGCTACCCTCTATAAAAGCCTGAAAATCTTTAAGTTGTTTCAAGCCCATCAATTGCCAGATAACATTGTCGGGCTGTTAATTGTAGGGATTATTTCAACCTTTATTTTTTCCTACCTATCAATTGCATTTTTGATCAAATACTTACAAACCAAAAACACTTTGATTTTTGTTTGGTATAGATTAGCATTCGGTAGTTCTATCTTACTAGCGATCGCAACAGGTTGGAAAGGATAATCAATTGGTCATTGGTCATTAGTCATTGCTCGTTTGTATGCAATAGAATCTGACCTTGCTTCTTTTTAGGAGAGAGGCTTTAAATTTTAACCCCCTTCACTTATAGAGAAGGGGTTATTCTTGTTCGGTCTGTATTGAAATCAACACAGAAGCGCTATAATGCCCAATGCCCCATGCCCCATTCCCCATGAATACCATTCATCCTGCCCGAATTACCAAAGTTCTTCCAGAATCAATAGCCGCAGAGATTGGCTTTGAAGCCGGGGATGCGATCGTTGCAATCAATGGCACACGTCCCCGTGATTTAATTGATTATCAGTTCTTGTGTGCTGATGAAGTCTTGGAATTAGAAGTTTTAGACGCTGCTGGTAAAACTCATAACCTAGAAATTGAAAAAGATTACGACGAAGACTTGGGGTTAGAATTTGAAACTGCCTTATTTGATGGCTTAATTCAGTGTAATAACCGCTGTCCATTTTGCTTTATTGACCAACAACCACCAGGTAAACGTACCAGCTTGTACTTAAAAGACGACGATTACCGTTTGAGCTTTTTGTACGGCTCTTATCTTACCCTGACCAACTTACCAGAAAGAGAATGGCAGCGCATTGAACAAATGCGCTTGTCTCCGTTGTATGTTTCTGTTCATGCTACAGAACCGGAAGTGAGAATTAGACTGCTGAAAAATCCCCGTGCGGGACAAATCTTGCCACAACTCAAGTGGTTTCAAGAAAGGCGACTACAAATTCATGCTCAAGTAGTTGTTTGTCCTGGTATAAATGATGGCAAACACCTGGAACAAACTCTCAAAGATTTAGCGTCCTTTCATACTGGTGAAGTGCCTGCGGTGGCATCGGTGGCAGTTGTGCCAGTTGGGTTGACACGGTTTCGTCCTCCAGAAGATGAACTCACACCCGTAACTAGAGAAAAAGCTCAAGAAGTGATTTCTCAAGTGCAAATGCTCTCACGGCAATTTCGCCAAAAGTTCGCCTCCAGCGTTGTTTGGTTAGCCGATGAGTGGTTTTTGATTGCAGGTGAGGAATTACCCAGCGAATCTGAATATGAAGAATATCCCCAAATTGATAACGGAGTTGGTTCAATTCAATTATTTATCAAGCAATTTGCCACCGTTGCAGCAGAATTATTGCCGCCAAAAGTTTATCCTCAGAGAAAATTCACTTGGGTAGTGGGCAACGCTGTAGAAAAAGCATTTCAACCAATTTTGAAACGCTTAAATATTGTTGAAGGTTTAGAAGTCAATATGCGTGCTTTATATAGTGATTACTGGGGACAAACTATCAGTGTAACTGGGTTACTCACTGGTCATGATTTGCTTTTAAACTTAGAAGGTCAAGATTTAGGTGATGGTATTCTACTGCCGAATGTCATGTTAAAAAATGGTGAATTAGTATTTTTAGATGATATGAGTATTCAGGAATTAGCTAGCAGACTAAATACAAACATTTTTCCAGTAGCAGGAGTTGAAGATTTAATTAAAACATGTATTTTCAATTCTGCTCAGGTGTAGTTATCAAAGATCCGTTGTTCTTCGGAGGTAATTTATTGTTATGCTAGATGATAAATAAGAAGTCATGCCTAAGAAATAATCCACTGAGGAGTCAGTAGTGAAGAATCAGGAAAAGTATCACGAAAAGGCAAATCTAAAAATAAAAAAAGCCGGATTCTTCATTTTAAGTTTTAATTTTTTAATTTTAAATAGTTTTAATATTTTGCCAGTAATGGCAGCGACCGAAGAACCTGCATTGAGCGTAGTCTATGGTCAAGAAAATGCGAATCAATGGAAAGGAATAAGCGATCGCTTACAGGCAATCGGGGTGAAATATTGTGTAATTCCCCTAAATGATGTCAAGAGTAGTGCAGATTGGGGCGATCGCCGGGTATTATTTTTGCCAAACGTTGAGACATTGACACCAACCCAAGCGATCGCCCTAGAAGAATGGATGAGTAAGGGAGGGCGTTTGATTGCCAGTGGCCCTGTAGGTAGTCTGTCATCGCCAGGAGTACGACAGTTATTGCGATCGCTCTTGGGAGGTTATTGGGGATTCAGTCTCAGTGATACACAGCAGATTCAAGCCGCAAAAACCAATATTCCAGAATGGGCAAATAAAACTGGACTCTTTGGCAAAGTTCGCGGCGGCGTTGTGATTCCTAACGATATGGGTGCTGAATCTCCTGCTGTTTGGAATTCCAAAGATAATCCTGCCGCAGTCGTGACAACTGAGCGTTCCACCTTTTTGGGCTGGCGCTGGGGAACAGATGCAGCCTCAGCCGCCGATTTAGATAATGCCTGGTTAAAAGCTGCTCTCAATCACTATTTGACAGCACCAGCGCCATCAGATCGGATGAAAAAAATAGCTGAAGGTTCCCAAAACTGCTCTACGACTTTGGCGGCTGTACCCTCCGGGCAGGCAAGCAGGGGAGCAGAGGAGCAGGCAAGCAGAGGAGCAGAGGAGCAGAGGAGCAGTTTATCTCCCCCATCTCCCTTATCCCCTCCTTTGAAAACTTCCACCGCTCCTATACCTAGAGCGCTGCCTATAGTCAAACCTCCAAGTTCTCAAGAGGCTATTGATCAGTTGGAACAAGCAGTGCGTCTAGATGTTGCACCCAACTCCAATGAGCCGATTGACAACAATCAAGCGATCGCCCTCCAGCAAGAGCTAGAAAATCTGATTGGTCGGGTAGAAAGCGCTCATTTAGCTGTGTTGGCCGATGCGGCTAATGTTGGTGAAGTGATATCTGAGCAAAAGCAGACTTCTAGACATCTACGCAATTACGCCCCCCAATCTGTCAAAGAGCAGCCGACGCAATTGGCCTCAACTAAATTGGGGGGGCTAGTCATAAGTAAAGACCAAGCCTTGGCACAGGTAAGGGTAATTGCCAAAAATTTACCCCTATTGATTGCTCAAAAAAACTACGCTTTGGCTCGTCAGCAATGGCTAGTTGCTAAAACGACTTTGTGGCAGCAGTTTCCTGTTGATCGGAGATTGGCTCAACCAGAAATTCGGGCAGTTTGGTTAGATCGGGGGACGATTGTTCGTGCTGGTAACAAAGCGGGACTAGCCCAGGTTTTTGATCGCCTCGCTCAAGCCGGAATTAATACTGTCTTCTTTGAAACCGTCAATGCTGGCTATACAATTTATCCGAGCCAAGTGGCAAAAGAGCAAAACCCATTAATTCATGGGTGGAACCCACTAGAAGAAGCAGTGAAATTAGCCCATGAGCGAGACATGGAATTACACGCTTGGGTTTGGACTTTTGCTGCTGGCAATCAACATCATAATGAAATTCTCAACCTCAATCCTAATTATCCAGGGCCAGTACTGGCGGCTCATCCCGATTGGGCAAACTACGATAACCTTGGCAACATGATTCCCGTTGGGCAAACTAAGCCATTCTTCGATCCCGCTAACCCGGAAGTGCGGCAGTACTTGCTCAAACTGTTTGAGGAAATTGTCACTAAATATAACGTCGATGGACTACAGCTAGACTACATTCGCTATCCTTTCCAAGATCCATCAGCAGGTCGAACCTACGGCTATGGCAAAGCTGCAAGAGCGCAATTTCAGCAACTTACTGGTGTAGATCCAGTGACTATTTCTCCTAGCCAAGCAGACTTGTGGCAAAAGTGGACAAAATTTCGCACCGAGCAAGTTGATAGCTTTGTCGCCCAAGTATCAGAACAGTTGCGAAAAAAGCAACCGAATTTAATTTTGTCTGTTGCTGTATTTCCTTTGCCAGAACAAGAACGGATTCAGAAAATTCAACAAAACTGGGAAACTTGGGCAAGGCGGGGGGATGTAGATTTAATCGTTCCCATGACTTATGCTCTAGATACTTCCCGCTTTCAACGACTGGCCCAACCCTGGATTGCTTCTAAACAACTAGGAGCTACTTTGTTAGTACCGGGAATTCGCTTACTTTCTTTGCCAACAATCGGGGCATTCGATCAACTCCAGTTGGTAAGAGACTTGCCAGTTAGTGGTTATGCACTCTTTGCCGCAGATAATTTTAACAACGATCTCCAAAAACTTTTTAGTAGCACCCAAGGTAGGATTCAATCTACAACAACTGAACCGATTCCTCAACGCCAGCCTTTTCAAACTGCCGCCATCCGTTACACCGCCCTGCAACGTGAATGGAAATTTGTTTTTCAAAATGACCCACTACAAAGGCCTGCTCAGACAATATCAGATTTTAACAACCAGGCAGAAGTTTTACGCACTGCTTTAAATCAGCTTGCTGCTTCCCCTTCTGCTAGTAAGCTGCTAGTGGCGAAAGCCTCTCTAAGTCGCTTCCAGTCTCAATTTCGGGTATTGATGAACCAAGAAATTAAGTCAAATTCCTATCAAGTCAAAGCTTGGGAAAATCGGCTCGTAACTATAGAAAGGCTATTGCGTTACGGTGAACGACGGGTGCAGTTGCATCCTTAGTGAAGAATCAGGGGGACTGGAAAAAAAGTAGGGGTGCAGGGAGAAGAGTTTTCCCCGCGGCCTCTTTTCAATGCTCAATTTTTAACTAGCTGGATATAAGCTAGTTTGTAATTCTTAACACACCTTTTGTAGTGTTTATCTCCTAAATATTACTACTTATTTAGCGTCAAAATATTGGAAAATACTTAGATCATTGCATTGATAATATTACCCCCGAAAGTTTCTGTGAAGCACTGGCATGAATCAATTCAAAATTCAAAATGACGCTCTCTACGAGACGCTTCGCGTAGCTTGCTTCTCTATAAGAGTACGCGGACTCGCTAACGCTGCGCTAACAAAATTCAAAATTAAAGACAGCCCCACAAGGGGTGGGGTTTCAACAACCCTTGGGAAACAATGATTCTTTCTCGTCCGAACGCTACCGCGTAGCGGGACGTACCCCTACGGGGATCTTGCTACGCGGTAGCGTCTCTAAGAGTTGTACGGTTTAAAACCTCACTTCTTTTCATAAAAAATAGAAAAAACTATAGTTAAGACTAGTATTAGTTCCTTTTATGAGGTAAAGTATCGGATTTTCATTTAGAGACAATTACTCAAGTACCAATGGTTACAAGCACGCGTTATAGTACGTAAAGATACGATAAGCAAACCTACTCACCTCATTGGAGTTTCTGTGAAGGATTTGGATTTATATCGTAAGTATGATAAGAGGGTCATATAGACCAATACGCCCGTATATCACATAATCGTGTAATCGCGCTAGTAATATCGCTAATATATTAGACACTAGATTAGGAATAGCAATCACCGTAAAAAATTTGTGTAAATATCTATCAAGGTAAAATGTTTGTCACAAATATGCTGGAATTATTGACAAAATTTACCGTCATTTTTCCATTAAATAATAAAATGTAAACCGAGGTAATTATGCCCAAAATTTTAGTAATAGAAGATGAGGAAGCAGTCCGTGAAAACATTTTAGATTTACTAGAAGCTGAGGATTTTGAAACTATTGCTGCGGCTAATGGCAGAATCGGGGTACATTTGGCTATCTGTGAAGTTCCCGATTTAATTCTCTGTGATATGATGATGCCAGAAATTGACGGTTATGGCGTGCTAACAGCGTTACGCCAAGATCCATCAACGGCAACAATTCCCTTCATTTTTCTAACTGCCAAATCTGCCAAATCTGACTTCCGTCAAGGTATGGATATGGGTGCTGATGACTATATAACTAAGCCGTTCACTCGGACTGAGTTATTAAGTGCCATCATCAATAGGTTAGAAAAGCACGCCACTTTAAAAAAGTATTTGTCTCCTCAGACTGTAATTAACAACTTGTCTCCAAAAATGCAGTTGTTGGAAATTAGCTTACATCGGGCTATCAAACAACATAACTTTCAAGAATTTGAAATTTATTATCAACCAATAGTCGATATTGCTTCTGGTAAAATAGTCGCTGCTGAAAGTTTATTGCGCTGGCAAAGTCCAGAATTGGGGATGATTTACCCAACAGAATTTGTCCCGTTAGCAGAGTCTACAGGTTTAATTGTTCCTATTGGTAAATGGGTATTAAAAAGTGTATGTAAACAAATAAAAAGCTGGCGTGATGCTGGAATTAATTCATTGCTGGTTGCTGTCAATCTGTCAGCAATTGAATTTAATCAACCAGATTTTATTCATAAAATAGTCAATTTTATAGCTGTCAATGATTTAGAACCACATTACTTAGAGTTAGAACTGACTGAAAGTATGATCATGCAAGATGTAAATAGTGCGATCGCAACTATGAACAAACTGCAATCCTTGGGTGTAAAAATTGCGCTCGATGATTTTGGTACAGGCTACTCTTCTTTAATTTATCTGAAAAATTTACCTATTAACACATTGAAAATAGACCGTTATTTTATCCATAATGTTGCTAACGATTCGCAGAAGTCAGCCATTACCAAAGCATTAATTCAAATGGCTCATAATCTCAATTTAGATGTAGTTGCTGAAGGTGTAGAGACGGAATCAGAATTGGCTTTTCTGCGCCAATACAACTGTAATTATATGCAAGGTTTTCTATTCAGTCGTCCCTTACCAGCAGGAGAATTTGAAACCTTTTTGTTAACTAACAAATGCTTATATGTTTAAATGTTGGGGACTGGGGACTGGGGATTGGGGATTGGGATTGATTATTTCTCCTCCTCCCTTGCTCCCTGCTCCCTTATCGTAAATTAAAGGGTTTAAATCCCCGTCTGAAATGTCTTTAATTTTGGATTTTGTTAGCGAGTCTGCGTACTCTTATAGAGAAGCAAGCTACGCGCAGCGTCTCGTAGAGAGCGTCATTTTGAATTTTGAATTGTTAACCCTGCACCCCTGCTTATTCCCCAGTCCCCAATAATCCCCAATCCCTAATCCCCAGTAATAAAAATCAAACTTTAGACTGGGAAAATTATTAAGTCTTAAGTCTAAAGTAGAAAAGTTATGTATAGTATCTACCCCTATGAAAGTCCCTGCGCGTTTGTTGTTACCAATTTTTTTACTGACTTTGGTAGCATCATGTAACCAGACTCGCGCTTTCTCAGATAATCCTACGCCACAAACATCTGTACCTTCTACCCAACTGACACAAAATCCTACACAGCCAAAAAATATTGTCCGTACTGAAACACTTTCACCTACGCCCATCCGAATCAATCTAAAGAATTTACCAGCCCCTTTCGCAACAGGAAGTGCCTCCAAACAGCCTAAGGTTGTGCCCATTCCACAAAATCCGGTGCTGCACGTACCACGAGGCTTCACAGTAAACGTTTTTGCCGAAGGTTTAGATGCCCCACGCTGGCTAGCTTTAACTCCCAGTGGTGATGTCTTAGTAACTGAAACCGGGCAAAATCGGATTCGTTTGTTGCGTGACAGCAACGGCGATGGTATAGCCGATGTTCGAGAAACCTTTGCTAGCAGAGATAACGGACTCAATAGACCTTTTGGGATGGCTTTTACAGGTAATTCTTTTTTTCTGGGAAACACGGATGCTGTGGTGCGTTTTCCCTATACTCAAGGTCAAAACAAGATTACAGGTAAGGGAGAAAAAATTGCCGATTTGCCCGCTCAAGGTTATAACAATCATTGGACGCGCAATGTCGTTGTCTCTCCTGATGGCAATAAATTATATGTTTCAGTTGGTTCAGGAACCAATGTAGATGAAGAACCCCTACCACGGGCTTCGATACAGGTGATGAATTTGGATGGTTCCCAGCAGCAAACTTTCGCTTCCGGCTTGCGTAATCCTGTTGGTTTAGACTTTCATCCTGTAACGAAGGAACTTTATACTACTGTCAATGAACGGGATGGAATCGGTGACGACTTAGTGCCAGACTATCTGACACGCGTTAAACAGGGGGCATTTTATGGCTGGCCTTATGCTTATCTGACACCAAATAACCTCGATCCGCGCCAAAAGACGAATGATAAAAGCAAACGCCCCGATTTAGTAGCCCGTACTCAAACACCAGATGTGCTGTTCCAGGCGCACTCAGCAGCATTGGGTTTGCAGTTTTATGATGGTAAAACGTTTCCAAAAAAATACCGGAACGGTGCTTTTGCGGCTTTTCGTGGTTCCTGGAACCGCGATCGCGGCACTGGTTATAAAATTGTATTTGTTCCCTTCGATGCTAAAGGGCGATCGCTTGGCTACTACGAAGACTTTCTCACAGGATTTTTACTAAATCCTTCTGTACCAACCACTTGGGGACGACCTGTAGGTTTACTCGTATTGCCAGATGGCAGTTTACTACTAACAGAAGAAGCCAATAATCGGATTTATCGGATTCAGTATACGGGAGGTTAGGCAATTCACGCATTCAAACATTTAGAAATTTACTGATAAATACTAATACTTATCTGGTTGAGAAATTAATTATGACTCCCAATGAAAATAATACTCAGTCAAATATCAACGAATTGTCTCCACATTCAGGTACACGATACTGGGGTGAAGTAGAGGTAATCGAGGAGGGAGAAACCTATAGAATTAGTCGTGTTGAAATCAAACCCAGGCACGGCATTAAACCACAAATTCATTATCACCGCAATGAACATTGGGTTGTAGTTTCCGGTGTAGCAAAGGTGACTTGTGGCGATGCGGAAATATTACTGAATCGAAACGAATCAACTTATGTCCCCGCAGCAACCCTGCATAAAGTAGAAAATCCTGGACATATCCCGCTAATTATTCTAGAAATTCAAAATGGTGAATATTTGGGTGAGGATGATACTGAGCGCCCTTATGACTTAAATTTGGTCAAATCTGTAGCTGAAGGTTAGTAAGGGCTGGGGAGTAAGAATTTTAGATTTTAGATTTTGGATTTTGGATTAAATTTCAATCTAAAATCCAAAATCCAAAATCCAAAATTGAATTGCCCCATGCCCAATATTTAATCAAAACCACCCTTCTTGTTCCAGGGTTTCAATTAACTGCAAGCCACGGGGATCACCCACTCCTAACAGTGAGGCTTTGGCGTCTTCTCGGACTCCCAAATCTTGGTCTTCGGCAAAAGCCTGAATTAGGGCGTCGATCGCTGTGGCATAAACTACATTAGAAGGTAGTTCGCGGCACAGTTGACCAATTGCCCAAGCACTGTTACTTCGCACAGCTGCCACCGGATCTTGAACCAAGGCTTCAATTAAAGGTGGTGTTGCCCCGATCACTGCTTCATAACCCACTTCTGCCATCTGTGCTAAGGCGCTAGCAGCCCACAAACGCACTGCGGAAATGTCAGTTCTTAAGGCCTCTGCTAGGGGTGCTAAAGAACGGCGATCGCGACAGTTTCCTAAAGCCCAAACAACACCTTTACGCACATAGCCATTCCAATCGTTGTTTAGTTGAGCAATTAACGGACTCACTGCCTCTGAACTGGGGTTACGTCCGATGCCATAAGCTGCACTCACCCGCACTAAGGGACAGGTATCAGTTAACAGGCGAATCAGATGGGGGGTAGCACGCGCATCTTCAATATCACAAAAAGCACGCGCTGCTAACATTCGTTGCTGGGGCTGGGGATTTTCCAGCAAGGCTAGCATCACTTCTGGATCGGGCTTTGCCACAACTGATTCGGCAGTTAGCGGCTCTATTTTATCTAAGGGGCTTTCTAGCTCCTCCTCAATATCGAGTAGGCTTAGATCGTCTTTGTCATACATAATTTCATTTCAATCCCTTTTCAGGATTGATATATAATCCCCCGCGCCAAATAAGTTAAAACTTTATAAGTATTAGTTGCGTAATTATACACTTTCCTTCCACATCGTTGAATTTTATCTAACGATAACTTCTATAACTCAGACGCTAAAGTATGTTATCGCTATCCTTGAGTTTATTTTCTGCACTCAGGAATTTTACCATCCAGATGGATTGGGTTTGATAACCTAACTGATTGTAAAGATTCAATGCGGGTTTGTTTGATTGAAACACTTGCAGTCCAATCTGGCGATCGCCTCTTTGAATAGCCCAATTTTCCACATATCGCATCAAGGCTGTACCAATACCCCGCCGCCGATGTTCTGGTACAACGTAGAGGATAAAGATATGAGCATGGCGGTTTCCATGTACTTGATCTATGGCGTTTCCCACCCAGAGGCAGGCTACTGGGGGATGGAGGGCAGAGGGGCAGAGGGGCAGAGGGGCAGAGGAGAGAGATTCTTTATTGCTCCCTTGCTCCCCTGCTCCCCTGCTCCCCTGCTCCCCCTCCTCTTCTACCCACCACAAGGGCGTATCGCTAGAAAAGTATTGCTTAACTGTTTGCTCTAGGTGGGAAAAATCTTCATTGGGAAAGAGATCCTGGTAAGTTCGCTGCATAAATTTAAGCAGCTGCGATCGCTCCAAAAGGGAGCCACGGCGAATCATATATCCAGGTAGTAGTTGCTCAGACACTTAAATACGTTTATTGACTTAGCTGGCTAAGTTAGGTGTTGCTGGTGGTAAATCAGTGGGAATAGGTTGAGAAGTTACCTCTATCTTTTCAATTGGTGCGGGTGCTGCCATATCGGAGGGTAAAAAGATGCGGGCGCTGACTGCCACTAAGGCAAAGACAAATACTAATACTACAAGCAGTGGGGCGATGTATTGACGAAAAATAGCCATATTTTAATTGCAAAGGAAGCTACGAACTTCTATGAGAAGTTAGCTGAAGATTTGTGAAGTATTCTTGATTTATTTTAGCAATGTTATCTGCATAGGAATTGGGAAATTCAATTTTGGATTTTGGATTGAGGATTGTGGATTAAATTTCAATCTAAAATCCAAAATCTAAAATCTAAAATTCTTGCTCCTCTACTCTCGCTGGCGATCGCTCTCCAAGTCATCGAGTACTCTTTCGCAATACCAATTTTCCGGCCTTCCAGGATAAGTCTCCTTTGCCTGTTCAATTAACCGTTCGGCAGCGGCAGCGTCACCGGATAATTTAGCGATTAGCCTGTTTTTGAGATAGCTATCAGATAAACCCTCCTCTACCTGGTTTGGTATGCCTTCATTTATAGTTGATGGCCGGGACTGCTCTCTTCGCAATTGCCAAAATAAAACGTAATAAAGTGTACCAAAAATTAAAATTAGGCTGAGTGTTCCGAAAAAAGTTAGGAGGTTAAATGCTAGATATCCTAGAACTAACTGCGAGAGAACATACCCAAGTAATAAACCAGTGAGTAAGAGAATAAATGTGCCGACAGCAATAACTACTTGATTCCCCATATATCCTCTTCTTCTTCGTCAAGTCCTGGTCTGGATAATACTACCACTGGCTTTGGATTCCAAGGGGCAAAGAATGGCAATAATAGTAATCCCGGTAAAGCTGCTATTGATGTCAGTAGAAAGAATGTAGACCAGCCGGTGGCTTGTGCCCATGTACCTGCCGGAGCCGTGACAATATCTCTACTAAAAGCCTGCAAACTCGAAAGTAAGGCGTACTGTGTAGCTGAAAAGCTTTGATTACAAAGACTCATCAAAAATGCTACAAAAGCAGCAGTTTCTAAACCAGCACAGAATTGTTCTATATTAACGGCAGTTAACATTAGATAGAAGTTTTTACCTACTACTGCTAAGGCAAAGAAAGCCAAGTTGCCGACAGCCTGCATGATGGCGAATATCCAGAGCGCCCGATTAACACCAATTTTGGTCATGACTGCTCCTGCTGCCAAGGTACCAATAATAGTGGCGAAAATTCCTAGCGCACCAGGAAATGCGATGTCGGTTTGAGTGAAATGTAAACCTTTATCTAACAAAAATGGGGTGGATACATTCTTGAGTAAAGAATCTCCCAACTTGTATATCACAATGAATACCAAAATTAAAAGTCCTTGTAACCATCCCTGACGCTGGAAAAATTCAATAAAGGGTAATTTGACGGCGGCGGATAGAGTCTGAGGCGGGCGATCGCGCAGGACTGGTTCTGGTGCAAAAATAGAAATTACCAGGCCTACGAGCATCAACAGCGACATCAATAAGTAAACAGCTTGCCAAGGCATTCTGTCTGCCAAAAATAGGGTTACATAACCGGTTACTAAAATGGCAACGCGATAGCCCAATAAGTAAATAGACGCTCCAGCACCTCTTTCTTCTGCTTCCACGACATCAGTGCGGTAAGCATCAACTAAAATGTCTTGGCTGGCGCTAAAAAAGGCAACGGACACAGCAGCAATTATTAAAGGTTGTAGCCCTTGGGATGGGTGTTGTAGAGCCATGACAGCTATACTTAACAGTAATGCTACTTGTGTAATTACCAGCCAACCTCGACGCCGCCCCAAAAAAGGCGGTACAAATCTATCTAGTAAAGGCGACCAGAGAAATTTTAAAGAATAGGGTAGCTTTACTAAACTAAAAGCGGCGATCGCTGCCAAGCTGATTCCTTCTTTGGTCAACCAGGCTTGTAATGTCTGACTGGTTAAATACAAGGGCAACCCTGATGAGAAGCCAAGAAATAACAAAGCTCCCATCTTCGGGCTGCCAAAAATTCGTAGCAGCGATTTATTTACTTGCACAATCTTGAAGATTCCTTGTTATTTAATTGAATTGCAGTTATCTTGCCATAACTGCTGTCTAATTTCGTATAAGCACACAAACCTGCTAAGATTTTCTTTATTTAAGATACATAGCAGCAATGCTCTAACAGTGTGATTGTTCCTTAATTTTGCTTAATGGAATAAACCTGATGTGCCCTGATTTCTACCCGGTGTGCAGCAAGGCATTTTTCCCAACCTTCACGCGTACCAATGTCGCTTTTTTGGTTAAGCAGCCCTAATTCCTGTTCTTGCTGGGTGAGTTTAGCAAATTCTTCGTAACGAGGGTAATTGCTGGTAACAAATGTTTCTTTACGGTGCAAAATCGGTGGATTTGCTCTACTTTCGTAGTCTCGGTGAGTAATGAAGAGGGTTTTTAAATCAATACCGATGCTGGCTTTTAACGCTGGGTGGGGATCAGTGTCGAATTCAGGGTAAGACAGATAGGATATTTGCGGCTTATCAGTGTGAAATTTGATTAATGTGGCTTCATCGACACGCCCAATGGTGCGGCTAGCACAACCTTCACAAATTCGTAGTACGGGGTCAAGTGCTGCTAATGCCGAAACATGGACGTAAAGGGCACCGCGCGTGTGTTTACCAATTTTGCTTTTTTCACAAGCAGTTTTAATTACCCCAGGTTTACCTAAGCTGAAAAGCTTTTGGTCGGCTACAAGGCACGCTTCCTCGTAGCTACTAAAAAAGGCTTTGATATCGTGACGCATTTCTGGCGCTAGCTTTTGCCATGCAGGGCGTCGATCGAAGTGGGTGAGAGCGAGATAAACTTGGATATCCAGAGAACGACGGTAAGCGATCGCATCCCATTCTTCCTCGTCAGTGGCTTGTAAAACTACACCAAAGGCGCGGCGAAAGTTACCAAATTCCCTCAGTAATTCTTGTTCATTTTCCAATTCACCTTTTACGGGTAGTCTACCGCGCTTTGTAAAAAAAGCCATTAGAGGTTGCAGCTGTTCTTGATAATCTTCAAACCGCTTGATGGGGATGCGGACTCTGGGCGTAGAGGTGGTAGAAAAGAAGCGGATAGCTTTGTAACTTTCTTTTTCAGCTTCATCTCGAAAAACAAAGTAAACGCCTAGTGCGATCGGTACCGCATCGACATTTAGGACTTCATCAATATAAGTTTTGAGTTCTTCTTGTTCGTAATATTTCTGAAAAGTGTTGCGGCGTGTCACAATGCCATCATTGTAAGCAAGTTGGGTTTTGCTGGGAGCGTTAATCAGGATTTGAGCCGCGACAATTAAAACTTTCCCGGTGAGTTCCCAAGCTTGGATCAAGCTTTGACGGCGTTCCTCTGCGTCTTCAATAACGTTGAGGACATAACCCAAGTTGACAACATCGGCGGCGGTGCGTGGTACATCAGGATAGTAGTAAGGGTCCCAGCCTGCACTGGTGTAGCCTAAATTTTTGACTCGCTGGACATCACCACCGTAGCCACAACCGTAGTCAAAAAAAGTGGTGTCTGGATTGAGGATTGACCCTTCTATAGCCAATCGTACAGGGCGAGATATATCAATGCGAGCGATCGCAGCTCGATGACGCTCAATTTCTAGCGCTTCAGGCATAATACTAATTCGTAATTCGTAATTCGTAATTCGTAATTAAGACAGTTAGCAGCTAATATTCTTTCAAGGTTTAACGGCTAGTTCAATTAAATCTTCAATTTTCTTGATATTTGGATCGCCTGCTAAGTAACCAATACCGCGATGCAAATGTAAGCGGAATTGGATGGCGAGGGTTTCTTTGTCGGTGGGATAGCCGTCATTGTGACAGCGTTGCTTGAGGGCGAGGAGGAGAATATCGGACATTTCGCCACCAAAGACGCGCCAAGTCATTTCGACATTGCTATCTTGGGGAATTGGGACGGGGGAGGGTGCAGTTGATTCTGCGAGGGAACGACAAAACGCCCAACGGCATAGAATATTCCATTGGTCAATTTTGGTGCTGCGTTTAAGTTTGGTAAGTTGGTCTTTGGCTGTTTGGGAGAGTTTTATTCTTTCGATGGGGGATTCCATAATAATTCGTAATTCGTAATTCGTAATTCGTAATTCGTAATTGATTTAAACTGAGACTGTAATTTTTATTTTAGATGGGGGAAACATAGATATTAAGATTTAAAAGACAAATATGGTAACTAATAGTAGCATTACTGACCGGACAAGAAGTTTTGCGGTAAGAATTGTTAAAGCTTGTTGCTTTTTAGATGAAAAACCTGGAGTTTACCGAATTCTCTCTAAACAATTACTTCGTTCCGGGACTTCGATTGGTGCAAATGTTCGAGAAGCACAGTCTGCCCAATCTAATAGAGATTTTATCAATAAATTAGAAATTGCTTTGAAAGAAGCAAGAGAAACACAATACTGGTTGGAAATATTAATTGAATCCGAATTAGTGGATAGACAAAAATTTCAACTACTTCTCCAAGAGGCAAATGAAATTGGCAAAATTCTAGTTGCTTCTACCAAACGACTCAAAGGTAAATAATTACGAATTACGAATTACGAATTACGAATTACGAATTACCAAAAATAACCAGGTTGTATGGTTGTTTGGCGGGTAGTGGAGTCGTATTTGAGGAGATATTCGCGGGCGATCGCTTCATTTTCTCGCAGTGTTTCTACTTCTTTTTTGCCAATCTCAGTATCCGTAGATAACAAAATCACTTGATGGCTGGCGGATGGAAAGTAACGTTCAACTAAGTTACTGCGGTGAGAGGAGTCGAGCCTACCTAGTGGTGTATCGATTGCTACTGGTAGGCGGTGTCCAGAGACTTTTGCTAAACCCCAGAGGAAAGCGATCGCCAGTAGTTGTTTTTCACCTGCTGATAAACGATGTTTAGGGACAGGTTTACCATTTAAATCGTAAAGCAAAAGGCTGAAAGTCTTGGTATCAATGGTAATACGATGCACTAAGTCTGATTTATGGAGGAGATAAAGGAAGCAATTTTTAACTTCTTCCTCTAATTTATTGAGTTTTCGCAGGGTTAATTTTTCACGAAAAATCTTGAGTGTGTTTTGAACTTTCGCTGCTGACGTAATAATATGTTCGCTATTTTTATGTTTAATATTTTCTACCGTATAATCACTTAATTCTCTCTTTGATTTGGCAATAATAGTTTCTAATTCAGCTAACCGGCGGCGGATTGTTTCATAATTTGCTTTAGCTTCAACAACTTGATTTTGTGCCGTTTCTAGTGCTTGACGCAGCTTTGTATAATCTTCTGGTGCTGCTGCTGTTTGCACTTGCCTTTCTAGAGTATGAATTTCTTCTTCTTTATTTTTGAGAATAGTTAATTTCTCTTTTGCAGAAAGTTTAGAATTTTGCAAGTGATATATAAGATTATCTAGCTGACTTAAAGTTTCATCATCGGCTAATAGCCAAGGTGCTTCTGTCTGGATAGTCTTTGCATATAAACTATCTACATCTTGGATTAAAAATGATTGGATTTTATCAACTTCTCTCGGAGAAATTTCTACTTGATTTAGCCAAGTGAGTAAGCGCTGATCTCGTTCAAGTAACAAATCTTTAGAAATTTGTACCTGTTGATGGCGAAATTCTTTTTCGCCCTGTGTCTGCGCCTGAGTAAGTAAATTGGGAATTAATGCCAGAGGTAAAACATCAGCCGCCAATTCACACATTGACTGACGTACTTGTTCAATTTCCGCAGTTTTTGTATCCTGTTGTAGTTCTAGTTGATTGCGTTCGGCTGCAATCTTCCCACCTTCAGAAATGAATTTATCAAAGGCTTCTTGCTGCTTTTCTTCTAACTCTTCTACCTGATTTTTAAGAGTTTCTAATTTCTCTCCTGTTATTTGATAATCTTCTTGCTGTTGGGTTAACCTAGTTTCAATTTCCTCTAGGTTTGCTAAATCCTTACTATTACCAACTTCTTTAAGTTTACGGTTAACTAAAATATCTAAATCAACTGCTAAACGATCTGCCAATTCTAGCCCTAAAAGTCCGCGAATCGCATCTACTACAACTGGTGGTGGTGTTTCCTGTTCTGCAAGTTCTTTAACCTGTTCACCATCGAAGAGAAATAAGTTAGAAATTCCTAATGGCAGGAGATTTTCAATATATTCATCCCAGATATTAACTAAAGCATCAGGCCAGGTATCACTGTCGCCTAAAATCCCTAATGTATCTTTACCATCTTTAGGATTTTTTGTCCAACTACGCACAACACGGTATTTTATTGGCTTATCGTTTTCAATATGTTCAAAAAGTAATTCAATCCGGGTGTCTAGAACTGGATCTATTTTGTTATTAACACATTGATTGAGAAAATCGTTATAACTTAAATTACCACGGGTAGAACATTGGGCACGAGCGCCATAAAGGGCGAGACGAATGGCATCCATCAGCGTAGTTTTTCCGCCGCCATTCATCCCACCTAATAGGATGATTGGACGCGAGTTTTCTTCATCAATTTTTGGGTTAAGATTGATTACCTGTTTCCCGGTGTAGGGGCCAAAGTTTTGTAGAACGAGTTCAAGAAATATCATTGATTTTTAAGATTAACATGAGTTCGACAGCGATCGCAGAAGTAGAAAGTTTGTGATGAAAGGAATCAGATAAAATTAATTAGATGGTTTTGTCTGACGCATTGATAAAAAATATTGTCTATGAAATATAGATAATATAGGAATCCGATTTGATTTCTGAAAAAATCTAAGTATATGTAGGGTGTGTTACCACGAAGTGTAACGCACCGTATTCTGGGCTTTGGTGCGGCGCTTGGCGACAACACACCCTACGTATTCGTTCAAAAATCAAATATGAATCCTATACCATCACTAACTGTTAAGAAATGCGATTGTATCTGTCTCGGTGTTGGTAAGCGTGGCTAGATTTGCACACCTCCAGCTTGAAAAATCTGTTCTGCGGTTAAATTCAATTCTGGAAAAGTAGGAGAGACAATATGGGTATCGCCTCTAAATTGAGTAACTTGGTACTCACCATCGATTAATAGATAAATGGATATAGTAGGCAGTTTAGGATTGCCAATAAATTTCCTAGCGCCATAAGCCGCATAATCTATAATCCAATATTCGGGAATACCTATAGCTTCGTAATCAGCTAATTTTTTGTAGTAATCATCTCGCCAATTAGTACTAACAACTTCAATAACTAATGGAATAGATGTAGCTTGAGATACAGTTGATTCTTTTTTCCATAAAGGCTCATTCACTAAATTTGGTCGATTGATTATTAATATGTCTGGTGAATAAGCTGATTCACCTTCAAATGGCTTAACTAATACAGTTTTTGGAATGAAGTAAGGAAGTTTTTGTCGCCCAATTTCGATAGATATATTTAGCGCCAAAAAACCAACAACATCCTCATGATCTCCGACTGGTTGTGCCATTTCAACAATCACGCCATCATGTAATTCGTATCTCCCACCCTCAGGCCGCCAAGCTGCAAAATCTTCAAAAGTTACTAATTTGTGTATGGCTTGAATCATAGAACCTTGCTTGTTTTAAGATAACCCAACTTTCTCAAGCGTTTTTTAAGTAGTTTGGTTGACTCTCGTCTTCTATTATTCTGAGTTTTCCTTTTTAAATTTCATACTTGCCCAAGTTACCTGCTCATCACTTTCACCTTCATCGACTTCATTGATTGCTGCAACATCGCCCAAAGTCATCTGCTTCACTTTTGCAACATCACCTTGACTAACTGCTTCGCTTAATTCGCGTTTTAAACGAGCATTTTTAATCGCATCTTCTGGGGAACGGGAACTCGTATTAAAACATTTTTCTAGGGTTTCGTATATCCCTACGCGACGAGTCTTTTTGCGATACTGGCGTTCTGTATCTAACAATTTCGCCATGAGTTCCAAGTGCATCGCGTCACCTTCACAGATTTCTTCTAATACTATCCATTCATCACGACCTAGTAAGCTATAGTCAGCACCAGGACGGGGGTCTTGAAATTCTTCGCCTGTCACTTCTTGATAAATCCGGGGTAAGCTATCATCAAATTCGTGTTTTTCTTCTAGCCAAATGCGGCGAATTTCGCTCATTTCTTCGAGAGTAATTAGGGTGATGTCGCGCATATTTTCTGGCGCTGTCCGACGGGTTTTTGTTTGCGCTTCTAATAATCGTCTAAGCCAATGTTCCCGCCAATATTTAGTATAGGGGCCAGGTATTGGTACAACAGTTGTTTCCCCATCTTTATTGCGCTCAAATAGTTGGACATCTCCCCAAATTCTTCTAAAATCTCTCTTGTCCCAGTCATCTTTAATATCTAGTTCGTTACGGATATCTAATAGAGGCTGCATCCATTCTTTCTCTTCATCATTTTGGATCATCGCTTCCATCGATTTATCCTTACTAACGATTGTGCAAACCCAACAGCCAAATCGGGAATCACCACAGCTAGGAGTAGAAGTATCAACAACTAGTGGACATTCATTATCGGCTGTTGCACCTCGATACATAATAAATAAGTCTTTGTTGCTATATCCCCAAGAATTTTGCCACTGATTTAAGTAAATCCAAACTTCATCAGTACGCCAATCTTCAATAGGAAGATAAATCAATGAGTTAGGTCGGTTGGGATTAGTATTTATGTGATCGCGTACCCGCGATTCTCTATGTTTAGCCATCGTAGCAGCACGTTTCGTACTTTCAGCCTTGCGTGTACCTAAGACAAGAATTACTTCACCATTAGACCTAATAACTGCACGGATAAAGCTGTCAGATGGTTGAATTTTAAGGCGTTCAGTACACCATCTAAATCTGTTTCGCGGCGCTGGGTAGCCTTTCCCAATTAAGTTTACCCAAAAGGTATCCTTAATTGCAGGATAAAGCAAATGCGGTTCAATTGGCATTTCTTGCTCTTTAGCAGCAACTTTCATCTGTTCTAAAGAGTTACGTACCCAAATAGATACCACAGGGTTTTCTACCAGCGTATCAGTTGTAATAACATGGATTGTTTTAGTTCTCTTTTCCTGGGGGAGTGCTGCGATCGCATTCCAGATAAGCTGTAAGGTAGCAGTACTATCTTTGCCGCCCGAATAGCCCACCACCCAAGGTATCTCATCTAAACAATACAATTCTTGAATTTCAATGGTGAGAGCTTGGATGTAGTCCACTAACTCTGCTACAGTACGTACTTGCTGAACTGTCTTTTCTGGTTGTTGTGCTGTAGTCATTTCTCCTTCTCTCTGGAAACACTGGTGTAATATTCGGGCAAATAGGGCGAATTGAATAGAGCCTCTGGCACGCTGACGCGGACGCGGCTATATAGACAAAACTCATACAAGCAGGGGTAAAAAAGTTTTTAAAAACTTTACTACTAATATCCAATTTTTTGGATAATTAAACTACATAATCCTATTCTGTTTTTAAAATTTAACATGAAAGATAGCGCATCTGACCCAACGGCTGACATCGCTAGAGAGTACCTGGAACGGGAAAACAAGGAAAAACAGGTACTAGCTTTACTCCTGGAGAAGTTTTTAGGAAAAAAAGATCAGATTCTCGTGCAAAAAACCGAGATGGGTGGTACTGAGGCTTATGTTAGCTCTGTTACATTGGAATGGTTTGCAGGTCGGGTTCACTTCGCCTCTGGCTTACCTCTGTTTCAAAAAAAGTATAATTCTGAGACTGATAATGTCGAAATTGACTCAGATACTATTGATGAAATTCAGCAGCGCCCCCTTGATTGGTCACGTCAAGCACCGCTAGTCCAGTATTTAGCGGCTCGACAAAATCACAAGTTTCCGCCAGTGCTAGTAGTAATTAATCAACCGTGGGTGGATAATTCCAAAGCTGCTGAGTGGGATAGTGAAAGACGCGCCACCAAGTCTACCACCGATTTCATCCCCCTAGATAAAGACGCTAAAGTAGGTCTGCTAAATATTTCTGAGGATGATGTAACTATTTATGCACTAGATGGTCAACACCGATTAATGGGTGTACAGGGGTTGATGGAGTTAATTAAAACTCGTAAACTCCAGCGCTATAAAAAAGATAAAGGTGCTGATGACAGTTTTATTACAGTCAATGATTTGATAGAAAAGTATCAAGTAGACCTTGCTTACTTGCAAAATTTACCCAAAGAAAAAATTGGTATTGAGTTCATCTGTGCGGTAGCGACGGGGGAAACTCGCACCCAGGCGAGGCGGAGGGTGAGGTCGATTTTTGTTCATGTTAACCTGATGGCTGCACCCTTGACTAAAGGGCAACTAACACAGTTGAATGAAGATGATGGTTTTGCGATCGTTGCTAGAAAAATTGCAGTTACACATCCACTATTAGAACAACGACAAGATCGCAATCCTCGTGTTAATTGGAATAGTGCAACAGTAGCCTCCAATTCTACAGTTTTGACCACTTTGCAAGCTCTACAAGATATGTCTGAGCGATATTTGGCTCAAAAGTTCCCTCACTGGAAACCCTTGGAGAAAGGTCTAATTCCCATGCGTCCAGAGGATGAAGAACTTGAGCAGGGAATTGAGGAATTTAGAAAGCTATTTGATTCTTTAGCTAGTCTTTCTAGTTATAAGATTTTAGAACATGAGGATACACCAGCTTTGCGGCGCTTCAGCTTTGAAAAAGATGGCGGTGAAGGAAATATGCTTTTCCGTCCAGTTGCTCAAGTTGCATTAGCGCAAGCTTTGGGAATTTTGGTATTTAAAAAAGGTTTTTCCCTGTCAGATATTTTTAAGAAACTGCGGAAGTTTGACCAGCAAGGTGGTTTTAGTGGTATGGAATATCCCCAATCTCTTTGGTATGGGATTTTGTATGACCCAAATAAAAAGCGAGTGCAGGTTGCTGGACGAGATTTGGCCGCGAAGTTATTGGTTTACATTCTGGGTGGAATTCAGGAACAGATGGAACGTGCTGAACTTCGTAAGGCTTTAGCAGATGCTAGGACTGTGGAAGATAAAACTATAGGTTTTGATGGTAAGTTTGTTGAACCGAAAGCGGTAGGACTTCCACCTATCCTGTAATTATGCTTGAAATATATTTTGGCGATGCCATTGTAGCGCTTCCAGTTCTGGAAAGTGTTGCTCTGTATTTGGTAGAAGTATTGTTTCACCATCAAAATCTCTCATAGGTTTAGCATAGGGAGATGCTTCTTCCAAATCATTGCTAACTATAATTTTGTATTGCTCATCTACAGCAAACCAACCCCTATCAAATGCCCAATGATGATTTTTACAAAGAGCTATTCCATTATGAATTCTACTGTCATAGAATTGTGAAAATGGCTTGATATGTGCGCCATCAACGATGTTTTGAGTTACAGATTTAGTTACTTTCAGTCCACAAAAAGCGCACTTGTAATCATAAATATTTACAATGGCTTTCCTAAAAAAAGCATTTCTGATTACTGCTTTTCTTAATATCCATCTAGGATTAGGATCTAAATTCTTATAATCAATAGTTTTGTCTATTTCTAAGGGTACATCTTCAAAACTTTGGTTAATGTTTAAAAAACCTTCTATCGTATTACCTTCAGATGGCAGCCAAGCTGAAACAAGTGCATCAATTAATATTTGCCTAGAAATTTCATCTTGAATGAAATTAAATAGTTCATCATCCAAATGTGCATAGTCAACATCTTCCTTGAGTTTGGGAATTGTTTGCGGGCGACCACCACCATATCTAGAACTATACTGAAGATGCCAAAATTTCCCCTGATCATTTTTTAGATGAAAAAAAGGAAGGGCAAAATCACTTCCCTTAAAAATACTAGAAGCAAGTACTTCCCAATACTTATTGAAGGTATCAATCAATTCATCTGATATGGTGATACGATTATCTATTATTAAATTTTGTGTAATTAGGTCAATTATAGATAAAAGTAATATGGGTTTATTAAGAGCATCACCCTTTTTCTGAGTTTTATATACCTTAATATTAGAAAAACATTCACAATAATAAACTAAACTACGCTGATTTGCTGGCTGTTGTGCTTCACTCATTATGATGATTTATGAAAGAAATTTGCTTAAATCAAAATCCTCCTCTTGGGGGTTATCTTGAAACCTTTCAGAACTGAGAATCAATAAAATCCTTTCAGAATAATCTACTGCGCCCCGGATTTCTGATTGTAAGATTTCAAGTCCACCATTCGCATATTCTTCAAAAATATAATTACGTTTTTCGTTATTGTTTCCTTCTTCAAGAGATAAAACTTTTATATCTTGAGTTTCAGCAATTGCTATTAAATTTATTACCGTATTATATCCCCTGACTATAAACTGTTCTTGGGGTATTGGCGATGGTTCCCTTTTAGAAATCTCTCCCAAAGCCACCCGCCTTTTATGCTTTGCACCCAAAGCTGCTGCAAACACAATCACATCAGCAAAGGTTTGAAAAGGGCCTGTTCCACCATCTGAAGATGTTAAATCTTTCACCAACTCAGCCTTATCTTTAGCAACCCTGATTCTGCCAGTTTCAGCCATTGTTTTAATATATACTGTGTTGCTATTTTAACCGAAAGCTAAAAGCGATGCCTACGGCTGGCTACACATACGTACATTTTACTACATTATTTTATACTAGTATGTGGGCGATCGCTAAACAAACAAATTATCGACTAACATAGTCCATCCTGGCACTGCCGGTTCAGCTTCAGCTACCTCACCACGGCGATAAACTTGGGGTTCTTCAGGATTACTAGCACGATATACTCTAATAACTTCCTCTTTAAGTACATCTACATCCCAAACTACCAACGTACCAGCCGCAAAATAATCACGGCGTTTACTAGCCATATCTTTCTCAGCCTTATCGCCGTAATCATTTTCGCTTCTTACCTCAGCAGCAAATATAGGCGCACCATTGAGGAATCGCCCACCAGGTTTGCCAGTGTAAAATGCAGCATCAGGACTTAAAGAACGACGATTAGGAAAATTGACAATAAAACCGACATTATCAGGCAAAGCATAACCACTTTTTGTCAATCGTTCATAATCACGTAAATTAGCATAAATTTCACCACCTGCACGTCCTGGTAAAAATCCAGTTGGAGACATCAGCACCAATTTTCCATTGACAATCTCTGCTTTACAATTGTCAGGTAAGTGGTACAAATCTTCAATAGTTACTTCAATTTTAATACTCATATCTTCTCTTTGCGCCTCTGCGCCTCTGCGTGAATAATTACCCATCCCGTTCAACTGCGATAATTTCCGTATATTCAAACTCATTCGGACTTTGCTTCACCAAAGGATATTTTTCTCCACCCAACTCAATATAATCTTGTTCGCAATCAGGCTTGGATGAATAATATGTAAGCACATATTCTCTCCCAATTCTGTTTGTCATTTCTGTTTCCACTTCACCCCGCCACTGAGTCTTAGTAACTAAAACTATCAACTGATTCGCTAATTGGGGAATTGTCTTCGCAATGTGTCGCCGTGAATTCTCATCCAAACTACCGAAGGGTGAATCCATCACAATTGGGAAAGTACTACTATCAGGAATCATCATCATTTTCCGCTTCTCACTCCATTCGCGCACTTTGTCAATGATGCTGGCGATAAAGGATAAACTGAGAATCTGATTTTCACCAGTGGATGCTGCAACTGGTGCTTCTATCCCTGTGGTATTTTCTACTAATGTAAGTTCATATTTTTCACTAATTTTAGGAATGTATGGAGTTACAGAAATCTCCATAAATATCTCTTGTACTCGCTTTTCTAGTTGCAGGCGAAATTGTTGTTCTTGACGATTTCTAACTTCCGTTAACCGTTCAATTGCATCTTGAGTGGCGTTAATTCGTCGCTGTGCTAGAGTTTGCTTGTCTTCATTCAGCTTTTGCTTGGCGATTTGTTTATTTAAACCTTCAATCTCAGTTGTGAATTGAGCAATTTGCTGCTGATTTGCACCCTGTTCTCGATTCAATTCATCAATTTTACTTTCAATTTCATCTAAGCGTTTTTGCAAACTGCTAATTTCTTCATTAGCATCTTTTCGCAACCGTTCTTGAATATTGTCTAAATCGCCTTCAATTTGAGATATACTTTGCCTTAACTGATTAATTCTGGCTTGTTCTCTATCAACCTCTTCCCAAAAACCTATTGCTTGCTTATCAATTTCATCTACTTGTGCTATCATCCGAATTGCAGTTTCTTCTACCACCGAGGAACCAGCTTTATTTAACCAAGTACTCACATGAGTATGAGAATGATTACCCGCGTGTAATTCTGCACCACAAATACAGCGCTGAGAATTGAGTAAATCATTGACAAATTCCCGCGAAATTCCTGATGTTAACTCGCCGCGCTGCTTCAAATCATTGATAATTCCTCGAAACTGGGATGTAGTTTCTGACAGTAAAACTGTATAACCCCGTGCGGAAATAACTTTTTTTAGCGCTTCCTTGGTTTTTTTATATTCTTCTTGATTCGCAACTTTCTGCGATTCTAAATCCTGCCATCTTTCTTGCAATTCCTTAGCAGCACTCAATTCTCGCAAGCGGTTACTTGTCTCTTTTTTAAAAGTTTGTTGATATTCTAACTCTTCTTTAATTTCTGTTTGCCGTTTGGTAATGCGTTCACGTTCGCGTTCTAACTTTTCTTGCTGTCGTAATAGTTGTTTAGTTTCAGAATCACCAATAGCTTTTAAATCATTTTCTAGAGCTTTTTTAGCATCTCCCAAATGTCTGATAGAACGGTTGATTACTTCCACACCCAAGAAAATTTTTGTAGCTTCAGCAATTTCAGCTTTTTTATCAGAACGAACTATTTCTTCAATTCGTTCGCCGTCAAAGAAAAAATATTGATGTAAAGTAGCGGGTAAAATTTGATTAATTATATCGTCTGGTTGCTGAGTTGGTATATTCCATTTACCATCATCCGCACCAACCCACATGGTTAATTGAGTTTTACCAGCGTCAAAATCACTTTCGTTTTTATAACCCCGACAGACGCGTTTAACTCGATAGCGTTTACCTTCATGTTCCCAGCCAATCTCTACCCAACATTCTACAGCTTGACCTTTTTGAGTTTCTGCGATCGCACGCTTATTCACCAACTGCTCTATCGATGCAAATGCTGCACTAAATTTTTCATATAATACCCAAGTAAAGGCATTTAGTAAACTGGTTTTTCCAGAGCCATTATTACCATGAATAATTGTCGTGTTCTGAGCATCTCCCCCAGCCAGAATCATCTCTGGTGTCGTACCATAAAAGGAGCGAAAATTGCATAGCTTGATTGAAGTCAGCTTCATCGCACCTCCTCCTTAATAATGTCCAAAATATTATCATTTATATGGCTATTAATCTTTTTATCTAGTCTGCCTTTTTCCAGCTTCCATACCCGCTCAATAATTTGCCGTACTTCCGGCGGTGCGCTGGTAATTGGCTCCTGAACATCATCGATATTTGCCTCTTGTGACATATCGGATTTTGAAATAGACTTTTTCTATATTTTAACTTTCTCTAGTGCTGTATTTATCTCCGTAAAGCCACTCTTAGCGTTATCTTTAATTTTGAAAAAATAGTTTTTGCAAATTTATAATTTTTTTTGAAAAAACACTTTATTATTTAATCGTTCTCTGTTATTATTGATATTAATAATCTAGATAATAATGGGATGTAAGCATCTTTAAAATTTTTACTTACATCCCATTATTATCAAACTCATAATTTTATTATTTCATATTTAATGCTTCTTTTTTCAAAAGTATAAAAATTTTACAAAAGAATACAACTATATATAGCAGTCCTAAATCATTTGTAAAAATTAGATATTTCTTTCTTCCCTTTGCGCCCTTAGCGTACTTTGCGGTTCGTTTTCAAATTTTATATTTTTCACGAATCAAATAGGACTGCTATAGTTCATCATCAAATATCTAATAAACCATATCGTTTTTGTAAATCCAGTAACTTCATTCTTGCAACACCTGCGTTATCAGCCAAATCAGCAAACTCCACAAAGCGCCGTAATTCCTTTTTCAACAGATTCCGCTCAACTTCTATAGTTTCTCTATCTAAATCTGGTGGTAAAACAATCATGTCAAATATTGTCGCGCGTTCCTTAGCCGGATGAGGACGTAAAACTCGCCCCCGTCGCTGAATGAATTGGCGAGGATTACCAGAACTTGATAAAATCACCGCAGTTTGAATTGCTGGAATATCCACACCTTCATCTAAACAACGAATTGCGACTAAACCTTGCAACTCTCCACTTTCAAATTGATGGCGCAATATTTCTCTTTCTTGCAAAGTTGTTTGGGCTGTATAGGTGCTTACCTTGTAGCCTAAATCCACGCCCAAAATTTTAGCAACAGCTTTAAGTTGGCGTAGGGATGAACGTTGTCCCGCATCTTGGGAACCATCACTGCAATAAAAAAGTGTGTGAGTAGTTTCGCGGCGAGTTGCCATTAAATCCCGCAAAGCATTTAATTTATTTTCCGCCGCCCCAATTAACCTTGCTCTTTGCATCAACAACGGCTTTAAATCTTCATTGTCTTCAAAGCTTCCTGCGTCGCCATTTTCTCGATCGCGATAAAGTAGCGATCGCCCAATTCTTTTAGTTAACTTTAAATAGGCAATACTTTCGGCTTCAGTTAACTCTACCAACACCGGATAATACAGATAATGTACCAAAGCACCCTGAGCGATTGCATCCCTCAAAGTAAACTCTGGTTGGAGAACTGGGCCAAAATAATCAAATAAAGATTGCGTACCAAAATCATCAAAATACCTCTCCGGTGTGGCAGATAAAGCCAGTCTCAACCCAACACTGCGCGGTAAACTTTCCTCTAACTTGGGTGCGCCTAAATTATGCGCCTCATCCCCGATAATTAAAGTTTTGGCAGGAAAATATTTGAGTTGAGACTGAAACCCATCGCCAATTAAAGTGGAGTTCGTAGTAATCACCGTGACAAACCGTTGAGAACCAGAACGCAGATTATAAATTTCGGTGGAAAGTTGACTTTGCCAAGTGCGTAAATTCTCAAAAGCTAAAATGGGTTGCAAATTGAATTTTTCACATTCTCGCGCCCATTGGGTGACGAGATGGCGATAGGGACACACCACCACCAGAACTTGTAAATTAATCTGCTGATATAATTCACAAACGATCGCTAATGCGGTAATGGTTTTACCACTACCAGTAGCCATTTTTAGCGTCCCTCTGCCATTGTTGGTAAACCAGCTAGCGATCGCTTGGCGCTGATATTGCCGCAATTGCAGAGACGGAGGCATTCTTGGGCATCCTGGTAATGGTTGCGTGTAATAACTGCCCAAAATTTCCCTTGCAATTGGTAATTTCAAGCGGAAAGTGGGCAATTGCTGCACTGAATTTTTCGTCAGGTACATATATTAAGCACAAAGATGGTAACGAACCCTAATTAATGGGCATTGGGCATTGGGCATTGGGCATTGGTTATCCCCCATGTCTTCCTATTCCCTACTCCCTACTCCCCATTACTCAGTTGTAACCGCGCCAAACACCAATGAGTGAACCTTGCACCTGTACTTGCATAGCACTGACTTCAATGGGATTGTACTTAGGATTTGCTGGTTTAAGGGTGACGCGATCGCCTTGGCGATAAAAACGTTTTAATGTTGTACCAAATCCATCTACTCTGGCGGCGACGATAGTACCATTTTTTAAATGATTTGGTTCTGCTACTGGACGCAAAAATACCACATCGCCATCAGTAATTAAATCTTCAATCATGCTATCGCCAGCTACCCGCAAAGCGTAAGTTTGGGGAGGTAAATCGAAATTAGAAAAGTCTAAATGATCTACAGCATCAGTAAACGGTTCTATTAAACCACCAGCAGCGATCGTGCCCAAAATTGGCACACCTTGCTTCACAGGACGCAAAATCCGAATCGTTCGCGCTTGTCCTTCAGTCCATTCTATATATCCTTTAGTCCGTAAATGTTCTAAGCGACTTTGAATTGGTGCTGGTGACTTCAAATTCATCGCTTGCATCATCTGCCGAATCGAAGGCGAATGCTGGTGCGTTCTGATGTATTCTGCCAACCATTCGTAAAGTTCTTGTTGAGCTTCTGTTAGACGTTCCATAAAAAAGCGGGAAGTAATTATAAATGTCTCTAGAACATTAGTACTACAAAAAACTCCCCATAAGCAATAGAAAAATAAAAATATAAAAGGCAAAAGTAAGATTATTCTTTTTTCTTTTACCATTTTATTTTGGATTTTTTACCAACAAGTAGTCAGGAGCCAATCGCATACTCGCTATTTTGACTCCTAACTCCTAACTCCTAACTCTTTTCATTCCGCCCCTAAAAGACTTGCAAGCAAAGCTTTTTGGGCGTGCAAGCGATTTTCAGCCTGTTCCCAAACTCGTGATTGGGAACCTTCAATAACTTCTTCGGTAATTTCTTCACCGCGATGGGCTGGTAAGCAGTGTAAAACAATTGCCTCTGGTTCAGCAAGGCTCAATAGCTGCTCGGAAATTTGGTAAGGCTGGAAAATCGGCATTCGGTTATCGGCTTCTGCCTCTTGTCCCATACTTGCCCAAACATCAGTATAAAGTACAGCAGATCCCTTAGCGGCTAATTCTGGATCGTGAGTTAAAAGGACTTCAGTTTTGCTATTAGCGATCGCTCTTGCTTGTTCTACAATCCTAGAATCTGGCTCATATCCAGTAGGAGTAGCAATTCTGACATTCATCCCCACTAAAGCACAGCCCAACATCAGCGAATTAGCCACATTATTCCCATCACCCACGTAGGTTAAAGTTAACCCAGCAAGAGTGCCAAAGCTTTCTTGAATCGTCAATAAATCCGCTAATACCTGACAGGGATGTTCTGCATCAGTCAGCGCATTAATCACTGGAATCTTGGCATATTCAGCAAAAGTTTCCAAATCTTGCTGGGCAAATGTGCGAATTGCCAAAATATCCAAATATCGATCTAACACCCGCGCCGTATCCTGCAAGGGTTCCCCGCGACTAACTTGAGTGACATTGGGGTTGAGATCGATTACCTGTCCACCTAATTGATACATCGCCACGGTAAAACTTACCCGTGTGCGAGTTGAAGCTTTGGAGAACAACAACCCCAAAACTTTATTACTCTGCAACCTCAGCTGTTGTGATTTAAGTTGAGTTGCCAATTCTAGAAGTTCTTGAAGTTCCATTGGACTAATGTCCACCAGACTTAATAAATCTCGTCCGAGCAGTGCTGCCATGCTTATGATCTGTAAAAAATAATTATATATTTCTGTTCCTTTATTCAGCTGTGTAAAGAAAAAACAGTTTTGGAACTGACCAGATATTTTTGCGTCCAGTCTGAAGAAGGAGATAATTTTTTAGCAATTACAGCTAGACAAATAAATTGATTATGGTACAATTAGAAATTGTGGTTGCTAATTAGAAGTAATCGCCAAGCTTGCCAGCATAGCACAGTGGTAGTGCATCCGACTTGTAATCGGAAGGTCGCGAGTTCAAATCCCGCTGCTGGCTTTGATGACTGTACATGAAAGGGAGTAGGGAGTAGGGAGTGGGGAGTGGGGAAACTAAGAAAGCTTTTCATCGGGCGGGGTTTCAACAACCCTTGGGATACAAGGATTTTTTCTCTGACGAGACGCTGTTCGCGTTCGCGCCACTTGCACGCGTTAGCGTGTAGCGGGACGTACCCCTACGGGGATCTTGCTACGCGGTAGCGTCTCTAAGAGTTGTACGGCTTTAAACCTCAATTTCGGGGCTAATTTCTTCCCCTACTCCCTACTCCCTACTCTCTACTCCCGCCCCGAATGGTTTGTAAAAATTCCCTTAATACAGGTGTGATATTTTCTTGCCGCCACACTATAGCCGTTTCTACTAATGGTGTTTTCTCCTCCAGAGTGCGATAAACTACGCCAGCCCTCTGAAGATTTTGCAATGAAGACGGCGCGATCGCAATTCCCATTCCCCCTGATACCAATCCGATAATCGTCTGCATCTGAATCGCTTCTTGAGTCACTTTTGGGCTGAAATTTCCTTGCTGGCAAAGGCTTACGATTTGGTCGTAAAGTCCGGGGCCCAAATGGCGAGGGAACATGATAAAGTTTTCGTTTACTAGCGATCGCACTGAAATCTTTTCTTGTTCAGCTAAAGGATGAGTTTCTAACATAGCCACAATTAGAGCATCCTGCTGAATGCACTCTTGATTGAGTGTGTTGTCTTCTAAAGGTGGATGGGCAAAACCTACATGAATGCGGCTATCCTGTAGCGCTTGTTCCTGCTGAGTTGTGGTTAATTCTTGCAATACCAACTCTACTTCTGGAAACTGTTCTCGAAACCGCCGCAAAATTATTGGAAGCAAATCATAAGTTACCAAACTGGTAAACCCGATTCGTAGTAGTCCCTTTTCACCTCTTCCTATTTTTTGGGTTAGCTCAATTGCTTTTTCCAGTTGAGCCAAAAGTTGATAAGCCTCTTGCAAAAAAACTTGTCCAGCTTCCGTTAACTGCACCTGTCGCTTGGTTTTGCGCTGAAACAGTTCTACCCCCAACTGCGCCTCTAGTTGCTGAATTTGCTGGCTTAAAGGTGGTTGAGCAATATGCAGTCGCTCGGCGGCTCTACTAAAGTGCAGTTCTTCAGCGACAGCAATAAAGTAGCGCAGGTGTCGCAATTCCATTTTTTTTGATACTTTATAAGTTTCAATTCTCTATAAATATATATTGGACATCTCAAAAATACCTACATATCATACTTATACAGATATCGTAGGGAGTCAAAGCGATGCCGGAAAAGTATACTCCAGGCTATTCGAGCAATGCGACGAAATTTATGGCAAATCGAAGCGTAGATACTCATGCGGCGTTTTTTACGCCTTATTTACGTCCAGGGATGAAATTGCTAGATTGTGGTTGTGGCCCTGGTGCGATCGCTTTAGGTTTAGCAGGAGTTATTGCCCCTGGTACGCTTACGGGTATCGATCGCGAAGCTTCTCAAATCCGCATCGCTGCTGAAAGTGCTTTCAAGCAAGGTGTCAGTAATACTAATTTTCTGGAGGGAAATATATATGCTTTACCCTTTCCAGATAACTCATTTGACGCAATCTTTTCTCATGCGCTGTTTGAGCATCTTCAAGAACCTGTGCAGGCGTTGCGCGAACTATGGCGAGTTTTGAAACCGGGGGGAATTGTTGGGCTTCGTAGTCCTGACTGGGGCGGGTTTTTGATTGCACCGTCTACACCAGAACTGGAAAAAGCATTTTCTTATTACAAGTGGCTCCAGCAGCAGAATTCTGGTAATCCTAACGTGGGTAGAGAGTTACGCGCTCTGCTGCGCCAAAGTAGGTTTACTAATATCAAAGCTTCGGCTTCTTATCAATGTTATGAGCCACTGAGTGAAGCTACAGAATATTTGGCGCTACTAATTGAGGCTTCTGCCAAGGAAGATCGAGCTGTAGAGAAAGGTTGGACTGATGAGATATCGCTTACAGCAATGAGTAATGGTTTGCGGGAATGGAGTCAGCACCCAGATGGATTTTTTGCCCAAGCTTGGTGTGAAGTTGTGGGACAAAAGGGTTAGAAGTGAAACGCAGAGGGGCGCAAAGTTGAACGCAAAGTAGCGCAGAGGTTTTAGAGAATTTGTGACAAAAATTTGCGTGTTCTTTCTTCTTTGGGGTTGTTGAAAAATGCGTCAGGGGTGGCTGACTCGACGAGGGAACCGCTATCCATGAGAATAACCCGGTCGGCGACTTCACGGGCGAATCCAACTTCGTGGGTGACGACTACCATTGTCATTCCATCACGGGCTAGACCTCGCATTACATCCAAAACTTCTCGTACCATTTCTGGATCTAAGGCTGAGGTGGGTTCGTCAAATAGCATAATTTTGGGTTGCATAGCTAAAGCACGTGCGATCGCAACTCGTTGCTGTTGTCCACCAGACAACTGTCCTGGATATTTTTGCGCCTGTTCTAAAATTCCTACTCTTTCTAGTAGTTGCATTGCCAATTCTTCGGCCTTTGCCTTTGGCGATCGCCGTACCCAAATTGGCGCTAAAGAGATATTTTGCAGTACTGTCAGATGAGGAAATAAATTAAATTGCTGAAATACCATTCCCACCTCTTTTCGAATGGTTTCAATATTTCGCAAGTCATGACTGAGAGTAATCCCATCAATTTCAATTCTTCCCTGTTGGTATTCTTCTAAAGCATTAAATGTGCGGATAAAGGTAGATTTACCGGAACCAGATGGCCCCATCAGCACTACGACTTCTCCACGATTGACTGTCAAGCTGACACCCTGAAGAGCATGGAATTTTCCATACCACTTGTGAACATCTTCCGCAATAATTATTGACGCTTGTTTTGTTGTCACAGATTTGCACCTCCGAATTTTTTAGTAAATTAGCGATGTCTCGCTACAATCTTATGAAATGAATATCAAATAATTGCTAATTTTAGATAGTAATAATAATTTGTTGTCATACTGAACCCTAATTAATAATAACTCTAATTAATCAGATTTTACAGTGCGATCGCCTATCTAAAATTTTGCTGGTGAAGAATATCACCACATGACAAAACTACTCATAAATATTTTTTTGCTACAAGTACTATGAAGATATATTATGAGTTCAAATAAGTTTTTTATAGCCCATAGATGCGCCGAGATTCAATTTTCTACAAACTCTTTCAACAATCCCCAAGCTTATTATTTGAATTGTTGACAAATCCTCCAGCTAATGCTGATAATTATCGCTTTGATTCCGTAGCTGTCAAGGAACCCAAATTTGAAATTGATGGTGTGTTTCTTCCACCTGATAGTGCTGATTGCGGGGTTGTATATTTCAGCGAAGTTCAATTTCAAAAGGATGAAATGCTCTACGAGAGGCTATTTGCCGAGTCGTTATTGTATTTCTATCGCAACCGCATGAGATACAGTGATTGGCAAGCGGTAGTAATCTACCCATCCCGCAGTATCGAGCAAAGTAATAGTTATCCCTACCGCGCATTCCTTAATAGCGAACAATTGTATCGCGTTTACTTGGACGAGTTAGGAGATATTCGCGAATTACCTTTGGGTTTAGCACTCATGGTACTGACTACGATAGAAGAAAATGCAGCACCAGCAGAAGCTAGGTATTTGCTAACTAGAACATATCAAGAAGTGCCCCAAGTATCAAGTCGCGCCATAATAGAATTGATAACGACCATAATGGTGTACAAATTTGAACAATTAAGCCGAGCCGAGGTGGAAATCATGTTAGGGATAACTTTACAGCAAACGCGAGTTTATCGAGAAATTAAAGAAGAAGGACGACAGGAAGGAGAACAGGAAGCAACTGTTAAATTGATTTTTCGACAGTTAACTAAGCGTCTTGGGCAAGAACTGTCTGAAGAAATGCAAGCAACGATTTCTCATTTACCCTTAACAGTACTTGAGAATCTAAGTATTGCTCTGTTGGATTTTAGCAGCTTGGCGGATTTACAAGCTTGGTTAGATGCACAATAAATTACACAACTGAGCAAACAAGGCAAAATTTAAAGATTAAAAGGAGTCAGAATACTAGAACCATTCTAAATTCTGGCTCTTATTTTTTCTGGGATAATTTATTTTTTAAAATCTTTGAACTACTGACTTAACTGTTTTTCTAATCGCCGAGAAGCTAACGACATTGAATAACAAAATACCCAATAAATAAATCCAATAAACAGATAAACTTCTGCATAGCGGCCGAGAAACTGTGGTTGTGCCAATATTGAACGGGCAATACCTGTAAGTTCCACCAATCCCACTAAAGATAAGAGTGAAGTGTCTTTAAATAAGCCAATAAATTGACCAACGATCGCAGGTATAACACTACGTAATGCTTGAGGTAGGACAATTAATATCACTACCAAAGGTGTATTTAAACCTAGTGCTTTCGCAGCTTCAATTTGCCCACGAGGAATTGATTGGAGTCCACCACGCACGTTTTCTGCCATATATGCGGCACTAAATAGTACTAGTCCAGCAATTGCTCTTAATACCCGATCTAAACGCACATCTGCTGATAAAAATAAGGGAAGCATTACCTGAGCTAAGAACAAAATTCCAATCAGTGGTACTCCCCTAATAATTTCAATATACAGGATAGAAAACCAACGGACTACAGGCAAATTGCTTGTGCGCCCTAAAGCGAGTAAAACCCCAATGGGAAAGGAAAGTACAATACTCACTGCTGCCATTAGTAGGGTAAGTAGTAAACCGTTCCACAAATTTGTAGGTACACGCTGCAATCCAAACCCACCACCAATTAGCCATAAAATTATCGGGAAAGACAATAACCATAATAGGGAAAGCCAAGGACTTAATATCTTAGTAAACTTTCCTCCAACCCAAAAACCTGCAAATACTAAAACTGCAATTAACAATAACCAAAGGCGGGATGTAAAATCCAGTGGTAAAACAACTAACAAAATGCTAATGATGAAAGTAAACAAAGCAATTCCACGCTTTGTTAACTGTTGTTTACTAAAAAATACACCGCCAGTTATAGCGCCTAAAGTCGAGGCGATCGCTAGCACAATCCAAGTTCGCCAATATAGCGTTTGTGGAAATCTGCCAACTAAAAATAAACGTAAATTAACCTGAATTATCGCCCATTGTGCTTGAGTAGTTGCCCAAGTTAGAATTCCTCGCACTACCCAAAACAGAAACACTAAACAGAGAACAGTTAACAAGCTGTTGTACCAAGTACTGAACAGGTTTTTACGCAACCACAACAATTTTAGATTTTGGATTTTGGATTTTGGATTACTTGTCATCTTAATTATTTATTCTCCCTCCATAGCTCTGCTAGACCAATTAAAAAAAAGATTGCGACAGATTAAAAGCAAAAAGCAATTACCACTAAATTTTTCTCTACGAGACGCTACGCTAACAAAATCTAAAATCTAAAATCTAAAATTGTATTATCTCTCTTTAATTTGCACGCTGCGATTAAATAAATTCATCACTACAGAGATAGTCAAACTCAGGGTGAGATAGGTGAGCATAATCAGTAATATCACTTCTACGGCTTTCCCTGTTTGGTTAAAAGTGGTGGAGGCGACAAAATAAATATCGGGGTAGCCGATCGCGATCGCTAAACTGGTATTTTTGGTCAAATTAAGATATTGACTCGTTAACGGTGGAATGATTACCCGCAAAGCTTGGGGAAAAATTACCAACCGCATTACTAACCCTGGTTTTAATCCTAGCGATCGCGCTGCTTCCCATTGTCCCTTCGGTACTGATTGAATCCCACCTCGCACAATTTCCGCAATAAACGCACCTGTGTAGAAAGTTAATCCCAACAGCAAAGTCGAAAACTCTGGTGATAGGGTAAACCAAGGAAGTTGTAAGCCATTTTGACTAATACCAATAAAACCCCAAAGAGATATCTTATTTTCTGTTTTGGGAAAACTGAGAAACACAGCAAAGTACCAAAACAGCAATTGCAGCAGTAAAGGCGTATTGCGGAAAACCTCTACATAAACCATCGTGATATTCCGCACCAGCCAGTTGTCAGAAAGTCTGGCAATCCCAGCACTTACCCCGACAATGGTTGTGAGAAAAATCCCTGCGATCGCCACCCGCAAGGAGTTAATTAACCCCACCCACAAAGCACGACTGTAGGTGTCAGTAGGTTTGTAGCTAATCAGCGTCTCGCCAATATCAAAAGATGCTTGTTGCTTAAGAAAATCAAATCCAAACGGAATACCCAATTGCCGCAAATTGCGCTTAAGATTACTCCACAGTATTACTACTACAACTACTGCTAAAAATACAGCAACTAATTGCAAAGTAATCCTCCAAAAACGGACATCACGCCATATAGACGGTTTTAAATTAGTCATTAGTCATTAGTCATTAGTCATTTATTATTTCTCCCCCTGCCTCCCCTGCCTCCCCTGCCTCCCCTGCTCCCTGCTCCCTGCCCCCTGCCTCCCCTGCCCCCTGCCCTTCTACCGGAACGGCGGAGAATAAAGCAGTCCGCCTTTGTTCCAGAGTTGATTTTGACCACGAGCTAGATTCAGTTTTGTCTTGGGGCCGAGGTTGCGATCGTAAATTTCGGCGTAGTTACCAACGTGCTTAATTATTCTGGCTGCGAAGTCGTTAGTTAAGCCGAGTCCTTCGCCAAGGTTGCCTTCGGTTCCTAAAAAGCGCTTAATATCTGGATCGGTACTAGTAGCGAACTGACCTATATTCTGGGAAGTAATGCCCAATTCTTCGGCTTTTATTAGAGAATAAACCACCCACTTAACAGCATCACTCCACTTAGCATCCCCTTTGGCAACTGCTGGTGCAAGGGGTTCTGAAGAGATCACTTCATTGAGAATCACGTTATCTTCTGGTTTGGGTAAAATTGTACCCCGCGAAACTAATGCTGAACGATCAGCTGTAATCCCGTCGCAACGACCTTCGGTATAAGTAGCAAAGGTAACGTTAACGTCTTCAAAGACAACGGGTTTGTAAGTGATGCCCCTTTTCCGCATTTGGTCTGCTAAGTTCTGTTCGGTAGTAGTTCCAGTTTGAACGCAGATGGCTTTATTCTTGAGGTCTGCCAGGGACTTAATGTTACTACTTTTGCGAACCATGATGGCTTGTCCGTCGTAAAAGACCACAGGTGCAAATTCTAGACCTACTGTGGTTGCGCGACTAAGTGTCCAGGTAGTATTGCGGCTGAGAATGTCTACTTCGCCAGTTTGCAAAGCTGTAAACCGCTCTTTGGAATTGAGATTGCGAAATTCTACTGCATCTGGCTTATCAAACAAAGCTGCGGCGATCGCTCGACAAACATCTACATCGATGCCACTGTATTTACCATCGGTTCCCACAAAGCTAAACCCTGGCACTTCACCACTGACACCGCAAGTTAACTGACCACGGCTTTTAATGTTATTCCAGCGATTTTGATTTACTGGTGCAGCTGGAGTACTGCCTGGAGTGCCAGGTGTACTTGCTGTTTGTCCTGAATCTCCATCACAAGCCGCGATCGCAAAAACTAAAGGTGCGATCGCAAAAACTAAAGCTGATTTACGCATGAACTTCATAAATTACTAGATCGAAGAATTGTATTGCTCACTACAATCATTTCGTGAAAACAATTTGTTGCTTGTAATATAAAACTGTACCAGCCTATGTGCTATGTTTATTCACTTTTAAAAGCGGCAATTAAAGTTTTTACTTATATATTCAAAAGCCTCAAATGCTATGGGTAAATTATGTCAACTTGGCTTCAGCTTTCCAGTTTGATTAAAAATCATGTCATCATACTCGATCTAACAATACACTCATTAAACCTAGAAGAGAATATTAAAACTTAAGTGAGTTAGTGCTATATCCTTCACTGGCTAAGATTTGAAAAATAGTGATTATCGCTTCTTTAAGAATGAGCAAAATTCCTTCAAAAAATATCATTCACAGCGCCGAACGATCATCTATTTTTCTTATCTTTGCAATGCCCAACACTCAGGGATTGGGGACTAGGGACTAGTGACTGGGATATTTTTGCTAATGCCCAATCCCCAGTACCCAATCCCCTTGCACACTTCTAGGCAATCAGAAGTATCCACACCAACCCAAACAACTACCCCTAGCAGGTTAAACTAGGTCTGGTAACAACTGCTCCACGTTCCTTATGAGGCTTTTATGGGAGCTAACCTCGAACAGATTGCCAACTATTTAGACAACCTTGGTTGGGACTACCGTTTTGATGATGAAGAAGACCGAATTATAACAGGTGTGGAGGCTGATAACCTAGAAGATTTCCTAATAGTTGTCCAGTTGGATGAAGAGGGAAAATTTTTTCGGGTATTTGCCCCTCAAGTTCTGGCAGGAATCCAAGACCATCCTCACAAGGGAGTTATCCTACAGACGATGCTTGCCATTTCTTGGGAAACCAAAATGTTGCAATGGGAATATGACCCATCTGATGGCGAAATCCGTGCCATTATTGAGTTTCCTCTAGAAGACTCGATTCTCACAGAAAAGCAATTTCATCGTTGTCTGAGTGGGTTAATTCAGATTGTGGATGGCATAGCGATACCTCGCCTGAAAGAAGTGATGGCAACAGGTCTTGATCCGGGGAATATAGAACTTGGGGAAAGACTGTTACTCAGTATCCAAGAAGAAGCCCCAGGATTGTTAGATTTACTAGAAAAAGCAATGGAAGCGCGAAAAAAGCGAGGAAGTTTTCCTAGTGAGTGAGACGGATCATCACTTAAATAGCTATACTCCAAAGTGATACCCTCACTATATACATGAAATTTTCTGGGGCTGGATATTATGACATCCTACGCAACCTCCTCTGCCAAAGCGGAAATGAGTGAACTACGGCGGTTGAAAGGCTTATTACCGCCAGAATTGCAAAGCTGGGTTACGGTTGAAGGCACAACTGAAGTCAATCCACCCCTGGTTCGCTGCGAAGAAATTGGTAAAGACCAGGTAGAAATTCAAATTGACTTGGTGAAATGGGATGCCCTCGCAATGGATCAGCGTAATCTGCTGTTCTGGCATGAAGTTGCTCGCGTTCAAAATGACACAATTCCCAAAGATGGTTGGGAAATGGCAGCACTAGCCATCGGTTTAGGTGGTGCTGTAGGCGAATTGTGGGTACAAGATGGATTGCTGCTGGTGTTAGCTTTGTCGCTTTGTGGTGTGTCAGGCTGGCGACTGTACCAAAAGAATAATGGGGAAAAACAACTAAGAGAATTGCTCAATGCTGATGAGAAAGCGATCGCATTGGCAACTCGTTTTGGTTATAGCCTCCCCAATGCCTACAAGAGTCTTGGTAGCGCCTTAAAAACCCTGATTGACAATACTCCTAGTAAGCGCCAACGGTCAAGATACGAAGCAAGACTCTCTGCCCTCAAACGCAGTGCTAATAAGGCAAAAGCTAAATCTAAAACTCCAGATGAGGACTCACTGTAAAAACAAATCAACCTGAGTTCGATGAACCTCTTCCCTACCTGTTAAAATCTATCCCTCTCCGATTCGGAGAGGGACGGTTTTACGCAGTAAAAGCAGGGAGAGGTCTTTTGATTGAGCTAATTAGATTGCCTGTAACAGCCTCACCAAATCTTACTTTTTTCTTGACTACATCTTTATCAAAATCAAATTTTACAACTGGTTCAGCATTTTATGCGTCTGGGGGATCACACGCACATGCTTGATAAACCCCTTCATCAAAGCTTGCCAGGTCAAAACTTGATCGCTGGAAGGCGCTAGTACAGGGATTGAGGAAAATTGTTCTGACACTGCCAAAGGCGTAACAGGTTGTAAAAATACTGAGATATCTGGACTAACCTCTGCCACCAACGAAGCTGAACGTTCCAACTCGGCGGGATCTGTGTTTTGAGACACAATTATCTTGACAAAAACATTTAAATATGAGTCATAACATAACTGGAGAGATTTACTATGTTCTTGCCAATGACTTTCGCCGCTAACACTGGGCAATTTGAAATCCATCCCTACGGAGTCTAAGTAGGGGAGAATCATTGCTAGTTGTTCTGGGCGATGTCCGCCAGTTTCCAAGTATATAGGTAAGCCAGTTATGGCTCGCACTTGGGGTAGAAACTGCGTTAAAAACGGGGCATGAAGAAGTGGTTCGCCTCCAGTTAAGCTAATGCTATCGTGTAGACAAGGTAGATTTTGCTGTTCCACCCATTCGAGTAATATGGGTAATGGGACAGGGTTAGAGTGGATTTCAAAGTCGCGCAATCCAGGCGATCGCTCTATCCGACAAGTATCAGGTGCATTCCAAGTGTGGGCGCTATCACAAAACTGACAACGCAAATCACACAAAGCAAAACGAATAAATATTTGACGTGTCCCTACATTCAGTCCTTCCCCTTGAATGGCAGAAAAGACCTCAATCAGGCGTGCGGTAGGTGTAACCGTATTTTTAGCAATCATAAAATGAGAGCAACGCGATCGCGCTGCGTCGGCACAACAGCAAGGATATTTTTTGGCTTCTTGTTCTATTGTGAATCGTCGCTAGCGATCTCCAATCTCAGCCCCGGTAAATAGCAATTAGTCCTGATTACTACTGATTCCGATATTTAGGTTAGGTAATTTTGTAGGACAAAATAATGTTTGGCAGATTACATTATACTTGACACTCCCTGCTCTAAAGAGACAGAGATTCTTAAGAGATTTTCACCCTTAACGGCGCTGCCAAAGCGCTCCTACCCAGTCCGAACCGAAGTTCATCCAGGCTACTTTTAAGATGCTTGACCAGAATATTGCTAGCCCCATTGCAATCAGCGTTGACCAACCATCCATGAGCGGTACGGTACAAGCCGCGCTTGATACGTTTGCCGCTAAACGTATATTTGGCTGGGTTGTCAGCGTTCCAGACAGGCACAGTGTCACCATCCAGAAACGAGGCAATGCTTGTGTAAGATTCCTCCTGTTGCGCCACTGCAATCCCGTAACGCTCACAGAGGCTTTGCAGCTTGCGATTCAGCGTGTATATCGGGATTTGGGTAAAGTTTTGATTGTTGCGTTTGCCCAAATTGACCCTTTGCTTGAGGTCAGGGTTGTAACCCACAACAATTTTGCTAATGCGGTTGTCTCGGCACCAATTGACAATGTACCGAGCCGCTTTATTCAGGTAGTCGTTAACCCTGTGGTTACGGTTATCAAGGAGCGCAGCTTGGCGATGTGTCAAAGATTTGATGTAATGCCTGTCCTTTTCAGACTGCAAACGAGCATTCTCCTTGTTGTACCACTGGTTGAGCGACTTCAACCTTCTGCCGTCGATGATGAACGACTTGTCCGTGCTGCTGACACAGGTAGCCAGGTTCTCCAAACCAAAGTCAATGCCAAGCATAGCTCCAGTCTGTTCAACCTGCGGTTCTGGCGCGGCCTCATAGACATAAGACACATCAAAGAATCGCGCACCCAGTTTGGGCAGGATGCGAATCTCTTTAATCGTTCTGCCTCTAAGCATCTCTGGAATCTCAAAGCTCACCTCGCCATGCTCACGTCGAAAGGCGCGAGAGGAAGGCACGGTAAACAGCCAGTTTTTCTTGGGCAGTCGCGTTGTCAAATCACGCTCTCTGACTGGAATAACCAGCAGGAAATGCCCGTCTTTGGGCAAGTAATGCGGCATGCTGACCTGAGCGGTGTATTCTCCCCGTTGTTTCATCTGAAGCAACTTGAAGAACGAACCGAACGAACGGTCAACAATTTTCAGGGTTTGCTGGGCAATATCAGTTGCAAGCATTCCATAGTTTTCATTACCCTTGGCATGGTGGTAATTGCCCTCATAGCGCAGATAGCGACGCTCTTGAAAGAAGTACTGACGCACGTTATACAGCCCCACATTGAACATATTTTTGTTCAAATGGCAAAGCTGTTTCAGGATGTCAGACTCTGCTGGACTCAAATCGAGCCGATTGGTTTGAGTCAAAAGCATAATGGCTGCCGCTACATAGCAACCATTATAGCGGCAAGGCGGTTTTAACCGCTTGTTCGTTTTTCCGCTCCGCTCTAAACAGACGGAGTTCCCAAACGTATCAGTTATTTCTTATGGCAACGAAAGTGCAGAGCTTCATGACTAGCCAACCGACAGAGGTCGATTTTCCAGTTAATTCCCTAAACGACACCGCTATAGTGCAGGTGCCGACGCGGTTAAGCGTACTGGAGGCTTTAGGCTTTAAGCAAACCTGCCAAGGCTTAATCCAGACCAATTCACATCCCAAGCACATCATCATTGACTTTCACCAAACTACTTTTATGGATAGTAGTGGTTTAGGTGCCCTGGTCAGTAATTTTAAATCCGCTCAGGCAAAAGAGATTACATTAACACTGCGGAATGTAACACCTCAGGTAATGGCAGTCCTAAAACTCACGGGATTGGATCAAGTTTTTCCCCTTGAATCTGTGGCTGATGGGTCGCTAAGAGAACCAGAAGACTTAGTACATAATCGGAAGACAACTCCCCGAAAAGTAGAGCCGTTACCTGCTACTCACCCTTCTGTGGCATCTTGGATGAAACGGTTCTTAGATATTATCGGGTCAATAGTCGGTTTATTAATTACAGGAGTTTTGTTTATTCCCATTGCGATCGCTATTCAAATTAACGATCCTGGTCCCATTTTCTTTAGTCAAACCCGTTGTGGCTGGATGGGAAAGCGGTTTGAGATTTGGAAATTCCGCTCTATGTGTGTGGATGCAGAAGCGAAGAAATCCCAAGTTAAAAACCAAGTGCAAGGTGCTTTTTTCAAGAATGCGAATGACCCCAGAATTACCAAGGTAGGGCGCTTTTTACGGCGTACTAGTCTTGATGAACTACCGCAATTTTGGAACGTCTTCAAAGGAGAAATGAGTTTAGTAGGCACTCGACCACCGACACCCGATGAAGTGGAACGTTATGAAGTACCGGAGTGGCAACGTTTAGATGTGAAACCCGGTATGACTGGCGAATGGCAAGTCAATGGACGGTCTACAGTCCGTAGTTTTGAAGATGTAATTCGTCTGGATTTACAGTATCAAAAGAATTGGAGTTTGGTGTACGATTTAAAGCTAATTCTCAAAACTATAGCTATTCTATTTAATAGAAACAGTGGTGCTGTTTAGCTAATTACCCTTATTCACAATTTTTTGGTAATTTCCAATTCTCACAATATTCTTAAATACACCCAAGTCTAAAATAGTCTTAGGTAAACTTTAGGTTCATTTACGGCACTACCCAAGTGTCAGCCAATTTTGGATTTTAGATTTTAGATTTTAGATTGCAATACGGTTAAGTTAAGCATTTCTTTCTTTGTGTTCTTCTCTAACGAAACGCTGCGCGTAGCTTGCTTCTCCGTAGGAGTATGCGGTAGCCTGCAGCAAGCCTCTCCGCGTCTACGTTCAAAAAATTGACTTTGACAACAAGTTAAAATTTTGGATTTTGAATCATTCAATCCAAAATCCAAAATCTAAAATCTAAAATTTGCTAATCCTCTGTATGAGATTATCCCATTGCCTTCTGAACACCAACTACTTCAACTTGTTGCACTTCTGGCAACAAACGCTTCACGCCTTGCTTAACAAATCCCTGCAAAAAACCAATCTGCTGATTTTGCTGAAACACCTTTTGCAAAGTTTGCCGCAAATTCTCCAAATTCAAACCAGTCCCAGAATCGATCGCTATTTCCTGCTGTTGGAAATATTCAACTAAACTTAACCCTGCGACTCTAGTCAGATAAGCTGCACTGACTCCCTGAACTACGCCACCAGCAACAAAGGTAACGGCATTACTTTTCAGAACAGTACTAATCGCCTTTGTCGAAAGTTCAACTAAACCCAATTTCAGCATCAAACTTCCCATTGTTCCAGCTACAGTTTGTGCTTGTTCTAGGGAAAACTTCTGCTGATAGATGTTACCCAAATCCATTACCATTTGAGCATTAATTGCCGCAGTCGCCAAAATATCAAGGGCTGGGACTGGGTTAGCAAAGGCAGCCGCCGCAGCTATCCATTGATATTGTTCAATAACTGGGGTGGCGCGATCGCGTCTGGTTCCATTCAGCCAGTTTTTCGCCTCAGCTTTCAACAACCCGCCTTTCCTCATGGTAGTTAGCCAAACTAGGCGTTGTCTTTGCTGTACCAAGACTTCATCCAACTGCTGAGTTAACCGCTGGATATCTGCTGCTGGTTGTTCCATCCACTCTTGCACAGCACCATCAGCCTCATGCTTTCGGACTTTGATAGCAATAGGAGAGGCCGCAGTTGCAACTACATTCCCCTGCATTCGCTGTTTTAATGACAGCAAGATGCTGGCGCTTTCATCGGCTAAATACTGGTCTTGTTTGTTGAAAACCAGGATTGTGGGCTGATTTGCTGCTTTTAGCTGCTGTAAGGTTTGAAATTCTGAGTCTGTCAAATCACCGGTTGTCAGGAACAGAACAAAATCTGATTTTGCTACTTCTGTCAAAATAGCTGCATCTGAATTTTCACCCACTTCTCTAAATAAAGGTGCTGTCTCTTGTAAAGACACGAAATTTCGTGTCTCGACATTTTGCTTTAGCACTTGAATTAAAGTGCTTTTACCCACTGACTTACCGCCAGTCACAGCAACTTTAATTTCTTGTCTGTCTAATTCCAACAATAGTTGGTTAACTTGTTCTCGCAGTGTTTGTAACGCCGGATGGTTTTCTGATTCTTGTGCCAGTTGGTTAATTACAGTTTCAGTTTTAGCGATCGCACTTTCCACAGTCGCCCGATCCACAACCATACCATTTAGCGGCTCCAAACTGTCTTTCGAGCGATTTTGCTGGAATAACCACAAACCACCGCCTACAGCTAAAGCACTCAACAAACCAAACTCACCCACCTGCACTATCGAATCGTGCCAACTGTCCAACATCCACAAAGAAAAGGACAGTCCCAATCCTCCCACTAAAATTGGTCGCTGCAACTTCACAACCATGATTCTCCGCGCCTTTTAGATGGCTATTTCTTCCAGAATAGATTAAAAACCTGCTTCTGGGAATTTAACAGGCGATCGAACACAACTTTCTTTACCTACAGATGCTTGTAAAATTAACTCCCAAGCCTCACTATGATCAGTAGTCCAAGCTAATTCAACATAAAATGCTACAACTCTACGCAAATCTTTACTAAGCTAACATTGAGTTATCCTAAGAGTCTAAGATTTACAGGATAAATAAATATGAATACAAAACTAGTTGAATGTATAGCGCAGATTATTTTATCCTTATCTGAAGAAGAACGCGAACTTTTAGAAACAAAAATTACTGCCGCAGCGCCATCTTTAAAAGTTCCTCAGTCAATTCAGAAAGATATATTAGACTTAGAGAATCGCTTAAAAATATTTGAAGCACAATATGATATGTCATCAAGCAGTTTTTACCAGCAATTTAAAGCTGGTAAATTAGGAGATGCAATGGACTTTTTTGAGTGGAGTGTATTCTATGAAATATGGGATAATACACAAAAACAATTAGCATCCACTCAGAGTTAATTTTCTGATGGAACTCCAGGATTATATTAGCAAGGTGAAAACAAAACTGAATGAAAGTTCAGTAGTTTATGCAGCTGTAATTGTTGATGAAAGAACTTTACTTAATCGGGGTTACTTTCGTGCCAGCTTGGGCTACTGTGATTATTTCTGTCATAGCTATAATTACTACACGCGTGTAGACTAATTCTAATTTTAAGACTAAGTAGCTGACAATTGGCATAAAACAAAACCCTGCAATCTTTACTGATCGTAGGGTTTTGTTTTATATTTTATTTGGTGGCGGGAAGTGGATTTGAACCACTGACCTTCGGGTTATGAGCCCGACGAGCTACCAGGCTGCTCTATCCCGCGTTGCTCTTGACTTATTTATAGTAACCTATAGTCAAGAGTTTGGCAACTACAAAAACGATAATTCTCCAATTACTTCTAAACGCTTGTATTTTCCTAAGGTGACAAACTTTTCTGAGAGGCTTTCGGCGGCGCTGGGAGTAATCCAACCCATTTGCTGGAGTAAGTGAATCGCCACGGCGTATTTTGCGCGTTTTGCCCCATCCATGACTTTGATTGCCAAGCCCAAGCCCTCACCGAGTCTACCAATGCACTGCACTCCTTCGGAACCAGTTTTACTGACCAGTTCCCCAGGAGTTAAGCGCATCAGTTCCGTATCAAATTCTCCATCTCCTGCTACCATCGCGGGGTGATGAGTCATCGCACGGACAATCCGCTCCATATCCAAATTGGTACTAGAGGCTAGCAGTGCATATAAAGATGCCATGTGACCGAGTTGCATCAGATAAGTTGGTACGCCACAGTCATCATGAGCGCTGATAAATTCCGCTGCTGGCATTCGCAGTAACTCTGCTACTTTGCCCAAAATCAATTGCTGGATTGGGTGCTTGCGTTCCAAATAGTTATTCAAGGGCCAATGGCGTTGCTGACAAACGGCCAACATTCCTGCATGTTTTCCAGAGCAATTGTATTCTAAAGCACTCCGCTTACCTTCAGGAATTGGACACTGGAGTACAGTCGGGTCAAGATCCGCCCGCCAAAGGATGTTAAATACCTGTCGGACTTGATCGATTCTTCCTTTATGGGAACTTGTGATAATTGCTAAGTCGCGATCGCTGAGTTGATAGCGTTCCAGTGTACCTGTGGTGGTGACAGCAAGTGCCTGAAATGGTTTGAGGGCTGAACGGATAAACGCAGCAGTTTCAGAATTTCCAGCAACGGTGAGAACCCGTCCTCGTTCGTCGCAGACAACAGCTTGGACTATATGCCTGGATTCAATAATACCTTCTCGCAGCAACCGGACTTCCAGTGCTGCGGCTTGAGTTCGTTTTCCCATTGTCATGGGTTTATATTTATCACCTTTTTTAATTAATTAGTCATTAGTCCTTTGTCCTTTGTCCTTTGTCATAAGTCATTTGTTTATTCACTAATGACTAATGACTAATGACGAATGACCAATGACTAATGACTTTTTAAAACAAATGCCAACCTATAGTACCAATAACGTACATTCCCGCCAAGCCAGCAAAGGTAAATTGTAACCGTCGCAGAATGGGTTTGATTTCGTATGCAACAATTAAGCGATCGCGGTTGAGAACTTCCTGTGGTTTAGTCCAAGTTTGGCCGTCGTACCAGCCTGACTCTTCATAAAATACTGTGGGACTGCAAAGGCGATCGCACACGTAGAACCAACCTAAGTACAACCTTACCAGTATTAGTACTAACCCGACACTCGCTCCGGCTGCACCACAGAGAATAAAATGTGCAATATACTTGTGAGGGGGAAAACTTGCCGCAGCTATGGGCCCTGCGAATAACCAAGATAAACCCCAAATCCAAAAGAGTTTCGTGATATACTCGCGCCAATCTAGAGTACTATCACGAAACAGCCAGGAAGTTTTTAACTCTTCGTATTCATTGAGCGGTTGTTGGTCTGTAGGAACTGGGCAATTAGAAACCGAAGACCTAATCATGTTGGCTTACCCTCACCCTCGTCTGATTCTGGAAGGGAAATACGTTCTGCATGAATCCAGAACGCTTCTAAATTATAAAACTCCCGTTCCTTGGGCATCATAATGTGAACGATCACATCACCGTAATCTTGTAGTACCCAACTCCCCTCGACTTTTCCTTCTGTCCTTAAAGGACGGCGTTGCAACTCAGTTTCGACTTTTCCTTCAATTGCTTGAGCGATCGCCCTGACCTGTACCCTTGAATAACCAGTCATCATCACAAAGTAATCAGCCAGGTAAGATACCTCTGCTACTTTGAGCAATAATATCTCACCTGCTTTACGATCTGATGCTGCAACCGCGATCGTTGCAGCTAATTCTCTGCTTGCCTCTTCGGTTTGGCCGTGGCTTATTACCGCACTCTTCGTCAGTGGGACAGATTGCAATGGGAAATTTCCTTGGAAATAATCAGTCATTAAACCTCAGGTGCTTTCTTCCTTTTGAAACAATTGTTGACATTTACTTACAAACAACAAACAATTGATCTGACAAATGTGTCAATAGGTTTTTTTGAATACTAACAAAAAAACAGGTGTCTATGGGGCTAGTACCGCAAGGCGGAATTCAAAATTCAAAATTCAAAATTCAAAATTAATACAGTGTAAGCGTTTCATTGATTTTGAATGGCTGTTTGGATTTCGACATCCGCAACTGCTGATTGCCGATGGTTATTGTGCAGCGATAAATCAACCAATAGCTTTCCAGCAATAATTGACAGCGAAAATAATCGCAGATTCATCAAACAGCATAATATGTGATGTCAGGCTAGTAATTCGCAGGTAACGCTAAATCTAGGCTTTAGACTTAGACTGCCTGCTAAAAACTACGAGCCAATACAGCATACTCATAACTGAATCTACCAAAAGTACGAGTAGTATACGGAAAAATTAGTATTAAAAAATACTAAAAAGTCTCCATATATGGATAACAAATTGGTTTACTCACGGATTGAATGAAGTGAAGCCGTGGGATTTTTAGTTTAACAATACACCTAAAAACCTGCTTATCTATTGCTGTATGTTTCCTAATGAAATTAGCTACCCTCAAAATCTCCTGCTACCTAGATTTGAGGGCATAATTGCAATTGCTACAGATGCAATGTAACTTTGCTGCAAAGCTTAAACTTCTTGTTTCGTAACTATGCCTGTAGACTGAATTGCTCGACGATTTGCCATCAATGAGTAACATAAGGACTCATACTGATTTAAAGCTTGCTCAAAAGAATATTGCTCAACAGCATATTGGCGACTTTTGTAACCCAGAGTTTTGACTTTTTCGGGATTTTGGTACAAATCTAAAATTGCGATCGCTAAAGCTTGGGGATCTTCTGGAGGAACGATAACTCCGCCGCCACTTTGCCTGATGGCTCTTGCTGCCGTACCATTGTCAGGGACAGAAGCAACTAAGGCCCCTCCACTGGCAAGTAACACTTGAATTTTTGATGGCATATTGAAGGATACAACATTTTTCTTTTGCACCACCAAGCCAACATCGGCAGCTGCTAACATTTGTGGCAAATCTTTGCGGGGTTGAAATGGCAATAGCAAAACATTATCTGCGCCGCAGTCTAGACATTCCTGTTGCAATCGCTGTAAACCTTTGGCCTCGCCAACGATGACAAAGACAATATCTGGGATATGGCGCAATACAGAAGCAGCTTTGACGACGCTTTCTAAACCTTGGGTGAGGGCAATATTACCAGAATAAAGTACTACAAATTTGCCATTCAGATTATGGGCTGTGCGGAAAGGGTTATCTTCTTTAGGCAAAGGGCGAATAAAATTTACATCAACCCAGTTGGGGATTTGCACAATTTTGTCAGCTTCTACACCCTTAGCTCGTAAATTCTCCACAAACCCATCGGCAATAACGCTAATTTTACTGGCAGTGTGGTAGGCAAATTTTTCTAATAATGTAAACAACTGGATGAGTAATTTATTTTTAAGTAGACCGACGTGGACGGCTGCTTCTGGTAATATATCTTGTAGATTTAAAATCACAGGACAAGCACGTAACCATCCTAAAAGAGCAACTGGTACACAACTTGGCAATGATGGTGATGTTGAGAGGATCACATCTGGACGCCAACCGATGAGGGCGGGTAGAAAACTAGTGACAACGAAACTAGCATCTAATAACACCCGATCTAATAGGTTGGGTTGTGGACGAATCCAAACGTAACTGCGTTGAATTTGAACGCCATTTTTGTATTCGTTGACATACCACTTGCCCCGATACTCTTGGTAAATCTGACGTTCGGGGTAGTTAGGCATAGCAGTTACTACGCGCACTTCATGTCCACGCTTCACTAGTCCCTCTGCTAATTCAGTCATCAGTGGGGCAATACCAATTGGTTCTGGATAGTAGTTGTAGGAGTAAATTAAAATCCGCATAAAAAATTAGTCCGAAGTACCCCGGTTTTTATTTAATGACAAAATATTTGTCCGAAACATTATTTGGAGCTTGGTAACTCCTATATTTAATTGTGACTTCAGACTCTTTTTCTGTCAGGGATTTTCCTTAAAGATTGAGTAAACTTCAATATGAGATACTTAGAGAAAGTGTGAATTTTTTTTACTATTTAAGCAGTCTTCCAATTGTTCGTTTTTGATTGTTACTTACGTAGAAACCCTAAGTATATTAGGGTTTGCCGACCCTTAAGACCAAATTGGGATAGTTAGTATTAATTTCCTCTGGAAGAAAGGATATAACCAATTTTATTAATATTTGATATTAATGAATACTGTTTTATCATACTAGTAATTTTATGAGCGATCGCCCTTGTATTTTCTCTTTTTTTGCTGGCTCAGGTTTCCTAGATTTAGGTTTTGAAACTAGCGGTTTTAATATTGTTTATGTCAATGAAATCTTCGCCCCATTCATCGCCGCCTATCGCCATTCACGGGAAGTTCTGAAAATGCGATCGCCTAAATATGGATATCATCACGGTGAAGCCGCCGATGTAACAAATCTTATTACTGGAAAAGCAGCACAACGCCTTCAAGAATTAGTCAACGACTGCCGCAAATCTCATCATATAATTGGTTTCATCGGCGGGCCTCCCTGTCCTGATTTTTCTATTGGTGGAAAAAATAGAGGACGTTTAGGAGACAATGGCAAGCTTTCCGCTTCTTACGTTGAATTAATTTGCCGCAATCTTCCTGATTTTTTTTTATTTGAGAATGTTAAGGGTTTATGGAAAACGGCAAAACACCGTTTATTTTTTGAATCGCTCAAGCAACAATTACAAGCAGCAGGCTATATATTAACAGAGCGGTTAATTAATGCTATTGAATACGGCGTACCCCAGAATAGAGACAGAATTATCCTAATTGGTTTCAAAAATAGTTTTCTTCAGGAAATGAAAATCGCATTTGATAAAAAATTACTTTCTGAAGAAACTTTCCCTTGGAATAATTCTATTTTATATCCTCAAGAAAATGTTTTTGCTTACCCTTGGCGTAAGTGTGAACCATTCAAAGAAAATTCTCTAACACCTTGTCCTGATGGCATACCTGAAGAACTGACAGTTGAATACTGGTTTAGAAAAAATAACGTTCTGAATCACCCCAATGCTGAACACTATTTTCAACCAAGGGCAGGTATGACAAAATTTGCTGCTGTTCAAGAAGGAGATAATTCCAGGAAATCTTTCAAACGTCTGCATAGATGGCGTTACTCTCCAACAGCTTGCTATGGAAATAATGAAGTACATTTACATCCTTACAAAGTCCGGCGGATTTCTGTAGCAGAAGCTTTAGCTATCCAATCTTTGCCTGCAAACTTTATACTTCCAGAGAATATGTCGCTCACAAATATGTTTAAAACTATTGGTAATGGTGTCCCATATTTAGCATCAAAGGCATTAGCTCAAACTATTATTAACTTCTTAGAAACCAGTGTGAAAAATACTGTTGGCATTCATAATATTACTACCACTTAACGTCAACTTAAATACTTACAGTAATTCTGGGATATCTGTAAAGCTGATATTCAAGACAATTCAGCAGCTTGTTTTCAGGATAAACTCGTAATAAATGTGGTTTAATATATATATAAGAAATGTTTTAATTTTTTATAAAGTTTAATAATCAATCACTGGCAGAAGACACGATGGCAGCAGACTATCCAAATATTGATATTGCGCCATTTATCGATCACTCCCTGTTAACGCCAACAGCTACTCCAGAGCAGGTTGAGCAATGGTGTGAAGAAGCATATAGATTCAACTTCGCGGCGGTTTGTCTGTTTCCCGCTAATGTCAAGCAAGCAGTCGAACTCCTCCACGGTAAAAACCCGAAAGTTTGTACGGTGATCGGTTTTCCTTCTGGTGCAACGACTTCAGCAGTGAAACTGTATGAAGCTCAAGAAGCGGCGGATAGTGGGGCCACTGAGTTGGATGTGGTAATGAACTTGGGTTGGTTGAAAGCTGGCAAAACTGAAGAAGTCCACCGGGAGATTGCCGAAATTTGCGAAGAGACTGGGCAAACGGTCAAGGTAATTTTGGAAACTAACCTGTTGACGGATGTGGAGAAAAAAATAGCTGCTGAAATAGCTATGGAGGCGGGAGCGGCATTCTTAAAAACTAGTACTGGTTGGAATGGTGGTGCAACTGTGGCAGATGTACGACTTTTGCAGGAATTGGCAAAAGAAAGGGTGGGAATTAAGGCTTCGGGTGGTATCCACACAATCAATCAAGCCCTAGACTTAATCGTAGCTGGTGCTACTAGATTAGGCACATCTCGCGGTATGGATTTGCTCCGCCAGCGCGATAACCTGGGAAAGGGTGAATAGTCATTTGTCCTTTGTCATTTGTCCTACCCTGCGGGAAGCCGCAGAAGCGTCTATGTCATTTGTCCTAATCTAATGACCCTTGACCAATGACTAATGACTAAATAACTACTAATGACTAGTGACTAATGACTAATGAGTAGAACCTACAAAGCAACTGGTATTAATCTTAAAACCCAGGCGCTAGGAGAATCGGATAAAATAGTGACGATTTTGACACGGGAATTCGGTCTAATTCGGGCTGTGGCTCCAGGGGCACGTAAGCACAACTCCAGCCTGGGTGGTAGGAGTGGGATGTTTGTTGTGAATGAACTATTGATTGCTAAAGGGCGATCGCTTGATAAAATTACTCAAGCACAGACTTTAAAAACTTATCCTGGTTTAGCTAAAAATTTGGGAAAACTGGCCGCCAGTCAATATTTAGCAGAAATAGTTCTGTGTGAAGCTTTGAGCGAACAACCCCAAGAAGAACTTTATGATTTGTTCAATGAACATCTTCATCGCTTGGAGATGGTGTCTAGTGCAAATCCATCTGGTGTTTTAGCTCATCTGGCTCATGGTGTATTTCATCTTTTAGCCTTAGCAGGACTAACGCCACAAGTGCAAATCTGTTGCCTATCTCAGCACCCCCTCAAGCCAGACTTTACAGATCCCAACTGGCAGGTAGGATTTAGTATCCCCGCAGGTGGAACTGTTTCCTTAGAAGTTAGGGAACGTTTACGAAAAGAGGGGCAGAGGGAGATTAATAACAAATTCCCCATGCCCAATGCCCCTTACCCCTTATCCCCAGAGGGGGCCCCACCATCCCCAATGCCCAATACCCAAACAGTTGTTGTGCATCGGCAAGAAATACCTGTGATTTCTTGCCGTTTGGGTGCTATAGAACTGGCTTTGCTTCAACATCTGTCACAACCAGAGATAATGCAAATTGATGGTGCTAAAGATCATCACTGGTTATCTGTTGAGCAGACTTTGCGCCAGTATGTTCAGTATCAATTAGGTCGCCCTATTCGCTCTGCTACCTTGATCGACTCTTATTTTGCTGCCAACCATGATGCAACCGTCTGATTTGGATAAAAAAATCCTGCCTTTGTCACCAAGCCTCGTCAAAAAACAGAATAGGGTATCAGATCCAACAGTCAGGAATCACTTGAGTGCTGTTTCTAAGTGTACACCTAGTCAAATAAATGGCCAAGAAATGTCCCCAAAAGACGTTTCTAAAAACGATCAAAGTTGGACAGCAGAAATCCCAAAAACTGATGTCCCAAGTCAGTCAGAAACACAATCTGAGGACAAATTAACCACAGCTGAGGTAGATAATAACGGCACTCGTAATGGGCATAATTTGCCAGCAGCCACGATCGCAGAAAAAGAACCACCGAAATTAGATGGATCTGGTTCAGGTGGAGAAGCTATTGCAGGGAATGTAAAACAGCAGGGATTTTTACCTGTATTAAAAAACCCTAATTTTCTCGCTCTTTGGGGTGGTCAAGTTTTTTCCCAGCTGGCAGATAAAGTTTATTTGGTGCTGATGATTGCCTTAATTAATACTCAGTTTCAAGGAAGCAATCAGAGTATTAGTGGTTGGGTGTCAGTCTTGATGATGGCTTTTACGATTCCAGCCGTATTGTTTGGTTCCGTTGCTGGCGTGTTTGTCGATCGCTGGTCGAAAAAGGCTGTGCTAGTAGCAACGAATATTTGGCGCGGCATCCTGGTTTTGTCAATTCCCTTCCTGCTGTGGTTGACTCATGATTGGAAACCCATAGGAGTAATGCCAGTGGGTTTTGTAATCATTTTGGGTGTGACTTTTTTAGTTTCGACTTTGACCCAGTTTTTTGCCCCAGCAGAACAGGCGGCAATTCCCTTAGTAGTAGAAGAACAACATTTACTCTCGGCAAATTCGCTTTACACAACAACGATGATGGCATCGGTGATTGTTGGGTTTGCCGTTGGAGAACCCTTGTTAGCGATCGCAGATGGACTTTGGCTGCAAATTGGCGGTAGTGGTAGTTTAGGCAAAGAACTTTTAGTAGGTGGCAGTTATGCGATCGCGGGACTAATTTTGTTCCTCCTGGCAACTAAGGAAAAACACCACCACCCCGATACAGAATTCCCTCACGTATTCTCTGATTTGCGGGACGGTTTTGCCTATCTCAAAGCAAATCATGGCGTCCGCAATGCTTTGCTTCAACTGATTATCTTGTTTTCTGTCTTTGCAGCATTAACTGTTCTAGCCGTTCGCATGGCAGAAATAATTCCTAACATGAAAGCCTCCCAGTTTGGCTTTTTACTAGCAGCTGGCGGTGTTGGGATCGCGGCAGGAGCAACAATTCTCGGTCAATTTGGTCAACGCTTCTCTTACACCCAGCTAAGTCTGTATGGTTCTATGGGTATGGCAGCATCCCTGATTGGTCTATCAGTATTTACAACTCAACTGTGGCTAGTCTTGTTACTGGTAGCGCTCTTAGGTATCTTCGGGGCGCTAGTGGGAATCCCGATGCAAACCGCAATCCAAACAGAAACACCTCCAGAAATGCGTGGTAAAGTTTTTGGCTTGCAGAACAATGTAATTAATATTGCCCTCTCCTTACCTTTAGCATTAGCTGGTGTCGCAGAAACCTTTCTGGGATTACAGGTAGTTTTTTTGGGATTAGCTGCGATCGTCTTTTCAGGAGGTATATTAACCTGGTATAACTCACACAAGTAGTTATCGGATAACAGGAGTTATTATTCATTACCTTGAAGTAATTAATATTTACTTAAAGCTTTTGCGTTCATGGTAAACTGTGGTAGTGAAAATTTATCGCATACTTGCCGGATATGAATCTGACATTAGTCAGAATAAGTTGTTTCAATATCAGAAATTAACAACTTATAAGTAAAATAAATAAAGCCATAAATCCACTGGTTTAATCAGCTTAAAATAAGCTTTTTAAACTGGTAGAAAGTTGTGGAAATTTTTAATAAATAAGAAAACCTGCAAGTATAGCTAGATAAAAGATAAATCACAAAGGACACAAAATTAATAGCTCAAACCTGCTTTTATTACAGCTAAATAAAGAATGCGTATAGCCTGGATTGGAAAAAAATCACCCTTTTGCGGCAATGTCACCTACAGTCGAGAAATTACAAATGCCTTGCTAGATAGGGGACATCAAGTTAGCTTTCTTCACTTCGCCCAGGAAGAGTCTGAACCTGATAATTGGCCAAATCTTCGAGAGGTTTCCCTGCCTTTCATTTACAAGTCCCAGGTTTACACAATTCCTACTTTTAAAGCTACCAAAGTTTTAACAGATTCACTACGGGAAATCAAACCAGATGTAGTCCATGCTTCCTTGACGTTATCTCCTCTAGACTTTTTTCTACCGGAAATCTGTGAAGAACTGAGGTTGCCCCTAATTGCCACTTTTCATACACCCTTTGCTGGCAAGGGGGCAAAGCTTGTATCGGGAACACAACTTTTGGCTTATCAGCTCTACGCGCCTTTTTTGGTTAACTACGATCGCGTGATTGTATTTTCTCAAATTCAGCGAGAATTATTGGCAGGGATGGGCGTAAGGGAAGAAAATATTGCTGTAATTCCCAATGGTGTTGATACCGCTAAGTATTCTCCAGGACTTTCTCAAATCAAAGCAGAATTTAAAGCCGATCGCTTGTTTGTCTATCAGGGTAGAATAGCGCCAGAGAAAAATGTCGAAGCCCTCCTCCGCGCTTGGAAGCAGTCGGCAATGGAGCCTGGTACTAAGTTGCTAATTGTTGGCGACGGCCCTTTAAAGTCTTCCTTAGAGCCGTTTTATGGTTCAGAATACGGCATTATCTGGTTGGGATTTGTCGCTGATGAAGACCGACGCATCGAAATTTTGCGGGGCGCAGATGTATTTGTTTTGCCTTCATTGGTAGAGGGTTTGTCCCTATCTCTGTTAGAAGGAATGGCGTGTGGATTAGCTTGTTTAGCAACAGATGTGGGTGCAGATGGAGAAGTCTTGGAAAAGGGCGCAGGTGTGGTTATTAATACTAAAACAGCGCGATCGCAATTAAAAACTCTCTTACCAGTGTTGCAAGACCATCCAGAGTTAACAACTTTACTGGGGCAAAAAGCTAGACAGCGTGTATTAGACCGCTATACCCTGAGTAAAAATATTACTCTACTGGAAGAACTTTATAAAGAAGTTTTAGCACAGCGACCTCTACCACTAAGTCGTAGAGCATAGGGGTTGAATTTCACTTACCTAAGCTTGATATTATATGCCCAACTTCTTGAAGAAGTTGGGCATTTGAGCAATTACCGGCAAAAATTAATATATTAGTTATTATAAAATAATAACTAACAGTAAGTTCAAGCTACAAAACCAACAAATGACTGCAATTATCGACATAAAAACATTATATGAATCCAATTACCTGCAATGGTTAGAAGAGACTATTAAATGTCTCAAAAATCGACAATTAGCAGAGATTGACTATGAAAACTTAATAGAAGAATTGGAAGATTTGGCTAAAAATGAAAAAAGGCGAGTCAGAAGTTTATTAGAACAGATTATTAGACATTTATTACTTTATCAATATTGGGATTTAGAAAAGCCAAGAAATGCTAATCATTGGGCTGCGAAAATTATTAGTTTTCGGAACCAACTAAATGAAGATTTAAGTGCCAATTTACGCAATCATTTAGAGGATAATTTCAACATAATTTATAGCAATGTCTTAGATTATGTTAATGCTAAAACACAGCTAACCAATTTACCTGAATTATGTCCTTATACCTTAGAGCAGATTTTGGATAAAAATTGGTTGCCTTAATCTTAAATTTTGATTCTTTGCGCGAGACATATTCATATTTTAACTCAGTAATACCATAAGATTAAGTCGCTACAATTTATCATATTCTTCTGGTTCTACGTTAGGGACTTTATTCAAAACTTGCTGGAATTTTTCCCAACTACCGCTTTTAGCTTTTTCTTCCAAATAGTCTTTGGTCATCCATGCGGAAACTTGTGCCGATAAAGCAATGGTTGCAAGTTGTTCAATGGAAATATTTTCTCTGGCTGCTAAAGCTTCAATTTGTTTATATAAAGATTCAGGTAGCTGTACATTTAAGTTAGTCATGGGATTTCTCCTACTATTTGCAAGAATTCTTTTGGTGAAACTACCCTCAGTCTAGCGACGAGCTTATACTCTACCTATTGATCAATTAATCTTTGAATTATCCACTAAAGACCATCCCAAAGTAGTTGGCTGTTCATAAACCCGCTTTAGAGTATTCACATCTCTTGCAGAAATCGGCGGCGGGTTACGAACTTGAGAAAAATATAGCGCATCAGTTTGTAGCGGACTATGACCCCAAATTCCCAACGCATGACCGAATTCGTGGCGGGTAGCTGCAATGAGATACTCACCTGTTTGACTGGGACTTAACAAGATGGTGAAGCGGTGGGATAAAACTTTGTTGCTGGTGTATAACTCGTAAGTAGTTTGTGCCGATCGCGCACGGGATATATTACTACCAGGGGAAATTTGTAGAGGTGGCGCTTTTCGTACAATCGTAATATCAGCAACTTCTGGCTGTTCGACTATTGTTAAAGGTAAATAAGTACTCCACTCCTGTACACCCTGCAAGACACCGTTAACCCATGCTTGAGCTTGTTTTTCGCTGATGGCTTTTGGTGGTTCTACGTAAACTCGAATGGGAAATTGCGACCAGACTAAATAACCAACTTGGGTCGTTTTGACTTGGGAAAAGTAGTCACCACTGTTAGTCTTATCTTGCCACTGTGCAAGTGTGGGCGGTAAGGGATGGGGTTTTGGGGAAGATGAGGGGAGAGAAATTCTTAAATCCGAATATACATATTCTGGTATTATTGTAAACCCATCACTCGACTCGATATGAGTAAAAACGATTAACAGCCCTGTGCCAAGGAACAAGGCAAGAGCTACAATTAACCGTCGTAAAATTAAATTTATTAGGGTGTTAAGTATTGGGTGTTGGGTTATTTTCCCCATTTACCTATCCTTATTTAGGCAGCCAACCAGCACTTAAAACTACTGTTAAACCAAGAAAAATTACTGTCAATGCCCAAGTAATTCGGTTTAAGGTGTTTTCTGCACTTTTGGTGCTGCTAAATAGCTGGGCTTGTCCGCCAATAGCGCCAACGCCATCACCTTTAGGGCTATGCAGTAAAACTAAGATAATCAAACCAGTGGCGGAAAATGCCCAAATGCCTTGCACGATATTACTAATTGTCATGGTAGGAATCTCATTTATAAAAAGTTTCAAAAAACAGAATTCAGGAGTCAGAATTCAGAGATTCAAAAGTTAGGAGTTCACTAAAAACTCCTAACTCAACACTCAGCACTCAGCACTATTTTACAGTCCTACTTGCACGGGGGTGCGAGTACGTTGCAGCTCATATTCTGCTGTTTTCAGCAGCGATCGCCCGGTCATTTCTGGTGGCTGAGGCAGCTGTAAAATCTCTAGAATTGTGGGGGCGATGTCGGATAGCTTGCCATCACTTCGCAGTTCGACATTTGTACCGTATCCAGGGATTTTGACTTTCTCTCCTTCCACCAAGATGAAGGGGACTGGGTTAGTGGTATGAGCCGTCCAGGGATTACCCCCATCATCTAGCATATACTCAGCGTTGCCGTGATCAGCAGTAATAATTGTTGTACCGCCGGCTTTGATAACGCTTTCTAACAAGCGACCCAAACAGCGATCGACTGTTTCAACTGCTGTAATGGTAGCGTCGATTTGACCAGTATGCCCTACCATGTCTGGGTTAGCATAGTTAATCACAACTAGGGAATACGTACCCTTTTGAATCGCTGCGATCGCAACATCTGTAACTGCTACTGCTGACATCGCTGGGGCACTATCATAAGTCGCTACCATCGGGCTGCTTACCAGTTCCCGATCTTCTCCAACAAAAGGTTCCTCCAGACCCCCATTAAAGAAATAGGTGACATGGGCGTATTTTTCGGTTTCGGCGGTGCGGAACTGATTCAAACTATGATTGGCTATGACTTCTCCCAGAATGTTACTGAGATTCTGCGGCTCAAAGGCTACAGCCACGGGTAAGTCTGAATCATACTGCGTAAAGGTGACAAAAGATAGCGGTGTGATTTGCTGTCTTTCAAAACCGTCAAATTTGGGACTGACCAAAGCTTGAGTTAATTGTCTGGCGCGATCGGGGCGGAAGTTGAAAAATATTACCCCATCCCCTGGTTCTATTGCGCCGGGAGCAATTCGGATGGGGTTGACAAATTCATCTTTTACCCCTTCTGTGTAAGATGCTTGCAAGACTTCTACAGCCGTGCGATCGCCACCTGCACCATCTTGGGTCATCACGTCGTAGGCGCGCTTGACCCGATCCCAACGGTGATCGCGATCCATCGCGTAGTAGCGACCGCTGAGGGTGACTATGCGCCCAATTCCGGCGCGGTCTATATAATCTTGCAGCAGTGCGATCGCTTTTACCCCGTCTGTTGGGGCGGTGTCACGACCATCGGTGATCGCGTGAATACAAACTTCTGGAATTCGCTGGTCTTTGGCTAAGTCAAGTAGTCCGAATAGATGGGTGATATGCGAATGTACCCCTCCCTCAGAACAAAGCCCGACTAGATGCAGCTTACTATTCCGAGAACGAACTTCCTGGCAAATTTTGACAAGTGCTGGGTTAGAGGCAATAGAACCGTCTTCAACCGCATCGGAGATACGTACCAGTTCTTGCGGTACAACTCGCCCAGCACCAATGTTCAAATGACCAACTTCCGAGTTGCCCATTTGTCCCTCTGGCAACCCTACAGCTTTTCCTGATGTGCGGATGAGGGTATGCGGATAAGCTGCCCATAAACTGTCCACGATGGGAGTTTTAGCAGCAACAATAGCGTTTCCTCGCTTTTCCTCGCAGTAGCCCCATCCGTCTAAAATGACTAGCACCACAGGAGCAACAGGTGCTTTGGTCATAGTAAAATTGCCCTTTACTTTTTGTAATACCCGAATGATACCACTGCTAATCCACGCCGCAAGTGAATTTTTGCTTATTAACTTATTTTCTGAAGGACTTGCAGCTTTTTGAAAGATTTTTTTTAATTTTAGTAATTTTTCTGTGATGTTTTAGAACGCTAATAAGGAGTGATTACTTAGTAGTAGTGCTAAGACGCTACTACTAAGCCCTTTTCTAGTTTCTCATTTCCTTTTCGCGGAAGCTTTAGCAGCTTTTTTCGCTGCTTTTTCGGCTTCTATTGCAGCTAACTTGGCCTGTTCTTTTTCTTCGGCAATTTTCTGGAGATAGTAATGATAATCTCCTAAGTAAACGCGGAATTCACCATCACGGATTTCGACGATTTTATTAGCTACTTGAGAAATGAAGTAGCGGTCATGAGAGACTACAATTGCCGTACCATCATAATTTTTCAGTGCTTCTTCCAGCATTTCTTTCGCTGGAATATCTAGGTGGTTTGTCGGCTCATCTAAAATTAGTAAGTTCGCGGGACGTAAGAGCATTTTTGCTAACGCCAAACGAGCTTTTTCTCCTCCACTTAATGCCCCAACTGCCTTAAATACTGTATCACCAGTAAATAAGAAGCGTCCCAAAAGGGTGCGGACTTCTTGATTATCCCAGTCGGGAACTTCATCATGAATAGTTTCCATGACAGTTTTCTTCAAGTCCAAGGCTTCAGCTTGATTTTGCTCAAAGTAGCCAGGAATAACATTATGATCGCCTAATTTAACACTACCTTCTGTGGGTGGTTCCATACCCATAATTACGCGCAGAAGGGTAGATTTCCCAGCACCATTGGGGCCAAGAAATGCAATGCGATCGCCCCTTTCAATTAGGAGATTTGCTGCTAAAAACAGGATTTTCTCACCATAAAGATGAGTTAAATCTTTAATGTCCACTACCTCGCGTCCACTGCGGGGTGCGGGGGGAAAACGGAAGTGTAAAGTTCTTACCCCAGCAATGGGTGCTTCAATGCGCTCAATTTTGTCCAGTTGCTTTTCCCGGCTTTTCGCCTGGGTACTGCGAGTAGCACTGGCGCGGAATCTATCAACAAAGGTTTGCTGTTTTTCTAATTCTTTTTGCTGGCGTTCGTAAGCACTCAGTTGTGCTGATTGACTTTCGGCTTTTTGTTCCAAATATGCCGAGTAATTACCAAGGTAGCTGGCAGAAACGCCACGTTCAGTTTCCACAATTTGGTTGCAGAGGCGGTCAAGGAACTCCCGGTCATGGGAGACTATTACCATCGGCGTAACCAGCCCTCTGAGGTAATTTTCCAACCACTCAATGGTTTCTAAATCTAGGTGGTTAGTCGGTTCATCCAGCAGCAACAAGTCGGGTTTTTGCAGGAGAATTTTACCTAAACTCATCCGCATTTGCCAACCACCACTGAAGGCACTGACGAGGCGATCGCCATCTTCTAGCCCAAACCCCATTTCTGGTAGAATTTTCCCGATGCGTGCATCTAAGTTGTAACCATCTAAGGCTTCAAATTTGCGCTGCAAGCGATCCAACTTATCGATTAGTCGATCCAGTTCCTCTGGGGTAGCCGTTTCCATCTCTTGTGGTATGTGCGCCAGAGATAACTGTACTTCGTTGGCTTCTTTGAAGACAGTCCAAAATTCTTCTCTAACGGTGCGGGTGGGGTCTACTTCAAACTCTTGGTTAAGATAGGCTATATGTAAGCTATTAGGACGAATGATTTCGCCGGCGGTGGGTTCAATTTCCCCAGAGATGATCTTTAATTGGGTGGATTTTCCAGCACCGTTGACACCGACTAAGCCAATGCGATCGCCTGGTTTAACTTCCCAGTTGATATCTTTGAGAACTTCGCCTGTGGGATAAATTTTACTTATATGTTCTAATCGCAGCATTAAGTTTCTCTCAGGTAGGGAGTGGGTGGTTGAGGACGAAGTACTAACACCGCCTCTAATATTAACAAAAATTAACTATAAATTCGTCGTGATCGAGTTTGGAAGCCGCAAACCAAATTTAGCTTGAGCCACGGATAAAATTTACCACATCTATCTTAAGGCTGACTTTGTGCTACTTGTCTGGCTTCTTCGACACTGAAATCAAATGCCTCAGCCACTTGTTCCACTGTCACCCCAAATTTCAATAAGGTGGGTATTAATTTTAATTTGGCTATACGCTACTTTATTTGGATGCCATCATGATAGAGTTTCGCGTTTTGAACTTGGTTTATAGTTAAACCTAATCCCTCCGCAACTTGCTCAATAGTTAACGCTAAATCTAATAGACGAGGTACTGATTGCCGTAAACCTTCCAAACGCCCTTCTTCAAATGCTTCTTGATAAACTTTTGTATCTTTGAAACTCATAGTTCCTATGTTGTAGTCCACCAATTCCTCTACTCCTCGATCAGAAGAATCCTACTGCGCGGCTTGTCTGACTTCTTCGACACTCAAATCTAGCGCCTGTGCTACTTGTTCTACAGTCAACCCAGCTGCCAACATTGCTGGTACTGCTTTGAGTTTACCTTGCTCAATGCCTTCAACCCTACCTTGTTCAATGCCTTCAACTTTACCTTGTTCAACACCCTCCTGAAAGGCTTCTTGATAAAATCTGGTTTGTTTTAACTCGCTTAAGCCAAACATTTCCTCCATCTCCTCCCTACTCATTGTGGGAAACTTGTAAGCCAAAATAGTCTCTATAAATTGTAATAATTGCTGCTGTTTTGGTGGTGAGCTTATCGGTGACTTGGTTCTGTCTATCAACTCCCTTGCTTGTGCGATCGCTATATCGTCGGTTGCAATTACTAATTTAGCAGTTGCAATGCCAATTGGAAGTGATGCAGCTTCACCTAATTCATCCAAATAAATGCGCCTGACACGCCCACTTGTGAAAAACTCACGGTAATGTTTGATATTGCCTGTATCTACATTCCTGTTTGGGTATAAAACTACAGCACTCCAATCATTTGATGGTTGATTATGACGGAGGTATAAACATATTTCTGCAATTAGCCGTGAATAAATTTCCCCATCAGCTTGAAATTGCACTTCAACAAAGTAAATCGGGTTCTCACTTCCTTGTGTCGGTAGAAATACACCATCTATTCTGAAGGCTGTTTGTTTGATTTCAACCGATGAAAATTGATAAAGGCTAGCTTCTTCTGGCGGATTACCAATAAGTTCAAAGAAGATATCAGGAAATTCTTGAAACAGCCGATAAAAGATGATGTCTGTTTTCACAACTTTATATCACTTGAATATTTTGATTTGCTGTTCATGTGTTACTTTATTATTCACAACCATCTCGCACTTTCAGTAATTGCTCTTTTGCTATCCCTAATATACGTGAAAGGGGCGCTAATAAACTATCATCAAATGCTTCTCCAGCATAAATATTATTCAGTTCCGTAGGAGATAATTTAAAGGTATCGCAGAATTTTGCAAACTCCTGGTTACTCAAATCAAGCTCTTTTTGCCTATCTTGAAGTAAAACTGCGATCGCTCTAGTTCCATGCTTCGGACGCTCACTAGTTTTTACATATTTTTCCATTAAATAATTGACTTTTCTGGTATCGCCACCGATTTTTTTAATTAAATCAGTACAAGCCATTTTTAGCGCTTTCTTTAAAACTTCTTCTTCGTTTAAAATTTTAATAATTTCACTGGCATATTCTGGTTTAAAAAATCCCACCAAATTCCCTTGATGATAAACTGGTATATAAGGATTATTCGTTTCAAGTTGCCAATCTAAAGGCTCATTGCGTAGCGACATAGCTGCACCCCTAAATATTTTAAGATTGCACTATTTTAAAACCATTTATTCCTTAACTGCCAGTAAAGTATGCTAGCCCTGGCGATTAGAAATCGCAGCTATACAGACAAAACCCACCTCCGTGGGTTTCAACTTGCTGGAGTCCACGCAGATGGACTTCGTTTGTGTAGCCATTACGTATTTCTACCAGAACTTTAACTCAGCCAAAATTAGCGATCGCCAGATGAATCAAGGCGATTCTACTACTCACACGCCTTGTTTTGTGATTCGTATTCTTCAAAAATTATTATAGCAGCTTCTAAGTATCGATCTAATAGACGACGAGCGGATATATCAGGTAATACTAATTCGACTGCCCTAGTGGTTTCCATTACTCCACCACGATCTTCTCCATCTTTAAAAGCTGCGATAGAACCCCATAGTCGAGCTATTGCAGTTTGAATTTCTTCCCTTTCAGGCAAATACCATATTTCTCGACTAATTTCATTACACTGTAAAGGAGTTAAAAAATTTGGCTCTGACAAAGCTTGCTGAATATATTTATTAAGCTAGGAGAGTTTGTCCGATTCAATCTCGGATGAATATATTTGTATGCATTCTATTGCCCATTGAATTGCCAAACTATAGTGATTTTTTTGTAATTTCAGTGCAATTGGATAAGCCCAAAGTATTTGTTTTTGCGCTATAGTTTGTTTTACATTTTCTATTACTTGTTTCATAGATGTAACTATATCTAACTAACTTGCAGTAAAACTTATATGTATATAATTTTTTTCACCTCGTTCTACTTAAGGTATCTCCAAATAACAAATGAGCGTCATAAAAATGGCAATAATTATCCTTCCCAGTCTTGATGAGTATCGCACAGAAAATTGTCTGCGATCGCATCATCAAATAAATAAGGGCAATGCTCTGGAAAAGTTCGCAATGGTAAGTTAGTTTCTCGTAGCGCCAAATCAACTCCCGCTTCAAAGCCATCTAACAAGGCTTCTTCTATTCGAGACTTTAAGCTAGGGTTCTGTCGAAGATGCCTGCGGATGGCGCGACGCTGTTCTCGAATTGTTAAAAACCAGCTGCGAGAGCGTTGTTCGGGTTGATACTCCCACTTCAAGAGATGACCGAGTAATACACTCAGACGACTCACGAGTTCCCGATATTCCTGTCTCCCCAAAGCTTGAATTTCCTCTTGCAGGTGTTGCCAGTCTAGTTCCATAACTAGCCTCTGCTCTAACGCTTTAGCCTGCTGCTGTGTCCAGCCATAGAAGTCTTGGTTATACAAAAAAGGTTTGTCCATAGATTTGAGAAACGAGAGCTATAGCGCTTCTGGGTTGAGTCCAATACAGACCTAACCCCCAGCCCCTTCCCTACAAGGGAAGGGGAGTAAAACTCAAAGCCTCTCTCCTTTTAGGAGAGAGGTTTGGAGAGAGGTCAGAGTGCATTGCATACAAACGAGAAACGTTATATTTTAATGATTTCAATTCAATTCTGAACAAATATTCAACTTGCTTTTGCTTCATCCCCAGCTTCAGCCACAGCGGCCAATCTATCTGCCGCAGCTTGGACGATTTGAGCCACTTGAGCCAAAGGCATGTGCTGGATTTGTCTCAAAATCAGACTCAAATCTGAGGTTTCTGGAATTGGTTTGCCATCAATACAGCTGATTAACTCTTCCATTGTGTAGCCTGCTTTCGATGCAATTCGAGCCAAATTTTCTGTATCTGGCACCTTCACACCTTTTTCCCACATCTGAACAGCAGTAGCAGATACTCCCAAAAGCTTACCAAACGCTCGCTGACTCATTGAACCGCGAGCTAGTTTAATGATCTCAATCAGTTTTTGTTTGCTTTCGATCTTCACTGCTTATATAGCTAGCCAACTTTATTTACAAGTCTACTTTCAATATTACAAGTTTACTTTTATATTGACAGCCTTGTGTTTTAGTACTAAACTATATCTCTGGTTGTAAATCGCCAACTACAGGCATCAAGCTAGTAGACGAACCCATCTATCTTTAATCAATCCAAAAAACTTAGTTTGCTACGGCAGTTGTGCTAGTAGCTAGACTTTGCTGCGAAGAAATAATATCGAAGGTGCATCATGTTTCGCAAGCCACGCAAAATTAATCAATATCGCCGCAAAGGTAAAAACTTTATAGCCACTAATAAAATTAAACCAGAACAGTGGAACATTTCTGACGCAGAAACCAAAGAAGCTTTAAAAGTTAAAGGCTACGATGTTAAGCAAATCAAAAAAATTCACCTTCTGAAACATCAAGTGTGTATTTCCTACTGGGATGCAAAAGAGAATATATGCAGTAGCTTTTTTAGCTACCGGATTTTTGCGCGTTGGCAAAAAGAAATAGAAAATTTAATTTATACCTGTCAAACCCTGAAGGAATGGGCGAAGCTAAATTACCTTATGAAGTACGAATTTGCCTATTACCATTATCCCAGTGAAATAGAAAATGTACTCCATGCGATATTAGAAAACCACCTGTGTGTGTTAAAAGAAACACAACAACAAGTGGTTTTACAGCATATTTACCAACAGAATTTAGTTAGCGGCAGAAGTCGCTAACTCTGCCAGACGTTCTTGCTGGTCTAGAGATATGCAAGATTGGATAAGTGTCTCTAAATCACCATCCAAAACAGGGTTAAGGGAATAATTCTGACCTAACCGATGGTCGGTAGCACGGTTATCTTTATAATTGTAAGTGCGAATTTTTTCCGATCGCGATCCAGTACCAACCTGCGATCGCCGCATGGAAGTTACAGCTGCTTGTTGTTCGCCTAACTTGATGTCATACAACTTCGCCCGCAGAATTTGCATTGCCCGTTCTTTGTTTTGCAACTGGCTGCGTTCTTCTGTACAGAAAATGCGTATTCCCGTTGGTTTGTGCATCAAGTCAACGGCTGTTTCCACCTTGTTGACGTTTTGTCCACCAGCACCACCAGAACGGGCTGTAGTCATTTCAATATCTTTCGGGTCAATGTGAATTTCCACATCATCCACCTCTGGCATAATTGCCACGGTAGCTGTGGAAGTATGAACCCGTCCTCCAGATTCCGTTGCCGGCACGCGCTGCACACGATGCACTCCAGCTTCAAACTTTAACTGGCTGTAAACGTCATTACCTTTAATTTCGAGAATGACCTCTTTCCAGCCACCCATTTCTCCACGAGATTCGCTCACTAGAGAAACTTTCCAACCTTGAGTCTGGGCATAGCGGGTGTACATCTGCATCAAATCGCCAGCCCAGATGCTTGCTTCATCGCCACCAGTACCAGCGCGAATTTCCAACATGATATTCTTTTCATCATTGGGGTCGCGTGGTAGCAGTAAGACTTTCAAGCGAGACTCTAAATGTTCTATTTTTTCTTCAAGTTCCTTTACTTCCAGTGCTGCCATTTCTTGAAACTCTGGATCACTTGCAGATTCTTTGTAAACCTGACGCGCTCCGGTCAAGTCTTCTTGGGCTGTTTTCCAAATTTCATAAGTATTAACAACCTCTTCCAAAGAAGAACGAGACTTAGCAATTTCTTGATATTCATCAGGATTGCTAGCGGTATCGGGGTCGCCAAGACGACGGGTTAACTCATTAAAGGTTTGTTCAACGGATTTTAGTTTGTCCAGTAAGTATGATTCAGCCATGACGAGTGCGATCGCTCCTTAAAAAATAACAAATTGGCTCGAGCATATAAATGAAAATCGACCCAGCTGATGCAGGGCCGTCGTTAACAGCAGAGCCAACTCGCTACTTTTTGGTTTGTTCGTCGCCAGATGTTTGAGTGCTGCTCATGCCGTACTTGCGGAGGAAGCGCTCTACTCGACCCTCAGTGTCAATAATCTTCTGAGTGCCGGTGTAAAATGGGTGATTTCCAGACCAAACGTCTACGTGCAATTCTGGCTTGGTAGAGCCAATGGTCATAACAACTTGACCGTTGCAGTAAACTTTAGCATCTGGATACCACTTGGGGTGAATATCAGCTTTAGCCATTGTTCCTTTTGTGATGAATCTATATCAATTATAACTTTTAGCTCTTCAGCGTTTGTAGAATTTTAGATTTTAGACTTTACATTACTCTCTTCGGGCTATAAAATTACCTATTTTTTCCTCTGTTTCCTCCTTGGCGTTCTTGGCGTCCTTCTCTACGAGACGCTGCGCGATGGCGGTTTGTTAAAAAAATTAGATATTCTTTCGGCTTTATTCAGAGTAATTTTAAATCCAAAATCCAAAATCCAAAATCCAAAATTCCCTAACGCTTAGAGTACTGAGGCGCTTTCCGAGCTTTATGTAAACCATATTTCTTCCGCTCTTTTGCTCTCGGATCGCGAGTCAAATAACCTTCGGTTTTCAAAGGTGGGCGGTTATCTGGGTCGAGTTGGCACAAAGCACGAGCAACTCCCAAACGAACAGAATCAGCCTGTCCGGTCAAGCCGCCGCCTTCTGCTTTTACCAAAATGTCATATTCGTTTTCTAATCCCAGAGTTTCCAGGGGTGCTTTAATGACTCCCAGGTAGTTGGGGTTGAATTGGAAATACAACGTTCCATCTTTACCGTTCACAATCAGTTGACCGGTGCCTGGAACCAAGCGTACCCGTGCTACCGCATTCTTACGACGGCCAGTACCCCAGTATACGGCGCGACCGCTATTAGCATCTGCTACTACCATTAATTTTCTTCTCCAGGAATTGTACTAACTTTTAGTTCTTTGGGTTTTTGAGCATCATGGGGATGGGTAGGCCCAGCGTAAACTTTCAGCTTGGTGAACAACTGCTTACCCAGGCTATTTTTAGGTAGCATACCTTTAACAGCTTGTTCTAAAATTCGCTCTGGTATGCGGTCTTGCAGTTTAGCGAAAGTTTCGGTTTTCATCCCACCAGGGCGACCAGAATGGCGGCGGTAAAGCTTTTGAGTGCGCTTTTTGCCTGTTACTGCTACTTTCTCGACATTGATGACTATTACAAAGTCACCTGTATCTAAGTGGGGTGTATATTCAGGTTTCTTTTTGCCTCTCAATACCTGGGCGATTTCGCTGGCGAGGCGACCGAGGCGTTTATCAGTGGCATCTACTATGTACCACTCACGCTCAAGGGTTGCTTGAGAAGGAAGGTATGTTTTAACTGTTGTCATTTGTCATTTGTCCTTTGTCATTTTTAATTTGTCATTAGTCATTTGTCTTTTGTCATTCGTCAGTTGTCCTTTGTTATTCACTAATGACAATTGTACAGACGCGATTAATCACGTCTCTACTGACCAATGACTAATGACTCTTGACTAGTGACGAACTTTGGCAAGGTGTCGTACCAAATCTCTTTTGGAAAGGGAAAATCGGGATAGCCGACTCGCAATAAGCACAAGCCTTGAGGCGGTGCGGCGTGTTTCACTTCTTCCCGACGTTGTTCTTTCCAGAGTTCGGTGAAGTTAGAAAGTGTTCGTTGTTCAGAACCTACTTGTACCAGCATCCCTACCAACAGCCGTACCATGCCATATAAAAATCCATCTGCCTGTATTTCAATATGGATAAATGGCCCACTGCGACGACACTCTGCTGCTTGCACCTCTACCCAGGAATGCGATCGCTTTGAGCCAGCACGGTGAAAAGCAGCTAAGTGATGCTTTCCCAACAGAGGTTTCAAGGCAGCCTGGATTAAAGATTCATCCAGGGGTGCATAATAATAATGCCAACTGAAGGGTCTTACAAACAAGTTAAGCCGATCTTCAGTATAAATTGTGTAGCGATACCGTCGATAGCCTGCACTAAAGCGAGCGTGCCAACGGTTATCGACACTAGCTGAAGCCCTGATTAATATATCTGGCGGCAGGTAGCTGTTGAGGATTGTTGCCCACTTGTGAGGCGGAATAAAACCTGTAGCTTCAAAATGGGCTACTTGAGCAGCAGCGTGAACTCCTGAATCGGTTCGCCCAGCCCCATGTAGTGTTACATGGTACCCAAGAATAGTGGCGATCGCAATTTCGATCTCTTCCTGGACTGTCCGTTGGTTTTTTTGCCTTTGCCAGCCATGAAAATGAGTGCCCAGGTATTGGATTACCAAGGCTACTCGATGAGTTTGTGTAGGCTGGTGGCTTTCTAACATACAGATTTTGTCATTTGTCATTTGTCAGTTGTCCTTTGTCATTTGTGAATAACCAATGACTAATGACCAATGACTAAATGACTTAAACCAATTCAATTATTGCCATTTTTGCATTATCACCCCGACGCGGTACGGTACGCAGGATGCGGGTATAACCGCCCTGGCGATCGCCATATCGAGTTGGAGCTTGCTCAAATAGAGCGTGAACCAGTTGTTTGTCGAAGATATAGCCAAGGGCTTCCCGACGTGCTGATAAGGAGCCATTTTTGGCTAGGGTAATCATTTTTTCCACTTCACTTCTGAGAACTTTCGCTCTAATTAAAGTGGTGGTGATCTTACCATGACGGATCAGCTCGGTGGCGAGCGATCGCAGTAAAGCACGGCGTTGATCGGCTGGTTTACTGAGTTTTTTGACGCGACAACGGTGACGCATAATTATGCACTATGAATTATGAACTGTTTTCTTAAGGGTGTTTAGAGCCTCTTTCCATTGGCAGGGTGATGCCCAAGCGTCGCTGCAAAGCTTCCACAACTTCTTCTGCTGATTTCTGCCCAAAGTTCTTAATTTCTAAGAGGTCTTCTTGGGTATAATCCAACAAATCTGCCACAGAGTTAACTTGTGCCCGTTTGAGACAGTTATATGCCCGCACAGAAAGTTGCAACTCTTCGATGGGTATCTGGGCAGTTGGGTCGTCTGGAATATCGGAACCTGTATCTGTCGGTTCTAGGGAGATGTCTTTCAACGGATTGAATAAATCTACCAAGATCGCAGCAGCAGAAGATAGTGCTTCTTGAGGGGAAATACTACCATTTGTCCAAACTTCCAACAGTAGTCGGTCTTTTGGAATCAAGCCTTCCCCACGAGATTCTTCAACACTGTAGTTGACTTTTCGCACTGGCATAAATATCGAGTCGATTTGGAGAAAATCCAACGATGTGGCTTCCTCACGTCCTCGCTCTACAGTGCGATAGCCTTTGCCCTTCTCGATCCGAAATTCCATTTCTAGCTTTCCACCCTCAGCGATGGTAGCTACATACTGAGTCTGATCGATGACTTCTACTTCACTGGGTAAATCAAAATGTGCCGCAGTGATTGTTGCTGGGCCGCTAACGAGTAATCTACCAATCTGAGGCTGCGAAGAATAGTTTTTCAGGATAACTTCCTTCATTCTCATGAGGATTTCCAGCACATCTTCCCGCACGCCCGGAACTGTGGCGAACTCATGTGAAACGCCCGCAATCCGCACTGCTGTAACTGCTGTACCTTCTAAATTAGACAGTAAAACCCGCCGCAGTGCGTTGCCAACAGTTGTTCCTTGACCGCGTTCTAGAGGTTCCAAAACAAATTTACTGTAATGGTTCCGACTTTCTTCGGTATTCGACTCTACACATTCAATTTGAAACTGCGCCACGGATGAGCCTCCCTTCTTCTAAGGTGCTGCTAGCAGACAAATCAATTGCCTCCTGAATTGATTGCCAATTTTCGATTTTGGACTTTGGATTTTGGATTGTGCTTCTTTCGTTCATGCTCCGCCTCTTATTGACAGAACAAATCTTAAATCATCAACTTAAAATCCACGAGGCCCAGCACCCTTATAGTCGGGTTCAATCTAAAATCGCAAATCTAAAATCCAAAATTGATTAATAATATTTTGAGTAGCCCAAAGCTTAACAGCTTTCCCGGTGGGAAAATCTGACACGCTTCTGGTCGCCCAAGCTCTGACTCAATGACAATTTGCACGTTAGACGCTCAAGTGGTCATTGCTGGCTGTCATTTTTCGCCCTCGCTGTCCAAGTCTTAGTATTTAAACTCGACGGCGCTTGGGTGGACGACAACCATTGTGAGGAATCGGGGTAATATCCCGAATCAGTGTAATTTCCAGCCCTGCTCCTTGAAGTGCCCGGATAGCGGTTTCTCTACCTGCTCCTGGCCCACTGACCATTACCTCAATTTGGCGCATTCCTTGATCGATAGCTCGGCGGGCTGCACTTTCAGCTGCGGTTTGCGCTGCAAAGGGAGTTCCCTTTTTTGCTCCCTTAAAACCGCTAGAACCAGCGCTAGCCCAGGAGATGACATCTCCGTTTTGATCGGTAATGGTGACAATGCTATTGTTGAAAGTAGACTGGATGTAGGCCATTCCACTGGGTACATTCCGTTTCTGCTTCTTGCTCCCGGTTTTTTTAGTTGGTTGTCTCGCCATACTTGTTTAGTTGATTTAAGGTAAAACTTGCTCGGATTAGCAAGCGTTGCAAAATTATTTCCCTGGAGCCTTCTTCTTCCCTGCCACTGTCTGCCTTCTGCCTCTACGGGTTCTGGCATTGGTGCGAGTTCTTTGGCCTCTGACTGGTAAGCCCATACGATGACGACGACCTCTGTAGGTACCAATGTCAACTAAGCGCTTGATGTTCAAAGACTCCAAGCGCCGCAAGTCGCCTTCAACTTGATAGTTGGTTTCTATTTCCCCTCGTAGCGCTGTCACATCGGCATCACTTAAGTCCTTAACGCGGGTGTCTGGGTTCACACCAGTTGCCGCTATAATTCCTTGAGCGCGTGATAACCCAATTCCGTAGATGTAAGTCAGACCGATCTCGACGCGCTTATCGCGTGGAAGGTCTACTCCGGCAATACGTGCCACAATGAACTCTCCCTATTGTTCTCGCAATTACTGTTGGTTAGGAAAAACGTGATTAATCGCGTCTTTTCGTTTTAATGATGATATGCGTCCTGCAACTCACTCTGTTGGTAAGAGTGTTATCCTTGACGTTGTTTGTGCTTGGGGTTCACGCAAATCACCATGACGCGACCACGACGTTTGATCACGTTACATTTTTCACAAATTTTCTTGACTGAGGCTCTAACTTTCATGCCTTTTATTTTTTGACTCCAAATATAAAATTATAGCATTTATAGGGAAAATAATCCAGTTAAATGACTAGCAAACAGTCAAAAAAATGGTTTTATGGTAAAATTCTCTACATATACTTACTTCTTTCGTAGTCGATAGGTGATTCTGCCTTTGGTCAAGTCGTAGGGGGTTAACTCCACCTTGACGCGATCTCCGGGCAAAATCTTGATATAATTTCGGCGAATCTTGCCGGAAATGTGTGCTAGCACGTTAAAGCCATTGTCCAAGTCAACGCGAAACATCGCATTGGGCAAGGACTCTGTAACCGTGCCTTCCATTTCAATCAAATCTTGCTTAGACAATTTGTTTTTTCCTCAACTCAACAATTTCATGTTCAGTTGCAGCCTTCATCTGCAAAGAAACACATTTTAAGAAATATATCAACAGTTTATTAATATATCTTAGCTAAAATTGATCTTTTTTTTGCTATGGGGAGTGGGGAGTGGTGAGTGGGGAATAGTGAGTGATAAGTGGTGAATTCCCTACTCGCTACTCCCCTTTCAAGAAGCGATTACCTTTTGTAGTTCACCAGTGACATCTTCTTGGGACTGATTGCCATTGACTGTTAGGAGTTTTTGGCGATCGCCATAATAATCAATTAAAGGTGCAGTTTCCGCGCGGTATACTTCTAAACGACGACGAATTACCTCTTCGGTATCATCTTTTCGTCCTCTAGCAAGCAAACGTGCGATGACAATTTCATCTGGTGCATCTAAATTGACTACCCTTTCGCCACCTTGATGTATTGCTTCCAGTAAATTCTCCAGAAAAGCTGCTTGGGTCACTTTTCGGGGAAATCCATCCAGAATCCAACCATTTTTGGCATCTGGTTGACTGAGGCGCTCCTGTACCAAGTCCTGCACTAGCTGGTCGGGTACTAACTCGCCGCTATCAACATAGCTTTGAGCTTTGATTCCTAAAGGAGTCTGCTCTTTCATGGCTTGTCTTAATATTTCACCCGTAGAAATATGGGGAATATTCAAGCGTTCAGCCAAGGTTTGAGCTTGTGTTCCTTTACCCGCTCCAGGTGGCCCCAAGAAGATTAATCGCGTCACTATTATTTCACCATTCCTTCATAGCGCTGAGAGATGACATAAGTTTGGACTTGTTTGGCTGTCTCAATTGCCACACCAACTAAAATTAACAACGAGGTTGCACCTATTCCCCGGAAAGTTTTTACATTCAAAGCGCTTTCTACGGCTGTGGGGATAATAGCAACGAAGCCTAAAAAGATCGCACCCAAAAAAGTGAGTCGGTTGGAAACGCGTTCGATATACTCGCTAGTTGCCTTACCGGGACGAATCCCAGGAATACTAGAACCCATTTTCTTCAAGTTCTGCGCCACATCTACCGGGTTGAGAATCAACGAAGAATAAAAGTAGCTGAAGAAAACAATAGAAATCATGTAGACCAAGGCATAGACCCAGGAGCTAGAACCGCTTGGACTCAAATAAGTGTTAACTATATTTGCCAAATCGGCATTTTTAGTAAAATTGGCGATTAGCAGTGGCAAACTGAGGATGGCAGCAGCAAAAATAATTGGCATTACGCCGCCTTGGTTTAGCCGCAGTGGCAGATAACTACGCTGCTCTGCCAAAACTCTTCTACCTACTTGGCGACGAGCCGAAATAATTGGGATGCGGCGCATTCCTTCCTGCACAATCACAATCCCAACAATTGTTGCGAGGAAAACTAAGACCAGCACGATTACCCGACCGACTGCTTCCCGACCGCCGACTTGCACCAAGTCGATGGTATCACCCAAAGCTTTCGGTAATGACGCAACAATGTTGACAAAAATCAACAATGATGCTCCGTTGCCAATACCCCGTTCTGTAATTAGTTCTGATGCCCACATGACGAACATAGAACCAGCAGTCAGAGCGATCGCAGTTTCAGCGACAAAGATTGGCCCTGGCTTTAAGGCGAATTGCTGGAGGAATAATGCCGAAAAAGCTGTACTTTGAAGGATTGCCCAGCCTACAGTTACATAGCGGGTAATTTGCGATATTTTTCGCCGACCGGCTTCCCCTTCATTTTTCTGTAAATTTTCTAAAGTTGGAATCGCCGCCGTGAGTAATTGGATGATAATAGATGCATTAATGAAGGGCAAAATTCCTAAAGCAAAGACTCCCAAAGTCGAAAGTCCTCGCCCGGAAAATATATCCAATAAGCCGAATATGGAATTACTGCCCGATATGGCTTCGGCAAATCTTGGTCTATCAATGCCTGGGATGGGTAAGAAAATACCCAGGCGAACCAAAATCAAAATACCGACAGTGACAAGCAGCCTACCTCTGAGGCCAGCTGCCTGCGCCATCTGTATAAAAGTTTCTTGAGCCGTTGGGGCTTTATCTCGACTGATCATAGAGTGCTACCTTTATAGTGAACCAAGCACTGGCAGCGAGTTGGCTTGCATTTAAGTGCGCTGTTCCGGCTCACTCATAAGACTTCACAACTACCACCAGCTGCCTCAATTTTGCTACGAGCTGAAACTGTAAAAGCTGCCGCTTGTACATTGAGCGGAATGCTCAATTCCCCGTTACCTAAAACTTTCAGTGGCCCCTTGACAGCAGTCAGGATACCTGCGGCTTTCAATGAGGTCAAAGTTACTTCCGTATTGGCGGGAAGGGAGGCTAGCTTCTCTACATTAATCGTAGTGTAAATCTTCTGATTAACAATCGGAAAGCCCTTCAGCTTAGGTAAGCGGCGGTACAATGGCTGTTGACCACCTTCAAAACCTGGTCGAGTCCCGCTACCAGAACGAGATTTTTGACCCCGCATACCTAAACCAGCACTAGCGCCTTGACCGGCAGAAATACCTCTAGCTACACGCTTTTTGCGTTTCTTGGAGCCTTTTTGCGGCTTAACATCATGGAGTCTCATAAGTTATCAAGTTCTCATTTTTCGTTTGTCATTCGTCCTTTGTCATTTGTCATTTGTCCTTTGTTATTCACTAATGACTCATGACCAATGACTAATGACTAAATTTAGATGTAGAGATTTTGAATAGGAATACCGCGATCTTCGGCGACTTCAGAAAGGGTACGCAGTGTAGATAAGGCATTAACTGCGGCTCTAGCATTATTGAGCGGATTGTTGGAGCCTAGTTGCTTGGCTAAGACGTTACGAACTCCGGCTAATTCCAACACAGTCCGCACTGCACCACCCGCAATTACCCCAGTACCAGGTGAGGCTGGACGCATAATTACTTTTGCCCCGCCACCGACACCATCAATAGGATGGGGGATGGAGTTGGATTTGGTGATTGGGATATCAATGAGGTGTTTTTTGCCATCGGCTACGCCTTTTTTGACTGCGCCAATTACATCGGAAGCTTTGCCTACTCCAACTCCAACCTGACCGCGTTCGTTACCAACGACAACGATCGCTCGGAAGCTGAGTTTTTTACCACCTTTGACCACTTTACTTACGCGGCGGATTTGGATAACCCGCTCTTGCCAAGTGGTTTCTTCTTTTTTGGCACGCTTTGTTCTACTTTTACGCTCTGTTGCCATAATTTATGCTCTTTTTATGTCATTTGTCCTTTGTCCTTTGTCATTTGTCAGTTGTCCTTTGTCAGTTGTCCTTTGTCAGTTGTCCTTTGCAAATGACTAATGACCAATGACCAATGACTAATGACCAATGACTTTAGAAATCTAAACCAGCTTCGCGGGCTGCATCAGCTAGTGCTTTGACACGACCGTGATATAAGTTACCACCGCGATCGAAGACTACTTTGGTAATGCCTTTTTCTAGCGATCGCACTGCGATCAACTTACCAACTTGTACCGATGCATCGCGGTTTGCACCTGACGCTAAACTAGATTTCAACTCTGGTTCTACAGTCGATGCGGCCACGATAGTTTGATGCTGAGTATCATCAATTAACTGGGCATAAATATGCTCATTAGAACGAAATACCGCTAAACGGGGACGTTCTGGGGAGCCAATCACTTTGCCACGTACACGTCGATGACGACGGTTTTTTGATTCTCTACGAGTAAGTTTCATTTCTACTTCTTACCACCCTTACCAGTCTTACCAGCTTTCCGTCTGACCACTTCACCGGCATAGCGAATGCCTTTACCTTTGTAAGGTTCTGGTGGACGAACGGCACGAATTTTGGCGGCTGTGTTACCAACAATTTCTTTGTCATAGCCGCTAACAATGACGTTAGTGGTACCTTCTACGGCAAACTGAATTCCTTCTGGTGGTTCAATTTGCACTTGATGGCTATAACCCATATTTAAAACTAGGTTACGCCCTTGAAGTTGTGCCCTGTAACCAACACCTTGAATTTCCAAACGGCGCTGAAAACCAAGGGATACTCCCTCGACCATGTTGGCAACTAAAGTGCGGCTCAAGCCGTGCAATTGCTTCGATGTCCGAGTTTCATCCCGACGATTTACGTGTAATATTTCCCCCTCTTGAGAGAGTGAGACATTATCTCTGAGAGTGCGAGAAAGTTCTCCTTTCGGGCCTTTCACCACAATATTCGTACCATTGATCGCCACTTGAACTTTGGCGGGAATAGTAATTGGACGTTTACCAATACGAGACATGACTTTTTGTCCTTTATCCTGTTATGAGTTATGAGTTATGAGTTATGAGTTTTTATAACTAACTTTTCACTCCTCACTCCTAACTCCTCACTTCTGGTGACTACCAAACGTAACAAAGTACTTCGCCACCCAAGTTCTGACGCCGCGCTTCGCGGTCAGTCATAATCCCACTGGATGTAGAAATAATGGCAATGCCAATGCCGCCTAGTACCCTTGGTAATTCTTTTCGATTTGAATAAACACGCAAGCCAGGCTTACTGACCCGCTTTAAGGCGGTGATCAAAGGCTGACGGTTTTTACCCTTGTATTTCAGGGAAATCACCAGATTGCGTTTTACCCCTTCTTCTGCTTCTTCGATTTCAGCAATAAAGCCTTCCTCCCGTAGCACTTTGGCAATGCTTCGGGTCAATTTTGTCGCTGGCACTTGTGTAGTTTGATGCCGCGCCAGGTTGGCATTGCGGATGCGCGTCAGCATATCTGCAATTGTGTCGTTAGCCGCCATCGTTCCCTCTATAGATGAACTTATTGATCGCGAAAGGGCATTCCTAATTCTTTAAGTAAGGCGCGTCCTTCTTCGTCGTTTTTTGCTGTGGTGATGATGGAAATATCCATCCCACGTACTTGATCGATGCTGTCGTATTCGACTTCTGGAAAAATTAGCTGTTCTCTCACACCTAGAGTGTAGTTACCGCGTCCGTCAAAGCTTTTAGGGCTAACGCCGCGAAAATCTCGAATTCTAGGTAATGACAGGCTAACTAGTCTGTCAAAAAAGGCATACATCCGTTCGGCTCTGAGTGTCACCATGATCCCCACAGGCATCCCTTGACGAATCTTAAAGCCAGCGATCGCCTTTTTCGCCCGTGTCACCACTGGTTTTTGACCTGTTACCACGGCAATTTCGTTGATGGATGCCTCTAGTGACTTCGCATTTTGAGCTGCTTCACCCAAACCACGGTTAATCGTAACCTTTACCAACTTCGGTACTTGATGAACGTTGGTATATTGAAACTGATTAATCAGTTTGGGGACGATTGTCTCTTGATATAAGGTTTTGAGTCTTGTTGTCGCCATAGTTTTTTTGTCCTGATATCCCTGGGCTTGGTCAGGGAAACTTTAATTTTGGATTTTAGATTTTGGATTTTGGATTAAATTTAAAATCTAAAATTTCAAGTTGGCTAATTCTTATTTATCGAGAATTTCGCCAGTTTTCTTGAGTTTTCTGACTTTTTTGCCTTCTGAGGTAAAGGTGTAACCAATACGACTGGCAACGTTTTGCTTGGTGGAATAAAGCATCACGTTGGAGCTATGAATTGGGAATTCTTGGGTAATAATTCGCCCTGATTCCCCTTCTTGCTGGGGTTTGACGTGCTTGGTTTTAATGTTGACACCTTTGACGATGACTTTACTCAGTTGGGGAAGTGCCTGAGTAATTTCGCCAATTTTTCCTTTGTCTTTGCCAGCAATCACTTGTACGGTGTCGCCAGTTTTGACGTGCATTTTATGGAATACTTTGGGCGTACCTTGTTTGGTTGCCATTAAAGCACCTCCGGAGCCAGAGAAACAATTTTAGTAAAGTTTTTATCGCGCAGTTCCCGTGCAACTGGGCCAAAAACCCGTGTGCCTCTAGGATTGCCATCTTTGTTGATGATTACAGCGGCGTTATCATCAAAGCGAATACTCATGCCACTGTCACGACTTACAGCTTTCCGAGTCCGAACAATTACTGCTTCCACAACATCAGACTTTTTAACAGCCATGTTGGGTGTAGCATCTTTGACAACTGCGATAATTTTATCGCCAATAAAACCATAACGGCGATTGCCTCCGCCTAAGATGCGGATGCACATCAGTTTGCGGGCGCCGCTATTATCTGCGACATTCAGGTAAGTCTGGGGTTGAATCACAATTATTCTCCCTTGTAATGTTGTTAGTTTCTAACAACGATGAGGTTTAAGTAGGCTTGACGTTCAGGACTTCTGTGATTTTCCAGCGCTTGGTTTTACTCAGGGGTCTAGTTTCCTGAATGCGAACGCGATCGCCTACTTTACACTGATTTTCTTCGTCGTGAACTTTATATCGTTGGGTGTTAACCACAATCTTGCCGTACTTGGGGTGAGGAGCGCGGTTTTCTATGGCGACTACCACAGTTTTTTGCATTTTATCGCTCACTACCAAGCCAACTCGTTCTTTAACTGCCATAATCTCCTACTTTTTTTCTTTAGCCGATTGACTTGCTGCCCGTTTGCGTTCTGTTTCTAGCGTCAGCAATTGGGCTAGGCGGTGGCGCAATTGTCGGAACTGATGGGGCTTTTCTAGTTGTCTGGTGGCTTTTTGCAAGCGCAACTGAAATAGTTGTCTTTTGATTGCGACAATTTCATCAGAGAGCTTCTCATCACTTAATTCTCTAGCTTCTGAAATCTTGGGAAGAGGCATAAGTTACTCCTGCTCCTGTGGTTGAGAGCGCACAATAAACTTAGTTTTGATGGGCAGTTTAAATGAAGCCAAGCGCATCGCTTCACGCGCGATTTCTTCAGTAACTCCACCGATTTCAAACAAAATCCGCCCCGGCTTGACTACAGCTACCCAAAACTCTGGATTACCTTTACCGGAACCCATCCGGGTTTCAGCAGGACGCATGGTTACAGGTTTATCAGGGAAAATCCGAATCCAGATTTGTCCACCCCGACGAATATAACGAGTCATTGCCCGACGGGAAGCCTCGATTTGACGCGAGGTAATCCAAGCAGGTTCTTGAGCTTGGAGTGCAAAATCACCGAAGTTAAGGGTGCTACCACGGGTGGCTAGTCCCTCCATCCGTCCGCGCTGTTGCTTGCGGAATTTAGTTCTTCTAGGGCTTAACATGATTGGCTACTGGGTACTAGGTACTGGGGATTAGGGATTGGGAATTAGGGATTGGGGATTGAGAATTCTTACCCAGTCCCCAGTCCCCATTCCCCAGTCCCCGTTTACCCTTCATTTGATCGGTCTTCAAATTGCTGGCGACGGCGTTGTTGTTGACGGCGACGGGGTTCACGTTCGCGATCGCGGGGTTCACGTTCGCGATCGCGGCTTGCGGGTGGTAGTGGATCTGGTTCCTGTCCAGGAATAATTTCTCCCTTAAACACCCATACTTTGATACCCAAAATGCCGTAAACAGTTTTTGCTGTGCAATAAGAGTAGTCAATGTCAGCCCGTAAGGTATGTAAAGGTACTCTACCTTCACGAGTCCACTCTGTCCGGGCAATTTCTGCACCGTTGAGGCGACCGCTGACTTGGATTTTAATCCCTTGGACACCAGCGCGTTGGGCACGTTGAATTGACTGTCTCACTACCCGCCGAAAGGAAACCCGACGTTCCAATTGTTGAGCAATGTATTCAGCAATTAGGTAGGCATCAGCATCAACTCGTTGCACTTCAACTACGTTAATGCGAATTTGGCGATTGCTACCCAACAGTCCTTGGAGTCCGGTACGTAAGGATTCAATACCTTGTCCACCGCGACCCACTACAACACCAGGTCTAGCTGTGCGTACTTCTAAGTCGATTTGGTCAGCTTTGCGCTCAATCCGCACTTCGGAAATTCCGGCGTTGTTTTGAGCCTGTCTACCCAGCTTTTGTTCTATGTATTGACGGAGTTTGTAATCTTCTTGGAGAAGTTCTGGATAGCGATCAGGAACAGCAAACCAACGGGATTGATGTTCATGTGTAATACCCAGACGAAAACCAACTGGATGAATTTTCTGTCCCACGAATGCTTCCTCTAAAATTTCTTACTTTACGCAATTTATTCGTGTAAACGTGCTTATTTTTCTGGAGCAGCTGCAACAGCTACAGTAATATGACACGTCGGCTTGCGAATTTGGTAAGCTCGACCTTGCGCTCTTGGCTGGAACCGCTTCAACGGCGGCCCTTGATCGGCATAAGCTTGAGTAATCACTAGTTGAGTCCGATCTAACCCAGCATTGTTTTCGGCATTAGCAGCAGCGCTTCTAAGAACCTTCAAGATGGGTTCAGTGGCGCGATAGGGCATGAATTCCAGGATGATTAACGCTTCTCGGTAGGATCGCCCCCGGATTTGATCGAGTACCCGACGCACTTTATAAGCCGAGATGCGGATAAAACGAGCGATCGCTTTTACTTCAGTAGTATTAGTAGCCATAATTTTCTCCAATTTTGTCCTTCGTCCTTTATCCTTTGTCCTTTGTCAAAAGCTAATAACTAATGACCCTTCGGGTTCACCAGTTGCTCATGGGGGAAACCCCCATCGCTCTTAGCGTCTCCCCTTGGGAGAAGACCGCACTGGCTCACCAATGACAAATGACCAATGACTAATAACTACCTACCCGCTTTTTTGTCGCTTTTTCCATGACCCCTGTAGGTGCGTGTCGGGGCAAATTCACCCAACTTGTGTCCTACCATCTGTTCATTTACAAAAACTGGAACGTGTTGGCGTCCGTTGTGAACAGCTATGGTATGACCTACCATTAGAGGCAAAATTGTTGAAGCTCGTGACCAAGTTTTAATAACTTCTTTTCTGTTGTTGTCGTTGAGCTTTTCAATTTTCTTTAGAAGATGATCCGCAACGAAGGGACCTTTTTTTAGAGAACGACCCATAGTTCAATTTTGGCTTTAGGATTTAGGAATTAGGATTTAGAATTTCGGATTTTGGATAATTAAGGTGACTGAATCAAGTTTCACAAATTTTCAATGTTCACAAGTAGACCCAATCTAAAATCCAAAATCTAAAATCTAAAATTCTATGATTCACGACCACCGCGACCGCGTTTAGAAGACTTACGACGACGACGTACAATCAACTTGCTGCTAAGTTTCTTGCGATTGCGTGTCTTTGCGCCCAATGTAGGTTTACCCCAAGGTGTAACAGGCCCCGATCTACCGATAGGCGCTCTACCTTCACCACCTCCATGTGGGTGATCCACTGGGTTCATGACGCTACCTCTAACCTTAGGACGGCGACCTTTCCAGCGATTTCGTCCGGCTTTACCTGCACTTAGGTTTCTCGCGTCGGTATTGCCTACTTGCCCAATGGTGGCGTAAGACTCGCGTCGAATCAAGCGGACTTCTCCTGAAGGCAACTTGAGAGTTACATAATTACCTTCTTTTGCCACAACTTGAGCGCTAGCACCAGCAGCACGGACAATTTGACCACCTTTACCAGGAGTCAGTTCTACGTTGTGAACACTAGTACCCAAAGGAATCTTCCAGAGTGGTAAGGCATTACCATCTTCAAAAGGTGCTTCCGGTCCAGAAATAATTATTGTTCCAACTTTCAACCCGTTGGGGTGAAGGATGTACCGTTTTTCGCCATCTTGGTAATACAAAAGCGCAATTCTGGCGTTGCGGTTAGGATCGTATTCAATTGCTGCGACTTTGGCAGGAATATTATGTTTATCCCTTTTAAAATCAATGATCCGATAAAGCTGTTTGTGTCCGCCACCCCGGCGACGACTAGTAATCCGTCCGTGATTATTCCGACCTTTGGCGCGATGCTTCGAGGTTGTTAGGGATTTTTCTGGCTCGGTTCTGGTAATTTCCGCAAAGTCAGAAATTGTAACTTGGCGAGTGCTGGGGGTATAAGGGCGATAAGAGCGAGTACCCATAATCTATTTTGGATTTTGGATTTACTTAATTTTGGATTTTGAATTTTGGATTTTGGATTTAATGAGTGTTTAATTAATTACGACCATCTTTGGTACTTATTCAGTAAACTCCTCAATCTAAAATCTAAAATCTAAAATTCCTAGACTTCTGGGAATAGAACTTGTCTAATCTTGTCTTCATCCCCAGGTGCGACAGTGATGATCGCTCGTTTATATTGGGGTTTATAACCAATAAATTTACCAACGCGCCGCTTTTTACGTGGTGGTAAGATGGTGTTGACTTTTACAACCTTGACTTGAAATAAGTCTTCGATCGCAGCCTTGATTTCTGGCTTTGATGCTTTGGGAATTACTTCAAAGGTGTACTTGTTTTGTTCCATCAAGATGGTCGCTTTCTCGGTAACGATTGGGCGACGTACTAAGTCGGCAAGATCACGGGGGTCAAAGCTAGGCACTGTAGACCTCCTGAATTTTTTCTAGGGCTGATGCCGTAACTACAATTTTGTCAGCGTGCAGTAAATCAAAAACATTTAGCTGGTCGGCTGCAATTAGTTTTAAATTTTCAATGTTGCGGGCTGACAAATAAACGTTATCTGTATCCGCAATCTCAGACAAAATTAACAGTGCCTTGCTTTCTGGTACTACTCCCCAACGGGCAAGGGCTGCCACTAATTCTTTAGTTTTGGGGCGAGATAGCTCGGTGCTAAATTCTTCTACTACAATCAAGTCGTCAATACGGCTGACAAATGCTGTCCGCAATGCCAAACGTCGCTCTTTGCGGTTCAATTTGAGGTTGAAGTCTCTGGGTTTTGGCCCAAAGATCACACCACCACCACGCCACAATGGAGAACGAATAGACCCGGCACGAGCGCGACCAGTACCTTTTTGTCTCCAAGGTTTCCGGCCACCGCCTCTGACTTCAGCACGAGTTTTTGTACTGGCATTTCCTTGACGAGCATTGGTCAATTGCCGTACTAAGGCGCGATGCACAATATGAGACGCTGTTTCTTCTTTGGCAACGCGCAACTCGAAGGTCGTCTCGCCGACCTGTTCTCCTTGCCAATTTTTAACTACGCTTTCAACCATTTTTCTTATCTGTCCTTTGTCATTTGTGAGCCACTGCGGTCTTGGGGTCTCCCCAGATGAAGCACGTGGCGTCATTTGTCATTTGTCTTTATGCCATTTGTCTTTAGCCAATGACTACTGACTAATGACTTCTGACTAATGACTTTTGACTATCCCACTACTTTTGCAGGCACAACGCTGACTAGAGCGCCTGGTTTACCAGGAATGGCTCCCTTAATTAGCAATAAGTTGCGTTCTGAATCAACTCGCACTATCGTCAATTTACGGATTGTGATGCGTTTTCCACCTAAACGCCCTGCCATCCGCTTACCTGGATAGACACGACCTGGTGTTGTACCAGCACCAATTGATCCGGGCGCTCTGTGGTTTTTGGAACCGTGTGACATTGGCCCACGAGCAAAGTTATTGCGCTTCTGGTTTCCTGCAAAGCCGCGACCGATGCTTGTGCCTACGACATCGACAATTTGACCTGCGCTAAAAATATCTGCTTTAATCTGTTGACCTAAAGCATAATCACTAGAGCTATCGGTGTGATATTCATTTAAGTGACGCAATGCTGGGGCGGATGATTTAGCCAAATGTCCCAGTAGTGGTCTGTTTAGTGCCTTGGGTTTAACTTCGCCATAACCAACTTGAATGGCAAAATAACCGTCGGTTTCTTTCGTTTTAACTTGTGTAACGGTGCATGGCCCTGCTTGAATGACAGTCACAGGAATAGCTACTCCTGCTTCGTCAAAGATTTGGGTCATGCCCAGCTTGGTGCCGAGAATACCTACAGACACAATAACTGGTTCTCCTTTCTACTTGCTGACCTTGGAATTGGACTCTAGAGGACACGCTTTGTACGCATCAGTTTAGGCTGGGTTAGCCTGCGAAATTTGGAATGGCTTTAATAAACCGCTCCAAATGCTTTCGGACACAACAAACCGTGTCCGTACTGCTTGGTGAATCTGTTTAGCTTCACTCACTAGATCACCAGAACAGCCACAAGTCCCTTCCCATTGGGAAGGAGTAACTTCTGGAATCAATGCAAGGCGCTACAGCTTTAGGCTGTGTGCAGCAATGCTTTCGTCCAAGCAATTGCTCTGGCACTTTCTGGAGGCAGCGCTGTCGGCGGGGTTTCCGATTTTCACACGCCTATGAGACGGGTTCCCGGAGATTGGCTACTGCCGTGTTGCAGTTGGACTTAAGCGGTTTTTACCGCCCAGTATCCGTTAACTGAGACTGACGTAATGCCATGAAACCAACATTGCTGCTCAGTTTTACTTCCTTAAATACCTTAAACTATTGTTTAAGACTTTGCCTACTTTTTCAGAGGCGCAGGAGTAAACTTACCCTGGAGCTTAGGATTCGCTTTGGTTATTCGTCTATCAGCTCCAATGTTGACCTGAAAGCTTTCTTAGTTTACCAGTCTATGATCAATCTGAGTTAGATTATCCAATTTGGATTAAGTCATCAGCTTTTGATGCTAACACTACCTCAGAATGACAGTAAAAAGTCAACCTAATTTGCGTTTTTGGTCACAATCTAATAATATAAATTATTTATTTAGGTTTGTCTAGTAATTTAGAGAGTTATTTTTGAAGAATGGGGAGTGGGGAATAGGGAGTAGGGAGCAGGGGGAAAAGAGTTAATAACCAATGCCCCATGCCCCATAGTTCGACTGCGCTCAGTACAAGTGCCCAATGCCCAATGCCCAAAAAAATGCTTTGAATCTATCGGTTCAGGGTAAATAATAGAGATATCTAAGTGGGATAAGACGAAAATCTATGGCACTAATTACCACTGGCAACGGTTTAATCCGCGATCTGGAAAAATTTGGCGCTCTTGGTGTGTATGTACCTCTGGAAGGGGGTTATGAAGGTCGATATCAGCGCCGAATACGGGCAGCTGGCTATACTACCCTCCACATTACCGCTAAAGGACTGGGTGACGTAGCTGCGTATCTCACAAGAATTCATGGAGTCAGACCTCCTCATCTTGGGAAAAAAAGCACTGGTAGTGGTGCAGCAGTGGGTCAGGTTTATTATCTGCCGCCAATTCTCAATTCTCATCTAGAACAGCTATCACCAAAGTCAAAGGGGCTGGTCTTGTGGATTATTGAAGGGCACATTCTTTCTAATGAAGAAATTGAGTATTTAACGAATTTGCCTCAGCTAGAACCACGAGTGAAAGTCATTATTGAGAGAGGTGGCGATCGCTATTTCCGTTGGACTTCTCTAGAAAAAACTCTGTTAGCTAGTTAGTCCTTTGTCATTAGTCATTAGTCATTTGCTCATAACTAATGACTAATGACTCAATTCAATCAGCAGCGATCGTTAGCTGGTAAGTTTTTTCTTAAATCCACGCAATCGGGTTAACACTGGCTTCGCCCAATTTCCACCAAGCAAATCGTGCAGCAGAATATAAAAACAGGGGATGATAAATAGTGTCAGCATCGTTGCGATCGCCATCCCAAAGAAAACTACAATCCCTAATGGCTGCAAAAACTCAGAACCTTCGCCAATACCTAATGCCAAAGGGAACAGTCCTAAGATAGTGGTGACTGTAGTCATGATAATTGGGCGCAAGCGTTGAGGAGCAGCTTTCATGATGGCAATTTGGCGACTACAACCTTCTTCGTCTCGAATTTGGTTTGCTAGTTCCACCATGAGAATCCCTGCATTCACCACAATTCCCACCAGCAGCACGACACCAACAATTACAGTTGCACCAATTGAAGTTTGGGTAATGTAAAGTCCAAAAATTCCCCCAGCTAAGGCTAGTGGTACGGTGAACATAATTACCAATGGGTCAATTAGGGAATTGTATTGCACCGCCATAACTACAAAGATCAAGAAGGTCGCCAAAGCCCCCAAAGTTTTTAAAGCATCCTGAAGTTGCTGATTAGTTTCTTGGGCAGAACTAGGCACAATGGAAACGCCATCAGGTAAGTCTACATCCTGGAGTACCTCGTTTACTTCTGCGATCGCTTCACTAAGACTAGCTCCCTCGGTGAGATTTCCTGCCACAATAAAAGCTTGGCGTTGATTAATTCGTTGCACCTCACCAGGTGCTTGACCTTCTTGAATGTTCGCAACATCTGAAAGCCGGATTAGTTGATTGTTTTCTGTAAATAGCGGTAATTGCTCTAACTGAGAAGGACGCTGAATCGCTTCTTTATTTAGCTGCACCCGCACATCAACTAAACGATTCCCGCGTTGAATTTGCGTGGGGACTGAACCTTCAATTGCTGTTTGAACTGTTGCACCAATTTGGCTGGCGCTCAATCCTAAAGCTGAAACTCTTTCCCAGTCGGGGCGAATTTGGATTTCTGGTTGCCTAGCATCGGCATCTGGTCGGAATGTCGCTAATTTTGCCCTTTCTTGCAATGCTTGCAGCACTTGTGCGCCTGCTTGGGTTAAGTTTTCTTCATTCTCACCTTGCAGAATCACGTCAACGTCTGACCCTTGCACTGGAGAATTACTCAAGATTAAACCCCGCACCTGACCAGGATTGAGGCGCAGCAGAATTCCTGCTAAGTTGAGTTTGTTAAATTCCTGAGTTACTTTTTTGACGAAGGCTTCGACATCTGTGCCTGGTTTAAGATTGATGGTGCTACTGGCACGTAAAGGATTTTCTGTAGTACTGCTACCAAATAAATTACCACCCACAGTTGTGAAAGCAGATTGGGTTTCTGGTTGTTTGAGCAAAATGTCATCGACAATTTGCATAACTTTTTCAGAGGTTGCTAAAGGTGTACCGGGCGGAAACTGCGCTCTTAAGTTAGCTTGACCAGTACTGATGCGGGGTAAAATTTCTTGGGGAATTTGACCAAACATCAAGAAGCTACTGCCGCCTAAAATTAGCAAAGCAGCAGTTACTACGAAAAGCCGATAGCGTAAAACCTTGGTTAAGAAGTTACCGTATCCCCGCGTCGCATCTTCAAATCGGTGATTAAATTGTCTAAGCAGCCAAAATTCACTAATCCGACTAGACCAAGGAATTCCCAAGAGTCGAGAAGACAGCATCGGTACTATTGTGATCGCAACAATAAGGGATGCTGCGACTGCGAAGCTAATTGTCAGAATCAGTTCATTAAATAGCAGTGCAATAAAGCCGCCAATTAAGAGGAATGGCACTACAGAAACTAAATTAGCACCTGTAGCAGCAACTAAAGCAGATTCTACTTCTTGGGAAGCTGCGATCGCACTGTCAATAAAGAATCTTGAATTTCTCCTCTGCCCCTCTGCTCCTCTGCTCCCCTGCTCCCCTGCCTCCATCTCTCTCTGATTGGGAGTCATGCCTGTTTTTTCGGAAATGTTTTCTAGGATCACAACCGATGTGTCAATTGCTTGTCCAACTCCTAATGTCAGACCTGCCAAACTAAAAACATTCAAGGTTAAACCAAATATTCTCATTAAAGCGATCGCTGCCAGAGTACACAACGGAATCGTCAAACTGATAATAAATGTTTGCCTGAACGATCCTAAAAATAACAACACTGCTGCTGCTGCTAACAATGCCCCGGAAATCCCCGAAAAGATGACATCATTTAAAGAATTGCGGATGAAGACAGATTCATCTGTGGTGGGACTCAAAGTCATGTCTGCTGGAATTAAACCCGATTGTCGTAACTGTTCAATTCGCCGCTTCACAGCATCTACAACTGTGATTGTGTTGGCTTCCGGCTGCTTTTGAATCGAAAATTTCACCGCAGGCTGACGGTTGAGGTAAACAAATACTCGCTGGTCTTCTGTATCGTCAATTACTTCTGCAAAGTCTCGCAAGTAGACGCGGCGGGAAGGTGCAGAGGAAGCAGGGGAGGCAGGGGAGGCAGGGGAGGAAACTTTCAAAGAAAGGTTTTCAATTTCCTTGGCATTTTGGAAGCGTCCAACAGTCCGAGTTAATGGCTCGGAATTTTGCCCTAGAATCCGACCACCAGAAGTATCTTGGTTACGGGCTGTTAATTCATTTAAGACATCATTTAACCCGACACCCAAAGCTTGCAATCGGTTTAAGTCAACAAGCACTCTTACTTCTTCCTCTGCACCACCAGATACGTCAACTGAAGCTACTCCCGGCACGACACTGAGTTCACGGGTTAATTCTTCATCAGCAAATACGCGTAAATCTTTCCCTGGCAATGAAGGAGATGTCAGCGCCAATTCATAAACTGGTAATTGGGAGGGATCGACTTTAAATAAGCGCGGTTCCTCGATCGTATCTGGCAGTTGCCCCCGACCTCGGTTAAAAGCAGCAGTAGCATCATTTAGGGCTTGGTCAATATCGCCCCCTGGTTGGAAGTATAAATCGAGGCTTACCTGTCCCTCACGAGTCCGAGAAAAAACCTGTACTACATTCTCGGTAGCTGATAAAGTTTCTTCTAAGGGTCTGGTGATTTCATCTACTGCTACTTCCGGTGAAATACCAGGGGCTTCTAACCGGACACTAACTCGTGGATAGGTAATTGACGGTAGGAGATCGACTTGGATCGTTGTGAGAAAAAATACCCCAATGACAATTACTGCCACGGTAAGCATGAGTGTGCCAATGTGTTGGCGGATAGCGATCGCACTGAGGCTAAATCCGCTATTGCCATTATTATTGTTTGCCTGTTGCATGATACTAAGTGATAAGTGCTGACTACTGAGTACTTTTTTCTTTGGTATGGTGGTTATTGCTCACCCGACTATTGCTTTTCTGAAAGAATTGAAAGACTTACAGTGTCACCTTCTTTTAACGGCTTACCACTCCGAACAACATAGCGTTCTCCCGCTTGCAAACCGGATAAAATTTCTACTCTCCCATCAGCCCTTTGTCCTAAAGTAACTGCACGTGTCGCTACTTTCGTCTTGCCTTCTGTGTCTTTCACCACAAATAGCGTTCCCGATGGGTTTTCTTGCTCTTTTTCTGCTTCCTTTGCCGCCCCTGCTTGTTTTTGAATCGCTGTTTGCGGCACTACTACGCGCTGTTGAGTCTGGGTTTGAAAATTGACTCGCGCCAGCAATCCACTGCCAATCTTGGCTTGAGTGTTAGGAATCACTACTTCTACAGGTATCAAGCGAGCTGTGGCATCGGCAGCTGGAGAAATGCGCGTAACTCTGCCAATTAATGTTTCTTTGGGGAAGGCATCTAAGCGGACTTGTACAGACTGCCCAACCTGAATTTGTGCCAGTTCTAATTCAGAAACTTGGACAACGACTTTGACACGGTTAAAGTCGCCAATTTTCAAGACTTCGCTACCTGCTTGCAGAAGATTGCCTGGTTCTGTCACCTTTTCTGTGACTATACCAGTGATAGGGGATGTCAATCGAGCGTAAGACCTGCGCTCTTTGGTTTGAGCAACCAATGCCTGTTGAGCAAGTACTCTACCTTGGGCGGCGGCGACGGCTTGCTGTTCTGTACGGACTTGCTCTTGGGCTGCGCGCAATGCCTGGGCGGCTGTTTTTGCCTGGGTACGTGCTTGCTGGGCAGTTTGTTCGGCGATCGCTCCAGCTTTGAATAACTTCTGCTGTCGTTCTGAGTCTGCCTGGGCTTGCACAACCTCTAACCGCGCCCGTTCAACATCTACACGGGCATTGCTTACTTGATTGTTTGCCCTCGCTACTTCTGATTTGAGGGCTGCTAGCTCCGCTTCTGTTTGCTTTAATTGGGTCGAAAGGATGGCATCATCTAACTGCCCGACGTTTTGCCCAAGTTTTACTGTATCGCCAACATCAAGGTTCAAAGCCAACAACCGAGCTTCTACTTGCGATCGCACTGATACAATCCGAAAGGGTGTTGTGTTACCTGTGTATTCTGGTTGTGTTTGCAGCGTATCAGTTCGAGCGATCGCCGCATCTACAGCCGTTGCACCACCACGTTGTCCACTACCCGGACTTTGAGATTGGGCATCAGCCACTTCTTCCTTGGGCAGCGATCCACAATTCGCTGTCAGCAGTCCTATGCCCAGCAAACAGGGAATCAATAATATGGATGTGAAAGGGGAAGACCCTTTTGTGTCAACGCGACTCTTTGTATCTACAACAGCCATATCAGTTTTTATAACTGAATCTAACTGGGCATTAATTACCTGGTTAGCGGCTGCCAAAGGTGAGATTTTCACCTGCTTGTGCGGCTTCTTTCTGTCCAAAATCATTTATTTTTCTAGTATTTGGGGAGCTTTTTGGGTTTAAACTGCCGTGCGTTACCAAGTAATTTTGAGACATTATGAATAGTGAAAAGCGGCGAGAGTCAATTAGCTATCTTCTTGCAGAATTTTGTATCAAAAATTACTTTTTATTCAAAAAAATTCTCACCACTTTAACTCATTACATTGAGTCGGCAGCTTTTTAGCTGTCGATGCAATTCTTAACTCAGTATAAATATTTTTAAATTTCTTGCAATCTGCCCTTAGTAGAAGACTTGCGTTTACTGAAGATACGGGATTTTTACACCCTGTTTCTAAAATAGGCAGTATTAAATAACTAGGACTTACGCATTGATAATAAACGCCAAATATGTAAGAGGTCAAAAACCATATTTTTCGTAGGGGCAATTCATGAATTGCCCCTACAGCGTGGTCTATTGGCAATCATAAGGATAATTTAGAAAAGCCTGAAGCAACACATTTTCGTTAATACACATCACGATAAATTTGTACAGTGCGTAAGTCCTAATAACTATACTTAGGCTGACATTGCCAGACTGACCATAACAAAATGATTGGTAATTTTTACGCTTAATCTAATATATTAAGAATAGTAAACATAAGTTGCTTTTTTTGATGCTGTAAGATTTTAAACAGGCATAGGCGTAGCCCGTCGTAGACATCGCATATACAGCCAAAAAAAGGGCGATATATATTAGAACCACCAAATATTAAGTCAGGAAAGTTACAAGTGACATCATTGCTAAAAATTGCCCAAACCTCTGACGAAGCACAGATTTCCGAATTTTTCCAGGAATCAGTGGGTAAGTGGCGATCGCAACGACGCTATTACAGCCTACCTGAGGGAGAAACCAAGGAGATGGAGAGTATAGTTACGATCAATTTTCTCAAGCAGGGTTGTGATGAATTGCAAAAGCTGGCTCAGATGCACGATTTGTATGATACAGGTAGCTTAATTTGTGGTGCAGCAGTTACATGGGAAAGTACAGATGTACTGAAGTCCAGGAAAGAGTCACAAGGTTCTACATTATTTGGGGCTGTGGGAAATATTTTATATCGCGATCGCGGTTTTGCCATATCCAAACCAGTTACCGCCCACTATTATTTCTCCAACCCTAAAACAATGTGTTTGCGAACTGAATACAACGGTTCAGTCTTTGAAGAAGAGTTAAAGCTAATTGGCAGCAAATACCGCACCAGACAAACCATTATCTCTCGTGCTGGTGAGCAGTTGATGATTGGTCAATATTTAGAAAAGAGAGTGGAGAGTTAGTTTAACTCGTGGGTGTGGTTCGTTATAGCCTCACCCATTTTGGCACTAGCCAGCACTTAGCTGTCAACTGCTCATATAACTTTTTATAACAGTTTTTCAAACTTTTACGCAGAAAGTTAGTTGCTATGTCATCATGGAAAGTGAAATGAGAATTAATTCGGCGACAGTGTTTGTTTTTAGTATTGACAGGCTTTTTCCTTTTGGTATTACAGACTTCTCTCCGAAATCTAAATCTCTACAAACTTATGATTTTGGAGACATTTGATGTCAATTTACGTTGGTAACCTCTCCTATGATGTTACACAAGATGCTTTGAGTGCTGTATTTGCAGAATATGGTACTGTTAAGCGTGTTCAACTACCTACAGACCGTGAAACAGGTCGTTTACGCGGCTTTGCTTTTGTGGAAATGAATTCAGAAGATGAAGAAACAAAAGCCATTGAAGCCCTTGATGGTGCTGAATGGCTTGGTCGTGACCTCAAAGTGAATAAAGCCAAGCCTAGAGAAGACAGAGGTGGTTCCTTTGGTGGTGGTAATCGTGGCGGTGGCGGCGGCTACAACCGGAACAACCGCTACTAAGTTAAGTAGACGAAAGTAACTTAATTGAATCTAGAAAAGGCTCAGGCAGCAATGCTTGAGCCTTTTCTGTGCAAAACTTGACTCTAAATAATTTCGGGTAGTTACTTATCATACCGCCCATATCATTCTCTGACTAAAGTGCCCTGATGAAAGATCATTTTCCATTGATCGTTGTTCAATTTCCAAATAGAACTTCGCAGTGAATGAACAGGCTGTTCACCAGATATGTGTCTAACTATACGATAAATTACTAAAATAACCCCTGTTGCTAAAACTAATGTTTTAAATTCTGTGATTGATCTTTGAATCAGGGGTTCTATGGGTTCATTCTGCAAGCTCTCGATAATTTGCTGTTTATCGAAAACACGCCCTGAGCTTCCGATCTCAATGAACTCATCAGCAAGTAAGTCCATGATATCTTTAGCTGATTTTCGGACATCAGGTTGAAGCAAACGCTCCTCTAGTTGACGAAGAAGTGATTCTTCTAAATAATCTGCTTTCATAAGCTTAACTTTGATTTCTACGCGATCGCGTCCTCATGAGCAAGTTAATAAAAAACCCCGCTGATTGGTAGGGATTCCAGCGGGGTTAAATAATACAATTATTTTTCAGATAAACCAACACTAAACTTGATTACGGAGCTACTAGGAAATTTTACGACTAATAGTAACTATTTATACGTGAGTTTTATGAGTTAGGTTTTTAGCATGACGCTTGTTGGCTTTGTGAAGTTTAATGCGATGATGTTTAACAGTTTTGACGCTAGCGTGATGAATAGTTTTCGCTTGAGCTTGAGATGCAAAAACGGTTACAGGAGCAGCAAATACAAGAGCCAAAAGTAAAGCTTGAGCGAACTTATTCACTTGAAAATCCTCATCAGGTAATCAACAATCTAACTATCCGATAGGCGTATGTCATAAGTTTGTAATTGATATGAATCTTTCATGTCTATTTTTACATCCGTAGATACAGGACTTATGTGCAATACTGTGGTAGGAATACTTGCTAGTATTTATATATACGTGTAATATTTTTGACATCAGAGCCAGGCAACTGTAATTTGATCTGATGTTTATGTTAATTTTGATTAATAAATGCTGATATCCATCAATTCTTCTGCTATTTCAAAGTTAGCTGTGACATTTTGCACGTCATCCAAGCCTTCTAGAGTATCAATTAACTTGAAAAGCGATCGCGCCTGATTGAGATCGGTAACTTCTACACTATTACTAGGAATCCAGCGCAATTCGGCATCAACTACCTTAAGACCTTGCTCTTTTAGTGTTTGGCTAAGGGCTTCTAAATTTCCGATGTCAGTAAATACCTCAGCTATCTCATCTTCAGTCATCTCATAAGACTGGGCACCACCTTCAAGGGATGCTTCTAAAAGCTGTTCTTCGTCAACCACACCCTGCACAACACAAACGCCTTTTTGGTCAAACATCCAGCTAACGCAACCTGTTTCACCAAGATTGCCACCATTTTTACTAAAAGCTACACGCAAGTCAGCAGCAGTGCGATTGCGATTATCTGTAAGGGCTTCGATTAAAATCGCTACACCACCGGGGCCGTAACCTTCATAGCGAATCGCTTCAAAAGTAGCATTATCGCCGCCAAAAGTGCCTGCACCTTTAGCGATCGCTCGTTCAATATTATCATTAGGGATACTCGCAGCCTTTGCCTTGTCAATTGCCGTGCGAAGTTGAAAATTCAAAGCTGGATCTGGTACACCGCTTCTAGCTGCAACAATAATCGCCCTGGATAACTGAGTAAAGGTTTTTCCCTTTTTTGCATCTACTACCGCCTTCTGGCGCTTAATATTTGCCCATTTACTATGTCCTGCCATAATTTGAAATTATCAAAACTCTATTGAAGATTAGGATATATCTAACTTTTACACCGATGCAAAGGTGCATTTGGTAAAAGTGAGTGGGGAGTAGGGGGAGATGAGGGAGATCAGGAAGTAACCAATGCCCCATGCCCAATGCCCAATACCCAATTTAATGAATATTATGCACGATTTCTTTAACCCTCCTCGCCATGCCAAGCGAAAAATCAAGAAAGTGTCACGCTACTTTCGGAGCTTACTGCTTGTATTATTGGTGGGCATACTAGCTTTAGTTGGATGTCAAAGTATCTTACCTGGTATTAAAGAAGATAAAGTAATTCATTTAACTCTTTGGCAAGGTGTCAATCCGCCGCCAAATCGGGATGTGCTGCAAAAGCTGGTAGATAAGTTTAATCAATCCCACCCAGATATTCAAGTAGAGTCGCTTTATATTGGGCAACAGGATCAGCAAACGCCCAAAATTTTAGCGGCGGTGGTAGGAAACGCACCTCCAGATTTGTTGTGGTACAATCCGACGATCGCAGGTCAATTAGTAGAACTCGATGCGCTTTTACCTTTGGATGAAATGCTGGAAAAATCTCCAGTCAAAGCCGAAATTGACCCGGCTTTGTATGGATCAATGAAATACAACGGTAAGATTTGGTCTGTGCCCTTTGCGACGAATAACGTTGGTATTTTTTACCGTCCGAGTTTGTTTAAGGCTGCGGGAATTACTGAATTACCCAGTACTTGGCAAGAGTTTGGACAAGTTGCCAAAAAATTAACTCGTGATACCAATGGTGATGGGCGAACCGATCAATATGGGATGTTTCTGCCTTTGGGGAAGGGAGAATTTACAGTATTCACCTGGCTACCGTTTATGTGGAGTGGTGGCGGTGATTTGGTGAGTGGTGATTCACAAAATGCCGCAGCAGTAAATTTGTCAGATAATCAAGGGGCGATCGCAGCTTTGCAATTCTGGCGCAATTTAATTACGGATGGTTCCGCTATTTTATCTGGGCCGGAACGAGGTTATGAAACAGATGACTTGCTGACTGGCAAAGTTGCAATGCAATTAAATGGCCCTTGGACTCTGGGAGAATTTCAAAAGACTGGTGTCGATTTTGATGTCTTTCCCATTCCAGTTGGGCAGAAACCTGCTACTATTATTGGCGGTGAGAATCTCTTCTTTTTCAAAACCACGCTAGAACGCCAAAGAGCAGCATTTAAGTTTGTCGAATATGCTTTGAGTGAAGAATTTCAGACAGAACTAGCATTGGGAACTGGCTATTTACCAGTGAATTTGAAGTCTCGTGAAAGTCAAAAATATCAGGATTTTATCAAAAAAATCCCACAGGTGAAGGTATTTTTAGATCAAGCTAAATACGGGCGATCGCGTCCAATATTTCCCGGTTACAATCGGATTTCTGACAGTGTAGGTCGGGCAATTGAATCTGTATTGTTGGGCAAAAGTTCGCCAGCAGAATCACTCAAAGTAACTCAGCAGCGTTTAGATTTGATTTTTAAGTGACATGGTTAACTTGTAGAGACGCGATTCATCGCGTCTGTTAATCACATTTATAATTCAATACGCTTGGGTTAAGACTAAAATCCTTTGTCAAAGCCAATTTTTTTAACGTAGACGCGGAGCGGCTTGCCGCAGGCTACCACAGAGACGCAGAGGGCACTGAGAAAAGAGACAAATGTTAACTGAACCGTATTGGTTTATAATTCATCGCGTCTATTAATCGCGCACATCCCGTTTAAATCACAAAAGGTTCAAGTTCAGTGTTATGCCATTTATCTTCAACCCGTTCAGTAATTAGCGGTCTGATGATAAACTTGGGCGGGCTACCATCCAGAACATCAATCCGCACACATGAGTAAGGCAGTCGGTTCTGGAAATTGTAGTCATGACGACCCACAAAAAGCATTGAATCTGCAACTTTCCGGCTGGGTTTACCTGCAATTTCCGTAAAAGTCTCCATCAATTCAGTCCCCCCTCGCCGTTGATAACGGGGACGATGACCACTACCGCCAGAGATAATGCAATTAATGTGGGAGTCAGCAAATCCGGTATCAGTTGTGCAAAGATGCTCCAAACAGTGAGCGTGACCGTTTAAAATCAAATCAACTATGGGACGTTCTTTAATTAAAGAACCAAGAGTTTCTGCAACTTGTTCAAACACCCAGCGCAAGCGGTGGCGAACCGCCAAGGTTTGTGCCTGATTCCACTTGGTAGCTTCTGTGACGTATGGGGGATGGTGGAAAAAGATTACACGTCCGCGCACTTCAGAGTTATTCCAAGATTCGATTAGTCTGCTTCGCAACCATTCAAGTTGTTCAAAATCGATCGCAGGCATTTTCTGAGATGCTAGTTGTTTTTCAATGTCGATTTTAATCTCGTTGATTTGGTCTAATTTGGCGCTAAGGTCATCGAGTTGTTCCGCTTCGGTGGGTTTATCAGGGTTGAGGCGATCGCATATTTTTAAAATCTGCAATTCTTCTCGATCGATTTCATGGCGACGTTTTTGCAATTCCCGACGGTAAATTTCTCCCTCTTGAGTTGCAGGTAGAGGTGACGGTGTATTAAAGGTATTAGAATCCAGTGCAAAAAAGTCAATCCCACCGTAACGAAAAGTGTAATAGCGATTGGGTAAGCGGGTAAACTGTCCAGGTTCGTAACGCAAACATCGCCCTGTGTCGGTCTTCGCGGTGTAGTGCCGATCTAAATGACGTTCTAACTCTTGTGGAGATATCGCCTGAGTGTAATCCATAAATGCCCGTGCATAGGCGTTACCTTGATACGATCCATGCCAGCCAATCTCTGTATCTTTGTAGCGGAACAGGTGACGTAGTGAGGATGTTGTACCAGTAAATAAACGGTACATCAACGGCACATCGTAGTAATCATGATTACCGAGTACTGGCAAGAACGGCAGATTAAACACCATGCGGTCATAAGGAATGCTTTTCGGGTTGTCACCACCGACAAGAAATTCCCGATAAGGCTCAATAAAATTTGTTGAATAATATTCTTGGGAACCCACCACATAGATAACATCGCCTGTGTGCAACACAAAACTGCAATCATCGCGGTGAGTCAGCATCAGTTCGGCAACTTTTCGTTGGGGATGGTATCGAGAATGGGATTTAGTGCCAGAATCACCGATAACCATAAAGGAAAATTCTGGATTATCTTCTCTGCGATCGTCAATAACTAGACTGGTTTGGTCAATTCCCCGTTGCACAAAACTTGGATGCATCCACCGCACCCGTTCCTTCATCTTTTGAATTTTCACAGGAATCGGTGGATCGGAAATCAATTTCATGGCTGATAACTCTTGAATGCCTAACGCACACACCGATTGTAACGAAATAATAAGGATTAGGGATTGGGGATTGGGGATTAGGGACTGGGGACAAGAGGAAATTATTGAACAAGCTTCTTTCTTATGCCCAATTCCCGATTCCCGATTCCCAATTCCCAATTCCCAGTCCCAATTCCCAGTCCCAATTCCCAGTCCCAATTCCCAGTCCCCAATTCCCAATCCCCAGTCCCCAGTCCCCAATCCCCATCCCTACGGCAAATTCTCCCGCAATAATGCTCGAAAGCCTGCTTGTTGAAAATGCTCATCGGCGGTCAGTGCTTCAGTGATTCCGCTATATTGCATGACAATAAAAGATATGCAATCGACAAATCCCCATTCTTTCTCTGTTTGTTCCCGATATAGCTGAAAAGCACGTTCGTAGAGTTCCTGGGAAAGGGGGACAATTTCTACTTTAGAGTCTGCTACTAGAGAATTTAATAATATGATTGCCGCCTGACGGTAAGGTTGTTGGGATAAGGCATTGCCAATTTCCAACATTACCGCCTGTGTTGTCACCAAACGAGTTTCTGCTGCTTGTAACATTTTAGCCAGATGCAAGGCTCGGTCATGCAGGCGATCGCTCGGCGCAGATAAGGCAATGGCAAATGATGTATCCAGAAAGACTTCAGAATGCATGAAAAGTTTACTTACTATACAAATATTTATCTATATTGCTAGACCAGTCAGGCGGTCCTTCAAGATTGAGCGATCGCGCCGTCTGCAAAAATGATACCGTTTCATGTTCGCTTGGCGGTAAAATTTCAATGCTCATTCGCACGCGGGTATTGATTGGCAGTGCGATCGGTTCAGCTGGATAGAACACTTTGCCATTAAAGACAGCTGTGATTTTTTCTACCATTTTCCTCAAAAATTGCTTCTAGTCTATCCTAAGCTGCTTATAGTGCTACGGGTAGGGTAGACGACGCTATAAGTAGTGAAGATACGTATACTTCTCTTACAAATTATCTCAATTTTTCAAAATTGCCTAAACTACTAACTGAATTACACCCCACTGTCCATTTGTCAACCAAGAAGAGTCAGATTTTGCTACTTCCTCAATAACTTCTGGTTTCAAACCTACTACTACTTCTGATTTGAGGGTACGTAAAGCTACCATTGGCACGGGTAAATAACAAACTATATCTGCAATGCTGGTGGTAAAATTCCAGTGGCGATCGCCTAATAATCGGCGATAATTTGCATCTCCTTTGACTATAACTAAACTCGCATTGGCTAATTCATTTTTGAGTGAGTTAGGTATTTCCCAAAATGCTAAAGGCGATGTCCAAAAGTAATCTTCAGATAGTACTAAATGCCCTAATGCAATATTTTTTTGCAATCTTTGAGCAAAGGATATAACTTGTTGATTTCCAGTAGCAGCTAAAAATTTTATTGTGTAACGTACATCCTTAATCATGGCATCAGATACAAAAGTCGGATGTGGCTTTAAGTGTAGGTAAACCTGATTAGCCAGTCCGCTACTTAATAAAAAATCCACTAAAGATAGATCACAAACAAGTTCAAAACCAGCATTATCTACAACAAAATCAATTCGTCCACCATGAGAACTAATTAACAATTCCGTGACTTGGGAGGCATCATTTACTAAGATGTGAGCTAGTTGGGTTTGAATATCAAAACGACTCCGGTCACTCTCGAATGCTGACCATAAACTCAAGTCAACTCGATTTCCCCACAAAGCAAAATATAACAGTGCAATTAAAGCTGTTTGGTTTGATTTTTCCCCTAAGTGGGAATTATCTAACCAATTGTTGACTTGTTCGGATAACAAAATAATCGAGTCTAGAGATGCTTCCAAGCCTTGAGATTTTTGTAACTCAAATGGATCGACACCTTCCCATACACCAGGGCGAAAATAATCGGTAATTTCCAGAATTAATCGATAAAAATAAGTTTCGGCAAAAAACCAGGGAACATCTACCCAACGCTGACCCTTGTAGAATTCTAAATATATATTCCAGGCAGAAAAATCTCCAGCAGTGTCATTTACAAGAGGTTGTAAAAATCCTGTTGGCAGTTCTGTAGCCAGGTTTTCTAAGCTGGTATTAATCTCAGATGAGAAATTATTTTCGGCGATAACTCGGCGAGCGATCGCAGGCATTCGTTGAGTAACGGTAAACTCAGTAAAAGAACCGATTTCTGACCCCAAAAGAGACGGTGGTATGGGCAATTTGGGGATGTGGGATATATTCACCACAAACTTTTCTTATCCTCATATTTCTAGTTATTCTAACTTGAGTGTGAAAATGAGGTGGGAGAATTGTCAAATCAACTCAAAAGCGGGATAAATTGACCGATGGCTGCAAACAAAGCATCTCTATACGATATGCGGAGATTGATTTCACCACTCCTTCGGGGCGGGAGTAGGGAGTAGGGAGTAGGGGAAGAAATTAGCCCTCGATTTAGGTTTAAAGCCGTACAACTCTTAGAGACGCTACCGCGTAGCAAGATCCCCGTAGGGGTACGTCCCGCTACACGCTAACGCCTGCAAGTGGCGCGAACGCGAACAGCATCTCGTCAGAGAAAAAATCCTTGTATCGCATATTGGTTGAAACCCCGCTTTTCGGAAAAGCTTTCTTAGTTTCCCTACTCCCCACTCCCTTTCATGCCGTGTTGTACTAGTTAGATAAATCATTAATACTGCCCAATGATGTCAGCTGTGAATCGAGCGCGTTGAGGTAACTTGAATCATTCAAAACTTGCGCTGGTAACTTATTAGCCTTGACAGCAGCCTGAACTATATCTTTGGCTGTCAGGTTTCCGCTTTGGTATTTAAATAACAAAGCGCCCCCACTGGGAATACCCTGCTCTTTTAAATAACCTTGATAAGCGAGAAAGGCAATATTAAAGGGTTGCAGATATTTGGTATCTGTATTTATTTGTCCACCACCATTGTTAGTATTAGCTGCTTGAGCGCCAGCAATTCCAGGGATAAAAGCAATAGAAGTAATGATAAGTGCAGAATTTAACCAGGTTGTGAGTTTCATAATTTTCTCCTCATTAGAGATTAATTAGTGTTGTTATGTAAATTACAGATCGAAAGCATAGAAGTAACTTAAATCATTCAAAATCACCAAGACCCATCATGTAATAGGCAATAAAAGCAGTGTCAAAGGGTTTGAGGTAATTGGCATTTGTAGAATTTTTAGGGAAATTGTTAGAGTTGACGACAGTGTTTATTGATGGGCTATTGTGATTCTTAACTGGATGAAGACTAGTGATTTTAGGCATAGAATTAATCCAAGCAACAATATATGGATAATTTATCAAGTTTGTGAGTTTCATAGAGTTATCCTCAATTAGAAGAAAATGCAATCAGTATTCTCTAGTCATAGAGTCCACTGTTTTATTAATCTCAACCTTTTTAGGATCAGTTCACCTGACAGGTTGATTTGTTAATTACCCAAATGGGAATTATAAGAAGGTTTAGTAATAACTTAAAAAATGCAAAGATATTCTAAATAAAATCCTTAGTTTGGAAGTATTTCTAGAAGGTGCATTAGCGTAGCTCGCCACAGGCTTCGCTGATATATCTTTCTTCTAGACATTTTCTATTCAAGTTATAAACCAAAATCCAACTTTGTTTGGACTAATTAACTTTCCATATCAATATGCTATAAAATCTTCTCGGTATAAGCAAATGCTTTTAATTTTCAAATCCATAACTAAAAGTGATTGTAATTAATAGCTAAAAGAAAATTCTGCAACCCATTACCTTGGATATATCCGAGTTTTTATCTTATAATCAGAGAATAACTATCATTGCGATCGCCTAGCGTCTCGTAGAGAGGAAGAACAACTAAGCTATCGCATGGACTCGCTCTTAGTTGAAGATTTTGCGATCGCTTCACTTCGTTATGGTCGCAATGATATGCAAGTGGGATGCTCCCCATTACCTTTTCGTGACTTCTGAACTCTTTTGGCAGGGTAGCAGGTTCTATAAATTCACTACAAATAAGCTGATAGTGTCAAAATGTTATATGTATAGTTTATTTACAAAGTCATTTATGCCAAAAGCAATTTGGAATGGTGCTGTTTTAGCCGAGAGCGATAATACTGTAGTTGTGGAAGGCAACCATTATTTCCCTGTTGACACCATTAACAAACAGTACTTCGCAGAGAGTAACACCCACACGACTTGTCCTTGGAAAGGTGTTGCCAGTTACTACAGTATCGAAGTTGATGGGCAAATCAATAAAGATGCTGCTTGGTATTATCCCAGCACCAAGGAGAAGGCTAAAAATATTGAAGGTTATGTGGCCTTCTGGAAGGGTGTGAAAGTTGAGGCATAATAAAGTTTCCTGAAAGTATTTTCGTTTCAGGGAATTGATATTATGTCCTAATACAGTTCAGTTAAGAGTTACTGGTGTAGATAATTGGTCTTTCAAGACGCGATAAATCGCGTCTCTACATGAGGTTTTTTTTGCTCATTCTGAACTGTATTGTGTTCTGTTCGACTAATTACCCATAACATAATTAGCCCGCCTGTACGGGCTAATTATTTAAACTATTTACAATATTTACAAATTGATTTTAAATAGTGCGATCGCACTTGGTTCGGGTACTATTCTCAAAATTTGGATGAGTTTGTCAAAATTTAAAAAGTCTGGGATATTAGCCTTATATATTTTAACTGAATACCACTCATCTTTATTGACTAATTTTTGTTGCTTTTAGCCATGCAAAAATTTGTGTAACTTATCGGAGTACCCAAATACGATATCGGGGTACCCAAATACGATATCGGAGTACCTCAATACGATATTGAAGTACCTCAATACGATATTGAAGTACCCAAATACGATATTGAAGTACCCAAATACGATATTGAAGTACCCAAATACGATATTGAAGTACCCAAATACGATATTGAAGTACCCAAATACGATATT
>NZ_JBALEJ010000023.1:0-123705 GCF_036917975.1 Nostoc sp.
TTGATCGACAAACTGATTGATGATTTGTTGACCATTCACCCACAACCGCACACCATCATCAGCCGTGGTGTAAAAATTGTAAGTTTCGCTGTACTTGGCTTCTACCTGACCTGTCCAACGCACTGAGAAGGTATCTGCACCCACGGAAGGATCTGGAGAACCATCACCCCAGTTAAAGTTTACCGTTGGATCTGTGCGGGTTTGCTTCAGGTTGGTGAAGTCGATGTTGTCGTAGTACTGTCCTGTCAGCCCATTTCCCTGAGATAGCGCGCTGGCGCTAGCCTGAGAGACAAGACTGTTGCTAGCCAATGGATCTTGAAGAGGTGTTGCAGCAGTAGGTGTTGAAATTACAGTTGTTGATAGTTGATCGTTTACACTCATTGAGATATATGCCTCAGAATAGTTCTAAAACTAATGCCATAATCAATAATTCGGGATTAGTTTTATGTTTGATGTTTTCAACAAAAAATGCGTGATGAAATGCGTGATGAACATAGCCTAAGTATGTTTATGAGCAAATCATTGTCTGCCTATTAACATTTGTGTTGAGACTATTTCACTCAATTGCTGATACAAATTATTTATCATATATATTCTCCTGTGTTAATTTGATTTACTCATTTGCTACTTACTTGTATCAACATTAAAATAAAATAGCATGACAGCATGACGCGAAAACATACTTCCCTATATCTTCTTTGAAAGCAGAGATAATATAAGAAAATGTAGAAAAACGCGTATAACAATAAATCCTCAAGATTACCTGAAGGGCTTATTAGTCCTTACTAATCTTTGTTTTCTTTTGATAAACCTTCTGAGTTTTGGTGAATTTAATCAAAAATGATAAATCACCATTTTCTAGAACTTTTAATCTCCATGATGTGCAGGTGCATAAAATTTGAGATAAAGCAAAACTTGATCGAGATAGATAAATACTTAAGTAGTCTAAAGTAACAGTATTACATATTTACGTTTAAGTATTGTTATTGGATTAATTAACTACATATTTGACACTAGAACTCGGTGTTATGTCTATCTTCTTTGTGGAATTTTGTTTAAATATTCACACTGATATGTCCTTTTTTAAAGGAACATCAAAGTTTTGATGATCTTTAAGTGAAAATTACCAACTACAGGATGATCCCATATTTTTTATCCAGATGGTTATTAATTATATGAAAATTGCATAAAGAAAATTTGTGATATTTAAAGATTTAAAAAAGGTATTATTTATATATGCTTCATCTTGACTGTCAATTCATATCTTGGTTACAACAAACAGCAAAGATATAGTTGACTTTTTGAGTAATTCTGTTGTAAGTAAACTATCCAGCAAATAGCTATGCGATAGCTTCTCTTTTCTAAGAAAGGGCTACGGCAACGCTTGACGAAAGGAATTATCAGCGTCCGAAACCTTGTACTATCGCATTCCATTACAAAAGGTTTCAATTTATTTCAAGTCTTAACAATTAACAAATAAAAATTACAAATGCGATGTTGCATATTCCAAATTTTCCCTAGACTAGAGGCAGCAACCTGGTTCAAACTGGCTGAAGAAAGGGGACTTTGACTGAGACAAATGATTTAAACTCTCAGAATTAATTTTGAATTTTGTTAGCGCAGCGTAAAGCCTTCGGCATGGCTTCGCTTAGAGCGAGTCTGCGAGCGTCATTTTGAATTGATTCATTCATGGTGGGCTGTACTTAGTGCGATCGCTACTGTCTGGGCTTATTTTCTGCAAGGATGATGATAAGTAGCGATCGCACCCTCTCCACTAATGACCAGTGACCAATGACCAATGACTAACTTTTACAATTCTGATTCCGTCTTTGGAGCAATAATTTCGCCACTACCTAATTCTAGTATCAAGTCCTGTTCAGTAATCAATCCACTGAGTTCCTTCACTTGCAAATTCATCTCTTCACAAGCTTGTCTGAGTTCTTGTGCAAATTTGTTGAGGTCTTGACCATAGCCACATTGATAAGCAGCAGTTTCAATTCCTTGCTTGGCATTTGCTCTAGCACAATCTACTAATTCTGTGCCATGCAGTGGTGTAAGAGATGCCATATACGTAGTTATTATTTCTTAAATGTACGCTGCTAGATAGATTATCAAGATTTCAACATTGACTCATCCCTCTAATGGAAGAAAAGGAGGGTAGAGTTAAGAGTTAGGAGTTATAAGTTAAGAGTTAAGAGTTAGGAGTTATAAGTTAAGAGTTAGGAGTTATAAGTTATAAGTTAAAAGTTGTAAGTTTAAAATCTATTGTTTATAACTCTTAATTCCTAACTCCTCACTCATAACTCCTAACTATTCTACTCACCCATTGATAACATCTCCACCATTAACATGTAGCACTTGTCCAGAGATATAAGAAGCATCGTCAGAGGCTAAAAATACGTAGCTGGGAGCAACTTCTTCTGGTTGTCCGGCTCGTTGCATTGGTACTTGCTTTCCAAAATTCTCAACTTTTTCTTCAGGAAAAGTTGAGGGAATTAAAGGTGTCCAAATTGGCCCTGGCGCGACAGCATTAACACGAATTCTTTTTGACACTAAATTTTGTGATAGGGAACGAGTAAAGGCAACGATCGCACCTTTTGTAGAGGAATAATCTAAGAGATGTGGGCTACCTTTATAAGCTGTTACCGATGTGGTATTGATAATAGAACTGCCCGCTTGTAAATGCTTGAGTGCAGCTTTAGTCATGAAAAACATCGAGAATATATTAGTGCGGAAAGTTCGCTCTAGTTGTTCTTCGGTGATTTCTTCGATACTTTCTTTCGGATGTTGTTCGGCGGCGTTGTTGACGAGAATATCAAGTTTGCCAAACTCACCAACTGTTTGCTGTATGGCTTGCTGACAAAAAGTTTCATCGCCAATATCACCTGCAATGGTGACTGCGCGACGCCCTTGCTGTTCTACCAAATGTTTTGTTTCTTTGGCATCGTCGTGTTCGTTGAGATAAAAGATCGCCACATCTGCACCTTCTTTAGCAAATGCGATCGCAACAGCACGACCAATACCACTATCTCCACCCGTAATCAATGCTACTTTATCTTGTAACTTACCACTACCCCGATACTGAGGATCATCGGCTTTAGGTTTTGGTGTCATTTTTGATTCAACACCTGGTGCTTCTTGTTGCTGTGGCGGTTGTAATTTTTTCTCTTTTTGCTCTTTTGATTTAGCCATAGTTTTTGTCTTGGTAATTGAATATTGAAGTGGGCACTGTTAAGGGGTCATTCTCTCCCATTCACCATTTCAAAACTAAACCTTGGATCGAAAATTCAACCCAAGGTATAGTTGTAATTAGTCAGTGCAATAAGAAACATTAAATGAGAATGGACAAAAAACTGACAGGGACTGTATTATCAGGAACATGGCAATTAACGACCAACTACTGCCCACCCTAATAAATGCCCCTGACTTTGAACCAGAGCAGATGGGGGCAAGTTTTTGGTATGAAGCCTACCTGAAACAGAAGCAAGAAAATGTTGAGCTAGAAGCCAAACTGGGACAGGTAGAGAAAGAGTTGGAGCAGCTCAAAGAAAAGTTAAACAAGCTCAATCTCAGGAGTAGTGAGAATAGCTCCCAACCGCCGTCGCAAGATGGGTACAAGAAGAAAAATTTTGGATTTGAGACAAAAGTCAAGAAGAAGAGAGGGCCGAAATACGGTCATGAAGGGACAACTCGGAATGGCTTTGAGCAAGTAGACAATAAAATAGAACTGAACTTAGAGCAGTGTCCAGTTTGTAGTACCCCGTTAGACAGAGTAGAGTCAGCCCCAGTCAGGCGATCGCAGATCGCCGAGTTGGTGAGCCAACCAGTACAAGTGAACGAATATCAGCGGCCGCTTTATGAATGTCCTAATTGCGGGTGGCAAGGGTATGCAGACTTGCCTCTAGGTTGCCGGGAAGATTTCAGTTACGGAGCCTTACTCAGTAGCCTGGTGGGATGGCTAGGCTATGGGGGACATCTGAGTTGGTCTAAACAAAGGTATTTGGTAGAGACGATTTTCGGCATCCCAATGTCTCAGGGAAGCCTGGCGAAAATGCACCAATGGTTTAGTCAAAGCCTATACCCCAGCTATGAGCAGTGGTGGGAATTGATACAACAGCCAGGAGTGCGTTGCGTCGATGAAACTAGCTACCGACTCGATGGGGTGAACTACTGGCTGTGGGTAGCCACATCAAAGGAAGCCTGCGTGCTGTTTTTAGCGCCTACCCGCAGTTCGGCTGAAGTAAAATCCTTGCTGGGTGAGGACTTTGACGGGATTCTCAGCAGTGATTGTTGGTCGGCTTACGGTCCACAAGGCGCAGCAGCCAAACAAAAATGTCTGGCTCACATTGAAAGAGAATTAAAAGCTTTAGAAACCTCTCACTTGGCTGCCAATCGACAGTTTGCCCAACAGGTTTTTCCCATTCTCCATAGTGCCAGACTGGCCTACCAAGATTTTTACACCGGTCAACTCACTTTGGAGCAATTGGCACAGCACCGCGTCAGGGTTGAAGCTCAACTGGCAGAGGTGCTGAATCATCCACCCTCCAAAGGATGGGCTGCTGATGCCCAGAATTTAGCCAATCGTTTCCGCAAGCATTGGTCAGATTGGTTTACTTTTCTGTCCCATCCAGAGGTGAAACCAGATAATAATGATGCGGAACGGGCATTGCGACCAGTGGTTGTCCATCGCAAAGTTAGTGGTGGTGCCAGAAGTCATTGGGGCGGTCAATTGGTAGCGATGATGTTCAGTTTCTTGGAAACCATGCGATTGCAAGGAAAGAATGCTGTTGAGGAACTTTTCAATTTGTTAGCCTTCGGGCGTTCTCCACCCAAAGTAGACTTTCCACCATCGTACTAGGGCTTATCCGCTAGTCTCTTCTCAATAAGCCCTACTTCTTGCTGTGACTAATTACGTATAGTTTTTGCTTTGACTCTCACTAGCCATTTGTAATTTTAGGCATTTATATCCTGGATGTTTACCAAACTTACTTATTTCTAGTAACTGTATGTAGCTGACATGACTAAAAATAAGTATCCAACTCTGATGTGACGAAAAACTTATTTTTTTCATCTGCTCTCAAGTTAACTATTATGTTGCTGTAATTTATCGCTCTCTAGAGGTAAAGTAAGCTGCAATTAGCTCAACCTTAAGACTGAAAATAAATTAAATAAGTGGTGGATCTGCGGGTTCCTATAGTTTGATTTATCCTTGCAGAATTCCTAAAATTTCTTGCAAAACTAACTGAATCTTGACACGGCAACTCTACATCTTCCAAAAGCTTGCATGGTGCGCTACATTGAGATCATTAGAGGGCAGGGATGATTTATGGCAACACTAAATATTTCCGAATTAGAACAGATTGAAAAGTTTCGCCACTTACAATTAACCCTGCGCGATCGCTGGAAAACTAGCGAGCTATTTGATAATAGTGAAGCAGATATTTTAATTATTCCCTCTCTGAGTCTCGACCAGCGCGAACTCCAAAAGATCGAAGGCTGCGAGCATTATGAAGAAAGATTACTATTTTCTTTAATTCGATTGCAAAATCCCCGGACTCGGCTGATTTATATAACATCAGTACCGTTGCATCCGAGTATCATTGATTATTATCTGCAACTGTTGCCAGGAATTCCCTTTTCTCATGCTCGCAATCGCTTGCTGTTACTTTCGACTTACGATTCTTCCCTTAAGCCTCTTAGTCAAAAGATTTTAGAACGTCCCCGTTTGCTAGAGCGAATTCATCAATCTTTAAGACTAGACAAATCATTCATGATCTGCTACAACTCTTCGCACTGGGAAGGCGAATTATCTTTAAAATTAGGTGTACCACTGTATGCTGCTGCACCAGATTTACAGATTTGGGGGACAAAAAGTGGTAGTCGGCAAATCTTCGCCCAAAGTGAAGTACCACATCCAGATGGCAGCGAAAAAGTTTGGAACGACACGAGTTTGACAAAGGCTACCGTTGATTTGTGGGAACGACAACCGACATTACAACGGGTAGTGGTAAAACTCAACGAAGGTATTTCTGGAGAGGGGAATGCCTTGCTGGATCTTAGACCGATTGAGAATTTAGCACCAGGAAAAGCTACTCATGCTGAAAGGATAGCAGCAATTAGCGATCGCTTCTCAACAATGCGCTTTCAAGCAAAACAAGAGACTTGGGATAATTTTTCGGGTAGAATCCCGGAATTAGGGGCAATTTCTGAAGCATTTGTGGAGGGGAAAATTAAGCGATCGCCCAGCGTCCAAGGACGGATTACACCCACAGGTGAAGTAGAAATCCTTTCAACCCACGACCAAATTCTCGGAGGCCCAGATGGTCAGATTTATCTTGGTTGTCGCTTTCCTGCTGATGAAAGATATCGATTGCAATTACAGCAATTGGGACTACAAGTTGGCAGAAAGTTAGCAGAGAAAGGCACTTTAGAGCGATTTGGCGTAGATTTTATCGCCGTTGACAAGGGTAATGGAGATTGGGATATTCAGGCGATCGAAATAAACCTACGTAAAGGCGGTACAACTCATCCATTTATGACCCTGAAACTGTTAACGAACGGTCGCTATGACCTTTCCACAGGTTTATTTTATAGTCAGCAAGGTCGTCCCAAATACTACATCGCCACTGACAACCTGCAAAAAGAACGCTATCAGGGATTATTACCTAATGATTTGATGGATATCATTGCTCACCACAGACTGCACTTTGACAGTGGTACAGAAACGGGCACAGTGTTTCATCTTATGGGTTGCCTTTCGCAGTTTGGCAAGTTGGGATTAACCAGCATCGGTGATTCTCCGCAACAAGCACAAGACATCTATAACAAAGTTATCAAAGTTCTGGATGAAGAAACCCGCAGCGACAATCATGATTTTTCCGCTTTTTCAGATTATTCCTTTCCCGTGGTTTGGGATGAATTGTAGTTAAGGATTGGGGATTGGGGGACTTCCAAGAAATAAATTACCAATAACTCAGGATTGCTATAGAGACTTAAATGCAATTAAGTCTCTACAATTACCATCAAAAATCAATCAGCTTACTTATTTTTCGCTTGAGTTTTTGCCTGTTCTAAAGCTATTTCCTTGATTGCCTGATATGAATTAACATTTGAAGTACCTTCAATAGCTTTAACAGCCAAATCCTGAACTTGTTTGAGAGCGGATTCAAGTTGCTTAGAAAGATTTTGAATTCGCGTTTCTTGATTCGTAATAGTTTGTTCTAGAGATTGCAGTCTTTGTTCATAGAAACGCTTTTGCCCTTCCACTTCCTTAGAATATAAATCTGATTTTATTTTAGCTTGGTAGTGAGCAATGCCTTTGCCCTCTTCCGTAGCTTTTTTGATGGCTGCTTCTTTATCCTTCGGAAAAGCCTCTACCTTAGCTTTTAACTCTTCAAATTGTTTCTCTCGTTCAGAAATCGCTTTCTCCCGTTCAGCCCACTGCTTTTCTGTTTCTTGTAGTAATTCTTCCAGTTGCTTATATAGCCCTTTCTGCTCTTGTTCGTATTCGTCATTTTGCAGTTGACGCTGGAGTTCTAAATTATACTTATACTCTGAAGCATCGCGTTGTCGAGTTTTATTCAAGTTTTCATTCCGTTCTTTTATCGCCCGTTGCTGTTCCTCCTGTTCTTTTCCCCAAGCATTCCTTTGCTCTAGTATTTCTTGAAATAACACTTCAGAACGTCGGGTATATTCTTCCTGATAAGCTTTAGTATTATCTTCATAGGCTTGGATGAGAGTATCCAAGATATCATCAGAAATTTCTAAATTGTGCAACTGCCTTAATTGTTGAATTTCTTCTTCTAAAGTTCGCCTAATTTCTTCTAACTTAGAGGATTTTGTGGTTAGCTGTTCTGATAATTCATTAGCAGCACTGCCAAAACCTAATTGAATCTTCGCCAAGCTTTCAATTGTATTATTCATCTTTTGTTGGACACTAGAAAGCTGATTCATAGCTGTTTTCTGTTCTAATTTAGGCTGTTCTTTAGTTCCAGATTGGTTTTCTTTGCCAACTTGATTGAGTTCCGATTTCAGTGCCGCTTTTTCTTTTGCTAACTCCTCATACGCCTGAAGAATTTCTACTTTAGTATTCTTATCAGTCGGTTTTTTCCCTACCACAACAAACCTCCTCTTCAGGAATTAAAGATGATTAAGATGCTATAGACTCACAACTATTTAGGATTAGAATTACCAAAAGCCCTCATAGCTAAGTCTTGTGCTTGTTTTAATGCAGTTTGCAATTGAGCAGAAATACTTTCGATTTGCTCAGACTGCTTCTTAATTGTTTCTTCCAGAGATTGAATTTTTTGTTCATAGCTCTGTTTGTTAGATTCCCATTCTCTTTCAAATAAATCAGCCTCAATTTTAGCTTTTTGGCTTGTTTCTTTAATTGCTTCTTCTCTAGCTTTCTTAACGGCTTCTTCCAGTTCGTTAGGAAATGTAGTTACTTTTTGTGCATAATCTGCAAAGAGTGGTTGGCGTTCAGCAAATATTTTTTCTCGTTCTGCCCAATCTTTCTCTTTCTTTTGCGAATTTTCTTGTATTTCCCTTTGTTGTTGGCGCTTTATTGCTTCGTAGCTGTCTCTATTGAGTTTACGAGTAGTTTCTAACTTATACTGAAATTCTTCTTGTTCTTGCTGGCGATCTTTGGCTAATAACTCATTATATGCTTGGAGTTTTTCTTCATACTCTGCTTGCTCTTTTTGGCATTCCTTTCGCCTAATTGTAATTTCTTTCTCTAGTGTTTCCCTTTTACTAATAGTATCTTGTTCAAGAATTTTTAATTTTTCTTGGTGTTCTTGACTTAAAATATCTAGAGTATCTGCAACAACTCTGATTTGTTGCAGTTCTTGTAGGCGTTGAGTTTCAATTTCTATAGCTCGGTTCAATTCATCTAACTTAGAATTTTCTTGAGCTAACTTTTCAGATAATGCATTAAGAATACTGCCAAACTCCAGTTGCAAATCAGCCAAGCCTTTGACAATACTATCAACTGTATATGCAGAAGCCGCTTGTAGAATCTCTTGACTTTTTGCCTTTTCTGCTTCCTCTTGTTTGGTTGCTATTTTAGATTCCAGCTTTTTTCTTTGGATAATAATTTGTTGAAATGCTTGCATTAGTTGTTGTTTGCTGTCCTTGACTCCAGCTGTAGTCATCTTTCAACTCCCTTCAATAGGCAAATGATTTATTGGGTAGCAAGCCATACCAATGACTACCCTATGCAGACATCAGAGTAGCCTTGGAATCAACATTTTTAACGCAGTGGAAATACTGAAATGATCCACATACGACACTTAAGTGGGTACGAATTTTCCACAGATGTATCCTTCTGTTTTTCAGGTATAGTTTTCCCTTTGAGGCTTAATAGTACTTTTGTACTAAGATAAATATACCTAAGCGAATCTCCTCTTGTCAAGACAAATTATTAGAAGCTTGTAGCCATAGTGATTTACCATTAGGAGACTGCTGTGGTGTATGTTTCTTTTTGTAAAGAAAATCTAAAAGAATTAACCTTAGCAGAAGCGCGGTTACAGTAAGGCGAGATAATAGATTCAATTAATCCTAATTGATACAAGCACAGTCCTAGACTTTTGTGATATCAATGTACACCACTGAATCGACCAAATACTCTGCTAGAACGGACATTGGACAAACCAGCCGTATTCTAGTAGTAGAAGATGAAGAATTAATCCAGGAAATGCTAGCTGTAGCTCTGGAAGAAGAAGGTTATGGGGTGATAACTGCCCCCGATGGGCGGTCTGCTATCGAGTATCTCAAAAGTTTTGAAACCAATTCAGGGGAACTTCCCTTCGATCTGGTCATTCTTGATTTGATGCTACCTCAAATCAATGGGTTAGATATTTGCCGTTTGCTGCGTCATCAAGGCAACCCAGTACCTATTTTAATGCTTAGTGCTAAGGGTAGTGAAACTGACCGAGTTTTGGGGTTAGAGGTGGGCGCTGATGACTATCTGACTAAACCCTTTAGTATGCGTGAATTAGTGGCTCGTTGTCGCGCTTTACTCCGCCGCCAACGCCTCAGTAATTTGCCCCAAATACCAGTATTAAAATTTAAGGATGTCTCCTTGAATCCCCAAGAATGTCGCGTGCTGGTTCGCGGTCAAGAAGTGAGTCTTTCCCCCAAAGAGTTTCGCTTGCTGGAACTGTTTATGAGTTACGCCCGTCGGGTATGGTCACGCGAACAATTGCTCGATCAGGTTTGGGGGCCGGATTTTGTCGGCGATAGTAAAACTGTAGACGTTCATATTCGCTGGTTGCGCGAAAAATTAGAGCAAGACCCCAGCCATCCCGAATATATTGTGACTGTACGAGGTTTTGGCTATAGGTTTGGATAATTAGTTGCGATAGTTGTTAGTTTTTAGTAGTCAGCAAGAAACTAACAACTCAAATGCTTTTATTGGGATTTTTTCTGGGTTTAGCGGTAGGCATTGGGTTTTGGGTTTGGCAACAGGTTCAACTTAACCGCTACCTGGGGCGCTTACTCCGACCGTTAACCTCCCATTCTTCCAAGATGGGACTGCTGTTGATTCCTGGTTTGCGGCAAGAAATAGCGATGGTGAAGCAGCAGCGGCAAGATTTACAGCAGTCGTTGCAAACTTACCAAGACCTGCTAGATTTTGCACCAGTGGGATATTTGCAGGTGGATGAGGAAAATCAACTGCTGTGGTGCAATCGACAGGCGCAGGAAATTTTGTATCTACAAAGGTGGCAACCAGAACAGGTGCGCTTGTTATTGGAGTTGGTACGGTCTTATGAACTCGACCATTTAATTGAGCAAACTCGTGATTTGCAAAAACCACAGATGGGAGAATGGATATTTCATCCATCTTGTGATGATGCAGCAGAGATGGCAACAATTAAATCTCTGGCTTTGCGGGCTTCTAGCTTGCCTTTACCCAATGGACAAGTGGGAGTATTTTTGGAAAATCGTCAACCCCTATTAGATATAAATCAAGTACGCGATCGCTCTTTTTCTGATTTAGCACATGAACTGAGAACGCCGCTAACTTCGATTCGCTTAGTTGTAGAAACTTTACAAAACCGCTTAGAACCACCTTTAAATCGTTGGGTTAACCGTTTGATGCAGGAAGTTGATCGGCTGATTAACTTAGTGCAAAGCTGGTTAGACCTTACCCAAATGGAAGCAAACCCAAATATCCAATTGCAAGCCAAAGCTGTAGAATTGCGATCGCTAATTACATCTGTTTGGGAAACACTAGAACCCTTGGCAGGGCGTCAAAATCTGTCTTTTTCTTATTCTGGCCCCGAAAATATTTGGATTAAGGCAGATAAAGCCAGGATTTACCAGGTTTTTCTCAACTTGCTAGACAACAGCATTAAGTACAGTCCTCCTGATACAAGCATTCACGTCCAAGCAAAAATCCGCTCAACAGATAATAATGAGAGCGATGCTGTTTCCCAAATCCTGGAAATAAATCTGATTGATTCTGGAGTCGGGTTTTCCGAGGCAGATTTACCCCATGTTTTTGAGCGATTTTATCGAGGAGATAAAGCCCGAACCCATTCCTCTCAAGATAGTAACTCTATTGGGGCGATCGTTGGTAATGGATTAGGATTAGCGATCGTTGAGCAAATTCTCATCGCCCACGGTGGTTCAATCAAAGCGATGAACCATCCAGAAACCGGTGGTGCGTGGATGCAGCTCCAATTTCCTGAAGTGATGGCAAACTCCCTAAGCCAAGACTATAGTTAGTAATATCTTCACCTTTGAGACAACAAGTGTGAAAGCCATCGATTATACTCCCAATCCTCAAAGACCACAACTAGCACGCGCCATTAGGCGCTTAGAACGGGATGTATTACGCATGGGTGCCTTGGTAGAACAATCGTTTCGCCTCAGCCACCAAGCGTTATTTGCTCGTAACTTAACAGCAGCTGAAGAACTTCCCAGATTAGATAAAAAAATCGATCGCTTTTATAGACAAATCGAGTCAGACTGTACGGCGATTATGACGCTGCAAGCGCCTACGGTTCCAGATTTGCGCTGTTTAAGTGCTTTTATGCAGTTGGTGCGAGACTTAGAGCGCATTGGCGATTATGCTGAAGATTTGGCTGAGATTGCGATTAAAATTTTTCCTTATGCGCCTCATACGTCAATGCCCGACATTGAAGCTATGTCCCTTCACGCCCAGGCGATGCTAGCAACCAGCTTAAAGGCTTTGGGAGATTTCGATGAAGCAGGTGGTCGTCGTTTAAAGCATTTAGATGATACTGTAGATGATGCCTATGATCGCGTTTATCAGACTTTAGCCCAACAACGAGATGTGCCTGGTGTTGTCGAGCCAATTGTACTATTAGCACTAGCAATTCGTTGTCTGGAACGTATGGCAGATCATGCCACTAATATCGGTCAAAGGGTAGCATATATTGTCACCGGTCAACGTTCTTAATTGACATGCTGCCCAGAACCCCGACTTCTTCAAGAAGTCGGGGTTCTGAATCCAGTGCCTACATACTTACTTAGTCTTCAGAAAATACCAAAATATTACAGCTATTTAACTAAATATTTTACTAAAAGCTTACCTTTTCTTAAACTTGCACAATTAAAGTAAAAAATGAATAACTAAAAATTCCGGTTCTATCTCACTGATAGATACCCCAAATAAGAAGTTGTTGGTATCAGAAGATTTGGATTTAGTTTCTAGCTCTAATTGAGAAGAATAAACTTTCATATATAATACAGGTAGATTTTGATGCAAATTATTAGAGTTTCTTAATTATTAGAAGTAGCAAGATTCCCTGATAATTTTGAATTTATGGTTAATATATGTCTTCCACAAGTTCTACTGCAAACTCTTCTGCCGTGTCAAATAGTTCTGCATTCAGAGGACAATTACCCCAGCAGATATTTACCCGTAGGGAAGTAATTCCACCTCAAAATGATGTACTTTGGCGTATTGAGCATGGTGCAGTTCGTACCTTAACATGGAGTGAAGATGGAACATTCATCACTCTCGGCTATTGGGGACTAGGGGATCTGATTGGCTATCCTTTGTCTAAGGTCAAGCCCTACCACATTGAATGCCTCACTGGCGTGGAAGTAAGTATTGTGCCACCTCATCTGTGGCATCAAGAGATTAATGCCTTGTTGTCTCACATTCAACAGGCAGAGGATCTACTAAGTATTGTGCATCGCAAACCAATTTCGCTACGTCTATGGCAGTTTTTGGTATGGTTAAGTGAAAAATTTGGACGTGATATAGATAAAGGCAAATTAATTGATCTAAATGTTACCCATCAAGATATTGCTGAAGTGTTAAATACTACGCGAGTAACAGTTACCCGACTCCTACAACAGTTGGAGGAAGAAGGAACAGTCTTACGTCACAAACGCCGCATTATTTTGCGCTTACCAAATAAATTAATTAAAAATTATAGTTCCGCACTATATTAAATGACTTGTATTTCTCCCAGGATAAAGGTATAATCGTGGCTGTGATTGTGTGTAAAATTCCTGAAAGTAAAGTGCTTTAAGCATTTCACCGTGATTGGATTAGTAGGTGTGAGTGAGAGTAAATAACATGACAAAACGATTCTGGAATCTTTTCAAGGTTAGTCCGGTTGTTCTAGCTGCTGCATTTTTCGCTGCGAATAGTGCTTTAGCTGCTGAAGTCAACGAAACAAATGTTTCCCAGTTATCTGAAGCTCAAGATGCTAATAATATTGAGCAGGTAACATCAGTTTCGCAATTTTCGGACGTACAGCCCACAGATTGGGCATTCCAAGCTTTACAATCCTTGGTTGAGCGCTACGGCTGTATTGCAGGTTATCCCAACAGTACTTATCGTGGGAACCGTGCTTTAACCCGTTACGAATTTGCCGCAGGTTTGAATGCCTGTTTAGACCGGGTTAACGAATTGATTGCTACAGCTACAGCCGATTTGGTTAGCAAACAAGATTTAGCTACTTTACAGCGCTTACAAGAAGAATATGCTGCTGAACTAGCAACCCTGCGCGGTCGTGTAGATGGTTTAGAAGCCCGCACTTCTGAGTTGGAAGCTCATCAATTCTCGACTACCACCAAGTTGGTTGGGGAAGCAATTTTCAGCGTGTCTGACGCTTTTGGTGGTAACACAGCTGCTAGATCCAACCAAGCTCCTTCAAATACTCCCTTGAACTCTAACACTGTTTTCTCTGACCGAGTGCGTTTAAACTTATACAGCAGTTTCGCTGGTACAGACCAGTTGCAAATTCGGTTAACTGCTGGGAATACCATCAGTAATAGTGGTGTGACCGGTACTAACATGACCCGTTTGGGCTATGACACAAATCCTTCCGACAACAGCGTTAGCATAGATAAAATCAACTATGCTTTCAACCTTAAGGATGCAGTACGCGTCAAAGTTGATGCTAGCGATAGTGAGCTATACGAAAACGTCAACGTTTTCAATCCTGACTTTAGGAGCAGTGCTACAGGTGCTATCTCTCGGTATGGACGTTTCAGCCCCATCTACCGTCAAGGTCAAAATGGTGCTGGTTTGACTGTGACTTTAAATCCTAAAGGTCCTATTAGCTTGAGTGGTGCTTATTTAGCACAGAGTAGTAACAACGGTACTATCATTAATGCCTTTGGTGCTAATAATCCCGCCGCTAATAACGGGCTATTCAATGGTGATAGCACTATCTTCGGACAGTTATCTTTCCAACCCAACAAAGCCTTCAATCTTGGTCTGACCTATGCCCACACCTACCTAGCTGGCAATGCTGCTAACAGCTTCTTCCAAGGTACAGGTAGCACTTTTGCTAACAGCCCCTTTGGGACTGTGGCTGGTATTCGCGCTGAATCCAACAATTACGGTGTAGAGGCTAGCTTCCAATTTAGCCCTAAATTGGTTCTTAGTGGTTGGGGAGGTTACACAACTGCATCTACTCTTAGTGGCCCTAGTCAAAATGCAGAGATTTGGTACTATGGTGCAACACTTGCTTTGAGAGACTTTGGCAAAGAAGGCAACGTTTTAGGTATTATCTTTGGTCAAGCACCCAAAGTTACTGGTGGCAGCGTAACAACAAATAGTCCTTTTGACTCTGGTACCTCTTATCACTTAGAGGGTCTTTATAAATACAAGGTTTCCGATAATATTCAAGTCACACCTGGTTTGTTGGTAATTTTCAATCCAGAGAACAACAACAATAACGATACTGAATATGTCGGTACTCTACGTACTACCTTCACCTTCTAAAATTGGTGATAAAATCTCAAGCTCAGAATTAGATAAACAAAACCCCACCTCAAGGTGGGGTTTTGTTTAGGACGAAAATTAGCTGTGTTAGCTTATGTGGGATTATAATCTGACTGATTGGATATATCTTTTGGGGGGCGATCGCTACTCCAAGCCCACCACACAGAACCACAGTGACAGTAGTAGAACTCTTGCCATTTGCGACGACGGTCTTCTGTAAGTACAGGCGATCGCCGATTTAGCCAAACTTTTTCAGCTTCTAGGCTACTTGAGTGGCAGTTAGGACAGCAAAAATTGTATGCATGTACTGCCTGATTTGTCCATTCAGGTGGGAGGGGAGCAAAAGCATCCATGTAGTTACAAGTGTAGTCTCAATGGTGATCCAAAACTTTGAGGTTTTGAATTGGGCGGCAAAGGGATACTATAGAATTCCGCCACACGATCAAACTGCTTAATCAATATTTTTATCAAGTCAGAATTCAGGAGTCAGAAGCCAGAATTCAGGGTTAAATTCTATACGGCTGGGTAATGAATATTGGTTAAAACCCCGCTCGGAGTTAAGCGAAACTAGTATTAAATATTCTCGCCTTAAAACTCTATCCCTTTCTGGGTGGAGTATTCTGAATTCTGACTCCTGATAAGACCGCGATCGCATCTCACAAATCAAAGGTTAACACGAAAAGTTTATTTTTTACATAGCTAGTTACTATGCACATTATGGCTAATAATTAAACTTATGGAGCCAAATGTTGAAATTCGCCGTTTGTTAGATGTGATGCCTGCTTCTGGTCGGATGACGACAAAACTTGTTAGTAAGCCAGAACAGGCAAAAGTGATTGACGCCTCCTTTCCCCAACCCTGGAATCAGGCGCGACCGATATATATTAATTTCGATTTGTGGCGTCGCTTGACAAAGCCGCAACGAGACTTGCTGCTATTGCAGATGGTTAGCTGGTTAACGGGGGTAAAGTGGTTTAAACCCGATATTTATCAAGGTGCGGTGTTAGCCGGGTTATTAGGCGGATTCTTGGAAGCAGCACAGTCAGATGTAGTGGGTGTAGCTGTAGCTGGGGGATTAAGTGCGATCGCTGCTTTTCGGATCTGGCGTACTAATAAATCTCAAGAGTCAGAGTTAAATGCCGATGCTGCTGCAATTAAAATAGCACAGCGACGCGGTTATTCGGAAGCTGAAGCAGCACAACACCTATTATCTGCAATTGAAGCGGTAGCCAAAATTGAAGGGCGTGCCAGTTTCAATTTTACCGAGTTGATTCGTTGCCAAAATTTACGAGCGATCGCAGGTTTATCACCGGTGGGTATACCAGAAAGCTACGATAAGTAGAAATAGGGAAAAATTAAAGAATCAGAAGATTATTTGATAAATGAATAAGTTTTACCTCAGATTGTAATAGCATCTGTGGCAATATTTCTGATAAAAATAAATTTTATTTTTAACATGTAAACCTCGTCCATGTTGAAACCTGGAGTTTTGAATTATTCTGTTGTGTCATTGCGACATTCGCTCTTAGCGTTCCCGCATGGTAAAAAACTACAGTTCTCAAGTTAGACGAGGTTTAGTGGCATTCCTACGAGACTTCGACGCAGCAAGTCTCTTAGGAATAGCACTCTGGGACTGGGGGCTAGGAAGAGTTTTCTTCTCGTGCAAATGCTGCGCGAACAAAACTTGGGTAGTGGTCTGAATCCCCGAACAATTTTCCCAGTCCCTAATCCCCAGTCCCCAGTCCCTTTTTAAACTAACAATGTTAAACAAAAAAATCATCAAATATACTTCGAGATTATCTTTTCATTCTCCTTGGTTTATTATCATTATTTTCTCTGGTCTTGGTTTAATAGGTATTCTCAACCATTCGATGTGGCGAGATGAATTAAATCCCTGGCTTATTGTTAGAGATAGTGAATCTTTTGGGGATTTAATTACAAATATTCATTATGAAGGTCATCCTCTTCTATGGTATTTTTCTCTGGCGCTTCTGAGAAGAATAGTAGATAATCCTATTATTATGCAAATTTTTCATTTGGCAATTACTGTTGGTTCTGTTACTATTTTTTGCCTATATAGCCCTTTTACCTATCAACAAAAGTTTCTATTTTCCTTTGGTTTCTTTCCTTTTTACGAATATTTTTTAACTTCTCGAAACTATGCTTTTAGTATGTTGTTTGTTTTTGGATTCTGTACATTTTTTTTCATCCAGAAAAAGAACTTATACTTATTTGGCAATTTTATTAGGTTTACTAGCAAATAGTAATGCTTATGGTTTATTTATATCATTTTCTTTATCATTAACTTTGCTAGCTGAATTTTGTTTTGATAGTAAACATCGACAGCAGTATTTTAGTCAAAGCCAAAAATACGATTTATTTTTAAGTATTGTAATTATCACATTTTCTCTTATTTTATCCATTTATATTATTAGTCCTCCGACAGATAGTTATCTTTATGGTGGGTTAAATAATTGTTGGGTAATACAATTAGATATCCGTCATTTGTTGATAAGCATGGGTAGAATATTTGGTAGTTATTTATTAATTATTCCTGCACACAAGAAATTGCTAGATTTAATGGTTTGCGCGCTAATTGCTCTATTTATTGTAATTTTGACCTTGATTAAATTATCTAAAAAGCCAGTTTCTTTCTTTTTCTATATTATAGGTAATTGTATAATATTTGCCTTTACCTACTTGAAATTTATAGGTGGTTCTCGGCATTATGGACATTTTTATTTAGTTTTTATAGCGGCTTGATGGCTGGGAAGTTATTATCAAGAGTCTCAAGTTTTACTCAATAAGTTTTCTATTCGTCCAAATTCAATTACATTTGTTCACCAATGGCATCATATCGTTTTGATGCTAATTCTTTATGTCCAGTTTGGGGGAGGTATTTATAGTTTTTCAAGAGATTTAGTTGTACCATTTTCTGCAAGTCGGGAAACAGCCCAATATATTCAAAAAGCTGGGTTGAATAATGAGTTTATTGTTGCTAGCCGAGATGCAACTATGGCTCCTTTATCGGGTTATCTCAATCGAAAGTTTTACTATCCTGAGCTTCAAAAAATGGGAAGCTTTACCCTATTTAAAAAAGGTCGTCAAGATGTCGAACAATCTGAGATATTAAGCCAAATTAATTTTATCCTCAAGAATCAAGATGAGCAAAAGAAAATTTTGCTGATTTTAAATCAAAAACTGAATGTCAACCGCCATGATTTGAAAATTGTTCCAATCAAAGATTTTGAGAGAAGCTGGACGAGTGATGAACTATATTATCTTTATTGGGTAGATGAAGCATAAGGATAACCAGGGTCATTTCATTACTATCTAGCCCGCCTCAAGCCTTTGGACAACAGGTGCAAAGTATTGAGCCTCCAACTAGCGCGATGACAGTTTCAGTATATCTATGATGAAATGATGTTTTTTACGTCCTTTGACTAGCTTGCCACCACTGATAACTAGTTGCAAAGGGTGAGGCTACTCTACACTGGAATAAGAGAATGTGTATTTAACTGAACTTAGATGTCAGAGACTGAGGAGTTTATTGATACCTTCTCGGTGTTGCTTATGAAGTGCTTACCTCGTGTGGTAAAACTTAAGTTAAATTCTGTCAGTTACTAACGGAGTTGATGGGAATGGGTAACTTTATTATTTTTGCCTTGATAGTCGTTTACGGAGTCGGCGCTTTGAAGTTTTGGAATGGGTTTGAGCGGACTAATTTTAATCCAGCCTTGAGTAATCGGATTCGTTTATCTTTGCTATGGCCAGCTTTGTTTATTACAAATCAATCCTATCGTCGAAACTTTAGAAAGGCGTTGAAGGGCTAGGTCTTAGTATTACGTGTATTAAGTCTAACATCATAGGATTTTGACAGTTGACATATATCTCAATATAAATCTAACCAGCCAACCTCCCTTCCTTAGTAAGGAAGAGAGGTTGGCTTGCTCTTTTTAGGAGGGAGAGGAACTAGGGAGGGATAAGTTCGTTAACCGTGGGAAAATATTTCAGCTGATGACTTTACGAATTATTTACCATTGGTTAATAGATGGATTAAACCGCGTGCGATCGCTGTAGCCGCTATCAATATATCTTGTTCTTGTATCGTCAAACCCCTACGTTGTAAATCCACATGGATTTCACATGCTCTCTCAATAATTTCTATATCATCTATTAATAAAATTTTATATACTTGACAAAATTTATTAAACTCAACTAACTGTCTAGTTGCATTGATAGCTAAAAGACCTCGTTTGACTTCATAGTAAGTTATGCAACTAATAAACACATCTTGTTTCAGACGCAGGACTTCCCGAAACTTCTGATCTATAATTACATTTCTCTTCAAAATATAACTAACAATATTTGTATCTAATAAATAAGTCACTTTGTCTATTTTCGCTTTACTGCTTCATCGTACATTTTGATTTGCTCCGGTGTTAAATCGTTTAACGTACCTGAAACTGCCTCTAAAATTAAAATGCTATCTATTCTATCTATCAAATCATCATCTTTAATTTCCCTCATTTTTTCTCGTGAAAATTGCCCAAATAGTTCAACTAACATTTGGCTCATTTCCAGTTGATTTAACTTTACTTCATATAAACTATTACCTTTAAATAAATTTTCGACTATTGGCGAGATGCGGTTTATAAGCTCATGATTGTGGCTAGATTCTTGCACAACTTCCTGCATAAAGACCTCCCAAATTTGGATTAAATATATTATATTATATTTCAAATAGATTGATTGAACCATTGCCAGACACGCTTCAAAAACGATTGTTCTTGAGAGTATGAGAATTCTGCACGTAACCGATCGTTATAAACTTGCATATTTTCACCCGTTTCCGTCCAAACAAGTTCAAGGCACGGAACATGAGTTTTACAACCTGTACAAAAGCTCATATCTGCTGAATATAAATATGGGTTCTTTAAATAGCTGCGAATAATCTCTTCTGGCATTCCAGTGTAACTATCGCATTAAGCATGATAATAAATACATGGAATACCTTCTAGAGAAGCTTGTTCGCACTCGTCCGGGGGTAAGGTGACATACTCATTTTGTTGACCATCTGGACGTAACTTTAAATGTTCTTGGTGATGCCTTAGGTAATCTTCTTCATCCAACCATTCATGGCAAAATTCACATCGGTACTTTTTCATTGTCTACCCTAATAGATTTAAATATGATGCTTAATTATTCAAATCCAACACGAGAAAAATTTGATTGAGAATACAATCTACAGACATAGTTAGGTTTGATTCTCTACATTTTCATTATTCCCAAAATAAATATAAAAATTAAAGCTTACATAAATAAAAAAGCTTCGTAAAAAAAGGCGGGCTTTTCAGCCCACCCCACAAAATTTTGAAAATATTCTGTTGCTATTAACCCAACAATGCCTTTGCTTTAGCTAATACATTATCAACTGTGAAACCAAATTTCTCTAGCAGAACATTACCAGGAGCGGAAGCACCAAAGCGATCGATACTAACAGTATCACCTTCAGTACCAACGTACTTGTGCCAACCGAAACTGCTAGCAGCTTCTACAGACAAACGCTTGGTGACAGCTTTTGGCAGAACGGACTCTTTATAAGCTGCATCTTGTGCATCAAACAAATCCCATGCGGGTAGTGAGACAACACGGACTTTCTTGCCTTCAGCTTTGAGTTTTTCGGCTGCGGTGACGGCGAGGCTCAATTCAGAACCAGTGCCAATCAGGATGATATCAGGCGTACCTTCGCTATCTACCACGGTGTATCCACCCTTAGCGACGCCCTCAACTGATGTACCTGCCAAATTGGGGACATTTTGACGAGTGAGCGCCAATAGGGTAGGAGCATTTTGGCTTGCTCTTTCAATTGCTATTTTGTAAGCCCCAGTGGTTTCGTTTCCGTCTGCGGGACGAATTACTGTCAGGTTAGGAATAGCACGTAGGGAGGCGATGGTTTCAATTGGTTGGTGTGTGGGGCCGTCTTCACCTTGTCCAATTGAGTCGTGGGTTGTTACCCAAATCACGCCAGCGCGTGAGAGGGCAGATAAGCGGATGGCAGCACGCTGATAGTCGGTGAAGATTAAAAAGGTGGCTGCATAGGGAATCAATCCCGAACCATGTAGCGCTATGCCATTAGCGATCGCGCCCATACCATGTTCCCGAACACCAAAGTGGATGTTGCGGTTTTGGTATTGTCCTTTTTGGAAGTCACCGATATTTTTGAGTTCGGTTAAGTTGGAGTGGGTTAAGTCAGCCGATCCACCAATTAACCCAGGGACAACAGCCGCTAGTTTGTTCAGAGAAATTTCTGAGTGTTTACGGGTGGCTACTCCCTTGTCTTCGGGGGTGTAGATTGGTAGTACTTTATCCCAACCGTCGGCTAGTTTGCCACTAATGTAATTTTCAAATTCAGCCGCTTCTTGGGCATACTTGGCTTTGTAGTCGGCGTATGTTTTATTCCACTCAGCTTCGTAAGTAGCACCGCGCTCAATTGCTTTGCGGAAGTGATTCAGGGCTGCTTCTGGAACTTCAAAAGGCTCGTATTCCCAACCCAAATTTTTCCGAGTTAAGGCAACTTCGTCTTTACCAAGGGCTGCACCGTGAACCCCGGCAGTGTTTGCTTTATTGGGGGAACCGAAACCGATGGTAGTTGTTACCTTAATGAAAGTTGGCTTATCAGTGACAGCTTTCGCTTCGGCGATCGCTTTTTCAATTCCGGCTAAATCGGTATTGCCATCTTTGACATGGAGGACGTGCCAGCCATAAGCTTCAAAGCGCTTGGAAACATCTTCGGTGAATGCTACATCTGTAGAACCATCAATCGAGATGTGGTTGTCGTCGTACAGAGCAATTAGTTTACCTAATCCCAAGTGTCCCGCAAAAGAAGCGGCTTCACCAGAAACACCTTCCATGTTACAACCATCACCCACAATTACGTAAGTGTAGTGGTCAACAATTTTAGCATCGGGTTTGTTGAACTTAGCAGCCAGGTGAGCTTCGGCGATCGCTAAACCGACTGCATTGGCAATTCCCTGACCCAAGGGGCCAGTTGTGACTTCCACGCCTTCTGTTTCAAAGTTTTCTGGGTGTCCGGGAGTTCTAGAACCCCATTGACGGAATTGCTTAATATCTTCAATGCTTACACTGTCGTAGCCTGTCAAGTAGAGCAGGGCATACTGCAACATTGAGCCATGACCGGCAGACAAGACAAAGCGATCGCGGTTAAACCACTTGGGATTCTTGGGGTTAAAGCGTAAAAAGCGATCCCAGAGTACAAAAGCAAAGGGAGCCGCGCCCATTGGTAGTCCTGGGTGTCCCGAGTTGGCCTTTTCTACGGCATCAACAGCCAAGAAGCGGATCGAGTTAATAGCCAGTTCTTCGACGGACAATTCTTTGGGGGATTGGGTTGCAACAGTCATAATCTCTTGTTTTTAACGACGGGTTAGCACTCTTTGTAGCTTCTCTTGCTGGGGTTATTTTAGATTCCCCACAGTATCTTCATCATCCCATTCCCGCTTGTAGATGGACAAGCGGGATCTCCTGAGTTTATGGTGATAAATCAAGCTGATAATTGGGTCATGCTGAACGCTTACTTTATATCCGAATGTTCTGATACTTTGGGTATGGGGCAATTCAATTTTGGATTTTGGATTGACGATAGGGCAGCGTTAGCGAGTCCGCGAGCGTCTTTTGGATTAAATTTCAATCTAAAATCTAAAATCTAAAATCTAAAATCTAAAATTCTTACTCCCTCATCTCCCTCTGCCTCCTGCCTCCTGCCTTCTTTTAAACGTATTTCTTAAAAGCCAATGTGACATTATGACCGCCAAACCCGAAAGAATTGGATATTGCTACCTCAACTTTTTGAGCGCGGCTAGAGTGAGGCACGTAATCTAAGTCACACTCTGGATCGGGATTTTCTAGATTGATTGTGGGGGGAATTTGGTCATTAGCGATCGCTAGTACTGTTGCTACTGCTTCAATCCCGCCAGAACCGCCTAATAAATGACCTGTCATCGATTTGGTAGAGCTAATTGCCACCTTATAAGCATATTCTCCCAAGGCTTTTTTGATTGCTGAGGTTTCAGTTGAATCATTAGCTGGGGTGCTAGTGCCGTGGGCGTTAATATAGCTAATCTGTTCGGGAGTTATGCCGGCATCCTTGAGGGCTAGTTCGATGGCTCTCGCAGCTCCGAGTCCACCGGGTACAGGGGAGGTGATATGGTAGGCGTCACAGGTCATACCATAGCCGATCATTTCAGCATAAATGTGAGCGCCGCGACTGATGGCATGTTGCAGTTCTTCTAGAATTAAAATTCCGGAACCTTCACCTAAGACAAATCCGTTGCGATCGCGGTCAAAGGGACGGCAAGCATGGGCTGGATCGTCATTGCTAAAAGAGAGTGCCTTGCAGGCGGCGAACCCAGCTATCGACAATGGTGTGACAGCTGCCTCTGTTCCCCCGCAAATCATCGCCTGGGCATATCCCCCTTGAATTAAGCGAAAAGCATCTCCAATGGCGTTGGAGCCAGCAGCGCAAGCAGTTACGGGGCAGGAGTTTGGCCCTTTCGCACCCGTGTGAATTGCCGTTAATCCTGCGGCCATATTGGCGATCATCATCGGGATCATGAATGGACTACAGCGATCGGGGCCACGGTTGAGGTAGATAGTTTGCTGGTCTTCTAATACCTTAATGCCACCAACGCCAGAACCGATCATGACACCGACCTGTTCTGCATTCAGGTCATTGATCACTAACTCCGCGTTAGATAGAGCCTGTTTTGCTGCCGCAACCCCAAATTGGGAAAACCGATCCATGCGCTTGGCTTCTTTACGCTCCAAGTAATCATGCGGATCGAAGTTTTTCACCTCACCAGCAATTCGGCAATCATGGCGAGACGCATCAAATAATGTGATGTAGTCAATGCCATTGCGTCCACTTAATAATCCGTCCCAATATTCTGTTGCTGTGTTACCTATAGGTGTAATCGCGCCAACACCAGTTACAACAACGCGTTTACGTGTATGATCTGTCATGATTCAGTTAAAAATGGCGAAAAAGCAGCAGGCAAAAAATTCGAGGCTAGCGACTAGGTACTGGTGAGCCAGCACGGTCCTAAAGGTTTCCTTTATGAACGACTGGCGTCGGATTTCCAGACTTAGAGCGACTGGCATTAGCTACGTTAAGAGCGTTACCCAGAGGTGACTAACTAGGGGGAAAAATCTTCCCAATCCCCAATCCCCAATCCCCAATCCTCAATTAAGCTGATGCGGTAACTTTGTTATTGATGTAATCTACTGCGTCTTGAACCGATGTAATCTGCTCGGCAGCTTCGTCGGGAATTTCGATTTCAAATTCTTCTTCTAAGGCCATCACCAACTCAACAATATCCAGGGAATCTGCTCCCAGGTCTTCCATGAACTTGGCTTGTGGTGTGACTTTATCAGGGGGTTCAACACTCAATTGTTCAACGACGATTTTCTTGACCTTATCAAAAAGTTCCACTTGGCTCATAAATAAAAGTCCTTAACCACTTGCTACGATCTACTCTTTAGAGCAGATATTGTTTTTAGCATATACATCTTATCGTCAAGCGCGATCGCCCGCATACTGTCAAGAGTTTTTCTGTCAGAAAACCTCTGCCATTCCAAAAATAAACGGGGTAAGCTTTCTGGAAAAATTTGGCAGTGGAGCAGGCTACGCCATCGTCGATACTGTGTAAATACTTTGTTTTTTCAATTATTGCTAAAATTTTTTACAATGTCTCGGTCGGTATTTACAGCCTTGCTAGCAATCAGAATATGGCGATGCTACAGCTTTTAACCTAGACGGTTAAAGGGTTGCTAAACATCAAACATCAGAATTTTAGTGCTAACAAGGGATGATAAAACAGTTATTGTTTAGAGCGATCGCTCTAATCCAAGCATACTTCTATGGTATCTCAGACACTCAAATACGCTTACTTCCCCGGTTGTGTTGCTCAAGGGGCCTGTCGGGAACTTTACCAGTCAACTCAAGCGCTTACCCAAGCACTGGGTATTGAATTGGTTGAACTTAAAAAAGCTGCTTGCTGCGGTTCTGGCACATTTAAAGAAGATTCTCAACTACTAGAAGATACAGTCAACGCCAGAAATATCGCTTTAGCAGAAGAATTAAATCTGCCCTTACTTACCCATTGCAGCACTTGTCAAGGTGTCATTGGTCATGTGAATGAACACCTCAAAGAATGCCAAACAACTAATCCTGCCTACATTGAACAGGTTAATGGCTTGCTGCATAAAGAAGGCTGTTCGCCTTATCGCGGTAGTACTGACGTTAAACATCTTCTTTACGCCTTAGTAACAGATTACGGTTTAGAAGAAATTACCAAACGAGTCACTCAGAAGTTAAGTGGATTAAAATGTGCGGCTTTTTATGGCTGTTATCTCCTCCGCGCCCAAAAATCTATGCCTTATGATGACCCCTTCCAACCGGAAGCAATGGAAAATGTATTTCGGGCGGTGGGTGCAACACCAATTTATTACCGAGGTCGGACACAATGTTGTGGTTGGCCGCTTTCTAGTTATGCCACTACCCAATCTTTCAAAATGGCGGGGATGCATATTCAGGATGCTTTAACATCTGGTGCTGACTGTATAGTTACGCCTTGTCCTCTGTGCCACTTAAATTTAGATTCCCGTCAGCCAGAGGTAGAAAAAGTGATTGGACAGAAACTAGGTTTACCAGTGTTGCATTTACCCCAGTTGATTGCTTTAGCACTTGGGGTTAGTCCAAAAGAACTGGGTTTAGAACGTCATGTTGTTTCCACAAAGCCAGTGTTGGAAAAATTAGGATTTTAGCTTGACAAAGTACTAGTACAACACGGCGTAAATAAACCACCCATTCAAAACCGATGAAACGCTTACGCTGTATTCATTTTGAATTTTGAATTTTGTTAGCGCAGCGTTAGCGAGTCTACGAGCGTCATTTTGAATTCCGTCTTGCGGTACTAGGGTAAGGCGATCGCATTTCTATTTCTAACAAGGAGGCATAAAGTTGCTGTCCAGATCCCCGACTTCTTCAAGAAGTCGGGGATCTAAATCTATTACAGCAGCAGCTTAATCATTGCTATCTTTGAATTTACGTTGCAATTGTTTTAGCGATTGATAGATATCTGGTAGGCGAATATAAACAACAGATGCCTTAAGATATTTTTTGTGAGCAATGGCTGGAGTTCCAGAGACGATTTCTCCTGGTGGAACATCGTGTAGAATGCCAGTTTGAGCCGATGCGATCGCACCATCACCCATTTTGGCTTGATTGGCAATTCCTACTTGCCCAGCTAAGATTACCCGATTCCCAAGTTTGACAGCGCCAGCCATACCAGCCTGACCGGCGATCGCACAGCCAGAACCGATTTGGCAACCATGACCTATTTGGACTAAGTTATCAATGACTGTACTGCTACCAATGCGTGTTTCTCCGACGGCTGGGCGGTCAATGGCGGTATTGCAGCCAACTTCGACGCTATCTTCTAGGACTGTGTAGCCAGATTGTTGCATTTTGAACCAACCAGTCTGGGTGGGAACAAAACCAAAGCCTTCTGCACCGATGACAGCCCCACTATGAATGACGCAATCGGCACCGATGCGGGTGCGTTCGTGGATGGTACAGTTGGCGTGTAAGATAGTGCGATCGCCAATTTTAGCATCTGGATAAATCACCACGTTGGGATGAATTATTGCACCATTACCAATTTCTACCCCTTGTTGAATCACAGCATGGGGGCCAATATAAACATCACTACCAACTTTGGCGGTTGAGTGAATCACAGCAGTGGGATGAATTTCTGGGATGGGGCGATATGGTTGGTAAAAAAGAGCGATCGCTTTGGCAAATAACAGTCGCGGATCTGAGGTTGCTATCCAGAGAATACCGCTCTCGTTTGCAAGCACCTGCAAATTTTCATCCTGGGGCAAAATTAAGGCAGTAGCATTGGTTTTGCTGATAAAAGACCCAAATTTTGCCCCTTCAACGTAACTGATAGTACCGTTAGTAGCTTCATCAATGGCTGCTACCCCTGTAATCTCTGGGTCACGGTCTGGGTCGTTAGTCAGGCTATGATGAGTAGCCGTGTCACCAAATTGGCGGAGGATTTCGCTGAACTTCATTGTTGGGTGTATTCAAAATTGATCTACGATAGCAAGATAATTCTCCCTCTTTATGCTCCAGTACAATAATTTTGTAGACGGGTAACAAGGGACTGACAAATAAAAAAGTATTCAATTAACTCTTGTGGGGTGGGCATCATAATAAACTGGGCGGGCAAGATGCCCACCCCACAATATTGGATAATTTATTTCTTGGAGTTCCCCAATCTGACAATCAGACCTTTCCTAGCTTCGCTTCAGGTTGAAATACCTCACCGACATTCTTCTGTCGATGGCTCTCGTTGTAAAGATGAACCTACTTTTTGGGAATCTTGTCTCAGTAGCGTCTTGAGGCGTTGATTATCTTCAGCGGCGATCGTTTCACCATAGTGATGAAGTTGAAAAAGCTGACAATAACGGTTTTGTTTGGCGCACATCAAGCAGCCGTAGGCATGATTACCGTTAGTACCGCATAGCCGATGTCCCATCACTGGGCCGAGAGAAGTATTTTGCTCACTAGCAACAGTGCTGAGAATTGAGCGCAATTTTGACTCAAATTCCAATGACAAGTATTGCTTACGTCCTGGTTGTGTACGATCCCATTCTGGAACGATTAATTCCTGTTTTAACAGACTCGTTTCAATCTCTTCAGACATGACAAGCCCAGACAGAATAACGTGATGAGAAATATGGGGTAATAGTGTACGTGCTAATTGCCACATTAAACTTTCATCAAACCACTCTTCAACCAGTGGGCGCAAATACCAACAACATGGAATGCCAAGGTTTACTAAATCTTGCAACAACTGTACCCGACTCTGAATTGAGGCTTGCTCATAGCCTGGTTTCAAGGGTGGTAAACTAACAAAGACAGTAACTCGAAGTGAATGAGGCCGCTGTAGAGTTTTTTTGAGTCGCTCTAGAAAAGATTGACCAGGATGAACTTTAGTGGTGATGTAAACTATGTTGGCAGCTTTGCGGTCAATCAGTGCATCCAGAATTGATAGTACACGTTCTCGATGGGCTGGAATAAAGGGATCAGAGTAGTCGCATAGTGAAATCGGAAAGCCCTTTTGTCCCTCCTGGGTAGCAAAAATGCAGTTTAGCAAAGAATCAAGCAGGTCAACTGGTGCTGAGACATCCTGAAAATTTTGTGGATAGTGATGCCAGTCACGATCTTGATGACAGACACAATAGGCACATTCAATTGGACAACGATTCTGGGCATTTGGTAGAAATGGATTGAGACTAAAGTATTTTACGGCACGCTCCTCATCTGGAACACCAAGCACTGGAAAACCATGCAGCATGTACTGGCTGCCCTGCAACGTAATTTCAGACGCCGTATTTTTATCAGTGTTCATATATTTTTTATGAAAAAACGAATACACCCTGAAAATTTTGACTTCTCTAGGGTGGCTGGTGTGAATGTATAGTGACAAGGTGGGAAATGCTAGAAGATTAGTATGAATTTTGATAAGTAAATATAGTTAAGTAGCGATCGCTTGTTCTTAAGTAACTGGTAAATAGCTGAGGTTAACACAGAGAAAAATCTCCGCGTTTTGTGTCATTCCAAACCCATTAGTTTGGGATTGACAGAATATTCGTGTCTAGTAGTTCATGTCATTAATTCTGATAGGTGATGATGGTCAGATCCCCGACTTCTTAAAGAAGTCGGGGATCTCGCAGACCCTCAAAACTAATGGGACAGACCACTAGTACCGCAAGGCGGAATTCAAAATGACGCTCGTAGACTCGCTAACGCTGCGCTAACAAAATTCAAAATTCAAAATGGATAGAGCATAAGGTTTTCAGAGATTTTGAATGGTATGTCTATTTACGCCGTGGTGTACTAGTCGCCATTGCTATGCCTGCTAAATAACCGGTTGTCCAAGCACTTTGGAAGTTAAACCCACCGGTAACGCCATCAATATCTAAGATTTCTCCGGCAAAATAAAGACCAGAAACTAACCGACTTTCCATCGTCTTGAAGTTTACTTCTTTGAGGTTGACACCGCCACAGGTAACAAATTCTTCTTTGAAGGCTCCTTTGCCATTGATTAAGTATTTTCCCTGAGTAAGTTCTTGCACTAGTTGATTTAAAGTTTTACTAGATATTTCTGCCCAACGGTCTTCTGTGGTAATACCTGCACGGGCAATGATATATTGCCAGAGACGATGCGGGAGATCAACGCCGCGATGCAATGCGATCGCTTTCTTTCCCCACTCATCCTTAACTGCTAAAACTTTTTCTCGCACTTGTTCTTGGTGCAAACCAGGTAGCCAATTGATCAATAATGTGGCTTGATAGCGGCTTTCGTGCAGAACTCTCGCACCCCAAGCCGAAAGCTTCAAAACAGCCGGGCCACTTAAACCCCAGTGGGTAATTAGCAATGGCCCAGTTTGTTGTAATTGGGATTTTCCATCCGTAGATAAGCGCAACTGGGCAGGGTTAACGCTAACTCCAGCCAATTCCCGCAATTTTTGATCGACAATGTTGAAGGTAAATAACGAGGGTACTGGCGGTTCAATTTGATGACCTAACTCTCGGACAATTTTATAACCCGCAAGGCTGCTACCGGTCGCTAAAAGTAGGCGATCGCATTTAATCGTCTCTCCCGACTTCAAAAGAATATCAAACCCCGCATCTGCTGAGGTTCGTTTCACCGCAGTTACGTATGTCCCTATACGCAGTTTTACCCCAGATGTGGCCACCGCTTTAATCAGACATTCCACAATGGTTTCTGAAGTATTGGTGACAGGAAACATCCGCCCATCAGCTTCAGTTTTGAGATAGACTCCGTGAGTAGCAAACCAAGCTACTGTATCTTGAGGCCCAAACCGAGTCAAAGCCCCCCGCAAAGCTTTTGCACCTCTGGGGTAATTTTGCACCAATTCCTCAGATTCAAAGCAAGCGTGAGTCACGTTGCAGCGTCCGCCGCCAGAAATTAGCACTTTCGCTAGGGGTTGGCGACTGGCTTCGAGTAATGTAACTTCGGCTTCAGGATTGGCTTTAGCACAAGCGATCGCGCCAAAAAATCCCGCTGCCCCACCCCCAATAACTACAATTTGTAACGGTAGCAATTTCAAAAATATCTCTTTTACAGCACTTACCTTCTAGGCTAGCTGTTATCTTTACTATTCAACTAATTTAAAGTCTTGTTTTGAAGCACCGCAAGTCGGACACACCCAATCGTCTGGTATATCTTCAAAAGCTGTTCCCGGTGCTATACCGCTATCTTCATCGCCTTCTGCTGGATCATATTCATAGGCACAAACAGTACATATATACTTTGCCATGTTCGTTTCCTCTAGTAAATTGTTGGCATTGTTTAAGTACACCCGTAAGGGCACGGCAGTGCCGTGCCCCTACACCTTGCGGTATAATGTTGTACCTCATCTGAATGGGAACCGCTATAGTCATTAGTCCAAGAGAAACCACGCCCATCTAAGGGCAAAGCTCAGGTATCCCTTGAGATGTGGTTTGAATTAGTTTCGATATCATTAGTTTTTTCGCCCAGAAGCGCGGCGATATATACCAAAAACTCTTGTATCTAAGACAAATGACAAATGACCAATGACAAATGACTAAAAACGCCACCAAGTTCTTTGGGCGTAACTGATAATCCCGATCGCGATCGCCCCTAGTAGTAGTAGCAAAATTATTCCACCTGGAATAAAAGTAAGAATACCAAATCCTCTCAGTACCCAGACGGCGACACTAATGCCGAGAAGGATACCAAAAATCTGAATTAATCTACGATTTAAAGAAGATTGACTCACCTAATTTTCCTCTCAACTCAACAGAACATTACACTTGATATTGACAATTAAGATATGAAGTTACGATGAAGTTGCAGTTTCATCAGAAATAACACGTAAAAATAGAGAGATGGTATCCAAATTTTGGAGTAAGGTGCTTGATATTAGCTCGTGTTTGTGCCATTCTAGCTGTTAATAACGCAGTTTTTCATCTACAATTATTCTTCCGATAAATTTCACTTAAGTATCAATTGTGTTGATTGTGATAGGAAACACATTTTTTAGAGTAAAGTGAATGAAATAATTAGCAGAAAATCATCGTTTCCGGAAAAGATAAGCATTAGACTGGAACTAAATTAAATGGGTTGGATCTAAATCAAGCTTTATGGCTTGTAGTTTCAACTCAATTTAGGTGGATGAGTTGAGGAGTAACTTAAATTATTATGTGTGCGTCTTATATATCAGACTCAATTATTGCAGGTTCAGATATGGCTTGGAGTCAAGACAAGCAAAAGTTACTGGTACAGGGTGAAATTTTGGTAGAAACGCGATCGCACAAGTTGTGTGGTGGTGCGGTGACAGCGTGGATGTATGTACCGATGGTGCGATCGCATGTTTGGCAGCAATTAACTGATTACCCCCGCTGGGTGCAATATTTCCCCGATATCACCAAGAGCGAGGTAGTACAAAAAGGTGAGGTCAAACGTCTGTATCAAGCAGCACAAAAAGCCTTTTTCTTTTTCACGGCTCAAGTGGAAATTTACCTCAACGTTGTAGAAGTGCTGGGACAGCAAATTCAATTTCGTATGGTAAAAGGAACTTTTGAGGATTTTGACGCCAATTTAGAACTCAAAGATTGCGGTAACGGCACAATACTTGCTTATACTGTGCAAGCCACACCTCTGATTCCAATTCCATCTATTTTCATTCAACAAGCAATGAACTTAGAGTTGCCTGCAAATATGCGTAAAATGCGACAAGTTATGTGTAAAAATCAATAAAAAAATCCCGTTGTCGCCACTAGCAACAACGGGAGTCTATAGGATTTTTTATAACCTATCGGTAGGCGACTTGTGGGCCTGCCCAAATTTCTGTAACTTTTTTACCAAAAGTAATCGGCTGATCGTTGTCTGTTGTCCTGACAGTCTTGCCATCATTAGTAACTTGTACTAATGGCCAGTTTTCCTCACCCAACTCGCCTGCACGGAACAACACCTGATCCGGTTGACTTTTACTCCAGCCTAACAAGACGGCAACTTTATCATGCTGTTCTTCTTCATTGACAGGAGCAACTATATTAGTGTGGTTTTTTTGCCGATCCCAAATCACTGCACTATCTGTAGAATCACCTGTGTTAAATATACCTTCAAACTTGCGTGCTAAGAAGCGATCGCCTTTTTCTGACCAGCTAACTGGAACTAATACCCCAATTTTACCGCTCGGATCAGTTTCTTCTGAAGATTCTGCCTTTACAGCCTTTGCCCTTAATAAAGGATCGCTAACTGGAGTCGTTGAAGCCATCACCCACAATTTCTTAGTTTGCATATCTTGAACAAACAAAACACTGGTGACACGGCTGTTGTACATTTGGGGTTTTACCTCCAGTTGCACTCGGCTATAAACAGCATATCTACCATCTGGAGAAATCACGGGTACGCTGCGATAATGACGCACTCCAGAACCACCCTTGGAAGCAATAGCCTCTTGAGTTGCTGTAATCCATTTCCAAGGAATCGGATGAGGACTACCGATGGGATCTATTTGTTCTGCTTGGGACTCATCAACTGGTTCAACAGGTGTTTCTGTCGTTGTGGTTGATTGTGATTCTCTAATAGTTGGTGCTACTTGAGTTGCTGTCAAAGACTTTGTTTTAGAGGGAGAATTTTCTTGTCCTCTCAAAGACTTGACATTAGCAGCTTTGAGTTTTCGTATTAAATTAAGTTGACTAACAGAAACATCTGTTGATGGTGCGAGTTCAACGGCTGCTAAAGAATCGGGAATAGTTACATCGCTGCTTGACACAGCACTATCTAATTGATCCAAAGACTCAATTTTATCTGCTAGTAATACTTGCGATTGCTGAACCGCAGTACTTTCTGTTGGTGCAGAGTCAAATTCTTCTATTAATGAGTCGATTTGATCTGTTTTTAATAATGTTTCAGCTATCTCAGGTTCCCCAACTACAGCTCTTTCCTTTAATACAGAGTCAGACTCGCCAGTTATCGAAGTTAGTTTAGCTACTTCGGAGCTTACTGGGTTCGAGTGAGTCGATGCCCCTAGCAAAGGTGCAATCAATATTACAACAACGACGTAATTGAGAAATGGTTGGGCGCGGAACCATCCTGACAGCAAAAGGGGTTTAAGCATTTGTAGACTCTCTAGAGGGGGTGGTTGCTATGTGAGAAGCAATACCTATTCAGCAATGGGGCAGGCGGTAGTTATATGTATAACAAGAAACTAAAAACTTTGACTAGATAATTGCTTCAAAGTTTGTAGAGTTTTACAAAAATTAAGTATCATTGTCTACACCTTTTCTTCCTAAGGCACTGAATGTTTTTTTGCAAAAATATGCGAGTATAGTAAATATGCTGAGAACTCAGTAATTACTACACGATATATAAGGTTGCTATACCCAACCACACCAAAAATAGGTATTGGTTAAAGGATATTTCGGGTAGAGTTTGGAGAATGACGCTTGCAACTAGGAGTGAGATAACTTAGCATCTGGGGATCGTACTAGCGATCGCTAGTACACAGCAAATAAGCAAGTTACACACTAAATATAACAGCGTAACCCTCAAGATGGTAAACGTGAGGCGTTAATTAAAAACCTGGGAAAGAAGACGCATAACACATCATACTCAGAAGATATTGCTGTCAGCAACCCAAAGTTATAAATTGCTATCTAAACTACAAAAATAGCTAGAAGACGCAATAGTTTTTTGGAAACGCAACTGTATTTCAAGCCAATTTCGCGAAGACGACGGGGAACACAACAAAAGTTACACGGTAGATGCTCTAGCGACTCGTAACGAAAAACCACTAAGTGATTAGGTTCACTAGAGGCAGATGCAGTTGATACTAGCTCTTGCACTTGCAAACTTAACTTATTAAGTTAATCAAGCAGGCTTTGCTTTCATGAATACGAAAATATTGTACCACCAAACAGCCAATATTATTTACAGAGAATGAACTGTGTTTTGCAACTGCCGTCTAGAATACATTAGCCTGTTAGATGCTAGCTGAGTGATTTCTGTTTCAAAATACAACTTAAATGTTGTCAGTTGTGAGGGGCGCACTTACGATTAACTAATGACTAACAACTAATATATTAATGAAAATTGTATTTTTTGGTACACCTCAGTTTGCTGTACCCACATTGGAAAAGTTATTGAATCATTCAGAATTTGAGGTGCTGGCAGTTGTTACCCAACCAGATAAACGTCGGGAACGCGGAAATAAACTGACGCCAACACCAGTAAAAGCGATCGCAACTGCTCATAATTTACCAGTATGGCAACCCGAACGAGTCAAAAAAGACACTGAAACTTTAACTAAACTCAAAGAATTAGATGCAGATGTGTTTGTTGTTGTCGCCTATGGACAGATTTTATCGGCAAAAATCTTGAAGATGCCAAAATTGGCCTGCATTAATGTGCATGGCTCAATTTTACCCAAATATCGCGGTGCAGCGCCGATTCAGTGGTGTTTGTATAACGGTGAAAGCGAAACGGGGATCACGACTATGTTAATGGATGTGGGGATGGATACTGGCGCAATCCTACAAATTGCCACTACACCCATTGGATTATTAGATAATGCCCAAGATTTAGCCGAAAGACTAGCGGCGATTGGTGGAGATTTATTGGTGGAAACTCTGTTGAAGTTGGAACGTCAAGAAATTCAACCAATTCCCCAAGATAATTTAGCTGCTACTTATGCGCCTCTGATTCAAAAACCAGACTATGGTTTGGATTGGTCAAAAAGTGCGATGCAATTACACAATCAAATTAGAGGCTTTTACCCTAACTGCACAGCTACCTTTCGTAACAATTTGTTGAAAATAACCGCTTCTGCTCCCCTTGGTTCAATAGGCGATGTCTGGCGACAAGCCGCTCCGCGTCTACGCAATCTACCACCAGAACTACAAGAATTACTGCATAAATTGCCTGATTTGTCAAATGTATCAGACAAACCGGGAGCTGTAGTTAGCATTATCAAAGGAATTGGTGCGATCGTCCAAACTGGGGAAGGATTTTTGCTGTTGCGAGAAGTTCAGCTAGCCGGTAAACGTCCCCAGTCGGGATGGGATTTTGTTAATGGTACCCGCTTAACTGTGGGAGAAGTTTTTGGTGCGGGTAGTTGAGGAGTTGGCAATTTTAGATTTTGAATTTTGGATTTTGGATTGAGGGAAAAAGCATTTGACTGACTTGTACAGAGCTTGCTTGCCCTTCTTCTTGCCGTTCGCGCAGCGTCTCTTAGGAAGGGTCGAAGTAGCACTCACACCGAAATCCAAAATCTAAAATCTAAAATCCAAAATTAAATCGCTTCTAACTTTTCATAAAAGCGGCAAGATTCGCAAGGGCCATCTGGGTTGACTGCACAGCGAATAAGTTCTGAATGAGCATTGTAACAGCAGGTGGCATCACCGATTACCCAACGTCCTGCTACCAAACTTTTCTCAGATGGTCGTTTAGCAGATTGAACATAAATGGCAATATTATGCAGGCGGTAGCGCCCAGCTTGGAGCTGGTATCGATGGCGGCGTTCTAAAACTGCGTAGGTTTTACCTTGAAAATCGAGATAGTTTCCGGGTTGGGGTGTCCAATCAAGTTGCACCCTACCGAGGGACTCACGCGGGTGAGTTAGAATCACCTCGGTTGGTAAAGAGTCTGGCTCCATAAGCTGATGTGATTTGATTTACATTATAAGGATAGTATGGCGATCGCTTTCTTTAGCTTACCGAATTTAGATTACAATTGATGATTAACTAGATTTGCGAGAAATATACATAAATTAGGGATGCAAATTACGGTAGCCAAAAGTCAGGTAGGATAAATTTGCTCAAGTCACGCAAAGTTTGGTTGAGCGATCGCGCCACTTGGATATGCACTTCATCATCTTCTACAGCTAAAATCTCAGATGGCTGACCTTCTCCCAAATAAGACACCACCAAATTAGCCGCCTCCAAACCAGTAACATAAGCCTTTTCCTGCGACCAGGAACCATGACGGTTCACAATCCAATCCCCACTCATAAACACATTCTCAAAACTTGTCTTCGCGGGCAACATATAACGATAGCTACCAGGTGCAAAGTGAGTCACCGCTTGAGGTAGCCGAATTACACTGCTATCAATTATCTTTGCCTCTCGAAACGCGGGTACACAAGTTGCTAAATAACCCTGAATTATTGCTAAAATCTCCTCATCACTCAAACCTAGAAACTGATTCGCGTGATAGAAATCAGCTTCAATCACCGTTCCCGGTTCATCCCGATATTCATCATGTAGAGCATTCAAATCAAAAAATGTCCAGCCTGTACTTGCGTCGAATCCAAAACAAGCATTAGAAGGACGAGGAATATCAATTTTGCGGTCAAACCATAGTCGCGTTGCTAAAACATCAATTGCCCCTAAATTGTTCAAATTACGGAATTCTTCACGGCTTTGTAAACTAGGGCTAGTTGAGACAATTTTCTTCATCCCCGTAACTCCAACTGCGAAAATCACTGCATCTGCTTCAATTACTTCATCACCGCAAACCACAGCCTTAACTTGATTACTATCAACAATTAAATCTGTAACTCGACGCTTGGGTAACACTCGCGCACCAGCTTTTTCGATACGTTCCACCCAAGGACGAAATATCTTTTCTCCGACAGTTCCCCGACACCAAACCACATCAAAATCGGCTTGATGAGCCAGAATAAAAAAGTAAAGCATCCCTAAAGTTGCGGCGGCTGAACACTGTTCACCAGGGGCAAACAAGCCCACTAATAACATCGGTTCAAAAGCCTCGCGGTAAAGTCGGAAAGAAACGTTAAAATCTTTGAACAATTCACGGGCAGTTACAAAGTCATAGCGCCGCCAAGCTGCATCAGAATTATCAAAATCAACGACAGCATAAAGTAAAGGTAGGGCACTCAGACGGTCAATTAGTGGCAGCCGCTTAAACTGAGTGTAGAGAAAAGTTCCCAGTGGCGAGGGAAGTCGCGGTAAGTCTTGAAAAATTGGTGATTCAACTTCTAAACCTGCTGGCGAATATTGCGAAGAACGAGTCCAAGTAGTAAAAGGATTAATTTCTAATTCATTAATTAAAGAAAAAATATTTCTGTAAGGATACCAGAAGCCATGAATGCCAGCTTCAACAGATTTTCCGGCTGCTGTTTGCCAACCTGCCACCAATCCACCAGGATAGGGGCCTGCTTCGAGAAGTGTCACATCATAACCTTGTTTTGCCAAATGGTAGGTTGCTCCTAAACCAGCCCAACCAGCACCTACAACTACCACCCGTTTTGGTTGTAACCCTTCTACCATCCCACCCTCCGATTGTTGCAGTCCATCAACTAATGTATACGAGCTTGTATTCTAATCAGGCGACGGGTTGTTATTATAGCGGTTTTCACTTGGATGCAATAGGCGCTTTAGTAGTACATTCCATCGAATTTAAAATAGTTATAGACTTTAAAAATAGGCTTAGGGAATCGAACTCAGTAAAAATCACTTGCGGTTAATGCTGAGTTGAGAGTATAACAGAAAACAGACTTAACTATTCATGAGGAATAATCATAATGAGTCAATTAGCAGATGTAAAATTTAGTCTGAATGACTTTGAATTACGAGATGGCATTTATTTTCCTAGCGACTATGAACAATTAAATAATACTCAACATAAAAAAACATGGGACGCAATTGGTAAAACATATTATGGTTCCCAAAAAATTGAAAAAATTACAGATGCCTCGCCAATTAAACAAGATTACACTCTGCTAACTGGTACGCCTGGAGGTACTTGGAACAAATTTCCGTTGAATAAATCTGTCGGTTCTATTCTGGAAATTGGTTCTGGTTATGGTCGCGCACCTTTACATCTCTCAAAAGCGAAAAATCTCAGATGCGAGAAATATTACGGCATTGATATTTCTGAACCTTTATTGCGGCGGTTAATCAAGGTTAAACAAGAATACAATTTTTTCCCAGAAGCGGAATTTAACTTGATTTGCACTTCTGCAGAAATATTGCCTTTAGAAGATAATTCTATAGATTTGGTAATTTCTAACTGCGTTTTTATGCATATCCCAGATGCCCAATTAAGAAAATTATTAGCTGATATCTCTCGTGTGCTAAAACCTGGTGGAATTTTTGTTTTTAATCATTCCTTTCACAACAAGTCTTGTCCTTCTCACATTATCCATAATTTTATCAGAAGGCTGAATCCATTTGTGAGAAATCCAGTTTATCTCAAGCAATATTCAGCCGCAGAAATAGAAGAAATGTTAGCTACTGCGGGGATGAAAGCGAAATGTCCACAATACATTGTCGAACCAACAGCAGAATATGCAATTTTGCCGGAAACCATTAAAGGGATTCCAGTACCTTTTGCTAATGCTATCAACAGAAGTCTTAAGCCATCAGGTAATTTAAAAGAAACTCTGGCTTATGGTTTTAGTGCCTACAGTACTCAACTGGATTAATTAATAAATTCTCCGATTATCATAATGAACTGAATACAAATAATCTACAAAAGCACAACAATGTTGTTGTGCTTTTATTTTTAGAATAAATGCCTATGAACTTTGTTTTTGATTTTTTGCTTTGAGTTTGATTATTTAGTCTAAACTCCAATAATTATCCACAGATAATATGATTTACAATACGGTTCGCTAAGGTTTTTTGATGAAAATTCTAGATCGCTAAAGATGCGATAAATCATCACAAAGACGCGATAAATCGCCGTCTCTACAATAATCAGTCTTTTGTCTTGACGGCGATTCATCACGTCTCTTGCCTTAACCCAACAGTATTGATATGACTTCTAGTTATGGGAGGATTAAGGTTGCCCAATGAATATTAAATTTGCCAAAACTTGTACTTTTGTTAACTCGCGCACGAGACGTTGAGCTTGATGTTTATAAAGTGGTATCGGCAACACTCCAGGCAAATTATTCATCCATTGCCTAGCGTTAGTGGAACTACATCCAGTAATCAAAACTATCTCTTCAGCACCATAGATAATAGCATTTGCAGTCAGAGCTTTTTCTATTTGCACCTGCCAAAGGCGAGGCAGCATTTCACCCCATTCAATTCGCTGCAAACTACTGCTTGTAGCTAAAACAATCAAGCGATCGCCAACATCAAGCTTAACATCATACCAGGGCATTAAAGAGTAATTGTCTCGCTGATATTTCTGGTAGAGAATTGGTACAACGCTGTAGCCAGAAGCTATTTCAGATAAAAGCAACCCATTTAGAGTATCGCCATTTTCAATCTTGTATTCCGTCACCATGACTATTTGCTCATTCAAGTGAAACAAGCTCAGAACATTTTCTCCAAAAGCCGCACAAGCAAAGACTTCTGCCGACAAAGCCGCACCACATATAACTTGAGCATAGGGAAACAGAGGGGCGATATTATCACTAAATTGGCGGTCTTGAGAGCGGATAATCAAGGTAGTGGCGGGGTTCATTGCATGAGCCATCAAACCAATTTCGAGATTTTCCATATTATCGTCCCCAACTAAAATGATACTTTTAGCATGGGAGAGATTCGCTTTAGTGAGTGCTTCGGTAGCATTACCAACGATAAGGGGCATATCGGGTAAAGTTTCTTGGTCGAGAGTGGTAGGATGAATTCCTACTAACGGTTGGTTGAGTTCTTGCAAAAGAGCAGCTACTTTCTGCCCTAAGCGATTTAAGCCAATAATTACTAGATGGTTGCGTTGTGGTATGGGAGGACGGGAATTAAAAAAATGGAATCTTGAAGTGACCAGAGCATCAGTCAGCAGCGCATATAATACTCCCACGAAAGCTTGACCTGTCAACGTCATTCCCAGGCTAAAAAACCGCAACCACCAAGGCATATCGTCTGAGGGTTTTGGTTGCGATGCAAACTCAACACTACCAAATAAATCTCCGTATCCTCCCAAGAGCAAAACTGCTGTCGCATAGAAAGCTTCTTGAATGGTAATGTCAGGATAATATAAGCGATAAAGAACTATTCCAACAAGCCATAGGATGAGTACAGTAATCGCATAGATTGTCGCAATTCGCCGGATTTGATTTTGGCTTTGGTAGTAAGATTGCCAAAATTGGGCTATTTTATCCTTGAGATTTTTTGTTGTGATGCTTTGAAGAAACTGTTGCCACTGCCACTTTTGGCGATGAGATTGCCGATGTTGCTCAGAGAAAGCTAAATCGTATGCCACATCAATATAAACTAGCGTGTCTCCTACCTCTACTTCTGCCTCTGGGTTCCAGCCAAACAATTCTTTGAGTGGGTTAGACGAAACAGGTTTATGGCTCAAGATGCGGCGAGTTGTAAGATTGAGTCTATGTACTGGCTTGCCATTACACCAGCCATCCTTTGCTTGTACCTGATGCTTTATGACTTGCAACAGTTGCCCTTCTAAGGTGAAATATCCAATAGCTTCAGAGCCAAGGGCTGTTAGAGCGAAGGCATGAGCCGAAAGATGAGTGGGTTCAAAGGCAACAAAATTGCCGAGATTTTCCCACAATAGTTTATTGAAATTTTGTTTATCTGAACGTACAATCAAGCGGACGTGGGGATTAAGACGGCGTGCTGCAAAGGCAGCTTCTATATTTATCCGCTCATTTCTGGTTACTAAAAGTATTGAACGACACTGCCTGATACCTGCCTGCTCTAAAACACTTGGCTGGCGACAGTCTCCTATGATTAACTTTTTTAGTAAGTTAGGTACTTCTGGGACTTCCCAATGTTCGGGCTGCACATCCTCAATGGCGCTAACTTTAACATCGTATTCCTTGAGGATTGCAACGCAATGTTGCCCTAAACTTTTGAGTCCGCACACTAAGAAAAGGTCTTGGGGTTTTTTTTGATTGCTAGTAGGAGGATGCACTTGCTGTTGACGGTAGCATTCAATACTGCTAACAGGATGTGTTTGCGAGGATTTTTACACTTTGGTAATTCCCAATAATTTTACCAGTTGGTTTGAAGATGAGTATCAAATGATAATAAACTGTATCTAATTCTGATATTTGATACCCAACTGAACGCGAATTTTGTTTAAAGTTTGGATAGTTTTTGGGATTTCCTTAGACATCTCCAGAAATTAAAGATGCGTTACCCAGAACCCTTGTAGAGACGTAGCACTGCTACGTCAAAACAATTCTTTTTCGGAGATGTCTCTTGATTGTGATGTAATTTACCAACTTTTTCTAATATATTAAAGCTAAAGTTGGTAAATTAGGGATTAGTTGAGCTAATTCTTCCCCAGACAACTATGCCATTGGATTTATCGCCTCTTTGGATATCACTCAAAACTTCATTACTTGCCACATTTATCACCTTCTTTTTGGGTATCGCTGCTGCCTACTGGATGCTGGGATATCGTGGCAAAGGGAAATCGTTGATTGAGGGTATCTTTATTGCGCCCCTGATTTTACCGCCTACGGTTGTCGGGTTCTTGTTGCTGCTATTTTTTGGCAAAAATGGCCCTGTAGGGAAATTCATGGGGACTTTTGACTTCACCATCGTTTTTACTTGGTATGGTGCAGCGATCGCAGCCACAGTAGTTTCTTTCCCTTTAATGTATAAAACTGCATTGGGAGCTTTTGAACAAATAGATGGTAATCTGCTGCGAGTCGCTAGAACCCTTGGTGCAACTGAAACTACAATCTTTTGGCGCATCAGTTTACCCCTAGCACTACCGGGTATTGTCGCCGCCACAATGCTAGCTTTTGCCCGTGCTTTGGGAGAATTTGGCGCAACGTTGATGCTGGCTGGTAACATTCCTGGACAAACGCAGACAATCCCAATGGCGATTTATTTTGCGGTGGAAGCGGGAGCAATGAATGAAGCTTGGTTTTGGGCGATCGCAATTATGGTGATTTCTCTCTCTGGAATTATTGCAGTTAACTTTTGGCAAGAATTGAGGGAAAAGAGAAGGGGAGCGGGGAGCGGGGAGCAGGGAGCGGGGAGAAGGGAGCGGGGAGCAGGGGGAGAAATTCTTTATACTCCGCAATCTAGCTTTGAATCTGGTGGATTGTTTGTCAACATTGAAAAAATACTTCCTAGCTTTGATTTAAAAGTTGCTTTCAATACTGATGAGCAACCCTTGGGATTGTTAGGAGGTTCTGGAGCAGGTAAGAGCATGATTTTGCGCTGCCTAGCGGGGATAGAAACGCCTACAACGGGGCGGATAGTTTTAAATGACAGAGTTCTATTTGACTCCGAACAAGGAATTAATTTACCTAGCCGCGATCGCCGCATCGGTTTTTTAGTGCAGAATTACGCGCTATTTCCGCACATGAGTGTGGCGCAAAATATTGCTTTTGGTTTGCCCAAAAAACTATCTGCTGGGAGCATTAGAGTGCAGGTAGAGGAGCAACTAATAGCTATGCAGTTGCAGGGGTTAGGCGATCGCTATCCGCACCAACTTTCTGGGGGTCAACAACAACGGGTAGCCTTAGCAAGAGCATTAGCAAGTCAACCGGAAGCATTACTTTTAGACGAGCCGTTTTCGGCACTTGACACCCATCTACGTAGTCAATTAGAGGAGCAAATGACAGAAACTCTAGCTGACTACCAAGGTGTGACTTTATTTGTCACCCATAATATGGAAGAAGCTTATCGGATTTGCCCAAATCTGTTGGTATTGGAGCATGGTAGAGCCGTTCATTATGGCAGTAAATATGATATTTTCGAGCATCCTGCTACTGTGAGTGTTGCTCAACTCACTGGATGCAAAAACTTCTCTCGTGCTGTTCTCCAGTCATCACAACAGGTGGAAGCGACTGATTGGGATTGTACCCTGAAAGTAATTGAACCAATCAACAGCGAATTATCTCACGTCGGTATTCGTGCCCATCAGTTCATTTTTACCAACGACTCATCACAGGAAAATACCTTTCCCTGCTGGGTAGTACGAACAAGTGAAACGCCCCATCGAATGACGTTGTTTCTCAAATTACATTCGGCTGGCAAGAATTCTCAAGATTATCATTTGCAAGCTGAAGTCTTCAAAGAAAAATGGGCGACGATGAAAGACCAACCTTTTCCTTGGTATGTGCGTTTAGATCCTCTGCGGTTGATTTTGATGGAATGAACGCAGAGATGTACGGGACACAACGAAGCTGTAATAATGGAAAACTTGGCGGCAGTGATAAGATTAGTTATTTGACCATACATAGGATGATTATGGCAAGCAATAGCTTCAAACCCGCCTGACTTTTCACGTTATGTGGAAAAGCCACGAAAAACCTAACCCCCTAACCCCCTTCCCTACGAGGGAAGGGGGAATATTCAAAGTCTCTCTCCTTTTAGGAAAGAGATTTAGAGAGAGGTTTTCCAGATACCGTGAAAAGTCAGCAAACCCGCAGAGGCGGGTTTTGTCTGTGTAGCTGCGACTTCCAGTTACCTGGTGCAAAATGTGAGTTAGCAGGCTTCCAATACATTACAGTTGATGAGTCTACCCTGATAACAATTATATGATTCGAGTTCTTAGTTCTTGTTTCATTGACTCTACATTAGATTCCTCACAACCTTTATGTCAAGCCTGATTGAGATGCTCTTATCCTGATATCAACGGCTTTGGTGAAAAAGAACTACCCGACAAATTTGAAAGTTATCTCTACAACCTATAACCGAAGCTGGCATACCAAGAGATAAAGAAGAACAGGCTAAACTTTCAGAGATTATCGATATTCTCAACAAAAGATTTAGAACTGATTTTAGTGAAGCAGACAAATATTTTTTCAGCCAAATTGAAGAAGCACTAGTTCAGGATCAGACATTATCACAACAAGCCAAAAGTAACTCAATTCAGAACTTTAAATATGGCTTTGAGGATGTATTTCTGACAAAGCTGATTGAGCGAATGGATTTAAATCAAGATATTTTTACCAAAATCATAGATTTTAAAGATTTTGGTGAAGTAGTTAAAGAGTGGATGCTAAGGAAAGTGTATACAAGGTTGACACAAGAGTTCAGCCAACCACAATGATTAAATTACTTCAAGCGCCCAGACCCCAAAGAGTCTGAGCGCTTGAATATTAGGTTGCAGAGAAACTTCTGCTAGATTGTCGTGGAATTATGCGGGCATCATGTGCATACTTCTGCAAGACTCTGCACACTTACGGCAAGCGGCAGCACATTCCATCATTTTCGCGTCATCGCTCATCATCTCACACGCCATTGCAGTGCGATCGCACATTTCGGCACAAAGCATACAAGTGCGTTCCATGAACTCAGAACCGCTCATCATCATGTTCATGCACATCATGCACATTTCAGAGCAATCGCGCATCATGCTCATCATGCTCATCATGTTCTTGTCCATGTGCTGACCACCTTTGCTCATGCAATGAGTCATGGTTTCCATGCACATTTTATGACAGTCCATACAAACATCCATGCAAGTTTGCATTTCTGGAGTCATGGTTTCAGTCATCATCATCATCATCATCGGAAATACCTCCTGATTTTTTGATGTATAGATAGTGTCCTTTCAAGGACTACTCATAACGTTAGTCCTATCCTTTTAAAGAGTCAATGGGGCTTTTAATCCAGAATTTTTAAGCCTACTATCCCGATATAATTACCGGAAATTTCAACTAATTCTACACTAGCTTGGTGTTGTTTTTCTGAAGACTACTATACATTAAGGCTTATAAACCCCCGTTGCGAAGTGGGGTTTAATTTGGCAAGTTAACTTTACATTGGGTATCGAAAGTTAGAGTTAAATCTAACTCGAAAATAATGTTATTTTTTTTAACAAATGAAAACTTATATTAACTTGGAGATATAGCAGTCCTAAATCATTCGTGAACGATAAGATCCCCGACTTCTTTGAGAAGTCGGGGATCTGAGTCTCTCGATTTTCACAACTCATATAAAAGAGGAGAAGAAATATATTATAATATTGGCTGTAGATTTGATTGCAATTTTAGTAAGCGATCGCTCGCTGTTTGTAATGTCTCAGGTCTTTTGCTGAAGCAAAATCTGATTAACGAATGTCCTTTTTCTGGTTGACTGAAAAAGCTGGAACCAGGAACTACAGCAACACCAATATTTTTAATCAGATGGTAAGTGAATTCAACATCTGTTTTATAGCCAAATTTGGAAATATCTGCAAGAACGTAATACGCTCCTTTGGGAACGAAATAGGGAATTCCAACCTGGTCTAGAATTTGTAAAATACTGTCTCGCTTCTGGTGATAAAGTTTGGCCAGTTCTTCATAATAGGATGGTGGCAGTTGCATAGCAGCAACACCGGCTCGTTGCAATGGTGCTGGTGCGCCAACGGTGAGAAAATCATGGACTTTGCGAATCGCCCCTGTCAATTCGGGGTTTGCCAAAATGTAGCCGACTCGCCATCCGGTAACGCTATAAGTTTTAGATAGACCGTTAATAGTAACGGTGCGTTCTTCCATACCGGGAAGGGTCGCGAGGGCAATATGTTGAGTGCCGTCATAGAGAATATGTTCATAGATTTCATCAGTGAAGGCTAACACATCCCACTTTTGACAAAGTTCAGCAATTAGGGTAAGTTCTTCACGAGTGAAGACTTTACCTGTGGGATTGTGGGGTGTGTTGATAATAATCGCTTTAGTATTGGCATTGAAAGCTTGACGCAACTCTGCTTCATCAAATGTCCAATGAGGAGGATGGAGTGTCACGTAACGGGGTATAGCACCAGCTAAAATCGCATCAGGACCGTAGTTTTCGTAATATGGCTCAAATACAATTACTTCATCGCCGGGATCAACTGTTGCTAGCATCACAGATGCCATTGCTTCTGTGGAACCACAGGTAACGGTGATTTGGGTTTCAGGATTGATATCTAAGCCGAGATACCAACGGACTTTGTTAGCGATCGCATGACGAAATGGGCGATCGCCCCAAGTAATGGCATACTGGTTCACATCCGCCTCTATTGCCTGATATGCTGCCTGTTTCAACTCCAAGGGACAAGAAAAATCAGGGAACCCCTGCGCCAGATTTACTGCATCGTGTTGCAGTGCAACCCTGGTCATTTCTCGAATCACCGACTCTGTAAACTGTTCTGCCTTCACTGATATTTTTTGGCGCTTAATTTCACTCACCCCTATACCTCCGTTGATCTCTGTTGCGATTATGCGGGAATTTCTATAAACCAGATGAATCAATTCAAAATTCAAAATGACGCTCGCGGACTCGCTAACGCTGCGCTAACAAAATTCAAAATTAAAGACAGCCACGCCACTTGCGGGTGGGGTTTCAACAACCCTTGGGAAACAATGATTCTTTCTCGTGCGAACGCTACCGCGAACGCGCCACTTGCAGGCGTTAGCGCGTAGCGGGACGTTCGCGGTAGCGTCTCTAAGAGTTGTACGGTTTTAAACCTCACTTCTTTTCATAAAAATCATAATATCGATAGATTTATCGTAGTATACTCAAAATCCAGATCCAGGGGAGAAATCAATTCAAAATTCCAAATTAAAGAACTGTGCTGAGTAAAAACCCCAGTCCCCAGTCCCCAGTACCTAGTCCCCAGTCCCCAGTCCCCAGTACCTAGTCCCCAATGCCCTTATTATCTATATACTAAATTATTGATATTAATAGTCAATTATCGAAGTACTGATCCAGAATCATCATGAAATCTTTGCACCGTCCCGATCTGTATAGCTGGTCTAGTTTCAATCCGGCAAGAAATATTGATTTCAATGGGATTGCCTGGATTCGGCCAGATGGTAACATCTTGATTGACCCAGTAGCCCTATCAAACCATGATTGGAATCATCTGAAATCCCTCGGCGGTGTGGTTTGGATTGTGCTGACGAATTCCGAGCATATCAGGGCAAGTAAAGAAATTGCCGATCAAACTTATGCTAAGATAGCTGGCCCCATAGCAGAAAAAGATACTTTTCCCATACCTTGCGATCGCTGGCTATCTGATGGTGAAGAATTTGTCCCAGGACTAGAAGTGATTGAACTCAATGGTTCTAAAACTCCTGGTGAATTGGCTCTATTACTAGAAGAAACAACTTTAATTACAGGGGATTTAGTCCGGGCACGTAAAGCCGGTAGCTTAACGATTTTACCAGATGACAAGCTGCTGAATCGAGAAGAAGCTGTTGCTTCTATTCGCAGGTTGGCTCAACTAAGTCGGGTAGAAGCAGTACTAGTAGGCGATGGTTGGCCAGTCTTTCGGGATGGACGCGATCGCTTGCAGGATCTTGTAGCGACGTTGTAAATAATTAGGGTAGCACAGTTAACTGTGCTACCCTAAAGGCGATTGTGCTTCAAATAGATCAAAAAGGTTGTCAAAAGAAAATCAAACAACACAGTATCATGGTAGTCAGTAGCATTTACATCTGATACTTTCTTTTTTGTTTTAAGAGAATATCAGATAAGCCACCTCCTGATTCCCTGATGGCAGAATGTTGAAGCTTTCACTAATTAACCTAGTTGGAGAACACTGATGTCGAAAGAAAGAAAAAGTAACAAAGAAGTTAAAAAACCTAAAAAAGATCCCAAAGACAAAAAGCAGAAACAAGAACCAAGCAAATAGGATGATTTAGGTTAGTAAGTCCGATATTTAGGACAGTCTACGCCTAAGCAACTTATCAAGCAGGAACAAACTTTAGCGAAACTCCGTTCATGCAGTAGCGCTTGCCAGTCGGTGCAGGGCCATCATCAAAAACATGACCTAGATGACCACCACAGCGACTACAATGTACTTCAGTTCTGGTCATAAACAACGACCTATCTACAGTTACAGCGATCGCACCTTCAATCGGATTGAAAAAGCTAGGCCAGCCAGTACCACTGTTAAATTTGGTATCAGATGTAAACAGTGGTAATTCACAGGCGGCACAATAATAAGTGCCTTTATCGTATTCCTTATCCAGTGGGCTGGTGTAAGGGCGTTCAGTTCCATGTTTACGCAATACATTAAACTGTTCTGGCGTTAAAATGGTGCGCCATTCTGATTCTGGTTTAGTAACTTCAAATCCACTCTGAGAAGTTGTCATCGCTTGTGACCCCCAATTGATATACCTTGATAAAAATGCTGTGCCGACTATGGCTGCACCAGCCTGCAAAAAATACCGTTTGTCCATATATCTATTATTTTCTATTTTCCGGTTCACTGGACAATCAACTCCAGTACGGAATTCCCTACATGAATAACTATAATCAGCGATCGTTCTAAATTAATCCTGATAAACTGATTAAAATTAGCTAAGAAACAACAAATTATCCAATATTGTGGGGTGGGCAACATGAGCGCCCAGTCCATAATAGGGCGGGCAAGATGCCCACCCCACAAGAGTTAATTGAATATTTTTTTATTTGGAAATCCCTAATACAAGTAGAGTTATCCATCTAAACGCTATATGTGGCCAATCATTGGCAGCAATCAACATCGGCCCCATTGCCTTATTTCTCCTAGAGACAGAACGGAATTTTACGCCTATTGCCTGTGGGCTGGATGGCTACCCACGTTCATCGCTGAAAACCTAACCACATTAACAATTCAAAATTCAAAATTCAAAACTGCCTCCTGCCTCCTGACTCCTGCCTTCTGCCTCCTCTTCCCCAATCCCCAATTTTTCGATCGCTAGCTTATTGAACACCGCCTAATATACATTGGTCTGATAGGAATACCGGAGTTTTTTAAAACTTCTTGCGGGCTTTTGTAGAATTATGTGATACTCTAAAGCTAGAAATAAAGCACGGTATTTCTATAGGTTTACCGTAGTTTATAAGGACAGGATTCATGCAGCTACTATGGTTCATCCCAACCCACGGCGACGGACGTTACCTTGGAACGGCTACAGGTGGACGGGCAGTAAGCTTTCCCTATCTGCGGCAGATAGCCCAAGCGGTGGATGACCTTGGTTATACAGGGGCATTGCTACCCACTGGTCGTTCTTGTGAAGATGCTTGGATTATTGCATCAACGCTGGTATCACTGACGCGACGGATGCGTTTTTTGGTGGCGATTCGTCCTGGCTTGGTATCGCCTGGAGTGGCAGCGCGAATGGCGGCGACTTTCGATCGCGTTTCTGAAGGACGCTTGCTGATAAATGTCGTGACAGGGGGCGATCCCGTGGAATTAGCGGGAGATGGCTTGCATTTGGATCACGATCAGCGCTATGAATTAACAGATGAATTTTTGACAGTATGGCGAGCGATCGCTAGTGGTGAACAAGCTAATTTCCAAGGCGAATATTTCAATATTCAGGATGGGAAACTATTGTTTCCAGCTGTTCAGAAGCCGCATCCGCCCTTGTGGTTTGGCGGTTCCTCTCCTGTTGCTCAAAAAATTGCTGCTAAACATGTAGATGTTTATCTAACTTGGGGCGAACCACCAGCGCAAGTAGCCGAGAAGATTGCATCAGTTCGCAGACTTGCAGAAGCAGAAGGCCGGACTTTGCGGTTTGGGATTCGCCTACATGTGATTGTGCGCGAAACCACGAGTGAAGCTTGGGATGCGGCGAATCAATTGATTAAATATGTAGATGACGAAGCGATCGCTAAAGCCCAAAAAGCTTATGCGCGGATGGATTCAGTTGGACAAAGCCGGATGACTCAACTCCACCACGGTAATCGTGAGGCATTAGAAATCAGTCCGAATCTATGGGCGGGAGTCGGTTTAGTACGGGGTGGTGCGGGAACAGCCTTAGTCGGCGATCCCCAAACTGTAGCAGCCAGAATATTGGAATATGCTGCTTTGGGTGTTGAGTCCTTTATTTTCTCTGGCTATCCCCATCTAGAGGAAGCTTATCGAGTTGCAGAACTGCTATTTCCCCACCTGCCATTAGAGAATCTGCCGACAGTGGAGAAACAACATGTCTTAAGTCCATTTGGCGAGATTGTGGCGAATGAAGATTTCCCTAAGCAAAAGCCTCAAGAAAGAGCAACGTCCATATCCTAGTAAATAAGAACTAGGAGATTACCAACCATGCTGCACCAACAAATTGACCAAAAAATCTCAGAAAAAGAAGCTTGGGCATTGCGTCGTCAGTTGGGAATACCTAACAACAAACGCTTGTGGGTGCTAGCGTGCATGGATGAACGTTTACCTGTAGAGAAAGCATTAGGAATTGGTGAAGGAGATGCTCATATTTTCCGTAATGCTGGAGGCTTAGTTACAGATGATGCGATTCGGTCAGCGATGCTAACTACGCAGTTTTTTGGCACAAAAGAAATCATCGTCATTAATCATACCGAATGTGGCATGATGACAGCATCAGGAGACTTTCTCAGTGAGGTATTGCGAAATCAAGGTATTGACGTGGATCAAGTTACTATCGATCCTGCTTTACCAGAATTGAAGCTACCAAAAGGTGTTTTTTCCAAATGGATCAAAACGTTTACCGATGTAGATGAAATCTGCACACAGCAGGTGGAATTACTGCGTAATTCTCCTTTCATTCCCCAGGATGTAGTTATTCATGGCTACATTTGGGAAGTTGAGAGTATGAGTTTGCGCCGTCCCTACAAACGTCTGAGTGAGAAGGTCAACACAGCATCAGCTATGCAGACCAAAAACACAAAACATACTCAACCCGTTTTAGAAATTGGGAGTTTAATTGAATGACAAATATTTTAGCGATCGCTGGTAGTCCTACTCATCCATCTAGAACCTATGGTTTGGTCGAATACACTGCCAAGCTTTTACAACAAGAAGGCCTGCATGTAGACATTATTTCAGTTCGAGATTTGCCTGCTGAAGATTTAGTTTTTGGACGTTACGACAGCCCAGCTTTAGAACAGCCAAAAGCTTTATTAGCAAAGGCAGATGGTGTGATTATTGCCACCCCAATTTACAAAGCTGCTTATACGGGAGTGCTAAAAACATTTCTAGATTTGCTGCCACAAAAATCATTGACAGGTAAACCCGTGTTACCAATAGCTTTGGGTGGAACCATCGCTCATTTATTGGCAATTGAATACGCCCTAAAACCTGTATTATCTGAATTAGGAGCGCGGCATATCCTAGCTACAGTTTATGCGGTAGATAAACAAATTCAACGACAAGCTGATAATAGTGTCTTGTTAGATGAGGAAATTGAGCAAAGACTCAAAGACGTTCTCAAGGAATTTGTGAAAGCCGCAGCTTATGATGCCGCCGCGCCTCAAGAATTGGTTCATGCCAATTAAATAATCAAGTTTATACCTCCGTTTGCTTGTAGCAGATGGCTAATTTTTACCCATCTGTTACTTTTTTTAAAAGTGAATCAGAGAAACATGAATCAATTCAAAATTCAAAATTCAAAATTCAAAATAAAACAACATAAATTTATTTTGAATAACTACACTTAAATAGCAATATTCATCGCTGAAATTTATTAATTTTTCCCATATAAGATATTGTAAATATCCCAGATGTCTCCTAACTCTACCTGTAGTAGATGAGTAAATTTTACTTATCTACTACTTTTTTCCTAAAATTTGAAAGCTTTCAAATATTATAGGTTGGATAAGGCTAATACCTTACCCAACGAAGCGCGATCGCTCTTAATACAAGAGCATGATAACTTTATTCAGCTTTAACAAAGCTCAACTTTTTACCACAAGAGTCGGTAATTGTTAGCTTTTGATCTAAGCGATCAAAAGACTTTGCTGAAGATAATGTATTAAAATATAGCAATACTATTTTGTGAAAATCGAGAGACTAAGATCCCCGACTTCTCTAAGAAGTCGGGGATCTTATTGTTCACGAATGATTTAGGATTGCTATATTCATCGCCTTTTGGACAGCGATCGCTTGAAACCTTACCTCTTCATTTGGCGCTGATTACAAGCCGGCTTGCGCTGTAGGCATCGCTTTTTATATTGAAGCCACCGTATATTAATGGCAATGTGCTTTTTTGGTCAGGTTAGCCAGTAAATTAGAAGTAGGGCGTAAAAAAATAAACTCAATGAAAGCAATGTCTAATGACAGACCGCAAGCCGTCTGCGCTTCTGATTTTGCATCTATCGTCGGCGAAGAAAATACTGTTTGCCTTTGGGAAAATATCGAACTTAGTCAGCAAAAACGTATCCAACAGGCTATAGCTTCTGGAAAATCACCCAGTTGTATTGTCTATCCTCGCACTCAAAAACAGCTAGCCGCAGTCATTGCCAAAGCTCACACAAATAACTGGCCCGTCCTCCCCTGTGGTAGTGGTAGTAAACTCAACTGGGGTAGTTTAGCAAAAAGCATTGATGTTGTAGTCAGTACAGAACGCATCAACCAACTGATAGAACACGCTGTTGGCGATTTGACTGTTACGGTAGAAGCTGGGATGAAGTTCTCCGATTTGCAAGCACTTTTAGCAAAGTCGCGGCAATTTCTCGCCCTTGATCCCACAGCACCAGAATCGGCAACCATTGGCGGTATTGTTGCCACAGGTGATACAGGTTCTCTGCGACAACGCTATGGTAGTGTGCGCGACCAGTTACTAGGTATTACCTTTGTGCGTGCTGATGGAGAAATTGCTAAAGCTGGGGGAAGAGTAGTTAAAAATGTCGCCGGCTATGACTTGATGAAGTTGCTTACGGGGTCTTATGGCACATTAGGCTTTATTAGTCAACTAACTTTTCGTCTGTACCCGCTAGCAGAAGCATCGGGGACGGTGGTACTAACTGGGAAAGCTGAGGCTATATCTCAAGCGGCTGATATCCTTCGGGGTTCGGCGTTAACGCCAGTGCAGGCTGATTTGCTATCAAGTAAATTGGTATCTAGTTTAGGGTTGGGTGAAGGACTAGGATTAATTGCCCGCTTTCAAAGTATTAGTGAAAGTGTTAAAGAACAGTCAAACCGAGTTTTGGAAGTTGGGCAAAAGTTGGGTTTAGATGGGGCAATTTTTGCCGATGCTGAGGAAGCTAATCTATGGCAGAGATTGCAAGAACGAATACATACTTCTGCTACAGAATCGGTAATTACCTGCAAAATAGGAGTGTTACCTACTGCTGCTGTCGAGATTTTGACTCAGGTGGAGTTAGGTTTGATTCATATTAGTAGTGGGTTAGGTTTGTTACAATTAGAGAGTAAAAATCAAGTTTTGAAAATCCGCGATCGCACTCAAGCAAGTAGTGGTTTTTTAACAATTTTGTCAGCACCAGTAACGATTAAAGAACAAATAGATGTTTGGGGTTATACTGGCAACGCTTTGCCGTTGATGCGCCGTATTAAGGAACAGTTTGATAGTAAGAAGATTTTAAGTCCTGGTCGGTTTGTGGGTGGGATTTAATTTTAACAAACCGCCAAGACGCAAAGGACGCAAAGGAAGAGGGGAAAGATAGAAATATGCAAGTTTCAGAAAATTCTGTTAATAATACGGGTAGTTTAAAGAATTTGAAGGGGTTTGATGGGAGTCATCCACCTGACCCGAAGTTGATTGATAGTTGTGTCCATTGTGGATTTTGTCTTTCGACTTGTCCCAGTTATCGTGTGCTTGGCAAGGAGATGGATTCTCCTAGAGGACGTATCTATTTAATGGATGCAATTAATGAGGGTGAAATTGCTCTCAATACTGCAACAGTAGAACATTTTGATTCTTGTTTGGGGTGTCTTGCTTGTGTCAGTACTTGTCCTTCTGGTGTGCAATACGACAAGTTAATTTCTGCAACTCGTCATCAAGTTGAACGGAATTATCCCCGCAGTTTATCAGACCAATTTTTTCGGAAATTGATCTTTTCTCTGTTTCCCTATGCAAATCTTTTACGGTTTTTACTAATTCCGTTGTTAGTTTATCAAAAATTGGGGTTTGCTAAATTATTTCGGACTACGGGCTTACTCAACAAAATATCGCCCCGTTTGGCAGCAATGGAATCAATTCTGCCAGAAATTACTCTCAAATCTTTTGAAGATAATTTTCCTACTATCATTCCTGCTAAAGGTGAAAAGCGCTACCGCGTTGGCGTAATTTTGGGTTGCGTCCAACGACTGTTTTTCTCTTCCGTAAATGAAGCAACAGTGCGGGTTTTAACCGCTAACGGTTGTGAAGTTGTGATTCCGAAATCTCAAGGTTGTTGTGCGGCGCTTCCCGAACACCAAGGACAAACAGAACAAGCAAAAGCTTTAGCAAGGCAGATGATTGATAGTTTTGCCAAGACCGATGTAGATTTTGTAATTATCAATGCTGCTGGTTGCGGTCATACTTTGAAAGAATACGGGCATATTTTAGAAGATGACCCAGAATATCGAGAAAAAGCAAAAGATTTTGCCGCTAAAGTTAGAGATGCTCAAGAATTTTTGGCAACTGTTGGCTTAACAACAAAACTATCGCCGTTAACCGATAAGCCTTTGAATTTAGTTTATCAAGATGCTTGTCATTTATTGCATGGACAAAAGATTAGCGTCCAACCACGTCAGATATTGCGGCAAATTCCAGGGGTAAAGTTGAGAGAACCAATAGATGCAGCTTTGTGTTGTGGTAGTGCTGGAGTCTATAATATGCTGCAACCAGAAGTTTCTGAAGAATTGGGTCGGCAAAAAGTAGAGAATTTATTGAATACTGGTGCTGAGTTAATTGCTTCTGCTAATCCGGGGTGTACTTTGCAGATTACTAAACATTTGCAGTTGCAAGGTAAGAAGATTTCAGTTATTCACCCGATGGAATTGTTAGATTATTCGATTCGCGGTGAAAAGCTGAAATTGTAGATATTTCTTGTGGGATGGACATCTTGTCCGCCCTTATCTCGTTCCCATGCAGAGCATGGGAATGCCCCTAGTTGAGGCTCTGCCTCCAGTCTGGCATCTCAATGAATGCATTCCCAGTCGGAGACTGGGAACGAGGAAAATATTTCTTGTGGGGTGGACATCTTGTCCGTCCTTGGTTGTAGGCGGATGAGACACCCACCCCACAAGAAAAGTTAGATATTTTAATCAGTCAATCTGAAGAAGTTTTTTCCGAAATAGCGGCTTTATCGTCTGTATAATCACTGAAATGGGCAAGAACGTCAGGCTGATTTCGGGTGATTTGTGATGAAACTAGATTTAGACAGGTTTTTTAAAGCATGCAACCCCGCCAAGACTCTGGTTGTGAGCAAACCGGAGGATAAACAGTATTATATTGATTTCTCCAAAGTGCGTGGTGCCAAGATTATTGAGGAATTAGGACGAACTATCACCCGCCTTGCACCGGAACAAGCTACTTGTCAATTATTTACAGGACATATCGGTTGTGGCAAATCCACTGAGTTACTACGGCTAAAAGCAGAGTTAGAACAGCAGGGATTTCATGTGGTTTATTTTGAGTCCAGCCAAAGCTTGGATATGGCTGATATTGATGTTACAGATATTTTATTAGCAGTAGCTCGTGAGGTGAGTCAAAGTCTAGAAGCAATAAAAATTAATCTCAAGCCTGGATACTTTCAAACTCTGTTTACTGAACTTGCTGAATTTTTGCAAACGCCGATAGAACTTGGGGGAGAGTTATCTGTAGGTATTGCCAAAATTACTGCCAAAACTAAAGATAGTCCCAAACTTCGTGGCCAACTGCGACAATATTTAGAACCGCGCACCAATGGCATTTTAGAATCAATTAACAAAGAATTGCTCAAGCCTGCTAGGGAAAAACTGGAGCAGCAAGGTAAAAAAGGACTGGTGGTAATTGTCGATAATCTCGACCGAGTTGATAATTCTTTTAAGCCTTCTGGTTATTACCAACCAGAATATCTCTTTGTGGAACGAGGTGAACAGTTAAACCAGCTAAATTGTCACGTTGTTTATACCATTCCCCTAGTGTTGATTTTTTCCAATGCTTTAGGCAGGTTAACAAATCGCTTTGGAGTAGACCCTAAAGTTTTACCGATGGTTCCTGTACGGCTAAATGGTTCGGAATTTTCACAGGGAATTACACTACTACAACAAATGATTATGGCCAGGGCTTTTCCTGGTGTCAGTTGGGAACAAAGCCAGCATTTAATTACCCAAGTTTTTGATAGTCCTGATACTTTAGAAAGGCTGTGCTTAGTTAGCGGTGGTCATTTGCGAAATTTGCTGATGTTATTATTTCGCTGTCTTCAGCAAGAAGACCCACCCCTGTCGCAAGAGTGTGTAAACAGGGTGATTAAACAACGCTGCAATGAGCTAACTTTAGCAATTACTGCTGATGAATGGGAAGTACTGCGTGAAGTGGCGCAGCAGAAAAGCTTGAGAGGTCATGAAAGATACGAACTTTTGCTTCGCAGTATGTTTGTATTTGAATACCGCGATGAAAATGGTTCTTGGTTTGATATCAATCCGATTTTGGCAGAAGCTAGGGAATTCGGGTTATGAGTAATCAGCACGAGACAGAAAATTTAGCTACTGAAAATGAACGTTCATTGCAAACTCTGGTGCGAGCAATTAGCCTTTCTCAGGGAGAATTTTCGCTGATTTTGGTTCGATGTAACTATGCAGTTTTCCGTCAGGATATAGTACAACGCCTACATCAACTATCTCCTGTTAAAATCCGTGAAATCACTTTACCTGTGTCAGTAAAAACTCTTTACACGTCTATAGGTGAAAAACTGGGAGATGAACAGCCACGAGCATTAATGGTTTTTGGTTTGGAATCTGTTAAAGATATTGATACAGTTCTAACTTCAACTAACCAAGTACGGGAGGAATTTAGAAAAAATTTCCCCTTCCCTGTGCTGTTATTGGTTAATGACCAAGTTTTGCAAAAGCTGATTAGATTAGCGACAGATTTCGAGAATTGGGCAACAATAATTCATTTTGCGATCGCTACCACTAATTTAGTTCAATTCGTCAAGCAAACATCTGAGGAAGTTTTCGCCAAAGTTTTAGATGCTGGTGCAGGGAAATTTCTCGATAATTCTGCACTCAATCTGGGAATCGGTTCGCCGCACCGTGTAGAACTTGAGTTAGCACAAGCTGAACTCCAAAAACGGGGTGTGAAGTTAGACGCAGAATTAGAAGCCAGTTTAGAATTTGTCCTGGGTCGAGATGCAGTTTCGATGGAACTGTCACGACAGCATTATGAACGCAGTCTCGCACTTTCGCAGCAGAGTTTTAACTTAGAGCAGCAAGGATGCGTCCTGCACAATTTAGGGTTATGGTGGCGTACCTACGCCATCCAGCATTTAGCAGAACAAGAAGCCGCTTGCTTACGCGCTAAAGATTATTATCATAAATGTCTGGAAGTCTTTGAACGGGCACATCATCCCGACTTAGTAGCAAAGTTTATCAACACTTTGGGGGAAGTACTGCAAAAGCTTCAGCAGTGGGATGAATTAGAAAAAGTTGCTCAAAAAGCTTTAACTCTATATCAAACTTACCCTGATTGGTTCAGAGAAGCCAGAGCTTATGGATTCCTCGCTGAAGTAGCACTTGCTCATTCTGCTTGGAATAAAGCCAAACAAGCCGCAGAAAAAGCGCTTTCTATTGTAGCTAAGAACCAATCGTCCCAACCCAACGCTAATTTAGAATTGGTGCGTTATTATCATCAAGGTTGGTATTTATTTGCACTAGCCAGAGCGCAACAGCAGCTTAATAAGGTGCAAGATGCTTTAGCTATCCTAGAAGCTGCGAGAAGAGAAACTAAACCTCAATACGATCCAGAGCTTTACATTCGGATTTTAGAGAAATTGCAAAACATTTATTACCAACAATGTAAATACCTGGCGGCTTTTCAGATTAAACAAGAGCAAATTAAAATTGAACATCAATATGGTTTTCGTGCTTTCATTGGGGCAGCTTATTTAATTCCTCAGCAGGAGGTAATTAACCCCGCATTGGTACAAGTAGAAAAGCTTGTAAAAGTTGCTCAAGAAATTGCAGTTTCGGAGCGCCAACAAGATGTCAATCGCTTGATGAAAAGAATGAGCCGTAATGACCATAAACTGACTGTATTTCATGGTCAGTCAGGAGCAGGTAAAAGTTCAATTTTGAATGGAGGATTAGTACCTGCTCTGCAACTGCAATCAATTGATGCTCGTGATGTATTACCCATTGTAATACGAGTTTATACAGATTGGATGGGGATATTAGCAAAGTGTTTGGCAGAGAATGGTACGTCTAGTCCTTCGATAGAATTAATTTCTGAAAATTTGCGGGAAAATGCCGAGCGTAATCGGTTGACGGTTTTAATTTTTGACCAGTTTGAAGAATTTTTCTTTATTTACACAGATCAAAGTAAAAGGCAGCCATTTTATAAGTTCTTGCGGCTTTGTCTAGATATTCCTTTTGTGAAGGTTATTCTCTGTTTGCGAGAAGATTATTTGCATTATTTATTGGAGTGCGATCGCCTGTTTAATTTTACAGCAATTAATAATAATATTTTAGATAAGAATATTCGCTATTACTTGGGGAATTTCTCTTCAGTAGATGCTAAAGCTGTTGTGCAAAGTCTGACCGAGAAAACCAATTTTTACTTAGAGCCTGCGTTGATTGATCAATTGGTAGAAGATTTAGCAGACGAACTTGGCGAGGTACGCCCGATTGAGTTACAAATAGTCGGAGCGCAACTCCAAACAGATAAGATTACAACTTTAGCTCAATATCTTCAGTCGGGAACAAAAGAAAAACTGGTCGAGCGATTTTTAGAAGAAGTTATTAAAGACTGTGGTGATGAAAACGAACTCTGTGCCAGAGTCGTTTTATATTTACTAACAGACGACAAAGGCACTCGTCCCTTCAAAACTTCTGACAATTTAGCGGAAGATTTAAAAACATCAGGTATTATCTCAGAAAAAGAAACACTAAATCTAGTCTTAGAGATTTTAGTCGGTTCAGGACTGGTGTTAAAAATTCCTGATGATCCTGCTAACTTATATCAACTGGTTCATGACTATCTAGTAGCTTTTATCCGGCAATCACAACAAGCAAGAGAATTAGAAGAACGGAAAAAGGAGAAACAAAAACGACAACAGGCTGAAGAAAAACTAAATATTTTTTTAAAACGACAACGAAACTTGGCGATCGCTGGAAGTGCTATGATGACCCTCTTGGCAACCGTATCAGTGATATTTGGGTTCCAAGCAGAGTATCAAAGAAAACAATCAGAAAAAAACCGAATAATAGCCATTAGTAAAACTTCAGAAGCACTTTTTACCTCACACCAGACATTTGATGCCCTCAAAGAAAGCATCCATGCTGGAATATTACTGAAGAAATTACCTTTTGCACAAAGCGATAGTCAACTTCGCACCCAAGTTGTAACGGCACTACAACAGTCAGTTAACTGGATAGTAGAGCGCGATCGCTTAGAAAAACACCAGGCTTTGATCTGGAGTGTGACTTTCTCACATGATGGAAAGTTGATGGCCTCAGCTAGTTATGACAAAACTATAAAACTCTGGAATCTAGATGGTAGTGTGCAAAAGACACTCTACGGACATAAAGATAAAGTCCTCAGTGTGAGTTTCTCACCTGACGATCAAACAATTGTCTCAGGCGATTTCCAGGGTGTTGTCAAACGTTGGAAGCAGGACGGTACACCACTAAAAGACCTTGAAGAACACGGTAATAAAGCACACAGTAAGGGAGTTTATGGTATCGATTTCTCGCATGATGGCCAGACAATTGCCACAGGAAGTCGGGACGGCACACTCAAACTTTGGAAGCGAGATGGCACTTTGTTAAAAACAATTTTTAACGCGCATAAAGATGGAGTTAATAGTGTCGCTTTCTCACCAGACGGTAAGATGATTGCTACTGGTGGTCGGGACAAAACTGTGAAACTCTGGACATCCAATGGTAAGCTTCTTCACACTACCGAACGCAATCAGGACTTTGTTTGGGATCTAGCTTGGTCAAACGATAGCCAGACAATTACAGCTGCTGGTGGTGGTGCTGCTGCCACTGGTGACAACAACAGAGTAAAAATCTGGAACCGAGACGGCACTTTATTAACAGATTTTAAAGCACATAAAGATGGAATCAATAGGGTTGCTTTCTCACCCGACGGTAAGATGATTGCCACAGCTAGTGACGATAAGACTGTAAAGCTTTGGAAGCCTGATGGTACTTTACTCACAACTTTATCAGGACATACCAATGGGATTTATGCTGTCAGATTCTCACCTGACTGTAAAACTCTAGTTTCTGCCAGTGCTGACAGTACAATGAAACTTTGGCAAGTTGGTAGTATCAGCTGCTCACGCAACGCTAAAATTCCTGCTTCTGCTAGTGCTGACAGCACGATGAAGATTCAGTTTGGTAGTGGTGTGGTAAGTATCCTAAACGCTCATCGTGATAGAGTTAATCAGGTACATTTCTCACCTGATGACAAAATAATTGCCTCAGCTAGCCGTGACAAGACAGTGAAATTCTGGAAGCGCGATGGCACTTTGGACAAAACTCTTGACGGGCATAGCGATAACGTTAGTTTCTCACCTGATCGTAAGACAATTGCTACCGCTAGTGATAATAATACAGTGAAACTCTGGAGGCGCGATGGTAAATTCCTCAGAACCCTTTTTCAGAACAGCGATAAGATATACGACTTGAATTTCTCGCCCAACAGTAAGTTTATTGCTTTGGGTAGCATGGATAACAAAGTAATAATATTGCGGCCAGATAGTATCAAGCGTCAGATTCTCAACAAGCATAACGACTGGGTAAGGGCTGTAGCTTGGTCGCCAGATAGTCAGATGCTTGCTTCAGCTAGTGATGACAACACGGTGATACTTTGGAAGCAGGGCAATAAAGGAGAGTTTTATAGATATGAAACTCTCGCAGGGGAAAACGGGCATAAAAGTTGGGTTTTGAGCGTTAGCTTCTCACCTAGTGGTGACATGATTGCCACGAGCAGTAATGATAAGACGGTGATACTTTGGAAGCAGGACGATAAGGGGGAGTTTCGCTGGTACAAAAAGCTGGAAGGGCATACTGATGAGGTTAATAGCGTGACTTTTTCACCCGACGGTAAGATGATTGCCACAGCTAGTGATGACAAGACTGTAAAACTCTGGACACGCGATGGTAATTTAATCACTACTTTAACTGGGCATAACGATTACTTATTAAGCGCGACTTTCTCAGCCGATGGCAAGACTCTGGCCTTGGGCAGTGCTGATGGGGCTATAATTCTCTGGAATTTGGATGATCTAAATCATCTCAATAATCTAGATAGCTTACTGGGGCGTGGTTGTGATTGGTTACATGATTATCTGAAGAATAACCCGAAAGTGAGTCAGAGCGATCGCCATCTCTGCGACGATATCAAGTAGATGGTTGGCAGTGATTAGATATTTCAAGTTATCCGTGATCGCAGTTGATTGATCAATGAACCTTTGCAAAGGTACGTCTCAAAACCTCACCCCCAACCCCTCTCCCAATACGGTTCGGTTAAGGCAAGAGACGCGATAAATCGCCGTCTCTACAATCATCAATCCGCAATTATGCAACGCCAGAAAATCTAGTTCCCTCCCCTTGTAAAGGGGAGGGTTAGGGTGGGGTAGAACTGACGCGGGCGATCGCACTTTCTGAAATTATCTCAGGCGATCGCCATCTCTTCTTCTATAACCCCCTTCTCCTCTCATGGGATGATGAAGTAAATTATTTGCCATGCCATCATCAGCTATGAAACAAAACATCAGCCGAGGTTTTTCATGGCATTAGAAGGGGTGATTTTAGATATTGATGGAACACTGGTTTTAAGCAATGATGTTCATGCAAATTCCTGGGTAGAGGCATTTGCAGCTTATGACTTAGAAGTGCCATTTGAAACAGTTCGACCACTTATGGGCATGGGTGGAGATCAACTGATTCCCAAAGTAGTGCCAGAATTAAATGGTGAAGAAGGAACTGGCAAAGCGATCGCTCAATTACGCAAAGAACTATTACTTGATAAATATATACCACAAATTACTGCTGCCAATGGGAGCAGAAAATTAATATTAAAGATGCAAGAATCGGGATTGCATCTGGTTGTCGCTAGTTCAGCAAGTTCTGAAGAACTCGATATCATGCTCAAAATTGCCCAAGTAGATGATTTGCTAACGGAAGTAACTACATCCGATGATGCCGAAGCATCTAAACCTGCTCCTGACATTGTAGAAGCAGCCTTGAACAAAGGGCAAATGACACCTGAAAAAGTAGTGATGATCGGAGATTCACCCTACGATATTGAGTCTGCCGGCAAAGCAGGGGTAGCTGTGATTGGTTTGCGCTGCGGTGGTTTTAGCGATGAACAACTGTCGGGAGCGATCGCAATTTACAACGATCCAGAAGATTTGCTACAGCACTATGACTCTTCTATTCTGGGTGTAAATGCTTAAATACTAAAAGGGTAAGCGATCGCACTTCTACCACAACTATACAAACTTGAGATATTTACAATACAATCGCCATGCCAGAAAATGCGGAAAATTAGGCATCGCCAGATTAACATTACCTTGTGCAGATCAGACAATTGAACTAATTGATTGAGTAATAGACAAAGGTGATTATCTAGAGAAGATGGTATGCGATCGCAGTCGATTGATTAATGAAGTTGTGCAATATCATACACTACTCATAAAACAGGAGTCAGAATACAGAATTCAGAATACTCTAACCATAAAGGGATAGAGTTTTAAGGCGATGTTTGAAGACAAGCGGAAAAAGCTTCTACGCTTGCCACGTTTCTAAAAGACGCGATTAATCGCGTCTCTACTTCTCTTGATCAGACCTTAGTGTAATTATTGATTACCTTAGCTAAATCTGGCACTGCTTCTTCTACGTGTCTTTTGGCAGAACCGCGAAGTTTTTCATAGGTTCCTCGCACGATTGGGCGCTTTGCGCTCTTGACTCTCGCATCGGTGACACTCAGTAGCGCGTCTGCCGTATCAGAGCGATTCGCACTCAGATATTCAATTGGATCGCCTTTCTCTATGCCTCTACTCCACATAGGATCAAGTGCTATGAAGCATTGCGGCAATATCTGCTCAACTACATAGGGGATGTACCCTGGTTTAATCCCCTTCAAAGCAGCAAAGGCAGTTTTCAAAGCGATGCCGCTCATGCCTGACTTGGATGCAAGCTGTCCTTCAATCATGTTGCAACAGTCCTCTATGACTATAGCCTTTTTGGTCGGATTCAAAAGTCCGTCGCTAAGTCCCATTTCACTCTTCCTTATCTAAGTACTTAATTCTATTCGACTAATTCTTTTAGCAAGCAGGAAATTACAGAAAATGGTATCAGAGTTAGAGGGTCTTATGGATACAAGCCAGGAGGCAGGAGGCAGGAGGCAGGGGGCAGGAGGCAGGGAGCAGGAAGCAAGAGTTATTTCTCCTTCATCTCCATTACTCATTACTCATTACTCCCTACTCCCTACTAAAAGTTAGGTTATCCCATCTTGCTGAGACCTAAGTTGTGCCTCTGTTTGACTTGAGCTTGCGGGTAGAGCTTCATGTCTCGATCCCGAAGTTCCATTTGGAGAATTTGGAGGGTTTGAGCCTCCCCGCTTCCGAGAAAATATAGCCTGAGCCAAGCTCTTAACCAAAATATACAGAATTGGCACTAAGAACAAACTCAAGAACGTCGAAAGCATCAGCCCCCCAAAAAGCGCTGTTCCTAAAGACCAACGGCTGCTGGCTCCAGCCCCTTGAGAGATCACCAAGGGCAAAAATCCTAACAGCGCGGCAAAGGAAGTCATTAAGATGGGTCGCAGACGTTCTTGCCCCGCTTTCACCGCCGCTCGCGTGTAGCTCATGCCCTGTTCATGCTGCTGATTGGCAAATTCCACAACTAAAATCGCGTTCTTTGCAGCTAGACCAATCAAAGTCACCAAACCTACTTGGCAATAGATATCATCCACCACTTTTGGGAAGAGGCTACCTGCCATGAAAATATTGGAACGTAGCCAAATCGCCGTCATCGCTCCCAAAACTGCCAGGGGAACTGTCAGCAAAATAATGATCGGGTCAACGTAGCTTTCATACTGAGCCGCTAGTACCAGAAAGACGATAACGAAGGCGAAGGCAAAAATCAAGCCAGTAGATCCCCCAGATGTCTTTTCCTGGAGATAAGTCCCTGTCCACTCGTAACCAAACCCTTGAGGTAAGACCTCTGCTGCTAGTTTCTCCATCGCTTGAATCGCCTGTCCAGAACTAGCACCGGGAGCCGGAGATCCCTGGACTTTGATTGACCTGTACAAGTTATAATGGGCAATGGTTTTCGGCCCGACAAAGGGAGTTACTTTCACCAGATTGCTCAACGGAATCATCGCCCCAGTTGCAGAGCGAACATAGAGCTTGCCAATGTCATCTGGATTAGAGCGGAAAACCCCATCTGCTTGGACATATACTCGATACTGTCGCTGTCCCTGCACAAAGTCATTCACATATTGCGACCCCAAGTAACTTTGCAACGCCCCAAAGATGTCGTTGAGTTCAACGCCGAGAGCTTTGGCTTGGTTGCGGTTCACTTGGATGTCAAATTGGGGAGTGTCTGCGGTGAACTGAGTGAAGACTCGTTGTAAAGCAGGGTTTTTATTGGCTGCTCCAATGAACTTTTGAGCAGTATCAAGCAGGGTTTGAATCGGCGCACTTCCGGTTTTATCTTGAATGATAAACTCAAAACCACCTGTACTACTTAATCCTCTCACTGGCGGAGCATTGACTGCGATCGCTCTAGCATCTGTAATTGCAGAGAGCTTTTTGTTCATTCTCTGAAGTATTCCATAGACAGACTGAGATTCTTCAGCTCTCTCTTTCCACGGTTTTAGGTTAGCAAAGGCAATGCCTAAATTGGAAGCATTGCCATCGAAACCAAAGCCACTGATCATAAAACTAGCTTGAACTTCGGGAAGCGATGTTACTTCTTTGGCAACCCGCTCCATCACAGATTCGGTGTATTTCAAAGAAACGCCATCAGGCCCTTGGACAACTACAAAGAAGTAACCCTGATCTTCCTCTGGAATAAATCCAGTCGGCACTGCTTTGTACATCAAAACCGTTGCTACTAAACCAGTAATAAAAACCCCAATTACAATCGGCTTGACATGGGTAAGGTAGCTAACAAAGCCAACATATCGGCGCGTAAACCAGCTAAATCCCCGATTAAACTGGGTAAAAAACCATCCCAAAGGGCCCCGTGGAGTCTGAGCCGGGCGCATGAGGATGGCAGCCATACTCGGAGAGAAAGTTAAAGCATTGAAGGTGGAAATGGCAATAGAGCAAGCAACGGTTAACCCAAATTGTTTGTAGACAATCCCAGTAGTGCCCGGAATGAATGTAACTGGAATGAATACCGCCATGAGTACAAGTGAAGTGGCAATGACTGCCCCAGTTAACTCTTTCATGGCTTCCATCGCAGCCTCCAAGGGTCTCAAGCCCTGCTCCAGTTTGACTGCAACTGCCTCGACCACAATAATGGCATCATCGACAACCAGACCGATGGCCAGAACGAAACCAAATAAAGTCAGTGTATTAATCTGAAATCCTAAAACCAACAGAGCCGCACACGTCCCAACCAGGGAAACGGGGATCGCCACAGTGGGAATGATCGTGGTACGCCAGTCTTGTAAAAAGACAAAAATTACCAAGACCACCAGGATAATCGCTTCAACCAGAGTCTGTAGAACTTCTTCTAAAGAAATTTCTACAAATGGAGTGGTATCAAATGCCACCTGTCCTTTTAGTCCAGGTGGAAAATTCTTCTCTAGTATTTTGATTTGGTTTTCAACAGCATGGGCAACGTCCAGGGCATTACTACCTGGAAGTTGATATATCCCCAAACCCACGGCTGGCTTGGGAGCATTCCCTGGAATGGTGAATTTGGCATCAGCCAGATAGCTCTCGGCTCCCAGTTCAACTCGACCGACATCTCTAACCTTAACTAGGGTGCTATTACTGCTGCTATTAGTGGTGCTGGTGCTATTAGCAGTGCTGGTGCTATTAGTAGTGCCATTAGTGCTACCTTGACTTACCTTCAGCACCATATCCTCAAATTCAGACGCATCTTTAAATCGACTGGTTGCCCGTAAAGCAAATTCAAAGCTTTGATTATCTGGTGCTGGTTCCTGACCAATTGCCCCTGCACCTACCTGAATATTTTGTTCTTGCAGTGCAGTTGTCACATCTTGAGGAGTTAGTTTATGTTGAGCAAGCTTGTTGGGATCAAGCCAAAGACGCATGGCATATTTGCGCTCCCCAAAAATCGTAGCTTTTCCTACACCAGGAAGCCGTTTGACCTGATCGAGAATAAACAGATCAACATAATTACTGATAAAAATGTTGTCATACTCATTATTATCTGAGTAAAACCCATAGACCAGAAGCAGACTGCTTGATGCCGTTTCAACGGTGACACCTGTTCGTTGAATAGTATCTGGCAATTGAGGTGAAGCAAGTGTTTCTTTATTTTGAACGTTTACTTGAGCAATATCGCTATTGACATCTGTTGGGAAGGAGACAGTTATATTGCTGGAACCATCATTACCCGTATTAGAAGATATATAGGATACATCTTTAACACCATTAATTTGTCGCTCAATAATATTGGTGACAGTACTTTCTGTTGTTTGAGCATCCGCACCAGTGTTAGTGGAGCTAACGGTGATTTGCACCGGAGCGAGGTCTGGTAGCTGAGAAATGGGCAAGATCGGAATACAGATGCTTCCCAGCAGCAAAATGATGAACGTGCAGACCGTCGTCAGTACTGGACGTCTGATGAAGGTATTGACAAACATAAATCAAGGAATAAAGGAAAAGTTCAAGACTGGTTAGTAAGGTAGTAGCTTTTTATTAATATAAGGATTTATTAAGGTTTAGTGTTGGCGATCGCACAAAATTGGTAATTGTAGTATTGGTATAATACATCGAACCCCAAGGAGTTAATAGCTATTCTTTAACTCTTTGGGGTTCTTTAGGAATGAAAGATAATTTACTACCCCTTCGGGGCGGGAGTAGGGAGTAGTGAGTTATGGAGATGAAGATATAACTCCTGCCCCCTGCCCCCTGCCGTTCACCGCTTTTGCTTGGAATTGGCAGCAAAGGGTATTTCTAAAGATTTATGAAAATCTTGCTGAACTTTGCGAGTTAAACGACGGGAGACTTGACGGACGATTTGATTAAGTAAGCGATCGCCTGTAGATTGAACAAGAGACTTGGGTAATCGCTGAATAAACCGGGGAAAGTGAAGATAAACTATCAAATCTAATTCCCATTCAACTCTTGTAACCTCACCAATACTAGTAGAAACATCGGTTTTTACTAACTGTAGAGATGCCCGATAGTCTACGTCATAACCAGGTGGTTGGTAGTCAGGAATAGGGATTGTACGGATGCGGTAAATACCCTCCTCTGGAGGCAGCAATTCCAAACCAATTTTTGGTTCTACTTCATAACCAAAAGAACCAAAACGACCAATCACTAAAGCATAGCCATTCTCCCCAAGTGATTGTACTTTCATGGGTTCAGCGCAGCGCGAAAACCATGAAGAGTGGGTGTTGAGATACTCAGCAACCTTCTCGACTGGGGCAGCCATTTCCATACAATCTTGATAACGACCGTAAAATTTTGTGAGCGTCGCTACATTTGTTTCTGTTAAAGTGTCCTCAGTTTCTTCTGGGGTGGACACTACAGGTAAAACTGCTTCTGTTATTTCCCAGGATTTATATTCACCTTGTCTTGAAAGCATAAATGCATTACTGTATATTTTGGCGTTGGTCTATATTAATGATTCCCCACACTCCTGCGTCATTCCGCATTCAGATCCAATTTTGACCGAAACCTCATTAATCTACCATCAACTCCATAGAATTACTAAAATAAAGAACTGAACAAGCACACAATAGTTTCCCAGGATAGCATTTCTCATGAAAGCATTTGTAGCAGGGGCAACAGGTGAAACAGGTCGCCGGATTGTGCAAGAATTGATCGCCCGGAACATTCCCGTCATCGCTCTAGTGCGCGATATAGAAAAAGCTAGGGGTATTCTGTCTCCTGAAGCCGAATTGGTAGTAGGTGACGTGTTACAACCAGAAAGTTTAACTGCTGCGTTGGGAGATAGCACAGTTTTGTTAGTTGCTACTGGAGCAAAACCGAGCTTTGACCCCACTGGCCCCTATAAAGTAGATTTTGAAGGGACTAAAAATTTAGTAGATGCTGCAAAAGCAAAGGGAATTGAGCATTTTGTCTTAGTTTCTTCTTTGTGTACTTCCCAGCTTTTCCATCCACTGAACTTGTTTTGGCTGATTTTGTTATGGAAAAAACAAGCCGAAGAGTATATCCAAAAAAGTGGTCTTACTTATACAATTGTTCGCCCTGGGGGGTTGAAGAATGAAGATAACTCCAACCCCATCGTGATGCAGAGTGCAGATACACTGTTTGACGGTAGCATCCCCAGACAGAAAGTCGCCCAAGTTGCTATTGAGGCACTGTTTGCAGCAGATGCACGTAATAAAATTGTCGAAATTGTTGCCAAACCGGAAGCAGCCTCAAAAAGCTTTAAGGAGCTATTTCAACAATGTTGATATCTTAGAAGATTCTATTCCCCAAAATGAGCGGCTCACATCTTCTCTAGAAAAGCAATTGTCAATTAGCTTATCTAAATTGACCATCCCTTGATTCTACTCCCTAAAGCGATAAGCGATCGCTCCATCCCACACTCAAAAGGGTTTAGCGTTGCTAAACCCCTACACTCATCACAATATAAAGGCGATCGCACCCTTATTCCCTTCATCTCCACATAGTTATTTATGCTCTTTTCTCCTAATTCCTAAAAAGCAGGAGCAAATCGGGAATAATAACTAAGAGACTTCCAAATAAAAAAATATCCCAAAACTGACGCAAAAATCCTCTCTATTTCTCTTCTCTCTGTGTTCTCTGCGTCTCTGTGGTTCGTTTATTTGGATAATTTATTTCTTGGAAGTCCCTAACAATCAGGTGTGAACTTTGTCAGAATGAGTTCGTCGATGATTTTTGTTAGCAAAGAGAGCGAATTTGAAGGAGTCACACTCTGAAAGGCTTTGAATTCAAAGGTGTTGAAAAACTTATTGGGCCAATTGCCGCGCTTCTTGGCTTTGTGTATTTGTTGCAATGGTATATTGGAGACTTGCGATCGCCTTCCGATCCCATCTTTGAAAATAAACAGCCGCCTTTGGTCATGAAACAGGGCGACCCCTATATCCGCGCCTTAATGCGAACCATCTCGGCGAGTGAGGCTAGTGGGAACCGTCCCTATTCGCTGTTATACGGTGGACAGCAAGTCAACGACCTCAGCCGACATCCTGAGATATGCGTCACAATTGTCACAGGCCCCAACATAGGTAATTGTTCTACTGCTGCTGGCAGATATCAAATTATCAACGTTACTTGGTATCGTTTAGCCCCCCGTTATCACCCAAAACCAATGCAGATGATGTTTTGGACTGCTTATAGTTTTGAAGCGGAATATCAAGATGTAGTAATTTACCGTTGGTTAAGTGATTCTAAAGTTTGGGGAGTTGATATCTCTCAATTGTTGCGCCAGGGAAAGTTAAATGATGTTTTGCGGCGACTCTCTTCCACTTGGACAAGTCTGGGATATGGCTTAGAAACTAATTATGTTAGTAGCTCTTTGCCTAAGGTTTATCAGAAAATGTTGCAAGAGGAATTAACGGCAGCAAAGCAACCAACTCCCCGAAATTTGACACCATCTCCAACTCCTTCTAGCAAAGCAGTAAAGAAGCAGTGAAATTATAAGAAGAATTCAGAACTCAGGAGTCAGAATTCAGAATGATTCTGTACGACTGGCAGATAGCGCAGCGTTAGCGAGTATTCGATAGCGGAGCGGTAGCGAGTCTTCTCCCAAGGGGAGACGCCAAAGGCGAACGAGCGTCGCGTCTGAATAATCGGCGTTTTTGCACCCCCACTAAATTGAAAATTTAGTGGTCTTCAAGACGCTCGCGGACTCGCTAACGCTACGCTATCAGTCGCGGGTCTGAATCCCCGACTGATAGCGTTCGCCTTTGGCGCCTCGTAGAGAAGTGTTAGCGAGTCTTCGAGCGTCACGAGTGTCTTGATTCTGACCGGAGGCGGAGCATCTCCGGCTCCGCTCCTGAATTCTGACTTCTGAATTCTTCTTCAACGTAATTTTTAACTTACTGTGGACAAAAAACTTTTGATATTTTCCACAAAGGCTAGGGGATTTTCAAAGTGAATATTATGTCCAGTACTACTAATTATTTGTATCTGGGCTAATTTGCATAGTTTAGCCATTTCTGTATTAATAGATATAAATTTTTCATCATATTCACCAGCTAGTAAAAGCATGGGAATTTTATTATTTTTTAGATTTTCCCATAAAGAAGGTTGGCATCCAGTACCCATAAAGCGTAGTGATTTAGCTAATTCCTGTGGATTGTTCTGCAACCGACTTTCTACCATGCGATCGTATTCTGGATGATTTTTTATGTAACCGAAAATCGGCTGATTGTACCAATTTGATAGAAAAGCTACAAAATCGCTTTTTTCAAGGCTTATTGTTAATTTTCTCGCTATTTGCTTATCAAGCTTAATGCGTTCTAATTCTTCTGCTTCTGTTGGCAAACCTGGGGAAGCTGACTCTAAGACGACTTTATGAAAACGTTCGGGAAAATGCAAGGCAAGGTATAAAGCCAATCTTCCACCCATTGAATAACCAACTAAAAAGCATTTGGCAATTTTTAACTCATCCAATAGGTTGATTAAAGCATGAGCAGTATTTGGCATTGTATAGTATTCTTCCTCGCCAAAAACTTGGGTTTTACCATGTCCAGGGAGGTCAATGGTTAAATAAGAAAATTCATTAGATAGTAATTTTATGGCTTCATCAAATTCATCTATGTTACCCATGAAGCCGTGCAGGAAAATAATGAGTGGTTTGTCTGGGTTGCTAATTAAAGAATAGTAAAATTGATAATTTTCTCTGACCATAGCTAGCGAAAAAGCATCATTTTTGCATTGTATATTTTCTTATGAAATTGGTAAAAACCACGATGCACTTATTGAATTTTGATAAGAAGAACTCAGAAGTCAGAAGTCAGTATGAATTCTGTACGACTGGGTAATGAATATTGGTTTAAAACCGTACAACTCTTAGAGACGCTACCGCGAACGTCCCGCTACGCGCTAACGCCTGCAAGTGGCGCGAAACTAGTATTAAATTTTTTCACTCATTTAAAACTCTATCCCTTCCCTACGGGACGCTGCGCGTAGCTTGCTTGCCTGTAAGGGTACATGGGTAGAGAATTCACCAATTCTGAATTCCGACTCCTTTTGATGTATCGCTGTTAGTGCATCATGAATTTTGGGAATGTATTTCACATTAATTTTCTAGTTCTTAAGGTAGAAACCGATCTAAAGCAGCTTTTAGCTGTTTAATTTCAACATCAATATTGCCCTCTTGTGCGGCTCTACCAATACACTCTGTTAAATGTTCATCCAAAACAATCCGCGCTACCCGATCCAATGCGCCCCGCACTGCGGCAATTTGCAGTAAAACATCAGGACAGGGGGTACTTTGCTGCACCATTGCTTTAATACCACGAACATGTCCTTCTATGCGCGATAATCGATTGACAATTCGCCGTAAAGACTCTTCGCTATGGATGTGAGGATGAGCCGACTCTCCAGTTCCATGAGTATGATCTGTATGCTCTTCGTCTGTATCGTGATGGTGGGAATGTTCTACTTGCTGGGATGTTGGCAAGGATTCCTTACCTAATCGGTTTGATCCATTCATGGGTTATCAAAGGACTTGTAATACTAAAATCCTAGCCTAGTACTCGACCAAAATTTTTGAATGGGGAGTGGAGAGATGAGGAGGAGTTGGAATTTTGTTCATCTCTGCTATCTGTGGCTTGGGTAGGATGCGTTTGAGGCTTTGTATTGAGTGAGAAGGCAGCTATGCTGAAGGGAAACCCCATAAATGAATCAATTCAAAATTCAAAATGACGCTCTCTACGAGACGCTGCGCGTAGCTTGCTTCTCTGTAAGAGTACGCGGACTTGCTCTAAGCGAAGCCATGCCGTTCGCGTAGCGTCTCGTAGAGAAGGCTTTACGCTGCGCTAACAAAATTCAAAATGAATTTTCCCTACAAAGGGTTTCAGGTAATGCATATTTAATTTTCACCAGATTTTTTGCCGATGAAACTTCCATCATCAGCTTGGGAATAATAAATCGTGCTAGAGAAACATTTGCAATGAATCTCAGCAGATTAGGTGTGTTTACCATCGGCAATTAAAGGAACAATTTATTAATGAAAGTGAGTTCATCAGGGATTAAGCTAGGTTTTGCAGTTGTTAGCAGCAGTTGTTTCGCAACAGTAGCGATCGCTTTCAGTAGCGCAAGTGCAATTGCTGCTCAATTCATCACAATTGAAAGTATCGGGAGTTTATCAGGAACAATCGAACTTCCCAGAAATAATCCCAATTTCAATAACAGTGTTACTCGTATTGATACGGATGACACTGGAACTTATTACCGGAACTTAGGTACTAATAATAATCCTAATTATGTTCCTGTATACCAGTCAGACTATTTAAAGGTACAAACACGCTCTGATGGAAGTCTGCATTACTTTGTTGATTTTAAAGGTATTCCAATTGTCTCCTTTGATGGTGTTCTCACATCGCCAGTTCTCTCTGGTGGTCAGTTGACACCCTATAAATATCAGGGACAATTGACAGGAACTACATTTCAAGGAGTAGTTCAGGATGAATTTAATCTCACAAAGGCTTTCTACACTGGCACTGTCACCGACCCAGACACCGGAAAGCAGTACCAAGGCACTTTTGAAGTGAGTGGATATGGGGAGCGATATAGTAATCCCAATGGTATTTTAACTCCCACAGTCTTTGACTTCCAGTCCGATATTCCAGGTTTGCCAACTATAACATCCTTGACCATAACTAACGCTACCTTGGCAAATTTGAGAATTAAAGTACCTATAGATGAAACTTCTATTCCAGAACCCGCTAGCCTTCTTGGAACCTTGATGGTAGCTGGTTTTGGTATTCTTTTGAAAAGAAGAAAAGACATCGAACCTAAGAAGATGTTTTGAAACTCGGAGGCTGTTTTGACACTCTCAGGGCTGAAGCCGCTGAGATTCTACAGATAGAGTACACTTAGATATGTGTCCAAAGTCTAACTCTCGTTACGGTCGTCAAACACCGTCTACCCAGTAAGCCTAAGTCAATGCTTAGATTGCTGGCTACTTTTCGTAAAATATTCGCACTGCCGTTCAAATCCGCGTTCACAATTGAACCATTCGCTGACTGATACAGCCCTCTCTTGATCCGCTTTCCAGATGCTTTCCAACCAACTAGCTTTTCACCATATTTGGGTAGGGAGTCTCCATCTAAAAAGCTCGACTTACTCGTGTAGGCTTCCTCGGTTTCAATAAATCTAATGCTGTGCAAATCACACAGTTGTTTTAATCTGTCTTTCAACTTGCCTAAAGGCATTTGAACAAATTTTTGATTATTAACTCTACCCATGTTGGCAGAGTGTTTAAAGCCTTCGTTCCACCCAATCACTAGAGTGCCAATACCATATCTAAGGCAGCGGTCAATAATTAATTTTGCTGCTTTGTTAATCCCGTCGCGCATTTGGTGATTACGCTTGCGGGTTACACGGTCTAACCAGTTGTCCCAATAGGCTTCTGGCTTGCCTTCTTTTCGTGTCGATACTTTTTTGTTCCAGAGTTGATTCATCGCCTTCATCGCACGAGCGTCAATCAACAAAGAATTACCTAATGTATCAACACAAGCGGCTAAATTATCAGCAGTTCCAAGGTCAATAGACAATGCTTGATTTATGTCTAAATCATGTTTATGATGCGCTACCTCGTAAGACATCTCAAGGTAAAAAGCACCATTCTTGGGTAGAATCGTAAACTCTTTGACCTTAGAATAATCAATGTTTGATGGCATTGGTAGAAAAAACTCAGATACCCCAAACCACCTTCTAACTGTCAACCCCAGAGAAAACCTAAGTTGTCCATTAATTAATGTTGGTTTTTGTCCTCCTGAATTAGGATACGCAACTTTGAACAGCTTGGAACCCTTAAGATATCCCGGTGCTTTAGGTCTGAAATGTAATTCACCTTTTAGATACAAATCTCTTAATTGTTTAAAAGATTTAAACGCCTCAGTAACTGACATTAGAGTTTGCTGCATTGGCGTAGAAGGCAGGGATTGAGCAAGTGCTGATTTACTAATTGATGGTTCAAAAGCTAAGTCAAATTTACCGATTAATAGCTTATTTGTTTTGAAGAAAATTTGACGCGCAAAGTAAACTCCGCTATTGTAAAGTTTGCCTGATTGCTCACAGAGATATTCTAGTAGTGCTTTTGTCTCATTACTTGGGGACAACAAAATTTGTTGCACACCCATACTTTTATTGGGTTTTGCCACCCTACAACACCAAATGCATATTAGTTGATTTGTATATAGTAATTGACTATAGTAGATAATTCAATACATATCTACTAATCTAGGATGCTAACTCAAGAAGATTACAATACGCATAACCATGTTAAATACTTAATTAACTATCATTTTGTTTTTATACCTAAGCGCCGCAAGAAAGTTTTAACAGGAGAGATAGCAACTAGAACTAGGCAGATATTTGCTGAATTAGCTATAGAGAAAAATTGGGATATTCTAGCCTTAGAAGTAGCACCTGACCACATCCACTTATTTGTTAGCGTCAAGCCTACAGATACACCACATTTAGTAATTAAGGCTTTTAAAGGACGGAGGTAATGCACACCTCGACCCTAACAGACGCGCTCGTTTCCCGCATCCCGCATATTTCTATGAAGAGTGCTGAGTTCCGTTAGCGGATAGCTAAGGTTTAGCCCGTGCCTCGGCAAGCGAGTTAAAAAACCGCCCACGTTCACGCAGCGGACGCACCAGAGGGGCGGGGCTTTTAGCATAGTACTGAGTACTCAATTCAAACCTCAGCACTCAGCGCTAACAGCACTCAGCACTGAGTATGGTAAAAGTCCGGCTGAGTTTAATCAATCATCTATACGCAATAGTTTGCGGTAAAACTGTTGTGAAAAATCGGTTATGCGATAACGTTTATAATTGTCCATAAGTTCAATTAAAAAATTAATAAACTCGAAACTAGCCATCATCAGTTCATAACTTAGGTCAGCGTTGCCATCAAACTGAATTCGGCAACGAGTTAAGTCTGAGGGTAGGGTGGCAACATTCCAGGAGGCGACAAAGGGGACATGTTCACTGGCTTCTATCTTCCGATGTCCCTCTAAGACCCCTTTTTGATAAAGACTGATGGCATAGGGTAAGAAATTGCGCCTAGCGCCCTGAACGTAAGGTAAGTAAACACTGGCTTGTTGTTGAGTGGCAGGCTGAAGTTGCTCAATAGACATGATTAAATATTCCTCAAGTTAGTTTGCAACTGGGGGTATTAGTGGCTGTTAGTAGTATTCCCAAAAGATGTATCTAAAGCACATGAGAGAGCCGGGAAGAAGCAAGGGGGCAGAGAGCAGGGAGTAAGGGAGAAGAGTTTTCCCCTCCGCCCCCCGCACCCCGCCCCTCTGCCTCTTTTCAATGCCCAATAAATGAAGTTCCTGATAAGAAATATTAAAATTTCGGTTACAATGATGCTGCATTAACTGTTATCGAAGCTGGGAACGGTAACACTAAAAATCCCGACTGTAAAGTGGTGGATAACGTTATTGCAGTTTCTCCCAACAAAAAGCTGCTGCTACCTTGCTATTACTTTGCCTAAACCGGAGTTCTCTTTGGAGAAAATCCGACTCTACAAGCTTCCTGCCCAAGTGGCTATCAAAGGAATCAAGCCTCTGTCTAAGAGTAGCAAACGTGGTTAATGTCAAGTAATTACGCAGAGTGGCGGTGACAACAAAGGTAGTCCCAGTGGCTTTTGGCTTAGGGATAGCGGGTATTGCAGTTTGCCCATTCCGATTAAGATCGGGAAAAGTAGCTTAGGGATATTTGTCCGTAAAATTACTAACTGTAGACAAATAGTGGTTTTTGAATCAAGCAACCTAACCTATGCCAGCGAATTCCTGGCCCGAAGAAGATTCTTATCAAGAGCTTGATCCGCTCAACTCCTTGTTATCTGACCTATCAGTAGATGAGGAGTCGGTGTTAGAGACAGATCCAGTGTCTCTACCATCCCGGTTTCAAGGTCGTAGAGGCAAAGCGGCTCTAGTCTTGACTATCGTCTGGAGTGGCACGATCGCTCTACATTTAGTTTCTTGGGCTTCTATTTTTATTCTAGGGCTGACCACCATTCTAGGATTTCATGCTTTGGTGGTAGTGTTTACTAAATCCCGCCGTAACCCAAAAGAAATACAGGGAGATTTGCCTTCTGTATCTGTGCTGGTGGCTGCAAAAAATGAGGAAGCGGTAATTGCTAAATTAGTCAAAAATCTTTGTAATCTGGAATATCCAGGTGGGCAATACGAAGTATGGATAATTGACGATCACAGCAGTGATAGCACACCGCATTTACTAGCAGAACTCGAACAGAAACACAACCAGCTGAAAGTACTAAGGCGTTCAGTAGAAGCTACTGGTGGCAAATCGGGGGCTTTGAATCAGGTATTGCCCCTGACAAAGGGCGACATTATAGCAGTATTTGATGCTGATGCTCAAGTGACACCAGATTTGCTGCAACAGGTAGTACCTTTATTTCAAAGAGAAAATGTGGGGGCGGTGCAGGTGCGAAAAGCGATCGCCAACGCTAAAGACAACTTTTGGACTAAGGGTCAAATGGCAGAAATGGCCCTTGATACCTGGTTTCAGCAACAACGGGCTGCCCTTGGTGGCATTGGCGAACTGCGGGGTAATGGTCAATTTGTCCGCCGTTCCGCCTTAGAAAGCTGCGGTGGCTGGAATGAGGAAACCATTACCGATGATTTGGATTTGACAATCCGCTTACATTTGGATAAATGGGATATTGAGTGTGTTTTCCATCCAGCAGTGCAAGAAGAAGGTGTGACAAGTGCAGTTTCACTCTGGCATCAGCGCAACCGTTGGGCAGAAGGCGGTTATCAGCGCTATCTGGATTATTGGGATTTAATTCTCAAAAACCGCATGGGAACACGCAAAAGCTGGGATTTGCTGATTTTTATGCTGATTATGTATATCTTGCCGACAGCAGCAATACCAGATTTATTGATGGCGATCGCTCGTCATCGTCCACCAATGTTAAGTCCGATCACAGGCTTATCCGTTACTATGTCGATGGTAGGGATGTTTACAGGTCTGAAACGAATACGTCAAGATCAAAAATTCCCACTTTCTACATATTTTATAATGCTTGTGCAAACCCTGCGTGGCAGTTTATATATGTTGCACTGGTTAGTCGTCATGAGCAGTACTACTGCCCGGATGTCGGTAAGACCAAAGCGGCTGAAATGGGTGAAAACCTTGCATACTGGGCATGGTGAATAGCCCCTTTGGGGAATTCAAAATTCAAAATTCAAAATTCAAAATGCAAAATTACCAAAAATAATTTTGCATTTTTTATTCATCATCCACGTCTGCTTCTTCTACCCATTCTGGTGTAGTTATGGAATCGGAGAATTCTGGGAAATCATCTGCAAAACGGATAATTTGTCCATTGAAAAATTCTGCTACACGTTGAGCTGCGATCGCTACTTCATCAACTTCCCAATCAGGTGCGGGCGTTTGTTTTGGGGGTGGAGGCAAAGTTTGCGCCCCATTTCCATTTACCCCATTTCTATTTATGCTATTTCCGTTTACGCCGTTTCCGTTTACGCCGTTTCCATTTGCCCCATTTCCATTTGCCCCATTTCCATTTATGCTATTTCCATTTTTTGGTGCTGTCGGTGCTGGTGGTGGAGTGGTTGGCTGTGGTACTGGCGCTGGAGACGGAACTTGCTGGTTATAACTGGGTGTGGGTGGTTGCTGAGGGCGAGTAGAGTCTTTTGGCGGAGGATTTTTTTTGGCTGAGATAGGAGTTGTAGAACTGACTTGTTCCAGATTTACCTGAACTTCACGTTGAAAAGTCTGCTGGAAAGCTGTTTTCATCATCGGGAGATCAGATTTAAGTGTTTCATACCATTTAGACCCTTTAACAGCAATACGCGCTACAGTGCCGTTAAACTCTATTAGCTGGCACATTTGCCCTAGTAAAGCTTGCCTAGAAGGCATGGGAAAATTAGCACGCACCTGTTGCCAAACCTGAGTTAAGTCATATTGTGCTTCTCCAACAACTTCTTCTTCCCCAACAACTTCTGAAGTTACTGGTTCAACGTTTGCAGGTGATACAGGAACAGATATAGGTTCTGGGGTTGGTGGTGAAACTGAGTTAGCAGCAGAATTGTGATTTGTTTGCTGTTCAATAGGATGAGATGAAGTGACGGGCTGATTTTGGGCAGCCGCTTGATGATGGTTTGCAGAATTATGATTTGTTTGCGGTTCAGTTAGAGGTACAGAAGAGACAGGCTGATTTTGGGCAACTGCTGGAAGATAATTTGGAGATACAGCAGGTATATTAACTCGTGGCGCGACACTTGGGGCTTGTGGCTGAATATTCGTCGCACTGGGTAACAATCCTAATAATGTTACCTCTAACCACAAACGCGGCTGGGTGGTATTTTTAATTTGCACTTCAGCTTCTCGCAAGTGTTTCTGTCCCGCCAAAATCCCGCTCATATCGAAGTATTGAGCAAACTCAACCAGCGCTGTCCAGGTTTGCTGAGTACAAGCAACCAAATCGTGGCGGTTGGGTGCTGTTTTAGCTATGAGTAAATCGCGATAGAAGGCGGCGAGATTTTGCAAAATAGTTAGGGGTTCTCGACCACGATCTAGGATGTAGTGAGTACAGTCTAGAACAGCTTCCGGTTTATCTTGAGCGATCGCATTTAAAAGACTCAGCAAGTCTTGTTCGCTCACTGTTCCAACTAAATCCCAAACTCGCTCTGGTGTCACTTCACCCGCTAACAAACCCAATTGGTCAAGTAGACTTTCAGCATCCCGTAACCCTCCCTGAGCAAGTTGGGCTACCAAGGTGACAGCATCATGTGAAATATGAATGTTTTCAAAAGATGCGATCGCACTTAAATGCTTCACCATCGCCTCTAACTGAATGCGTCTAAAATCAAACCTTTGACAGCGTGAAATAATCGTTGGTAACACCCGTTGCGGGTCTGTTGTCGCCAATACAAAAACCACATGTCTCGGTGGCTCCTCTAGTGTCTTAAGTAGCGCATTGAATGCCTGAGTACTGAGCATGTGGCAATTGTGTACCAAAAGCCCATTTGCTACAAAGTTATGATTATCTGCTACTTCAATATCATAGACTCGCTCAGTCCCAGCGAGGTGAACAGATTCGACAGTCTCCAAACTTGTAATCCATCGAGGGGATGGAATATTGTTTAAGGTCTGCCAGCCATTTTCTACTGGTGCTTGCACCCATCTGGATGTAGTAGTATGTCTTACCTGTACTACTCCTGGTGTAAAACTTTGTTGCAACTGAATATCCCATTGCTGTAAGCCAACTGGCAATGAGTTGATTTTCTGCGCCAGAGAATCCTTCTGTATGCAGTTGAATTCGTGGACTTCCTTCTGGACTGAGACTGAGTGAGCCATCATCCATGTACCACCAAGCAAGTCCTTCTGGGGTAATTCGATTAAGCCAGTCCATAGAGACGAGTTTTTTATCCCTATTTGGTTTAACGATTTCAAAGACATCTTTGAGTTGGGGATGACAAGCAGTGTTACAGGTAACTGAGATGTTTCCGTATCCTTTGTTAGCTGTAATTCGCAGTTTTGGACGCAATTCTTGAAGGCGATAGGCTTTGTATTCCAACCATTCTTGCTGCTTTTCTGAGTGTGTCCAACACAATCTGGGGAATCTACTGTATTTATTGGGATAACTGATAGAGCAATCTCCAAGTAAGGTTCCGTAGATAAGTCCAAGTGCATTTGGCTGGATAACTGCCGCATCTGCAAGGAACTTTTCTGTTCTAAGTTCCCAAATTCCGTGTCCTTTTTTATATGGATGTTTTTCCCAGCGAGACTGGATGCTAATGATTCCTCGGCCTTTTTTTTGTAAAAAGGTTGGGATATCAAGCTTTTCACCACACCCGCAAGCACAGAAAGGTCGGAGTAATTCGGCTTCTTTAAGGATAGATTCCAGGTCGTATAATTTTTGCCCAGATGTATTGCCTTTAAACTGGTGTCCGCCAACAAATCTCCGGGTGCGTCCATCGATACCAAATTTGTAAATGAGGATGCCACATCCACATTCACAGGCGATAGTATCTTCACTCCTTCTCTTACGTCCTTTGCTGGTAGCCATCCCTGGTTTGTCCTAATTAAATGATTACCCGTACATCTAATTTCTCGGTTAGTTGTCTTGATAACGAAGGTTTGACGTTCTCCTTGATCTAACCACCTGACAACTTTCTTGAATTCCCATTTACCTGATGAGTCGTTGTAACTCAGAACCCTCTTCCCTTTGATTTTGGGATCATCGATTCTGTTAAGTCCTTTATCAGTCAATATCAGAGAATCTCCAGTTAGGCATTCGTCGATTACATAAACCTTGTAGCGACACTGCACAGGAGCAAACTGGGCTTTTTCAATCAACTCGCGAATATTATCGACACCAGTATTACTAGCGGCATCGATTTCAATTACATCTAAGGCGTACCCCTTGGTGATCCCCTGACAAACTTCACACACACCACAAGGTTCAGCCGTGGGCTTATCACCTTTGAGACAATTGAGGGATTTAGCCAGAATCCGGGCACTAGAAGTTTTCCCCGTACCTCTTGGCCCAGTGAATAAGTAGGCGGGGGCGATTTTGGATGTGCCGATCGCGTTCGTGAGGGTGGTGGCGATCGCCTCTTGTCCCACCAGTTCAGCAAAACTTTTGGGGCGATATTTGTGGTGCAGGGGTTCATAAGACATAGAAATATAGACTTCAATGCCTTTCAACGTTAATTAGTAGCACCGAGTCGAGTTTAGGATTCAATTATTTTAATCTCGTACCTGCTTTATTTATCGATGTTGCCATAACTCTTGCACTCAACTCATGCCGTATATTTTGGCACTCAGGAAAGCAAGAAACTAGAGCTGATCCTCTACTATGATTTCAACATCAATAATATGGGAATTATAGCATATCATTTAGTACATTTGTTCTATTGTAAATTGGATGCAACAGTATGGCAATATGACTAACCGTCATTCGATTGCCTGCAATTCGCGATTTACCGCCTCTAACTTCTGGTGTCTATCACGCAGGATTTTAGAGAAAAGCGATCGCACTTTGGTTGTAATTAGCTATTAAACCTCGTCTACCTTGAGAACCGTAGTTTTGTAGGTTGGGTGCAGCGATAGCGTAACCCAACATAAAATTTGGTGATAATGTTGGGTTGCGTTTCACTCCACCCAACCCAATACTTCTCGGTTAAGAACAAAAGCAAGGTAAAGTGATAATTGTTCTCCAAGAAGTGCGATGGGAAAAATTGGTGCTGCTAAAAGATTTTTCGTTGATAACGCCAACCTTAGAAGCAGAGTTAATATTCAAAGCGATAGAAACAGTCATTTCGCCATCAGTGATTAGAGAAACTTTATCAGAGACAGACAGTGGTGAAGAGCGATGCCTGCGGCGAGCTTCGCTAACGCGGAAATTGCCATCTGGGTTGGTAGTGTGTCTAGTCATAGCGATGAATCTATGGTCATCAGATGCAATGGGGGATGTACTGAAAAATCTGGTAAATGGACTAAGTAGACAGTGGACGCGATTAGGGCAGTATTGGAAAGTACCAAGTAGTTCTTCCATCAGTGAAGCAAGACAGAGGTTGGGATGTTGGGCAATGAGTCGGCTGTTTCACAAGATAGTCAGACCATTAGCGACAGCGCAGACTCCAGGGGCATTTTTAGGAGGACTACGAGTAATGGCAGTAGACGGTACGGTGTTGGATGTCCCAGATAGTGCGGCTAATGCCAGGGTGTTTGGATATCCAGGCAGTAGAAAAGGAACTAGAGCGGCATTTCCTTGCATTACGTTTAGTATTGCTAATTGAGGCGGGAACGCATCTAATTGTTGATGCCTTGATGTGTCCTTACCGGATGTCCGAAAGAATCCGAGCTTTAAAACTACTACGAGCTTGTAGTCAAGGGATGCTGCCGATGTGGGATAGAGGGCTACATTCTTACCGCATGGTTCATACCACCTTAAATCAAGGATGTGACTATTTAGGGCGAGTGCCAAAGAACGTTAAATTTCCAGTAGACAAGGTTTTAGACGATGGCTCATATCTGTCCTGGATTGCTCCAGACCGCAAATCCAAGCACAAAGGTGGGTCAAGGATTTAGGTACGGGTTATAGAATACACTATCGACTCAGAGAATGGACAACAAACTTATCGTTTAATTACCAGTTTGATGGATATTGCGCTATTTCCGGCTTTGTTGTTGGCCACAGAATATCATCAGCGTTGGGAAATTGAAAACACTATTGATGAGTTAAAAACTCATCTAAATGGGCGTAAAACTCCGATTCGTTCTCTCAAACCTCGCGAAGTTGTTCAAGAAATCTACGGCTGGCTTTTAAGCCATTATGCAGTTCGTACTTTAATGTTTCAAGCCGCAACTGCTGCTGAAATATCTCCTTTGCGCTTAGGTTTCACTGGTACTCTCAAAGTTAAACGCCTGTGCTATTGCTGATTTCCAAGATGCCAACAGTGGGCAACTACCCTTTTTTTCTCCAAACTAATCCTGGAAATTTTGGAGCAAAAAATCCCTCCAAGACAGGGCAGAACAAATCCCAGAGTAGTCAAAAAACCTCGTTCTAAGTTTCCAGCGAGAATTCCAATCCACAGAGGAGCGGGTACTAAACTTTAACCACTCACTTTTTTTATTCTCAATACTGCTTAATTCTTAACTGAGAAGTATTGGGACTTTCCTCAACACACCCTGACTACGATCGCCTATTTTAGAACACAGCGAGTTTGAAAACACGCTCTAGGCTTATGTGCTAGCTAACAAAATCTTTGTGGGCAGTGACAAGCATCTGAGCTTGTCTTAAAACGTTTCCGAATAAATAAATAGGAATCTGCCAAGCTGCAACAGTAACTTCTTTAACAATATCCTGTACACTAATTGCAATTAATTCATGCTCTGGCGGCTCTCCCTCAACTGTACCAGACCAAGTAAAAGCTAATAAAAAATCATCGTCTCCAGGCAAGGATGCAATCAAACATTCTTCAGGTGTTGGCTGGCAAATAATTCCATGATCGTTTGCAAGTTCTACTAGTCTTTGAAATTTGTTTACGTTAGTCATTTGTCCTTGGGATGTAATTGAATCTCAGTTTTAGAAGAAATCATATTTTGAACTCCACAACTCAACTTAGTTGCTTCATACCATAAATTAAGAATTACGAATTATTAAGGAGTTATTGGAGTTTGGTCAGGCTTAAGTTCAGAATCTTATCGCGATCGCCTGGTTTTATCAGCAACATTTGTTACTATTTTAAAAAATCTCAACTACCTATTTTTTCGGTTTACCCCATTTATATATACCTCTCTTTGTTAGCGTTTGAATATGATTGATACTCTCATCTCACCCAAGCTGATGCAGTGTATTTAAAATTGCGTAGACGCCTAGCGGCTTGTCGTCAGACATCGCTTTTGGCCGAACAGCTGTAAACCGAAGCAGATAAAGATGCCCGTCAATATTAGATTGTTGGATCACCTTGGCATAGATATATTCTTCTTCTATGGACATTTCTGCTTCAATCAATAACTTGAGTTTGAGATTGCTCAAAAGATATAAATAATGTGGCGATCGCAGCTGCGCCCCTTTTTCTGAAAGGCTAATCAAGTTCCGTAAAAATACTGTTCCCACGGCATATTTTCCCTGTAAAATTGTGTATTCTACAGGTACTTCTTGATTGAGAATTTTTTAACGAACCACGGAGACGCAGAGGGCACTGAGAGAAGAGCAAAGACAAAGGCAAGGAAAAGGTTACAAAATATATATATGGTTTAATCCATTTCATATTAAAAATTTCTGGGTGCCAGATTAGTCGGGTGAATAAATAAAGTATTCCCAAAAGCAGAGCCAGATTTTTCACTTACAGCAGTTTTCATGTATTTGAACCACATCTGTCGCCAGGGCACAGCAATACTCATTGGTGTCAAATTAAGGTGAAACGGGCGGTTAGAAACCGCGTCTACACAAACAAAAGCTACCGATCCTGGGTTTCAAAACCTTGATTTGACTAGCGATTTTAGATTTTAGATTTTGGATTAAAAGAATTTTTGGTTCATACCCCGCCCGAAGTCAAGCGGAATCTTCTTATAGAGAGAAGGTTGATACCCCGCCCGCAAGTGGCGCGGTCTTTCACGCTCTTTACCGAGGCACTTGGAACTCAGCACTCTTCATTTTTGCCTTGTTCGGTCATTTTAAATTGATTTCCCCCTGCTCCTTTCGTTCAAGATATGGGAATATATAAGGTTGTAGCTAACCGCCTACGTAGAGGTCTAAAGTGGATACCATTGCAATTCCTGCTCTAAATCGGCCAGTGGATGCCACGGTAGAAATTCCTGGTTCTAAAAGTCTTACCAATCGGGCGTTGCTTGTCGCTGCTTTGGCGCAAGGTGACTCCATTTTAGAAAATGCCTTATTTAGTGAAGACAGCGAGTATTTTGCTAAATGTTTAGAGCAATTGAGTATTCCCATAACTCTGAATCCTCATCTGGCTCAGATTCAGATTGTCGGAAGGGGAGGTGATATTCCAGCTAAACAGGCAGATTTATTTGTGGGTTTATCAGGTACTACAGCACGGTTTATTTCGGCGCTGGTGGCACTGGGTAATGGCGAATATCGGCTAGATGGCGTTCCTCGGATGCGAGAACGACCGATGGGTGACATGCTGACGGTGCTGCAAACAGGTGGAGCCACTGTTAACTTTGAGGGAAACTCTGGGTTTATGCCCTACACCCTCTATAGCCAGGGATTCGCTGGCGGAAATTTTCGCTTGAAAGCTAACCAAACAAGTCAGCAACTTTCGGCGTTGCTGATGATTGCACCTTACGCTCAACAGGATACGATTTTTGAGGTTGAGGGTACACTGGTTTCTCAGTCTTATATCAAAATGACCTGTAGCCTCATGGCCGATTTTGGCGTAGAGGTGATTCAAATTGGCGAGAATCAATTTCAGATTAAAGCAGGTCAACGTTACCAAGCTCGACATTACACAATAGAACCCGATGCGTCAAATGCTTCTTACTTTTTTGCCGCCGCCGCCGTCACGGGTGGACGAGTGCGCGTCAAACATTTGACCAAACAATCCTGTCAGGGTGATATTCTCTGGCTGAATGTTTTAGAGCAGATGGGTTGCCAAATTAAGGATTCCGATGATTACACTGAAGTGACGGGGCCGAAGCAATTGCAAGGCATCGATATTGATATGAATGATATATCGGATTTGGTGCAAACATTAGCTGCGATCGCGCCCTTTGCCAGTTCACCGATTACTATTCGGAACGTAGAACATATTCGATATAAGGAAACCGATCGGATTCAAGCTGTTGTCACAGAATTACGTCGGTTAGGGGTTAAGGTGGAAGAATTCGCCGATAAACTGAGAATTGAGCCTAGCCCCATTACCCCAGCCGCGATTGAAACCTATCACGATCATCGAATGGCGATGGCTTTTGCTGTCACTGGTTTGAAGGTTCCAGGGATTGTAATTAAAGATCCTGGTTGTACAGCAAAGACTTTTCCAGATTATTTTACCCGATTCTTTCAAATGTTAGAACAATAACGATTTCTTCCCCTACTCCCTACTCCCTACTCCCGCCCCGAAGGGGTAGTCAACTTTCGGAAGTCACATTCGCACAAACTCCTCTTTTTGGGAGACTTACCAGGATAGTTTGCAATGGTGAAAGACGAATCTCGCAAGTCTCATTACCAATTAGTACCAGGGACTTTGGTAACATCTCTTTGTCTAGCTCTATTTTCACAGGCTTATTGCTCCCCAAAGAAGAACTTTCCCCATCCTCTAGGCTAGGGTAGCGGCTTGCTTTTCCCCCGTCATTCCCAGAGGAGAATCCCAAATCCTCTACATTTCCTTCTTTGTTAAGAGCCGCTAACAGTGAGATATCAATCAAAGGTAAGGTAATTTTTAGTGTTGTACCTTGATGAAGTCCTGCACTTTCAAGAGTAATGCTGCCTCCCATAAGTTCAATTAAGTTTCGTGAAATTGCTAATCCCAGTCCAGTGCCTTCAAACTGACGCGTGGTTGTGCCATTCACCATCACAAAGGGACGAAATAGTTTATGCTGTTGAGTTGGATCGATACCTATACCTGTATCTTTGACGGCGACTACCACCTGAGATTGACCACTACTATGTTGAATTTCTGTAGTAATGGTGATACTTCCTGTGTCGGTGAACTTAGTAGCATTACCGATAACATTAATCAGCACTTGCTTTAGTTTTGGCGCATCTGCTTTTATTGGTATAACTTGGGAATCTAACTCACATTTTAATTGCAAGCCTTTTTGTTGAACATTTACTGATTGTAAATTAATCACCTCTAACAATATTTGTCGGAGGTCAAGGGGTGTGGAGACAACTGAAAGCTTACCTGCTTCGATTTTAGAAATGTCGAGTAAATCATTAATAATACCTAGCAAATGAATCGTTGTTTCATCTGCACGTTTGAGAAACTCCATTTCTTCTTCTCGGTCATCACATAAGCCATCTTCAACCAAGCGAATACAGTTAATAATAATATTTAATGGGTTTCTCAATTCATGAGAAGTCGTAGCCAAAAACTGGCTTTTAATTTGGTTAGCGGTTTTTGCTTCTTTCCAAGCCATTTCTAGTTCTTCTGAACCAGCTTTGAGCCGTTCTACCATTTGGTCTAAGGCTTGGGCTAGTTGATTGAATTCCCGGATTTGAAAATTGTGCGGCACTGGTTGTGCAGCGTGGTGAGAGTGAATATTGAGAGCGTAATCTCGCAATTCTTCTACAGGACGTGCCAAGTAAGGAGCTAAATATAGGGATGCTAACAAGCTTGCACCAATCAAACCAACTGTCAAAACGATGAGAATTAATTTGATTTCTTCTAAACCAAAAAGCGCATTTTCAACACTCGTAACAGCTAAGACTACCCATTTTTGCTGCTGCTGTTGACTAAGTGGATTGGCAATAGCTGTATAACCAGCTACTAATTCTTTGCCATCTGTAAAAGACAAATTTATTGAATCATTTCGCCCAGCGATCGCATTTTTAATTATGCTTTTGAGTTGGGAAGCATAAGGGTGCTGATTGATATTAGTTCCCACCCAGTCTGCGAATGGGTGTGCCAAAATTGTGCCATCTTCAGCAATCACTACCATAGCGCCTGTGAGCGATCCAGGTGGATTTATGGTTTGTTGGTACAAAGCAGACTGAATACTTAAGCTGTAAAGTAAATTTCTTGGGCTATCGGAAACTGGTGCAGATAAAACTACTTGCAGTTGATTTTGTGTGTTTCTTTTCCCAGTCGTTCCTGCCTTTGGTGGCAAGATTGATTTGACATCAATTCCGTCACTTGGCAAAGGTAATATCAATTCTCCAATAGCTTGATCTGCACAGCTACTAGCAATTATTTTTTGGTTTAACAGATTCGTCAATTGGATGCATTCAATACTGGCTGGAAGTTGTTGCCTCAACTGCGTGAGAATTTCTTGTTCTTGTATCCGCGAACCCGACGGAATAACTGTCGTTTTACTTACACTCAGTAAATTAGCTTTTAAGATTGCGATCGCATCTTCAATTCTCTCACCTTTACTGATGGCGCTTTCGGTTAAATTTTGACGCGCAGTTCCCAATATGCTAGAACGTGCCTTATTTAAGGCAACAATTTCGCCTACAAGTAAAACTGGAACGAACAGCAGCAATATTCTCGTTACTAAAATTCGGCGAAAGGAAGATTGGCGGGAATTAGTCATCGAGTGTCTCACTTTGCATCTGCAAACCACAACAGCAAAGATATGTAATTAGACCAGCTAGATGAGACATTTTATTAAATTATCAGAATTTTATTTTCAATGTTTAAAAATAACAAATTGCTATAATCCAAAAAGAAACGTGAGATACCAAAACTTGTATATGCTAGATGGAAAAGTGATTTGTGCTGCATATAAATACAGTGGTGAAATTGTAAAATAGTAGCTTGCAGGCATGGTTTTTTTGAGAATTTATACACGACTAAAGAAAATATTAAAACTATCAAATCAAGTTAATGTTGCAACCTCGTCCTCATACTACAGTTGTTTTAGCAATGAGTGTAGATGGTAAGATAGCAGATTTTAAGCGATCGCCTGCTCGATTTGGCTCAAGGGTTGATAAAGCACACTTAGAAAAACAAATCGCTGCCTCTGATGCCGTTCTATTCGGTGCTGGTACTCTGGGCGCTTATGGAACAACACTTACAGTATCAGATCCAACTCTAGTGCAACTTCGGGACCAAGCAGGGAAGCCTCCGCAGCCAGTTCATATAGTGACTACACGTTCTGCAAACCTTAATCCGGAAATTCACTTTTTTCAGCAACCAGTTAGACGTTGGCTACTCACCACAACAGCAGGAGCGGTTTCATGGAAAGGACGTTTACAGACGCTTTCCTCAACTCTGGGAAACGGAGTAGAGGAGTACCCTTCAGAATTTGAGCAAATTCTGGTTTTTGAAACACCAACGCGAGAAATTGATATGTCCGCAGCTTTGAAGCATCTAGCCACTCTACATATAACACGCTTGGTAGTCTTAGGTGGAGGTAAATTAGTCGCTTCCTTACTGGAATTAGACTTAATTGATGAATTATGGTTGACTGTTTGTCCACTGATTTTAGGTGGTAATACTGCACCCACACCTGTAGATGGGAAAGGATTTTTACCCAATTTAGCTCCCAAGTTGCAACTTCTAGAAGTTAATACAGTTGAGCAAGAAGTGTTTTTGCACTATCGCCTGCAACGACCCGCAGATTAGATTACGCTAAGTTAAGTTATTGATTGGGCATGGGGCAATTCAATTTTAGATTTTGGATTGACAATTTTGGATTAAATTTCTTCAATCTAAAATCCAAAATCTAAAATCTAAAATTCTTATTCCCCTACTCCCTACTCCCTACTCCCTACTCTTCTAAAAAGTGGAACAACCTAAGCCTCGCTATTCTGTCGTTTGGACGAACAAAATCGCTGAAGTACCCCAAAATGCCTGGAATGCTTTGGCAATGCCACTCAAAACGCCATTTTTAGAATGGGAGTGGCTGAACAATATCGAAACCTCCCAGAGTGCTACGGCTAAAACTGGTTGGTTGCCGAATCACTTGACATTGTGGCGAGATCGAACGCTGATTGCTGCTGCGCCACTTTATCTCAAAGGACATAGTTCTGGTGAGTTTGTTTTCGATCACCAATGGGCAGAGTTAGCCGATCGCATCGGAGTCCAGTATTACCCAAAATTGCTGGGAATGACACCATTTACTCCGGCTGAAGGCTATCGGTTTTTAATTGCCCCAGGAGAAGATGAGGATGAAATCACAGCGATAATGGTGCATGAAATTGACACTTTTTGCTCTAAAAATGGAATTTCTGGGTGTCATTTTCTCTATGTCGATCCCCAATGGCGTCCTATCCTGGAACGGCATGGTTTTACAACTTGGCTACATCACAGCTACATCTGGGAAAATTCTGGCTTTAAAACTTTTGATGACTACTTAAAGGTGTTTAACGCCAATCAGCGCCGCAATATCAAGCGGGAACGTAAAGCCGTAGAAAAAGCAGGTTTACGATTACAACCACTGACTGGTGATGAAATTCCTCAGTCTTTGTTTCCCTTGATGCACCGTTTCTATGCTGACACCTGTGATAAATTTGGCTGGTGGGGTAGTAAGTATCTCACACAGCGCTTTTTTGAGCAGCTACACTCAGATTATCGCCATCGAGTCTTGTTTGTTGCTGCATATAGCGAGGCAGATAACTCTCATCCTTTAGGAATGTCTTTTTGTTTGTTTAAAGATGACAAACTTTATGGACGCTATTGGGGAAGTTTTCAAGAAATAGATTGCTTACATTTTGATGTTTGTTATTATGCGCCAATTGAGTGGGCGATCGCTAACGGTATCCAAATTTTTGACCCTGGCGCAGGTGGACGACATAAAAAACGCCGTGGTTTCCCCGCCATGCCCAACCACAGTTTGCACCGATTTTACAATAATCGTTTAGGAAAAATTTTACTTCCCTATATTAAGGAAGTGAATCAACTCGAACAGCAGCAGATTGAGGCAATTAATGCAGAGTTGCCATTTAGTAACCGAGATTCTTAAAAGTTTGCCAAGGCAGAGGGTAAACGAAGAATTACACTTGATATAGAGTATAAAACCTTGAAGAAAGAAAATTTCTTTTTATAATGCTTATGGATTTAATAGTTGAAGATTTAGCCGCAATTGATGATAAACTTTCCCAGCGTCATATTGACCTCGATCCTGGTGGATATTTTATTATTTACTTGGATCGAGATGCAGGGTTAATTTATGCCAAGCATTTTACAAATGTAATTGACGATCGCGGTTTAGCTATCGATCCCGAAACGGGAAAGGTAATTCCCGCACGAGAAAAGGTAGAACGAACTCATACCACAGTCTTTAACGCGAGGACGGCGAAAGAACTTTGCGTGAAAATTTTTGAAGAAACTCAGCCCTCTCCGGTAACTCAATTAAATCATGCCGCTTATTTGGGTCGAGAATTTATCCGGGCTGAGGTTGCTTTAATTACAAGGCAAGAGTATGTTCAAGATTAAGCTAATTTTAGATTTTAGATTTTAGATTTTAGATTTTTCTTCAATCCCTTCTCCCAAGGGGAGACGCTGCGCGAACGGGTTCAGCAGTCACTCATGGGGGAAACCCCCAAGACCGTGCTGCTTCACCAAAATCCAAAATTAAAAATCTAAAATTGAACAGCTCTGCCATTACCCATCAGATGATGGCTGATTTATCTGATAGATATAGTAAGTCGCCATTGGGATAACGGTGGCGGCAATTAACAATCCTACTACCCAAGCTGTAGCATTACCTTGATCGGTTTCTTCTGCTTTCTTGAATGTGCCTCCAACAGGTACATTGTCAGTTATTTTAGGTGGACCTGGATCGGCTTTGCCGGAGAGTACGGCGACAAGGCGATCGCTTGCATCGAGAAACGCCTGGTTGTATTTATTACCATTGCGTAATGGCACACTTACGGTTTCAGTGGCTACACTCTCGGCAATAGCGTCAGTGAGTAAAGGTTTAACTTCATCCCCAGTCAGAATGGCAGTACCATTGGTAACTGTGTCAATCACCAATAAAGTTTGATTAGCTTGGGCTTCTTTTGTAGGAAACCATTTTTCAAACAGTTCTTTAGTAAAGCTTTCTGGTGTTTCACCGTAGTCGAGGCGGCGAACAGTAACAATTCTGACTTCCTTATTTGTTTGCTTTGCCAAATCCTCGAAAGCGCTGCTAATTTTACCTTCATTCAGACGGCTGATAACTTCACCTTGATCCAAAACCCAGGTGTTATTCCCTGCTGTCAGGCTGGGTATTTGATACACACCTGTGGCTAAAGCAGGTGTAGCAAACAGTGAAGCTGCTAAAATAATAACCGTCACCAAAGGTAAAATTAGCTGAACGAGGTGTTTTTGACTGCTAAATAATTGTTTGAAAAGCTGTTTCATTGTGTGATTCCTAAGACAGACTTGCACCAAAAATACTACAGAACCACTGCAAAAATCACCTCTTTCCCGATTTTCTCCAGTATGAAATTTCTACTACTTCTAGCAAATATACAGCAGATTGCAGGTAAGTGAGGTACAAATTTTAAGCACAAAGCCATATATCAAGAGACTTTCAACCCTGTTCCCTGCTGTATATTACACAGGATTTTTTGATTGCACAAACTTGTTCAGGGGGCGGCTGCAAGCGTTAACTTGAGGCTAACACTCTTGCTAGTGACAAGAAATACCGCCCATTTTGGGAGTTAACCCAAATGCTTAGGGCGGAATTTGCAAACCATCTAGAAATCATATCTTATGATCAATATTTTTGGCAGAATCCAGTATATTTTTTCATATCTGCAACTAGCTTTTCCTGCTTTACCCCTTGATGGGTGATGTAGCGATCGCTGGTTTCTATGCAATATATTCTAGACATCTGGTGAAAATGAATGTAGAGACGTAGCAGTGCTACGTCTCTACAAGGATTTTGGATAACGCATAGTTAATTTCTGGAGATGTCTTCTGAGCTTATACTAAAAACGGATGATTGCTAGACTTTTGCCCAGGCAAAAATCTTTGTATATCAATACTCTTGGCGATTTTAAAACTAAAGCTGTAACCCGTCTTTAGTATACCTAAGAAGGGATATATCTGCATTTTTCTGATATTTTAGCTAAATCCATATCAATAATATAAATAGGACTCCTATTCGATTTTTGAATAAAACTCCCTACATCTCTATTCCCTATTCCCTATTCCCTATTCCCTGTTCCGAATGGCACTAAGTTAAGATACAGCCCTTGCCCTGACTGGTTCCCAGCCTCCAGGCTGGGAACCCATTCTGGGAGGCTCCGCCTCCTCTTTCTTGACCAGAGGCGGAGCCTCTCGGAATACATTCCCAGCCTGGAGGCTGGGAACGAGGCTACACAAGCTTTTGGGCTTTTCTTAGTGCCATTCTTCCCTGTTCCCTTTCTCTACAAATGATTCAGAAATCAAAGACGCTCGATGACTCGCTACCGCTTCGCTATCGGATTGCCATACATGACTATCATACTAACTAACGACGACGGCATTGATGCCCCCGGTATCCAAGCTTTACTCAAAGCTGTAAACGGCATAAATACTATTATCGCGGCTCCTGCCGAGCATCAGTCTGGCTGTGGACATCAAGTTACTACTACTGGTGCTATCAACCTCCAGCGACGTTCTGAGACTGAATATGCGATCGCTGGTACTCCTGCTGATTGTGTAAGAATTGCAATAACACAAATTACCGCAAATGTCAAATTTGTACTTTCAGGCATCAACGCTGGGGGTAACTTGGGAGTCGATGCCTACATTTCTGGTACAGTGGCCGCCGTGCGGGAAGCGGCAATGCACGGTATTCCTGGAGTTGCAATTTCCCAGTATCGTAAAGCCAAGCAGAGTTTTGATTGGGATCTGGCCGCCAAATTGACAGCTGAAGTTTTAGCGGACTTACTCAAGCGTCCCCTAGAACCAGGAAGCTTTTGGAATGTGAACTTGCCGCATCTGCAACCAGGAGAACCCGATCCTAATGTAGTGTTTTGCCAACCCTGTACTAAACCTTTGCCCGTGAACTATCGAATTGAAGGCGATAATTTTTATTATGTAGGGGAATATGGCAAACGCGATCGCACTCCTGGTAGCGATGTCGATGTTTGTTTTTCTGGCAATATCGCGGTGACACAGTTAAGGGTTTGACAATTAATCTTACGGCTATTGGTTGGTGCGATCGCGATCGCAAGCAAAATTACTGATGCAGTCAAAATTTTTCAGGTTTTTAAATCTGGTAAAGTTTCAGTGGTACTTAAGACTAATTAAAAAAAGGAGAAAATATGCAGTTTCTCAAAATAATTCTTGTCGCTCTTGTGTTGATGCTGAACCTGGTAATTGCTCAACCTTCTTGGGCAAGCAAGGATTTTACTAAGGGGGCTGACTATACCGAGGTAACTCAGGCGCTCAATCAACTTCTAACTGTAAAAGATACACCTGAGCAAGCTGGCTATACACCTGAGCAGTTCCAGCAGCGATTGACACAATTGCAATCTCAGAAAAATATCATAGAAACAGCTAGAAAGCGGGCGCAGTGCCGTAATGAAACTGGAAAGACTTTGGCTGTCTATGCCAACAAACCAAAAAAATCTCCAACCCAACTCTACTTTCTGGGTGCAGGAACAATCACCGATGATGATTGGGATTGCGATGGCATTTACTTACCCGCAGGTTCTCAAGTGGTTCTAGGCCCAAACGCTCAACCACAAGAACTCACTGAACCAATCGCCATCCAGTTCGTTGATGGCACACAATCTCTTGCTAGAACTAATCCAGCCACCGGTGCCATTGAATTGAATGTTGAACCTGCCAAAGTATTCAAGGCGGGTGAGAGTACCTGGTTACTTCCCACTTATTCCCAAGCAGACATCGATACGCAAATTCCTACCCCACAACTCATTGACTAATCTCATCTAAATAATTCAACTTTTATGCACTTACTGCATAAAAGTTGAATTGAATTACAGCAGTTTTCATGTATTTGAACCACATCTGTCGTCAGGGCACAGCATTGCTCATTGGTGTCAACTTCTTAGTGACTCGCGCCAAAATAAAGTACCGATTGAAAACTCTGAATCCATCATAATAACGGTAAAACCTGATTGGTATATCGGTACATTATTTAATTGCAAGTCTCTTAACATGAAACCGCTTGTCCGCCGGGAATTGAAATTCCCGTCTCATAGCTAAAGTCATCTGAAGATGACTAAATATCGCCAAAAATCTCCAGTCTACTTCAGTAGACTTAAAACTATTAGCCAGGGAATTTATTCCCTGGCGGGCGACGAAGCCAACAGTTAAGCTATTTTTGACAACAGTTGACACCAATGAGTATTGCTGTGCCCCTACCGCTTGGTCTATTTACCTGAAAATAGCTGTAAAGTAATAAAATACGTAAATTAAAATATTCAACCATTGAACAATCAACTTTTAATTAAGGAAAAATTACAAGCCAGCCTTGAGAATATTCCAACTAAGAGCAATGGTTCTCCCATTACCGACTTGCAGATAGATAAAACCTTAGCCGAAGAAATTGAACAATTGACGACAGAACTGGAGAGCGTCAATCCCAATCTCAATCCTCTTCTCTACGCTACTTCTTTACTCGAAGGAGCTTGGCAACTCCAATACTCCACTGCAAGAGAAATCCGTTCTTTAGTTTCCCTCCCATTGGGATTAAAGCTGGGTAAAGTTTATCAAGTGATTGATGTTGCAAATAAATTGTTTTTCAATCTAGCTAAGGTTAAACATCCTCTGGGGCTAGTATCGGGATATGTCAAAGTGACAGCTAGCTTTGAGCCAGCCAAAGAAGACTTAGAGCCTCCATCGAACAAACGCATCAACGTTTATTTTGACAAACGCTACCTATCGATTGAGAAGATTGTCGGCATTAATACCCCTCAACTCAACCCCTTTAAGGTTGTCCCTGCTAATAATCCTAATAATAGAACTGCCACACTAGATATTACTTACTTAGATGAAACCTTAAGAATTGGACGTGGAGGAGATGGAAGTTTATTCATTCTGAGTAAATGCAATGATTTCCCTGACTTCACCTCCTTAGCAAAAACCTACTCTACGTAGATAGCAATTGGACTACCATCTTCTGATTTTCCTATACATCCCATTCCTGAACGTAGCCCACAGGTTAGAGATACATCCCATTGATCAGTAATATATCTACCTTTTTGCCATGCCAATTGGCGAACATAGAAATTTTCCCCATCAGAGGCATTAACAAGTTGGGGATAACTCAGAATGAGGATTAAACAATAGCGTGACGAGCATAACTTAATATTGGCACTAGCATTATCGAAAGCACCCATTACAGTAGAAGTACAACGATATGTTTCACCTGCAATAACAATATTGCAAGTTGATGGATAAAGGGTTTTAGAGTAGATAAAATCAACGGCTCTTTCTGCTAATACAGGGTGAGCATTTAGGCTGAATAAACCTACGGATGTTACTAAGGATGTAATCATTCTTTTGAACATAATTTTTCTCCTAATTGGGGTTGTTCTCCATTTAATAAACCTACCTATGTAACTAAAAGTTAAATCGGTGAAAACTTTGCGATTGCAACTCTTAGAGACGCTACGCGTAGCAAGATCCCCGTAGGGGTACACTCCACTTCGTTGCATACCCTGCGGGAAGGCTTACGCCAACGCAATGACATAGTTATAAATTTTCTCACCCACCTACTTCTTGGTGATGGAACTAATTAGTATTCAGTAGTTTTACTGTTGCCGATGAATTTCACAATATCCGACATATTCATGCCACGCATCCACCTTTTCTGCTTGTTTGCGTGCAGTTTCATACCTGGAGAATGCACAAATGCGATCGCCTGATTGCAGAAAACTGCATAATTAACGAATATTCGCTTATTGATTATCCAAGGGTGCAGTTTTATTAGATACTCAAATAATCCATATAAAAGCGCACCCAATGACGATCAAATACCGATTACACAAGTGTTTGCAGTTTGGATTTGCAGGGTTGCTGGGCTGCTTAAGTGTAAGTCTCCTCACTAGCAAAACCCAGGCACAGCAAAGTAATATCGTGCCTGATAACACACTTGGCACTGAGTCATCTAAAGTTATAGGCAACTTTCAGGGACAGCCCATAGAAGTAATTACAGGTGGTGCAACTCGCCAAATCAATCTTTTTCACAGCTTTCAAGAATTTAATATCAGCGAGGGACGTGGGGCTTATTTCTTCAGTCCTAGCGCAGATATTCAGAATATTTTGGCACGGGTGACAGGTAGTAATCCTTCAGAAATTTTGGGTCAGCTGGGTACTTTCCAGATTATTAACGGTAGTATAGTCGGTTCTAATGCCAACTTATTTTTGATAAATCCCAATGGCATTGTGTTTGGGAAAAATGCCAGTTTAAATATTCAGGGTTCCTTTGTGGGGACGACTGCGAACGGTGTGCAGTTTGGCAATCAAGGGGTTTTTAGTGCGACAAATCCCCAAGCTGTGCCATTGTTGACTATTAATCCTTCAGTATTGCTGTTTAATCAAATCCAAGCTTATGGGGGAATTATCAATCAATCCCAAGCACCCGCAGGTATTAATCCCATCGGTGATGATGTTACAGGTTTGCGAGTTGCTGATGGTAAAAGTTTGCTGCTGGTTGGTGGAAATATCAATATAGATGGCGGGAGTGTTCGCGCTTATGGGGGAAATATTGAGTTAGCAGGTTTGGCTGCACCGGGAAAGGTGGGGTTGAATATTGCGGGTGATAATTTTGGTTTAGTTTTACCTGAGAATGTGGAACGCGCCGATGTTTCGTTGACTAATGGTGCAGAAGTTAATGTTCGGGGTGCGGGTGGCGGTAATATCAACATTCAAGCTCGAAATGTAAATTTGGCAGGCGGAAGTATATTAAGAGCGGGAATAGATACAGGCTTAGGTACTCCAAATAGTAAGGGTGGAGATATTACTATTAATGCTACAGGAGATACAACATTAATAGATGAAAGTGCGATCGCTAACGTAGTGCAAGAAAGTGCATTTGGTCAAGCTGGCGATATCAATATTGCGACTGGGACATTGACGTTAAGCAATACTGGACAAATCAATGCTGATCTCTACGGACAAGGTAAGGCAGGAAATGTCAATATCAATGCTCAAGGTGATATCAGTTTTCGGACTTCAATACCAAATGAAGCTAACGGAATTTTTTCCAAGGTAATTGAGGGTGCAATAGGTAATGGTGGCAACGTTACTATTAATACCAGTTCCTTGGAAATAAGCGATGGTTCAGAAATTCAAGGTAGCACTTTAGGAAAAGGAAATTCTGGTAATATCATCATTAATGCTCGTAATAATATTTCATTAGATGGTAATGACGGTAATGTTTTTAGCCGGATTATTAATGATGTGCAACCCACTGCTGAAGGTAATGCAGGTAATATTCAAATCACAACAGGTACGCTAAAAGCTACCAATGGAGCCTTTATTAGTAGCAGTACCAGTGCCAAAGGAAATGCAGGTAATATCAGCATTAATGCCCTTGATAATATAACCTTCGATACTAAGAGCAATGTTAGTAGTTATGTGTTTAATGATGGGGTAGGTAACGGAGGAAATATTTACCTGAAAACAGGTTCACTCTCGTTAACTAATGGCAGTCAAGTATCGACAAATGTATCAGGACAAGGTAATGCCGGAAATATTACTGTCGAAGCCTCTGATAATGTCAAGCTAGATGGTGTTTTTATCGACGCGGGTAAGTTTGACCTTAATAATAAGGATTATGATTCGTATAGTGGTTTGAAAGGCAACTTAAACATTGGAGGTGTCGGAAAAGCAGGAAACATTCAAGTTACTACAGGATCACTTTCTGTTACTAATGGTGCCGAAATATCTAGCTTTACTGGTGGAGTCGGAAATGCAGGAAATATCACTATTAATGCCCGTGATAATGTGACATTTTCGGGTTTTGGAGGCAGAAAAAAAGATGGCAGTATAGTATCAAGTTTCGGCATTGAGAACGCGATAGGTAATGCTGGTGATATTCGCATTACTGCAAGTAATTTACTACTGAAAGATGGCGGTCAACTAAATGCTAGCAACGGCGGACAAGGAAATGGAGGTAATATCTTTCTTGATGTTGGCAATACTATTACTTTTGATGGAATTGGCGGTAATGGTTTATCTAGTCGTGCCACTATGGAAGCATACAATGGTAACGCCGGAAATATTCAAATTGAAACAGGATCGCTGTTTTTCACAAATGGCGGTATGATATCCTCTTCACATGACGGAGGGAAAGGTAATGCTGGAAATATCACCATCAATGCTCGTGATACAGTAACTTTTGATGGTGTCGTCAAGGGTGTAACTTTGAGTACTGGTAAAATTATTGATGCAAAGAGTGGTTTATTTAGTTTATTGGCGAGTGGTGAAGGTAAAGGAGGTGACATCGAAATTACAACAGGGTCACTTTCCGTCACCAACGGTGCAACCATTGCTGGAAACTCAGGTGGACAGGGAAATGGAGGCAATATCACCATCAATGCCCGTGATACAGTAACTTTGGATGGTGGGAAAAATAGTTTAATTACTTCCATAGGCAGTCCTACGGTAAGCAGTAGCACAGGTAATGCTGGGAATATTCGCATCAACGCTAGAGAATTATTTATAAAAAATGGTGGTGAACTTGCCGCTTTTAGTAGTGGTCAAGGTGATGGTGGTAATATCTTTATCGATACCCGCGATGCTGTAATTATCGATGGTACTACTGGCAATAAACCGACTGGCGTTTTTAGTTCTTTGTTCGCTGGAGTTGGCAAAGGTGGGGATATCCAAATTACAACCAATTCCTTAACATTAAGCAACGGCGGACAACTTTTTGCTAGCAGTTTCGGTAAAGGTAATGCAGGTGACATTATAGTTAATGCTGGCGATGCTATTGGCATTGATGGTGTCGGTAGTAATGGAAGTTCAAGCGGTGTTTTTACTACCTTAGAAGGTCAAGCTGAAGGTAGGGGAGGCAATATTAACCTGACAGCAGGTTCTTTGTCTTTAACCAATGGTGGAATAGTCAATGCTAGTACTTTTTCGAGAGGTAATGGGGGTGATATTACCATTGATGCACGCGATCGCATTCTAATCGATGGTATTGGCACCACAGGTTTTTCTAGCGGTATTTTTAGTACAGTCAGTCCAACAGCTGTGGGCAATGGAGGTAATATTTACCTGACAACAGATTCTTTGTATTTAAGTAATGCTGGGCGAGTAAGTACCAGCAGTGTGGGGCAAGGGAAAGCCGGAGATATTAATATTAATTCTGGTTCCACAACACTTGATAACAAAGGATTTATTACAGCAACCACCAACTCTGGTGATGGTGGAAATATTAATTTAACTGCTAGCGATCGCTTAATATTGCGTCGCGGTAGCGGAATTTCGACTACCGCAGGTACAGCCCAATCAGGTGGCGATGGTGGTAATATCAATATCTATTCAAGATTTATCGTCGCCATCCCCGAAGAAAACAGCGACATCACAGCCAACGCTTTCACAGGAACAGGTGGGAACGTCGAAATCAAGTCTCAAGGTATCTTTGGTATCGAATCGCGGACAAAGCCAACTGAAAAAAGTGATATTACCGCCAGTTCAGAACAAGGCGTTTCAGGAGTGATTAGCATTAACGCACCTGATACCAGTTCCATTCAAAACAGCTTTACCGAATTACCTCCAGTCATTGATACCAATGCACTCATTGCCAATAGCTGCATTTCCCGCGCTAGCAAGCGACAAGAAAATTCTTTTACCATTACAGGTTCCGGTGCTTTAACCAATAATCGGCCTGATAATGCTTTGGTTTCTAATTACACAACTGGTGAGGTAAGAGGTGTAGAAATTACATCCCGTCCTTGGAAGAAAGGCGATCCGATTATTGAACCGCAAGGATTATATCGGCTTGATAATGGGCAGTTGCTATTGAGTCGAGAATGTTCTAATTAATTTTATAGATTTAAATGTTATTGGCAATGAATGAGGGGTAAAAGCCAATATGCTTGGGTTAAGGGCTACTGGCAAAAATTTTGGGTTTTCGAGACGCGATAAATCGCCGTCTCTACAAGTTTTTTGGGGTAAAAGCCATCACCCCATGAAACAAGAAGTTCTACTGAGAATGAGTTTTCAACAAGCTGGACTAAATCCCTAAAGTCTCATTATAAATCAACAGTTTTTAGCGAGGGAGCATCCCAATTTTGCTTAAATCTTTTCCCTCACCCCCAGCCCCTCTCCCAAAGATGGGAGAGGGGAGACATTAACTCTAGTTCCCCTTCTCCCAAAGATGGGAGAAGGGGTTAGGGGATGAGGGCTATCAAGGTTTTTGCACATTTGGGATGCTCCCGATTAACATGAATACTTCAAGCATCTATTACCATGTCTGAAATCGAAATTATCAAAGCTTTTGCAGGTCTAGAAGACCCCCGTCGCCGCGCCGGACAGGGGTAAGTAGATGATAAATTCGGTTCCTTTTCCGAGTATAGAATTGACATCAATTTGACCATGATGTTTTTCGATGATAATTTGGCGAGCAATTGCTAATCCTAAGCCTGTTCCTTTACCTATAGGTTTAGTTGTGAATAAATGGTCGAAAATCTTTTGCTTAACTGCTTCGGTCATCCCCGAACCATTATCCTTAATAGCAATGGTTACGAATTCTTGGTTATCCTGTATTTTAGTAGTTACTGTAATACAGTTCGGGTTTTTCGCAATTGTATCGTAAATCTTACCAGTATTTGATTCTTCCAATGCGTCAATGGCATTAGCAAGTATATTCATAAATACTTGATTAAGTTGTCCAGGGAAACAAGATACAAAGGGTAGTTTTCCATAATCATTAATTACCTGAATTGCAGGGCGGGTTGCTGAAGCTTTCAATCGGTGTTTAAGAATTAATAATGTACTATTTAAACCTTCGTGGATGTCGTAAGGAATTTGTTTTTCTGTATCTGAACGAGAAAACGAACGTAAACTAACACTGAGGTCATAGATTGTATCTATACCTTTTTGCATTGAACTAATTAATTTTGGCAAATCTTCGCGCACATACTTTAAATCAATAGCATTTATTTTGCGAATAATTTCTTCAGCAGGTTGGGAATAGTAATGTTGGTAGAGATCAATTAGTGACAATAAATCATGCACATGTTCATCGGCAGGTTGTAGATTGCCTAAAATAAAACCAATAGGATTATTAATTTCGTGGGCGATACCTGCAACTAAATTACCTAAAGCAGACATTTTTTCGCTTTGTACTAGTTGTAGTTGTGCTTGCTGGAGGTCTGTTAAGTAATTTTCTAATTGTGTGGCATAATCATGTGCTTGCTGATAAAGTCTAGAATTCTCTAGAGAAATTGCAGCTTGAGATATGATGAAGTTTAAGATTTTTACGCGATCGCTGGTGAATGTACCTTTAGCAAGATTATTTTCTAAATACAAGATACCAATGAATTTGCCTTGGCGCAAAATAGGAGTACACAGCAATGATTTGGTTTGATGGCTCTGGATGTAAGGATCTGATTGATACATCCTCACAGAAATAGCATCATCTAGTACCAAAGTTTCTTGGGTTCTAGCAACGTAATTAATTAAAGAGATAGGAATATCTCGGCTTGCTGTGACTGGGGTTGATTGTAGAACAACAGAAGTATTTTCTTGAGAACTAATTGCCTCTATAAATAATTCATCATTCTTAAGTAAAATTAAACAAGCTTTTTGAGCAGAAGCATTTTCAATAATTATACTTAAAAGTTTGTTTAATAACTGATCTAAAACTATTTCGCTACTGATTGTTTGTGAAGCTTTGATTATTGTAGCCAAATCCAAAAGACCATTGCTGTCAATTATAGTTTTTGGATTAAATGTTCTTGTTTTTGATATGCTGATATCTGTTGTGAGAATCTGAACATCTTCACTCTGAATGATTAAATTGGCATAACGTTCATCTAAGTCTTGTGCTTTTGCTATAGCTTCCCACCGCATGTAGCCATAGAAAGCTTTGGTCATGTATATTTTGGCAAAATCTTCTTTGCCCTTGCTTAACCAGAACTTGGCAGCTAATTCATTTCCCAAAGCTTGATTTTGGATAAACCCATTTTCTTGGGCCGAAGCGATCGCGCGGTCATAATAATCCATCGCCTCTAGATCATTACCAGTAATGCGGGCAATTTCAGCTTCCACTAGCAGGTACTTATGGAGGAAGTTTTCTGGGCAATGATCAGCCCAATTTTTCATCTGTACTTGTAGAGAGACTAGTTTTTCCAGAAACTGACTTTGCTCTGACTTAGAGACAGAATCATAAAGCGCTGTCAAACTCAGAGAATAATAAAAATTATGAGCAAAAATGAGAAACTTACCACCACTAGCGCCAAGATAGGGTTCGGTTTGGGCAGCATGGATGTGCGCCAGTTCATACTCACCAAAAAGATAGAAGAGCATTGACTGAGCAATGTTAGCATAGTTAACAGTATTAAAGTTATTGCTAGCAATCAGCTGTGGCAACATCGCCTCAATATTAAAGGACTCCCCTTTTAGTAAGCCTTTGTGAGTAGATTTTCCCGTCAAGTTATGGATGACTTGAGTCCAGATGTGCAGCTGGTTAATTACTTGCTCTTGCTTAAACTCTACAATCTGCTGGCTAAATTTCTCAAACTTTGTTTGTACTTTCTCTAAAGGTTGACCTGCTAGGATAGAACAGAAATAAGCATTGACAATACAGTAGGCGCTATATTCTGCATCACCAGTATCTGCAAAACTGAGATAACCATTAATCAGCGGTTTAATAGAGGTTTTGACAGGTTTGTAGAAATTTCGGGAAAGACCATAGTATAGGGCATAAACAGCGCTTTTATATTCAGAACTTTTTTGCTTTTGGTCGATAAACATTGCTAAATCTCCAAACTTCGACCCTGTGGCAATATCTCCAACACCACTATTGAGGACGATGCTGAACACTGTAAAGGCATAGGAAGTTAAAGGCGATTTGCCATACTGAATAGTCAGATCCACCAAGCGACAAACTATCAATCCCAACATACCAGACACCGCGAAGAAAGCTGGACTGAAAGCACGATACAAAATCCTCATAGCATCCAATTTGCTGGAATCCTGTATCAATGGCAGCTTGTCGAGATTCTCAAAGCCAACTTCTGCAATCAGTTGTTGCGTATGGGTAAAGGCATCTATAAAGCTTTGTGTATCCGGATTCTCTGGAAACTTCTCTCCTAGTAGTGCTAATGTTTGCACTGCTACTGAGACTGCTTCTTTGAACTGAGATTGGGTGTGGTGATAAAGAATCATCAATTCATATATCTTAACTTTGTCGCTGATATCTTCAATTTTAGTCAAGGCAACATCGGCTAAAGTCTTCATCTGTGCAAATTTGGTACAGAAGCAAGCTGCTTGGGCCGCGCCCGTATAAAGCCCTAGAGTTAATTTATATTGCTCCTGCCAACAGTCTACAGGTAGTAAAGATATGCCTTGACTGAAATAGTTGTAGGCAGGCTCAAAAGCAGCTGCTAGCAAGGCTCTGTTGGCTGCAATTAAGTTTAAATCAGCCAGATGAATCTTTTCGTCCTGCTCCTGAATTAAATCAATACTTTTATTAAGTTGGTTGACAATGTCAAAGATATTATCTAATAATTCTGCTTTTGATATATTTTGGAGTAATAATCTGCCAATCTCTAAATGCTTTGCTTGCTTTTGGCTTTCGGGAATCAGAGAGTATGCTGCTTGTTGCACGCGGTCATGTAAGAAGCGATACTCTAGACGAGAGTCATCAAAGTAGAAACTTTTGAGTTCCTCAGTACCAAACAATAAAGGAATTTTATAATCATTACCCCAAGGCAAAATCAGTCCTTGCTGCAAGGCTGACCATAAATCACTAGCTACCTGCGAGGAGGATTTTTTGCAAGTAGTGGCTAGTACTTCTAACTTGAAGTAAGAGCCAATACAAGCAGCCAGCTTGAGAACTTCTTGAGTTGCTGGCGGTAACTGGCAAATATTACTAGCTATAAGTTCTACAACACTTAAATCTGCAATCCCTATTGCCTGAATTTGTTCTATACTCCAATGCCAACTTTTTAGGGCAAAGTCAAATGTTAGTAGCTGTTCTCGATACAAAGCCTTCAACATCTGCGTGAGGAAAAAGGGATTGCCAACTGTTTTATTAAACAATAGAGATGCTAGTTCTTGTATCTGGGGGTTATTTGTTCTTTCATTTAGAGTATCACAGAGTATTTGGGTAACGTGAGTCAGTTCTAAGGCTTCGACTACAATATTGTTAACTACTGTCTCTGCGTTACTAATGTCCTCTATAGTTTGTGTGAGGGGATGTGTTGGACTAACTTCATTATCTCGATAAGCACCAATTAGTAGCAGATATTTTGTATCTGGATCAGTCATTAGCAATTGCATTAACTTCAATGTCGCAGAATCTGCCCATTGCAAATCATCCAAAAATATGACTAATGGATGCTCTTTTTGAGTGAAGACGCGAATAAATTCTTTGAAGACTTGATTAAACCGATTTTGGGATTCTACAAGTCCCAAATCTGGCACTTTTGGCTGTTTACCGATAATTAATTCGACTTCCGAAATCACGTCAATAATGACTTGTCCATTTAACCCCACAGCTGTTAGTATTTTTTTCTGCCACACTTCCAGTTTTTCAGCACTTTCAGTTAATAGCTGCGCCATTAGAGAACCAAAAGCCTGAGTTAATGGAGCATAAGGAATATTTCGCTTGAATTGCTCAAATTTACCAGATATAAAGTAACCCCGCAGGCTTGTAATGGGTTTATTTACTTCATTGACAATTGCCGATTTCCCAATGCCTGAATAACCAGAAACAAGTATGAGTTCGTTAGTGACTGGAGAACCAGAATTTTCCTGTGTATATGCTACACGAGCAAATATCTCTAGCAATAAATTGACTTGTTTTTCTCTACCATAAAGCTTTTGGGGAATTACCAACTGACTGAGGATATCAAAGTGCCCTAGTATAAAGTTCGTAATTTTACCAGTGTTTTTAAATTGGTGAAGACAAGTCTCTAAATCAGCTAACAATCCCACCGAACTCTGATAGCGTTCTTCAGCATTCTTCGCCATTAGTTTCATGACGATTTGGGTAACAGCATAAGAAACTTCTGGGTTTAATTCCTGAATGGGAATTGCTTGTTTAGCAATATGACAGTAAACTAATTCCAACGGGTCGTTGGTGATAAAAGGTAACTGACCCGTGAGCATTTGATAAAAACTGACACCTAGTGAATAAAAATCACTGCGATAGTCCAAGGAGCGATTCATTCTGCCGGTTTGTTCCGGGGAAATATATGTCAACGTTCCTTCTAATTGATTGGGGTTGCACTGTAAGGGTGTTTCTTGAGAAAGACGAGAAGCAATGCTAAAGTCAGTTAGTTTACAAATCCCAGTCTGCGGATTGATGATAATGTTGCTGGGTTTAATATCTTTATGTATAATTTTATGAGTGTGCAACGAACCCAAAGATTTTGCTAGTTGTACAGCTATGTTAAGAAAATTTTCAAGCGATAATTTTTGAGAATCAAGAAATTGTTGCAGGGATACTGCGGCAAAATCTTCCGTTACTAAGATCAAGCGATTTTGATGTGTTTCTAACCCATAGACTTTGACCACACCTTCCAATCTGAGATTTTCTGTAATACTGTACTCATGCTTGAGGCGGATCATCTGCTCCAAGCTGGGATACTCTGCCTTTAAGACTTTAAGGATAACTGGTTGCTGTAGTTTTTGCGACCAAGCCCGGTAAATAATTGTATTAAGCCCTTCATAAATTACTTCGGTTAGGTCATAATCTGGAATCGTCAAAGTTACTGGCATAATTTCCCTCGTTTGTCGTACTCAGCCATACTCAATTTTTATAATTCCCACTGGAGATAGTAAAAAGAGGGATCATCGTGCCATTTTAGGAAAATTGTACGTTAAGAAATCGGGTGAGCCACGAAAACATCTCTGTGCGCGTCAGTTTGTTAAGCAACCTCTGCCGCCAATGCAGATTTAGCAAGTATAAAATAGACATCTCCACAAATCATGCAAGGGCGAACATCTGTTCGCCCTTACCAAGTATTTCGGGTAACGCAGAATTAATTTTCGGAGATGTCTAATATACTGCAAACGGCAATGCAAACACCGCTACGGCTAGTTTACAGTTCATCATCAATTGTTATGACTCTACTAAATTACTTTCTGGAATCGGTGTCCAATAATATACATCATCTTGCCACTCTGCCAATGGAGACGGAGGTATAATATTGTACTTGATGCTAAGTTCTTGTAATGCATTCACTGTTTTATCTATTTGTTCTTTTGTATGCGACGCACTGAGAATAAATCTGATTCGTCCTTCCTTTGGTTTGACTATGGGATAAAAAAGAGATACTGAGAATATCCCACGCGCGAAAAGTTCTTTATTCAATGACATTAATTTAGCTTCATCTGGCATAAATATAGGGATAATAGGGCTTTGGCTTGTGCCTAAATTAAAGCCGATGCTAGTTAATCTTTGCCTCATGTATTGGTTGTTACGATGCAATTCTTCAATGATTTGTGGGTTATTCTCTATTTCTTCTAAAGAAGCTAAAATAGCTGCTGCATCAGATGGTGTTAAACAAGCCTGAAACACATATGAATTTGCACGCCATTTTAGTAGAGGCATATATTTTGATTTTGTCGCGAGAAATCCACCTATAGAAGCTGTTGCTTTAGATAAGGTTGCAACTATAAAGTCAACTTGCTCAACAATACCTAGCTCACTACAATATCCAGCACCATTCTTGCCATAGATACCAAATGTATGTGCTTCATCAACGTACAACAAAAACTTATATTTTTGTTTTAAATCAATGATTTCTTTGAGAGGGGAGATATCCCCACTCATGGAGTATGCCGATTCAACCACAACAAATATATTTTCAAATTTTGGTGAATATTTTTCCAATTTTGAACTTAAATCTTCTACGTTATTATGCTTAAAAGGTATCCATTTTTTTCCTGATAATTTAATCCCATCTATCAGGGATGCATGGCTTTCTCTATCAAACAGAATTAAATCATTTTTCCCAGGTAAAGTGGATAGGATACCTAAATTAGCAGTATAGCCTGTTGGAAAAAGTATGACGCTTTCTTTGCCAACTAAATTTTTGATTTTTAACTCAACTTCTTTGTGCAGGCTTGACATTCCACCTGAAACAGCAGAAGTTCCACTACCAGTACCAAATTTTCTGACTGCTTCACAAACTTTATTGATCACATTTTGGTTCCTATTTAATCCCAAATAGTGGTTGATACACCATAATATACATTCAACCTTGGAATTACTAGAATCTGAAACAACAGTCCCTTGAGTATCACTGCCAAATTGGATATATCTATCATTAGAATATAAGCCCAGTTCAATTTGACACCTTAGTTGCTCGTATAACTTATCACAGATTACTTCTATGTCAGTAATACCTTGGGTTTCTAATTGCTTCAGATAGGTGATGAGAGGTGTCGAAATATCAGTATTCATGATCTCAGTATTCATTATCAATGATGTCTTGAAGAATAGTGTGTTATGGCGTTTCTCAATCTAGTGTTGAAAGTAGATAGTGTGCTTTTCTGCCAAGTTATCGTTCCAGTGACAAATATTAGGAGTACGATTTGATTTTTTTAAAAAATTGTGCTTTTACCCATTACATGAGCAAATTGTGAACCATACTGTGACCAGAAGTTAACGTAATTTCAAGATTTTAAGCAAATCTTCAACATGACAAAATGAATCAAATTATGTCCGCGTGTTTTAAATGCGAACCATAATGTAACCCAAGGGCAATACCTAGTCTATGTGTATTTCAAAAATTGATTCCTATATCTATCTATCTATCTATCTAATCAATTAATGAGTTGATATGTAAATAGTATAATTAATGAACAATTGTAATAAGCTTCGATGAATTCATCGAAGCTTTCAGTAAGAATATAATAAGCTTTTATGAATTGGTTGATTTTTTATCAAAAATATGTCGATCTTCTTGTTTTCAAGAGAGTTTAAGTCTACCAGTAATTACCTAAATTCATTTTTTATTATTTAAATTTCCCAGTGTTTTTTTATGTAATCTAAAAAAATCTCTTTCAACTCGTACTCATAAACGTAGTTGTAGATGCGAGTTGGCGTAGATATAGCGAAGCTGTCACTAGGGTCAAGATAGCCTGAAAGTATTGCTATGAATGACTTTCAGACTATAATATTAGGAGACATACAAACACTAGTACAAGAAGGCAAAAGTAAAAAGGCAAAAGTAAAAAGAAAGAATGCTTATTTTGTAAGTTTTCTGGCTATTTTAAATGGTTGGTTTATTTTTTTGTCAGTCCCTAAATTGAAAATTCACCAGCCACGGACTTAAAGTCCGTGTCTCATAGCTTAAGTCCTCTATAAGAGGACTGAATTTTAACTGGCTTTAATGTAAAATACATCACATTATTTTTGTTGAGTTATTGAAAATTTAGTGGTCTTCAATCAGTCGGGGATTCAGACCCGCGACTGATAGCGAAGCGTTAGCGAGTCTTGTCTGCGACACGCTACGCGAACGAGCGTCTTGATTCTGACTCCTGAATTCTGACTTCTGAATTCTTCTTCATTTTGTCATGGCAAAATAAAAGCTGGGATGAACCCTAGCAAACTTTATGATTAGCGGTTTACCAATAAAAACGCTAAATTCCATTCTATTCCATTCCACATAATTTGAGATTCTTTAAAAACTTTTGAATGGAAACCAGCTTGCTCAACTAAATTACAGATAGTATCAAAATCACACATATCGTAATCTACTGCTAATAAAATTTGTCCCCCTTCGGCTAATCTTTTATTAACGTCAATTAAAAATTGCTTTAAACATCCATAGTCAGGGTCAAAAGCAATTCTTAATTTTACGTCTTCAATATTACCTGGATCGTGAGATGAGAAAGGAACATTCCAAAAAATAATATCAAATTTCTTGAGTGGTACATTTTCAAATAAATTACCTTGGTAGATATCGCATTCTACACCCCACCACAAAGCATTAGCTTTGGCATTCAAAACAGCCATTGGAGCAATATCTGATGCTGTAGCTATTACTCCTGAAATTTGTGCAACCTTTAATATTGCTGCGCCACTACCTGTTCCCATTTCTAAAACATGGCATTGCTCATTTTTTTCTAAAACTTTATTGACTAATGTTTCTACAACTTCAGCCAGCAGAGGAGTGTTCAAATCTGGAGGAAAAACTGTCGGTAATACAATTAATGGTTGGTTCAAAAAATCCATAGTCCCATAAGGACTATTATTGATATAGTCTTTCGCGATCGCTACCAATTCTAACTTATTCATACTTTATTTTTTCACAATTATAAATCAGTGACACTATTATACGTAGTCAAAAAATATAAACATCATAGTATTTCTACTGAATTAATCAACGAATTTTCAATAGTTTTGGGGCTAAATCATCTCTTTCTTTCCCTCTGTGCAACACGATGGCGTACAAAGAGAAAGGTTTTTTTGTACGTTAAGGAAATTTTCGAGCCAATATCGCGCAAAAGTGTTGCACGGCATTACCTACCAAAAATGCTTGTGGTCAGCCATCTACGGTTTTGAGATCACAAGCGTTTCTTAATTTTTGATTGATGCTGACGGATATTACACGTTTTTAGTATAACGTGTAATCGATGCCTCAAAGTCTTCTATCTTCTAGATTCATTGATGTCTACACCTTACGCCTAATACTACCTCAGATGGTAGGTAGTGAGCCACGCTCATTTGATTGTTACCTCGCTTGAGCCACTACCACCATAAAAATATCCCCTTCTGGGGGGCAATTGATATGGTTGATGTGCTTAAAAGGACACAATCGAATAATGAGAGTTCGCTATAAGGATTTCTGTATATATCGTCACTAACCAAAAATAATTTTGTGGTAGTTTAACCGTGATTAGCGCTATATCACTCTAAGTAGAGAAAATAGGAAATGGTCGGATTGCGAGTTGCTATTTTAGACACCTCGCAATCCGATTGATCAATGCAATTATAGCGATCGCACATGAAATTCTTAACTAGAGAAAGTTTGTAAGTAATTTCCCCTAAATTACCTTGATGACATCGCATTCTTTGCTCTAGCAGCAAATACCGCTAAATACTAAGCTGTTTGAAGAGATAGGATCTATGTACAAAAGTAGAATTTAGGAGTAAACCTCTGTCTTTACAAGCTATTACCGTTCCCACAGCAACTTCTCAACCCCCCGCAGGCTTAATTGTCACTTTGCATGGTTGGGGTGCTAATGCTGAGGATGTAGCATCTTTGTTACCCTCGCTCAACTTACCTGATTACCAGTTTGTATTGCCCAATGCACCTTTTCCTTATGCCTATTCCCCAATAGGGAGGGCATGGTATGACTTACGGGTGGAAAATATGTATGAAGGGTTGCCAGAAAGTCGGCAACTGTTAATAGATTTCTTGGAATCTTTAGAAAGTACCACTGGCATACCTTTATCACGCACCATTTTAAGTGGATTTTCTCAAGGCGGAGCAATGACTTTGGATGTCGGCTCAAAATTACCCCTAGCAGGTTTAGTTGTGATGAGCGGATATTTACATCCTGATGCACTAACAGCAGCTAAAAGTAAAATTCCGCCGACTTTAATCACTCACGGTAGATATGATGAAGTTGTTCCCCTGCAAGCTGCTTTGAAGGCACAGGAAACTCTCAAGTCTCTAGGAGTGGCGGTAGAATACCACGAATTTGATATGGGGCATGAAATACATTTACCAACGTTAGAAGTGCTACGAAATTTCGTTGTCAATACCATTGGCTAGTCAGCATTACGAATTTTTGATAAATTCTCGTACAAATTCTGACAATTTTCACGTAAATAATGGCCTCTAATGAGTAATATATATTGGGTGGCTGCGTTTGGCGCAACTTAACCCAGGCTGAAGGCGAGTGCTGCATAAGGGAGGGGCAAGCATTATGACAACTCTAAGCATTTCCCAAAAAGAAATTGCTGCCATGAGTGCAGTAGAAGTAGAAGAACTAGCTACACGTCTGGAACTGGATAATTATAGTAATGCTTTTGAGGGTTTAAATGATTGGCATCTATTGCGAGCGATCGCATTTCAGCGTCCAGAGTTAGTTGAACCCTATATCTACCTCTTAGACTTGGAACCCTACGATGAAGCGTAACAATTTGGGATTTTAGATTTTAGATTTTAGATTTGTGTCAACTGGCTAGAATCAGAGATGATCAGGGTTAATGTATTACTTGATTGCTCCGAAACTTCTAATGCCTTTACCACCTAATCCAAAATCGACAATCCAAAATCCAAAATTGAACAGGGTTCTAATTGGTGTAGGTGGCGGTATCGCCGCCTACAAAATTTGTGAGCTGGTTTCGAGACTGTTTAAAACTGGGGTAGAAGTCCGAGTCATCCTCACCCGTTCGGCACAAAAATTTATCACACCTCTGACAATAGCCACCCTATCTCGTCATCCCGCCTACACAGATGATAATTTTTGGCAAGCAACTCACTCTCGTCCGCTACATATTGAGTTGGGTGAATGGGCTGATGTCATGGTAATTGCCCCTTTAACAGCTAATACATTAGCAAAGTTAGCCTTCGGGATGGCGGATAATTTACTCACAAATACCGTGCTGGCTTCTACTTGTCCCGTGCTGTTAGCACCCGCAATGAATACGGATATGTGGGAACAGCAATCGGTGCAGCGTAATTGGCAACAGCTATTGATAGATAGGCGATATCATGGAATGGGTACAGCATCAGGGTTATTAGCGTGCGATCGCGTCGGTGCTGGTAGATTAGCAGAACCTCCAGAAATTTTTGCTCACGTCCAATCGTTATTACACACTCAAGGCAAACGAGATTTAGCAGGTAAAGGAGTGTTAATTAGCGCTGGGGGAACGCGAGAGTATCTTGACCCAGTGAGGTTTATTGGTAATCCTTCCACAGGTAAAATGGGATTAGCTTTAGCGCAAGCGGCACATCATCGAGGGGCAAGTGTCACCTTGGTACATGGCCCAGCTAATTGGGATGTACCATTGGGAGTACAAGCAATTCCCGTTGTTAGTGCCGAGCAAATGCAGCACGTGATGGTGGAATGTTTACCCAATGCTGATGTCATTGTCATGTCGGCGGCGGTGGCAGACGTGAAGCCACGAGATTATAGTACAGAAAAATTGCCCAAGCGATCGCTCCCCCAAGCTTTACCTTTGGAACCAGTACCGGATATAGTCGCCCAGTTAGCACAACATAAACAGCCGCATCAAATATTAATTGGTTTTGCAGCACAAAGTGGGGATATTGTCAAGCCTGCGTTAGAAAAATTACAAAATAAAAAACTCGATGCGATCGTTGCTAATCCCATCGATCAACCTGATAGTGGTTTTGGTAGCGATAATAATCAAGCGATATTTTTAGATAGTCAAGGAAATCAGCTAGAAATTGCACCTTGTTCTAAATTAGAAATGGCCCATCAATTATTTGATTTTGTCATTACCGAATTTTAGATTTTAAATCTCTCAACATCCCTCTTAAGTGTGAAAGTAACTCACAACTCTAGGTAGTGGCGCTAGTAGTTAAGGATGGCTAATCTAGATAGAGTTGATTCAATATTCACTCTGGTTTGATTCACCACACAAATCTTCAGTGGCGCGTGCTGGAGATTTACTGCCTGTCTGGATAGCCTCAATTAAATGTTCTTTAGCATAGCGATAAATATGAAAGCAGATCAACTTCTGAAAAACTATGCCGCAGGTGTCAGAGATTTTACTGGTGTTAACTTGAGCGAAGCCAACTTAAGGGAAGCCAATCTCAGTGGTGTAATTTTAGATAAAGCAATTTTAGATGGAGCTAATCTGAGTCACGCTAATCTAAGCCACGCCAGTTTTATTGAGACAGATTTAAATGGAGCAGATTTGAGTAATGCTGATCTCAGTGGTAGCAACTTAAGCGGAGCTATTTTGGATGGGGCTATCTTGGATGGAGCTGCAATGGAAGGGGCTAATTTGAATCATGCTGATTTGACGGTTGCGAAACTGATTGACACTAACTTGAGTGAGGCGGATTTGCACGAAGCAAGCTTGATAGCGGCGAATCTAGATGGAGCCGATTTAAGTGGTGCAGATTTAACTGTAGCTGACTTATCTCAGGCAAATCTTACTCAAGCAGATTTGAACCAGACTAATTTGAGCGGAGCAAATTTGGATGGAGCCAATATAGAAGGAACAATCCTTGATGAGAATGTTTGACACACTCATGCTTGGTTTAGCCACTCCAACCACTGCACCAATATCGATGCTGTCACATCCCGTTCGACGGCGTAATTATCTCCCAATTCATGATACAGATAAGCTTGTTGTTCAGCTGAGGCTGGGCAAACCAATCTAACTTCACATTCAGGTGGCTGTTTGCTCCATGTTAGTCGAATGCCGCCTTGTTCATCCGTTGAAACCGATGCTTTGGGGAAGCGATCGCCCATTGTATCATAGGCATCTACAACCAATCGCATCGCTAATTTAAAGGCGGATTGGCTCGGTTGTAAAATTCCATACTCATCTGTCTCATCCTCTTCCAAAAGAGCAACGAGCCGCTTTAATGTCACTGTAATATTATTGCTGCTAGAGGGTTTTGCTGACTGAGCAACGGTCATAAAACTCAAGTACATTCGCTTGTATTGACACTAGGCTAACATGAGCAATGATTATATAAATTACCCAATCTTGTGGGGTGGGCATCTTGCCCGCCCTATGGACTAGGCTCTCGTGTCGCCCACCCCACAAAAAGTAGTTGAGTATTTTTTTATTTTGAATTTTGAATTTTGAATTTTGAATTGATTCATTTGGAAGTCCCTTAAGGGCGACTGGCAACAATTTTGGGTTTTCGAGACGCGATAAATCGCCGTCTCTACAAGTGTTTTGTTGCTCATTCTGAACTGTATTGGGATATATTTTCTACACGCAAAGATACTACTTTGAAAAAGTTTGGTAGAAGTAGTGTTACTTATGATTGTCATAATTAAAACAATTGACTCTCAACTATCAATGGTGAACTCTACCCTCGTTGTCACACTCTATGTCAACCCTCTGACAGGGAATGATACCAATACTGGTTCACGGTTGAGTCCGTTTAAAAGCCTCACCCGTGCCTTAAAATTAACCAAAATCCCGACGATAATTCATCTGGAATCGGGAAATTACAGCGCTGCTAGTGGTGAGGTGTTCCCACTGGTCATCCCTGGAGGGACGACAGTGGTGGGTAATGAAGCAAAAAAAGGTTCAGGGATTTTAATTTACGGGAGTGGTGAGTATCAAAGTCTCAGCTTTGGTATGCAAAATATTACACTGCTCTTAGTAGATAATGCCTGTCTTTTAGGTGTAACTATTACCAATCCTTCAGTCAGGGGTACTGGTATCTGGATTGAATCGGCTGTACCTACTTTAGCTAACAATACTTTGAGTGACTGTGGGCGAGAAGGTGTGTTTATCACTGGTACTGCCAAGCCTACAATTTCAGATAATATATTTGTGCAAAATACTGCTAGCGGTTTAGTGATGGCAGGTCATAGCCAGGGAGAAGTACTGCGGAATGTATTTGAAAGAAACCCTTTAGGCATAGCAATTAGTGATTTTGCTGCTCCGACGATCGCCAATAATAAATTATCAGGAAATCGCACGGCGATCGCACTTTCTCGCAATGCCCAACCTATCCTGCGTCAAAATCTCATTGCTCAAAATACCCAAGGTGGTCTATTCGTCAATGGCAATGCAGTGCCAGATTTAGGTAATACCCAAGATCCCGCCAATAATATTTTTCGTGATAATCATGAATTTGATTTATATAATGCTACTACACAAAAACTGGTTTCCGTAGGTAATCAATTAAATCCTGCTCTAGTCAAGGGCTTGGTCGAATTTATCCCCAGCAATAGAGTAGCCGTTAGCACCAGTTATTCTGATACCCCGACACAATCCCCATCTCCAAAACTTTTCGCATCTCCCGAATTAGATGGACATTGGGCAGAACCATTTATTCAGGCATTAGTGAGCATGAATTTAACTCATGCTTTGGCTGATAGTCGCTACCAGCTAGATAAACCCATGACTCGCGCCCAGTATGCAGATATGGTGGCGATCGCCTTTAAGCCATTTTCCAAAATCCTAGCACCTGATTTTACGGATGTACCCAAGGATTTTTGGGCTTATAGCGCTATCCAAATTGCGGCTAGCAGTGGCTTTGTTGGCGGATTTAGCGATCGCACTTTCCGCCCCGATCAACATGTGCAGCGCCTACAGGTGATTGTCTCCCTAGTGAATGGACTGGGAATACCAGCTGTTGATAGCGATATTTTGGAAGTATATAGCGATCGTCATACCATTCCCGACTATGCCCGAAAAGCCGTTGCTACTGCTACACAATGGGGAATAGTTGTCAACTATCCAGATCCGAAAGTCCTTGCATCTTCACGTTTAGCAACACGCGCTGAAGTTGCAGCAATGGTTTATCAGGCATTAGTCGCCATCGGGCGAACACCGCCGATTACAGAGCTTTTCAACTAATTAAAGTACACTAAATCCCCAGTCCCCAGTCCCCAATCCCCAATCCCCAATCCCCATCTCATTCATAGTGTAAATAATTAGACATCTCCAGAAATTAAATGTGCGTTATCCAGAACCCTTGTAGAGACGTAGCATTGCTACGTCTCTACATTCTTTTTCGGAGATGTCTATTGAAAATTTCTGTAAATCAGTCTATATAGGGTTGCATTCTAGGAGTTGCCAAGTAAAATAGGGGACACTGCTTATCGTTTTGGTAACTTGTGGGAAAAAAACCATGTAGTTAAAAGCACGTTAGGCTAATATGCACTGGGTGACAAATCTTAGACCTATTGCCTAAAGCTAATAGCCCCATGTTAACAACACTTCCAGATACTTCTGCCAACTTGGCGATCGCCTTATTAATTAACTATAGTTTTGATCTCAGTGGATATAGTGCCAATGAGCTAGTTGAGCGTTGGCAAACGCAATACCCACTTAATTGGCTACACCTGGCAGTGATTGAGGCACTGTATCAAGGTCGTTATAAAGCGGTTTCTGTGCAACAAATCTTAGTATTTTGGCAGCGCCGGGATCAGGCTACATATCATTTCAATATGGAATTTGAACGTATGGTTTGTAGCAAGTTTCCCCAAAGCCTAACCTCACCGCCGACACCAGCCCTAGCGCCAGCGAAGAAAAACCCCACTGTAGAGAGAGTGACGAGTCCTCAATTACCACCATCAAAAATTCGCAACGACTATCAATACAGCAATACTGCAACTCTACAACTGAAAAGCTCCCAATCAAAGGCATCTTTAGCTGAAGAAGAAGGGAAGCAGGAAGATAGAGAGAATAAAACTGCTTTGAAGTCTTCGCTTTCTGGGAAATTTGCCTCTTCGGCAACCCTTCAGCTAGCATCTGCTGTCAGCCAAAGGCAAACTTCACAAGAAAGTCTCCCACCTTCCCCATCACTAAGCCATCATCAACGACAGCCAAAACTGCTGCCGCCTGCTACTATTCATGCCCCAATCGGGCAATTTACTCCAGAAATAAGCGATCGCTTTGACTCTTTTACGTCTAAACTTAGAGCGATGTCTGGGGAAGGGGGAAGAGGAGCAGAGGAGCAGGGGAGCAGGGGAGCAGGGGAAGCAAGAGCGGAATAACTAATGCTCAATGCATTTTAGATTTTTATTCTGTAACTAAGAGCTTAAAACGCTCATCGTCGGCAATCTCATCAAAATCTAGGTCACTTGCTGCGTCTTCTTTATACCTGGGATCGAGTTCAATTGCTTGTTGTAGAGTCAGCAAAGATCGTTCAACTTGTCTTTGCAGTGCGTAACAGGCTGCTTTGTTGTAATGGGCACTGGCATAATCTGACTTAATTTCTAAAGCTTTGTCAAAACTAGCGATCGCTTCATCATCGCGTCCTAATCTCACTAAAGTATAACCGCGTTTATCCCAGATTTTGGGAGAATTGGGTTGGAATTCTAAAGCTCTATCCAAGGAAACTATTGCCTCTTCATATTGTTCTAATGCTATTAGAGAAAGACCGCAATTTAACCAAGCAACGGCATCATCAGGCTTGATTTGTGTAGCTTTCTCAAATGAGGCAAAGGCTTGCTGATGCTGTTGTAAGTTTCCCAAAGCAACGCCGCGATCGCACCAAGCTTGATGATAATCTGGCTGAATCTGAATAGCGCGATCGTAGGACGAGATCGCATCTTTGTAGCGTTTTAACCTTCCGAGAGTTAGCCCTCGTTTTAACCAAGCCACAGGTTCATCAGCTTGGATTTTAACCGCTTGGTTGTAAGCTGCGATCGCATCTTCATAGCGCCTTTGGGAAAACAAGGCATCTCCCTGTTTTACATACTCATCAGCAGTGAATTCTGGTTGCTGTAGCTGTTTTTGTATTTCTTCTTCAACTTCAGAATTTACCACCTCTGGCACAGATTCAGGTATAATTTCAGTTAATTCTTGAAGGATGAGATTCTTTCTTTCTTGAGCATCTAACTGTAACTCAGAGAGTTGAGAGACAAACTCAGTTTCTAATCTTTCTAACTTCTCTAAAATTAGAATCTTTTGTTGTTGAGCATTCCATTGTAATTCTGAGAATTGCGAAGTAAATTCAGAACCAGATTTTTCTAAATTTTCGATGATTAGCTCTTTACTCTTTTGAACATCTACTTGTAACTCCGATAGCTGAACCGCAAATTCTGACTGTAATGCTCCTAAATTATCAACAATTTTATTTTTTTGCTCAATAGCATCTATTTGTAATTCAGATAATTGAAATTTCAATTCTTTATCGAATATTATTAAATTTTCAAGCGTGATATCTTTTTGCTTTTGAGCATCTACCTGTAACTCAGATAATTTTCCCGCAAATTCTGACTGCAATTTATTTAAGTTTTCAAAAGCTATATTTGTTTGATTTTGAGCATCAGACTGCCATCCAGAAAATTGAGATTTAAACTCAGACTTTGATACTTCTAAATCAGCAATAGCTAATTCTTGCTGTTGTTGCACACCTAACTTTAAGCCAGCTAGTTCTTCTGCTATGACAGATGCTAATTTTCCGAGATTCTCCAGTGCTATATCTCTTTTCTGTTGATAATCCAACTCTAAATTAGATAGACTAGAAGTAAATTTAGACTCTAAATTTTCTATATTTTCTTGAGATTTTTGGAGTTCAGCTTCTAATCTACTTAATACCTGTGATTTAGCTAAATCTAGCTCAGATGTAAAAATAGATACATTCTCTTGTTCACTTTTAATTTTTTGTTGTAAAGCAATAGTTTCCTGTTCTAATTCATAGTTTATTTTTTTAGCTTCTTGAATAACATTTTCAGCCTCTTGCTTAACTGTGGTAAGCTGATTTTGTAATTTTTCCATTCCCTGTAGTTGTTGCATTGCCCTATCAACAATTTCCCGAATTACCGTTCGTCGCAGAAGCCATAATGAGGCCAAAACTACGATTGGAAATAGACTCAATATAACTAGCCAAACATCAAGTAAGATAGTTGTACGGCTAAAAGCGCTATTAAGATCGGATTGGGCTTGCTGTTGAATTCGCTTTTCCGTTTGTAATCGTACTAATTCTTCCCGTTCGTGATTCGATAACACCGGAGTAGGAGTTAATACTGGATTAGGTGATGGTGCAGATTGTCCACTGGCAATTCCAACGGATAACAGTAAGGGTAAAAAAACAATAGTGCTTTTGACAATTAAAGCGAAAACAGCTTGATTTTTGCTCTTCATAACAACCATCTCAGTCTGTTGGTCAGTTTTTGAAGCGGCGTGCCTCTTTTCAATCTATAACAGAATTAAGTAGTGAAATGTTGTAGAGGCAATGAGAAATGCTGAACAATCCTTAACTAATTTGTTTCTTCGTACTTTTTCGTACCTTATTGTACATACAACTTCAGTAGTGGAATCGAGTCATTTTTGGGCTTACCATTATAACATTACTTAAGTTGTACATACTGCCAAAGAGGACAAAAACCTATTGGCACTAGTATTAGATTATCTAGGGTAAGCAGATTACTCATCCGAAAATTAACTTAACAAAGGCGGTAGAAAATGGGTCGCATCAATCCTTATACACTGCAATTGCAGATTACCCGAATGTTTGAACAAGGGCAATCATTTTTTGCCACAACCAAGGTACAGGAATGGTTAAAAGAACGCAAACATAATCCAGAAGATTATGACATTATCTTCCATAAAAAACCCGCACCTCCTGGTTCCAAAGAAGTGATGGTAGTGGAAATTGAATTACGACGTAAAGATGGACAACCTGTAGATCCTTGGTTGCAAGAACAAGCAAATCTCCATGCTTGATTTTAGCAACAAGCAATTTTCAATTTAAATCCAATACGGTTCAGTTAAGGCTAAAACTCTTTATCAAAGTCAATTTTTTTTAACGTAGACGCGGAGCGGTGAAGCAGCGCGGTCTTGAGGGTTTCCCCCATGAGCGACTGCTGAACCCGGAGGGCTTGCCGCAGACTACCGCAGAGGCGCAGAGGAAACAGAGAGAAGAAAAAAATGCTTAACCCAAGCGTATTGGCTTTTAGATTGCCTCGTTCCCAGTCTCCGACTGGGAATGCTCGTCGTTGAGGCTCCGCCTCCTTTACTGGCGGCAGAGCCGCCAAGAGCAGCATTTCCAGCCGGAGGCTGGAAACGAGGTTTTAAAGGAGTTTCAGCTTAAGTTGACACTCATAAGCAATGCTGTGCCCTATTGTGTATTGCATCCAAAGGAGAACCGCTATAAATAACCCCACAGCTTGAGCGGTGGAGTTATTCATAATTTTAGGGATTCTCGCGTAAGAAATCAGCAATCTTATCTAATTCCTGCTGATTGAGGCGAAATTCCCCAGCACTGATGATTCCTTCCACCTGCTTAGAATTGCGTCCGCCAACGATCGCAGCTGTCACCGCCGGATTGTTTAAAGTCCAAGCGATCGCTACTTCACCCGGCGAGCGATCGTGTTGTTGACCAATGTGCTGCAACACCTCCACCAGCTTTAGGTTACGAGATAGGCGTGGCTCCTGAAATTCACTACTATTCTTACGCCAATCATCATCTGGGAAATTAGCAACCCGTTCAGGTGTAATCGCTCCTGTGAGCAAGCCAGACTGCATCGGTGAATACACTATCACGCCGATATTATTTTCCTTGGCAAAAGGCAGAATTTCCTTTTCGACATCGCGCTTCACTAGAGAATAAGGCGGTTGCAATGACGTAACTGGTGCAATTTCCTGAATACGTTTCAACTGTTCTACATTGAAGTTTGAAACCCCGATATAGCGAACCTTCCCTTCATCCTTGAGCTTGGCCAGAGTTGTCCAGCCTTCTTCAATGTCTGAGTCAGGGTTGGGCCAGTGGATCTGGTAGAGATCAATGGTTTCAATGTCAAGTCGGCGCAGACTGGCTTCAACCTCCCGCCGCACAGAATCCGCATTCAAGCTGCGACCAATTTCGCCCTTTTCATCCCAAATCATTGAGCATTTCGTGAAAATGTAGGGGCGACTAGATCGACCTTTGAGCGCTTTAGCAACAACCTCTTCCGAATGTCCCAGACCGTAAATAGCTGCGGTGTCAATCCAATTAACGCCGAGGTCGAGAGCGCGATTGATCGCTTCAATGGATTCTTGGTCGTCCTGCGTTCCCCAACCAAAAGCCCATCCACCTCCACCAATTGCCCAAGCACCAAAGCCAATTGGGGTAATGTGAAGCTCTGAATTACCAAGCTGTTTGGTTTGCATATCTACCGATACCTTTTTGCTAACATTCTTAACAAATACACTCCTTGAGAGAGGGCGTATCAACCAATGCACGAAGGAAAATCCCTCGCGCACCATTTAGATCCCTCGGCATCACCAGCTCGTCAGATGGAGATTTGACAAATTTAGCACCACCAAGTTTGTGGATTATTTCGCCAGTCCAGCTAACTGTTTTTGATGTATACGCTTCGTTGACGTCCATAACTACCTTGCCAGTTTCAAAAGCTTTGTGCTTAAGAAACTGCTTGAATCGGTAGTGGGAAAGTGTCAACATCTGGCGTACTGACTTTGACCTAATTCGCCGCTTGGCCTTACTCGCCATCTGAGATGTTTCAAAAGTTGGTAGCAAAATAACGTCAAAGTTATCAACCAAAAATCGAGCGGTTTTCTTGTGCAGTTCGTCTACAAGATTTTTTATTTTACCTCGTAGTGAACTTGCTGCAAGCTTCATTCTTCTTTTCTGCTTGCATTTAAACCTCGTCTAGGTTGAGACCCGTAGTTTTTCCTCATCGGGTTTGAGATGAGTTGTAACCCACAAACGATCCGCCACTGTATTGGGACAGGTGTTAATTCCTTGTTGAAATGCCGAGACCTTTTCAATCAGGTCAGACTGAAGCTCATAGCAAGTATGATATGTAACATCTTCACGTAACCATTGCCAAAGATGTTCTACAGGCATAAAGTCAGGGCTGTAGGCTGGTAATGGTTCTACCTTGATATCGAGTGCGGCAGCTGCGTCTTTGACAATTTGTGAGCGATGATAGGGCGCCCCATCCCAAATCAAAGTCATCGGGTCATTTGGGAATTCGGTTTTGAGGGTTTTGAGGACATCAATAGTAGAACTCTTGCATAAATATTTTGTGGTATAATTAAGGTTTGTTTTATTTTAAATTTTGGGACATTAAAATAGTAAAAGGCTATCATTTTTTTATAGCAAGTATTATCTAGCGATGCCTACGGCGGGCTACGCCTACGCTAATTAAGAAGATGACAGCAAACATCATTTCAGTTATTGATTAATACTGAAACTATTGGATTAATTCGATTTTTTTATTCGATTTATAGTGCTAATTCGTGATTATAAATTCCCGCAATTAAATTCGACCTTAAGCCAAAACGTCGGTGACGGTTTCCATATCTATCAGACAAAATTTTAAATATCTTTAGACGACGATTTACGTGTTCAACAGTAATTCTTAATCGATTGAGTTCTCGATTATATTTTTTCTGTTCCTTCGTCAACTTCTTTCATGAATGGCTTTTTAATGGGTGTTTCACTCAATTGATGAATTTTATTAATTCCTTGATAGCCCTTATCCGCGATGACCTTGAGTAATTCTCCAAATTTTATTCCGCTATTTTTAAATAGCCTAAAGTCATGGATTCTCCCCAAACCATGCGCTAAACAGATGACTTGACTAGTTTTTTGGTGGATAACTACCTGCGTTTTTAAAGTATTCTCCAAGAGCTTACCGCTAAAAAATCTTTTTTGCCCGGTATGAGGTCTTTCAATTGGGCTTTCCATCACATCCATGACTACCAAATCTTCTTGGGATGACATTTTCCAGAATTCTTTCTTACCAGGCAGACTAAACTTTCTTGAACTAATTAGAATATTTTCAATTTTATAAACTGTTCGGCAAACTGCTGATTCTGATAGTCCCCAGTCTAATCCAATATGATAATAAGTACGGTATTCTCTCCAATATTGAATCACCATTAAAACTTGGTCTTCAATAGTTAATTTAGGACGGCGACCAGGCTTCTTCTTTTTTTGAGCATCAGCTTTAACTACATCAACCATTAATTCAAAGGTTTTACGGCTCACTCCAGTCATTCGCTTAAATTTTTTTGCAGTAAGCTGTTTGGCGTTCTCTATTTTCACTGCTCCTCAAAGTCCTAATTGCAAATTGCCAAAACCTTAATCATACCACAAAACACTTTTGCAAGAGTTCTAGTTTACTTTCTTAATCCTTAGCCCTGTTTTGTCACTCTGGGAAAATAAAAATCAAAGCCAAATTTTGAACTGTAGATACAACGGGCATTTGAGCGTTTATTTTCTAACACAATGGCTGAAATCATGATTTTTTGGTAAAAGTCTTATGCTGTAAGCATTCCAGATTATTCTCTCCCGAAAGTGATAAAAGAGGGTTAGTCATATCTGGAACTGGTTTTCGGTCATCTACGTTGGCTGGAGTTAGTGAAAATGCGAGTAATTCACCACAATCATTAATAATTAAATGAAG
>NZ_JBALEJ010000024.1:0-697875 GCF_036917975.1 Nostoc sp.
TTTGGCTTTCTCTATTTTCACTGCTACTCAAAGTCCTAATCACAAATTGCCAAATTTCTTATTATACCACAAAACACTTTTGCAAGAGTTCTATAGCTTCCAAGATTGCTCTTTCTTCTTCAAATTCAGGATTGTTTTTATGTAGCGTAACTATATGAGGCTTGTAGACTTCACTTTTAGGTTCAGTGTCCGGTTTAGTTTTAGTAGTTTTGTTTTGCTGATTAATGGAAGATTTTGATTCAGTTGGTGTTTGTTTGCATTCTGCTGGAAATTCACCAGACCAATGAATCATCGGGTTGCAAGAGTGCTGAACCTGCAAAGTAGTGTTTGCAAGTAAAGGAGTCCATATCAATAGAAAAACTAACAGAATTGCTTGAAAATTCCAAGGCAGCAGTCGTTCCAGCCATGATAGAAGAGACTTAATTGATAATTGCATAGCTCATACAAAAAGTTACAGCAGTTTAAAGAAATTAAGAGGCGACTTGTGCTTCGTGTCCCTTATACTAGGGTTCCCTGTACTGAACTTTCTGTAACTTTTTTATGCCAAATATTTATAAAGCACGTCACCGCAAGCAGTGACGTGCTTTATTACAAAAATAAAATCTAGTTTATGTATCAGCAATTTTAATCTATAAAAAATGTTAATTTATACCGTTAATCTTAATCAGTAGCTGTTTTTGGGCATTCTAATTATAGATAAACCGAGAGGAACTGCTTATGGCTAAAGTCGTTTGTGAAAAATGCAACCATCAGTTTGAAGCAACTAATCATGTAGTAACTGCTGGAGCTACCGCCGCCGGTGCTGCAACTGGCGCTTGGCTTGGTTCCGGTATTGGAATCGCAATGGGGCCTTTGGGAGCAATTGCTGGAACTATACCAGGGGCGGTTATTGGAGCTACTCTTGCAGGACTTGGAGTTACTAAATTAACTCAATGTCCTTCTTGTGGGCATACTTTCATAGTTTAAAAAATAACAGAAAAGCGGATAAAAAACCGCTTTTCTGTTTATGGTTATTCTTCTGCTATTGTATAAGGTATTCCAATAATCAATAGCAATCACCTACGGCTGAACTTCGCTCAGAGCTTCATAATTCATCAGCATAAGCCTTTCTTAGGTTCGCCGCAGTAGTAGATCAAAAAGGCTACACTTACCCTGCTGATGGTTTAAATACTGACTGCAAATTGGGAGCATCCCAATGAGAGCTTAAATCTTTTCCCTCACCCCCAGCCCCTCTCCCATCTTTGGGAGAGGGGAGACATAATTCTAGTTCCCCTTCTCCCATCTTTGGGAGAAGGGGTCAGGGGATGAGGGCTATCAAGGTTTTTGCACATTTGGGATGCTCTCCTGCAAATATACCTGATTATCATTTGGCGATCGCCAAGCTGCTTAGAATAGTAGTGATAGAAAGGATTGTAATTATGAACGTCGTCATTCCTAATGAAATATTAACCGCAACTCGGATGACTGAAGGCGAAATGAAGCAGGAAATTGCAGTGATGCTTTTTCAAAAAGAAAAGTTAACCCTTGCTCAAGCCAGCCGATTTGCAGGGATAAATCGTATAGCATTTCAGTATGTACTCGCAAGTCGTCAAATTTCAGTGCATTATGGGGTCGAGGATTTTGAACAAGATATCACGAACTTGCGGGCGATGGGTAGACTGTGATCAATCTTGATCTTGCGGCTCCAATGCTGTGTTAGATGGCTGGTTGCTAACATTTCTTGCAGCTTCTAACTTTTGACGAATAGCTACCTGAACCTTTTCATCAAAATCAGGGTCGTTGAGAGATGCAATAATTCTGAGTGGACGTTGGTTAATTCTGTTTAAGTACGCCTGAAATGCAGCTTCATCTTTACGATGTTTGAGAAAATACTCTCTTAACTCAGCATTAGACATTGCATCATAGTTAATGCGGCTCATCAGCAAACTCTCCGTTGGGTAGAATTTGAAACTCCAGTTATTCGCTATAACCAGCTAATAAATACAGATTCCGAGTGCGATTATCAACACAAACAAGATGTATCGGCTGAAGCATAACATAAGTCAGTTGATAGGCGATGCGGTATAGACTCTCTAGCTGGGCAGCAGTAGGCATTCTGAACATTTCTTCACCTATTGGCTATCTTAGCAAGTGTTTGGGGTTAATTTGTCAGTAATACTTCGCCCATCAATAACCTCGCCGCCACTCTACTGAGTTCCTTTTTACTCTGATTCAGATTTTTGTAACAAGTCTATTGACTTCAGACAAATATATTGAGAAGCTAATAGTTAGTTTAACTAATTAATGGAAGTGCATCAAACTTGTGACAATACTGACGGGAAAAATAAATCGGTCAGAACCTCCTAGCGAACCAAAACCACTGATTTTGGAAACTCAGGGACTCACGCGCCGTTTTGGTAAGTTAACAGCTGTTAATAACCTCAGCATATCTGTGGAACAGGGCGAAGTATTTGGCCTGCTTGGCCCCAATGGAGCCGGGAAAAGTACAGTTATTAAGATGTTGACAACATTACTGCCTCCCAGTGCAGGAACAGCAACTCTAGCTGGCTATGATGTGACTCGTCAATCTAATCCTGTGAGACGGGCTATCGGCTATGTACCCCAGGCGCTCTCTGCTGATGGTAGTCTCACGGGTTACGAAAATCTCTTAATCTTTGCCAAGCTCTATGGCATACCTGCCAAAGGACGCGATCGCCGCATCTATGAAATTCTAGAATACATGGGTTTGCAAGATGCAGCAAAACGCTTAGTAAGAAACTACTCTGGTGGGATGATCCGCAAACTGGAAATCGCCGTCTCAGTTCTACATCAACCCCAAATTCTGTTTCTTGATGAGCCGACTGTCGGCTTAGATCCCATTGCTCGAACTCAAGTATGGCAGCTTGTACAGCAACTCTGTGTTGATTACGGCACAACTATATTTTTAACAACCCACTTTTTAGAAGAAGCAGATAGCCTGTGTAACCGAGTGGCGATTATGCAGCAAGGTGAAGTCGTTACCACGGGTACACCAAGGGACTTAAAAGCTTCTTTAGATAAACCAAACGCAACTTTGGATGATGTCTTTATTTACTATACAGGCGACCAGTTAACATCAGGAGTCAACTACCGTGACACAGCAAGAACCAGACGTACTGCTCAACGGTTGGGTTAAATCACCACCGACTCACCGAGCCAATCTTATCTCTGCAATTAAAGAGCTAGTTACAAAAACCCTGGCGATCGCAGAATTGGAAGTGCGTAAACTCCGCCACGATCCCACTGATTTAATAGTCAGATCGGTACAACCGTCATTATGGTTGCTGATTTTTGGGCAAGTGTTCTCCAAAATTCGGGAAATTCCCACCGGGAACTTACCATATTTAGACTTTATGGCTGCTGGCATTCTCGCTCAAAGCGTGTTGTATGTGGCCATTTTTACCGGGGGAATGACACTAATTTGGGAACGAGATTTAGGGATTGTACATAAATTTCTTGCAAGTCCTACCCCTCGTGTAGCAATGGTCTTGGGTAAAGCTCTAGCGTGTGGGGTACGCTGCTTATCACAGGTAGCAGTAATTTATGTGTTGTCTTTTATCTTAGGTGTAAAATTAAATTTCCATCCTCTAGCTTTTCTGCAAGTGCTAGTGATCGTAATGCTGGGGGCGGCTTGTTTTTGTCTTTTTTCCTTAATTATTGGCTGTTTGGCAAAAACCAGAGAGCGGATGACCGGAATTGGACAAATGTTAACCATGCCGTTATTTTTTGCCAGCAATGCTATTTATCCAATCTCAATGATGCCCGACTGGTTAAAGTTTATTTCCCACTTGAACCCCTTAACTTATCAGGTTGATGCCTTACGTAGCGCCATGCTAGTGGATGGAGTCAGCGTTTATGGTTTTGGTTGGGATTTGGCAATTCTCTTACTAACATTAGTCATCTTAGCTACTATCGGTGGACGACTTTATCCACGGGTAGCAATGTAACCCCCAATGGAAATAGCAGCTATCCCTTTGGTCTGGATTGTACAATTCTCTTATTAACGCTAATAATTTTAGCCATCATTGGTAGACGACTCAATCCAGTGGTGGCGATGTAATCAGGAGAACAACAAGCCCATGACCTTGGATAAACCTACTCAAGGTGCAACTTCCGAAGAATGTGCCGCTAGAGTAATGGAAACAGTTCCATTAATGATGCGGTTTATCCGAGCGGATATGCGTGCCCACAGCGCTGCTTTTTTATCTATACCTCAGTTGCGATCGCTAGCATTTATCAACCGTAATCCTGGCGCTTCCTTATCTGACCTGGCAGAGAATTTAGGTGTCACCTCTGCCACCGCATCAGCAACCATAGAACGCTTGGTACAACGCGACTTCGTAAAACGCTGCGATCATCCTCAAGAGCGGCGGCGGGTGCTGCTCAGTTTAACTGAAGATGGAAAGCATCATCTGAAGCAATCCCAAGACCAAACGCGCGCTCATATTACCGACTTGTTAAAAGGTCTGACAGAAGAGCAAATTTCCAATATTGAAGAAGGCTTAACTCTACTAAAAAATGTCTTCGAGAAAACAGAACTCAAAGCCCCATAACTCCGAGGTTGCACAGCACGATCCCTTTGCCGCCTTTAAGTTTCGAGACTATCGGCTATTTACCATTGGACGGCTGGTGCTGTCCGTGGGATCGCAAATGCAAACTGTAGCCATCGGCTGGGAACTCTATGAGCGGACTAACTCAGCGATCGCTTTAGGTGGTGTCGGGCTGGCGCAAGTCTTGCCGATGATTGCTCTCACCTTAGTTGTCGGCCATGTGGCCGATCGCCGCGATCGCAAACTCATCATGTTACTGTCGGTGATGTTGCTAGCTCTCTGCTCCCTGGCTTTGGGGGTGCTTTCCTATACAAAAGGTGCAATTTTTCTAACTTACGCCTGTTTGCTATTAACAGGTGTCGCTAGGGCTTTCCTTAGACCTGCTAGTGATGCTCTGATGTGGCAGTTGATACCTGTCAGTGCGTTTACCAATGCAGCCACCTGGAATAGTAGTAGCTTTCAGTTAGCCGCAGTCATCGGCCCAGCCTTAGGGGGATTCGGGATTGCGCTGTTCGGCAGTGCTACAGGTGTATATGTGCTAGCTGCGATCGCTGCGTTGCTGTGTTTTATTTTAACACTGGGGATCAAAGAGCAAAAAGGTACTCGCTCAACGGAACCAATCTCATTTCAAGCACTTGCAGCTGGTGCTAAATTTGTTTGGCAGAATCAGTTAATTTTAGCAGCGATTACATTGGATATGTTTGCTGTCTTGTTGGGTGGTGCGATCGCCTTGCTACCCATTTTTGCCAAAGATATTTTACATGTGGGGCCAATGGAGTTGGGATATCTACAAGCAGCCCATTCCATCGGTGCTTTGACTATGGCTATTACTCTGGCGTATTTACCACCATTACGCAAAGCAGGCCCAGCCTTATTGTGGTCAGTGGTTGGCTTTGGAGTTGTCACAATTATCTTTGGACTTTCTCATTCCTTTTGGTTGTCTATGTTGATGCTGATCTTTGGTGGCGCACTAGATAGTATTAGCGTTGTAATTCGCCATACATTAGTTCAAATCAGAACACCAGATCATTTACGTGGTCGAGTTGCTGCGATTAATAGCGTATTTATTAGTGCCTCCAATGAATTGGGAGGCTTTGAGTCAGGTTTAACTGCGGCTTTATTTGGCCCGGTGATTTCAGTTGTGGGTGGTGGAATTGGCACAATTTTAGTAGTAATTGCTACAGCCGCGATTTGGCCGGGAATTCGGAAGTTAGGGGCTTTGCAAGAGTAATAAATCAAACTATGTTACGCAATGTAAATTTAATTATTCACACCCACTTACTTATGACCGAAAACGACTCATGATACAAGCCCCTAAATTTATTTATGGAGAAGCAAAAAAATGTATGTATAACGATAGCGCAGCGTAAAGCCTTCTCTACGAGAGGCTCCGCCAACGGCATGGCTTCTCTACGAGACGCTGCGCGAACGCTTAGAGCGAGTCATCGAGCGTCGTGGCACAGTGAACCAGCGGTGTAGGCGGGTTTCCCGCCGTAGGCGACTGGTTTTCTCGTTGGGCGCAAGAAATACCAAGTCCGTTTACAGAGCAACTAAATTTATAACCTGTTTTTGACGCAGAGAACTAATTGCTAAGACTACAATACTTACGGTGAGTGCTAAAATTGCATAACTCGGTAGAGCGAAAATAGTCACTTTCATGATGTATGGCAATTCCCCTGCTTTTACATTCCATCGTTTTGCTAGAGAGCCGATAACCCAGCCATGAATGACTGCTGTTTGTACAGCAAGAGAGCAAACTCCTGCTAACCAAACAGACATTCTTTTCCTGGAAAATGTACAATGCCTAATCTGATGCAGCAAATCATTTAGCAAAAAAACAACAGCAGGTATCAACATTACAGAACTAGTTTGCTGTGAATAATTGATGGCAATACTCAAGCAAGAAACTAGTACCATTTCTGATAAGTAGATTTTCTTTGACCAGGCTGTGAGAGATTGTTGTAGATACCAATACAAACCCACCAAACCAACAAGTATTAAAACAATGAAGTCTGAGAATAGCTTTGCCAGCAATGGATTATTGGGGAATAATCTTGGCCCCACAACCATCAAATCAAGGCGACTAATCGAAAGATAGGGACTATTCGATGGATCATTTAGCCAGAGTGAAAATCCACGACTTACATCTGGTAGGAATTGTGTCAAAGAATTGCCCGTCAAGGCTAGACCTAAAAATATTAGAGAAGTTCCTGTGACAACACATACAAAAACTAGAGAAAACCGTCTTTTAAGTAGAAAATACAGAATGAATAATACAGCTAATGTTGGTTTACAAACGGCAATACCTAAGCAAATTCCGGCTGGAATATCCTGATGTTTTCTAGCCAAGATAAACATCCATAAGATCAAAACTACAACGAAAATCGCAATATTCCCAACTTGAAGATCGTAAACTAAGCCATAAATCAAGGCAACCGAGATTGTGCAAATAGTTCTGAAAGCTGGCGACTTTGACTCCAGCAGGATATTCGCTCCCCATAAGGCCAAACCGATTGCTAATATATGCATTGCAATCCAGATTGTAAATGCAGTATTGATCGAAAAATAACCGAGAAACCAGATCAGAGGAATAATATTAGGTGGATAGACAAAGGGTGGAATAAATCCACACACCTTAGTTAGGGTACAGAAACTTTGGTTAAAAATCTCGACATTAAAGGGACTCAAATGCTGATGAGCCAGTTTACTCGCCACATAAAACCACTTAAAATCCCATAAAGGTGGATCTGGTTGATTTAGTAAATAAACTAGCCAACCAGTATAACAAAGGAATCTTGTAACGACTAATACAACACTTGCTTGGATCAGAAAGTTAACAATTGGTTGACGTAAAAATTGCATCAACCGTTGGATTACAGAAGATTTTAAGAATAAAGAATTTTTCCACACTGCCTTCCCATCATCTAATCGCCAATTATTTTTGAGAACTAAAGCAACTACAATTACTATAAATATGTTCCAAAAGCCAAAGCTTATCATTAGAATGATCTCACGAATTATTTCTGTATATCCTACATAATATCTCTGAATTTATTCGTAACCGAATATACCTTGGTATATTAATGATCAATTTACCCCTTCGGGGCGGGAGTAGGGAGTAGGGAGGAGGTCTATTGACTAAACTTGCTAGATTTTTTGCAGCGTTTTCACTCCTATGTCTATTGTTTGTGACTCAAACTCAACTTCAAGAGTTGCGTCTAGGCGATCGCACACATATTACGCTGTCGATTGGGATATATAGCAATCATAAGACTCAGATCCCCGACTTCTTAGAGAAGTCGGGGATCTCGTTGTTAACTGTTACAGTCCTTGATCGGAAAATTTATTCTTTTAGGATGTTAGAGATTTTTTAACTTGCACTTATATACAAATGTTCTCAAGTAAGTTATCATTCTCATGATGATTTGATAGTAACTATAGTTAATAAGGTTATCCATGCTTTTTCCCTTCTTGATCATGTTCCGAGAGGGCGTTGAAGCTGCACTTGTCGTGGGGATAATTGCCAGTTATCTCAAGCAAACTGGGCGTACCCATTTGATGAAGTCAGTTTGGATTGGCATCGCACTAGCAACTCTTATTTGTTTAGCAGCTGGGATTATTTTGCAAATAACCAGTCGGGAGTTTCCGCAGAAACAACAGGAACTATTTGAAGGGGTAATTTCCATCGTCGCAGTTGGGGTTCTCACCTGGATGGTTTTCTGGATGCGTCGGGCGGCTCGTTCGATGAAAGGCGAGTTACAGTCTCAAATTGAAACTGCCATTCAGTCGGGAGATAAATGGGGTATAGCACTAGTTTGGATGTCATTCTTTGCAGTACTGCGGGAAGGTCTGGAAACAGTAGTGTTTTTGCTAGCCACATTCCAGCAAAATTTGGGAATTCAAGCTCCCGTGGGGGCATTGTTTGGATATGCAGCCGCATTAGCCGTTGGTGTCGGCATCTATCAGGGTGGTATCCGGATCAACTTGAGGCGATTTTTTAAATGGACAGGAGCCTTCATTATCCTGGTTGCGGCTGGACTTTTAGGAAGTGGGGTAAGAGCTTTTCATGAAGCCGGAGTGTGGAATTTACTGCAAACAGTAGTATTTGATGCTAGCGGGGTACTTCCCAATAACGGCTTTCTCGGTTCACTTTTGGCAGGATTTTTTGGCTATAACGATGCCCCCACAGTTAGCGAGGCGATCGCCTATTTTGGCTATCTAATTCCTACCATGTCACTGTTCTTCTTAGGGGATAACGCCAGACAGAAGAGTACAGCAAGTCATTCTTAGCTACTTCAATAACTTTTAGGAAAAGACAACAATGAAAAATGTTTTAAAGTACTCAACAATTATCTGTCTAATTGCCTTGACAGTAGCTGCCTGTGAATCGAACAAATCAAGCGATACTGCCGCGAGTAATACTCCAGAGGCGAAAGTAGCTAGTGATACCTCTGCTAACAATTCTCCGGAAACTGCTTTGGCTGTGACAGATCAAGGTTGCGAACCCAATCAGCTGTCAGTAACATCTGGGCAAAACAGCTTTGTGCTGACCAACAAAAGCAGCAAACCTGTGGAATGGGAGATATTGTCTGGGGTGAAAGTCGTTGAGGAAAAGGAAAATATTGCTCCTGGATTCGTTCAAAAACTCAAAGCCAATCTAGAACCGGGTGAGTATGATATGGCTTGCGGTTTACGCAGCAATCCCAAAGGGAAACTTACAGTCAAGGCTGGAGGAGATTCTCAAGCTAAAGGGACTGTAGATCAAGGTCAATTAGTCGGTGCGATCGCAGAATATAAAGTCTACATCACTAAAGAAATTGACCAACTAGTTACTAAAACCAAGATATTGACAGATGCCGTGATTGCTGGCGACCTTGCCAAGGCTCAGAAAAGTTATGCATCTGCCCATGTTCACTATGAACGCACAGAACCGGTAGCTGAATTGTTCTCCGACCTCGACAAAAGCATGGATTCTCGTGCTGATGACTTTGCCAAAAAAGAGGCTGACCCACAATTCGCCGGATACCATCGCCTAGAGAAAGCTTTATTCCAGGACAAAACGACAAAAGGCATGAAACCCTATGCCGAAAAGCTACAGAAAGATGCACTAGATTTACAAAAGCGCATTGCCACCTTGACCATTGAACCGAAAAACATGGTTGGCGGTGCTGCTGACTTGATTGAAGAAGTGGGTAAAACCAAGATTTCTGGAGAAGAAGACCGTTACAGCCGTACTGACCTCTGGGACTTCAGCGCCAATGTCGATGGTTCCCAAAAGATTGTGGAGTTATTGCGCCCCGCCATCCAAAAAGCCAACCCCGAACTATTGGGGCGTGTGGATGCAAATTTCACCAAAGTTGACCAACAACTTGCTAAATACAAAACCCCTGATGGTGGTTTTGCGAACTACGACAAGGTGAGTGAAACAGACAAGAAAGAGATGAAAACAGCGATCGCATCTCTTGCTGAAGATTTGTCTCAACTGCGTGGCACTTTGGGAGTTGAGTAATTTATCAACGGGTCGCGCCAGGATTCCCCGACTTCGGCATATCTTGTCTCTTAGGAATGGCGCTCCGGGACTCTTTACTGGGGACTCTTTACTGGGGACTAGGAAGAGTTTTCTTTAAAACTTGGGTAGTGGTCTGAATCCCCGAACAATTTTCCCAGTCCCCAGTCCCTAATCCCCAGTCCCCATTCCCTTTTTCAATCATTCCTAGAGGAGGAAACTATGTCTAGTTCAGAGCAACCAACTTTACGTATTACTCCCCGCATCCGCCGTCGTGACTTGCTCATCGGTATGGCCGCAGCAGGAGGAGTAGCAGCTTTGACCAGTTTGGGTTATCACGCTGCTTCGGAAACTACCGAAGACCCATCTGAAGAGACTGTGCCGTTTTTTGGTATTCACCAAGCAGGTATTATTACCCCTGCCCAGGCTTCTGCCCTCATGGTGGCATTTGACACAACTGCTACAACTAAAGCGGATTTGGTGCGATTATTTAAAACTCTGAGCGATCGCATTCAGTTTCTCATGGCAGGGGGAACACCCAAATCACGCGACCCCAAATTTCCGCCCAGTGATTCGGGAATTCTTGGCCCTGTAGTGGTTCCCAATAACCTCAGCATCACCCTAGCAGTGGGTGACTCGCTGTTCGATAACCGTTTTGGACTTGGCAAATTAAAACCCAAGCGTTTAACTACTATGCCAGGTTTTTCCAATGATCAACTTGACCCAGATTTGTGTCATGGGGATATACTGCTACAATTTTGTGCCAACACAGAGGAAGCGAACATCCACGCTTTACGGGATATTATCAAGAATTTGCCTGACTTGATCACTCTGCGCTGGCAAATAGAAGGTTTTCTGCCGCCGAATACTCATAAAAAGCTTGGCAAAACCACAGTGCGAAACCTACTTGGTTTCAAAGATGGCACAGCAAACCTAGATGCTAGCGATGAAAAGTTGATGAACCGGATTGTCTGGGTACAGCCAAACAGCAGCGAACCAGCTTGGACAGTAGGGGGAAGCTATCAAGTGGTGCGAGTGATCCGCAACTTAGTCGAACACTGGGATCGTACACCACTACAGGAGCAACAGACAATTATTGGACGCAGTAAGGACTCTGGCGCACCCTTGGGGATGAATCACGAGAAAGATATTCCCAATTATGCTCAAGATCCTAAAGGTGAAAAAATCCGTCTAGATGCTCATATCCGCCTTGCTAATCCACGCAAATCAGAGTCGAGTTTGATTCTGCGGCGTGGTTTCAATTATTCACGCGGGTTTGACAAAGCTGGACAGTTAGATATGGGTTTGTTATTTGTCTGTTTTCAAGCTGATTTAGAAAAGGGGTTTGTGACAGTGCAAAATCGTTTGAATGGGGAACCACTGGAGGAGTATATTCGCCCCATTGGTGGTGGATATTTCTTTGCTTTGCCTGGCGTTAAAGCCGAGGGTAGTTATCTCGGTCAACCATTACTTGAAGCATCAACGGTATAGATTTAGGGATTTCCAATCGGTGAGTTTTTGATTGTGGTGATAGTTGGCTCGATTTCCGTACAGTGCATTAGACGTAGGTTGGGTGGAGCGGAGCGCAACCCAACTGATTATCAGGATGTTGGGTTACGCAAAGCCTCCACCCAACCTACAATTTTTTTACTACATTTTAGCCTAGACTAAGAGAGAATAAAGCTTTTTATAACCCACGGAGGTGGGTAAAGTCTCGTGTAGACGAGGTTTCTAACCGCCCTTTTAACCCTGACATTTTCTTTACACCGTTACATCGGCTTAGGCGTTGGACTGGTGCTGATTATGATTGCCTTCACTGGAAGTATGCTGATATTTGAATAGACACTCAACAAAGCGATCGCAAAATTAATTACACAATGCCATTGTCAAATTTGCTCCCCGCGACGATGGTTAACAGCTTGCAATCACAGGGATTCTGCAAATGCGATCGCGTCATTTACAGATTTACCACTAATGCTTGAGATTGACCGAAAGTAATCTGGCTCTTCGGTTACTTTTATGGAGATTATTAAAAATAATTTAATTATATTGAGTAAAATTTAGTGATATTAATGCCTGCAATATCCATTTGATAGGTATTTAAGAGATATTAAGAATAGTTTAAAAACACCAGAATTATAACTTATATTATAAAATCGTAAAGTTTTAGGTGTAGACCATGAAGCTTCCTGTAGAGCAAATCTTGAATCTGACCGAGATGAAAGTATTAGATTTTCAAGAACTTGTTGGGGAAGAAATAATTATAACGATAGAAAAAGATGTGAATTATTCGACTTGTCCTGACTGTGGAAAAATTACTCACAGTATACATCAAAGTCATTGGCGGATGATTCATGATTTACCTTGGAGTAAAAAACCAGTGCTATTAAAAATAAATCGTCGCCAATTTAAATGTCATAAATGTAAAAAAGTCTTTAGCGAAAGCCTAGATTTTGTAGATAAAAGTAAAGGATATACTAAAAGATTAGCAACAGACATAGTTCAACAAGTATTAAATAGTAATATCCATAGTGTTGCTGAAAGAAACGGCCTCAGTGATGAAGAAGTAGAATCAATGTTAAAAAAGCAAGTATCGCAAATATTAAACATTAACTTAAGTCAGTTAAAAAAGTTAGGTATGGATGAGATTGCTTTAGTGAAAGGACAAGGAAACTATCTAGCAGTATTAGTGGATTTAGATACTCATAAGCCAATTGAGATAGTGGAATCAAGGCGAATAGAAGATATCCGTAAAGTACTTGTTGGTTGGGGAGTTGAGGTACTTAATAGAATTGAAGAAGTGAGCATTGATCTCTGGTCACCTTATAAAAATTTAGTAGAAGAGTTAAGCAATAAAGCTAATATAACTGCTGATAGATTTCATGTAATGAAACAGGTAAATGAGGAATTAGATACTATGCGTAAAACTGAGAAAAAGGCAGCCATGTCACTAGATAATAAATCAGAAAAATCGCGAATATTAGAAGCGTTAAACAAAAGTAAATATAGTTTAATTAAAAATGAAATCTCTCTCAATGAGAAGCAAAAAGAAAAATTAAAATCTGTTCAGGATGTGTCACCAAATCTCGCTAAAATGCACGCTCTTAAAGAAGAATTCCGAGATATATTTGAAACAACTAAATCTTGGGGAGATAGTATAATAAAACTACTGGATTGGATGTATAATGCTCTTTCATATTTTCCGAAAAGTATAGGTACAATCGTTAGATGGTTTGGTGAAATAGTCGGTTACTTTGACGGCAGAACCACTAGTGGTACTGTGGAAGGAATTAATAATAAACTAAAGTTAAGTTAATTAAAAGGCTTGGATACGGCTTTCGGAACTTTAGTAATTTTAGATTACGAAGTTTATTAAACTGGCACTTTAGTATTAATTCTCCATAAAAGTAACCGAAGAGCCAGTAATCTTAGTTATGATTATTGTTGCAAGCCCAGTTTGTAAGCCACAATATTAAATACCAAGATCGTTTTTATAGGCAAGCATTATGAGCAATAACCTTTCATTAGACGCTGTAGAAGGTTTCAACTTAGGAGACTTCGATGAATAAAGAGTCGCCTTTTGTAGAAACTGACGGATTGCTCTTGTATAAACAAGAATGCAAAACTCCAGAATTTTTAAACTCATCTTTTTGCATACATCTATTTGGTGAACTAGTTGTTGTAGATCACTATGTACTGTTATTTTCTGATTCAGAAACTCTCACCGACTACGCTAAAACTCTGGTCAACTATGATGCCAAAATCACGGAAGGGCCAGGAAAGTGGCCTGATGATTTTTGTCCAGAGGAAAACCTATTGCCTGAAGATGCTAGCATGTACTTTCTCTCAGCCTTAATGCCGTCAGGCATGATTTTGGTACTGCTTGCACCTAACACACCAGATGAACAGATCGCTAGCTTATTCCAGCAGCAAGGTTTTAATACTGTCCATCATGTTGCCATTATTGTTGATGATATTTATGTAGCAGCAGACGTGTGGCAGAAAAAAGGCTTTATTCCTCTATCTATGACTCCTCAAGAAGATGGCTCTTTATGCCAATGGTTTTTCCGCAATTGGGCAGGCCAAATTATAGAGCTAATCTGCCGCAAATGGACGGGTAAAGAAACTTTTTCCTGCGAGAATATCACTGGTTTACGCCTTTCAGAATTGGCAGCGTGAAGGGGGCAGAGGACTAGGGACTGGGGACTGGGGACTGGGGACTGGGGACTGGGGACTGGGGACTGGGGACTGCTTTCAAGGGTAGGTTTTTTAGAATCTCGAAAATAGTTGAGAAAATTCTCAAGTGTTTAAGGTAGTTTGGTCATTTCAAGATTTAAGCGACGGATAAATTATAAAAAATCTAATTTTTAAGCAGATTCTTTCCCCAGTCCCCAGTCCCCAATCCCCAGATTAAGATGGAATTTTAAGGCTTAATGACAAAAGGCGATCGCTCATGACTACTGAAAATAATCCAGCAGCGATATTGCAACCTACAGCCGTTGTGGATTGGGAACCCCCCATGCCACCTACAGATTTAATATTTGATGATGGTGAACCCTTGGAATCTAATCGCCACCGGATTGCTATGAATGTCCTCATTCGGTCATTGCAGCAGGCTTGGACTGATCGCAATGATTATTTTACTGGGGGAAATATGTTTATTTACTACAGCAGTACCCAAGTTCGTAACCGTGACTTTCGCGGGCCAGATTTTTTTGCCGTGCTGAATGTTGACGGTAATAACTCCAGACAAGGTTGGGTAGTGTGGGAAGAAAATGGGCGTTATCCTGACGTAATTGTGGAATTAATGTCACCATCAACCGCAGCAATAGACAAAAGCATTAAGAAAAATCTTTACGAACAAACTTTTCATACCTCAGATTATTTTGTCTATGACCCCTTTGATCCTAATTCTTTGCAGGGATGGCATTTAGATGATAATCAACAATACCAACCTTTGACTTCAAATGAGCGCAATTGGCTATGGTGTAGACGTTTAAATTTCTGGTTGGGAACTTGGGAAGGAACCATAGACAGAGAAACGGCGATTTGGTTGCGATTTTATGATGTAGCAGGCAATTTAGTTTTGTTACCAGAAGAAGCTGCAAAAGCACGGGAGGAAGAAGCGAAAGCACGGGAGGAAGAAGCGAAAGCACGGGAGGAAGAAGCGAAAGCACGGGAGGAAGAAGCGAAAGCACGGGAGGAAGAAACAAAAGCACGAGAGGAAGAAACAAAAGCAAGAGCCGAACGTTTAGCGGCTAAATTAAGAGAATTGGGTGAGAATCCAGATTTGTTGTGAGTAATTTTGTAATTCCGATGAAAAGTGCTGTAATCTTTCGCCGGAAGCGACCTAACTAATCTTCATGTCTGGTTTTTTCTTGGCAACTTGATCTGAAATCAAAGCCTTGACATTCTGTAGCTTTTAGGAATTGCCTAACTACACCACTAGGCTGACAACTCACTAAAGTTGAACCCAGCACAGCCAGCATAACTACAGTGGCTAGTCCCAGCACAGTCGTTTGTTTTCTCGGTTTGATTGTACTGACTAAAGTATCTATCTTAGTGGCAGTACCAACAACTTCAATTGCCTGAAGTGTTTTTAAAGCAACAGATGCATTGGCATAGCGACGTTTTCGGTTGCGTTCTACCATTTTCATTAACCACGACCGAAAATGTGGACTGATTTGAGGAACTAATTTTTGGAAATTAAAGCGATAGTTATCATCAATTAATTTCCCAATGTCAACAGAACGGGTATTAGTAAGTAAGCAAATTAGGGTTGCTCCTAAACTATATAAATCTGATGCCTCAGTCAGGGTATGACCAAACTGTTCCTCTGGTGGCATAAAACCTGGGGTTCCAGCTACAAAGCTGCTCAGGGCTATTTTTGTACCCTGCATTCTCGCTAAACCAAAATCAACCAGATAAGCATTGAGTTGTTCATCAACCAAAATATTCTCTGGCTTAATATCCCGATGAATAATTGGAGGAACTTGCTTTTGTAAATAAACTAAAATCTCTAAGATTGACAGAGCAATTTGCTTAATTTCTTCAGGATGAAAGCTGCGTTTTGAACCCAAGGATGGGGCATTTTTATATTCCTGTACCAGATAAAAAACCCCTGGGATTTCAAAGGAATCTATATAGCGAGGGATGCGGGAATGATTCAGTTGTTGCAAGATTTCAATTTCGCGCTGATATGCTTTCACTCCTGATAAATCAGCACTTGCACGAGTAAAACAAAACTCTTTAATCACCACCTGTTGACTAGAGTTGAGGACATTAGCTAGGTAAGCAATGCGTCCCCCTTCACTATTGCGTCCTAGTTCGGTGATGACTTGATAGCCTTGTTGAGAAAAATCTGGATGGTGATTTAAGGGAATTACCCTTTTATGTCCATTTTGCACACCAAGCTCCATTATAAACACCAGATGAGTTTGATTTTGTCAAGGTGTAATTAAAAAACTTAGATCCGTTCACCCAGATTGTTAGCCCCATGTTTCTCCTGTTTGGGCTAAGGCACATTAGCAGAAAGGCGAAATTATCACCTTTGCGCTAGCCAATCAACAATCTGGGCATTGACAACATCTGGAACCTCATCGTGGGGACAATGACCGACATTGGGAATGGGAACAATTTTAATTTCTTTGCCATTCTCACGCGCCTTTTCGTAAATCTTTGCCCCGGTAATTGGTGTCCAGGGATCGTCAGCACCCCAAATTACTAATAAAGGACGTTCTACTTTGGGCAAAAGTTCCTCTGGACTGGGGCCAGGCGGGGCTGTGAGAATGGAGGCGAAGACTTGTTGCGCTCCTGGGTCACAAGAGGGAGTATAAAGTAAATCAACTAATTCATCGGTGACGGCTTGGCGATCGCGGTAAACTTGGTAGAGGGTGCGGCGAATTTGGGCTTTTTGGCGGATGCGGTTATAGACAAATTTACCTGTAATTGGCGATCGCACAAACCGATTAAAAGCTGCCATCACCATCCGTAGCGGCGGGTTCAATTCGTGAGAACGATGACTTAACCCACCCGCAGAGTTAATTAAAATACCACCAGCAGCAATTTCTGGATATTCTACCAATACAATCAAGCTCAAAAGTGCGCCGATGGAGTTGCCAATAAATACAGCTGGTTCGTTTATATGTGCTGTGCAAAAATCTTTTAGCAGTTCCACCCAAACTTCTACACTGTAATCAATGGGCGCTTTATCAGAACCACCAAAACCCAAAAGGTCTATGGCAAACACCTGGTAGCCAGCATCAGCTAAAACTGGGATATTTTTGCGCCAGTGTCCAATGGAAGCACCAAAGCCGTGAACCAGTACCAAAGGCTGTCCTGTACCCATAACAGTATACTGAATCTTGTAACCTTGCCAAGTCCAAATGAATTTTTCAAAGGCGTCTTGAGTTGCAAGCTGCTGTGTCGTTACAGTCATTATGAAGATTAATAAAGTGTTTCTTTAATATAGTAATGTTCTCTGACTGAAATCTGAGTGATGAGTGCTGAGTAGTGCAAATTAAAGGCGCAACAGCTTATTAGCCTCGACACTCGCAAAAAAGCTGACACGATTGATAATAAAGAGAGGCGTTATCTTCACAAAACTTATGTTTTTAACTTGGTTCGACAGTAACTCTTGGTTACTGGAAATTAGCGGTAAACGAATATTAATTGACCCTTGGCTGGTTGGTTCATTAATTTTCAGTAATTTGGATTGGTTATTTAAAGGTTCGCGATCGCAAAACCGCCCAATTCCAGATAATATTGATTTGATCCTGCTGTCTCAGGGTTTAGAAGACCATGCACACCCACCAACCCTTAAGCTACTCGACCACAGCATCAAGGTTGTAGCTTCTCCCAATGCTGCCAAGGTAGTACAGCAGTTAGGTTACACCCAAGTTACAGTATTGGCTCACGGTGAAACTTTCACTTTAGATAATCAAGTTGAAATCAAGGCTTTCCCCGGCTCTCCCATTGGCCCGACTCTGGTAGAAAATAGTTATCTCCTGAAAGATTTAGAGAGTGGTTTAACTGTATACTACGAACCTCACGGGTATCATTCTCCACAACTTCAGCAAGCTGCACCTATCGATGTCGTGATTACACCGTTTGTTGACATGACGCTTCCTTTGCTTGGGCCGATTATTAAAGGACAAAATAGTGCTTTAGAAGTAGTAAAATCATTACAGCCTCAAGTAATAATACCGACAGCAGCAGGTGGGGATGTGGACTTTGAAGGATTGCTGATGAAATTTATTCAAACTAAAGGAAATGCTGAGGAATTTCGCTCGTTACTAGAGAAAAACAATCTGGCGACGCGGGTACTTGAACCGAAACCAGGCGATCGCTTTGAACTACCATTAGAAAAACGAGCATTAGCAATCTAAGTTGTACCTAGCGCTGGCGATTAGAAATCGCGGCTATACAAACAAAGTCCACCTCCGTGGACTAAGAGAAAATCAAGAGTTTTTAACCCAGGTCGGTGGGTTTTGCCTGTGTAGCCGCGACTTCTAGTCGCCAGGATCTTTTGAATTATCTTGCATATACACTTCTCTAATCGGAAAAGGAATTTGAATTCCTGCTTGTTGATAGCGTTTGTGTAATTTTTTCACAAATAGATGCTTACCCATACGCTGATCAAAGTATTCACTTACGCGCATATAAAGCGTAAAATCTATACTAAAATCATTAAAAGTATGAAATCTGATATATGGTTCACTTTCTTTTAATTCTGGTGCAATTTCTTGCATGACTTCTTTGGCCACTTCTACAGTCACTTTTTCAACTTCTTCCAAATCGCTATCATAACTGACACCCACATCCATTGTTAAAGTAATTTCTTTTGCGGGTAAATGATAATTTGTGAAAATTGCCGAAGACAACTTAGAATTAGGAACAATGACGACATTATTGGAAATTTCTTTAATTGTCGTATTTCGCCAAGAAATATCTATAACATATCCTTCATGTCCAGCATCTAATTTTACATAGTCTCCGGTTCTAACTTGTTTAGAAATAATTAAGTAAAAACCAGAAAATAAATTGGCGAGTGTGTCTTGAAGTGCCAAACCAAATGCTAAACCACCAATACCTAAAGTTGTGACTATCGGTGTAATTTGAACGCCTACTGTTTGCAAAATGATTAATGTTCCTAAAATCAAAACAGTAGCCTTAGCCAGGTTAGAAATTAGTGAAGTAGGAACCCCTTCGGCTCTACGAATAAATAAATTAAGAAAACCAGCAGTCAATTTGGCTAAGACTAAGGTTATTGAATATAGCAATGCTATTGTCAAAACTTTTTGCAGTACGATCGCAATATCTGGCTTGAGGGGTGCGCTCACAACTGCCCCAAAAAAACCGCCAATGACAAACCAAAGAAAAGTCATGCGGTGCAGAGAGTAAAATATGATATTACCCCCAGCAATTCGTTTATTATTAACGAATGTTTCTAGTCTTTTGAAGATAACTTTTTCACCAATTATTCCAGCCAGTAAGCCAGCTAGAATAAACACTATCGGCGGAATCCATTCCATCATATCAATTTTAAATTTGAAATTTTAGATTTACGAAAAGAGTATTTTTGTTGTAATTATGACTAAATTTTACCTTGTTGTCGGATTAGCTGCCTGAGATTTTCTTTCCTTATGGACTTGCCAATTATTTACCACCCAGATTACATTGCCCCGCTACCAGAAGGGCATCGCTTTCCGATGTCTAAGTTCCGACAACTCTACGAATTGCTGTTAGCTGATGGTGTCGCCAATCAAGAACAATTTCACACTCCCGAACGTCCGCCACCAGAATTGATAGAGTTAGTCCATACCCCAAGCTATGTTCAAGCTTATTGTGAAGGAACCCTAGATACCAAAGCACAGCGCCGTATTGGTTTGCCTTGGAGTCCGGCATTAGCAAATCGCACCTGTGTCGCGGTGGGTGGTACAATACTGACTGCGAAACTGGCACTAAGTCAAGGTTTAGCTTGTAATACGGCTGGTGGAACTCATCATGCCTTTCCTAGTTATGGATCTGGTTTTTGTATTTTCAACGATTTAGCGATCGCCTGTCGCGTTTTACAAAAATTTGGACTCGTCCAAAAAATTCTGATTGTAGATTTGGATGTCCATCAAGGAGACGGCACCGCTTTTATCTTCCAAGACGACGACAGCGTTTTTACTTTTTCCATGCACTGCGAAGTCAATTTCCCCGGTACAAAACAAAATAGCGATTTGGATGTTCCTTTGCCGATAGGAATGGAGGATGACGCTTATTTACAAACTTTGGCGAATTACTTATCAGATTTATTGTCTAAAGTCAAGCCAGACTTAGTATTTTATGATGCTGGTGTTGACCCTCATATAGGCGATCGCTTGGGCAAATTAGCCTTAACCGATGCTGGCATTTTTCGCCGGGAAATGCAGGTTTTGAGTACTTGTATGAGTAGCGGTTATCCTGTTGCTTGCGTCATTGGTGGCGGTTATGCTGATGATATGAAGTCCCTCGTTTGGCGACACTCCCTGCTGCATCGCGCCGCTAGCGAAGTTTACCACCAGTACAAACTATAGTCATTTAGTGGAAAATACTACCTAAAATCCAATACAGTTCAGAATGAGCAACAAAACACTTGTAGAGACGGCGATTTATCGCGTCTCGAAAACCCAAAATTGTTGCCAGTCGCCCTTAACTGAACCGTATTGACCTAAAATCGTCAATTTTTTAAATATGCGTTTAAATTTAAACCCTATTTTGTCGGCAAAGGAACTACTGGATGAACAACGGTAAACTCAGAATCTACGAATTAGCAAAAGAATTAAATTTAGATAGCAAGAAGCTATTATTAATTTGCGAAAAACTCAAAATTGTAGTCAAAAGCCATACCAGCGCCATTTCAGAATCCGATGCAGAACGTATACGTTCAGTAGCAAATAAACTAACAGCAAAATCCTCAAAAACTAAAACCAACTCTGAAGATTGGGGCTATATGTTTATAGCTTCAGCAATTGATAGCTTTATCCGCCATCTCGAAGGTGAAACCGCCCTGAAATCATATCCCGAATTTCGGGAGCGGCGCGATCGCACCAATGAGTTAATGTATGAATGTGTCGGTAAAAAGCCTTCTCTATTTTATGTACGTCGCAAAGGCGCGGGGAAAGAGGCAAGAGAAGAAATTTGGGATTTGACAATAGCAACAGACTCCGATGATTTTCCGTTACCCGCAAGACTTGAAAAGCTCAGAAAAACATTAGGATTTAGAGCGGCTGTACCAAAAGATGGACGCGGCGGTTTAAAAATACTTTCGGCTCAATTATTACAACCCTCACGGGGACACGCTGACAGCTATGCTATCCCTTGTCGCTTACGTTTGCTGCCTAATCATCAGCATCATCTTGACATTCCGCTGGCAACATTGAAACGTATCGCAGCTGCACCAGTTTGTGGCGAAAATATACCCACTGAAGATCAGCTTAAAGCTTGGAAAGCGTTTTTGCAAATTGAAGAAAAAATTGCGAAAGCGCGTCAGTTTTGTGTGCGTTACGTAAGTCATAACTATAACTTCAAAAGACGAATCAGTTTTGAAATTGATGTAGCTTCAGCTACCCTTGACGGCTTTTATCAAAATTCCCTCGACGTGGACAATTTTTGGGAACGAGCAAGACGTACAAAAAACGAAGATTTGAAGCTTTTTGAAACTGCTCCCGTCGGCAAAAATTGGATTAGCGGTCGTCAATTAGGGACTGTTGAGGAAGTTGACCTCAACCGTTGTATTATCAGCCTCAGATTAGAACGCGATTTGGCTGAATTCATGGCAACAGAGCGTTATAAATTGCCAGATACAGGGTTTTTATGTTTTGAGGCAGTTGGTGATATTCAGCAGATTCAACGTAAGAAAAAAGCTTTAGATGATTTGAATAATGGTTACACGCAAAATCCGTATTTAGGTAACTTTTTATTCGATGCTTCTCAGGCGAGACAAATTACAACAACTGTTGAAATTCAACCACAAGATTTATTGTTATCTTCTGCTAATCCTGGTCAGAAAGCAGCAGTAGAAAAGGTACTTGCTGCCAAGGATCTTGTTCTCATTCAAGGGCCACCGGGTACTGGTAAAACTACCGTAATTGCTGAGATTTGCTATCAAATTGCCCTTCGTGGTGGACGTACTTTAATTGCTTCTCAAGCCAATTTAGCAGTAGATAATGCCCTAAGTCGATTAGTTCATAACCCTGTAATTCGCGCTGTACGCAAAGGAAGAGCCGAGAAGGTTGGAGAAGAAGGACAGCCATTTTTAGAAGACCAAGTGATTGGTAGATGGCTAGAAAATACAGCTTATGACTGTGAAAATAATATTACACAACGACTCACAAATATTCAAACTTTCAGTCAATTACTGGCATCATCAGAAAGATTCGTGGCTTACTTACAAGCAGAAGAAGAATTTAATCAACAACAAAATAAATTCCATAAAAATAAGATAAAAATAGAGACTAACTTTAAAAATCAAGAAAAATTTTATAACGAAACTGTAGAAAAGCAGAACGAGGTTGAATCACTAATCTCAAGACTGGAGAATATACTAAATACTGCACCAAATATCAATTGGGAAGCTTCAGAAGTTACAGATTTTTTGCCACTTCTTAAACCCTACACAGAAGGTAACAATTTAGTAGAAGAATTCTTAGCAAATGTTCGTAAAACCATCAAATATACTGATGAACTTGGTTTTGTGCGTCCGACGCTTGGTGCTTTTGGTTTAGCGGCTTGGTTACGTGAAACAGTAGCCACAGAAATTTCTAAATTTAAAACTGCTTTGACTTATGCTCAAAATGCAGCTAAAGCCATATCAGAGGTTGCAGTTTCAGTTCAGGTTGTCAAACAAAATTTCGCATCGTTAAATCAACTTCAACCAGATTATCAGCAATATCTTACTAAGCTACAAAACCTACAGCAAACAATCCAAATATGGGAAAATCGTAAACGGGAAATAGATTATATTATCTCAGCCGTTAAGGAATGGAAATCTACAGCACCTTCTCATTTGTATCAAACTTTAAAAGATTGTCATCAATCAGGTTTACCACTAACAGAGAATTTAGTAGACTTACCGCTAGGATTGTTAATGTTTGCTAATACATTAAAATTACCAATAGTACCAAAAATATACAAAATTAACCTCCCAGAATGGGAAGTATTAGCAAAGGCGATCGCTTATGAAATAGACGGAGGTTTTACTGATAGAAAAGGTAAACAGCATAATTTTAGTTATTTTTTACAACAAAATTTTAGTCAGATTCCAATGGTGCTATCAAAGAGCGACCGCACCCAATGGCAAGAAACCTATCAGCAGTTTAATAATTATCAGTTACTCAACCCCAAACAGCGAAAATTATTAGTTGAAAATACTCAAGCTTTTTTAATTAGAATTCAAAAAACTTATGGCGCATCGTGGGAATGGAATAACATTGACTCTACTCTCACCAGAATTACCCAAGAATTGCTAGATGTCATCCTTGCAAATGCGCGTCAATGCGTTTTAAAAGTCAAGACGGAAACCGATCAACAGCTTCAGCATCTACAACGACTATTAAATGAACTTCAGAAAAATGAAGTTAGCCAACAGCAAATATCTATTACTCAAGCTGAGGTAGAAAAATCACAGCAAGATGCTAATTTGCAACTTGGACAAGTTATCAATATCTTGCAAGAACTTAGTCAACAAAATATACCTGCTCAATTACGCATTCTCGTTGAAAAATATCTCGCAACACAATCAAATATTTGGGAACAACCCCAAGAATTTTCTAATCAAGTGAATTATTGGGGAACTTCCATTACTCAGCTTGAAACCTTAATTTCATCATTAGAACCTTTTGCTGTACTGGAGATAATTAAACATTCTTTAAATGAGCATGTATCAAAGTTGCAAGGAGAAAATAAAGCATCTTTACAGCAGCTTCAAAAATTACAAATCAGCCTACGTGAAATAGAACAAAAATTACAACCAGAACCATCAGAAGATTTAATAATAGAAAGAAATTGGTGGTTAACTGAATGGCAAAGAATACCCGATAAATTTAAGCCCGAAAGTTATGCTGCTGATTTATTTAATATAGAGTTGTTACGCAGTATAAATATTCAGTTTGAATCTTGGCAAGAGCAACTCCATAAAGACGAAATTTATCTCAATAAATATCAGAATTTTGTACAAGATTGGATTGGAAAATTAAGACAGCCAAATGAGCGCGATCGCGACGATTTAAGGCGTATTTATCTAGACAATGCCAACGTCGTCGGTATCACCTGTGTGCAGGCTGCAAATAGAGGTTTTTCTGAAGAATTCAAATCCTTTGATGTCGTCATTATTGATGAAGTTAGCAAGTGTACTCCACCAGAGTTACTAATCCCAGCATTGAAAGGCAAAAAATTAGTCATGGTAGGCGATCATCGGCAATTACCACCCATGCTTGATACTAGCACTCTAGAAGAAGTTGCCCAAACAATTGGCAATACACGAGACGAACTCCAATTCTTAGAAGAATCACTGTTTAAAAGTCAGTTTGAATCTGCTGATGAAAGCATCAAACAAATGCTAACGACACAGTATCGAATGCACCCCTTTATTATGGGAGCAATCAATCAGTTTTATGACGGTAAATTAGAATCTGGTATTTTGGAGCCAGATACAAAACGCGCACATCATCTAGCAGGCGAAATTGTCCAAGAATCTCAGCATCTTATCTGGGTAAAAACGCCTATGGAAAACCAGTTTTTAGAGCAACGAAACGGAACTTCTTACTTTAATACTCCAGAAATCGATGCGATTGAATGTCTCTGTCAACAGTTCGAGAATACTTGGGCTTCTAAAGTTGCTAATGGTGAACCAAAAAAAGAAATCGCCGTAATTACATTTTATGGCGCTCAATTAAGAAAAATTGATGAACGTCTGCAATCTGAACTTTTCCCTTCATTAGAAATTCGTACAGGGACAGTAGACAGATTTCAAGGGATGGAAAGACCTGTTGTGATTGTGAGTATGGTTCGTAACAATAGTAAAGGAGATGTCGGATTTGCGAAGAAACCAGAGCGGGTAAATGTTGCATTTTCTCGCGCCCAAGAACTCTTGATAATTGTAGGTTGTCATAATTTATTTACCCATCAAGCAGGTAAAGTTGGAAGTATGTATTCTGAAGTTTCAAATATTGTCAGTCTTCATGGAGGTTTGGTTGATGTTTCTCGCCTCTTCAGTTAAACCGATTGATGACAACCTCAAGAATTTTCTAGAAGAAATTGAGGTGAACTACTAGCTAAGTACAGCTTTGCACAAGTTCGTAACTTTTTTAAACGCAGAGGTAAACGCAGAGGAGCGCAAAGTTTATTTTAGTCTTATTCGCTATGAATTAATGAAACGTTGTACTATAGTTAGCCTGTGTAAGTAGATAGTTCCTATTTTTATGTACTCTCTAATACACTTGTATTGATGAGATGCAGTCCCTCGTCTGGCGTTACTTCTTCCTAAGATTCAATTTTCTGTTACCCTTACCAGCAATTCCGATTTCCCCTTAACCGAGAAATATTTAGATCCGATCTTTTCTGGAAAAGAGATTGTGGCATGTGTAGTAACAAAGCACATATCACTTGATGCTTAATTTAGCTCAAGAGGGTCTAATGATTGATCGCTTTGTAAATCTAATTTTTATCGATTCTTTCGCCTTAGCAATTAACCTGACTTTTGGTACATTGCTTCACACTAAAATCTGCAACTATTCATGGGATGGAATGGTAAGTGATGAGCTTTCAACCCCAGAAAGCGGCGTTAGTTCTTCGGTATCCTTGGAGGAAGATATCACCACTCATATTTCATAAAGCCTGCTTAGAGACTATTTATAAAGTAAATCCTAAGTAAGGTGTATTACGGCTTTGCTATTACGCACCGTGTTACATGACGGTGCGTTAGCACTTTGATGAAATTTTTGTGACAAATCATCTAGGAATATACGCCTAATAGACCGTACAATAATTTTGTTTTTACTTCATAAATAACCTCTTACTATTTGTGTCGAATTACTTGAGTTAACGTTTTGCATGACTTGTAAAGATATTAAAATTAATCCTTGCTACATCAAAAAAGCCTGAGAATTGCATCACCTGAAGGTTCCTCAAGAAGCTTGGAAGGCTTTCAGGAATTATCTGTGGATATTTGCTCGTTTCTTTTTTTCTCTACACCTAGTTAAAAATTTTTCTTATGACAGAACCTAACAATACCTTCAACGAAGCAACAGTTGTTCCCGACATTTATCTGGAACAGAACTTCTATACCAGTGATTCAGTTAGTCCGGGCGATTTGGATGATTACTACAAGTTTTTTACCCTCTATGGGCCGTCAACGCTCTACGCCCCTCTCAACGGCTTGTCAGCCGACGCCGACATCTACCTCTACGACCAAAACCAGAACCTAGTTGCCAGTAGTACCCTTGGCGGCAACCTGAGCGAGACGCTCAAAGCTTCACTACAGGGTAATCAGTACTATTACGTTAAAGTACACAACTACAACTCGTCTAATACGACAAACTATAACCTCTACCTATATAACGACTATTCTGGCTCAACCTTAGCAACAGCAAGAGATATCGGCACTAGTTGGGGTCAAAGCAGCAGTAAATATTTGGCTTATAACAAGATTAACTGGCAAGACTATCTCGACTATCGTGATAACGTTGATGTCGTGAAGTTTACAATGGAAGCTCCTGGCACTATCAGCCTGCGGATGAAAGACTTCACCTATACTGGTGGGCTACAGGCCAGGATGCAGCTACTTGACTCCAACGGCAACGTACTACAGACTGTTTCTGGTACAGTGGGCGATGGTCTCAATGTCGATCGCTACTCTGCCCCTGCTGGTGTCTACTACGTCAAGTACACCCAGATTTCCGGCTCCGACCCTTACACGCTCCGCATCGTCACTGATTACGCGGGTGATGTTACTGGCACAGCACGAGACTTAGGAAATGTCAGTGGCAGCAGTCGTCGCTTATACGACATGGTAGGAGGCCCATTTGGACTGCCAACCTATGAAGATGCTAACGATCTCTACAAATTCACCCTAGATAAAACCTCACCAATCGATTTACGGTTGGACATCGATACCTCTTTCTTTCAACCTCCAACCTTTGATGCCAATTTACGCCTCGCCCAGGACACAAACAACGACGGGTTTATTTCAGCAGGAGAAGTCATTCTCTCATCGTCGAACCCAGGAGACGATCAACTCTCAACCACTTTAGGGGCGGGTACTTATTACGTTCAAGTGGTGCAAAACGGAGCTTATACTAACTATCAACTCGACCTCGATTCCGATTTTGATGCTGTTAAGAGCGATCCACAGGCGTATAACAATCTGTCACAAGCGCGATCGCTCGGTGCTTTAATTGGGGAAACGCCCTTTAATTTGGGTGATGGATTTGGCATTAGTGCGGGTGATTTCTCTGATTTCTTCAAGTTCACCATGACCACTGCGGGTCAACTCTCGGCTTCAGCATTTAATAACCCCTACTACTCTAGAGCTACCCAGAATCCCACCCTGTCAATTGTCCGAGACTCGAACAATAACCAGCGACTCGACCCTGGTGAAACGATTACCCCCTTTAGTGTTGGTTCGCTGACCGCTAACCTGGCAGCAGGAACCTACTTTCTGCATACAAATGGTAATGGTGAACAAGCTGCCTACGACCTCCGATTAGTCTCAGACTACGCCGGAAATACCTTAAGTACAGCCCGCCCACTAGCAGCGATCGCAGGAGCAACGCCACCTAACCAAACTTTCCAGGACTACATCGAGCAATCCTTCGATGCCTCCAGTGATGTCAACGATTTCTATCGCTTTGATTTGCCAAGTACTTACGAAGTCACGTTGAACACGACGGGGGTTGATGGTGAAGACCTATCGCTTTCACTGATCAAGGATATCAACAATAATAATGCGATCGATGCAGGTGACATCTTGGTAACATCAAACGCCTTGAACTCGCCTAATGAAAGTGTTTCACAGTTACTTGGGGCTGGTCGGTATTTTGCAAGGGTTCAGGGGGTTAACGGTTCCACAAACTACACGCTGACCTCAAAGTTCGTCAGTCCAAGTGAAGATCCTGATGACACGATCGCTGAAGTTCAGAATCGTGACGCGAATATCAAGACACTAGGTCAGTTCGCTGACTTTTCCTTGAGTCCCCAAACTGATGTCGATCTGGTCAAGTTTACCGTTTCTGCTGGGCAGCAAGTTGGGTTCGATGTAGATTCTCGCAATGGATCAAACCTCAACACCTACCTAAGGGTCTTCAACTCCAGTGGCACACAACTCGCGGCCAACAATGATGGAGCCGCGCCAGGTGAAACCTCTAGCCAGTTTTCCTACTTGGCTTATACATTTACTCAGGCGGGTACATACTACGTCGGCGTGTCGTCCAACCCAAATTCTAATTACAACGCGGTGACAGGTCTTGGTGATGTAGCTGGCTCAGGGGCTACGGGAGATTACCGACTAACACTGAACGATCTCGGACTAGTATTGACCGGCGATGGTGGGAACAATGCGATCGCTGGCGGTAACGGCAACGATAACCTCAATGGGGCTGGGGGCAATGACACGCTCACTGGCGGTGCTGGTAATGACATACTAATCGGTGGTACTGGTAATGACCTACTGGTTGGTGGGGCTGGAAATGATGTGTTAACCGGAGGTGATGGGGCAGATACCTATCGATTTACAGCTGCTAGCGATCGCCTAGATACAATTAATGGCTTCAGTGGCTCTAGTGGCGACAAGATTCAGATATCTGCCGTAGGCTTTGGTGGCGGATTGGTCGCAGGTACTTTAAGCACAGACCGTTTTCGTTCCGGTGCGGGCATTACGACAGCAAACACGACAACTCAGAGGTTGATTTACAATACGACAAATGGAGCTTTGTTCTTTGATGCCGATGGCAGCTTAGGCGGATCTGCACCATTACAGATTGCCACCTTGTCTGGCAATCCTGCCCTGAACAACACCAATATTGCGGTTATCTAAACGCCAACTGTGTCTGTAATCTTCAAGTAGCCATTACCAAATGAAATTTCAGTTTTGAGTCACTGTGTAGTATTGACAGTGCAGACCTATTTGATTATTGAAAATTAAAAAGCTTAGATTCCCGACATCTTTAAAATGTCGGGAAATTTATTTTTGCTGGGCAATAGTACTCTAGAATTGCTGATGGTGATCCAAAAAATAAATCGCCATGATTACTTTTTTTGGCACTCATAAGCTAAAACACATCTAATTTGCATATTAAATTTTATCAAATTCTTGTGGAGTGGGCATCTTGCCCGCCTTGATCATGCAACTTAAATGCCGATTAGCTTACCATTTCTTTGTGAGGCTGCGCCCAATGTTCTTTCTTTCTTTGCGTACTTGGCGTCCTTGGCGGTAGCCTGCGGCAAGCCGCTCCGCGTCTACGTTCCTCATGTAGTTTGGCGCATCTTCATACAGAATATGTACTGCGAAGTTTCAAACATCGTGCGTCTACATGGAGGTTTCATTGATGTTTCTCGCCTCTTCTGCTAAACCGATTGATGATAATCTCAAAAATTTTGTAGACGAAATAGAAGCCCAAAGTCCTAGTTTATCAGTTTTAGCCGCGCGTGAATTCCGTTATAGTTTGCGTCAAACTCCTATAGAAGTAAATATCAAGGAACCCCGGCAATTTAATGTACTTGAAGAATTTATTATCCGCGCTGCTATTGAATTTCAGCCTCCGCCAACCGAGGATGAATTAGCCTCTGTACTTGGACTGGATTCTGTATTTATTAAAACTACTACTGCAACTCTTCGGTCATTGCAAACTTTATCAGCAACATCGCCACTAACAGTTACTCCTGAAGGGCGTTCATTTTATGAAAAAGGGTTTGTACCACAGCCGCCATATCCTATACAAATTAATGCTATTACAGACCCTTTAAGCGACAAAATAACCTTTCAATCTGAATCCTTAAATGAGACAGTGATAAAATTGCCTGATTTAGCAGACTTTATCACTATTGATCGTACAATTGCTGATATTACTTCCTTACCGCTTGAGGAAATCCAAAAAAGTATTCAAGCTTCAGGTTTAGCCCTTCATGTACCAGAAGAGGGAAAAATCGTCACTTCCTGTAAGGTACTAGCTTCAACTCAAAAAATTTGGAGAAAGATATCGTTTTTCGTTATATTTGATGCTCTGGAAGATAAATTGAGGATTCAAATAAGAAATGGAAAGCAAATTTTAGAGTCAGCATCAAAATGGTTAGAAATTTTACATAATGAAGGCAAAATATCCTTGCAAACATTATGCAAATTGTCAACAGAAACCATCGATTTTGAACGTGAAGCCATCCTCAAGCAGAAAAATACTGAAATAGAAGCTAGACTCGAAAATATTCGCCAAAAGTCCTTAAAAGCTGGCGATAAAGTAGATAATTCTAAAGTGTTGGGTGAAGCCGTACAGGTACGCGATGGACAAATTGCTCAAGCTTTTCTAGAAGTTTTAAATTCGGCTAAAAGTCAGGTTTTAATTTATTCTCCGTGGGTGAATCAAGCGGTTGTCAATGAAAATTTTTTAACACTGTTACAGAAACTAGCTAATCGTGGAGTTTGGATTTTAATTGGACATGGAATTGCGCGACAACAAGAAAATGAAGATAAACCAATTCCACCAGAAATAGAGAAAAAACTTCGAGTAATCAAAACACCTGATGGTTTACCATCTGTACAGGTTTTTTGGTTGGGAGATTCCCATGTCAAAGAAGTAATAGTTGATCGCAAAATACATCTTTGTGGCTCTCATAACTGGCTATCTTATCGCGGCGATTACCTACCAAGAGGTGAGTCAGTTTATAAAGTTACAATTCCCCACCAAGTCGAGGAAGCTTATGAATTTCTGGCTAATCGCTTCCAAAATCATGCTCAAATTTTATGGCAAAATGCTCTAGAAAATCGTGATTCTAAACTGGCTGTAGAGTCTTTGTGCATTTGGGGTGCGCTAGGTATGGAAGATATTGCACTCAAAGAGATACAGCAAAACAATTGGTTAGAACTTCTACCTGTGTGGTTAAATATAGCACTTCAGGGGCTAAAGTCTAAGAATATACAATCTGATTCGGAAATTTTCAAAACGGCACTTTCGTTGCTAAATCAGGTTTCTATTGAAGAGGCTTTTATTGAGTTATTGCAACAAGGATGGCGTAAAGTTATCGGCGCGATCGCAAGTCACAATCCTCAAACTGCTTTAAACTTACTTAATGATGAAGTCTGGGTGCAGTTTTTACGTCTCAATATTGTTCAAGAGAGTGATTCACCTGCTAATTTTATATCCAAAAATACTTGAAGGAGGCAGAAGGCAGGAGGTTTTTTTCACTTATAGGATTCAAACCCCTTCTGAAAAAGAGCCACCAAATTGAAAATACTATTATCAGCATCATATCTGCTGCTTTATGTAATATTACCACCCTAATAGTACACAGGCAAAATGAATATATCTTGAGATATAGATATTTCTCTTTTCAACAAGTAGCATGAAGTATCTAACAAAAACCTATAGAAGAATGTGTGTTTGCTTGACCCCAACTGTCTGAAAAACTGATTATTCTAGGATCATATATATGTCTATTTGTACAGCGTACAAATCATGATTAAGACATTTTTCATACTTAAGTAATAATAATTTTACTGAAAATAGACCAGAAATCTATAATTCCGATTTCCGATGAGTTTGCAATTAAATGATTCTTAACCTTTGATTAACTAAAAAATAGATCCAGATATGCGTCTAATTCGATACAATTTATAGGCAGAGAGAGCCGAGGAGAACAAAGTGGTCTTATTAAAAGGCTTTGAGATTGAGATGTACACTGGCACGCCTCAAGGTGAAATCGTCGGTCTCTCCGACAAAATTGTTGCCGCTTTGAGTGAATTTATGCGGGAGCCAGATAGCCGCAACGTCGAATACATAACCCAACCATCCCATAATTACGAAAATTTATTGTGTGCGTTGCTGCGTCCCCGGCGAGTGTTGCGAAACTACCTCAGTCGCTTGGGCGATTACACCCTGATACCGGGGAGTACTTTATCTTTGGGTGGGAGCGATCGCTTTCTCCGCTCCGATCCAGCAAACCCCTATCATGACTACATCGAAAACACCTACGGCACGAAAGTAGTTACCGCTAGCGTCCACATAAATATAGGCATCAGCGATCCAGAAGTATTAATGCGGGCGTGTCGGGTGATCCGCATGGAAGCACCTCTATTTCTCGCCCTCAGCGCCTCATCTCCCTTCCTGGATGGCAAAACTACAGGCTATCACTCCACCCGTTGGGGACTATTCCCGCAAACGCCTAGCCATGTGCCGTTATTTTCCAGCCATGCCGATCATATCCAGTGGGTGGAAAATCAACTCGTTGCCGGAACTATGCAAAACGTGCGGCATTTGTGGGCATCAGTTCGACCAAATGGCGATCGCCGTCCTTATGACTTGAATCGCCTAGAAATGCGAATTTGCGATTTAGTCACAGATCCCATTGCCTTGCTAGCCATTACTGCCTTGTTAGAAGCGCGTTTATTGCAAATAATCGAAAATCCCAGCATCGATCCTTTAACTCAAAGTACCTTCTCTCCTGAAGAACTTGTCACCCTGACTGCTGAGAACGAAGCGGCGGCTGCTGCTGGTAGTCTCGATGCTCATTTGAGGCATTGGCAAGATGGCAAAAGCATCTTAGCAAGAGATTGGATTGCTCAAATGTACCAAGAGGTTTGGGCGATCGCTAAACAACAAGGCTTTAGCTGTTTCCTTTCCCCATTGCACAAAATCCTCCGCGAAGGCAATGAAGCTCAACAGTGGTTGCAATTACACACAGTCGGCTTTGACAGCCAACGCGTCATCACTCAGGCTATTATCGCCACCCAACAACGCGAAATCGAACTCGAAAACAAATTGTGTTCGTCCTTGCTTGCTTAATTCAAAGGGCATTGGGCATTGGGCATTGGAAAGAGAAGGCCAGAGGCAGAAGTTCTTTAATTTTGAATTTTGTTAGCGCAGCGTTAGCGAGTCTGCGAGCGTCATTTTGAATTTTGAATTGATTTCTCCCTACTCCCCTCTTCAAACAAAAAGACACAAGCACTTAGTTTTTCTACACAAAACTTAATATTTACCGATTCCAGGCAAATTTCCTCTCAGGCATTACTCTGGGAGGATTTACGATTCGTTTTAAAAATCTAATCGATGGAGGATACTTGATTATTATTAACAAAACCTATGAATCACCTCTACCTTTTGGTAGATTTAACATTGACATTAGATTGTTTTATACAATACGCAAATTATACGGACAATGCCCCAGGTAGTTTTAGTTAACCCACAAATCCCTCCTAATACAGGTAATATTGCCCGTACTTGTGCAGCTACAGGTACAGAGTTACATTTGGTGGGGCCTTTGGGGTTTGAAATTAGCGATCGCTACCTCAAAAGAGCAGGCTTAGATTACTGGCCTTATGTCAAATTGCACTATCACGAATCGCTAGAAGCCTTTAAAAAGGTACATCAGGAGCGTGGAGGCAGATGGTTAGGTTATACAGTTGGTGGAAATTGTAATTATGTAAGCTTTCAATTTCAACCTGATGATTGGCTGCTGTTTGGTAGTGAAACCACGGGTTTACCACCAGCAATTCTGTCAGATTGCGATGCTACTCTCTATATTCCCATGAGCCAACCGGGGGTTCGCAGTTTGAATCTGTCAGTAAGTGTGGCAATTGGATTATTTGAAACCCGTCGTCAGTTAGGCTATTTACAATAATTGTTTACCTTGATGTTCATAAGTGTATTTACTTAGAATTTGTCCCAGAATCTATTAGGCGATTTATTTGTGGCGGCAAAAATTTTCTGGGTGACAGCAACAATATGTAAAACAATATACCGAAAATTGGATTTATCCACGAAATGTAGTGGAAGATACTTACAAGCAAGGGGAGGTTATTATAAGAAATTTGTATATAAAACTTGGGATATTGCCAAATTTGAATGATAGATTTTGATGAATTTGAAACATCCTAAACAGGGAACAAAATCGCTAGAACTTATTCATGTACTACATTTGAGCTATTATTGCTCAATAAGGTACAGAAAACAGCCTAAAACTAGCCGATAGTTAATACGGTTGTTTTTTAGGGAATAATCAACGTAAAGTCTCGTGTTGAGAAGACGGATGGCGTAGAAATATCTTGAAGATATCTACAGCAGGGGGCATGACTTTTCCAGAAGTCGCCGCAACTGAATTCTCCGCAGCGACTATGGACTTGGCAAATGGTTTGTCCAGTCCCCGCGATTGACGCAAGACAAGCGCGGACAATGGTAAAGAGTGAAATGTCCTAAGTGGTGTTAGGAGTGGTTCGGACAAGTAAACACAGCAAATCTTAAGTTTTGCTAAGACATGTAAACTTGTCTAAATCAGAGAAGCAGGTTAATCTTGCGTAAGCATCTCTGGTGAATGCGATCTCGATCTATCGTTCGTTGTGATCTAAATCATTGACTAGTATCCAACTGAAAAATCGAGATCAGTTAAGCGCTAGTGATCATAGGAGGTCGTCTTTGAAACGAGCATTAAAAAAGAGAGTAAAAGCTGTGTTGAACAATAACCCCAACAGCGATGATGCCCCGGTAGAACTGCAAAATGTGATGAATCCAAAAGTTAACCGCCGGGTGCGGACAAAAGCCGCCATGATTGGCTTGGCAATCTCTATGGGAGCAACCAGCCTTTTGGTGACTCGACAAAGCGATCAAGCCCAAGCAGCAGTGCCAGTAGGCAGCCAAAAGGCAACCTCATCGATTCCTGCTGTTCCTGACACTGAGGTGAAATTCGCCTCCACAAAGCTGGAGTCCCAAGCAGTCTCATCAGCGAGCGTGCCGGAAAATCCTGTGATCGTGGAACCAACGGCAGTTTCACAAGTGCCCGGGCTTGAAGCTAAATGGCAAGTCGCGGCGAGTGGAATGTCTTTGCAAGTTCCGGCATCAAACACGTTTTCTCAAGCAACAGCAGGTTATAAAAATTCCACCTACCTGAAGCCCCAAGTGGCCCAGGGATTGAACAATACCTTAGCCGAGACTAGTTTCCCAACAGTCAATAATCTGTCTGACTATAGTGCTGATGATGTTGGTGGTACAAACGCATCACTAACTGCCCAGCCCCAAACAGTGGCAACATCAACCGCAGCCAACAGTGAAATAAATGCCCAACTTAAGGCGCAACAAGAGTTCGCACTAAATAGCTTACAAGAAAAATCGAACCGTTTAAGAAAGAGTCTGGCACAGTTGCAGTCTGGGGAAACCAAAAATTTATCACAAACTGATATAAAATTGGCACAGCCGACAACTGTGATTGAGAATAGTGTATTAGCCCAGCCGAACACTTCTGACGATGCCAGCCAAGGGAACCTGATATCGAAGTTAAAACAGAAGACACAGGCAAGTGCATTTGTACCAGTACCAGCTACACCAACAGTTATTGCCTCGGCGACCCATACAGCCTACGAAGTAAAGCCTGGAGATACACTAGCAGCGATCGCCAGCAGACACAATACTTCAGTATCAGAACTAGTTAAGGCAAATAACCTCAATAATCCAAATGAACTGCAAATTAGTCAAAAACTAGTTATTCCTGCTGTTCAAGTTGAGACAACTGTAGCGAATAAGCCGGCTTTTGTAGAGTCCAGTCAAACTCCAAAAGCAGCCAGCTACCCTTTGAATATTGGTAGTGCTAACTCATATCTACCTAGTTCACCATCACCAACTATTGCCAACAACACTCCCATAGCCGTCCCTACACCGGTAACTGTTCAGGTTCAGGCAAATAGTGCAACCGACTTAGAAACAGCTTCCCCCACAGCTAGGTCTTATGGCGTTGGTGGTGACACTCCAGTGCCAACAGCTTTTGCCGAAATGCAACAGCCGAAAACACCAGCAAATAGGGTAGCAAGGGCAAACAATAACAATAATGACCGTTTGCGGGGCTTACAAGCGGAAATTCAGAGGTTACAGCAGAAATATCGCGCTCAACAGTCTGGGAACTTAGTTGTGCCAGAAGTAGCAACTGAAGCTAATAATACTGCGATGCTTACTCCTGTTGCTACGCCTAATAATTTCAACGTACCCAACTCTGTATCTCAACCAAATAGTGTAGCGATACCAATTCCAGTTCCTACACCTATTAGATCCAACTATAGCGTTCAGCCAATTAAGCCCCAATTCCGTACTAGTGTACGCCCTAGCGAACCAGTAAACCCAGAGTTCCTGCCTAGTCTAGGGTCTGCTAGTCAATGGACTCCCTCTCGCACTCAATCTGCCACAAGGGTTGCAACGCCTTCGGGAAGAGTCAATGCCTCTGACTCCTTAGGAAAGCTGCGGGGAACAACAGTTTCTCCACAGACAATGCCGCCTTTGGCAGCAGTGGATCAATATCTGCCCAGACCCATTGACGAACTTACACCTCCTCCATCTACTTCAACCTTGGCTTATATTTGGCCAACGAAGGGCACTCTCACCTCTGGCTTTGGTATGCGCTGGGGAAGACCTCACAAGGGAATTGATATTGCTAACTCCACTGGCACGCCAGTTGTTGCCTCTGCTGACGGTACGATAGAAAAAGCTGGCTGGAACAATGGTGGCTACGGCAACCTCGTCGAAATCCACCATCCTGATGGCAGTTCGACCCGCTATGCTCATAACAGCAAGATTCTGGTGCAACCAGGTCAGCAGGTACATCAAGGAGAAATAATTGCTTTAATGGGTACTACTGGTCACAGCACTGGCACACACTGCCACTTTGAAGTTCATCCACCAGGAAAGGGTGCTGTTAACCCAATAGCTTTCCTACCGCAACGCCTGTAATTCTTGGCTGTCTGTAACTAAATTATTGTCTTGTTCGTTGAGGGAGTTTACCTCCCTCTTTTGCTTTTTATAAGAAGAATTCAGAACTCAGGAGTCAGAATTCAGTATGAATTCTGTACGAGTGGGTAATGAATATTGGTTAAAAGCGAGTGGAATGGTGGGCGAAACAAATTAAAATATTCTCGCCTTAAAACTCTATCCCTTTATGGGTAGAGTATTCTGAATTCTGAATTCTGACTCCTGTTTTATGTCCTCAACAGGGATGAATATTCTAATAAAATTGTAAAAAGGTCTAGTATTGAGCAAATTTATATGCTATATTAATAGGTAATTTGGAAAAACATGGCTCAGTAGCTCAGTTGGTTAGAGCACGGGACTCATAAGCCTGGGGTCGTTGGTTCAACTCCGACCTGAGCCACTTTAAAAAATGACAATATAATAGCGATCGCTTCTTGTACTTATTAATGCCAACTACTAAAGCATCTCTACTCATTAATATGCGACTTTTTATAAAAATTCATCAATATCTTAGCTAGCGTTTAATTCTACTCATCTTTTCCAAGACAATAACCAAGTAAATTTTTTTACTAAATATTCCCCCTTGTGACAGTCACTTGTCCTTTAATGGTGTAAATATTGGTCTGTCCTGATCAGACCCTCGCAACAAATAGATTGTCAATTGCTTACCGGACTCTTGTTCTTGCTTAGGATTGATAGGTATTGGCCAGCGAAGGGATTTATAAAGTTCTAAACAATACAAATCAAAAGCAGATTCCAACAAGCTACAGTAGACACCTGCCGCATCAATTGTCCAGTAGTAAGCAAATATTAACCCCAGTAACCCAGCAAGAATAGCCCACCAAGCCCAAACAGTCCATACTATAAACAGCAAACTCCAGAGCCAAAAACGGGCTGCTGTGTTCAGGCTTGACCGTGCTTCCTGTAATTCTTTCTTCACCCCATCTGGTAATACTAGCCAGAGGCGAGACCAGCAAATTACAGCATCCAAGCCATACTTATCATAAGGGCGGCTTTCAGCTACTCAGGTTTTACCCCTTACATAAATAAACACTGCCGCTATCAAGAATGCGACATCTAATTTGTGAAGTCCTTTAATAGCAGACTTTTTCAGAGAATAAAATAAACGACCATTAAAATGTGAAATTTTTGGTTTTGCGACCTCAATTTGTGAAAATATTGAAAATCTCTAGTCACTTTTGAATAATCATATAAATTAATAAAACCCTTGCTATACAAGGTTTTTACGGGATAAATTTAGCGACACTAATTTGTTAAACTACGACATCTAATTTGTGAATGTACAAATGCTTTTCGATTAAGACAAAAGACGCGATGAATCGCCGTACTTACAATAAGAAGGCTTTTGTAGGGACGGCGATTTCTCGCATCTTTGCGCTCATATAATTTTAATCAAAAAACCTTAACCAAACCATATTGCGATCGCTTCTATGCGAACTAGTGAGTCTGTCAATTCGCTCAACACAAGAAGGGTCATTCTATAAACCAAGAGACATAAACCCAGAATCAATCATTATTAGGACTCATAGTTCTTCGCCATCATCAGGTAAATCAATTTTTGGCTCAACTTTTTCTCCTCCGTAATTTGCCAAAGTTACCCCTTCTTCTAAAAATACAGCAGAGTATTTACTCAATCCAATACGCTGTGCCGAATAAATTCCAGAATGTCCTGAAAATAAATAGCTGACTATACAGCCAATACCAATAAATACCCCCGATTCCAGACCAAATAGTTCAATTCCCATTAAGGTCGATGCCAAGGGTGTATTTGCTGCACCCGCAAATACACCCACAAATCCCATTCCGGCTAAGAGTGGTGCAGGTAATGCTAAAAGTAGCGATAAAGCATTACCTAAAGTTGCACCAATAAAAAACAAAGGTGTCACTTCTCCACCCTTAAAACCTGCTCCTAGAGTTAAAGCAGTCAGACCTAATTTTGCCGCAAAATCCCAAGGAGGTAGCTGAGTGTAGAAGGAATCAACAATAGTTGGAATACCAAGCCCAATATACTTGGTTGTTCCACTCAATCCAACAATTATTGCGATGATCGCACCGCCTATCAAAGGACGCATTGGAGGATAAGATATCTTTGCTTTAAACAAGTGACTGATTTGGTGAGTTACTTTCGCAAAAAATCTTGCAACCATTCCAAAGATTACACCTGCAATAATGGCAGAAATCAGTCCCCAAATTGTGAGCGTCGGTATTAACGGAGTGTGTCGGTATGCGGTATGATGTAAACCAAATAGTAAGGTTACTTGATTCCCTACGATCGCAGCAATTAAAGAAGGAAAAAGAGCGTCGTAATGAATTTTACCAATGGCTAAAACCTCTAGACCAAATACGGTTCCAGCTAAGGGAGTACCGAAAACGGAAGCGAATCCTCCACTGATACCTGCTGTTAACAAAATTCGCCGATTGGCCCCTTTAAAATGTAATATTTTAGTTAACTGGTCTGCCAAAGAAGCACCCATTTGTAATGCTGTACCTTCACGACCGGCTGAACCACCAAAAAAATGGGTGAGGTCTGTTCCTAGTAAAACAAGAGGAGCCATACGGAAGGGAATAATATTTTTGGGGTTATGAATTTCTTCTAGTAAAAGGTTATTTCCGGCTTCTACAGTCCGACCAAATTGATGATAAATCCAACCACTCAAGAAGCCGCCAAGGGGAAGGAAGGCGATAATCCACCGATGCGATTCCCGCCAATCAGTTGCCCATTCCAATGATACTAAAAGAGCCGCCGAAGCAGTTCCAGCAAGAATGCCGACCACAAAGGAAATAGGCAACCACTTGATTAGATGAGGTAAGGCAATAAATGGTTCAAACTGACGAAACTGTTTCATCCCATGACTCCTTGAAGTGCGGTTTGTAGACAAATACTTTCTACAGGGGAGTCAGGTAATGCATTTAGCCAAGCCCTACTCTCCCGCAGTAAGCAAGGAAAGTAGGAGCCATCAGCCTTCTAGATCAGAGTTTATCTCTCTGGAAAGGCGGTTTTGGCGAGCTCCATCGCCGTTAATAATTTAATTAACTTAATAATACCATTTTTGCTGTCGGTCAATACCTTTGATATTCTACGATATAAATAACGTGTATCATCGGCAGTATTATTGCCATCATCAGGAAGTAATTATCAGCCTATTAGAGTTGATGCATAATTTACCTGGACAGCTACCAGTAGCATTATATAAAGAACAAGTTATGTTGCTGGTGTGAAGGCTCAGTAAATTAAGAGTTACAGCCAGAGTGAAGCCGCTTGTTGAGAATTAAAATTTTATTAGAATAACTAACCGCAGAGGCGCAGAGGACACAGAGAAATGAGAGTTTGAGAGATATCTTACTTAAGTTCTAGTTATATTTGCAAATATTTTTTCTTATTAATTACCAGCAATAAGAAAGCAGCGATGCCTTCGGTGGGCTACGCCAACGCAAACAAGCTTCCAGTTATAAATGTTGCCTCTGCTCCAAGTGTTTGCCACAAGCCACCAGCTAGCAGACTAGCGGGTAAAAGCGCTAATCCCACAGCCAAGTTAAGGAAGCCAAAAACAGTGCCGCGCAGATTTGCAGGTATACTATTTGCCACTAGCGCCAACAGCAATCCTTGACTCATACCCAAATACAAACCATAAAGGGCAAACAATCCCCAGGCTTGCCAAGGTGTCTGCACGAAAGCGAAGCCTAGATACACTAGGGCGTATAGGAGAAATCCGCCGCCAAATCGAGCTATTAATACCCCAGTTGGACTGGTAGCTACAGCAAATAGAGGCTTTACAAAGGTTGATAATCCATACCCAAACACCGCTAATCCTTTACGATGTCCCAAGTAATCACTCAATACTCCCGAAAAGACTTTTAAAATTGAAGCCGTTGCTTCTGCAATACCTTCAATGATGCCCACAGTCCAGATATTCGCCCCTAAAACTGACACTAGAAATAAGGGCAACACAGAATGAATCATCTCAGAACTAATATCTGTCAGCAGACTGACAAACCCCAAAACCCAAACAGTCCGAGGAATTTTCTGGACAAGTTTATTTTGTAGCTGCATATTGCCTATTTCTGCTACATCTTAATAGTGATAGATATGTACACCCTTACAGCTGATTTATTTGCTGCAAAGATTTTGGAAAATAGTATTACTAAATCAGTTCTATAATTCTTGAGAACCAATAGGTGATTTCTGCATCGCTGAAGGTAGTCAATCGGGCAATTTCTCTCGCCATCTGATAGGCTTTCTCGCCTTGAGGATGTTGAGCCAAACCAGCATGGTTCAGTAAAACAGTTTTCAAATCCCCTGGATATGCAGGTAAGTGACAATTCCCCTGAGGTTCCATCCTTTGGATAATCGGACTCCAGTCAATGCTGCCAACTTGATAGTTCACATTCATAAATTTTTCTAAATGCAACAGATGTTTCATTAATCAACTTAACAATAAATTAAATCTAATGCAACACTTGTTACAATACCTCTATGGATAGAGAATCTTGGAATCTATTAGTGTACAAAGTACCCGCACAGCCTTCAACGCAGCGGGTGTATGTTTGGCGTAAACTTAAGGGATTGGGCGCACTTTACTTACAGCAGTCGGTGTGCTTGCTACCACAGCGAAAAGACTTGCAGAGCGATTTGGAAGAATTGAAAGCGGACATTATAGCAGGTAGCGGTGAAGCAGATTTGTTAACTATTTGCATTGACGAACCGGAGCAAAATGCTATGTTAATAGAGCGTTTTCAACAGCAGGCAGACCAAGAATATCAAGAGTTTTTGGGGCAATGTCGAGATTTCCATAGCGAATTGAGCGAGGAACGGAAAATAAGTAACCTCACTTTTGCAGAACTGGAAGAGAATGAAGCGGAACTAACTAAACTGCGTTCTTGGTTGCCAAAAATCCGCGATCGCGATTTGTTTGATGCCCCAAAATACTCACAAGCCACTGAAGCTTTAAAGGCGTGCGAATTAGATTTTCAGCTATTTTCCCAACAAATATATCAAGCACAAGGAATAGACTCAGAATCTTTATAAGTAAATGGATCTTAAATAATTGCGTAGGCATAGGCAAACCTCAGTATCACCCTTGTAATTTTTGCCCAGATAAACAATTTATTCCTATAGATAGATGCGTTTTTAGTATCTATAGATATTAATTCTATGACTAAAACTTAAGTAGGAAAACCGTACTTATCTAATAGGTTTTCTCTACCATATATCTAAATTGAGCTAGATAAAATCAAAATGTAGCTTAAGGAATGCTGTTTTCTCAAACATTTACACAGCATTAGCAGGAGAGCAAAAATATGACAAATCAATTGAAAACGGCTGCTTTGCTTGCTGCGTTAAGTGGTCTTTTGATAGCAATTAGTTACTGGGTAATTGGCGGTTCTAGTGGCTTGATTATCGGCATTGGCTTGGCAGCAGTCACAAACCTGTTTTCCTGGTATCAATCAGATAAGATTGCCCTAGCAGTATACCAGGCACAGCCAGTAAGTGAAAGGGAAGCACCAGGACTTTATCGGATGGTGCAGAGATTGAGCGATCGCGCTAACATTCCTATGCCTAGAGTTTATATTGTTCCAAGCCAAGGTGCTAACGCCTTTGCAACAGGTCGCGATCCTGAACACGCTGCTGTGGCTGTGACTGAAGGTATTTTAAATATATTGCCAGAGGACGAACTCGAAGGCGTTATCGCCCACGAACTGACTCATATTATTAATCGTGATACCCTCACACAAGCCGTTGCTGCTACTGTGGCTGGTGCTATCTCATTTCTAGCCCAAATGGTTAGTTACAGCCTATGGTTTGGTGGTGGTTCACGAGATGATAACAGAGGTGGAAATCCAATAGGAGTTTTATTAACAGTATTGCTTGCGCCGGTGGCTGCGACAATCATTCAGCTAGCAATTTCGCGCACACGAGAATTTTCGGCTGATGCTGGTTCTGCGAGATTAACTGGTAATCCCCGCGCCTTAGCTAGAGCATTGCAACGCTTAGAAGCTTCAGCAAAGCAAGTACCTTTAAATGCCAATCCAGCTTATGAGCCGTTATTAATTATCAATTCCATCTCTGGGCAATTTTTGGGTAACTTATTCTCCAGTCACCCTGCTACAGAAATGCGAGTTGCAGCATTGCTGAAATTAGCTAGTTTTTCAGTCTCCTCCAGTAAAAATGATTAAGAAACAATAGGAATAGGAAGATATTTTATACCCCAACTGCTAAAAGCAGTGCTGCCCTGAAAATGGGGAAAGAGTGAAAAGTTACTTAAAAATACGGCTCTTGCGTAGCTGTTATGCTAAAAAGTCTGCAAATAAGTTTGAACCCCTGATTGGGCAATAATAACAGGCATTATGATTACCATTTGAGTCTTAGTGCTGAAATTGAGTTTATAATCGCCTGTAAGCCTTGATTTTAAAGGGAAATTTTGGGGTTTAATTAAAATTTCAGCATAACACCTACTAAAGAACCAAAAATACTATTTCTCAATCCCCAGTACCCAATCCCCAATACCCAGTCACTTACTTTAGCCGCCAATCCTTAATATTCCAGGTACGATCATCCCAAGGTGTTGCATCTATACCAGTGAGTCTGTTACTTACTCCATTAACATTAGCGCGAGAAATTAGAGGAATCACAGCTTGCTCCTTAATTAACAAATCGTTCATTTGAATAAATAATTGCCGACGTTTTTGTGGGTCTAACTCTGTATTAGACTGTTGCCAAAGCTTATCGTATTCAGGGTTGCAGTAACGAGAACTATTCGGTTTCGACCAATTATTTTTCTTCTGGGAAATCTCATTACAAGTCCACGCCTTTAGATAACTACCTGGGTCTGGATTACTATTGCCACCACTAAACATTTGCAAATCGGCATTAAAGTGAGCAAGAGTATCTGGGTTAGCTGGGTCACTAGAAAAGAAAATACTTGAATCGATACTCTTTAGTTCTACCCCCACGCCAATAGAGGTTAGCGATTGTTTAATGATTTCCTGCGTTTTTTGGCGGACTGGGTTGACAGAAGTCTGAAACAAAACCTTCAGTTCTACACCATTTTTATCCCGAATACCGTTGCCATTGGTGTCTTTCCATCCAGCTTCATCGAGCAAATTAGCAGCTTTTTTCAGATTAAATTCGTACTTGGTATTAGGCGAATTATAGATATCTGGTGCTACTAAGATATTTGTCACAGCACGACCAGTTTGACCATATAACTGTTGGTTAATAGTGTCACGGTCAATGGCATAATTAAAAGCTTGACGCACTTTCAAGTCTTTAAAAAATGGATGGGGGAACTCTAAGCTAGAACGTTCACCATCTTTTGTTTGCTTGTTAGGATCAGTCTGATTAATCGCAATCCGCTCTAAAAAAGAGCCGAAGCTGATATCTAATCTTCCTTTTCCTGCTGCCTCCAGCTGTTTAAGGATTGGAGCTTCTACTTGGAGATTCCAAGCAAAATCTACATCTCCAGTCTGCAATACGGCTCTAGCAGCAGAAACAGCATCCCCACCACCTTTAAGTTCTACTCGCTTAAAGAAAGGTTTATTGGCTTCCCGGAAAAAGGAATTAGCTTCATAGATAACAATGTCACCAGGTTTGAATTCCACTACTTTATAAGGGCCAGTACCAACAGGAATTAGATTAGCTGGAGCTTCCCTAGCTTTGCTACCGTTGTATGGCTCAAAGATATGACGAGGTAGGATTGGCCCATTGGAACCAATAAACGGCAGCGACCAAGCCGGGTTAGGATTTTGGAAATTGATTTTAACGGTGTAGTCGTTAATAGCTTCGACGCTTTTGATCGCTTGATAATTTGCAGCTGTAGTTGCACCTACTGCTGGATTACTAACAAATTGGTAAGTAAACACCACATCCGCAGCAGTGAAAGGTTTACCATCAGACCATTTGACTCCTTGTTTGAGTTTCCAAGTCACTGATTTACCATCTTTGGCGACTCCACCGTTCTCTAAAGATGGGATGTCTGCTGCTAGAAAAGCAACTAGTTTACCATCTTTATCAAAACTGGCCAGGGGTTCATAAGTGATTCGACTGGCTTCAAAGTCTTTGCTACCTTGAGCTAAATGGGGATTGAGAATAGTTGGTGCTTGCCAATAAAGAAGTCGTAAGGTATCGCTAGCAGCACTACTTGTCGCTGCTGGAGTAGAGGTAGTTGGAGATTCAGCCTTTGGGGTAGAACAAGCACTTAGCAACAAGATACTAAGCAACGACCCAGCAAAAATCTGACCCCTACTGAATTTATGATTCATAATTTTAAGGAGCTAAATATAGTAAAACTATTGCTTGAAGAAGAATTCAGAAATCAGAATTCAAGAGTCAGAATCAAGATGCAATGCTCTCTACGTTCGCGCGGCGTGTCGCAGACAGACGCTAAAACCCTGAAAGGGTATTCTGACTCCTGATTCCTGAATTCTGTTTTGATAAATTTTTTAATGGTGAAGACGCGAAGTTTTCCCCAAGGGAGTTCGCATCTCTACAACATGCACTACTGATTGCTCATAAATAGCCTTCAACGGCTGGCAACCGTCAAAAAAAGCTTTTTTCAGATAATGAAATTCATACTACGACAAATCGATAGAAAATTAGTAGTTTATTTATATAAAAATTACGGTGCGTAAAATCAATAAAATAAACAAGCGCATAATCAGGGCAGGCAAGATGCCCACCCCACAAGATTGGATAATTTATTTGTCGGAAGTTGCTAAGGGTGTTATTAAATCCAAGAATTAGCTGCAATGGCTGACCAGAAGGAAACTTTAGCCTCAGCGCTGGAATTGATTCAACAATAGCCGATCAATTCACTATCATTCCATTCCAAGGTGTCACCAATTTTTTCGCCATCGTGATAGGCGGCGAGTAAGATTTCGCTAGTTTTACCCCAAGCGATCGCTCCACTAGCATCTAAGGCGATCGCTCCTAAATCCCGTTTGTTGTAGTGCGCTTCTGCAAGCGATCGCTGCATGGCATCCTTCAGAGACATCCCATCAGTGACACGCACTACAATCCGTGCGGCTAAACACTCATCAATAATATCTTCGCCAATGCCAGTACAACTCACACCAGCATTACTAGTGGCATAATTACCTGCGGGCATAGCAGAATCACTTACTCGTCCAATCCGCTCAAAGCCCTTACCACCAGTGGAAGTGCCAGCAGCTAGTTTACCATAAGTATCTAAAGCTACTACACCGATAGTGCCGCGTCCGGCATTGCTGGTTTCTAGCAGTTCGGGTTCTGCTACCACATTAGCCATTGTGCTTTTAAAATTATCTTGGCGCTCTTGTATCCACTCTTGTAACCGCAAATCCGTTAAAGCGTTATAGCTGGGAATTTGCATTTCCCGCGCCAACTCAGCTGATCCGAAATCTGATAGTACTCGGTCTGGCGAACTTTGTAAAAACTGCGCTAAATCAATGGGATTTTTCACCCGTGAGATATTAATCACACCACTAAAGCGCCCTGATGCACCATCCATCAGGGAAGCACTCATACGGATTTGACCATCAGATTGTAATACTGAACCAGTACCAGCATTAAAGCGGGGGTTGTCTTCAAGCATTTGGCAACCATGCACCACTGCCTCTGAGGCAGTCGAGCCTGACAATAGTAGAGAATAGACTTCTTCTACTACTGTATAGAGCGATCGGCGCACTGCCTCCAATCCGCCTTTACCGTGGAGAGAACTACCAGCCCCGCCATGAATAATTAATTTAGGTTGCACCTGTAACTCCATTAATCTCTTGCGCTATTTGCGTCTGTATTGCGGTTGGTTTCATTAGTGACTGGGGATTAGGGATTGGGTATTGGGTATTGGGAAGAATTCATTCCCCATTCCCTAGTTCCCAGTCCTCAGTCCCCAGTCCCTTTAAGTTTTCGCTTCAGAACGGCGACGACGACAACGTTCTGAGCAGTATTTCACATCGTCCCAGCAATCCTGCCACTTTTTCCGCCATGTAAAAGGACGTTGACATACCGGACAGATTTTTGTCGGTAGGTCAGATTTAGAACGAACACGTCCCATATAAATACTGTTTATACGATAATTTGATTTCTGATAGAGATGGAAAGTAATTATAACCAGTTTCCTACGAAGGGGGGATACTTTGAGCAAATAAATGTATTGTCAATCTATCGTAAGACTTATTTTTAAATTTTCAGAAAATCACAAGGGAGCGATCGCCAACCATTGGCGGTGCAGGGGTCAGAAACTATTGCGATCGTCGCGTCTAACTGTTACTCAAATGTCACCTTCAGAAGGTTAACAGCAGTTGTATCGGCATTGCTAAAAACCGATGGAACTCCCATTGGCAATTTAGCCGACGGAACGCCAGTCGTTACGATTAAAGCATCCTCAGAAATTTTTTCAGCAACCCCTAGTTACCATGAGGCGTTGACTAAAGTAACTCTTGGGTAAGAAGCAGCGATCGGGTAAAAAAGGATTGTTGATATTTTGACATAAAAAAGTACCTGGCTTATCCCGATGACAGAATGGCGGTACGATTCCCCAATGTTCTGCCAGCCAAATCCAGTATCCTATTTCAATTCTGCCGTAGCTTGAGACTGTGAGAATCTCTCCAACGCTGTTGTTAATAGATACTAAATCTGAAGATGATTTGATTTCAATTAGCAGCCAAGCTAACTCATCTACAGAAAAGTAATAGCCGTTTTCGGCAGCGATATCAACAAACTGCTGTGGATCTTTAGCTATTAGTAATTCTTCTTTGAGAGATGGCGTTTTTTGTGCAAAATCAAAAAGATCCCAAATCTGTCTTCTCGTAATTAGAAACCAGGCAAGTTCTTCTGCGGTTAAATTGTAACCATTTTCTGTTGCTAACTTGAGAAATGGTTCAAGGCCATCGGTTTCTGCTAGTTGACTTTTTAACTGGAAAGTTTGCTCTACTAGTGACAAAAAATCAATAATTTTTTGCCATGTAAGTTTGTCAAAGTTTTTGTTAACTTTTATTTTTTCTTTCCAATAAATGTATTTATCTTCTTTAAGAAAGAAATTCCAAATTTGATAATACATGGGTCACTTCGCCTAAGTTTTAAACTTGGTAGATGTTTGTGATCAATGAATACCAGTGTAGTAAGTATAATGTGTTTCTTCGACAGTACTAAATCTACTATCTTATGTAAATGAAGTTACACAGTAAATCAGTATAAATTTTCTGTAAAGTTTGTCACTACAAATAACATTTACTGAGGAAAAGCTCAAGGATTGCAATACCTAGAGTTGGCTGCACTAAGCATTTTATTGATTATCATAAAATGAAATTAAGTCAATAGATAGTATTAATTATTTATGAATGAATCAACTGGAAAACAACCTGCACTTCAGGTATTTTGAAACGAACCGCAGAGGCGCAGAGAACGCAGAGGTAATAAAAGAGATATATTTTGCTGTCTTTACCTCATAGGTAAATCGCGGGGAAAGTAAAAGCGATCGCCTTTATATTCCTGTAAAATAAAGTTAAGACAGTATTAAAAAATAGGGCTAATTACTATGGCTGAATCAACTGCAAAACAACCTGCACGTAGAGGCAGAATTTTCCCAGAGCGTACTTTACCACCAGAAGAACTTGCTAGACGCAAAGCTGAAGATGAGGCATTTTATCATCGCTGTCGGGAAATTTTTGAGCGTATACGTCCCGATTTGATTAAGGAACACTACGGCTGGTATATTGCTGTGGAGCCAAATAGTGGTGATTACTTGATTGATGCAGATAGAATGCAAGCTCATAAAAAAGCCCTTGAAAAATACCCAAATACTGACCACTGTGTTTTTTGTTTTAATGAAACGGGAACCACTGGCACAATATGATTCAGGGTAAATTTGGGGAAAATGGTCAACTATTTTTTGAAATTGATTTAATAACTGATGATGGATTAAATTTGCCTGTGGATGCCATGTTAGATACTGGTTTCACAGGTTTTCTGGCTATTAACAAACAAGATTTAGATAGTCTAGACTGGTTTTATATTGGTAAGGAAACTTTGCGAACTGCACAGGGTGAAACCTTATTTAAAATATATTTAGGCAAGTTGATATTAAACGAACAAGAGTATGAAATCCCTGTTTATGCAGGGGATGAAATTACAGAATTTTTGTTAGGCTCAGAATGGCTAAAAATTCTGCCGTTGGTGGTGAATTATCAGGCTGGTATATTAACTTTAGGATAACTGCGATGCCTACGGCTGGCTACGCCTACGCACTTCAGTTATTTTTAAATTAACAGCAGATACACAGATAAAGCATAGGTAAAAAATAAACTTATTTCACTATCTTTAGTTCATAGATAAATCTCGGAGAAAGTAAAAGCGATGCCTACGGCTGGCTACGCCTACGCTATTCAAATTATCTGACTTTAAATTTTGTTAAAATAAGCTTAAAGCTGTCAATAAACTGGAATATCAATCATGAATATCCAAATTAAACCTGAACTAGAGCAAATCATTGAAGCGCAAATTGCTACAGGTAGATACGCGAATCCTGAAGAAGTTATTAGTAAAGCATTGAAGTTACTATTAGAGTGGGAAAAAGGTTATCAGCAGTGGGTTGAAGAAACACGCGAAAAAGTGGAGGTTGCTATTGAGCAACTGGATAGAGGGGAAGGTATTGATGGGGAAGTTGTAGTTGAACAATTGCGAGAGAAACTGCGTAAAGCAAAAGAATTACAAGGATGAAGCAACATATTATCTCTCCAAAAGCAAGTCAGGATTTATCAGAAATTATTGATTACTTTGTCAGGGTGAATATTGATGCTGGGGAGGATTTTATTAATAAGTTTGAGAAAAAGTGTAAATATTTAGCCAATTTTCCCAATATGGGACGCAGCTACGGAAATATTAAACCTGATTTGCGTGGTATTCCTTTGGATAATTACATTATTATTTATCGACTTATCAATAGTGGAATTGAAGTTGTCCGTGTAGTTAGTGGTTATCAAAATTTGGAATCTTTATTTGCAGAATCAGATGAGTAAGTTGATATTTGAGTTTACTTCTAATTATCTCCTAGCTTATTTTAGATTCGTTAATCAATTACTCAGAAAGTAAAAGCGATAAGTCTGGCTGGCTACGCCTACACACTTCAGTTATTTTTAAACGAACCGCCAAGACGCAGAGAACGCAGAGAGAAGAAAAAAGATATATTGTACTATCTTTAATTAATAGGTAAATCGCGGAGAAAGTAAAAGCGATCGCTCTTCCAATCACTACCCTTAATTCGCCCCAAATATCCTGTTAATGGTGAAGAAAGTTCAATCAGAATTTCGTGCATTTCTGCTGGTTTTATTGGTTGTGGCGGATGTGAGCCAAAATACGCACCATGTAGAGATTCAACACCAGCAGATTCTATACCTGAGTTTTCTAAATAGTTTTTGACAAGCTGAACAATGTGCGATCGCAACTTAATCTCTCTCTCAGCTTTATCAATATATTCATCAATTTTATAGTCAATTTGCCCAGGTTCTAGATATTTCTGTAATTCGACTAAATTAATAGCACCTGGATATTTTGCTTTGAATTCAACTAGTTTTTGTAAAGTCATAGCATTAATAATACTTACTTCCCATTCTTTAGCAGCTTTTAGTGTATCTGTCGATGGATTACCAGGGCCAATTACTAACTTAGCTGAAGTTAATACTTGAGTTTTACCTAAGTGCATACCGCCAAGTTTCAGCAGTTCCTCAACGGTACGACTCGGAATAAGCCTACCTGCTTTACATTCACAAACAATAGGGTAAGGTTTTGAACAATATAAATCTAAGCCTCCAGCACCACCTTTGAAAGCACTTTCAACTTTGAAGCCTAAAAACTCCAGACTTTGACGTGCAATGTTTTCAAAATCTGTGCCAGCTTGGTAGTTACTTTTTTTCTCGTCTTGTTCGATACTGCGATCGCCTAATTTTGCAATATCATTTATCCAAGCTAAATTTGAGTCGGGTTGCGTAATTAGCTTGTCACTACTCCAACCTAAGAATACTTTGATATCGTCGTCTAATTTTTTCGCTGCTGGTTGGCTAATGGCTAGGGATGCGATCGCACTCTGTAATTCCTCCAATTCAGGATGTAGCAGGGGTTCTAGCTTTTCTAACTGGCGTTTGCGTTGGGCGAAGGTGCGATCGTTCATTACTGGGTTAGCTTCAGAAACCGTTAGAGAATTAGGTAAACTAATAAATTTTCCTAACTTTTCCTGAATGTTGGGATTAACTGATATTTCTTGTAACTGATAGACGCGCAAGTAAGCCAGGAAAAGATACTGTTGTTTTTGTAGTATCTCCTTTAATACTTTTGGTGTCCATATTGTTAACTTAGACAAAATATCTAATGGCTTAGTCTCGTCTAAGATTTGGCAAAGTTCACATTTAGCCCAAGCTTTAATTGAAGCTGAAGAATCAGCAGGATAAAGTACAAATCTTTGCCCAGGACGAATAAACATCCTGGGTAAAGCTGCAATTGTTCGCCCCTGCATTAAGGCTTCAATATCAGGAACGGGTAGACACAGCGCTGTTGGAATTGAAAACTGCTGATTCATTTCTAAGTAGTTATATATTTAGATCGATATTATCAGCATTAGCAATAGGCTGAGGAATACTAATAGGTAATCCATCATCAGTTAAATTAGTAGGTTCTTGCCCAGATGGAGCGCTGAGAATTTCCCGAATTAAAGGATTATTTATTGCTAGTTTTGTTTGCTCAATAAAATCAACTATCTGTTCACCTTTAAGTTCGTAGCTTTCTATATTACAACAAACAAAATAGATGGCTAAAAGAGGTTTAATATCTTGGCTTTGCAAGCTTACCCACTCTCCACCCTTTTCTTTCAACAGGATTCTCAAATGCTGTCTAGCTAATGTTGCATTTGGACTAATTTTCTTTGAACGCACTAAGCAACCACGAGTTATATCAAACTTTTTATAGTCAATTAGTCGCTTTAAGACAGCACCTATAATTGTCCGATCTTGCTGAACTACACTTACTCCAATTCTTACTTTTCTTTTGTTACCGACAATTTTGAAATCTATAAATCCTTCATCTACTGTTTTAGCTACTATATCTTCAATTGCTTCAATTGTAACTCCTTCAATAGTTTGACCTATTAGATTATTGAAAGCCATCCAAAGAGCAGTACTAATAGTTATTTGGTCTTCCATTAATGAATCAAGAGAAGCCTCAACATTTGCTAGTTCATTATCGAAACACGGTTTAACTGGATGTGGTGGTAGTGGAGGCGGTGTTTTTCCAGGTAGTGGTAAAGGAGGCAATTTTCCATCTGTAGGCGGTGCGAAATTTTCTGCACACCATTTCAAAACTGATCTAACGGTTGGTCTACTCTTACCAAGTTCTCTGAGTTTAGTTTCATCAAATGGGTAGAGAGGATGAGGCGGGGTTTGTTGATGTTCCTCATAAAAATCTTGTAACCATTGACTAACTAGAGCAACGATATCATCAGAATTGAGATACTTTAATGCAATTGGTTGCCTTTCAACTTGTTCACTTGCTAATCTATCTATAACTGCCTCGGCTTCTGGTAAAGCCTTGATTTGGTCTTCCCAGGTACGAGGATACATTGCTAACAATAAAACACCTTGTTTTAGACTGTTATATAAATCCTTAACTAAGTTTGCAATAACTTGTGCTGCTAAAAATCCATTATCAGCAGCATCGGCTATATCTAATTCGTCAAAACAAATCACTGGAACTCGATAATTACTAGTGATATCTAGAATTTGACGAACAGTGCTTAATGCTTCAGCTTCTCTATCCTCACTTTTAGGATTTGGTAACCCCATTTCTTCAGCTTGTGATTTTGCTAATTCCAAACCAGATAACCAATAGCTTGCATAATTAATATGGACTGGAGAAAGTGTCCACAAAATTGCTTTCACTATGTAAGGATTGGTTATTTCAGGCTTGACTTTTAGAACACTTTCTGTCAAATGAACTATCGCCTTACTTGAGTGTTGGCTCAACCAACCTGGATACATATTAATATACTGTTGTGGTGTATATTCCCACTGTTTGGCTTCGTTAATTAAAGCTGCTGCAATTTCCTGCCATTGCATTACTTTTTGACTACCAAAAGCTCTGAGGCTAGATGCGACACTTTGGAGAAACAGAGATTTAATTTGATTCAAGTTATCATATTTACTCATATAGATAAATAAGCTACCATCCCCTGTCTGTAATTGGTGGCGAATCCGACTAATAATATGGCTTTTACCTAACCCTTTTTCTGCTGTAATTGTGATACCTACAGTTTCACGTTTGCGTTTACGGACTTTATCAACAGCATCAAAAACTGCATTAGAAGCATGAGCATTAATTGAGGGAACATCAGGAAAACTTTTACCCCATATTTGTTGCGGTCTGACCACAATATGTCCTCCAAAAGGGTTTTGATTTCTAATCAGATCATCAATGGTAGATGTGGTGACAGTCATAGTGTTGTGAAGTTAATGTGTGAAGAGTCAAATAAGGTTTAAGGTTTCAGGCGTGTGGCGTAGCAGCGTAATCCATCTAATTCTGTAGCTACCGAATCTTCAATTTTGTCGGGTGCGCTGTCTTCTACACTCCCGCCCTGTAGTTGCAAAATATCGTTAGCTTGGGTTTCCAGCAGCCAATCATTAAACTCTGTACGACTCACACGATCGCCAATTCCTCTTCTAATGCGATAAATTGGCACAAGGTTATTAAAGTTGTACTCATAGTTCAGCTTGTCATAGACTTCCAACGCCACAGATTTAAACTCGTCGTAAGAAGCGATCGCACCTTTCCCATTAACTAGTACATCTGCACCAGTCACCGCAACATCAATCTGACTAATCCACTTCACCAACGCATTCGCCGCCCAAGTACCGACAATCGTCCCTTCAAACTTAAAATCGCCACTTCTCAAACCTTCACCCAATACCTCTAAACCCTTAGCAGATGTCAGAGAATATCCCTTTTTGGAAATTGCGATCGCACCCTCTTTCTGTAATTCCTCGAATATGCCCTGATAATCTGCTACCTTCTGACTTTTCGATACAATTCGCTTTGTAAGCTGACCTTTCTTAACTTCCTGCTGCGTTCCTCCCAAATCCCACAAAGCCAAAAGAAGACGAGTGCTAGTATTTTTTGATGTCATATTGAGTGTACTTTTTGACAAAAAGTATCATAGTAACTGTATCTTTCTAAGTTATTTACGCAGAAAAAATAACCGAGAAATTGCTGAATATTTCGGCGTTTCAGCTAAATAGACTCATCAAAAATCAACAATATATTTCCTGGGGATGAATGCAGTTCTCTCAAAGGCGGGATGGAATACTTGAGAAAATCCACGATCATGATAGAGAAAGGCTGTAGCTGTGCAGTTGTAAATTAAGTGGTATGTGTTTTTTCAATTCCCCGCGAAATAAACAGAAATTCCAACTTTGTTTTTGCAACAGCAGGGCTTTTAGCAAATACAGGTGAGAACGAAAACCAATGAACACAATATATAAAGAACGTAAAATAGTTTCGCGTCTATTTGCAGTGATGCTTTCAGCATTGCTAATGGTGCCCTTGCTGAGTAGCTGTGGAGGCGGTTCCAGAAACGCTTCAGCTCCACCACCAGTGGATGATACTGCCGGTAGAACAGTGAGCGACAACCAACCCGAAGCGAAGAAGGGCTTGTCTACAGGGCAAAAAGTTGCTATTTTGGCAGGAGCAGCTGGACTTTATTACCTCTACAACCAGCACAAGAATGCTTCCCAAGAAGGAGCGCAAGGTAAATACTATCTTTCCAAGAATGGGCGTGTATACTACCGTGACGCTGAACATCGCGCTCACTGGGTAACGCCACCATCAGAAGGAATTCGCGTACCAGAATCGGAAGCACAAAAGTATCGGGAATTCCAAGGCTATAACCGGAGTGCCACGGGTCGCGATCTCACTGGTATAACTTCATCCGCAGCACCAGCACTCTAGATCGGCGAGGCGTGTGTAAATAAGAAAGCGGGTTTCCCAGAGGATAACGCCGATCGCGCCCGTCGGAAACACGAACTTAAATCAGGAGACAGATTATGGTAAATGAATTTTTCCAAAAGGCGAAAGACTTACTTTTGGGGTCGAACAGCGATCAAGCTGAAGAAGATGCCAAATTGCGCGATCGCAATGTACGTCCAGCCAGCGAAGATCCATACGGCGACCCCGCAGATCCGGCATCTTACGGCAACGTCACCCCAGCCAGTCAAGACCCATACGGCGACCCCGGAGATATCGCGTCTTACGGCAATGTTCGCCCAGCTAGCGAAGACCCTTACGGCGACCCCGCAGACACAGGGGAGTTTGGTGATGTCCGTCCAGCCAGCGAAGACCCCTACGGCGATCCCGCAGATCAGGATTCTCGCCGCTAACGCCAAACCAATCTGGTGATATTGGTTTTCATAAGGTGATGAATTTTGGAATAACAAGTAAGGCAGCAGGTTTTAATCCCGCTGCCTTTTATTTTTGCTGATATTTCTACAAATCACGAATTATTTCTTGCGATCGCTCAATATTTTGACGCACAGATTGAGCCGAAGTATGCAAAGCCTCTCTTTCTTTATCAGTAAGTCGTAAGGGCACAGCATTGCTCATTGGTATCAACTTAACGTGAAAGCTAGCCTAGTAAAAGCTTTTAGATATTGTCTCGTTCCCAGTCTCCGACTGGGAATGCCATCCTAGAGGCTCTGCCTCTCTTTACTGGCGGCAGAGCCACCAGGAGCAGCATTTCCAGCCGGAGGCTGGAAACGAGATTTTAAAGGAGTTTCAGCTTAAGTTGACACCAATGAGCATTGCTGTGCCCCTACCGTGTGGTCTATTTACCTGAAAATAGCTGTAGGACAAGAATTAAATAACATACAATTTATGTCCCTGGTTTACCTCACCTTCAATCCCTCTCCTTTCTTGTGGGGCGGACAAGATGTCCACCCCACAAGAGTTAATGGGATATTTTTTTATGTGGAAGTCCCTTATTTAAACTCTTCGAGTTGATCCACGCGTAACCAAATATTAGGTGTTGGCACTTTCCCAAACTTAATCAGGGCGTAATCACCTTTGATATCTACAATTTCGCCCTTGGTTTCAAACAAATAAGAAGGAAAGCGAGGATCGCTGGCTTTAGCCTCCAGACTGTTTTCTAGTTTTTCGCGCACAGCGCGAACCATATCCCCTTTTTTTACTGCCATGAATTCCTCTCTGAAATTTGTAACGTCTTTCTACCTGCATTTTAAAAGAGTTCTGAGTTAGAACTCCTAACTCCTGTACAGAAACGATTAATCGCGTCTCCTAACTCCCCCTAGCGTTTGACACTGGGAGCAAAAATGACTAGATCGCCCAGCTAACCTGATCCGTTGAATTGATGTACCACAAACTCGACAGGGTTCTCCAGCGCGGTTATAAACCCAGGCTACACCACCATAATTGCCGTTAGTGCCTTTAACATTTAAGAAATTACTAAATGTCGTACCCCCAGCCTCAATGCTAGTTTCTAACACTTGAATGATGGCTGTTCGCAAAGGCTTAATTTGCTTTAGCTGCAAATCTATACACAAGGTTTCAGGTAAAATTCCGCTCTTAAACAACGCTTCATCGGCGTAGATGTTACCTAATCCCGCCACCACCGATTGATCCAGTAGCGCAGTTTTAATCGGACGGCGGCGGTTTTGGAGTTTGCTTGCGAGATATTCAACAGTAAATTCTGGTGAAAATGGGTCTACTGCCAATTTTGCCAAACCGGTGATAATACTTTCTACAGCAACACCAGGCGGAACCCACCATATTTTACCGAAGGTACGCTGATCGACAAAGCGTAATTCTTGCTGATCCCCAAAAAATAATCTAACTCGCGTGTGCTTGTGTAGTGGTTCATCTCGATGTAACCACAGTAATTGACCGGTCATTCGCAGATGAACTCCTAGCCAGCCGGAAGACGAGGAGAGTTCGGCAAGGAGATATTTACCGCGACGATGCCAAGTAGCGATGGCATTTTCTTCAATTCCATTAATAAACTCACCAACAGAAAACGGGTAGGCGATGGTGCGATCGAGCAACACATCTCCACCCGTGATTTCTTGGTTGAGGGTCAATTGATTTAGACCCCTTCGGACTGTTTCAACTTCAGGCAGTTCAGGCATTCAAGCTGAGTTAAGCAGGCAATTGTGATTTATTTGAGCGATCGAGGAAGAAGAGATGGGGTAGTAACTTACATAGCCGTATATAGCTTGTATTACTACCCAAGAGAAACCGTAAATACCCGCAGGTTGGCTCTCGTAGATTAGGGTAGGCTAGGATGAAGAATGAATGAACTGAAAATTTCAGATTTCATACTTCAGACTTAAGACTACCCTTCATCATCGCATCAAACAACCCCCTTATAGCGTTGCTGCTATTTTTTAGGTGGTTTAGCCTTTGGTGCTTCAACCTCGACTAATTCATCCTGGGCAAAGTTGTTGGTATTGATACCAGAGTAATTGACCTTTTCAAAGCGGACAATTACAGGGTATTTGATGCCGCTTTGGTCAATGGAAGCCACAGTTCCTAAATCCTGAAACCAGTAGGATTCAGGGCGGAGAATACGTACTTTAGAACCACGTTGAACCATGATTATTTTCCCTTTTAGTTATCAATCGCCAATCTAGAGGGCTAATTGATTTCACTCTACATCCTCAAGGTCGCAGCAGGAGTCTTTGTTAAGTTATTTGTCTGAATTGGGGGCTGGGGACTGGGGATTGGGGACTGGGGATTGAATATTAGTTATTCTTTCTTCCTTCTTCCTTATCTCCCCTCATTTCCCCAATCACATAGCACATCTAAAATTGCAAAAAGTATCAGACCCTACTTGACAAGGTAGACGTTATAGCTTACCTTCATTCGCAAAGAGCTATTTTGTAAAAGCTTATGTTTTAGTTAAGACAAACACACTTCCCTCATTACCTCTGCCGATCCGTAGGTCGTTATCTATATAAGTGATATCTAACCAGCCTTGCTGTTTATCACTGTTTATGGCAACATCAATTCCGGGAAATTTTCTACCTTCTTCAATTTGTTGGATAAAAGTTACCGGAGAATTGTATTCTATTAAACGTTGTAAGCCGATAATAGAACGCTCAAATTTCACTTGGACACGCCGACCTGAAACAGGCTCAAATTTAGCAGCAATGCTGACTAATCCTTCTAAATAAGGTAAGCCATAAATCTCAGCTATGTTGTAAACACTGGTAGTTTCTACCCGGATACACTGATAGATTTCACCCAGTTTACATAAAGGTAGACGATCTAAGTTTAAAAGAGCCTTGCTAGTGGTGTATAGTAATCGCCAATTGCCATCTAGCAAATTACTAGCTTCCACCGGACGGGGTGTAGGATTAAAGTCTTCTAAAGTAGCGATCGCTGCTAAGATAGCCTGTTTCTGTGCTTCGGTCGCTAGTAGACCGCGATTTGTACCAGCGATCGCATCGATAAGAGCCGCTTTTCCCATCATCGCCTGTCACCTCTAAAATCACTCACTTTCCATCAGCATAAACAAGATATTAATGACATATATGTAGAGCCATAAAAATTACTAAGAATCGCTTGGACTAAGCCTTATGCTTATTAAATAAAAAAATTTCTATCGGAATGCGGATTTATCAACCAAAGGGTTGAAAAGATAACTAAATTAATCCGTGTCAAGTGATAGACTCTAAATGTCAACTTACGTCAACCTTTTCTTGTCCTGACTCGATATGTTGAACTCTCCATTACGTGAAGAACCCCGTAACCAGCGAGCCGATGTCATCCCCCTAAAGCCAGAGTCTTCTTTGTTGGACTGGTTACAAAATAATGGTCGCATCATCGCGCGTGATGTTCACGAACCGGATTTTCAAGCTGACGAAGAAGGAATAGACTCCCTAATGGGTGTAGAAGATGGAATTGGCTACGACCTCGATGATGATGATGACGATATAGGAATCGCTGAAGATTAGCCTTTTGAGGCTAGGGACTTGGTAGTATCCCTGGTTACTAGTATTCAATTTTATAAGTGTGGAGTGAAGGGAAACTTTTGTGGACGCTAAATTATCTCCTGAGCAAGGATTCAATATTTCTGGAATCGCTCTCGCCTCTTTATTAGCCATAGGGCTAGCTACAACAGCATTTTTCTTGGATTCGATGGCCAATCGGCTACCCTGGCAAAGTATGTCGCTAACTCTGCCACTGCTGTTGTGTGCGTTGGGTTCAGGTGTGGTGGGCTATTGGGTAATACCTTTACTTCAAGCACTTAAAACTGGGCAAATAATTCGCGAAGATGGGCCCCAAGCTCATCTCAAAAAAGCAGGCACTCCCACAATGGGCGGTATATTTTTTATACCTGTATCTGTGCTGCTTGCCTGTATATTGTCTAACTTTTCTCAACAGGTACTTGCAGTTTCGGCTTTGACAATCAGCTATGGATTGATTGGCTGGCTTGACGATTGGCAAATTCTGCGCCGGAAATCAAATAAAGGTATATCTCCCCGCACAAAACTAGCTTTGCAGGTGAGTTTTGCGGCTGTATTTTGTCTATGGCTGATGTTTAATCAACCTTCTAATATTACAAATATTGCTTTGCCTTGGGTGGGCTTCACACTACCATTAGGATTTCTATTTTGGCCTTTAGCTGGTTTTGTGCTAGTTGCAGAAAGTAATGCGACTAATTTAACAGATGGTATTGATGGCTTGGCAGCAGGAACAGTTGCGATCGCACTTTTGGCATTAGGTGCTTTAGTCGCCCCAACAGCACCAGGATTGATGGTTTTCTGTGCTGCTTTAAGCGGTGGGTGCTTAGGTTTCTTAGCCCATAATCGCAACCCAGCCCGCGTTTTTATGGGAGATACTGGTTCTCTGGCATTGGGAGGAGCTTTAGCTGCTGTAGCATTATTAACAAACACTTTAGTCGGTCTGTTTATTCTCAGTGGTATCTTCTTCGTAGAAACCCTTTCGGTGATGGCACAGGTAAGTTATTACAAAGCCACGAAAGGCCCCGATGGCAAAGGTAAACGTCTCTTTAAAATGGCACCTTTACATCATCATTTAGAACTTACTGGCTGGTCTGAATTGCAAGTGGTTGGAGTATTTTATATAATCGCTGCTATTTTGGCTACCATCTGTTTAGCGTAGGCGCAGCCCAACCCAGGCATCGCTCCATTCTGAATGTTTTAAAAACTACTTGAATATTAAAAAACAACTCCCAAATCTTCAGGGAGTTGTTTTTTTTACATTGGTTATCAGTTGAGTGCAATACAGACCTAACCCAATACTGCTCGGTTAAGAATCGATCCCCCCAACCCCCCTTAAAAAGGCTTGCTCAGAATGGCTTATTTTTCCCCCTTTTTAAGGGGGACTAAGGGGGATCTCCAATGACTATGCACCAAAACCTACGCAGTATTGAGACCTAACCCCCAATACGGTTCGGATAAGGTTTTTTGATGACAAGCCTGATTATTAGACATCTCCAGAAATTAAATATGCGTTACCCATAACCCTTGTAGAGACGTAGCACTGCTACGTCTCTACATTCTTTTTCGGAGATGTCTATTGTAGAGACGGCGATTTATCGCGTCTCTTGCCTTAACCGAACCGTATTGACCTAACCCCCAGCCCCTTCCCTATAAGGAAAGGGGAGTAAGATTCAAAGCCTCTCTCCTAAAGGAGAGAGGTCAAACTGTATTGCTTCCATTCGAGAACCGCTATAATCAGTCTTTTGTCTTGACGGCGATTTATCGAATCTTTGCAATCTATAATTTTCATCAAAAAACCTTAACCGAACCGTATTGTCTTGCCTCCTGACTTGAAAGTGCTGAGTGCTGAGTGCTGAGTAAAAATACTAGTCCCCAGTCCCCAGTCCCCAGTTATTCTTTCATTCAAGGCTGTGAAACTTGTTTCATCAGGACTGCCTCCGAAATTAATTATAGGTATTTACATACTCCCTAACCCGATTCTTCCCTGTTCGCTTTGCCTCAAGCATCGCTTGATTTGCCCGATTCAGAAAATCCTTAACCGTAATCCCTGGTTCTGATACAGCTATTCCAAAAGAAGCGGTAATGCCTTCGAGGATCTGATCGCCGTCTCGCAATTGCATTTGTTCAACATCTAGCCTTAATTGTTCTACCCGCTTCTTGAGCGTTTCCAGTGTCATATTAGGCATCACAATCACAAATTCTTCACCACCCCATCTGCAAGCAATGTCAAAGGAGCGAATAGATTTTAACAGTAACTTTGCTAATCCTTGCAGAACAATGTTGGCAGTGATGTGCCCATAGCGCGAGTTGTAAGATTTGAAGTTATCGATATCAAGGAAAATAATACTAAGAGGTTGTCCCGAACGTTCAGCTTCAGCTAGCCTTTGTTCCGTTATACTCTGCATATAATTTTGATTGAATAGTTGGGTCATCCCATCCCGCAAGTTATCATGGGTTAGACGTTGTTTTATCGATAAATTATTCAGTGCAATGCCTAATGTTCTAGCAATAATCTCAATAATTTGTTGATCCTCTGGACTGATTTCTTCAAGCGCATCGATGTGTAAGATCCCAACTACTTCGCCTTGTGCAAACAATGGAACACACAAATGTGTACCACTAACTGGCTGTATTAAGTGACTACACATCAGTCCTGAATGACGAAGCGATAAAAGATTTAATTTTCCTCTCCGCAATGCCCAACAATCAGATAGTGAAAATATTTCTTTACTGCTTCTTTCACCTCCCCAAAAACTATTCATCTGAACATAATTCTTGGAATTGGAAATGATATAGATAGAACCATTGATATTCGGAAATAGCTTGGAACAACTTAAAATAACTACTTTATATACCTCATTTTCAGACTCGCAAGAATAAAGCATATCCGCCATATCTGAGAGATATATAAGTTCTCGTTTTTTTGCCTCTAATTCCAGTGTTTTTTCTGCTAGCTGCCGATTTAGATCGGTGAGCGATCGCTGTGCTTCTATGGTTTCTGTAATATCGATACTGATCCCACCGATGCGGTTAGCGCCCGTTGCATAATCGCTAAACGGAAACTTAAATGATAGCCAGTAGCACGGCTGATCGTTACCAGGCATTTTTGCCTCTTCAATTAGCCTCAAGGGGCGTACAGTTTTCAAAACGACTTGATCGTTTTCCATTACTCGCAGCCCCTCTTCTGGATCTGGCAAGAATTCACTATCCGTTTTCCCCAACCATTCTTGTGAATCTACTGAAAATCTAGACTGTAGCTCCTGGTTGTAGTAAAGCACTCTAGATTGTTCATCTTTGATATAGGCTCCAAACGGCCCCTGATCTAGAAATAGCTGTTGCATCTGCTGGCTGCGTTGAAGTTCGCGGGTATCTTCTTGATATTTAGCGATCGCCTTTACAACTAGATAAGCGGTTGGCGTTAGGTAGAGTAAGGCAGACAAAGAAATAAATGCCATTACATCTAGCACGCCTAAGTGTAGCAGCGATACTGGCATATACGGCTCAAATATCGCCAGTAAATGATGAAATCCGCAAAATAGCACGAATCCACCCGATAAGAAAAAGGCTAGCCAAAACTTAGAAGGGATAGTTGCCCTAGTTTTAGCAAAGAAAACCCCTATGACTGTGGGGATGCCAAAGTATGAAAATGCAGTGATGCCGTGAGCAATTATGCAATTCCAGTAAATAGGCTCCATGCTGATCTGATATTAAAATTTCATCCGTTTCACTATAATTCTGGGTAGCCTCAAGATGTAACGATAGAAAGGATGATTTCAGTGGCTCATGCCTCAGTTTTACAAAAGTTATCATAGTAACTTTCTAAACGGCTGCTCATGTCATCCCCTTACCAAGCTGACTTACCAAGTGAGTGAGTTCGGGTAAAATGAGTTTTTCCATCGCCAGGCGTACAGCATTACTGGAACCAGGAAGCGAGAAAATTAATTTATCTTGATAAACACCAGCAACAGCGCGAGAAGCGATCGCCCGCGAACCAATTTCTTGATAACTTAAAAAACGAAATAACTCACCAAATCCCGGCAAAGTCTTCTCTAGTAACTTCTCAATGGCATCATAAGTGGTATCTCTTGGTGCAATACCTGTACCACCATTGAAAATTACAGTATCCAAATTTGCACTTTTACCCAGATTTTCTATCTGTCCTTGAATTTGTGTTGGTTCATCTTTGATAATCGTGTAGCCTCCCACAGTATGGTTAGCACCAAGGAGTAACTGCTGAATTAGCTGGCCACTTTTGTCTGTTTCAAAAGTGCGTGTATCGCTAACAGTAACCACAGCACAAGTTACCGTAATTATCGGCGAGTCTGAGTGGGGTTGTGACATCATCGATCAGTCATGAAGTTTGTGATCCTGGATAATTGGGCATGGGGAATGGCGCATTGGGTATGACAATAATTACCGATGCCCAATGCCCAATGCCCAATGCCCAATTTCCAATTCCCTATACCCTATGCCTCATTTTTGCTCAGTCCCAAATCGTTTTCTTCAGCATACCGCTCCATGAAGCGTATAAAGCGATCCCATTCTTGAACAGATTTCATCACGTAAAGTGCTTCTAATTCTTCCGGTTTCCCGTTGACAAATTTAGCCTTGACTTCGCGGGTAATTATCTCTCCTTCTTCGTCAATCAAGTACATCCCGGTAATATCTTCGGTGCTACCTTGATCTAAAATCTTTGGATTCGTAAAAATAAATGTTGCTGTGCCACTATCGCCACTGCGCGATCGCGTCAAGCGCACATCTGGAGTTACTTCTTCGTCAAGACCTCTAGAAAACTGGATTTTCGCCATGATAAATGAATTTAAACTTTGGTGATGGTTAATTTAATATTCTCTCATCAATTAGAACACCACGGTCTAGAGGCTATTGTGATTCTTTTTTTGGTGTATATACTTAGGCTAGTTATTTTTCAAGTAACAAAGTTACGGGGCCATCGTTTTCAATTGTCACTTGCATCATTGCACCAAATTGACCTGTTTCCACCTGCAAACTGCTAGCTCTTAATTTGGTAACAAAACGATTATACAAATCTTCTGCTGATTGGGGAGCCGCTGAACGGTCAAAAGAAGGACGGCGACCTTTAAAGGCAGTCACCATAAAGCGTAAACTGACTAACTACCAACAAATCACCGCCAATTTCTTGTACAGATTTTTGCCAACGATCATCTTCTTCCTCGTCAGTAAATAGCCGCAATTCTAAGCACTTCCGCACCATCCAGTCTATTTCAGCATCAGTGTCGGTATTGGCAATACCTACAAGTAAATTTAGCCCCCGCCCAATTTTGGCGATAATTTCACCATTAACTGCAACTTGAGATGATTTAACTCGCTGGATGATAACGCGCATTTTAATCAGAACGCTTAAAATTGATGGCAGAGCCATTAAGAATGCATTCCCAGGTGGAACCTGGGAACGAGTAGTAAACTTCTCACTCCTGACTTTTATTTGCCAAAGCCTTTACCGCGAGAGGTTGAAGGTAGACAAATACAGTTTTCGAGTTGAGCAATTAAAGCCTCACGATCTAAATTTTGACCAATCAGCACTAGCTGATTTTTCAATTTACCTTGCCATTCATCATCATCCAAGGTAAAGCGTTTACCGCAAAGGTGGAAAATATGACGCTTTGGACTTTCATCAAACCACATAATACCCTTCGCTCGGAAGATATTTGAGGGTAGCTGGTTATCTAAGAAATACTGAAACTTCTTAATAGAAAAAGGCTTGTCACTTTGGAAAGAGATGGAAGTAAAACCATCATTTTCTAAATGGTCAGAATTATGGTGATGATCGTGGTCATGGTCGTGATGATCGTGACCACATGTTGAGTGATCGTGATCGTGGTCGTGATGGTCATGATCGTGATGGTCGTGTTCATCCACCACTGTGTCAAAATATTTATCTGACTCAAACAGACCAACACTCAAAATTAAAGGAAGTGGAACTTGCGATCGCGTTGCGCGAATGATTCTCGCTCCTTCTTTAACTTCATTAATTTTTCTTTCTAACTCCTTTAAAGTGGCTTCATCAACCAAATCAGCCTTGTTCAGCACAATCACATCACCATAAGCAATCTGGCTGTACGCTGCCTCGGAGTTAAATAAATCTAGGCTGTAATTCGCCGCGTCTACCACGGTAATAATCGAATCCAAACGGGTTAAATCCCGTAATTCTGTGCCCAAGAATGTTAAAGCTACTGGCAGCGGATCTGCCAATCCAGTTGTTTCCACGACTAGATAATCTAGATTTTCTTGGCGTTCTAAAACTTTGTAAACTGCATCCACTAAATCATTATTAATAGTGCAGCAGATACAACCATTATTTAGTTCCACCATGTTCTCGCCAGTGGAAACAATTAGCTCGTTGTCGATGCCAATTTCGCCAAATTCGTTCACGAGAACAGCGGTTTTCAAACCCTGTTGGTTGTTGAGGATATGATTAAGTAAAGTCGTCTTGCCACTACCGAGGAAACCCGTAATAATTGTTACTGGCATTCCTTGCTTGGGCGTATCCATTGTCGAAGATTCGGGTGTAACTGCTGATTGCATAGCACTGTTATCAAATAGTCAAAAAATAGTAATGTAGCGGAAATAGTCCAGAAAACACTAGCGCCGCTACGCGGAATTCAAAATTCAAAATTCAAAATTCAAAAACCCTTGGTTTATGGGCTTTCGAGATTTTGTCCAATAGTATGTTGATTTCCGCCGTGACGTACTAGCATAGGGATGCTGGACTGTCATCCCAGCTGCTTTCCCCTATTATTGCGTATCTCCCTATTCAGGATTACACCTGTTAAGCTGTTCGACCTTTGACTTACATGCAGTCAGCAGGCAGAACGCTTACCAACACGAGGTTTCCCATTTTGAATTTTGAATTTTGAATTTTGAATTGATTATGACCCTAACTCTTTACAATACCCTCACCCGTCGTCAAGAACCGTTTGAAACAGTCGAACCAGGCAAGGTTAAGATGTATTACTGCGGCGTGACGGTGTACGACTACTGTCATTTGGGTCATGCTAGAGCTTGCATCGTTTGGGATGTAGTGCGCCGATACCTCCAGTTTATCGGTTATGAAGTGCGATATATCCAAAATTTTACTGATATTGATGACAAGATTCTCAATCGAGCCTGTGTTGAACATTCATCAATGGAAGTTGTAGCCGATCGCTTCATCAAAGCATATTTTGAGGATATGGCGCGGCTGGGAATCAAGGAAGCTGATGAATATCCCCGCGCTACCCACACAATGAATGGCATTCAGCGATTAATTCATGAATTGGAAAATAAGGGTTTTGCCTACCCTGCTGATGGCGATGTGTATTATGCAGTACGAAAGTTTTCTGAGTATGGCAAGCTTTCGGGACGCAAGTTAGAAGATATGCAGGCTGGGAAAAGCGATGCCTACGGCGGGCTACGCCTACGCGTCAACGTCGAAGATCCAGAATATCAGAAAAAGAAAGATCCCTTCGATTTTGCTTTGTGGAAAGCAGCAAAACCGGGAGAACCAGCTTGGGAATCACCTTGGGGCGCAGGTCGTCCGGGGTGGCATATAGAATGCTCGGCAATGGTGCGCGATCGCCTGGGTGATACCATAGATATTCATGCTGGTGGTGCTGACTTAATTTTTCCCCACCACGAAAACGAAATTGCCCAATCTGAGGCTGTAACCGGAAAACCTTTAGCGCATTACTGGTTACATAACGGCATGGTGAAGGTAGATGGTGAAAAAATGTCCAAATCTTTGGGCAACTTTACCACTATTCGAGAATTGCTGGATCGAGGCGTTGACCCGATGGCAGTGCGGTTGTTCGTGTTAACCGCTCAATATCGTACACCCATAGATTTTACCGACGAAGCGATCGCCGCAGCAACCAACGGCTGGCACACCATTAAAGAAGGGTTACTCTTCGGCTACCAATACGGTAAAAAACTAGGTTGGGATTTAGGGACTGGGAATATCCCAATACCCAGTACCCAATACCCAGTACCCAATCCCTATATTGAACGCTTCCAAGAAAGTGTAAATAACGACTTTAATTTTCCCGGTGGATTAACAGTATTGTTTGAATTAGCCAAAGAATTGCGCCGTGAGGGAAATATTCTTGTGCATGAAGGGAAAACCGAAACGTCACCAGAGGAGTTACATCGGCAATGGCAAACACTCGTCACATTAGCTGGAGTCTTAGGTTTAGAAGCCGAGATAGAAACCGAAACTCACACGAGTAATGGTTTAAGCGATGCGGAAATTGAGGCGAAAATTCAGCAAAGGCAAGAAGCACGTCAAGCCAAGAATTTTGCTGAAAGCGATCGCATTCGTGACGAACTTCAAGCACAAGGTATTACGCTAATTGATAGCCGTGATGGCACGCGCTGGCACCGGAATAATTAAATTCAAAATGATGAACGACTACAAACAAATAACGGATAGAACATTTGAATTCTCTGTTCGCATAATTAAGCTCTGTAAAGTACTCAATGAAAGTTCTGGAGTGGGGCGAACACTCTCGCAACAGTTACTTAAGTCTGGTACGTCCATTGGAGCAAACGTTGAAGAATCGCAATCGGCACAGAGTACAGCCGATTTTGTTCACAAGCTAGAAATTGCTCTAAAAGAAGGTAGAGAAACGAAATACTGGCTAAGACTTCTAATTGCATCTGAGTTGATTTCCGAAGACCGTCTACTGCCAATTCTGGGGGAAATTAACGAGTTAATCAAAATAATTGCCGCAATAGTTGTCAAAACCAAACAAAATCGTCAACAATAACTTCATTAATTTTGAATTTTGTTAGCGCAGCGTTAGCAAGTCTTCGAGTGTCATTTTGAATTTTGAATTGAATTATGTGGTCTGAACTGAAAAAAGCGATCGCTAGTTTCGATATACCTGCTGATTGGATTGGTATTAGAGCCGTAAAGGAAACTTCTACTACCCGTTTCGTCCGTGACGCCTTACCCCAACTAAACGGCAAATCCTTCACTGTCGGAGCTATGCTGGAAGTTTTGGTTAATGGCAGTCTGGGTTATGCAGCTACTAACTCTCTGGAACTATCTTCCCTGCAAGCGGCTGCCCAAACAGCCTATAAACAGGCACTAGCAGCCAGTGAATGGTGGATACATCCCTTCCGTGAAAGTGAGCGTCCGAAAGTCGTTGGTGAATATAAATCGCCATTTCTTGAACCATTAGATGCTCTGAGTCCGGGAGAAATCAACGATTTACTAATTCGGATTTGCCAAACGCTCAAAGTTGATGACAAAATTGTGCAAACCATAGCCAGTGCTAGCACCACCGAAAGAGAATCTTGGTTTGTCAGCAGCAATGGCTCAGAAGTTTATCAAAAAATACTATCTATAGGCACTAATTACGGAGTCACTGCCCAAGATGGAGCAATTGTACAGCAGCGCAGCAATAATGGCTCCCAAGCAAACTGCTACCAAGGTGGACTAGAACTATTAAAACAAGAAAATTTATGGCATCGGGTACGACAAATTGGCGAACAAGCAGTAGAACTTTTGACAGCAGAAGAATGCCCAACCACCCGTACAAATTTAGTTTTAGCCCCAGATCAAATGATGCTGCAAATCCATGAAAGTGTCGGGCATCCCCTAGAAATTGACCGAATTTTGGGAGATGAGCGTAACTATGCTGGAGGCAGCTTCGTTAATAAAAGCGATTTTGGCAACCTAGTCTATGGTTCGCCCCTCATGAACATTACCTTTGATCCCACCGTGGCTGGTGAATTTGCCAGCTACGGCTTTGATGATACGGGTGCCGTCGCAACGCGGGAGTACTTGGTTAAAGAAGGTGTACTGCAACGGGGTTTAGGCAGTCTGGAGAGTCAAGCCAGAGCAGGTGTAGCAGGAGTTGCCTGTGCCCGTGCTTCCTCATGGAATCGGCCTGCGATCGATCGCATGGGTAACTTGAATTTAGAGCCTCTCAATGGTACTTTTGAAGACATTATTGGCGGGATAGAACACGGCGTTTACATGGAATCTAACCGTTCTTGGTCAATTGACGATCGCCGCTACAAATTCCAATTTGGTTGCGAGTACGCTAAATTAATTGAAAACGGTAAACTTACCAAAACCCTCCGTAATCCTAACTATCGCGCCACAACACCAGAGTTTTGGCATAGTTTAATTAAAGTTGGAGATGCCACAAACTGGCAAATGTATGGTACTCCTTATTGTGGTAAAGGAGAACCAAATCAGGCCATTTGGGTAGGACACGGTTCACCTGTCTGTGTATTTGCTAACGTCGAAGTTTTTGGTGGAGGAACTTAGATAATTCGTAATTCGTAATTCGTAATTCGTAATTGCGTCATCCCATCTACCTATTCCCTATCAATATTTAATATCCATGAAAATTGAGGAATTATCTGCATTAGAAGTCAGCTTTAATCGACTGATTGAAAGTTTGCTGATCAAAAAAGCAGAAGATGAACAATTTACTGTGAGACTCAGCAGTGAAATAAGTCAATTTACTCGTTTTAATCATGCGAAAGTGCGACAAACTGGTTGTGTTGCAGATGGTTGGATCGAACTGACTTTGATGAAAGAGCAACGCAACAGTGTTCGGCAGTTTCCCTTTACTGGAAATTGGGAGGTAGACTGGCAGTTAGCATATACCGCTTTGCAGGAATTACGCGACGAACTTATTCTACTACCAATCGATCCATATCTAGTTTTGCCATCAGGAAATAATACCAGTCGAGAAATAAATTCTGGGAATTTATTAGCGGCTGAGGCAGTAGTGCCAACTGTGCTAGAACTAGTTGCTGAATTGGATTTTACCGGGATATATGCAGGGGGAGTGGTAATTAAAGCTTATGGTGATTCTAGCGGTCAAAAACACTGGTTTGCTACTGATTCTTTTACCTTAGATTATTCTCTATTCTCCACATCTGGACAAGCTGTTAAAGGCACATTTGCCGGGAGTGATTGGGATAAATCTGCTTATATAGCCAAAATTAGCGAAGCGAAAAAACAACTAGAATTGCTTGCTCGTCCAGTTAAAGAATTGCCACGGGGACAGTACAAAACTTACTTTGCACCGGCTGCTGTTGCAGATTTATTATTAATGCTTTCTTGGGGATCTGTGAGCGAAGCTGATATTCAGCAAGGAAACAGTTCTTTAGCTGCTTTATGGCGTAAAGAAAAACAGCTTTCCCCTGCATTTAATTTGAAAGAAAACTTTCAACGGGGATTAGTACCACGCTTTAATGAATTGGGAGAAATAGCAGCACCGGAGTTATCTGTAATAGAAAAAGGATATTTGGTAAATACTTTGGTGAATTCTCGGACTGCTAAGGAATATCAAAAAATTGCCAACGGCGCGAATGGTTCAGAGACTTTACGAGCGCCAGAAGTGAGTCCAGGAAATTTAGTATTTGAGCAGATTCTTCCGAGTTTAGATACAGGATTATATGTATCCAATTTGCATTACTTGAATTGGAGCGATCGCCACACTGGTAGAATCACAGGTATGACTCGTTATGCTTGTTTTTGGGTAGAAAATGGAGAAATTGTTGCCCCGATTGAAAACTTGCGTTTTGATGAAAGTCTCTATCGCTTCTGGGGAGAAAACTTATTAGATTTGACCAATTTTCAAGAATTCATTCCCGAAGTAGGAACTTATGAAAGTCGCCAACTAGGAGGTAGTTTGGTTCCCGGTATGCTGGTAGAAGATTTTACATATACTTTGTAATTAGGTGTTAAATTGCAGTTTTAACGGCTGAGGAAATAGTCAAAGATATTTATGATAGCCGTACTATTTCTCACAATGACATTAGTCTATGACTTATTTACTTGATACCGATACTTGTTTGATACCGATACTTGTATTTATTGGATTAAAGGTAAGCGATGCCTAAGGCTGGCTACGCCTACGCGATTATAGCTTGTGAACTATTTACTCGACACTGATACCTGTTTTCACCTTAAAAATTATCAGCTGCGATCGCATAACCTCAACGGATGCTGGGAATAATAAATTTGGGACATCTGCACCAAAATTCATTCCATGAAACAGCAAAAAAATCAATTCAGTCATCTGACTGCGATCGAAAGAAGTTATCTGTCATTTCCTGCACAGTTTTTATTAAATCAAAACCTGTTACAAGGCAAAATACTAGACTTTGGTTGTGGCTTTGGAAATGATGTTAAAATATTGCGCCAAAAAGGTTATGATATTACAGGTTACGATCCTTATTATTTTCCAGAATATCCTGATAATAAGTTCGATACAATAATTTGCTTTTATGTTTTAAATGTTTTATTTACTGAAGAACAAACTAATGTTCTCATGGAAGTATCGCACCTATTAAAACCAGGAGGTAAAGCTTATTATGCTGTAAGGCGGGATCTCAAAAAAGAAGGTTTTCGAGAACATTATGTTCACAAAAAACCTACCTATCAGTGTATTGTCAAACTTCCCTTCCCCTCGGTTTGTTTAGATGAACGTCGGGAATTATATGAATATATCCATTATAATCATCAGCGAAATTCATCTAATTATTGTATATTCTGTAATCCCCATAAAACTCTCAAGCTATTAACTGAATCAGCAACCGCCTATGCTATTTTTGATGGCTATCCTATAAGTAAAGGTCATGTTTTGATTATTCCCAAACGTCATGTTAGCAATTATTTTGAATTGCCATTAAAAGAGCAATCCGCTTGCTGGCTTATGGTGAACAAAGTGCAAGAAATTCTCCAAACAGAATTTGAACCTGATGGTTTTAATTTAGGAATGAACATCAATCGAGCCGCAGGTCAAAATATTATGCATGCTAGTATTCATATCATCCCTCGTTATAAAGGTGATACTGTTTCTAGCAAAAGTGGAATCAGGAACGTTATTCCTAAAAAGCAATAGTTTTTTACTGACAGCTTGCAGTAACAAATCTTGATTTATGCATTTGCCATAAATCTAAAAAACTCAGTTTTTTGAGTCTTGTTGAAAATATTGCAAAATATTTCAGTTAACCCAGATTGTCTGGATCTATTCCCAGCGCTCTTAATTGTTCAGTCAATTGTTGCACCCGTTGTTCTGCTTGTTGAGCGCGTTGTGTCTCTTGTTGAGCAAGTTGTTCTGCTTGTTGAGCGCGTTGTGTCTCTTGTTGAGCGCGTTGTATTTCTTGTTGAGCAAGTTGTGCTGCTTGTTTTACTTGTTCTGCGGGCGTGAGATATCGTTGTCCTTGCTCATCATACCAATACATCCATTCTCGTGTTACACCACAATAATTTCCCCTTTCGCAACCAATTCCTAAGCCAATTTCTGGTAGCCAAACTGGGTTTCCCTCTTGCAATTCATACTTACCATTAACTAACTTATGTACTTCCAGATGCGGTTTACGGCGGCGACGAGAGGAATAAATTACGTAATAAAGTACACCTAAAGCCTCATATTCAGCCAATTTAGTAGTGTATTCCTTACGATAATTTTGGGATACTACTTCTAGGACGAAAATCGGTACAACATTTTCATCCCACAGCACATAACTAGGACGCAGTTCCTCATCATAAAATCGCTCTACCCCTAAGCTCAAAAACCCATCTGGTACAATGGGCGGTTTATCGGGGTGATAATAAACACCCATATCTATGGCAAACAACCAGTCTAAGCGGTCTGCCCAAAGTATCAGCAGGATAGCCTTTAGCAAGCCTGGTATCAATTCTTGCAGTTCATTATCCACAGGCATTTCATCAGAGTCCGGTAGTTCCTCGGCTGAGGGCAAGTACCTTGGCAAGTTGTACTCTAACATGGCTAGTTTCCCCAAAACTCAAAGGATATTTGGCTCTATTTGGCTCTATTTGGCTCACCAGAATTATAGCGATTTCTGAGCTAGTACTTGGTCAAGCTAGTTTTGAGAGTTTGTAGTTAGCAATAAAAATACTTAGCAAGCATTAGCCACCGGAAGCAACTCATGCTTTGATACCACGACCATATAGTGTAAGTTAAAGTTAAGTCGATATTCAAATGAATAATTTTTGCTGAATTGCGACAGATAAAGACTAAACTAAAAAGTCTTGTGCAGCAAAACCTGTAGCTTTAAATGAAATAATCATGTCTAAGGTTCTTGTCTCCGATTCTATTGACCAAGCTGGAATTGACATTCTTTCGCAAGTTGCAACTGTTGATGTCAAATTAGGTCTAAAACCAGCGGAACTGATCGCAATTATTGGTGAGTATGACGCGCTAATGATTCGCTCTGGTACGCGCGTCACTCAAGAAATCATTGATGCCGGCACCCAGCTAAAAATCATCGGTCGTGCTGGTGTGGGTGTGGATAATGTGGATGTTCCCGCCGCCACCCGCCGAGGAATTGTGGTAGTCAATTCTCCAGAGGGAAATACAATTGCTGCTGCCGAACACGCACTAGCGATGATTTTAGCTTTATCTCGCCACATCCCCGATGCTAATGCTTCGGTGAAACGCGGTGCTTGGGATCGCAATAGCTTTGTCGGCGCGGAAGTCTACAAAAAAACTCTCGGTGTTGTCGGTTTGGGCAAAATTGGTTCCCATGTTGCGGCTGTAGCTAAGACAATGGGGATGAAACTCCTAGCTTACGACCCTTTTATTTCTACAGAACGAGCCGAACAAATTGGCTGTCAGTTGGTGGAGTTGGATTTACTCTTCCAGCAAGCAGACTATATCACCCTCCACATCCCCAAAACCCCAGAAACCACCCACTTAATCAATGCCACAACCTTGGCAAAGATGAAACCCACAGCCCGGATTATCAACTGCGCTCGTGGTGGGATCATTGATGAAGTAGCTTTAGCAGCAGCTCTGAAAGCTGGTAAAATCGGTGGTGCAGCCTTGGATGTGTTCGAGTCAGAACCGCTTGGTGAATCTGAGTTGCGATCGCTAGGCAAAGAAGTTATCCTCACCCCCCACTTGGGAGCCTCTACCGCAGAAGCTCAAGTGAATGTAGCCATTGATGTTGCCGAACAAATTCGCGATGTACTTTTAGGACTACCAGCGCGTTCAGCCGTCAACATTCCCGGACTCGGCCCCGATGTGTTGGAAGAACTCAAACCCTATATGCAGCTAGCAGAAACGCTCGGTAATCTAGTAGGACAGCTAGCTGGCGGACGGGTGGAAGTACTGAATATTCGACTGCAAGGCGAACTCGCAACTAACAAAAGTCAGCCTTTAATCGTCGCTGCCCTAAAAGGACTACTTTACCAAGCTTTGCGGGAACGAGTAAATTACGTAAATGCCAGCATAGAAGCCAAAGAACGCGGAATTCGGGTAATTGAAACCCGTGATGCTTCCATTCGAGACTATGCCGGCACACTGCATCTAGAAGCTACAGGTACTTTAGGTACTCATTCGGTAACAGGTGCTTTATTGGGTGAGCGAGAAATCCACCTCACCGACGTTGATGGTTTCCCAATTAACGTTCCACCCAGCAAATATATGTTGTTTACCCTGCACCGCGATATGCCGGGGATCATCGGCAAACTTGGTTCCCTACTCGGCAGTTTTAATGTGAATATTGCCAGTATGCAGGTAGGTCGTAAAATCGTCCGTGGCGATGCGGTAATGGCTCTGAGTATAGATGACCCTTTACCAGAGGGTATTTTGGGTGAAATTATCAAAGTCCCTGGTATTCGGGACGCGTATACGGTAACTCTCTAATTTTGGATTTTGGATTTTGGATTTTGGATTGGTAATGGCTAATTGCTCATTGTTTTTCCCATTGGTCATTAACCATTACCTACTCCCCAATCTAAAATCTAAAATCTAAAATCTAAAATTGTATGGCAAACACCTGGTGGGAACTACAGATTTTATGTGAGCCAGACCTAGAAGATTCGATCTTTTGGCGACTGGAAGATTTTGGCTGTCGTGGTACAGCTAGCGAAAACAAAGGAAACTCATCTTTAGTCAGGGCTTATTTGCCGACAATTCAAACAGAGTTACTAGATTTGGCAGCACTATCGCTGTGGCTGCGTCAAGATGCCCTCTGTATAGGAGTTTCATCTCCCTCACTACAATGGCAGTTGATTGATGAGGAAGATTGGGCGACTAGCTGGAAACAATATTGGCATCCGCAAGAAATAGGCGATCGCTTCTTAATTAACCCCGCTTGGCTACCATTACCAGAAATAACCGAACGCTTAGTAATTCGTCTTGACCCTGGTGTAGCATTTGGTACGGGCAACCATGCTACGACCCAGCTATGTTTGGAATCCCTGGAAATGCGGCTGAGTGGCGTTCCTCAGTCTTTTGTGGGTAGTAGTGGCAAACATGAACATCTGGTAATTGCGGATATTGGCTGTGGTTCTGGTATCCTTTCCATTGGGGCGCTGCTACTGGGTGCAGAGAAAGTCTATGCAGTAGATAATGACCCTTTGGCGGTGCAATCAACCATCAGTAATGGTGCCCTGAATGATATTAGCTCAGAACGTTTACTACCAGCATTGGGAAGTGTAGACGTTTTGACAAAATTAATTGCAAGCCCGGTGGATGGTATCGTCTGCAATATTTTGGCTCATGTAATTATTGAATTGATACCAGAAATGAGTGCGATCGCTAAACCTGAAACTTGGGCGATCTTCAGTGGTATTTTGCTGGAACAATCTAAAGCTGTTGCTGACGCCTTAGAACAAAATGGTTGGGTTGTCGCTACTCTGTGGAAACGAAAAGAATGGTGTTGCTTAAATGTACGGCGTTCTTAAGTCAGTAGAAATTATCGCAATCCGCAGATCCCCGACTTCTTTAAGAAGTCGGGGATCTTTAAGTAAGTGACATAATATATAGATTACCCACTATTGACTTTTGAAACTAGCGATGAAAGAACGGCTACAAATCCACAAAAAAGCTGACTCATCCGCTTATTCGTCAGAGCAAAGTCAGTTGCGAACGCATCTATTAACTACCCACCCTCAACTCCGCTCCAACCAGCCTATAGTACATAAAGTAGAAAATCAGAAATTTCAACAGTATCAGTTTGAGGCAACAAAACTCCAAATACAAGCCAAGCATGGCACGATCACAGCAGAGGGACAAGAGCGACTCACTGTATTGCAAACAAAGATCAATGAGTCATTGCAGCAAGGAAAGGAACACTCTTCCCAATTTGGTCATAGCCTGAGCAAAATGGCGATCAAACGTGCTGATAGTGTGTCAATGGGACAAATACAGCCAAAACCCACTATTGGTCAATCAGGAGATCGATATGAGCAAGAGGCGGATAGAGTTGCTACTTCTGTAGTCAACCAAATTAATAGAGCTGCTTTGGAAAACCAAGACGCAGGCGTTAAAAACGAACAAGGAAAGTCTGAAGAAATATTAGCAGCAAATAACTCAGCAGATAAAAAACAAAAATTTTTACAAGAATATTCGCTAGCCAAAACACTAGTCAATGGCATAGATGACACATTACCAGAAGATAAAATCCTGGAACAGCTTTTCAAAAATTTTGGAAATATTCAATTTCAATACACAATGGTGAGTAAGAGTCAAGACACTCTATTAAAAGGCTCTCCAGAAGGAGATTGTCAGACATTAGCTCGTGCTTTTAAAAAAGTTGCAGAAGAATATTTTGGTATTGAAAAAATAACAGTTGAAAGTATTGCTAAACCTTTTTTGAATGAAGCTGGAGCTACCCCACACCAAGGGAAAAAACCCAATTGTGATGACGGTAAACGATGGTTTTTTCAAAACCATTATTGGGCTAGCTGGAATGGGAAAATTTATGATGTTTTATTCCTCAGCAATAAACGAACCGAAGCCGATATGGCAAAACAGGTGCAACCACTCAAATCAATGTTGATGCCTGAACAAGAGTACTATGAAACAGAAAAAGGAAAAATTGTATATCCCATTGTCAATAAATACTCAACTGTAGATGTTACGATATTTGAGAAACTGAAAAACTTTGTTAATAATCTTGGTCGGTTTCTCTCCAGCAGCATGAGTGCGATCATCAATAAAATTCGGTCTTTATTTGCCCAAAGCGGAAACAACACCAGTGGTTTTGATTCTCTAATGAGAGAACTTGAACACGATAAAAATAATGCTGCAATTTCAAACAACCAAACTCAATAATTCCAACTTTTTGAAAATCCTTAATTGGTGTAATAGACATCTCCGAAAAAGAACGTAGAGACGTAGCACTGCTACGTCTCTACAAGGGTTCTGGGTAACGCATATTTAATTTCTGGAGATGTCTAATGAAGATTCTAGAATCACGCAAAACTATCCCTCTCCGACTAGGCTACGGTGTACACACAAGTCAAATTACCCCCCTTAATCCCCCCTTATAAAGGGGGGAAACAAGAAATCTAGTTCCCTCCCCTTTATAAGGGGAGGGTTAGGGTGGGGTAAAACCTTGGTTAATCAACTATTTCAGACTTGTGTGTACACCGTAGGCGACTCGGAGAGGGACAGACTTGAACTTTAGTTCCAGGCAGGGAGAGGTTTATTTAACTCAAGTTAATTCCTTCCCCCTCAAGCCGTTAATTTCTCTTGCCATCTCAAAATAAGGGAAGGTACAGTCATCACTCTAACAAGCTCTCATAGCATCATTGAATGATTCTGTAATCCCTAAATTTATAGAGGTGTTACAGAAGACCGTTGTACGCTATTTTTAACAGTTTTTCCTTCTACAAAACCATCTCGACCTGTAATCAATCTAGAGCGACGATTACGAGTGATATAATTCCATCCCCACTGAATTGCTACTACTACTTTAGTGTCAAACTCAATTAAGAAGTAGATGTGAATTACTAGCCAAAAGAGCCAAGCAATGAAACCTTGGAGTTTGACTAAGCCTAAATCTACAACAGCTAAATTTTGCCCAATCATCGCCAAAGTACCCACGTCATTGTAACGAAATTGTGGCAAAGTCTCACCTTGCAGCCTGCGTTTAATGAGTTTAGCTACATATTCTCCTTGTTGTTTGGCTACGGGTGCAACACCAGGTAAGGGTTTACCATTTTGATGGGAAAAGTTGCCTAAATCTCCCACTACAAAAATGTTGTTATAACCCTTTATAGACAAGTCTGGTTCTACAATCACACGTCCAGAGCGATCGCACTCTACACCTGTACTTTTTGCTAGGGCCTTCCCCATAGGCGAACCTTTAACACCTGCTGCCCATAAGATAGTCTTTGAGGTAATTTCTGTTAATTCATCGCCTTGCTTGAAAGTAACGATGTTACCTTCAATATTTGTCACTCTGGTGTTAGTGTAGACAGCCACACCCAACTTTTGCAAAGATTCTGCTGCTACTTTCGATAACTCTGGTGAAATGTGTGGGAGGATGCGATCGCCACCTTGCAATAGTAAAATTCTCGCTTCTGAAGTGTTGATGTTGCGGAAATCTTCTGTGAGAGTTTGGTATGCTAATTCTGCGATCGCACCGGATAACTCTACACCGGTGGGCCCACCCCCGACAATCACAAAAGTCAACAAAGCACGGCGTTTTTCGGGATCGGTTTCTTTTTCTGCTGCTTCAAATGCCGAAAATATCTGGCGACGCATTTCTATGGCATCTTCAACAGTTTTCAAGCCAGGAGCAAATTCTTTCCAGTTATCCTTACCAAAATAGGAATGGTTAACACCTGTGGCGACAATCAATGTGTCATAGGGTACTACTTCATCACTTAGAATAACTTGTTGCGCTTTTGGATCGATATCATTTACCTCTCCCAACAGCACTTTTGTATTCTTGCTTTTGCTGAATACAGATCGCAATGGTGCAGAAATATCAGCAGGTGATAGCGTACCTGTGGCAACTTGATATAAAAGCGGCTGAAATAGGTGAAAGTTACGTTTATCAATGAGAGTAACATTTACATTTGCTTTCTTCAAAGCTTTTGCTGTATACAGTCCACCAAAGCCGCCACCAACGATCACAACCTGATGTGGTGCATTTTTCTCAAGTGAGATAACCATAATAAATATTTCCTTGTGTTAAGAACTTGTAACTATTCTTAACAAAGATGTAACAGCTTTATGATGCGGGTTGCTGCTTATTTAGAACAATTGAAAAAATAGTGAAAGTAGCCAAAGTTATTTATTACCCTTCAGTTTCGGATTTTCCTCAGAGACTTCCAAATAAAAAAATATCCAATTAACTCCTGTGGGGTGGGCGACACGAGAGCCCAGTCCATAGGGCAGGCAAGATGTCCACCCCACAATTTCGTGGAATAAATCTAAAATCCAAAATCTAAAATTAAATTACAAGCCCCTGACTTCAGGCATGGGGTAAATCTAAAATCTAAAATCTAAAATCCAAAATTGTGTGACTTTCACCACTGCCCGGAATTATCTTCCTGTTGCAAACCAATTAACTGTCGCCGTTTCCAAGCATAGTGAAGAATATTAATCCCTAATTCCTGAGCTGTACGAATGGTCAATCTCGGTAAACTCAAATCTCTATCCAGTCCCCAAGCAGTTGCCAAATCTCCAATAGCTAAAATAATTCCTCCACCGATTAATAGTTTAATCTGCTGTTGATTAACCATTGGCAAAGCAGCAAATAAGAAAGGTTTTGTCCTTAAAGGATGACTCCGTTGCAATTCTTCTAAAGGTCTTAAAGGGCTTTCTAATTGTTGTGCCAAAGCTTGAGTACTCTCAATTAGAGGATTAGCACTTATTGGTGCATCAACTAGAAGCACACCACCTAAATTTAAATAATTTCTGAGGGATTCAAATTCGAGACTATTTAAAGAAATTGCTTGTCCACCTGTGAGATAAAGAATGTCATAGTCTTGGATATTTTCTGCTAAAGAAACCTGACCAGGTTCATCAGCCCCTCGCAAACTTGGGTATAGGGGTTCTACTGCTTGTAACAAATACGAAAGGCTGAAAAAATTACGCGCACATTCGGGATCGCTATGACTCGCCTGCGCCATACATACAAGTGCTTGGGGACGCATTTGTGCTTGACGGCGATAACGCAAATCAATATTGTTATATCCAGGAAAGAAAGCATCCGCAGGTTGGATAATTTCAGTATGTCCTGGTTGCAGAAGTATCCGACATATTTCTATTTCTGAACTGGCTGGTGTAGAGTTTCTTTGGTCAATTCGATAAGTTTCTTGAACAATATCTCTTTGCTGCCCGCGTCGCAATTCATCAGGATCTACATAGCTAACTACTAAGTAAATCATGAGTGGTTCAGAACTTACTACTTCTATATCAATAGGAAAATCATAAGAAGTCGGTATAACAATTAGATTGCCGGCTAAATCAATGGCAATACCAGGTTGAATTTGTACCCAACGTCCATCTCGATATCTAGCTTCAACTTGGCTAGGGGCAGTTATATCTCGAACGCCTAAACCGCAGACTATCCCTGGTTGGTTTAAACTTTGATATTGAGTATTTTGCCGATTCCGGTGGTAATCATGGGCTGTGCGCCAGCGTTCCGCATTAATTAGTAACCCGTCTGCGGCTTGTAGGCGTTCAAGAGATTTGATTGGTGGAGGGGGGAAAGGGTGGGACATAGGAATTTTGGATTTTGGATTTTGGATTTTGGATTTTGGATTAAAAGTCTGTTTAATTTTACTTACTTACAGCACTTTGCAAGTAAATGAAGTACACATATTAATATGATAAATCTTGTGGGGTGGGCATCTTGCCCGCCCCTATGTACCTCATTTAGATGAAATGTGCTGTATATCAATTAAGTACAAGAAAGAAAAACGAACCGCAAAGGACGCATTCGCGCAGCATCTCGTCAGAGAAGGACACAAAGTAAAGAAAGAAAGAAAGGGTTTGGTGTAACCTCACAAAAAAATGGTATTAATTACGAATTATTTAATTGGTGGGATTCTCGATAGATAATTCGTATGTGCAAAAAGCTGGTTTTTCTTGTTCTATTATTCTTTGGATAAGTTCTTCGTTGATGATGCCACTAGAAATATTTGAACGCAAACGTACTATGAAATGATATGGTTGCCCACCTGCTAAAACTGCATTTCCTAGTTGTGCATCTCCGATAATAAAACTTGGGCCAAAAGGTTCTGTAATACTAATATGTTTATCAGCTTCATTAGTTAAATGTTCGTCTAGTGGTAAACCAGTATAAAGATGCAAGTAAAGACGTAATCCTTTACGAGTTCCTCGCCAGCGATAAAGTTCTACGGCTCGGCTAATTAAACGCCGTTGTTGCTGGAGATCCCAAACAGAATCTACTTGCCAAGCAACCCAATGAGCCATAAAGGGTAATAGTGCCTGCGGTGCTGTCAAGGGATCGAGATTTGCCCACATGACATTGTAGCTATTAACGATTGGTTGAAAAGCTTGCTCAAATATCTTCATGAAGCGACCAATAAAGTCCACTTCTCTATACAAAATTGGCAAGAATTCCATATAGGCAGTGTAGGGGCGGATGTATAAATCGAAATACTCGCTTCTCTCGATTTGTTCGTTGTCCGTGCCTGGGTCTATATGTAGGGTAATTAGGCTGCGAAAATTGAGCGTTAGTTTATCTTTTTTACCAGGTGAAATTGCTTCTTGGTCTTCAAAAAAGGTATCGGGAATTGAGAAGTAGAGAACAGCATCCATGTGTCCACGAGGCGGTATTTCACTGCCTTCTGTGCCAATTTGACACCACTGGGATGGGAAGTTACCTTCAATGCTTAAGCTTACCCGCAAAGGACGTTGTTCTAAGTTTTGTACTTGGACAATCATCTCGCTAGGATGTCCAGGATGCAAGAGTAAACTACGTCCAGCGACATCGATGTTTTCTGTATTTGCAAACGCTAAACCTGCCACAGGTAAAGCTTCGGGGATTTGCATTGGCGTTAATTGAATGCTTACAGCTGGACTAGAGCGACTTTGAACCATAGGATTGGGGATTGGAGGGAAATAACTATTGACAAATTAGGAATTACGAACAGGACTTACGCACGAGTTACAAAATAACGAACCGCAGAGGCGCAGAGGACACAGAGAAATCAGAGTTTAAGAGATATTTTGCGTAAGTCCTAACGAATTACGTTAGCGCAGCGTTAGCGACGTAGGAGCGTCATTACGAATTACGAATTATCTGAATGTCGTGATTTGAACGCAGATTTGTATCAGCCCAAGAACATATCAAACCTTCCGATCCTGGGTCAATCAATTGTTCTGGTGATGGTTGTCGTCGCCAAACTTCTCCTTGCTTGCGGATGGGAAACAGCAAGACGGGGCCTAAATGTCGCACACCTGGGGTTTGTTGCAGTAATGCCACAATATCTGATGTATAAACTGGTCGCCCGAATGGCCAACCTTTGCCGTCAATTCCTCCAGTTAAGGGATTTAAATATTTATACAGCGATCGCCTTAAATTCCGGCGAACTTCTTCGCTGGCAAAAGTGTTGCTGTATGCTGGCTCTAAAGCAACTTCTGTCTGTACAGAAACACCTACGTAATTCGGCTCTTGTAATTCTATTTGTATCCCTAATAAGCGTCTTTCATCTAAGTAACTCAAAATTTGCTCTTGCAGGGCATTACTGAGGGCAAATTCTTCTGGTGTCATGCCATTGCCTTGAGCGATCGCATCTGTATTTGCATAAGGAACTACCAGTAAACTAACTATACCAGCTTGTCTACGAGAATTTGCTGGCAAACAACGGACGCGAGCGATCACACCAGCACCCGCCTGTTGAGTTAAAACTTCAAAATCTTCAGCAGTGACGGCGCGATCGCGCGTGCGGAGGATGCGGGGAGCCTTTATTACAGCCTGTTCCAGTGATTCGGCATCCGCCCCATTGATTGCAGGTACACGATTGACCACACTAGCAATATATGGATACGCAGACTTCAAAAACTGAATTGCCCCAGTTTGCACATTGCCTTGTCTACCACCGCCTGTACGATAAGTAACCATCCTAATTTCTGAACCACGGGGAGGAATCGCCCCATATTGGTGTTCAGATTGGTTATTTTCCAGAACTTGTACAGATGTGTCATCTAATGATGGTTGCTGAATTCGCGATCGTACCTGGGTTTCTTGTTTAAGTTGGCTAGGTTCCCGAATCAGTGGCCCGAATTGGATTGTACCAGTGATGGAATCGATGGTGTAATGAAAATTATGCGGGCCAGAATCAGCAAAATCTCTCACCTCAGTCCACTTTTGAGGCAAACCACCAGCAGGAGTAACTAAAATATACTCATTTTCTCGGCGTTCTAAAATTGGTGCTGTTTGTAATTGGAAACTCTGACCGGGCGTACCATCACTAATTCCCAATCGCTCATCTTGAATCAGCGTACTGTGGCTAGCCCTAACAGTACCGCCAATTGACTGCACTGCTAAACCAATAATTCGTGGTGGACGATTGTAACCAGTTTCATTTGCTGCTGTGGAAACAAAGCTACAGCGCAACCAGCGACCTCGATAAGAGGTAAAATTGGCCACAGGCCAAATCTGCGGTAGATGCAAACGTACCTCTGCACCTTGAGACGGGTTTCCACCCTGTTGAGCAATTTCGTAAAAACTGAAACCGCGAGTTTTATCATCTGACTCTTGCAATAAAACGGGTTGCCAATTTTCCCCGTCCCAGGCTTCCCACTTGCGGGGTGGTTGATTGGGGTTAATCCCAGCAGGGGTAGCCGCAGCCCCTTGGAAAATAATTTCTAAAACATTAGCGTCTAAAGGATCATCAGAATTAATTGCTAAATAAAAGCAGTTACCAGGCTGGGGTTCCTCTTCAAAAATCGGTTGTTCATTACCTGTCCAGTAACCGTTAGATTGACGAGTCCAGGAAGTTGTGACTCTTTCGCGCAGAGATTGGGGAATATCTTCGGTAGTTTGGGCAGTTAAGAAGTGTTGGATGCGGGGTTTGCCGATAATTAGAGGAGCATCTGTACTAAAGGTAATCGCTTCTGTAGTTTCAGTGCGGATAGTTGAGGCTTCCAATCCGGCGGGAATTGTGTAGGCTTCAGGTAGTGCAGCGCTTAAATAAAAAGTTAATTCCGTGCGGGCTGGGGCGGGAGGCTGGAGACGAATACCCAGTAATTCTAGAAAAGCAACATAATTTTTTCGGGGTACTTGGTTGAATCTGAGCAACATTTGGTCAGTTAACCAAGCAAATAACTCAATTAGCGTAATTCCTGGGTCGCTGAGATTGTGGTCAGTCCATTCTGGACAATAGCGAGGAATACGCATAATACATTCTTCCACCAAATCATCGAAGGCGCGATCGTCTAAATTGGAAGAAGGTAATTTCGGTAAAAAGTCAAAGTTCACGATTCCTCCCCAGCTGAAACTAAATAATAAGGATAAACAAAACTATAAATATCGGGGCCGTCTTTAAGTCGATAATTGATGATAATGTCCACTCTGCCACGCATAGGGTCAGGATCAGTCAGAACTTCATCGATAGTAATGCGTGGTTCCCAAACTTCTAAAGCTTCCAAGACATAAAGACGGATTCGCAGGAGGGTATCGCTATTTAAAGGTGCAAACGCCAGTTCCGACAAGCGCGAACCAAAGGTAGGTCGATAAACTCGCTCACCTACTCCCGTGCGGAGGATAATCCAAATAGATTCTTTAACTTTTTGCTCTTCACGGCTAAGTTGTATCCCACCTTGCACACTTAAATGCAGTGGATAAGCCCAACCTGTTCCCAAATAGGCTCGATCGCGACCATAAACCATATCTGGCACTTAGACAGCTGTTACATGGATATCTTCAAAGATATCGGCACAAAGGGTTTAAGCCTATTCGCCAAAGGTCGAAGATGAAGGGGCAGGTAGGAGTTTAAGGTTCCGAGGTGGATTCATCCAGTTCAAAGGTGGATGAAAGATATTCTAACTCCCCCTTGTCCCTTCCTGCCCCCTGCCCCCTGCCCCCTGTCTCTCCCAATCAGCCGCCAATCAAAACAGTAAAATCACCTTTGATAATTTTATTCGGTGGCCCTAATGCTTCTAAAACAGTGTCGCCCATGCGAGAGGCAGGTAGATTATTAATCAGCACAGTCTGACTACCGTCAATCACAACCCCAGGGCCGTGAGGAGGTAAGGGTAAAGGTGTGGCGCAATTATGAATATCAGCACCAGCAGCAGCAGCAGCGATCGCACTACCCATAGTAGCAGCAGATGTTGCCTTTGTAGTTTGTTCAGCAGCTAAGGCAGCAGGTAGCCCTGGTGTCCCAGCCGCCGCTAGGGTAGAAGCCTCAGCCACTTGGATAGCTGTATCAGAAGCTTGTTTGGCGGACTGCAAACCTGGTACTGCTGCTGCAAGCACACCCCGCCACGCAGGTAAAGACCCAATCAACACATTCGGACTACCCGGCCCTCCTGTCAAGACTGGGGGTAAAGGGTGCGCTACATTGTCAGTAATTCTTGCTGCTGGTTTACCCATCACAACCTCCTATTGTGTTTATTACGAATTACGAATTACGAATTACGAATTAATTAAGGCGAATCATCGCACCTTTAACTGTAATCACGCCGTTGGCTGAAATGTCTATATTGCCAGCAGCATCTAATGACATATTACCTGTTGATTTCACTGAAACAGATTTACCCATGTCGTCCATTTTGATTTTATGACCGCCTTTAGTTTCAATCTCTATACACCTTTGGCTGTCATTGAGATATATTTTGTGACCGTATTCAGTTTCTACGCGAATACCTTTTTTACTACTTCCTTTATCTTCTTCAACAAACTGTAGAACATGACCTACACGAGTCTTAATGGTGCGTAATCTCACACCACTTGTAACCGAGTCATTCACCTTTTCTGGTGGTGCATCCTTGCCATTCCATACCCCGCCAATGACGTAGGGACGGTGGATATCGCCATGCTCAAAACCTACCAAGACTTCATCATTTACCTCTGGTAAACAGTCGAAACCTCTGTTGGGGCCTGCTCCTACAGCTACAACTCGCGCCCAATCACTTGTATGGTCTTCTGTGAGAGTGGGAAACTTGACCTTCACCCTACCCCATGCCTGTGGGTCTTTGTTATCAGTGACAATTCCCACCAATAAAGTCTCAGATGGCTGTAGACGTTTTTGTGGAGATAGAGTTGTGAATAAGTTACCAGAACGTAGCCCCCGCACGCTGAAATCAGTTTCATAAACGCGCTGACTGAAGAAATGGCGGGTTTCTGTAACATAATAACTACCATTATAGCGATCGCCCATGCCCTCAAGTTTAACAACTCGTCCTGGACGAATCTGGGGATTCCCTGCTGCTTTGCCATCTGCATAAACAAATTCTCCTCCCAATTCATCACACAAAGCCTGAGCCATCGCCTTTGCTTGATTTTCACTAGCAACAGGTTTATCTACAACAGTCATTTTGGGCGAATTAAGATTAGAAAATGCAGTATTTGTACTACTTCCTAGCTTATTACCTGTCTCAGTTACTTGCTTCTCTTTGTTAGCTGTTTGGCTAATTAATCTTTTCTGGCTATAGTCCCAAGCACGTACTTCCACAGAACTCACCTGTTGGGAACTGGTGACGCGGGTACTAAATTTACTAATATCAATTAGCCATTTTAGTGGTAAATCTCCCTGAGCTTTTGGGTTGCAAAAATTTATCTTATCCTCGGTCAAAAATAATTCAAACCCAATGCGGGCAGCCCTTTCTCGCAAAAACTCCATATTAGTTTGGTTTTCTTGGAATACATACTTATGAACTTCGCTAGTTGACTCTACATTGCCAATTTTTATCCCGACTTCTTTAACTACTTTCTTGACTATATCGCTATCAGTTTCATTCAGAAAAGAACGATTATAACGACCTCTGTGCAGACGATGGGAAATATCATAGCCACGAACAATGATATCAGCTTCAGATTTTTCATTGAAGTGAACTTCCATCGCTGTAATTTCACCTTGCATCAGAAAATTTTCTATATCTTTTTTAAAATGAGGATCTTGAGTAGTACTCCCACTAAAACCCAACTTCACTTTTTTACCAATCTTAAATAGTTGATCATATCGCCAAGGCTTGTTTTCTGAGCGTTCAGAAGTGGGAAGATAGCTATTATGTACTACTAGAGTAAACATTGCTGGTAAATGCAGGCTTTCTTCTATGGTGATTTGCAGCAAATCTTTCATCAATTCTGAAGAATCATCTAGTCCTTCTACCTGGATTTGAGGTTCACTTAAATAGAGGCTTTGTTTAGGCATAACTATTATTTTATCAGCATGAAATATTCAGAGAATTCTTGAATGATAAGGAAGTGACAGATGAGTTAAGGAACGAAACCCAACATTTCTGGGAGCATCCCATAATGTAATATGTAGTGCGAGCGTCTCGCTCGCATACTAAGCATAATTAAGCATAATGGGCATTATAGATGGCCGCGAGCAAGATGCTCGCACTACAAAATAAATCTGCCAAATTTGGATGCACACACATTTATGGGGCTTTGTTGGGTTGCGCTTTGCTTAACCCAACCTACAATTTTTATTTATAACTTTGGCTATTTTTGGCTATCAGTTTTTCCTAATTGTTTATTCGCCTGACGATCTTTGCCTTTAGAAGCTGATTCTTTACCTCCAGGAAGGTGGTTTTTATCTACTTCTTGCAAGGAGATATCTACGAGCGCCCTGACTGGTGTACCATCGGTAAGAAACATATTTAAAGTGTAAGTTAAACTCGTAATTACACAATAGAAATATTCTGTTCCCCATGTAAAGATATAAACAGGTGGACGCTTATCAGCAGATCCTTTGATCGTCTCTACTCCTTGCTTAATAATATCTATATACTTCATGACTGATTCTTTAGTTTCATAAGTATCAAATAGCAACTGCTTAAGTGTAAATTTGTAAGGATCAACGCCAGAAAAGTTAACTTTAGGGAGAAGTTCGGTACTTCTATTACCGTCCTTACTTTCCCACTTAACAGTTCTAGCAAAACTAATATCTGTAGGATTAAACATCAGTTCAATATCTTTTGTCGCTCCACTTTTATAAGCTACAAGTTTGGCTTTCTCAAGTTGTGGTTGACGTTTTTGAATAACAATAATTGCTGGAGTTGGCATTTGAGTATTTCTCCTAAAAATTAATTATTGAATGGAAATTTACCAAGGTAATCGACCTGAATAACCGCCATGACGTTCTCGCTCAATTTCTATCCGTTGTCGTAATCTATGATAAATTTCACGAGCTAGAGCTTCAAGAGCCGCCGGATCATCTTTGTCATTTCCTTCAGAAGATAAAGAAGTATTTTCTATTGTCTCAGTTATCGGTTCTATTGCTCTAGATATATCCGGTGGAGTGACTTCTCCACCATCAGCAAAGCCTCTAAATGAAGGAAGGTGTTTAGCAAAAATTTGTGGCGATTCGGAAGCATGAGAAAATTCAGAATTTTGGCTGTTAGATTCCACACCACTAAAGTTAAAGTTAGTGAATTCATCATTATTTACATTTAGTAAATCTTCCACACTTGACCATTGTGAAGGTGTGTTTGACCATTGAGAAGATGTATTAGTGCTGGGATTTGCTTTTCGGAAAATCATGGGAGGCGATGAGTATTGAGGTGAGGGTTCATCCACACCAATTGTTTCGTTTTGAAGAGGATTAAGCTGTGGAGAATTCAGAATTGAAAGCTTCTGTTTACTAATATTCAACCCCAAGGAAGAAGGAATTAAAGAATTAGATATCTGAGGTGAGTCAGTCTCAGCGCTTTTTAGCTGTAATGAAGTGTCTGGAAAAGAATCGACTTTAGTCGGAGTCTCTGGAGAAGTTGTTTCTTCTGGTTCTGTGGGATTGGGTGTCTGTAAACTTGGAAGGATAATATCTTGCGGTGTCCCACCAGTGTTGATGTGATGTAGTAGAGGTAAATGCTTCTGTGCATCTCTAGTATTAATCACAAACTCCCCAGGCGTAAGCATTGCTGGTACTGTATCCGAGGGTGCTATTTGCTGGCGATTTTCAATGCGGGAGTCTGTTACTTGACCACCAGTAGCATAACCTTTAGGTGCGGGCAAATTTTTAATAGTCGCGTTTTGCTCAACTTCAGATGGTATAGTTACCTCATTTTGTGCGGAAGTTGCTTCTTCTGGGATATCTGGATTATCTGGATTATCTGAAATATCAACCTTTGTTGATATTTCAGGATTTGTTACCGCAAAGGGAAGTTCTAATTCTATTGGTTGTTCATTGTCAATAGGTTTCTTGAAAATACTCTCAGTTGTAACGATTTCAGATAATGTGGCAGGAATTGTTGGTGTGTTAACGTCCTCGTGAGACATCACAGTTTCACCAATCTCAGGCGATGTGGCGGTAACTGTTAGTGTTTCAACAATCTCAGGCTGTGTGGCGGTAACTGCTGGTGTTTCAACAATCTCAGGCGATGTGGCGGTAACTTGTGGTGCTTCAACAATCTCAGGTAGCGCTAAGATGGGATAACTTTCTGTAGACTCGCTAGTAGTATTCTCAATACTGCTGTCATCTTGCAGTGAAGTTACATTTGTTGAGACATCTAAAAGATTATCTGCTATTACAGATTGTGACTCTAAAGTTAATAACTGTTCATGATTATCAGAGTTTGCCAATAAACTGGGCGTGTCTTCAATATTGGCTGAGGTTGGTGTTAACTGAATAGGTATACTGGCTGGAGACTGACTCGTAAAACTAGAGATAATCTCTGGTTGTATTGCAATCGGGCTTTTTGCAACTGAAGACTTAGAATTAGGTACAGCAACATCATGTAGTGGTGTGTAGCTGTGCGTCCCTACTATATTTTCATCATTCGCAAAAACATGAAGTGTGTCATTAACATCAGGTGATGTCAATGTTGATGATAAAGCTGCATTTTCTAGAGAATTATCAGCCACAAAATTATCTGTGACAAAATTATTTGGATTATTTTCTAAGATTAAGTCTGGTTCAATGTCTGTAATTACCTCAAAATCACTATTTCTATTTATATTTGATGATTTCTCTTCTGACGATGGAGATATAAAGGTTGGCAAAACCTCATTTTTATGTATTAAATTTGTTGAAGAAGCGATGGTTTGATTATCAATTATGGAAGGAAGTCGATCTGTTTCAATATCCTGTTGTGGTAGCGTTGGACTGACTGGAATATCTGAAATACTAACTAATTCTAATGCTTCAGGGATTATCTGCTGTTCATCATTCCCTAAAGAATTATGGAGAACTTCCTTTTTATCTACATTTTGTTGATAAAAAGGAAGTTCTACAAGTGAAGATTCTACTAAATCACTTGCGTTATCATCTAATTTATTTTCTTGTTGTAATTGTAAAATACTTTCTATGTCAGACGATTCTGCACTAGTTAAATTAGATGAAAATTCAGGATTTACTTGCCGTTCGCCGTTAGTAATATTAACGTTATGTGAAGAATTTGGTGTCGTTATACTAGGCGTTATAATGCCAATTAAATCATCATCATTTCTAATATTATTATCTGAATCAATATCAAGTTGTAAAGTGGGGAGTTCTAAGTTAGCCTCAACAAGCAGAGATTTATCTGATGCTAATAAGCTATTTTCCTTTGAATTAATAGGAATGTTGCTTTTGTCAATAAACTTAGTTGCAGATGATTTGACCGATTTTTTAGTCTTAGATTTAGTGGCTGAATTTTTTTCTGGGGGCTGTTGAGATTTATTTGTTTTTTTTGATTTAGATTTCCTTTTGGTACTAATATTGATTTCTGATGACATATCATTACTCGTATTGTTTTCAATATGAGTTGGTATTACCTCTGAAATACTAGCTTTTACTGGTTCACTACTGTTAATAATATTACTATCTTCTAGTGGATTTATGAAATCAGCAGAATCAAATTCAAGCAATGGAAACTCATTATTTATATCCTGAGTATCCCAACTATCCCAACCTATTACTGGTTGTATCGATGGCTCATGTTCACGAGACAAGAAAAACTTTGAGGATGTGGCTAATGGTGGTTTATTTTGGATGGAACTGATAAAATTACTTCGTGAATGTAGAGAATGAGACTCTTTTCTCAATAACATTCTGTGAGAATTAGATAAATGCGATCTAATCCCCAGGGGATGAATATTGTTTCCTAATGTAGGTTGAATAATTTGCATAGTTATAGTTGAAAAATAGCCAATTAACTAGAAACGAAATATCCGGTTTTTTGGTTTCGTTGTACAGAACTACCTCCTCCTGTAGCTCTGGCAACTTGTAAACCTTCATAAGCTAAAGTTAATTCTTCAATGGCAACGGCTTTGCCATCTGCTTGAAGTGTCGGTGTTTTCCAAGTTATCGGGATAGCACCAATTAAAGTCCAACTCATCATCGTTTCACCGGCTTGATTGAAAATCAAAATATTGACATTGCGCCGAGATGTTTTCTTTTGTTCATCAAAAACTGCATTCATCCAGTTCCAAAAACCTGGATGATCGGTAACTCCACGTTTAAGAGTGATGTCTGTAAATTCTGTATGACCTAAATAAATTCTTTGCTGATCGTTGACACCACCTTCTTGAAAAACATTTTTCTTAATTTGAATACTCAATCCTGAACATTCGGCGAAAGAAGCAGCAATAGAACTGTCTATCTCAACGTAGAAACGATTAGTAGTGACATAATTTAATTCGTGAGTAATGTTGCCGTTATTAGCGCCTGTAGCCATCACAACCACCTTTGAGAATCATAATTACCTACCCTTTCGCGCTGCGATCGCAAGTCCTCTAGCAAAAGTTTATACACGTGTTCTGTAAGTTGGTTCAAAAGCCGCGAGTCATTGAGGTATTTACCCGCAGCATTCGCCGCCTTGCTAGTCGCTGAAACCCCTGCATAGCCAGCAGTACCGCCAACGTCTCCATCGAATGTGAAAAAACTCTGTTGCTGATTTGAGTCCATAAATAAAAAACTCTCCCTAAATCCAGGCTAAAGGTACTGCATCAGAATCAAAAGTAGCCAAAAGTCGAACTTAAGTTTTTACCTGGATTTAGACTTTTGACAAATGGTGTTGGAAATGCGATCGCTGTAATGAGGACGCTAAGATTGGCAACGGAGGATTCTGGTACGAAATGGAGCTTGGCAATACAGTCCGTTTCTACCACGAATTCTATTCCGAAAAATACAATGGGAATATCGAATGTCAAATATCCAAACACAAACGCCTAACGCACCCTACGAGACTAATATTCGGTGTGTTACGCTGTGGCTAACACCCTCTACATAAATCTTGACGAGACAATCTTGCCATACATATAATATATGTATGTTCTTTGAATATGATCCCAAAAAAGCAAAAACCAATTGGCAAAAGCATAGTGTTTCCTTTGCAGAAGCTGAAATGGTGTTTTTCGATCCCCTTGCCATTCATGACATTGATCCAGATTCGATTACTGAAGAACGTTTCATCGCAGTGGGGATAGGAAACTCTGGCTCACCATTGGTCGTTGTTTATACCCTGCGTGGTGAGGTGATTCGACTAATTTCTGCTCGTCGCGCCACAAAACAGGAGATAAAAGCTTATGAGAAAAGAATATGATTTTTCTAAGGGAAAACGAGGATCTGTAATTCCAACTCATGGAAAAACACGCATTACTATTTATCTAGATGATGAAATTCTAGATAAATTTCGAGAAGAGGCTGAAATAGCTGGAATGGGTTATCAGACTCTAATTAATGAGGTTTTAAAGAAATATCTCCAGTCCCCTTCTGATCAACCTCTCACCCAAGAGGATCTACGCCGTATTCTTCGTGAAGAATTATCAGTGCGATCGCCGATCTTGTAGCAACTGTCTTAATAGTGCGATGCCCTTGGCAACGGCTAAAGCCCTATCGCGCATATATGATGGTTGATAAAGTGCGTAGGCGCAGCCCGCCGCAGGTATCGCCTTTCTTGTAGCAACTGTCTGAATAGTGTTGCGTAGGCAAAGCCCGTCGTAGACATCGCCCATGTATGATTGTTGATAAAATGCAATCGCCAATCTTGTAGAGGGTGAAAACGTGCGAGCGATCGCATCTGTTTTAACCGACTACCGTGGGTTTAAATCCCCCAGTTCAATAACTGGCAAGTTTTGGGTCGGGGTCTAAATCCCCGGACGCGACGCTCGAGTACTCGCTTGCCGCCGGCGCTATCGCAGACTCGCTTTGCGCGTCGCTTTCACAAAACTTAATTACGAATTACGAATTACGAATTACGAATTATTTAAGTTGGGTAAATGGAAATGAAATTGTCAAATTATCAGAATTTGCCCATCCTATCATACACCTCTTGAAATCCGTAGGCGTAGCCCGTCGTAGACATCGCCCGACACTATAGAATAGGGTTGCCGAAAATTTAGACTTTGCTGCATTGTGTGGTGAGTACGATCGCTGTACTCTAGATATTAGAATAATCAAATAGTCATCCACCTACTGCTTAGGCATCAGGAGAAAAAATGAGAGAACGCATAGTCCAGCCCAAAAAAGCTACTACTGCTTCCTTCTCAATACCTGCACTCAAACAACCGACGCGTGGTTTTGGTTTAGACTCCTCTGGTGCTTCGTCCCAAGCAGTTCCATCGGTGCAACCTCTCAACAAACCACTAATGCATGACATTAGTCGTATATCACTGCGTCCCCAAACAAAACTCACGGTTAACCAGCCAGGAGATGTTTACGAGCAGGAAGCTGATAGAGTAGCACAACAGGTAATGCAGACGATGGGCGAGTCTGTAAGTAAGCAGTCTGTGCAACGGGAAGCGTTACCAGAGGAAGAAGAAGAATTACAAATGAAATCTCTGGCGGATACCAATATTTCGCTACAACGGGAAGCGTTACCAGAGGAAGAAGAAGAATTACAAATGAAATCTCTGGCGGATGCCAATATTTCGCTACAACGTCAGGGTGGTGGAGTAGCAGCCACATCTAACTTGGAAACTTCAATCCAACAGGAACGAGGAGGCGGACAGCCACTTTCAGACGATATCCGGCAACCAATGGAACAATCTTTTGGGACTGACTTTAGTGGTGTCAAAATCCACACAGATAGCCGCTCTGACCAACTCAACCAATCTATCCAAGCTCGTGCCTTCACCACAGGGCAGGATATATTTTTCCGTCAAGGAGAATATGCTCCAGAGAGTCATGGAGGGAAGGAATTACTTGCCCATGAGTTAACTCACGTTGTCCAACAAAATGGCAGGTGACAAAGCCGATAGCTGCTGGTCAATTTGTAGTGGTATATTTTCTAGCACAAGTTGCCAAAAGTGTTTGATGGGTGGAATTTGCAGACGATCTTGAGTTGTTACCATCACTACCCGACGAGTCAAACTGGAACCATCAGCTAAACCACTAGTATGATTGCTGGCTAAGGAACGAATCGCTAGGGTAGGGTCAAGACGTGCCTCCAGTAACGCTGATTGAGGTAGCAAGGCTATCAGTTCTCCTTGGCGTACAACTCCCCGAAATGCATCTAGGGTATTTACCTCCAAGGCCGATTGGAGTGTAGCTTCCATGCGCTCAAATCTATCTTGGATTAAGCGCTGCATCCCATAACCATCTTTAAAAACCACTTGGGGATAACGAATTAGTTCTGACCAAGGGATGAATTCATATTGGGATAGGGGATGATTGGCTGCGGTTAAAACTTCTATAGGTTCATCATAAAGCACTTCTACCACCATTTCTCTACTGGTGGTTAAAAAGCGATTATTCATCACAATTGCTAAATCTACCATTCCATCTTTGAGGACTTTCAGGGCGCGATCGCTTCCCAAGGAAGTTACCCGCAATTGCACATCTGGATAATCATGACAAAATTTTTGTAACACTGGTGGTAAGTAAGATCCACATAGGGAGTGAATCACCGCAATACAAAGTTGTGGTTGCTTTCCGGCGATTAAATCGGCTAATTCTTCTGTCGCAGTCTGCCACTCTTGGCAGATTTTGCGGACGTGCGGTAGCAAACGTTCACCTCCTAGCGTCAGTTTGGCATGACTGCTTCTGTGAAACAGTTCTATCCCCAAATCTGCTTCTAATGCTTGGATTTGGCGACTAATCGTCGATTGAGTAACACCAGATGTTCGCGCTGCTTGTTGAAAGCTGCCGATTTGGGCGATCGCTAAAAAGGCTTGCAACTGCTCTAGGCGCATTTTTATGTAGCCTGAATTACATTTATCGGTTTCATTAAGTTAACGGGTTTTTAACCATGATTTAGTAGAGTTTGTTACAAGCGGTTTAAATATATGAAAACTGCTGTAATTCAAATTTTGCTCGAAATTAGAAATCAAGAGTTAAGAATTGCTAATTTACAACTCTTAACTTTTAATTCATAACTCCTAACTCCTAACTCCTAACTCCTAACTCCTAACTTTTAATAGCCGCGAGAGGTAGAATACAAAGCATCATACTTTATCTTTAAATTAGCGCTTTTAATTTTTTCTATATCAAGTAAGGTGTAGATAAATTGTAGGTAATTAGGTTTCGGATCGAAAATTGAAATTGAACCTGACGGGTTGCTCCCAGGCAACTCATCCGATGCACTTTTTATATTTGCCACAATAGTATCAGTAATCTCTAGAGTGGCAGACCCAGCATAATCGGGTATATATTTAATTCCACAGTAGCGTGCTGGATTATGGCTAGCAGTAAACATTAACGCCCCTGCGGAATTTAAGTGACGGGCGTTGTAAGCAATTACTGGTGTGGGGCAATCTCGATCGGTAATTTTTACAGTCCAACCCAAGTCTGCTAGGACTTGGGCCGCTGTTTGGGCAAACTGGTCAGCTAAAAAGCGAGTATCGTAGGCAATAAGTACTGGTCTATCTTTTGTGTAGGCTGTTTCTAAGTAAGTGGCAATTGCCCTTGTTACTTTCCGTACATTGGGAAATGTAAAGTCATCGGCAATAATCCCTCGCCATCCATCAGTACCAAATTTTATCTTGCTGGACATTTTTGCCACTTGCTCTCGTACATTATCAGTACTATAAAAGCTTCCCGCAAAGTTTGTGTAGCAGCAAGTATCCACGAAGTTCTTTTCTATGCCAGCCTTAGCTTAAACTTCTCCCCACCGTACTTTCTCTCACTGTTTCTGAGCAATGTCAACCCCCGATCGACCTTTTGCCAGTTATCACCTTTGGTCTCTAGTTGCCCCAGCGATCGGGCAAGAACGCTGGCATTGCCAGATGAGACGGGGGTTTATCAAAGCCCGGCAACACGAACCACAAGTCAAAGCGCTGTTAGCACAAGCCACCGCACCCCAGCGAATAGGCATACTCGCCCAAAAAGGTATTTATGAGTTTCATCATCACAGGCATCTGTTGAAGCAAGCAGATGGTGTAGAAAGAGTTGCACAGCTACTAAAATTAGCTCACTCAAGCGTTCAAGTCCAGCAACGCGTGCTGCAAATTTTGCAAAAATATCATGATGCGCCGTTGCTTTTAGATAAAAATATTATCCAATTAACTCCGGGTGATGAAGGCTTTCCCAAACCGATAGTAGTTGAACAAGAAGATTATTGCTTTCGCTTATACGCGGCTATGGACTGCGTTTTTATTGAGTCTGATAGCACTTTACATATTTTGGATTTCAAAACTGGTAAGTCGGCTTTTGACAAACGACAGGCATTAGTTTACTTGCTAGCGGCTCGTTATCTTTATCCTGGACGGAAAGCAGTTGCATCATTTTATAATTTGGAAATATGTAAAAAATCTGAGTTAATTACTATTAATAATAGTGAATTAGAATCCTTAAAATTTGAGTTAGCTAATATTGCCCACAAGCACCAGCACGATTTGCAAAAATATCAGGAAGAAAATAGTAATTTCAGTAAAATTTTTCCTCCTAATCCTGGCTCTCACTGCCGCTTTTGCCCATTTAATTCCATCTGTGAATTTGCCGATTTTAAGCAGCATCAATCATATCCAATGCCCAGTTTAAGAGTTAATAGTTAATTAATTTACCAAAATGTTGCGAAAAAATTGTAGCGAAAAAATTGTAGGTTGGGTGGAGGCTTTGCGTAACCCAACATCCTGATATATTATATGTTGGGTTGCGCTCCGCTCCACCCAACCTACGTCTTGAAAGTGCTGAGTGCTGAGTTAGGAGTTAGTTATTCTCCATTGGTGTCAACTTAAGCTGAAACTCCTTTAAAACCTCGTTTCCAGCCGGAGGCTGAAAATGCAACTCAAAAGCGGCTCTGCCGCCAGCAAGGGAGGCGGAGCCTCTAGGACAGCATTCCCAGTCGGAGAGTGGGAACGAGACAAAGGTGACAATCTCTAAAAGCTGGTTCTAGGCTAGTTTTCACGTTAAGTTGACACCAATGGTTATTCTCCTCCCCAGTCCCCAGTTATTCTTTCATTCAAGGCTTTTGAAACTTGTTTCATCGGGACTGCCTTTTGTGCGCGATGCCCAATGCCCAAATTCAAAAGTCCGGTAATTCTTTAAGAATTGTGAACCGGATATGATTAATCGCCAAATCACCAATGGGGATATCTTCTTTGGTTAGCCGCGCACCTTGACTTGTCACAGTTTCAAAGGTGATACCTTTGCCAATTTCAATGTGATACCAGCATAAGCCCATAAAAAAGCGCGTGGGATAAGGTCCACCTTCACCCACATCGTCAGGATTTGATTCCATTGGCAACCAGCCAAAATTTGGGACGTAGAATTCTAGCCAAACATGATTAAAGTCGGGTTGTAGTGGAACTCCTATGAAGTCACTATGGGGAGGACATTTGTACCTACCGACGGTGCGGCAGGGGATACCATTTAAACGGGATAGGGCAAGTAAAACGCCGACATATTCGCCACAGGAACCAACGCCCCGTTCTAAAACTATATCTGGTGTATCAATATAAGGTTTAATACCGTAAGATAACTCATCATAGACGTAGTTTCGGATGCTGTGCATTTTCCGTAGCACATTGGTTTCAGAACCAATCGCCTCTCTGGCGGCACGGCGAACAATGGTGGTATCCATTGCTAAATCGTCGTCATCCACTAAGTAGCGTGTTTGTAATTCTAGGGAAAGTTCAGGAACGTCTTCTACATTTCTGGGTGTGATGCGATATTTAATTCCTCGAACTTCTAAAAGTGCTTTCCAACCAAATATATGCCGTTCGCCTGGGGCAAGAGAATCAAATTTAAAGACTGCTACACGTTGCCCTTCTATCACTTCTTCGGTAAAGGGTATACCAATGGGTTCAACGTGTTTCACCTTTTGACGCTCAGTTTCCGATGGTAGGGCGATGCGCCATTCGACATCAGGGATATAAACCTCGTCTAAAGGTGCAATTTCCTCAGCATAGGACATTTCAATGAGATAGCCATTAGAGAGGGCGTAGCGCTTATCTGGATCGTAATGATAATACAGAGGATGAATAAAAGTGCGATCGCGGAATGTTAGCTCATGACTCGGATCGGCATTAGGGTTATCCCGGATATAAGGCTCCTCTGATGCATAGGCAACGTAAATACTCTCTTTGCCTGTTTCGGCATTTTTATGGATTGTGATGCCTGTGGGACATTCAAAGGGAGTCAGGACACTGAATTGCAGTTCTCCCGTGGCCCTGTCCATCGCGTAAACTGATTGTTCGGTGCGATCGCAAATCCACAGCATTTCTTGGTTGACTGCCAAATTCTCGATCCCAACTCCAGGGGCATAAAATCTGGTAATCTCTTTTCGCGTTTCGCGGTCAAAAACCAGAATGTAACCTAGTCTTTGGCAACTGACATAAACTGTTGTTTCCCAAACAGCAACACCGTCAGCCGGATAAGGCAATGTCACAAAATGTTCCAGAGCCAAAGCATCGAGCTTGCACAAGTAAACACTATTTTCTCGGCTCACCCACAGAGTATCTTCCCATGCCGCTAGACCTGTGACATCGGTAAATTCTTTAACTTGATGGGGATTGAGAATTTTACTGTTGTCAGAGATGGGATCAATCTCCAGTAGATGCCCTTTAATATTGTCAATGGCAATCAGTTTATCTTTGATGAAAGTAATGCCACATAGGGCAGCAGCAGTAAGCGGTCGAATTGTTTTTTGCCCAAACATCTGGCTAACGGTCAAAGTGGGGAGTGCAAAACTCATAAAACCTTGTGGTAAGTGTAAAAGTGACTGGGGACTGGGGACTGGGGATTAGGTGCCAAACCCTTAAAACGCCACGTTTACGGCGGGGTACTAACAATTATCGGTACAATGTGTTCCAAAAAACTCTTTCGTGAGAAATAATACTATGTCAAAATCGGAAGAATTTACAAATGTTAAGAATTACAGATACATTCATCTGACTGGGCGATCGCTTTAATGTAACTTTAGGAGATGGAATTCCTGGCATCACTAAATTATGATCGAATTTTGTAACCATTTGCTGTGACCTACACGATGTCTGCTAATTCTCTGCCTGAAGGTGCCGCCGTTTGGCATAGTTTAGAAGTTGATAAAGCGCTAGACCTGCTTGATAGTAATGCAGACAGCGGCTTAACACCCCAAGAAATTCAACAGAGATTGCAAAAATACGGCCCCAACGAACTTGAAGAAACTGCTGGCCGTAGTACTTGGGAAATTCTGCTGGATCAGTTCAAGAACATTATGTTGTTGATGCTGATTGGCGTCGCTCTGATTTCTGGCTTGATAGATTTATGGGCTTGGCGGACAGGTACCTTAAAGCCTGGTGAAGTGCCATTTAAAGATACCATCGCTATTTTAGCAATTGTCATCCTCAACGGCATACTCGGTTACGTCCAAGAAAGCCGTGCCGAAAAGGCCTTGGCAGCCTTGAAAAAAATGACCTCTCCCTTGGTGCGCGTAATCCGCGATACCAGATTGGTGGAGATAGCGGCTAAGGAACTAGTTCCAGGGGATGTAATGCTGCTGGAAGCTGGGATGCAGATAGCCGCAGATGGACGCTTGATCGAACAATCTAATTTACAAATACGCGAGTCGGCCTTAACTGGTGAAGCCCACTCTGCTAACAAACAGGCAACACTAAAATTGCCAGAGGAAACAGATTTAGGCGATCGCATCAATTTAGTATTTCAAGGAACCGAAGTACTCCAAGGACGTGGCAAGGTTCTGGTGACTAACACCGGCATGACTACAGAACTAGGTAAAATTGCTACGATGTTGCAGGCGGTAGAAAATGACCCTACGCCTTTACAGCAGCGAATGACTCAACTGGGTAACGTCCTGGTTACGGGTTCTTTAATTCTCGTGGCGATCGTTGTGATCGGCGGTGTCATCAAGGACGGAGGTTTTAAAAACATCCAAGAACTCTTGGAAGTTTCCTTGAGTATGGCCGTTGCTGTGGTTCCAGAAGGTTTACCAGCTGTAATTACCGTCACCTTGGCACTGGGAACCCAGCGAATGGTGCGCCAAAATGCCTTGATTCGCAAATTGCCAGCAGTGGAAACATTGGGTTCTGTAACCACCATCTGTTCTGATAAAACTGGCACCCTGACTCAAAATAAAATGGTGGTACAATCAGTTTCCACCAATAACAAAACTTTTCGCGTCACTGGCGAAGGTTATGCGCCAACAGGGGACTTTCAGTTAGATGGTCAAAAAATTTCCTTAGAGGAGTCTCCAGAAATCCCAGCTTTATCAGTCGCCTGTACTATTTGTAATGATTCAGTGTTGCAAAAAGAACAAGGTGAATGGGCGATTTTGGGAGATCCTACAGAAGGTGCATTATTAACACTGGCAGGAAAAGCCGGAATTGAAAAAGACCAGTGGAACAGTAAGTTACCTCGTGTTGCGGAGTTCCCCTTTTCCTCGGAACGGAAGCGGATGAGCGTCATTACTCAGGTGGAAGGAGTCGCCACAGGTGAAGCATCTTCGAGAGGTGTTGACCCGGCGATCGCTGGTTTTCTGCAATCTGAACCCTACTTAATGTTTACCAAAGGTTCTCCAGAGTTAACCTTGGCACGTTCCACTCAGATTCATTTGGGTAATTACACAGGCCCATTGACCGAAGAACACCGCCAGAAAATTTTGGCAGAAAATGACCTGATGGCGAGTAAAGGTTTGCGGGTGCTAGGTTTTGCCTACAAACCTTTAGTAGAAATTCCACCAGAAGGTTCAGACGAAACATCTGAGCAAGATTTGGTTTGGCTGGGATTGGTGGGAATGCTAGATGCGCCCCGCCCAGAAGTCAGGGCAGCAGTCCAAGAGTGTCGGGATGCAGGCATTCGCCCAATCATGATTACAGGCGACCACCAATTAACAGCACGAGCGATCGCCACCAATTTGGGAATTGCCCAAGAAGGCGATCGTGTCCTCACAGGTCAAGAATTGCAACGGATGACTGACCAGGAATTAGAGCAAAACGTTGACCTAGTAAGCATCTATGCCAGAGTTTCCCCAGAACACAAACTGCGAATTGTCCAAGCACTGCAACGCCGGGGTCGATTTGTAGCGATGACAGGTGATGGTGTCAACGATGCTCCAGCCCTCAAACAAGCCGACATCGGGATTGCAATGGGCATTACGGGCACTGATGTCAGTAAGGAAGCCAGCGATATGGTGTTACTTGATGACAACTTCGCCACCATTGTTAGCGCCACCAAGGAAGGCAGAGTTGTTTACACTAATATCCGCCGCTTTATTAAATACATCCTGGGCAGTAATATTGGTGAAGTTCTCACAATTGCAGCCGCGCCCTTAATTGGTTTGGGAGGCGTTCCTCTTACTCCCTTACAAATTCTCTGGATGAACTTGGTGACAGACGGTTTACCAGCCTTGGCATTAGCTGTGGAACCCCCAGAACCGGATGTCATGCAACGTCCGCCTTTTAGTCCCCGTGAAAGTATTTTTGCTAGGGGATTAGGTTCTTACATGATTCGCATCGGGATAATATTTGCCATTATTACCATTACCTTGATGTTGTGGGCTTATCAACATACCCATGCTGTTGGGTATCAGGGCGATCCCGAAGCTTGGAAGACAATGGTATTTACTACCTTGTGTATCGCCCAAATGGGACATGCGATCGCCATTCGCTCCAACAACCGACTAACCATCGAGATGAATCCTTTCTCTAATATCTTTGTACTAGCGGCTGTTGTCGTCACCACGATTTTGCAGTTGATGCTAGTTTATGTCCCACCCCTGCGAGATTTCTTTGGTACTCACTACCTGAATATGCAAGAATTGGGGGTTTGTATCGGCTTCAGTGCCTTAATGTTTGTCTGGATTGAAGCGGAGAAGATATTCTTGCGGATTATGGGCAAGAAGGCCGTCTAGAAAGAAAATTTTAGATTTTAGATTTTAGATTTATCTTTAATCCAAAATCTAAAATTTAAAATCCAAAATTGCACTTATGTACCTGAAAACTCTAAACCTCCGACAATTTCGCAATTATCAAGACCAGCAGGTTGAGTTTACAGCTGCCAAAACAATTTTGGTAGGTAATAACGCTCAGGGAAAGTCAAATTTGTTGGAGGCGGTGGAGTTACTGGCAACATTGCGATCGCACCGCATGACCCGCGATCGCGATTTGGTTCAAGAAGGGGAAGCCATAGCCCAAATTAATGCCACCCTTGAGCGACAAACAGGTGTTAGTGACCTGACCTTAACCCTACGCCGCAATGGTCGCCGTAGTGTTGCTCTCAATGGTGAATCGATCCGCCGTCAAATGGATTTTCTCGGCGTTCTCAATGCCGTCCAATTTTCCAGCCTGGATTTAGAACTAGTACGCGGCGGCCCGGAAGGTCGCCGCAACTGGTTAGATACACTTTTAATTCAACTCGAACCAGTTTATGCTCACATTTTGCAGCAATATAACCATGTGTTACGCCAGCGTAATGCCTTTTTAAAAAGCCATGTAGAGACGTTGCATGCAACGTCTCTACACTCAGAACTAGCAGTATGGGATGCACAGTTAGCGACTACAGGAACCAGAGTAATTAGACGACGCGATCGCGCCATCCAAAGATTAGCTCCCATTGCTAGTACTTGGCACGCCAGTATTAGCGGCAGTACAGAAGTTCTGCAAATCAAGTACGTACCGAATATTCCTTTAGAGGATAAGCAGCCAGAAGAAGTACAGCAAGCTTTTTTAGCCAAAATTCAGCAGCGAGCGATCGCTGAAATGCACCAAGGTACTACCCTGGTTGGTCCCCATCGCGACGAAATAGAATTAACTATTAACCAAACACCCGCTCGTCAATACGGTTCTCAAGGTCAACAACGAACGCTGGTTCTAGCCTTAAAATTAGCCGAATTACAATTAATTGAAGAAGTCGTCAAAGAGCCACCATTACTATTACTTGATGATGTTCTTGCCGAACTAGATTTATCCCGCCAAAATCAATTACTTGATGCTATTCAAGACCGCTTTCAAACCCTGATTACTACCACTCACTTGGGTTCTTTTGATTCCCAGTGGTTGAAGTCATCCCAAATTCTTTTTGTGAAAGCAGGACAAATAACAATTCAAAATTCAAAATTCAAAATTCAAAATTAAAGACCAATACAGTTCAGATAAGACCAAAACACTTGTAGAGACGGCGATTTATCGCGTCTCAAAAACCCACAATTTTGTACAATTAGCCCTTAACTGAACCGTATTGAATTAAAGACCTTTCACAGTCTATGAGAGACGCTGCGCGAACAAAACTTGGGTAGTGGTCTGAATCCCCGAACAATTTTCCCAGTCCCCAGTCCCCAGTCCCCAGTCCCTAATTCCCAGTCCCTTTTTCAATGATGTTTTTCTAACCTTTTAAAAACGTTGAGAACTAAAAAAGTGAATAGAGCGCCAATCAATCCTAACTGCCATAAACCACAGCCGGCAGCAATTCCCAATGCAGCTGAAACCCAAATAGCAGCTGCTGAGGTGAGTCCGTGAATTTCAAGTTGCTGTGATTCTTGGGATGATTGGCGGATAATTTCTCCCGCTCCGAGAAATCCTACACCAGCTGCAATCCCCTGGATGACGCGGCTAAGTGCATCAGGACTACCTTGCAATCCTCCTGTTTGCATGATTGTCAAGGTAAACATGGCTGAACCTAAACTCACCAGCATATGAGTTCTTAAACCGGCTGGTTTGTGCCTAATTTGGCGTTCTAAGCCAATTATTGCTCCAATAAGCAATGCAACGCATAGCCGGAAGCTGATATTCAGCCAATCATTAGTTGCAAGGTAGTAAGTGTTTGGCAATGCTTAAGTTTGATATAGATAATCTTATATACTAGGTTAAATGGTAATCTTTTTATACAAATAGTACAAAAGACTCAGGGCTATTTCATTCATCAGTCGTCTTTAGACGACTTTTGCTATTAGACTCAGAATTCATTCTGAGGCGGGCTAGATGAGAATGAAATAGCCCTGCAAAAGACTCTATCTTTTTTTAACGAACTTTGGGGGTTTAAGTCCCCCGGTTCAATAACCGGTAAGTTTTGGATCGGGGTCTAAATCCCCGTCACAAAACTTACTTGCGACTTGCGACTTGCGACTTGCGACTTGTTTTAATGGAGTTTAATCCAACTTATTTGGATTCTATCAATTCAGTAATACTTTTTAAACTACGAACTAACATCTTACATTATTAGAATTATTTCCTAATAATGTATTATTTTATTCAATCAATGGAGGTTTGCATTACCAAATTATCACCGATATCATAATCTAGCAAACTACACGACTTTTAAGTTTATTAAATAGTTTTTTGGTTATTTAAAATAACTAAACTATAAAATTTCACCTGAAATTGCTAGATTTAACCCATACACTCAATAATTAAATATGAAACCGTACAGCACTCAGCACTGATTCAGGAGTCAGTGGATTAACGGCTGATAATATACCAGGAAGAAATGGCTGTGCCTACAAATAGACAACTGACAACTAACAAATTGAGTGGATAAACTCTACTGGCTAGACCAAATTAAACTACAAGACCGCTCCAAAGTAGGTGACAAAGCGTTTTACTTGAGCAAAATTATCCAGCGTGGCTATCCGGTGGTGCCTGGTTTTGTCGTTTCGGCAGAAATTTTGCGCCAATTTCTCGAAAATCTCAATAGTTCAGAGTCATTAGTGGCTGACTTACCCCATTCTTCGTTACACCTGGATGTTACTAATTGGCGTCAACTTCAGCAGGTGGCTAGTCGCTTGCGCCAAGAAATTCTGACTGGGACTGTACCACAGGAGTGGGTAAGTAATATTTTCCAAGCAGCTAGAGAATGGCAAACTGGCTGTTTGATTTTTCGGCCGACTTTGGCAGTATCAACTACTACCCCAGGAATGAAGGATATATCTGGTTTACTGGAGTCGGTATTTTGCCAGTGCGAACCCGAAGCGATCACTTTAGCTTTAAAGCGTACTTGGAGCCAGATATTTCGCGCCCGGAGTCTTTTATATTGGCAGCACTCAGGAATTAATCTGCAACAAATTAATTTTGCCGTTTTGGTGCAACCTGTTGAAAATGCGATCGCCAGTGGCTTGCTCACAGCCGACCCCTCTGGGTGGGAGATTGAAGCTACTTGGGGATTAGGAATTGCGATCGCTCTTGGCGAAGTACAGCCAGATGTCTACTACATTCAACCGGAAACTGGGGCTGTACTTGAGCAACAACTGGGTAATAAAATGCTGGCTTATGGTGTTGATAATGCCGCGCCTGGAGCTTTTTCGCAACCTGTAGCCAACTCAGTGCTAATAACAAATCACACTTGTCTGACTACCTATTTACTTCAAGAAGCCCAACAAAAACAGTACGCTTTACAAGAAGAATACTTACAACAAATAATTGCTCTGGGAACTCAACTGGTGAGTGAACTAGGTAAAACCTTCACCATTAAATGGACTATTGCTCAACAACCTACATCTAGCAAGCTCTACATCACACAAGTTAGTCCTTCCCAATCTGTAATTCCCCACTTACACTTCATTCGCGGACTAGGGGCAGCAGGGGGACGGATTGTAGCCACAGCGCTGGTAATTATTAATCCCCAACAGAAACCCGAACAACTACCCAAGGGAGTGATTTTAGTAGTACCAACAGTTACACCTGATTGGTTGCCATTACTGCAACAAGTTGCTGGTATTATCACAGAACAAGGGGGATTAACCAGCCACGCGGCAATTCTGGCTAGAGAATTAGGTATCGCCGCCGTAGTAAACGCCACATCTGCCACAACTTTAATTCAAACTGGTGAACGACTGTTGCTTGATGGCGACAGAGGAGAAGTTTATCGCATCAAAGGAGACTTAAAGGAGGAGAATCTTCTTTCCTCCCATCACCCCAGCCCAAAAGCATCCCATCCTGCTGTTACATCTCATCTACCTATGATTGCTACTCAATTGCTGGTTAACTTGAGTCAATCCACTTTAATCGAACAAGTGCAAAGCTTGCCTGTGGATGGGGTGGGATTGTTGCGCTCAGAATTGATGGTATTAAATATATTGTCTGGGCAACATCCTAATAGTTGGATTTTAAGTGGGCGTCAGGCAGAATTGCTAGAGCTATGGTCAGACCAGATTATGCAGTTTGCCCGTGCCTTTGCGCCAAGACCAGTTTTTTATCGTTCTTTAGATTGGCGATCGCAAGATTTACCATCATTGAGTGATAATTTAGAATTTTCGCCCCAGTCTATGTTAGGTGAACGCGGCACTTTTAGCTATTTACAAAATCCCGCAGTATTTGAGCTAGAACTGAAAGCTTTGGCAAGTGTACAGCAAGCTGGCTACAACAATGTCAACCTACTATTACCCTTTGTGCGGACTGTGGAAGAATTTATCTTTTGCCGTCGCAAAGTTGAACAAGCTTTTTTAACTGAAGTAGGGCAGTTTCAACTGTGGATGATGGCAGAAGTACCAAGCGTACTGTTTTTATTGCCAGAATATGTGAAAGCAGGTGTTGCCGGAATTTCCATTGGTACTAATGACCTGACCCAATTATTGCTAGGAGTAGATCGAGAACAAGGACAGCTAGCAAAAGTATTTAATGAACGCCATCCGGCAGTGATGAGAGCGATCGCACAACTAATCCAAATGGCTGAAAGTGCTGGTATACCTTGTTCAATCTGCGGTCAAGCACCAGCCCTCTATCCAGAAATTATCGATAAGTTAGTGGAATGGGGTATTACTTCCATTTCTGTGGAACCGGAAGCAGTTGAGCGAACATATCAGGCGATCGCTCGTGCTGAACAACGTCTAATTTTAGCAGCCGCACGACGAAAACTGCATTAGTTAAAAGTGATTCAATTTTGGATTTTAGATTTTAGATTTTGGATTGAAGGAAAAATCTAAAATTATCAGAGTTATGTAAAATTTTAAAATCTCTTTGATTCTAATACCAATTTGAAAAAAGAATGCCACAAATAGACCATTTGTAGAGACGCGATTCATCGCGTCTTTACCCAATGATTTGTTGCAATCATTATTATTTAATTATTCTGACTCCTAAATTCTGACTCCTGAATTATTACGAAAAACCTTTACTCATCCAGCATTTGGGGTGTTAGTATCGGCTGATTGTGTATTGAGAGGATATGCATCTTTTGGTTGCCTGATAAAACCCAAAGTGACTCGTTTCATAATCCAGTACAGTCCAACAAGGATCACAAAACTGATAGCAATAATCACCAATGGCTGTTTACCGAGAATTTCCTCAACACCTTTGGTCAGTACGGCATCGGGTTGAGTAATAAAATCCCAACTGTTGAAGCGCAAAAATCTTCCCCAATAAACACCAATAGCACACAGGAAATGAGTAATCAACTCAAAGGGCCAAATCCATTGACTTTTACCGATGCGATGTAAGTAGTGGCCCCAATTAATTAACGATATTACATAAGCTTCAAATCCGCCTAGAATTACTACGAGGTACACAGGAATAAGTACTAAAGTAATTATCCACACCGATTGAATCATGCGGATATCATTTATCAAGTGAATTACATCGGTTAACAAATACGGTGCATTTGGTAAGAAAGCATAGAAAACTAAGAATCCGAGCCACCACAGCCAAGTGCCACCGCGCCTCATGCGAAATAGCCACACACTTAAAGCCAAAGGTATAAAAGCCAGAAACAAATTCCAAGTCATCCAACTCATATTAATTCGCAAGATATGCAAAACTCTGGCTATCAATTCTTCTTTCATAGGTGCTTACTCGGAAGATGTTTAATTAATGTATACTGCGAACGGGTAACAACGAGACTTTTTAAAAAATGGCTATAAGCTTGGCACAAACAAGCTTTTGGCGATTATTCAAAAGTCAAGTTCTCAGCCGTTTTTAGTATAGATTCACTTTGTAGTGTTAGTGTTAACCTTAGTGATTGATCGAGTTTTTGTAGACACGAAAAAAATTAATTTCCTCCAACATCAGATATAATTTTTGTGTCAGTTAAAAGTAAATGTACACTGATATATATCCAAAACTTAGAGTTTTTTGTATGTTTCATGCTGGGGGATGAAATTTATCAATCAGCTTAAGCCCTAGTATAGCCAGAAAATCATCAGGGGAAAATCTACCACCGAAAGGAAGTCCGGGCGACAAAAACGCCACGAATAACTTCTGATGGACTTTTTTAATTACAATGTTGCCCCTGTCTTGGCTATTATACTAATTTCATTTTGCCCTGCTACAGTGCCAGAAGCAGCCAAAGTTTTTGTCAAGCCAGCTTTTGCTTAAGAGGTTGTTTGAAAAGTCTAATTTATTACTAGCCCTGGCGATTAGAAATCGCGCGCCAGTTGCTCATGGGGGAAACCCCCTTCTCTGCGAGACGCTCCGCGTTCGCGGAGCATTCCGAAGGAAAGGCGCTAGCCTCTCCCTTTGGGAGAAGACCGCACTGGCTTGGCTACACAGGCAAAACCCACCTCCGTGGGTTTAAAACACTCAATTTTTGGTTAGTCCGCGCAGGCGGACTTAGTTTGTGTAGTAGCGAATTATATTCGCCCAAAACTTTTCAAACATGCTCTAAGGGCGGGCGAGACGCCCACCCCACAAGAAGTAGTTGGATTTTTTTATTGACAGACTACTAGGGAATTAGATTAAATGTTATGGTTCAACTAGTTTTTTCCAGTCCCCAGTCCCCAATCCCCCAGATAAATTATTCAGGCTGATTACAATACTTATTCATTTCATTCACTAACGTATCTGATTGTTTGCCAACAGTTGTAGCTGTTGTCAGTGTTGAATCAATTTCGGCTCTAGCCTTTTGGATTTTTTCTCTGCCAGATGCGGATGCTTCTGCTGTTTTGGTTGCACCAAGCGCCCTACTTGCAATAGCGATCGCTTGACTGAGATTTTGAAAAATCTTGACAAAACCGCTTTGAAATTCTTTCAGCTTCGGATCTGTTAACTTCAGTTCTGCAATGGATTTAGTCACAAATTCTAAATCTTTAGATAGCTGTATGCTAGTTATTACTTGAGTTCCTTTATTTTTATCAATCAGAGAGGTTCCGGCATTTACAACTCGAATTAGTCGCTGACACTGGGAAACTTTATTTTCGCTGCAACTAGTGACGAACAAAGCAATGCTCAGGCTAACAGGAGCAAGAACAGTATATTTATGTAAAACAGACATTAACACCCCAACAGCAATAAAACAGAGAATATAGTATCCAATATTACGAGTAAACGAGGGGATTGGGGACTGGGGATTGGGGAAGAAGCAAGGGAGAAGAGTTTTCCCCTCCGCGCCCACACCCTGCCCCTCTGCCTCTTTTCAATGTCTAGGGCTAAAATCGAGGCTAGGGCGGCTAGGCGTCTTTGTCCACCAGAAAGTTCATGTGCGGAACGATTGGCGTAGGCTTCTAGACCAAAATCAGCTAAGGAGTCAGGAGTCAGAATTCAGTATGAATTCTGACCGAAAAAGCAGATGAATAAACGGGTTTAAGTCCCCCACCAAATTGAAAAATTGGTGGTCTACAATTAGTTGCGGGTCTAAATCCCCAACTAATTGCATTCTGACTCCTGAATTCTGACTCCTGAATTCTTTTTTAATATTTCTCTATTTTGTGGTTTTTGATTAATTCAAGATTGACTACATCAATAAGTAATTTTTTTGTAGATATAACAAGCTGATGTCATTGGAATTTGCGCGTTTTGTAATAGACATCTCCAGAAATTAAATATGCGTTACCCAGAACCCTTGTAGAGACGTAGCAGTGCTACGTCTCTACGTTATTTTTCGGAGATGTCTAATATCAACCAAAAATTATTTCATGACAAATCATTTCTCGATCAAATTATTAACAATAACAATGTGGAAGTATATTACCAAAATTTACGATAATTTCATATTTAATTGATATTACCCATATTAGTATTAGAAGATTATAAAAATTTGCTGAATTAGGTGTATATTTGTTGACTTAGTTTACTTAATGGTACAGTATGTGTATATAAAAATATGTAACCAGAAAAATAATACTATAAAAATCAGTAGTAAAATGCGAAATTTAGATAAAATTTGGGAAAATACGTGAATTAAAGTGCGGTAATTACTAAAATCTCAGAACAGCTAACTGTAGCAAAAGTATGCCTCAAGTTTTAAGTAACTAGATTCAGTCAATAAAGTCAGCAGATGTTTGGCTCTATTTTCTACGGACTTTACACATCGTCGTTCTGTAATTTGGAATATGAAGACAAACTCATCCAACTCACTGTTAATAGTACCAACTGGCCCACTAAAGATTTCAGAGTTGCCTCCCAACCATTTGGGTATAACTGGTGAATCTATATACCTTTCTCTAGTAATTCCTACTTACAAAGAGCGTGACAACGTTAAGAATGTAGTCAGCATCTTGAGTAAGTTACTGGATGAATCTATTCCAGGAAACTACGAACTAATAGTGGTAGATGATGATAGCCCAGATCGAACTTGGGAAATAGCACAATCATTGACGACAGAATACCCCCAGTTGCGGGTGATGCGACGCCAACAGGAACGGGGGCTATCGTCAGCAGTGATTCGTGGGTGGCAAGCTGCGACGGGGAATGTGTTGGGGGTAATTGATGGAGATTTGCAGCATCCGCCAGAGGTGCTGACGCAATTGTTGCGTAGTGTTGAGCAGGGAGCAGATTTAGCTGTAGCCAGCCGTCATGTGGAAGGAGGCGGTGTTAGTAGCTGGAGTGTCGTGAGGCGTTTCTTGTCTCGTGGCGCTCAGTTGTTAGGCTTGGTGATCTTACCAGGGGTACTGGGCAGAGTTTCCGACCCCATGAGTGGTTATTTTATGGTGCGTCGGAGTGCGATCGCCAATGCAACACTCAATCCAGTGGGATACAAAATTCTCCTAGAAGTAATCGGCCGGGGAAATGTAGACCAAGTTGCCGAAGTTGGGTATGTGTTCCGCGAACGCAAAGAGGGCGAGAGTAAGGTGACATGGAAGCAATATATAGATTACATCCACCACTTAGTACGGTTGCGGCTTTCCACAGGACGAGTCGGACGGTTGAGTAAAAAAGTCAATTTCCCCGTCAGTCGATTTCTGCGTTTTGGATTAGTTGGCTTTAGTGGCGTGTTTGTGGATATGGCAATACTTTATTTACTCAGCGATCCGACTACCTTGGCTTGGCCACTGACACGCAGCAAAATTGTTGCCGGTGAGATTGCAATTTTAAATAATTTCTTCTGGAATGACGCTTGGACATTTGCTGATGTCAGCGCCAGACAGCAAGGATGGCGTCAACGCCTGAAGCGGTTTTTGAAATTCAACGCCATTTGCCTGGCTGGACTGGTATTGAATGTACTGATCTTGAATTTGGTATTCAATTTTCTTATTCATAACCGTTATATTGCCAACTTTATTGCGATCGCAGTTGCTACTATCTGGAATTTCTGGATTAATTTAAAACTTAGCTGGCGTGTCACCGACGTGAAATAATCACAACGAGGGATTTGAGATTTTGATTTTTGTTTTTAGATTTTAGAACGAACTTCAATCTTCAGCGTCAAATCTATAAATCCATTCGTGTGAGGCCCAGCAATGAGAGTTTTTTTCCCAGGTACATTTTATTTTTACAGAAAAATTATCTCGTTGCTACTTGCCTCTGCCAAACATGGCTCACAATACAAGCATTGGCAAAATTGGCAGGCTCGACTTCCTCCTTTCTGGGTTCACTTTTTGCTGAACTTAATGTGGTTACTCATCGGCCTCAGCTTGCGTCTAGTCAACTTGACAGCAAAGCCTCCTTGGACTGATGAGTTTTCCACCTTGGTGTTTAGCTTGGGAAATACTTTTTTAGGAGTACCCTTAGATCAAGCGATCGCACCTGATACCTTATTGCAACCACTACAACTAAACCCAACGGCTAGTATTGGTGATGTGGTTCATAACTTAGCTACACAAGATAGTCATCCACCACTATATTTTGTGCTGGCTTACCTGTGGATGAAATTATTTCCCAGCGATGGGGGATTAGTGTCGTTATTTGGGGCGCGATTATTACCAGCAATCTTCGGCGCTGCCTCAATTCCATGTATTTACTTCTTAGCTAGAGTAGCGTTTCGTTCATCATTAGTGGGACACTTGACTGCTGCCATGATGGCAGTATCACCCTACGGTGTATTTTTAGCACAAGAAGCGCGTCATTACACTTTAGGAGTTTTATGGGTAACTGCTTCCCTCACCTGCTTAGTAATTGCCACACGTCATATTCAAAACCGTACACCTTTACCCATCTGGATAGCACTGTTGTGGGTAGGAATTAATGCTTTAGGTATTGCAACTCATTATTTCTTCAGCCTCACTCTCTGCACAGAAGCCGTAGTTTTGATTTTTCTTGCTTGGCTTCAATTGCAAACTAGCAGCAAATTTTCTCTCCTCTTCTCTCCTCCCTGGCGGCGCATCTATGCCGTTGCTATAGGTACTTCTGTGGCGGGTTTAATTTGGATACCAATCTTATTAGAGAATAAAAATCGTGGTGTTTTGACCGAGTGGATTCGAGGTTCGCGCGTTGGACTAGATTGGTTAAGCCCAATTTTTCAGGCTTTGGGAACATTGATTGCCATGATTTGCCTATTACCAGTGGAATCTTCACAGCTATTGGTTGTGATTCCTTCTGGAGTGGTAATGCTGACTTTCTTTATTTGGGCAGTACCAATTTTGTTACGTGGAATTAAGATTCAACTACAGCACCCAGAAAACCGAATTATGATCCAGGTGTTTATCGGAGTCACCATCGGTGCGATCGCTTTATTCTTTATCTTTACCTACTTTTTGGGCATCGATCTAACCAGAGGCGCTCGTTATAACTTTGTTTACTTTCCGGCGATCGTTATTTTACTAGGCGCAAGTCTGGCAGCTTGTTGGCATCCTCCCCAGGAATTGCTGGGAAGAGAACTAGAGAAAAATGGCATCAAAACCATTGGAAGATGGGGAATAAATGGCAAAAAAGCCGTGATATTAATTTGGTCAATGGCATTTTTGAGTGCAGTTACAGTATTCTGCAATCTCGGCTATCAAAAATATTATCGCCCTGACCTGTTTGTGCAACTAATTCAACAAATATCTCCAGTGCCAGTACTGATTGCCACTACCCACAAAACTTATGTACACACTGGGGAAATGATGGGGGTAGCTAGGGAGATTAAACTTGGCAATTCACTTCAAAAACCTCTGTTTCTCCTTGCCCATCAAGACCAAGACCCGAATACTTCCACCATAGCTCTAGCAAATACTTTAAATAAATTACCACGACCTTTTGACTTATGGTTGGTAAACTTTCACGCCCCCGTTGCAGAAGCCGTCAAAACATGCGTTATATCTGATACTCAATCTTTACCAGGCGTAGATGGCTACGAATATGAACTTTATCATTGTCAGCAGAATTAATATTTTGGGATTAGCTATTGCCGATGCGATCGCTAAAACTCATAGAGGAGATATTACCGTCACTAGTAAAGTCGGTGTTGGTAGATGCTTTCAGGTACATTTGCCATTAGTATCTTAGTTTAATTCTTGGGATTTTGCCGAGTCCTTTTACCAAATAAACCAGACATACTTAATCCTGTTGCCAACAATCCCAGAAGTCCTAATCCGTTCAAAATTGGGTAGATTTTTTCAAGATGAAAAATTTCGCCTGTATGGATACTTAAGAGGAAGCTAGCTGGAACTCCTATACCAATAGACCACTCACGGACAAACGTTACTAACATCCCGGTCAATACAGTTAAAATAAGTGGCACAGATAAGATAATGCCAAAGATTCGATGATACTTACGAAATGAACGTTTCATATTAATTCTCCAGTCAGTAAAAACTTTTACCAAACAATACAATGTAGGCTCAATATCGCCTAAAATGCAAATTAAACGAGAAAAATCGAGTCTTGTCTGACAAGACTCGAAGTAAGCAATTGGTGCGAGGAATTTTTAGAGACTCTGTTCTTAAGGTAAAGCACAGCAGGTAAAAAACTCGGAAAGAGAAAATATCGGTTCTTTCCGAGTTTTTTACCTTGATAGCTTTAATATTTGAGTGGCAGAAATATTACCTAATATTTTTGTTCATAGTGAGTACAATGTCTGAATACTAGTACCGCAAGGCGGAATTCAAAATTCAAAATTAATACAGTGTAAGCATTTCATTGATTTTGAATGGGTGTTTTTTTTATTTACGCCGTGTTGCACTAGTCTACAAAAACGAGTTTTGATGAGGAGTGTATAATGAATCGTTTTAATCCTGTACTGATAGTCTCTCTAATCAGCCTGATGGCTTTGGTTGGATGTAGTAAGGGTGAAGAACCTACTGCACAGACACCACCTGCTGGGAGTTCTGTCTCCGAAACATCTCCTAGTTCCACTCCAACAACCAGCCCTGAAACATCTGCTAGTCCTACTGCGACAACCAAGGCTGATACAGCAGTTAGTCCCACTGCAAATACCGATTTTAAAGGTTTAGAGGGTGTTGTTACCAATACTAAGGCAGCAGTTGAGGCAGGAAATTTTGCCAAAGCTAAAGGGGAATTTGATAAATTTGAGGATTTTTGGTCAAAAGTTGAGGATGGAGTCAAAGTTAAGTCTCCCAATGCCTACAAAGAAATTGAAGATAAATCTGATGAACTCAAAGCAGGGCTTAAAGCCTCTGCACCAAATAAACAGAAATTGTTAACAGCCTTAGCATCTCTTAACAAGAATGTCACTAGTGTTGCCAAGCCTTAAGAGCCAAATATTAGGACTAGTACCGCAAGGCGGAATTCAAAATTCAAAATTCAAAATTCAAAATTAATACAGCATACAGCACTTACGGCAGCTATGAGGTACATCCCCAAATCTGAAAGCTTTGATAGGAGAGGGCAAGGAGAAAAACTGTATTGCATAATAGCCGGAAGCGCTGTAAGCGTTTCATTGATTTTGAATGGGTGGTTTATTTACGCCGTGTTGTACTAGTATTTGATTTTTGAAATCTATGTAGTGGCCTGTCAAGGCTAAAATGTTGCAAGAAAATTGTCGGTTGGTGGAGGCTTTGCGTAACCCAACATCCTGATATGCGTTGGGTTGCGCTCCACCCAACCTACGTCTAATGCACTATTTTTTTGCTTGCCACGCCAGTAGATATATTTTTACGAAAGTGAGATGCTCCCAAAAGCGATCGCCTTTGGCGTATTGAAATATATTTTTTCTTCTCTATACACAAATTTAGTTGCTCTGTATCCTTATTCTGTTTCGGTTAGATGCCCAATACCCCAATCTAGATGCATCTTATGGAAGTTCCTCAAATCTCAATATCCATAGGAGACTAAAGAAGGAAGAATAAAAAATATCTCATAGGTCTTGCAGCCACGAAGGCTGTAACTAGTTAAGGAGAATTTATGCGTGCAGTACTGATGGCAGGGGGTTCGGGAACGCGGCTTCGCCCGTTAACTTGCGATTTGCCCAAACCGATGGTGCCGATTCTCAATCGACCAATTGCCGAACATATTATCAATCTCCTCAAAAGACATCAAATTACGGAAGTGATTGCGACATTGCATTATTTACCTGATGTCTTGCGAGACTATTTTCAAGATGGCAGCGATTTTGGCGTCCAAATGACTTATGCGGTTGAAGAAGATCAGCCTTTGGGTACAGCCGGCTGTGTGAAAAACATTGCCGAACTTCTTGATGAAACTTTTTTAGTCATTAGCGGTGATAGCATCACAGATTTCGACCTCACAGCTGCGATCGCATTTCACAAACAAAAGAAGTCAAAAGCTACTTTGATTTTAACCAGGGTTCCCAACCCGATTGAGTTTGGGGTGGTGATTACCGATGAGGAAGCACGGATTCGGCGATTTTTAGAAAAACCCTCTAGTAGTGAAATTTTTTCCGATACCGTCAATACTGGTACTTACATTCTCGAACCAGAAGTTTTGGAATATTTGCCAGCAAACATTGAATGTGACTTTTCCAAAGACTTATTCCCCTTACTACTAGCAAAAGATGAGCCAATGTATGGTTACATCGCCCAAGGTTACTGGTGTGATGTTGGTCACTTAGATGCTTATCGTGAGGCTCAGTATGACGCGTTAGATCGGAAAGTGCAACTAGATTTCGCCTACAAAGAAGTTTCTCATGAGTTATGGGTAGGTCAAAATACTTACATTGACCAGACGGCTGTGATTGAAACCCCAGCAGTGATTGGTGATAATTGCCGCATTGGGGCAAGAGTCCAAATTGAGGCGGGAACCGTCATTGGGGATAATGTCACTATTGGCGCTGATGCTAATCTCAAACGTCCCATAGTGTGGAATGGAGCATTTATTGGCGATGAAGCACATCTTTCTGCTTGTGTAATTTCCCGTGGCACTCGTGTAGACCGCCGCGCCCATGTATTAGAAGCTGCTGTTGTGGGTTCCCTTTCCACGGTGGGAGAAGAAGCTCAAATTAGCCCTGGTGTGCGTGTTTGGCCTAGTAAAAAGATTGAGTCAGGGGCAGTTTTAAACATTAACTTGATTTGGGGGAACACCGCCCAACGAAATTTATTTGGGCAACGTGGTGTTCAAGGATTAGCTAATATTGACATCACCCCAGAATTCGCTGTGAAGTTGGGATCTGCTTACGGTTCTACCTTGAAACCTGGTTCTAAAGTAACGGTTTCCCGCGACCAGCGTAATGTTTCTCGGATGGTGACGCGATCGCTCATTGCTGGTTTAATGTCAGTAGGTATTGATATTCAAAATCTCGATGCCACAGCTATTCCCATTGCCCGCACAGTTATACCTACAATGTCGGTAGTTGGTGGTATCCATGTGCGAGTACACCCCGATCGCCCTGACTACATTTTGATTGAATTCATGGATGCTAAGGGCATTAATATCTCCAAAGCCCTGGAAAAGAAAATTGAAGGGGCCTACTTTAAGGAAGATATGCGGCGGGCACTAATTCATGAAATTGGCGATGTATCTTATCCTAGCCAAGTCATGGAGCGCTACTGCACTGCTTTTGAGAAACTTCTGCATGTTCATACACTCCGCAACAGTCGCGCAAAAGTGGTGATTGATTATGTTTATGCCGTATCGGGGGCAGTTTTACCCCAAATGTTGGATAAATTTGGCGCTGATGCAGTGGTGTTGAATGCCAGTGTCAATAAAACGGCAATGTCAATCACTGACCGCGAAGGATTGCTAACTCAGTTAGGTCATGTTGTGGAAGCGTTAAAAGCTAACTTTGGCGTGCAAGTATCCGCAAATGGGGAACAACTAATTTTAGTTGATGAATCAGGCTACCCAATTCGTGGAGAAACTTTAACAGCACTGATGGTAGACATGATTCTGACGGCTAACCCCAGAGGAACAGTAGTAGTACCAGTTCATGCTTCCAGTGCCATTGAACAAGTCGCCCGTCGCCATGATGGCAGAGTGATTCGCACCAAAGCCAACCCGACAGCTTTAATGGAGGCTTGTCAGAAAAACCCAAATGTGGTATTGGGAGGTAGTGGAGAGACTGGTTTTATTTTCCCGCAACTGCATCCGGGATTTGATTCCATGTTCTGCATTGCCAAGATCATTGAGATGTTGACTATACAAGAGCGATCGCTTGCGGCGGCGCGATCGGAATTGCCCCGTGTAATTCACAAAACTTATACAGTCCGTTGTCCGTGGACAGCTAAGGGTGCTTTGATGCGTTACTTAGTGGAAACTCACCCAGCCCAAAACCTAGAATTAATCGATGGAGTGAAAATTTGTCAACCTTATGATGACAGTTGGCTATTAGTTTTACCAGATGCCAGCGAACCACTGGTGCATTTGTACGCAAATAGCAACGATCGCGAATGGGTAGATGAGACTGTGAGAAACTACCGCGCCCGTGTCCAGTCGTTTGTGGAAAGACAACAAGAATATCAACCCGCCGAAGTGTAATTTATAATTCGTAATTCGTAATTGAATTCTTTAATTACGAACTACGAATTAGTAATTACGAATTATGCTGAGAGGTGTTCACAATTCTCATCGAGGACATTCTGGTAAACTTCTCTTAGCGTAATTGCAATCAAAATAAATTAGAGCTTCCCTACTAGAAGCAAATCCTCTATTTGTAGTGTATGGGCTACTTGTTGGACTTGCTTCATTTGACCAAATTTTCAAGTAGTAACCACTATTATCATTGCTAGACCATAATTCATAACGGTAATTACCTCCTGAACCCTGACTATTTAAATAGTCAGCTAGTGCTGTATTGGATGTAGATACGAAGCTAAATACAGTCAAAACAGGAATTATAGCTACCTTTAGTATTTGGATTAATTTCATATATCCACAACAAATTTAACTCCTCTAGCTTCCTATACCGAAGTGATTTTTGGAACCAGTAATTATCAGGAATGTTTTGTGAGGATATCGTAAGTAAGCGGACAGAATTAAATATGCGTTACCCAGAACCCTTGTAGAGACGTAGCAGTGCTACGTCTCTACGTTCTTTTTCGGAGATGTCTTTTGTTTATCTACTTAATGTCTAACTTTTGCTGAAACGGCCCAACACAAAAACCTGCTTGACTGTTAGATAAAACCTAAAACCCAATCCCTACTTGTCTAAAGTCAATACAACGACTTAATCCACTCCCATTCTCGTGTCAAACCCTCTCTCAGGGAAACTTGCGGCTGATATCCCAGGAGTTTCTGCGCTTTAGATACATCAGCAGCCGTGTGGCGGGCATCTCCTATCGCCTTTTCTATGTGGTTTCTTTTAATTGGTTTCCCGACAATTTCTTCAATCGTATCCAAAACTTCTGCTAAAACGACTCTGCTACCACCACCGATATTAAAGATTTCTCCCACTGCTTCGGGTGCGGTGGCGGCTGCTAAATTAGCGGCAATGATATCACTAACAAAGGTAAACTCCCGCGTTTGCTGTCCATCGCCGTAAATAGGAATCGCCTCATCTTGCAAAATGGATTTAAAAAACTTATTAAATGCCATATCTGGGCGCTGTTTAGGGCCATAAACTGTGAAATAACGCAATACCACACAAGGTACGCCAAAGTTTTTGTGATATACTTCACATAAAAACTCTGCTGCTAGCTTCGTAATGCCGTAAGGAGAAACTGGTTGAGGACAAATTCTCTCATGGGTAGGTAATGTTTCCGCATCACCATATACACTTGATGAAGAAGCAAACACTAACCTTTTCAGTTGTTTAGCATCCTTAGCTGCTTCTAGCAAAACTTGTGTAGCATTAATATTTCGTTCTGTATAACCTCGAAAAGATTTACCCCAACTTGCTCTAACACCTGCTTGAGCCGCTTGATGGTAAACTACATCAACATCTTTTAGGAGTTGCTGCCAATCTAAAAACTGCATATCTCCTTCAATTAAAGTAAAGCCAGGTGACTGATGTAAGTGTGCAATATTTTTAAACTTTAACATCGGATCGTAGTAATCATTGAATTCATCAATCCCGATCACTTCTTCCCCTTGTTGCAGCAATGTTTCTGTAAGATGAGAGCCAATAAAGCCAGCCGCTCCAGTAATAATAATTTTAGCCATGTTGCTTATTTTTTGATATTTTCATTAATCTGCATATTCACAGGTTAATACTTGTAATCAATGATCGTCATTACCTGAAGATGATTTTTTACTCAATTATTTCAATGCTTAAAAAAATCATCATAAACACTTAAGCTTTATACTTATATTTTCAAATTCTAAGTATATTTATTGAATTATTGCTATTAATAACATTGATTACATCTTTTGCTTAAGTTGACACCAATGGTGGCATTGGTGTCAACTTAACGTGAAAACAAGTCTATAACTCAATATAGTTCAGTTAAGCTTCTCTTCCTTTGCGTCCTTTGCGGTTCGTTAAAAAAAAGGATTTTAGCCTTAACTGAACCGTATTGGTCTATAACTAGCTTTTAGATTGCCTCGTTCCCAGTCTCCGACTGGGAATGCTCGTCGTTGAGGCTCCGCCTCAAGACTCGCGGCAGAGCCGCTTTTGAGTTGCATTTCCAGCCGGAGGCTGGAAACGAGGTTTTAAAGGAGTTTTAGCTTAAGTTGACACCAATGCCAATGCCCCGCGCCTCTACCTCCTCTACCTTTAGTTAACTATTTTGGCTGGAGGCTTAATGGGAATCTCAATCCAGAACTCTGTACCTTTGCCTGGTTCTGAAATGCACTCCATTATTCCCCCATGTTTTTCGACAATAATCTGATAGCTGATTGACAGTCCCAAACCTGTACCCTTACCTACGGGTTTGGTAGTGTAAAACGGGTCAAAAATTCGCTTTTTCACCTCTTCAGTCATTCCAGGCCCATTGTCACTAATACGAATCAACAGACGAGAGTTGTCTGCTGAAGCTTTAGTAGAAATCTGAATAGTTGGAATTGGGCATGAGTCATTCTCCTTATCTCCCTCATCCCTATTCCCTAGTTCCCACTTTCGACTCGCCACTCCCAAAGCATCTATAGCATTGCTGAAAATATTCATGAATACCTGATTCATTTGACCGGCATAGCATTCTACCCGTGGAATGTTGCCATAGTCTTTGATTATCTCAATGCGTGGAGATCCAGCGTTTCCTTTTAGCCGATGTTGCAAAATTAATAAGGTGTTGTCAATACCTTCATGAATATCTACGCGCTTGTTTTCAGCCTCATCTAAGCGAGAAAAATTGCGTAACGACAACACTATTGAACGGATGCGATCGCTTCCTACTTGCATTGATGTTAGGATTTTGGGGAGGTCTTCTACCAAAAATTCAAAATCGATCACTTCGATCGCGGCGCTAATTTCACGATGGGGATGGGGATAGTGTAGCTGGTAGAGCCGTAAAATTTCTAGGAGTTGTTCGGTGTAGTCACTGGCATGGCAGAGATTACCATAAATAAAGTTAACGGGGTTATTGATTTCGTGAGCGATACCTGCTACCAACTGTCCTAAGCCAGACATTTTTTCGGTCTGAACCAATCTTGTCTGTGTTTCTTGGAGTTCACGTAGGGTATGCTCTACCTGAATCGCTTGATTTCTGGCTGCAATTTCAGCCTCGTAGGTTTGTTTGTAGAGTTGTGCTTGTTGAATAGCGATCGCAGCTTGATCTGCTAACTGTTGCAATAAATCAATTTCTGCATCTTGCCAATTTCTGGGAGCGCTACACTCATCCGCAATTAGCAAGCCCCATAGTTCCATACCCATATTAATCGGAACTATTAAGTTTGCTTGCACTTGTAGACTCTGCAAAAACTCTCGATGAAAATTACTTAAAGAAGCAGTTGAAACGTTGTTAATTGCCCTTACCCGTCCCTGAGGGTATAAATGGTCACGCTCGTCAGATAAAGATTCCGGTTGTACTATCAATCCCAAAACTGACTGCCAATTGCCATTAATCTCTTCTATAATCACCGCTTTACTCTTCAGTTCTACAATCAGCACTCGGTCTGAATTTAGCAGTGAGCGAACTTCCCTGACGATACTTTGTAGGGTTGTTTGTAAGTCTAATGTACTGCGGATATGCTCTGTAACTTGCTTGATTACTTTGGTAAACAGTAATGATTTTTCCAGTTCAGCAGTTTGCTCTTGCACTCGCTGTTCTAGGTTGGCATTCAGGGCTTGTACCTGTTTATACATTTGCTGTTGCTCAATTGCCATTGAGAAATGCTCGTATAAGGCTTGCGCCAATAAGATGTCTTCTACCTTCCACTCAGGTGCTTGCCCCTTTTTTTGCTCTCGCCAAACATCAAAGGAAACCTGAGGTAATAGTTGTCGCCGATTTTGATCGCATCGTCCCGCCCATAAGATTTCTGTTTCAAATTCAGAGCGAAAAATACTTAATACACCGATAAATTTTTCACGGTAATGTAGAGGAATCACCATGAGTCCGCGAATTTGAGTAGAACGAAACGCTAAAGCCAAAACTCGTAAACGTGGTTCTTTGTATAGGTCAGGGGTTGACCAAATATCACCTTGTTTATAGTCAGTCATCCAGTTTTGCCACATAGGATGCTGTTCGAGAATACTATTATCTAATTCGTAAGGAAGTGTCGGTTGGTCGCCCCAAGTATATAGTTCCCCAGTCTGTTCAATGTAAAGTCTGCCACCGACTCCACCAAAGGCAGCAATAACTTCTTCTAGCGCTCCCTGCAATTGGATTGTCGGCAGTTTATGCAATAGTGTGGTAACTCGATTAATAGTAGCTTCTCGCTCTTGTTTGGCGCGGGCTGTGGTGAGTAGATTACTTTGAGCGATCGCGATCGTTACCTGGTCAGCAACTTGCTGCAATACTTTTAGTTCCCGCGTCAAAATCTCTCGCGGTTCACTGTGGTGAGATACCAACAATCCCCACAATTTCGGCTTTGCTGATTGTTCTTGTGGGTCACAATCTAAAATTGGCACTACCAACGAAGACTGTACGCCCATTGCCTTTAAGTATTGAATATGACATGGGTCTACCTGCCGATAGTAGATATTAGTTTGTAGACGTTTACCAGTTTCTTTTGACTGTAGAGGCGATAGCCCAATCTTCTCATTTGCCACATTCACAATTGAACGTTGCCCAACTAACAAAAACATTTCTCTAGCGGCTTCTGGAATATCATGAACTGGAAAGCGTAACCCCAATAAAGACGGCAGACGTTGCTCATGAATAGATTCAGCAATGACTTCACCACTACCATCAGCATCAAAGCGATATAACTTTACCCGATCTACACCCAAAAATAAACGCACTTCACTAACAGTAGTCGTTAATATCTCTTGAAGATCGAGCGATCGCCTGATCTGTTTTGTCATCCGGTGCAGTAAACTTTCTTGGTCTAAACTTTGCTGCAACCCGTTTGGTTTATCGGTAAGTGTCATTATTGATATACACCATGACTGAAGTATAATTTTTTATATAATTGTCCCTGATAAAAATTTGCCTCGTTCCCAGGCAGAGCCTGGGAATGTGATCAAGGTGGGCTGCTGCCTACTTGTTTGACGGGAGGCAGAGCCTCCCATAAGAGCATTACAAGGCAGAGCCTTGTAACGAGAGGTAATTTACAGTTGGCTGTCTTTGTCAATGCGTAAGTTCTAGTAAATACTTTTGGAAATGGATCAGAGGATATTTGAAAAGCATCAGATATTTTGCTTGATCCCCGTAGCCCTTCTAAAGTGGATTTAGAGAGATATCAAAACGCTGTATCATTAAAGATTTTTAAGTATCATCTCAAATCTAAAGTTTAATTTAATTTTATATCCTCAAGCATTAAACTATTCCAGTAATTTCACCTAAATTAGTGCCTAAATAACTTAGTGAAATTAAAAATATTTTTGATCATTTTTGCCCATGAATTCAATTAATTAGGATTTTTCAAATCACTTACTAAATTATTGGTAACTTTTTCAAATATTTTTGACTGGGGAATTGCTATATTCCCCGTTTAATTGCTGACTTTATATTGAATGTAACTATTTTGATTAAACTATTCGTAAATTACCGTTAAAGATAGTAAATTACGAATTTCTTCACGCACACTCATGAGAGTTTTACCGAGATAGTTTTGACCGGCTTGATTAGCACCACAGCCCCAAAAAGAATCGGTTGGGGAGTTTTCCACCAAAATCTCATCACCTGTCTTCAAGAGAACTTCTCTAATATCAGTATGAGTAAGAAACTTTTTGAGTACAGCCTCTCGCATAATTTGAGTTTTGACCAAATTCCAGTCTTGACGGAGTTGGCGAGTGCTACATCTTCCCAAAATGGCAGCTTCTTCTGGGGTGGCAGCGGCATGGATGAGGGGTATAATTGCTGCATCTGTGCTGCCGACAAACTTTTGTGCTTGATAGTAATGCTCAACCGTTGGCCAGTAAGTACCCTCGATGTGGATTCCGTGGGGAGAAAAGTTAGAAAAACAGCCATAAGGCTGCCAAACCTTATAAAAGTAAATGGTCATTTGAAAATTGCTCTTTTATATATTAATTTCAGCGTAACTGAAAGTTTAGAGTTCAAAACCGTTCCTTTGGATGAAGGGTTTTAACATTAGGTTAAGGGAATTATTTTACACAACTTTACACAATTCCTGGAACCAGCTAACTTCTGATATTTTGTTTCTTGTATAAAAATAACCACCTACTGTACTATTTTTTTGGGTCAAGTAGCAAATTATATTTTGGACGGGTGAGATGAGAATCTTGCTAATCGAAGATGAAGAGGTTTTAGCAAGTGTCTTGTTGAAGTCGCTTACTAAACAACATTATGTTGTTGATGTAGTACAAGACGGACAAATGGGTTGGGAATACACGCAAAGTACTAACTACGACTTGCTCCTAATAGATGTCGGACTTCCAAAACTGGAAGTAGGCGCACTACGCAGCCTTGAATGAAAATGACTGGGGACTGGGGACTGGGGACTGGGGACTAGTATTTTTACTCATTACTCATTACTCATTACTCAGTCCTCCTGCCTCCTCATACAAATAGTTGCGTAAACTCATATATCAAATCCACCCTACCCTTACGTAACATGGCTGGATCTAATCTTTCAGTAGTGTTGCAAGTCATCAAGATAACTAACCGTTGCTGCATTTGAATACCAGAGTCATCAATTACACTTTGATACAAAGTGCCGTCTAGCAAGCTGAGAATGTGTTCGGTTTTATTATTGTATTGGGCTACTTCCGAAGCACGATTTTGCGCTAGATTATCAGCTTCGTTAATTACTATACAAATACGCTCTATGTAAGTCGGTGGGACAAAGTTAGCGATCGCATCATGATCTAAAATAAAAATTACATAGCCCAAAGGTACAAGAATTTCTTTTGCTACTGCCTGTGTCCAGACTGTTTTACCAGTACCCGGCTCCCCATGCACAACAACCGCTAACTGGTTTTGGTTCAGAATCGCTTGCTGTACAGAATCAGTAAAGTTTTGGATATCTGCGGGAAATGTCCGAATCGCAAATTGACTATGAACTTTGCCTACACGACTTTGATATCCACTCAGCATCACTGCTAAGTCGTAAGTAGCTTTGTTTATGAGCGGCGCGAGATTTCTCGCCATTAAAGTATATTGTCGTCGCCCGCGATCGTAGGGATCAATTTGCAACCAAATATCATATTTAGACCAGTAAGCATAAACAGTATTGATAACGTCTAAGCGTTCCCAGCTAACAAATTTATCTATAGGTAAATAAAATTCTCTTTCTGAATAATACTGAGTAATAATGTCGGGATTACCCAACACACCTAAAACTCGCAGTACAGTAATTTCTTGCAGTCGGTTAAGAACATAATCAATAGGAATACTACTACGATTTACAAATTGAACAATGGGTGTTTCGGTACTCAAAACATCTTTGTAGCGATGATCTGGTGATTCGGGATCTGGTGTGATGTAATTCCAAAACTTTTCAACTTCGTAGCGGGTATTATCAGATACAATACTTAATAAATTAGCCCACCAAGCATAATTATTTCTTCCTAAAATATCAGCGACATTACTCGCTAAATTTAAACTTTTTTGACTTAATTCGCGCGAGTCACTGTGCAATAGTTGCCACAAAAACCCCCAGTCTAATTCTCGGTTAAATGGTCGCCAACCACAAGCCAGCAAGCTTTGCCTGGTATTATTTGTAGGAGTGCCTTCATTGCTTCTAAAATAATCAAAATCCATATTTATTAGTTATGCAGCGTTAATCGAGTTATTTTGTGTTAAGTAGGATATTTGGAAAAATTTTTATCAAGCAGAATTTCAGTAGTCAGGATGGGCTAAACCTTAGCTATCCGCTAACAAAATGGATTTTGTGTGGCTGACGGATAGCAAGTATTTTCGAGTCATGTCTTGATTCTGAATTCTGACTTCTGAATTCTTCTTGAATGCGATCTCAACTAATTACGTACAAATGGCAATTTTATTTCTACCGTGCTGTACTGGCTAGGAAGTCTTTTTAATTTAACTCATTCTCCATGTATTATACTACAATACATGATTACTACCTGTGTCAACTTTTTTGACAGAGCAATTGGTGAGTGGGAGTTTACTTTTAACTATTGATGTACCGACACCACTTATCCATCTCTACATCAGGACTAGTAAGCTAATGTACTTTTAATTTGCATAACTAGTGGTCTGTCCCATTAATTTTGTTGGGCTGCTAGATCCCCGACTTCGCAGAAGTCGGGGATCTGAACACCACTAGCCTCTCCAAACTTTTGGGACAGACCACTAGGGCGGGCAAGATGCCCACCCCACAAGAGTTTTAATTCCAGGTAATATGTAAGTTAAATGTCCAACCTTATCGATTTCCGTATAATTGCTCATAAGGTAAAGCACCTAAGCCGATGTTTGGCTGATGCCAAAGTTCCTTTTCCTGCTGGCTGGGTTTGTAGTAAAAGCTTTAACTCTTAAAATAGAAATGAAGAAAGCCTTTACCAAAAAAGCAAAAGTAAAAAGTAAAAAGGCAAAAGAAAGAAAGAAAGAAAGAAAGAAAAATAAAAATGGTCAAAAGCCCCTAAATTTATTTATGGGGATTATCTTTTACTTTTTACTTCTTATTCCTTACCGACTTAATCAAGTCGAGTATTTGCCATTAATTTCTATGTAGCCTTCTGAAAGATCGCAACCCCATACAGTCGCAGAAGCTTCGCCAATATTGAGGCTAACATGAATATCTACTTGATCTTTTGACATAATTTGCCGCAACTGTTCCAGATTTTCATTAGTTAAGCTATTAGGATAAACTTTCACATTATCAAAACTGATAACAACTAGTTCTGGATTTATGTGCTGTTCGTCTTCACATTTGCCTATAGCCATAGCAACTCTTCCCCAATTCGGATCTGCTCCATAGACGGCGGTTTTTACTAATGGTGAATTCACAATTGCTTTAGCTACTTTTTTAGCTTGTGCATAGTTAATCGCTGAATCGACAGTTACCTCAATAATTTTGGTAGCACCTTCTGCATCTCGTGCAATTTTCAGTACTAGTTCTTGTGCAACTTCTTGCAATGCAATGGCAAAATCTGATTCTGAAACTTCACCAGCTAAACCGTTAGCTAGAATCACGGCAGAGTCACTAGTAGAAGTGTCAGTGTCTACACTCAGACAGTTAAAGGTTTTATCTATAGTAGAGCGAAAAATAGAGCGAAGGCTATTGGCAGAAATTGCCGCATCAGTAAAAAAGAAAGTTAGGAGGGTAGCCATATTCGGCTCAATCATGCCGACACCTTTGGCAATTCCTACCAGCTTGGCGTTTCCTATTTGCCGTGTAACTATTTTTGGTACTGTATCGGTGGTCATAATACCACGGGCTGCGGCATGAAAATCAGCATCAGTTAATTTTTTTCCCAATCCTAATAAACCTGTTCTGATTTTTTCAATTGGGTAACGTCTACCAATTACACCTGTAGAAGCGATCGCAATATTCTGTGCAGCAATTCCAGTTTCAGTTGCAACTAATTGTAGAACTTCTTGAGCATCAGCAATGCCAACAGCACCATTAGCGACATTTGCATTCTTAGATATAACGACAATTGCTTGTGCTTGTGAATCTTTTAAGTTATCGCGGCTAAGAGTAACACTTGGGCCAGCAAAAAGACTTTGAGTGAAAACTCCATCAGCAACACAAGGAACTGATGATTTAATAAATACAAAATCATCTGTTGTATCTCGGATTCCTAAATTAGTAATAAATGCACTAAAACCTTGAGGTGTGGAAGATATATTTGATGACATTTTTCTGGATTTAATAATTTGCTTTAATTATCTCATATCCCCATACTCACCCAACAATTTTGGATTGTTTGAGTACTAAACCTCATCTATGTTGAAACCTAGAGTTTTTTAAAAGATTTATGTAGGTTGGGTGGAGTGAAACGCAACCCAACATTACCACCAAATTTTATGTTGGGTTACGCTATCGCTGCACCCAACCTACAAAACTACGGTTCTCAAGGTAGACGAGGTTTATAAATCAGTTAAGGTGAGGGTAAATATTGTCCATCCATTGCCACTTTCTACTTGAATATTTCCTTGCAATTGTTCGATTAATTTCTGTACTATAGGTAAACCTAACCCCGAACCACCTTGATTCCAGATATCTGCATTGGGGACGCGATAAAATTTCTCAAAGATTCGTGGTAACTCCGTTTTCGATATTTCTGCTGAATTACTAATAGTAATAATAGTTTTTGCGGGCGCTTCTGAGGAGTTGTGACTTACATTTAGGATAATTTCACCACCCGCAGGTGTGTATTTACAGGCATTATTGATCAACTCTACTAAGATTCGTTCCAAGCTAATACCATCTGAAAATAGCGGTGGGAGATTTGCAGGGAGATTTAACTGTAGAGTTTGCTGATGTTCTTGAACACGGATTTGAAATGGCTCAATCACCCAATTTAACCACTGTTGTAGGAGTAAGGCATCAGGTGTAATAACTGGATAGGATGAGCTTTCTAACTGTTGTAAGTCTAGTAGATCGTCAATTAATTCTAGCTCGCGATCGCACTCGCTTTCCATCAGTTCGAGATAACGTTGAGTTTCTTCAGTACTGCTAGATACTTGTATCATTTGAATCATCAACTTGATGTTACTCAGAGGCGATCGCAATTCGTGGGTAACTAAATTCAAAAAGTCATTTTTGAGTTGATTTATCTCTTCCCATTGCACGACAAGTTGCTCTTGCTCAATTTGCTTTTGATTTGCCTCAATCGCTTGTTTACGCTCAGTAATATCTCGAAAGACTAACACCGCACCTGTAATATTATCTTTGTCATCTCTAATTGGTGCAGCACTGTCATCAATTGGTATTTCTACACCGTCTTTAGTAATCAAGATAGTTTCTGCGGGAATACTGACGATAATACCATCTTGTAGAACTTTGATAATCGGACTTTCAATTGGGTTATGAGTTTCTCCATTTGCTATATTAAATATTTCTGATGAATTTCTACCAAGAGCTTCTTCTTGTTTCCATCCAGTCAGATTTTCAGCAACCGGATTCATAAAAGTTATCAATTCTTGCAGATCGCTAGCAATCACACCATCGCTGATACTTTTTAAAAGTGCATCTAGCCATTTTTGATTAACTTTTAATTGTCTTTCTAGACTATGTTTAATCAGAGTTATTTCAATATTTGTTTGTAGTTCTTTTTCTTTGAAACTGTCATCCGCAGTACTTTACCATCTTCATCCCACAGTGCTTGGCCCCGATCTAAAATCCATTTATAAGTGTTGTCTTTACATCTGACTCGATACTCGGCAACATAAAATGACTTTTTCTGAGCAAAATGATCTTGAACTGCTTGTGTCACCCATTCAACATCATTTGGATGCACTCGTGTTACCCATTCATCTAAATGGTTAGAAATATCTTGGTCTTCGTAACCAAGCATTTCTTTCCAACGAAGAGAGAAAAAAACTTCATTGGTTTTAACATTCCAGTCCCAAATTCCATCATTATTGCCGCGTAAAGCTAATTGCCAGCGTTGTTCACTTTCCCTCAACACCTCTTCAGTGCGTATACGTTCAGCAATTTCTTTTGCTAGTTGGCAGTTTGCAGCCTCTAATTGGGCAGGACTCGGTAGAGCTAGTACCTGTGGTATTAATGGCACAATTTCTATAGCTGTCAATACGGAGACAAAAGCGGTGATAGCTTTGAGTAACCCTGATAGCCAATAAGTAGGATACCAAAGCGTCCATACATCCATTAAATGGGTTGTGCCACAAGCAACGATGAATATGCCAAACATTAGGAATATCCACCCAAAAGGCATATCTCGCCGTTTACGGACAAAATAGACCAACATTAATGGAATTGAATAATAAGCAAGTCCAGTTAACACATCCGAAACCAGATGTAGCCATACTAATTCTGGTTTCCAGAGGTAGCAATGACCGTGGGGAATAAACTGGCTAGTAGAGAAAAAATTACTTAAAAATTCCATCATAAAAACCTATACATTGCATAAGTCTTCACCAAAGCCTGAAGTGCGAAGCAAGAGGTTTTTAGCCTAAGGGACTGACAAGAAATAAATTAGACCTCTTGTGGGTTGTGCATCCTGTCATTGGTATGAAAGGGAATTGGGAATAGGGAATAGGGAATGCATTCCCAATCGGAGACTGGGAACGAGATAATGGCTAAAAGCTGTCCGTCTGAGTTTTCCCGTAGTAGCCATAGGCTAGGTTCGAGTAGCGGCTAGGGCTTCTACATCCTTTACCTGTCATAGGTTATGAGTTTTTTAACCTGATAATATAAGATTTATTGAACTTAAAGTACCGCGATCGCTTTGGTTATTGTTACCGTATATTTTCTGAAATGAGCCATCAACATATATAAAAGTCTTCAAAAATCACAGTAATATTTCGCTTATATGACGTAATTATCATTTAGCTTAATGCGTGTATTTACGCATCACTTTTTGAGTTTTACTTTGTGGAGTAATTCATCTTTAATCCGGTTGAGAATTGAAGTCTCATCCAGGTTTGCCAAAATCCGATTAATCACTGCTTTCGGCCCATCAGGCCCCCAAGTCGCGCCATTGGCCAAATAAACTTTGGTAACTTGTCCAATACCGTAAGAAGAAACACCAGCTACTCCCCCTTGGGTGAGTGCCACTGATATATAAGGGCCTAAGGCAATGCCACCTGTAGCTGTTGCAGAGATCCCAAGTAAAGTTTTTAATCCACTTAAGCCCAAGTTTGCTAACAATTCACTCGCACCGATACCGCCCATACTCAGGGCGATTTTTTGTAGCAATTGTACAGCCCCAGTCTCAGTCATGGAAAAGCCATAGAGTTTAGATAAACCCAAAATCAGAGCAATATCAATGACTACACTACTCAGAATATCTACCACAGTTACGGGATTAAGTGCGATCGCTAATGCCTTAGTCATCACAGCTTTCCAAATCAGCTGATTGGCATTCTGTTCCCGAATCATCACTTTTCGCTCTACCAATTGCTCATTTACAATATCGGCATAAAGCATAGTATTGAGAGCAACCAAGGCTTTACCCTCACGGTGTAGAATCTCCAAGATTTTCAGCTTCAGTTCTTCAACTTGGGCATTCCCTGTACGTAACTGTATACCCCTAGTGCCATCAGGGCGACGAATCGCCGTCTTCACCAATGGCGATGCCGCAGCCATGATAATTTCTAGAGGTGTAAGTAATTCCCGCACCCTTTCATCCCGGATTTTGTGATAAATTGCCATGCGGTCTGCTTCTGGATACTGGTCTACTTTGTTAAACACCAGAATGATTGGTTTACCTGCTTCCCGCAACTGAGAAAGGGCCATGTATTCTAGCTTTGTCATATCGCCAGATATCACAAACAGAATCAAATCTGCTTGTTTGGCAATCTGTTCAGCTAAGGCGGCACGGGTTGCACCATCTACTTCGTCTAACCCAGGAGTATCAATTAATTCCACCTGCGATTGACCTACACCAGGGAGAGTAACCCGCAAAGCACGTTCAGTTTCTCCAATTGCTTCCTCGCTAATACTCCAATTAACTCTTTGTGCAGCACGGGTGACACCGTGCAGCGGCCCAGTTTCAAATACTGTTTGTCCAACCAAAGCATTGAGTAGCGAAGACTTACCACGTCCCACCATGCCAAAAGCCGCAATCTGTACCACCATGTGGTCTAACTTCCCTAGCATGGTTTCCAACTCAGCAATTTCCGTCTCTAACCCGGTTTTTTCATGGGGGGTGAGGTCGAGATTGGCTACCAAATTTCGCAGCGCCGTTTGTGCTTGTTTATAGTTCAGTTCTGTTTGAATATCTTCAAAACTGAAAATAGCACTATCCAGTTCTTCCTCCCAACTGAGAGAATTTGGGTCAGTGTTAGCGGAATCGCTTTGATGAGGTTCAGGCATAGGTAAGGTAGAAGTCATATTAATTTTAGATTTTAGATTTTAGATTTTAGATTTTAGATTTTAGATTTTAGATTTTAGATTTTAGATACACCCCCTCTACCATCCTAGTTATTTTTAGCAAGGGTTTGGCGAGATAAGAGGGAGCAGAGGTAGCAGAGGAAGAATAATTTTTACCCCAATGCCCAATGCCCAGTCCCCAATCCCCAATCCCCAGTCCCCAGTCCCCAGTCCCCAATCCCCAACTCGTAGACTAATGACTAACAAAAAGTCATAAACTGAAAAATGCATCTAATATAACGCGTTAGAATCTTGACTAAATTACCTGTGCGGAAAATCGTTATTGCCGGCAACTGGAAAATGTACAAAACTCAGGCAGAGACCCAGGAGTTTTTACAAGGATTTCTGCCCCACTTAGAGGAAACCCCCGAAGGGCGGGAAGTGATATTGTGCCCTCCGTTCACTGATTTAAGCGTTTTGTCCAAAACTTTGCACGGTAGCCTCATCCAATTGGGGGCACAAAATATTCATTGGGAAGAATTTGGAGCCTATACGGGTGAGATTTCTGGCCCAATGCTGACAGAAAGTGGTGTGCGCTTTGTGATTGTCGGTCATAGCGAACGACGGCAATACTTTGGTGAAACGGATGCCACTGTTAACTTGCGCCTCCGAACTGCTCAAAGGTTTGGTTTGACTCCAATTCTCTGTGTTGGCGAAACTAAACAACAACGAGATGCAGGAGAAACTGAATCACTGATTGCTCTCCAACTGGACAAAGCCTTGGTAGATATCGATCAGAATAATTTAGTGATTGCCTACGAACCAATTTGGGCGATTGGTACGGGTGATACTTGTGAAGTAACGGAGGCAAATCGGATAATTGGCTTAATTCGTAGCCAGTTGAGTAATCCAAATGTATCAATTCAATATGGCGGTTCAGTTAAACCGAATAATATTGATGAGATTATGGCTCAACCAGAAATTGATGGTGTCCTTGTGGGTGGAGCAAGTCTAGAACCTGAGAGTTTCGCTCGGATTGTGAATTTTCACTTAGTGTAATGTGCCTTCTTTTCGTTCCCATGCAGAGCATGGGAATGCCTAATGTAGATTTATGCCAAGGAACTTGATAATTCGAGGACGCTGTTTCAAGTGGGGACAGCGAACTTATTTGATGGGTATTTTGAATGTAACGCCTGATAGCTTTAGTGATGGGGGTGAGTTTAACACTACCTCTGCCGCTTTAGTACAGGCGCAAGCACTGGTAGCTGCTGGTGCTGATATAATTGATGTGGGCGGTCAATCAACTCGACCAGGGGCAAAACAAATAACTCTGGCGGAAGAACTTGACCGAGTACTATCGGTGTTAGAGGTGCTAAGACCAGAAATTTCAATCCCGATTTCTGTAGATACGACTCGTGCTGCTGTAGCTAGGGCATCTGTAGAAGCTGGAGCGGATATGATTAATGATATTTCTGGCGGCACTTTTGACTCAGAAATGTTGCCAACAGTTGCAGAGTTAAATGTGCCGATGATTTTAATGCACATCCGGGGAACACCACAGACAATGCAACAACAGACTGATTATCAAGATTTGCTTACAGAGATTTATAGTTTTTTGGCTGGGCAAATTGAGGTAGCAACTACTGTGGGCATTGACCTGGATAAAATTATTATTGATCCTGGTATTGGTTTTGCTAAGAACTTTGAGCAAAATTTAGAAATTTTTCGGGGCTTGCGATCGCTCGCAGCACTCAACTGTCCTATCTTAGTAGGAGCATCTCGTAAAAGTTTCATTGGTCGCATTTTAAATCAACCAGATCCCAAAGCGCGAGTTTGGGGAACGGCAGCAGCTTGTTCTGCTGCTATTTTTAATGGCGCTGATATCCTCCGAGTTCACGATGTTCAAGAAATGCGCGATGTTTCATTAGTAGCCGATGCAATATTCCGACAAGTAGCACAGCCTGACTAATAATTCCTTGATGTTAGAGAGCAAGCAAATTCTAGATTTATTTATGGGGTCAATCTAAAATCCAAAATCCAAAATCCAAAATTGTTTGACTCTTAAGTATTACCGTTTTCGGATTTTTTGCCGTGACCTTCTGTAATTATTGACTCGGCAATCAACTCCTGAAACATTTCAGTCGAATTAGCTGGGTCTACAAAGACAATTTTGGCATTACTACTCTCGCCAAGTTTTTGGCTGGCATCTACGTAATCTTGAGCGACAAGATACCGCAGAATGTCCCTACTTTCTTTGGGATTGGCACTTAGAGCTTGAGAAATGATTTGCACTGAAGCCATAGTTCCTTCAGCTTTCTTAATGGCAGCTTCCTTTTCCCCTTCGGCTTCGGTAATCAGCGCCCGTTTTTTGATTACGGCGGCTTGTTCCTCTTCTCTAGACTTGCGTACACTCTCAGGTAGTGTGATTCTCTGAATATCTAACCGGAGAATCTCAACTCCCCAATCTGTCGTTATATGATTCAACTGGTCTAAGATGGCTGAGTCCATCTCCGCTCTAGAGACGTTGGTCTGCTCTAGGGTATTCTGAGCAATGATTTCGCGGAGCGTGGTTGTGGTTATCTGTGTCAATGCTCCTTGGAGATCCTCAATTGCGTAAAAGCTTTTTTCAATATCTCTAATACGCCAGTATACGATGGCGTCCACTTCTACGTAAATATTATCTTGGGTAATCACATTTTGAGGTTTGATGTCTAAAAACTGCTCTCGTGTAGTATCTTCCATCACAATCTGATCCACCAAGGGAACAATAAAGTTCAGCCCTGGCTTAAGTTTCCGATGATACCGCCCCAGACGTTCCACTAGGGCTTCATTTCCTTGATTAATCAGTTTTGCAGAACCTAATGCATAACCTATAAGGGCTAAAACTATAGCAATAATTGGCTCCATGTATGCTCCTATTCAGCTTTGGGGAGAATTTAGTGTCAAGGATATGGTACTAGCTTGTCATATCTTTGAGTTTAATGTTTTGAATCTTTGATACTCCCGACGCCTAGAAGGCGGGGGATTCTTGGTTAAACTGTTTTGCGGAATGCGATCGCTATTAAAGCACCTTGATAAAACACTGGCAAGGACTACTTGATGTAATCAACATTACTTGTACTGACATCTTCAGACAATCTGAAAACTTATTCAGTATATTCACGTAAATAAATAAATTTCAGGTAAAATTTGGTAGAATTTTCAAAACTCTACTACAATCAGGTTAAAATTGGTTTCAGCTATTAAAAATGTCAAAATATTATGGGCAGACTGTTAATCAAACTTATAGGTATAATCTTACTTTTCACAGGATTATACTTTTTTGGTCAAAACATCATATTTGTTAGCGGTTACTATTCATATTTTTACCGTAGCTTACCTGCTACAGCTTCGGTTTTGGCAATTATGGCAGGTATCTTTGCATTAGTTTTTTTTAGTAGAGAAACTGGTAATTTGGGATGGATTTTTCTAGGCATTGGCATCGTACTAGTTTTCTTAAGTGGTGGAGTTATTTTAAAGCCAACTAGCTTATGGAATTTCATAATTGCTTTTACAGCATTAGCATCTGGATATAAATTACTAAATGAGGGTAGAATCAACTTTTAAAATCTGTAGACATAATCATATCTTCTGATGTTTCTTAGTATCTAAGACTACAATTTTTCCTAGTTTTTACTACAGCCAGAAAAATTTAGCATTATAATTTTCTCATCTTCTCTATTACCTCTGAGAGTGCATTAGTCACTTAGATTAGCTTTTAGTTAAGTGCTGATTTAGGGATTCAGAAGCACACGTAACCCTCCTCAAACGGACGAATAGCCTCTTAATCATGACTTTAGCTAAGGGGGTTTTACTCAGCTTGAGGATAATATTACAATGGAGACTATTGATGATGAGGAAAAGGCAAGAATGACCCAGGTGGTTCTAGGAGAGAACGAAGGAATAGACTCAGCTTTGCGTCGGTTTAAACGTCAGGTTTCCAAAGCTGGGATATTAGCTGATGTGAAATATCATCGGCACTTTGAAACACCGATAGAAAAACGTAAACGTAAGGCGGTGACAGCTAGACGCACAAGACGCTTTAAATAAACCTATAATTCCGGTTCCCCCCTTTTTTAAGGGGGGCTAGGGGGGATCTTTATACATACAACTTGATACTTTTCAAACAACCTCTAAGACTCAGAATTATTAATGGTGCGGCTATTACAAACATTCATTGCCTTTTCTACTCCCTGCTTGAGGCTTAGTTCAAGACATTCAACTACGAACTGAAGTACAAGAGATATTTGCTGATTTTCGGCAGCAGAAAATCGCCCCAGCACATGGGAGATAGCGCCGGAATTATCGTTATTAGCTGCATCTTTAGGTTTACCAATACCGATTCGCAAACGGGGAAAGTTTTGGGTACTAAGATGTGCGATCGTACTTTTCATGCCGTTATGTCCCCCAGCCGAACCAGATAAACGCAGCCGAGTTTTTCCCAAGGGTAAATCCATATCGTCATAAATTATCAGCACTGATTCAGGCGGCAATTTATACCAACTTGTCACCGCTTGTATTGCTTGTCCTGAGCGATTCATATAAGTTAACGGCTTCAGCAAGCGAATCTTACCTCCACCTGGGGCCATACCCTCGCCATACTCACCTTGAAACTTGCGGTTTTCTGCTAAAGAAATGCGCCAAGAACGGGAGAGAGTTTCTAAAGCAGCAAAGCCGATATTATGGCGTGTTTGGTCATACTTAGCTTCTGGATTCCCCAACCCGACAATTAGCTGGGGAATTACCAAAGCTGGTTGCGTAACAACTTCTGTCATTTTGCCTACAGTCAATCAATTTTAGATTTTAGATTTTAGATTTTGGATTGAAACAGAGTGCAAGGGTACAAGGTTTAGTGATTTTAGATTGACGATAGCGCAGCGTCGGAACTAGCGTTTTTTGGATTTGTTAGGTTCACCAAAGACGTTGCTCTAAACTACAAAACAATCTAAAATTCAAAATCCAAAATCCAAAATTCGTATGTTCTCCTAGCTAGATTGAGAAGAACTCGCGGTATCCTGCTCAGATTTAGCAGGGTAGATTTGCTTAGGTTCCAATTCAGCAGTAGTCTTTACAACTTCTTCTAACTGTTCTGCTTCTTTTTGAAACTCGTTTTGAAACTCCTTGGAAGCTTCTTGGAAACTACGAATTGTTTTGCCCACACTCCGACCAATTTCTGGCAGCTTCTTGGGGCCAAAGACTAACAACGCCACTACCATAATTACAGCCATTTCCGGTAGACCGATACCAAATATATTCATTTTTTGTCTCCTGTAAACTATAAAACTACTACAGAAACTCGCATATTATTATGTAGTCTACTCAATAATCGCCTATCATAGAAGGCGATGCCTGCGGCGAGCTACGCTAACGCCCCACGAGCGAGTGATGCTTTATGTCTCTGACAATTAAAGACTTAGAACAATTACAGTCACAAAATCCTGATTTGCGGATGGAGCTTGTAGAGGGGAACATCATCGTTATGGGGCCATCCGATTATGAGTCAGACGAAATTGGTTCTCGTCTGCTGACATTTTTGAATATATGGGTCATGCCTCGCAAATTGGGACGTGTGACTGGTTCTAGCGCTGGTTTTATCTTGCCCAGCATTGAAAATGATGAAACTGGAGGCGACCCAGAAAAAAGGAACCTACGCGCTCCAGATGTTTCCTTTGTTCGAGCCGAACGACTCAAGAAGACTCAGCGTGACTTTGTGCAGTTAGTACCTGACCTGATGGTTGAGGTCAAATCGAAAAGCGATCGCATCAAACCACTCCAAGAAAAGATTAAACTATTTTTAGAACTTGGATCTACAGTGGGTATTCTCATTGACCCTGACAAAGTTTTAGTAACAGTTTATCGCCCTAACCTTGAACCAGTAGTTTTAAAAAATAACGACAAACTGACGATACCAGAATTATTCCCAGGTTGGGAATTAGCGATCGCAGAACTGTGGCCACCTGAGTTTGATTGAATTAACCACTTGAACAGACAATTTCATTTGTAGAGACGGCGATTTATCGCGTCTCTTGCCTTAACCAAGTGCTGAGTGTTTGGATAGCGGGGCGTTGAGCCAGTGCTGAGTAAAAACCCAGTTGTTTCAGGACTTTGAGCAATCAAAACTGTCCTAACCTGTGTGATACCAATTCACGAAAATCCTGATACATATAGATTTATCGTAGCGGTACAGCAATGCTCATTGGTGTCAACTTAACGCGAAACCGCTTGTCCGCCGGGAATTGAAATTCCCGTATATGACTACGGCTATAATTCAATGCGCTTGGGTTAAGGGTTACTGGAAACAATTTTGGGTTTTCAAGACGCGATAAATCGCCGTCTCTACAAGTGTATTGGGCTATGATTATGCGGACATGATATGAATTCTGAATCACAACTGACAAAAAAACCCGGAAGAACCGGGTGTAACTTAACTTGTGATCCAAACTTGATCGCTGTGTATCTTTTAGCGTCCTAAGCTTTGCCAATCTACAACTACATCTTGAATCAAGAATGATTGATTGTAAAGTTGCAGAATAATCAGCAAAAACACGAAAAATAGCAAAATAAAAACAGCCATCACCGGGGTAGTACCCCAACCTGGAGCCACTTTCCCATACTCAGAGTTCAGTGGTTTCAGGATATCTCCCAACCAAGTCCTTTGTGCCATAGTTCACCTAAGATTACTTGCCAAAGCTTTTTTTAATCTTCTGTAATATTCTATAAGAATAGCACTCATAATCAATCTCTCAATTATGGAACCCGCAATAGTTCTTAGCATTTCAATGGCTGCCGTGGTGGTTGTCATCACTGTACTGTCGATTTATACCTCTTTTGGCCCTCCTAGCAAGCAATTGAACGATCCGTTTGATGACCACGAAGATTAAATCATTGGTCATTGGTCATTGGTCATTGGTCAGTGGTCAGTGGTCAGTGGAAAACCACAACTGACCACTTACACAGCTATCGTGGCTTACTCTAGCTTGGGATTTATTGCTGGTAAGCTGTTGGACAAATAACCTTATTACCTGGAGTTAAAACTCTTGTGGGGCGGGCATCTTGCCCGCCCTAGTTATGCAAATTAAAAGTACATTAGCTTATCACCTGGAAACTGGCAATTTTCCAAGGCTCTATCGTCAAGTTTTGTTGCCTAGATGAGAATTCAGTGCTAGAGGAACGCTCTAATAAATCTACTCTATCTCCTAGATTCAACCCTAAATCACTTTGCAAAGATAACTCGGCTGTTTCTCCGTAACATTCATAAAACCGCAGAATTAACTGCTGTGGGTCATCTTCAGATGGTTTCAAGGCCATCAAGATTAAATTTTCAGCTGATAAATCTAAGAAACTCACCCCTTCAATAGTTCCGAGTTCTGTTAGTGTTAGTGGGGCGTTTAGCTTGTTGTGAGTGTCGGGTGGATTCAAGATTACTTGCAATGGTATATTCAATTCATAGCCACGCCTTACTGTATGGGCTGCTTCCCAGCTACCAGCATGAGGATACAAGGTATATGTGAATTCGTGAAAACCTCTATCAGCCTCGGAGTCTGGCCAATTAGGACTGCGTAGCAATGTTAAGCGGAGTTGATTTGGTTTGCTGTCGTAACCGTATTTACAATCATTCAGCAAACTGACACCATAATGATTTTGGATTTTAGATTTTGGATTTTGGATTGTGTCTTCTGCTGTCAAATCAGCCCAACGCAAAGCGGGGACTTCCCATTTTGCTTGTTCTGCGGGGGTTTGTGGTTTAGTTGGGCGGCGAATCGCGCCACAGGGAATTTCATAGGTAGCAAAGTCGGCTTCAAGATTCAGAGGAAAAGCAGCTTTCACTAATACATGATTTTCTTGCCAATTAACTGTAGTAGCGATGTTCAGCAGAGGTGAACCAGCTTGCAGAATATAGTCTTGGCAAAATTCCGATTCACCCAACTGACGCACCACACGCACACGACTTTGCACTGGGCCTTGTTCTAACAACTGAATGGATTGAAGATTGGTTGCGGGTAAGGGATGTTGGGCATAATTAGGGTCAATATTCCAAGCATCCCAATATTGACCACTGTCTTTAAAAGCTTGCAGTTGATTCCCCGCCCCACTCAAAATTTCTCTTTGATAAGTTTTGTCAAAAACACTTGATAAATCTCCAGTATCAGGATCTATAACAACTCGCAAGAATTCATTTTCTAAAATCCAGTCTGGGAGGAGTGGGGGGGATGGGGGAGATAAGGGGAATGTAGCTTTAGCTTCCCACAGGGTGGGGGAAAGCCAAAATATGCGGTAGCCTACGGGTGGAATTTCGGGGGCGAGGAATAGTAGCGTTGATGGTTCAGATAATTGGGAGAGAAGCTGCTTTCCAGAAGTATCGTAAATCTGCCATTCTTCTGGTGTGGGTAAGGCTACAGAGATTACCTCAGAACGTTGCCAATTGAGAGAATTGAAAACGAAAATAGGTAAACTATCGGGTTTTGGTGGTTCTGATAGGGTAATGTGAGATGCGATCGCTAAAAGTGATTCCTGTAATATCTTCGTTCCCAATTGTTCCACTTGCTGCCATTGGGGTAACGCATCCGTGTAAACTTGGGTAATTGAAGAACCAGGTAAGATATCGTGAAACTGTTGAAATAACACCAATTTCCAAGCTGCTTCGATTTCTGCTTTGGGATATGTCACACCACAGCTTACAGTTGCCAAGGTAGCAAATAGTTCAGTTTGATATAATAGGTTTTCACAACGACGATTCCAACGTTTTTGATCTGCGTGGGTAGTGTAGCAACCGCGATGGAATTCTAAGTATAGTTCGTCATTCCAAGTAGGGCTTTGAATTTTGGATTTTGGATTTTGGATTTTGGATTGTGAAGTTAACTCACTACTGATTTGCTGTAAATACTTTTCAGCCGTCGTAAATTTTAAGTCTGGGAAGAAAGGAGACTTTTGCCAACGTTGGGCGGTTTCTAACATATCACGGGTGGGGCCGCCGCCGTGGTCGCCGACACCGGGAAGCCAAAGGGATTCTGATAAACCAGTTTGGGTTTGCCATTCAAGAGCGTAGGATGCCATTTTAACCGGCTCAATGCTTTCACCGATGGGTGCAGACATCAAACTAAAGACTTCGCTACCGTCAGGCGATCGCCACCAAAAAGCCCCATAATCAAATTTAGTAGTATCATTCCATCGCAACTTCTGGGTGACAAAATACTCAATTCCGGCATTAGCGAAAAACTGCGGTAAAGTTGCACAAAAACCAAAAGTGTCTGGAACCCACACCACAGTTGAAAGCTTGCCAAATTTCTCCTGAATATAGCGTTGACCATACAATAGCTGACGGACTATTGATTCACCAGCAATGAGGTTTAGTTCCGGTTCCACCCACATTCCGCCGACAACTTCCCAACGTCCAGCAGCCACTTGTGCTTGAATCGCCCCAAACAAATCCGGGCGATGTTCCTCAATCCAAGCATAAAGTGCAGGAGTCGAATGACAGAAAATTAACTCAGGAAAATCTGCTTGCAACTTTAGAACCGACTCAAAAGTGTTTTGCGCCGCATTCCAAGTTTCACTCACAGGCCATAGCCATGCTAAATCTAAATGAGCATGACCCAACAGGAAAATTTTAGATTTTGGGTTGCACCTTTGGTGCGCTTCCAGTGCAACTTGGATTTTGGATTGAATTAAGTTTTGGCGTAGAGACAAAAACGACTTTACTAACTCTCCCTTTTCTTCCTCCGTGTCCTCTGCGCCTCTGCGGTTCGTAACTTCCCCCACCATCGCCGCCAAAACATCCAACTTCTCCGGCGCAAACCTTTCCAAATAAAGCTGCAACACAGCTAACTCATCAGCGACAAAACCAGGATCGGGATTATTATCAATAATAGATTCATAAACTAGGAGCGATCGCACTAAAGCACCATCACAATGTCCCGGACTCACTAACCGCAAAGCCACAATAAACTCTTCCCCTGGCCTCACTTCCTGACTGAGAAGCACTCTCGGCGAACAATCAAATAAATCACCCTCCAGCACTAACTCCCCATTTACATAAATCTCAGCAGAATCCGCCCACCAAACCAGCGCCAGCCGCAAAGATAACCCAGTCAAGGTATAACCCTGTAAATCTTGGGGAACCACCAATCTTTGCACTAGCCATAGCACCTTTTTCCCGCCCGTCCAAGCAATATGTTCTTTAGCATTCAACTGGACAGGTTGCCAATGAGACAAATCAGCAGCGACAACATCAGTAATAATCAGGTCAGATTCCTGGTATAGCCAAGTAGACTGAAGATTAACTTGACAAAAAGAGCGCAGTTGCTCAATTACTTCTGAGATAAATTTGGTTTGGGATTGAGAGACAGTCGGGGTCATATATTCGCTAAGATGAGGTGTTGGTTGTTTTTATTGTTTGGCGCGAGTCTCACAACTTAACAAGACTTGAACTAAAAAAATTACTACTTATGTCTTTTGGTTCCTCTGGTCGTTATCAAAGCAAACTATTTAACTTTGTCCACCAGCAATCTCGGCGGGTAACACAACAGTGGGAACACACCTACCGACATTTGCAAGTTGCTACTAAGTGGGGTGTGGAGGTATTACTTTACCCAGTGTATCTACTGTTTCAGTCATCTGAATCATCTGGGAAAACGCTACATACCAAAGAACCACAAACTAGACTAAAGTTACAACCTTATGACACCGATTGCCAGCCCGAAACGCCGCCACATGCTGATAGCCCCATTCAAAATGTACTAGAAGCAGTATATTATCTGTCATCTGATGAAGCCGCCTCTACTCCGGTGAAAACATCTGAACCTTTCAAACCCTTGGCTTTCTTGGGAATTTTTCGGTCGAAATTCGTTGATAATCACTCTACAAATAACGCTAATCTTATTCAAGCATCAAATATTACAGAGAATCAAGCCGGAAGTATCAACCCTTTACAATTGGAAAATTCCCTGCAACAGCATCTTCCAATAGTGCGGGGAATTGCCACAAATTTAATGAATCGGAATTTAGTATTAGTTACTGCCGATAATGAAATTCTCGATATTTTGACATCCCAACAGCAGGCAAAATTAGAAGATCGAATTATTAACGAAGTTGCTAAATATTGGCAGTGTTGGCGGTTGATTATATCTCAAAAAGAAACGCAGCAGCTATTACCACAGATTGACCAATTATTAGCAAAACTCACCGACGGAAATTCAGCTAAAACTCCAGTTTTAGCCGAGTGGATACCAAAAGATTTATTTAATACAGATAGACTATTAACACTTTTAGATATAGCCTTTGCTAAGTTAGAATCAAATGCTTTAGTACCTGTGCAAGAACGTAGTCAGGAAATTGTTCAAGTTGCCCAAACTCAGTTAAATATATTTCTTTATGGCAAAGAGCAATTAGCTGGTAAGGGGGAAATTGCCCCCAATGCTGATGGTTTGGAAACTCATACACAAAATCTTCAAGCTTTGATTGAGGCAGCGCTTAATTACTTTTTTGGTGTTGGTAATAGCAAAACACTTGAGCCAACAACCAGTGAGGAGCGATTGCCTGGTAAACTATTCTCATCACGCCTTAGAAAAGCCTTATCCAAAAGCCCTCAGTTAGAGAACCAAGATTTAACAGATGATCCTTGGCTAACATGGAATGATTTCTTTGGTGACACTGAAACCGTCGCTGATAAGTCAGTTACACTTTCTCAAAGGACAAATCCTGCTTTAGTACCAAGTTTATCAGTAGGGCATTTTCCACAAAAGAATTTGAGTGTAAAACAACCTAAATTTGGATCTGGCTTGGTGCAAAGGAAACAACCAACTAATAATCTTGTCTCAAGGCAAAAAACATCTGGAAAAATCGCCTCTGCAAAACAAACTCGAGCCAGCATTTCTCAAACTAAAAGCGAGAGTCGTAAAGGGGAAATGTTGAAACAGCAGTTTCAGCAAAGCAGTCAAGTTGAGGCACAGCCAGACTGGATAGAAACCAAAGCAACTTCAACTGGCTATGAGAAGCATCCCTTAGAGCAACTTCTGGAATGGCTTGATTATGTTATGCTCTGGCTAGAAGAGAGATTTGTAAGGATTTTTCAGTCGTTGCGGCAACTATGGCAGGGTAAATAAGCTAAGAGATATTTTTGAAAAATCTACTATAATAAATATTCACAATTTTCCAATTCAGATTTTTGGAATAAACGTAGGGTATGTTAGCACAGTGCAACTACACCCTACATATACTCTTAAATTTTGAATTTTGAATTTTGTTAGCGCAGCGTTAGCGAGTCCGCGTTCGCTTTTAGCGTCTCGTAGAGAGCGTCATTTTGAATTGTTATTGGTGGTTGTTTAAGTGAAAATTATTGTTTACTGTAAATACTTCAATTTCAAAAATCCATTAGATAAACCGAAAATTGAGACATTTGTGGTAAATGTGCCTCAAATCCCTAAAATAGGTGAAACAATTGTAGTCGAAAGAATTTCACCCCAAAAGCAGTTTGTAATTATCTTTGAGTATATTGTGACAGCAGTGCAATTTAACGCTTCTAGAGAATCGGCTGATTCAGCAGATGCCCAGGTAAGCGCTTTTTTGAACCACTGTTGGGAGGGAACATCGAATTTCAAAGTTACAAACTTTTTAGAGCAATAATATAACAATCCTGAATAATTTTTTACAAACAAGATCCCCGACTTCTTAAAGAAGTCAGGGATCTGCGGCTTGCAATTCTCGAAGCTATTTTTACTACAATAGTTGACATGTTAGTAGCTTGCTGGGAAAATGGATAAAAAATTAACCAGATGATTGACCACAGCGATCGCCTAGCATCTCATAGAGAAGGTACATTCCCAGGTGTTGGAGGACTTGACCTGTATTACCAAAGCTGGCATCCAGAGGGTAAAGTACGGGCAATATTAGCTATTTCCCATGGACTCGGAGCGCACAGCGATCGCTACAATAATGTAATTCAGCATTTGATACCCAAGCAATACGCACTCTACGCCTTAGATTTGCGTGGTCATGGACGTTCACCAGGTCAGCGAGGCTATATTAGCGCTTGGAGTGAGTTTCGCGAAGACCTGGGAGCATTTTTAGAGTTAATTCAGACTCAGAATCCTGGATGCCCAGTTTTTATCTTGGGTCATAGTTTAGGCGGGGTGATTGTCTTAGATTACATTCTGCGCTATCCCCAACAAGCATCATTATTGCAGGGTGCGATCGCGATCGCGCCAACCCTGGGGAAAGTTGGGGTTTCACCGATTCGGGTACTTTTAGGAAAAATGCTCTCACGGGTATGGCCGCGTTTCACCCTGAATACAGGTATTGACATCAGCGCTGGTTCACGAGATCGGCAGGTTTTAGCTGCATTTGCCCAAGATACACTGCGACATACCCGTGCTACCGCCCGTCTGGCTACAGAATTCTTTGCAACAGTTGATTGGATTAATGCTCACGCCGCAGATTGGCAATTACCATTATTGATTCTCCACGGTGGCGCAGACAGAGTTGCTTTACCAGAAGGAAGCGAAATCTTTTACCAACGAGTAAATTACACAGATAAGCTGAGAATCGAATATCCAGGAGCTTATCACGAACTTCAGAGTGACATCAATTACCGCGAGGTACTGGCTGATTTAGAAGATTGGTTGGAGCGACACCTACCATCTGGGGTGGTGCAGGTGAGACGGAGAAGCACTGAGTTAGAGTTTCCTAATTCTTAGATATCTCCAGAAATTAAATATGCGTTACCTATAACCCTTGTAGAGACGTAGCAGTGCTACGTCAAAACAATTCTTTTTTCGGAGATGTCTACTCAGCATTCGTTACTCAGTACAGGCTAAACCTTAGCTATCCGCTAACAGCACTGTTTCGGTGAGGCTTGAGGGAACTCCAAGAAATAAATTATCCAATATTGTGGGGTGGGCATCTTGCCCGCCCAGTCATAGGGCGGGCGAGACGCCCACCCCACAAGAGTTAATTGCATATTTTTTTATTTGGAAGTCCCTAATTAGCGAAACCTGCGCCCTTCACAGCAAAGCGCCACCACAACTAGAACCACACCCAGCAGTACAACCATAGCAATAAGCAGCAGTTTGTACCTCACTAATCAGGTCTAAACTACCAGCTTCTAACAATTTACCAACTGTTAAAGTTTCACCACTGCAAGTTTTTGCAGGCAAATTCATCATTTGGTTAAAGTCACAATCATATACATTGCCCAGATAGTCAATTGAAAGTTCGTCACGACACATTAAATGTTCAACTGTGCTGGGATTAAAATGCAACTCTAAAAACTGCAAATAGCTGGTGTATAGCTTTTTCCGTTCTAAATGCATTTTAGTTCTACCAACTGGTAGGTTGGTAATGGTGAAGAGGTTGTTAAATACAATATCAAAATGTTCTTGTAAGAACATTTTGTAATCTCGTTCTAGGTTGCCCTGTTCGGGAGCTAAGGAAAATTTTTCACCGTTGGGTAATTGGGGATTAAATACCAAGTCCAAAATTAGATTTCGGTCTTTACCATAGCCAATTTTGTTAAGCCATTGCAAAGCTTTGACTGAACTATCAAAAACACCTGCACCACGCATTTTATCAACATTATCTGCTAGATAGCAGGGTAGAGAAGCGACAATTCTTATCTGGTGTTTAGCAAAGTATTCTGGTAAATCACCAAATCCGTCTTCAAAATAAATTGTCAAATTAGACCTGACAATCACTTGTTTTCCAGTTGCTTTTGCTGCTTCCACCAAGGGCTTAAATCCATAATTCATTTCTGGTGCGCCACCAGTCAAATCCACAATTTTAATTTCGGGAAATTTATGAATTAGTGAAATCAATTGTTCGCAAATTTCAGGAGAAAGTTCTTCTGTACGCTTTGGCCCCGCTTCGACATGACAGTGTGTACAGGCAAGATTACAGCGCTTACCTAGATTAATTTGTAAAATAGTGATTCCTTTTTTTGTCAAAGGGGAACTGAGTTTGTGATTAAACGGTGTTACTGTTGTATCTAGTGTAATTAATGATTGAGTTTGCATTGTTTACTTATCCTTAAAAATTGCACAAACAAATATATTTAGATAATTTTCTAACCCTGCAATAATCTGTAGATTATTCCACTAATAATTGCAGCAGTTGGTAAAGTTAAAACCCATGATAGTAATATCTGAGAAAAAACACGCTTATTAGCTTTTTTGCTAATCAATCCTACCCCAAAAATAGAACCAACTGAAACGTAAGTGGTAGAAACCGGAAGCCCAAACCGGCTAGCTAGAATGACCAAAACTCCGGTTACTATGTTGGCTGATAAGCCTTGAGTATGATTCATTGAGGTAATCTTTTCACTCATGGTAACAGCAACCCTTTGGGAGTTGAGTAAACCGCCAAGTGCCATTGCGATCGCTATTGTAATCATTCCTCCTTGAATCGAAAAATACTCAATAATCAGAATGAGTGAAACAATCTTAGGAGTATCGTTGAATCCTCTCACAAAACAGATAATTCCAGCACTGAGAAAATGGCAAGTATCAATCATTTTTTGGTTGATTGGTAGATGCCATTTTGAATTAAAATAGCCAGATAAGCTGTAAATTCCTGCTCCCAAAGGAATAGCTATGATTGGACTGAGTAATAGAGGTAAAATAAAGGAAGTTCCTAAAATTGCAAAATTCAGTTGAAGTCCGATCGCCACTAATCCAGCGCCAACAATCGCACCTGTTAAACTGTGAGTTGTAGAAATGGGAAACCCCATGAGGGTAGCAATGAGTACAGTTAAAGCAGCTGCGATCGCTACTGCAATATGAAACTCTGGGGCATTAGCGATCGCATCAGGTAATAGTCCTTTTCCAGAGAAGTTTTTAATTAGTGTCTGTGCTAAAAAAGTTGCAGTTATTGCACCAGCAAAAGTTGTAAAAGTTGCCCACAAAATTGCTGTTTGATAGCTGCTTGTTCTACTACCAAACAACGTTGCTACACCCTTAAAATTGTCATTTGCACCATTTGAATATGCTAAAAAAAGCGTAGCTAAAAATAGACTAATTAACAACATTTCGGGGTTTATCAAGAAGAAATCAGAATCCAGAATGAAATTATTGAAATATTTATATTGTGCATTCATTTCCCAGCCGTACAGAATTATTCTGAATTCTTTCTGAAAAATTTAACGGGAGCATCCCAATTTAACAGCAACCACCACCGCTATAGTGCCAAGTTGAATTAGTAACAATAATTTCTTGTGGCTTGATAGCGGCAAGTTTAGCAGCAGTTTTATCACACACTGCTGCGGGAATACCTCGCTGAAGTAGATGACCTGCTGAATCATCAAAGAAAGGTTCAGTACCAGCATAAATTGCTGTTTTACCAGTAAAAATGCAAGCACCATCTTCTGGAATTACAACTTTAAAAGAGACAGAATCTAGACTTTCTAAAAGTAGGTTTTCTTCTAAATTATAAGTTTGAGAATCTAGGAGACGGTAAGGACGACGAGCGCGAATTTCAACTTGACCAAAACCAGCATGTATAATCCGTTCAGTATACTGTTGATATGTGAGTGCGCCTGATAAACACATAGCTCTCAGTCGTTCATCTTGTTGGAGATGTTCTGGAATTGGACGAGTCGCAATTGGATCGCTCATCTGCAACCGTCCACCTGGTTTTAATACCCGATATGCTTCTTTTAAAGCAAGAGTTAAATCTTCTGGTTCAAAGATGTTGAAAAGGCAATTTTGTGCCACGATATCGACGCTAGCATCAGCAACAGGTAAGTTAAAAGCATCACCTTCGCGGATTTCTACAAAACTGGGGTCAAACCAAGGGTTTTCTTGAGCCGCAATTTCTAGATTACGTGTGGCTGCTTCCCGCATCGCCGCAACCGGTTCAATGGCAATTACAGCACTTGTATAGCGAGAAAAATAAGCGAATTGCAACGCTTCTAAGCCGCCACCAACGCCAACATAGAGTACAGTAGGCTGGTTTCCTAATTCTGTGGAGTGAACAGTGGTACCACAACCATAATTCATTTCCTGCATTGGCAAAGGAATTTTCAATCCTGGTAGTCGCAGGGGCGTACTTTGCACACAACAAAGTCCAACTTGTGGGGTTTGGGCAACTTCGCGGTAAAACTGCGCTGCTGTTTCTAGATAGGTCATGCCATTTTGGATTTTAGATTTTAGATTATGAGAGCTTTGTGCATCCTAGTATAGTTAACTCCGAGTTGGATGAGTTTTTGCTGAGATTGCCAAAAACCCCAAATTTTCATACGACAGTGGGGATTGGGGGCTAGGGACTGGGGACTGGGGACTAGGGATTGGGGACTGGGGATTGGGAATTGGTAAGAGACAAGAAAGAGGGATAGGGTAGTTTCATAGGAAAAAATAAAAATATGGAAGTCTTTATTTCTCGTGTAGAACCATAGATTTTAACTCCTCTTACAACCTCTCCTAGAAAGGTCAAAAGGCTTTGAAAACTAGTTGCAGTTTTTCTCTGTTTGTATGAAACTATCTTGAAGAAGACAAGAGAAAAACCTTGTTCAACAATTTTTCCCAGTTCCCAATCCCCAGTCCCCAATCCCCAATCCCCAATTCAATCACGCAATGTATACCCAACACCACTCACAGTTTGAATGAGGCATTTTTCGTTATTGGCTTCAAGTTTCAGGCGCAGGTAGCGAATGTAAGCTTCTATAATATTGGCATCACCGATGAAGTCATAACCCCAGACTTCCTCTAAAATGCGATCGCAGGTAATTACCTGTCGCGGATGGGCTAATAAATATTCTAGTAAATCAAATTCCTTAGCAGTTAACTCAATTAACCGCTGATTTCGGTACACTTCTCGCGTGCGACGATTTAAACTCAGGTCTTCAAATTCTAAAACATCTGTGGCGTCTGCTTGGTAGCTTCTTCGTAGGTGAGCGCCCACTCTAGCTAATAATTCATCAACGCTGAAGGGTTTAACGAGGTAATCATCAGCACCAGCATCTAAGCCTGCAATGCGATCGCTCACTTCATCTTTGACGGTTAATAAAATTATTGGCACTTTATCAATAATATTTCGCAAGGGGCGATAAATTTCTAACCCCGACAAAGCAGGCAACATCCAGTCTAAAATTACTAAATCCAGATGTAACTCACGCGCTGCGGTGAGTGCAGTTAATCCATCGTAGGCAATACTGACTTGATAGCCTTCATAATTCAATTCCAATTCGACAAATCGTGCCAGTTTGACCTCATCTTCAACCAGTAAGATGTGCGTCATGATGATGTTAATGATTTCAGCAGGGTACGGTAAGCAAATACGTTCTGGAAACACTGTCTTCGAGGTGTCAGCTACTTACAGCTATTTTCAAGGTAAATAGACCACGCGGTAGGGGCATAGCATTGCTCATTGGTGTCAACTTAAGCTGGAAATAGCTTAACTGTTGGCTTCCATGCCCGCCAGGGAATAAATTAATGAGTAATGAGTAATGAGTAATGAGTAATAAGTAATAAGTAATACTCATTACTCATTATTTATTACTTATTACTTCAAAAATAAATTCCCGGGCTTTTAGCTTAAGTCTACTGAAGTAGACTGAAGATTTTTGGCGATATTTAGTCATCTTCAGATGACTTTAGCTATTATACGGGAATTTCAATTCCCGGCGGACAAGCGGTTTCGCGTTAAGTTGACACCAATAAGCAATGCTGTGCCCCTACGACAGATGTAGTTCAAATACATGAAAACTACTGTAATAGCCAAACATATAATTAGGTGTACGTTAGCTTAGTATAAACCTGAGTAAGTAACAACCGTAAGTCTGCAATTAGCGATCGCTCCTCGATCAAAGGATGTTGCGTTGCACTCTGCTCCACTCAACCTACGTCTAATGCACTATTTTTTTGCTTGCCACGCCACTACAAAAGCCCAGTATTACAAACAATTCAGAACCGCTATAGTTAACTTGTGCTGTTAAACAAATTCTTGGAGGCGCAGCTAAACTCACCCTAAAAAAGCATCCAGCTTTAGGGAAGCTGCGAAAACTAATGACTAATGACTTTTTCAGTAATAAAAAGCTACTTTTTGACCGATGGGCACCAAGTTACGACTGGCTCTTTCCTTCAGTATTTTATCGAGCCGTTCACAAACGCTTACTGGAGTACGTCGAATTACCAGAGCCAGCAAATGTACTTGATATCGGCTGTGGTACTGGCCGCTTACTTGAGCGCCTTGCTACTCAGTTTCCCGACTTGCAAGCCACTGGCTTGGATTTGTCTGCTAATATGTTGCGGGTAGCAAGACGGAGTAACCGCCACCACCCACGTTTAATTTATATTGAGGGCAAAGCTGAGTCTCTTCCCTTTGCTGATAGTCAGTTTGATGCTGTTTTTAGCACTATCAGCTTTTTGCACTATTTGGAACCAAAACAGGTGCTTAGTGAGATAGCACGGGTACTTTCTCCTGGTGGACACTTTTATTTAGTTGACATTACTTCTAAAAAAGAGACAGAACCTCAATTATTGCCAGTCTCTCCCCGTGGAATTAGACTCTACAGCCCTAATCAACGTCAACTTCTTGGCTCCTCTGCTGGGCTATTGTGTTTGAATCACCATTATTTACTAGGGCCTGTCTTGCTAACAATTTTTGCGAAACCTACGATTTGAAAATGGGGAATAAGGGAGAGTAAAGGGTCGGAAACATCTTGTAGCAAGCCTTATTCTGCATATCTTAAAATTAGAATTACGTTAGCGTAGCGGTAGCGAGTATTCGTACCCTTACAGGGAAGCAAGCTACGCTTTTAGCGTCTCGTAGAGAGCGTCATTACGAATTACGAATTAGCCTGACCTTGATACTTCATAAACACCACAGGAACTCTGAGCAATCTTTTAGCTAGTTGCGAAAATCTAAATTAGACATCTCCGAAAAACAATGTAGAGACGTAGCAGTGCTACGTCTCTACAAGGGTTATGGGTAACGCATATTTAATTTCTGGAGATGTCTATTGACAATTGGGCATTTTTTTACTTGGAGTACTCTTAGGAATGTTGTAAAGGGGACTGGGGATTAGGGATTGGGGACTGGGTGTAAAATCGAAAAATTATGGTGCTTCCTCTTACCCACCACCAAATTTAAAAAACAATACTTACGATAGAGAAAAGAATCAGCCATAACTAGATTTTGGATAGATACACTCACATTCCTAATTTTTTAAGATAGTCCTAACAATAAATAATCAGGAATGTAATCATGGCTGAACAACAAAAAGAAAAATCTAATAATCAAGAAACTACGCCTACCGCTTCTGGTGGCTACCAAACCCCTATCGACGAAAGTACTCGCAAAACTGGCGATGCTGAAAAGAGTGATGCTAAACCTACTGCTACTCCAGAAGCACCAGGAGAGGATTCTGTAGCAGGTAGTCCCAATCAAGGAACTGAGTCACGTTAATTGATTTGAATTCTCCCAAGTTTTAATTATCTCGTCGGGTCTTTTGTTGTAACCCTAATAAAGTGAATTTTGAGTGGATATATGGTCTAACAACCACAATTATCCTCTCATTTTTTTGTGTCACATGCTCCATTGTCTCTACCTTAGTGTAGCTAACCGGAGGTATTGCAATCCGAAGCTTGAATGCTTCCAGCAACATAAACATAGTTTTCAATATATAACTATATCTACGTAATAATACTGTATTGCTTGATTGAAGGATCGTCATAAGCTTGCTATTAGAGCTAAAACTGATGTGATTATTAGCTACACTTTTGCGAGTATTCCATGAACAAACTGTTAGAAAAATTGGTTCCAGGCGGTTTTAGCTTGGCATTACTGCTATTGTGTGGCGTCGGAATAGCTTCTTACTTAAGTATCCAAAGGTTGACGGAAGAAAAGCGATGGGTATTTCATACTCATCAAGTCATAGAAGCCATAGATCATACGCATATCAGTCTCAGTAATGCTGAAGGCGCAAGAAGTAGTTATATTCTCACGAAAAACACAGTTTACCGAAAAATTTATCAAGGCGAGAAGCAGAAGGTCTATGAGGTGCTTAAAGTCATCCGACAGCTAAGTAGTGATAATCCTAGCCAACAAAGGCGGCTTGATACACTGGAATCTCTGATTGCACAGAAATTTTCCTTGCTTGAGCAATCCATTGATTTGGTTGGGTAAGCAAGTTTAGATCAGTCAACTCAAATAGCGATCGCAGATCGGAGTATAGAGATCCGCGAACAACTTGAGGCAATGCACAATGAAGAAAAAACTTTATTGCAACAGCGAATAGCAATTACAGATGATCTTTTTCGCCAAGTATTGATTGTAGTGGGTTTGGGGTATGTTTTGAGTTTCCTTTTGCTAATTGTGGTTTATTTTCTACTGCAAAAGCAAATTCGTCTTAACCAGGCTTTATCACAAGAAGCTATTCGTCTGGAACAGCAAGCTGCAAAAGCAAAACTGGCAGATATTTTAGAGACTATTACAGATGCCTTTGTTGCCCTCGATCGCAACTCATGCTGCACCTACATCAATCAGAGGGCAGGACAAATATTCAACTACCACCCCGCAGACTTAATTAGCAAAAACATTTGGGAAGTATTTCCCGAAGCTGTGGAATATCAGTTTTATCATGCCTATTTTCAGGCTTTGGCAGAACAGCAAGTCATTCAGATGCAGGAATTTTATCCACCGTTTGAGCGCTGGTTTGAATATTGCATGTACCCCTCACCAGAAGGAGTATCAGTATTCTTTCAAGATATAACTCGCCAAAAATTTGCAGAAATTGCCCTAGAAGAGAATGAAAGACGCTATCGTTCACTGGTGGTTGCAACTTCTCAAGCTGTCTGGATAGCTGATACGAAAGGGATGCCAAAAGACTTTTCGTCTTGGATAGCCTTAACTGGGCAAAGTGATACTCAAATCGAGGGCTGGGGATGGCTCGATGCAATTCATCCTGAAGATCGGGAGTTGTCAGAGTTGTTGTGGACTCAGGCACTAAAAACCAAAAATCTTTATTTTAGTGAGCATCGCCTACGGGTTGCAGATGGTAGCTATCGATTTTTTGCCGCGCGCGCAGTTCCCGTCCTGGATGCCAATGACAAGATTCAAGAGTGGGTAAGTACTCACACCGATATTACAGAACAACAAATTGCCCTGCGCGATCGCAACCTTGCACAACTGGCACTACAAAAGGCTAATGAAGAATTAGAAATCAAGGTACAGGTACGGACGGCGGAATTACAAAAGCTAAATGAGGAACTAAAACGCTCTAACCAAGAGTTAGAACAATTTGCTTATGTGGCTTCCCACGATTTACAAGAACCATTACGAGCCGTGACAGGCTATACCCAATTATTAGAAAATGAATATCAAGACCGTCTAGATGAGTCTGCCCAAGAATACTTTGGTTATATTATCGACGGCGCAAAGCGTATGCAGCAGTTGATTCAAGACCTGCTAGTTTATTCTCGCGTAGGGACTCGCGGTCAAGAATTTGTCCTTGTTGATTGTAATACTGCACTCAATCTAGCTCTTAATAATTTACATATAGCGATCGCTCAAAGCAAAGCCATCATCACCCATGAACCTTTGCCAAAGTTGTACGCAGACAAAACCCAAATGGTGCAGTTATTCCAAAATCTGATCGGCAATGCTATCAAGTTTTGCCGAAAAGAGCCACCCCAGATTCACATTGGCGCCATCCTCAGAAAAGCAGGGGAGGTAGGGGAGGTAGGGGAGGCAGGGGGAGCAGGGGAGGCAGAAGAAAAACCTAACTCCCCACTCCCCACTCCCCACTCAGAATGGCTCATCTGGGTACAGGATAATGGCATCGGTATTAAGCCTCAATATCTTGAGCGGATTTTTGAGGTTTTCCGCCGTCTTCATACTCGCCGAGAATTTCCTGGTACAGGCATTGGTCTAGCTATCTGCAAAAAAATCGTCGAGCGGCATGGTGGTCGCATCTGGGCTGAGTCAGAACCAGGCGTAGGAACAGTTTTCTATCTTACCCTCAACGCAAATTAAGGTATCTTTAGTATATATACTGTACATCCGCCTAATAACTCTCTAATAACTGCATGATTCATCGTCAAGCATTGCGACCTATTGAAGTTTTGCTAGTTGAAGACTCTCCTAGTGATGCAAACCTAACCATCAAAGGCTTTTCAAATGCTCAAATCGCCAACAACTTGCACTGGGTTGAAGATGGTGAAAGTGCTATGAACTACTTACGGGAGCAAGAAGAGTTTACTAATGTTCCGCGTCCAGATTTAATCTTACTGGATCTAAATCTTCCAGGAATGGATGGGCGTGAAGTGTTAACAGAAATCAAATCAGACCCAAATCTTAAGTCCATTCCTGTTGTTATCATCACAACCTCAACTGATGAGCAAGATATTCTACGCTCCTATAATCTCAGTGCTAACTGCTATGTCACAAAACCCATTGATGTCTACCAGTTTATTCAAGTTGTGCAGCTGATCAAAGATTTCTGGCCGATAGCAGCAACATTACCACAAAAGTAATTGGGTTGGAAATTTCAATTGTTACTTACAACACTAGACAATTAAACCCTATCTAACAAATAGGAAATCAGGTGATTATCTAACAAATTGATATAACCCTTTACTATGGAAAAGTTCACTATTCATATTTTATTAGTAGAAGATAGTGCTAGTGATGCCCATCTGCTACGCCGGATATTTTTACATGCAGATCAAGAACAATGGCAGATGTTACATGTTGAACGTCTGTCTGAGGCAATAGATGCTAGTAGAGAAAACTCCGCATCCACCCTTGATAATTCTCAGATAGTGAGTCGAAGACAACGCAGATTCGACCTAGTTTTGTTAGACCTCAGCCTCCCAGACTCTATTGGATTGGATACATTGAAAGAATTTCGCGCAGCAATTCCCGATATTCCAGTAGTGGTGTTAACAGGTCTTGATGATGAAGACTTAGCAATGCAAGCATTAGCAGAAGGCGCACAAGACTATCTAGTTAAAGATCAAATCACTATACAAAGATTAGTGCGTGCTATTCGCTATGCCATTGAAAGGAGCGAAATTCTTAACCAACTACGGGAAAGTGAAGAACGCACCCGTCAAGCCCTAGCAAAGGAACAGGAACTCAACGAGTTAAAGTCAAACTTTGTCGCAATGGTTTCCCATGAATTTCGCACCCCTATGACTACAATTCGGACAGCTGTAGATATCCTGGAATATAACAGTGATAAACTAACTGATGACCGGAGAACTAAATATTTTGATCGGATACAAAATGCTATAAATCAAATGCTTCATCTCTTAGATGAGATATTGTTTTTGAGTAAAACAGAAGCAGCAAAACTCGAATACAAACCTACACTTTTAAATTTAGAAAATTTTTGCAGCGAACTCACAGATATTCTTCAAATTAATGCAGGTAGTCAGCACAGTATTATCTTTACTTGTGAAGGAGAATCTACCCAAGCTCAAATGGATGAAGACCTACTAAATTGTATCTTAACTAATTTGATTTCTAATGCCATCAAATATTCCCCTCAACATAGCACTATTTGGTTTGATTTGATTTGCAAAGATCGCCTTGCAATTTTCCAGGTAAGAGATCGGGGAATGGGCATTCCCCTCAAAGACCAAGCCCGTCTGTTTCAAACCTTCTATCGCGCCAGTAATGTGGGTGTAATTCAAGGAACAGGACTAGGACTCACTATAGTTAAAAAATGTGTGGAGCTACATGGTGGTCATATTCAATTAGAAAGTGAGCAGGGTATTGGCACAACGGTAATTGTGACTTTACCACTGGAATGATTGGGCATTGGGCATTGGGCAGAAGTTCTTTAATTTTGAATTTTGTTAGCGCCGGCGGCAAGCGAGTCCGCGTACTCTTACAGAGAAGCAAGCTACGCGTAGCGTCTCGTAGAGAGCGTCATTTTGAATTTTGAATTGATTTCTCCCCCATTTCTCACCCTATTTTCCTACCTGGGGATTTGGCGTTGGACAAGTTTTATTAGCAAAATCACACTGATAAATATAGGGTTCTTGCCAACTCAAAGGAATTTCTAATAAGTCTCGTGTGCCTGTCATACCTTGTCCAATAAATAGTAACAAAGCAATACAGTTTAAAATTGTATGAACGATACGCCAGCGATTGGATTTATCTTGATAAATATCTTGAACAATTGCTAATGAAAAAATCATCAGCAGTGCTGCGGTAATCCCAATATAATAATGTGACCAATACCACTCATTAGTGAGGCGATAGACTCCATCCTGACAACCTAAAATGACTAAACCTGCACCAGTTAAAGTTGCAAAAACTCCCCGCCATAGGCGCTGCTCTGCCCGATAAAGAAATACTAAAGAGGCGATGGTGGCAGCAAACAGTAACAGAATAAAAACAACTTGAAAAGGTGTTTTATTCCACAACTGATTTTTGATAATATTTTTGCCAATAGGATAGCTTAATCCGATTAAAGTTAATCCGACAACTGCACTTGTTAGCCATTCACCTAACTGCTTATGTTCTCCACCCACCACCGGAGGAATTTTGCTCTTACTCTCAGCTAAAATTTGCAATCGGCGTTGGCGTGTTTGCCAAGCAAAATTCACTACTGTACCGATGAGTGGAAACACGAATATGATTGCGATCGCTGGATGTACAAGACTAAGAAAATCTGTTATTTGCATACAACACCTTTCAATGAATCATTGAATTCATCTCAAAGGATAATTTAGGTCATCGTACCATCATTTAAATTAATTTGAGATGAGAATTTGTTTAATATTCATTTCTATTATTTTTAGCTGATTTTAATCAAGCCAATATTTGAATATCTTATAAAAGATTATGACTCTAGAGAATATAATTTATGTATTAAAAAATACATAGTACTCTTTGACTATAAAGTATTATTAGAAATGTTTTGTAACATTTTTTCAAAAAATCCGTCATAAAAATTTGGTGAAATACTTTTTTACAGAATAGTTTTAGGTGAGAAAGGGTAAATAAAATGTCAGGATCAAAACTTCGCTATAAACCATTTCAAAATACTGTTTCTAAGAGAGTTATTCAATTCCACACAGCAACGCTGATTTTATTAGGCATTGTTTTATTTTCTGGCATCATTATAGCAGGATGGTTCGCTGGTGAAGATAAAATTAGTGGAATTTTTGCTCAAATCAATTACTGGCACATGCACCCACCAATGTGGTTAGAAGTTCCAAGAATAGAGGGTAAATATTTACTGCTACCCACTGTTGGATGCTTGTTAACTGTGTTTGTCGTGATGAAAATATCTCCTATACCACGGATTTGGTCGCAACAGTTAATAGTGGGAATTTTAATTATTTTAACTTTGCGGTATGTTCTGTGGCGATCGCTCTCTAGCTTAAATTTAGTAGATCCCTTGAATGGGGTATTTAGTCTAGGGTTATTTTTTGCAGAGATGTTAGTGATTGTCAATAGCACTATACAGCTATTTTTCATGTTGAATATCAAAGAACGTCACCGAGAAGCAGACATGAAATCATTAGCTGTACTTAGTGGTAGCTTTGTACCAACTGTTGATATTCTGATACCAACTTATAACGAGCCAGTTTTTATACTACGACGGACAATTATTGGTTGTCAAGCCCTAAATTATGTAAGTAAAAAAATCTATCTTTTGGATGATACTAATCGTTTAGAAATGAGGGATTTGGCGGAAGAATTAGGTTGTTATTATCTAACGCGACCTGATAATAGTTATGCGAAAGCAGGTAATTTGAATCATGCGATCGCTAAAACTAATGGAGAATTAATAGTAGTTTTTGATGCTGATTTTATCCCTACTAATAACTTTCTCACTCGCACTGTTGGATTTTTTCAAGATGCAAAAATTGCCCTTGTACAAACACCTCAAAGCTTTTATAATGCTGATCCTATAGCCCGTAATCTAGGCTTAGAAAATGTTCTCACCCATGAAGCAGAAGTATTTCATCGCCAAATTCAGACAAGTCGTGATTCTTCCGGTAGTGCAATCTGTGCCGGTACATCCTTTGTTGTTCGCAGAAGTGCTTTAGAGGAAATTGGGGGTTTTGTAATTGAATCTTTAAGTGAAGATTATTTCACAGGAATTCGCTTATCTGCTCAAGGCTATCGTTTAGTTTATTTAAACGAAAAGTTAAGCGCTGGTTTAGCAGCAGAAAATATCGTCGGCTATGCAATTCAACGATTAAGGTGGGGACAAGGTACACTCCAGGCGCTATTTATTAAATCTAATCCTTTAAAAATTCCTGGGCTAACTCTTATGCAGAGATTAGCTTCTTTAGCAGCATTGCTATATTGGTTTGGCAATATTTCGCGGATCTATTTTCTGCTTATCCCATTAGCATATTCCTTTTTCCATGTGATTCCTATCCGTTCAACAGCAGCAGAATTATTATTTTTTTTCTTGCCCTACTATTTAGTGAATTTAGCAACATTTTCTTGGTTGACTTATCGTTCTTGTTCAGCTTTGCTCTCAGATATTTATTCACTAATAATCTGCTTCCCTTTGGCAATAAATACCCTACAAGTGATGATTGACCCTTTTGCTAAAGGATTTCAAGTTACACCAAAAGGTATAGTAAAGAATCGTTATACTTTTAATTGGAATTTAGCCATACCTCTCCTAATTTTGTTTGTTGCTACTGCTATTAGTTTGTGGCTAAATCTAAATATTGCATCAGAAACTACGCAACAAATTACAGGTATCAATTTAGGTTGGCTGTGGAGTATTTATAATTTGATTATGATTGGTATCACCATTTTAATTTTAATAGATGCACCAAAAGCAGATATGTATGAATGGTTTAATTTGCGGCGAATAGTGCAGTTAAGAGTTGGCGATCAGAATTTGTGGGGTGTGACTACAATGATTTCGGAAGCAGGTGTTGAAATCGCTCTAACTCAGAAATTGCCCATCTATTTATTTGCCCATCAGCTAATAAATATAGGAATTATAGAAGAAAATTTGTGGCTAACTGGTGAGCTTGTGAGTACTGGGTTTAAAGATGAATCTTTCACAGTGCGTCTTAGGTTTAAATCAGTAAGTTTAAATCAACATCGCCGCCTTGTAGAAATGCTCTTTTGTCGTCCAGGACAGTGGAAGCGCCAGAATGCGCCAGGAGAATTACATTCGTTATTATTACTATTTAAAATTTTTCTGAAACCACGAATTCTATTTGATAAAAAAGTAGATGTAAAAGCGATAACAGTTTCTCAAATCTGAAATTTTAGTTTTATCAAGTACTGAATAATTTTTACAAACGCGGTATCTGATGCTAGTGCAATGAGTGAGGATTTTCTACTTTCCAGAGCAAGTAATGATTGTCACTATATAAAACATTTGTTTTATACTGATAATTTATTTCTATTTGCTTGCGCCAGCTATCTGAAGGATTTAGTAAAAAAATATCAGTGAACTCATCAGGAATATTAGGGATAGCTTGATGTTGTACTAATTGAAACTGTACCTTTGGTTGTAAAAGATAGCTCAGAGAAAATATATTCCCATAATTAATACCAGAATCATCACTAATCAAAAGTGGATGAGCAGCCTGATTGATAATTTTTGCAACTTGTGGATTACCATAGCTAATCACCTTACTCCACCAAGTTTCAGCTTGGGAACTCACTCCATAAGAAACTAGCCCACAAATAATCACTAATCCTATAATTGTTTGCCAAATTTTTCGGCGTACAAGACTCTCATTATATAGCTGCGTAGTCAGGAGATAAGCAACAGCTAATTGAATGCCCAAATAAGAAGGCAATAAATAACGTTCCGAAAGTGAGCGTATACCCCCAAAGATTAAATCTGGTAGCACTAAAGGTAGTGCAGGAAGCGTAATCAAGGTGACGACAAACAACCAGATTTTATAGTTAGTTGTCCGACAAATAAAATAAATAGAATATCCAATAAGTATTAAAAAAAATGGTGTAATTATATAGCTAATGGGATTTTCAAAACCAAAGTTTAAATCAAGAAAAATCCGGTTCAACTGTAAAAGCCAAGATTTAATTAAAATCTCTAGGGGAAACTGCATTTTTGTCCAGGCTGTTGAACTGTCAAATTGCAAAAAGTTATCTATTACAACCAGTATCCAAGGTGTGAAGGCGAAAAACCCTATTAAAGATGCTAATAGATAAGCTTTTACTGTCCGATTTAATCTAAATCTGGCAATGGTAATTACATAAATTCCATGAGCTAATGCTACCAATCCACTCAACAAAAATGTGTAGAGGCTGAGTGCTAAAGTGACTGCATAGATTCCCCAATTTAATATGCGTGGTACTTCGTTTTTTGATTCCAGCCGTAATGCTCGTAGCAATGAGGCACTGGATAGTAATATAGTTACCATCCAGAGAATATATTCTCGTGCTTCTTGGGCATATACTAGCTGAATAGGGGAGATTGCCATAAGTGCGATGGCTACGCCCGCCGCAGGCATCGCAACCTCCGATACCCATACCGATGCTTTAAATAATTCTCGACATAGCCAATAAATACTCGGAAAAATCAACAAGCTGATAAAGGCAGATAAACTTCTGATTGCCGTTACCGAATTACCAAAGATTCCCACCCAAAACCGAGCGATTATATAATACAGTGGTGGATGCTGTGGATCTTCTGTTTCCAAAGACATAATTGTGTCAATTAAGCCCTTTTCCATATTAGGACTTTGGAATTTGGCAAAACTTTCTTTAGTAATTATGCGGCCATTAAATATTTGCTGTCTTACTTCATTTGCCGTATAACCAGAAATCCGTAATGAAGTGAAAGTCTCATCATGCCAATAAACTTTGCCGTCAATGTTAAAAAAGCGAAAGAATATACCAACCATTAACAAAACAACAATGAGAAACCGCAACCTATTTGGAGTAAGTTTGAAACGTCGCATAACTAAATTTTACAATAACTTGTAGACAATTATGTACTATAAACTAGCAGATAATTGATTATTGAGCGACATATTATGTCGGCGCAAATTACGATTTTTAGTAAGTTTCCAGATGGAATAATAGTCATCACTATAAACGATATCTGTCTTTAGCTTATATTTTTTTTCAATTGTTTCGCGCCAAGTGTCTGAAGGATTAAGTAAAAACACATCAGTAAATCCATTAGGGATTTTAGGCGTTTTTTGATTATTCACCAACAGAAATCGCACTTTTGGTTCCAAAAGATAGCTGAGAGAAAAAACATTCCCATAATTATTTCCTAAAGCATCACTAATCAAAAGTGGGCGAGTCGCCCGATTAATTATTTGGGCAACTTGTGGATTGCCATCGTTCATACCTTTATTCCACCAAGTTTCTGCCTGGGAACTCACCTTAAAAGAAATTAGACCACAAATAATCACTAATACCATGATTGTGTGCCAAATACTCCGGCGTGACACGCTCCCATTATATAGTTGCGTAGCTAGCAGATAAGCAACAGCTAATTGGATTCCTAAATAAGCTGGTATTAAATATGGTTCGATAGATGATCGTATAACCCCAGCAATTAAATCTGGCATTATTAGGGGTAGTGCTGGTATTATAATTAATGTGATGATAAAAGACCAGACTTTATAGTTAGTTGTTCGACAAAGAAAATAAATTGCATATCCTACCAAAGTTAAAAATATTGGTATAATTAAATAGTTTAGAGAATTTTCTGAAGTAAGGTTTATATCAAAAAAAATCCGGCTTAACTGCATTATTAAAAATGTAAATACAGTCATTAAAGATGACTGTGAAGTTGTTTTATCTGCTGAAATCAAAAATTGAAAAAAGTCACCGATTACAACTGTTATCCAAGGCATGAAGGCTAAAAAACCTACCATTGATGCTATCAGATAAGTTCTGGCAGTTTCAGTAAACTGAAATTTGGTGACGATCATCACATAAATGCCGTGAGCAAGTGCTACAAATACACTCCAAAGAAATGTATAAAGACTGATGGCTAAAGTTACTGCATAAATGCTCCAGATAGCGAATAAATCTGATCTGTGTCGTTCTTTTCCTAGCTCATCTTCTACCCGCATAGCTTGTAGCAGAGACGCACTGGATAGTAAGATGGTGACTAACCAAAGAATATATTCTTGTGCTTCTTGGGCATATACTAAGTGAATGGGAGAGATAGCCATGAGTGCGATGGCTACGCCCGTCGCAGGCATCGCAACACCAGAAACCGATAATGGCACATTAAATAATTCTCGGCATAGCCAATAAACACAAGGGAAAACCAGCAAACTAACACAGGCGGATAAACTTCTAATCGCCGTCACCGAATTACCAAAGACTTCCATCCACAATCTGGCTATGATGTAATACAACGGTGGATGCTGTGGATCTTGTTTTGCCAAAGACATAATTGTGTCATTTAAGCTTTTTTCTGGATTTGCACCTTGAAACTGGGCAAAACTTTCTCCACCAATGACACGATTATTAAAAAGTTGCTGTTTTGCTTCAGTTTTTGTGTAACCAGAAATCCGTAATGAAGCATAAGTTTCATCATGCCAGTAAACTTTGCCATCAAGGTTAAAGAAGCGAAACAAGATACCCATCGCCAATAAGAAAATAATTAAAAATCGCAACCAACTCGGAGTCAATTTGAGATGGCGCATAAGTGATTTTCCCAATAAATAATTTATCTACAATAATCGAGTCAGTAAGACTAAATAAGGTGCGATCGCTAAAAATTATGTCTGAGTTTATTCATCTAAGATACTTTGAGCGATCGCACCCGATTCATAATAATGAATGAACATAAAATGTTAGTTCCTCTAGCCACCTGTAAATGACATTCTTTAGCGAACAAGACAATCTTTAAAAAATTTTGTAACGCCATTTAGCAAAGTCTTTACTATTAGATATAGTTAAAAAATCAATAGTCTTAAACTGCGAATCAATAGCTGGAACACTGCATATTTTAGCTCCAATATTCAAGTATGCCTGCAAAATTTTAGGTATTTCAAGATTATATGAATCTGGACAATTTTGAGGCAGTTCTAGAGAAGATTGTGAATTTGGATAAACCAAAATACTCGGATGCATCAAGCCATTCTGCCGAAAATAATCATAAGCGCAAGTAGCTTGCCAAGGACATTGTGTTAGTAACGATGCACATCCAAAGAAATATTGGTTTTTACTCCAGATCAGATAATTTGCCAGACCTTCCCAGAGTAATAAAAGTGCCTGACTATTGCGATATTCTCTAGCTATACATGCACGTCCAACTTCTACAGATACTCGCAGCACAGAATCAGGAATTCCATTAAGATTAAATATATCAGCAGCATCAAAGCCTAGTCTTTGAGAAGCCATTGTATAGGTTTGCATCCGATAAGTTCCAATCGTTTTACCCGTTTGTTTCGAGAACAAGATTAAATGATGGCAAACCGCATCAAACTTATCTATATCCATCTGGGTAAAGTTAGAAGTAGATAATCCTAAGCCTAGTTCCAGATTAAAAACTTCAAAACGCAACCGAAAAATTGATTCTAATTCTTCTTTAGTTGACGCCAGGCGTAGGGTATATTTTTCAGTTTGAAGGACGGGAAAATCTTCAAGAGGGGGAAGAGGATTCAGTGGGTAATTGATGTGGCGTCCAGAAACTTCCATCTATCTTCCTACTTAGATTTGCGAAAATATCCTACTAGGATTTAGGTACTATAAAAATAGCTCACATTATGCATTAATGTGTCGAAGGATAATTGAGACGGTTTTCGATAAAATATCCTTGAGAAAGCTTTTTTACTTTCTGGGATTAGAGGTAGAGTGCTTTTATTATGGGCATTAATTCCTAAAAAATCTGGCAATAAGATACAAAATTTTTCTTTGATATAGGCTATAAATGCAAGCCATACCATTTTGGATTTTAGATTTTAGATTTTGGATTGTAAACCGCTTGGTGTATCTGGATTTTCTTACTCCATCTGTTGCAATTATTTTTAAAATTGGTATCAGTTATAAAGCAATACAGTTCAGAATGAGCAACAAAACCCTCATGTAGAGACGCGATTTATCGCGTCTTGAAAGATCAATTATCTACAATCAAAATCAGGCAGAAAGCCCCCGGATGAATCCAGGGGCTTAGATAATTTTGGTGGCGTAGGCGTAGCCCGTCGTAGACATCGCCATCTGCGGTAAATGCACTCTAAAATACTTAATTAATTACGGTGATTATTGTTGTAGTGAACCCTCGTACCTGCCCACAACAACTTCTCCCGTAGCGTCTGATAGTAGGAATTGTTCTCGCGCAAAATAATAAATTTAGCCCGACACTCTGCCATCCGCACATCAACGCGGTGTCCCGGCCAAATAGAAGTCCCCAAAACCCCATCTGTCCACAGCTTGGTACTCAAGTCGTAATCACCCAAAGGCCAAATACTCACCACAGAACCAGGGGGTAAAACGAGGGGGCGACTAGAAAGGCTCATTGCACAAATAGGAGTGATGGTAATCGCCTCCATACCATCGTGCATAATTGGCCCATTAGCAGAAACAGTGTAACCAGTAGAACCTGTGGGAGTGGAAATAATCAACCCATCCCCGACGTATTGATCGACTACCTCACCGTCGATTTCCATTTCCAGAATTGAGGTAATCATTCGGTCAGCCGAGGCGGGTTTGACACAAAATTCATTCAAAGAGAGGTAACGTTCGCTCACAGGTTCCAAATTAGACCCGTGGCCCTCATACACCGCAGCTTGTAACATCATCCGTCGTTGGATAGCATAGCGATCCTCAAACAGCCGATCCCAAACTTTCTCCGTATCCTGAAACTCTTCCACCGATTCAGTTAAAAACCCCAGATGACCTCCTACATTCACTCCCAGAATTGGGATGCCAGCTGGGGCTAAATGTCTGGCACTGGTTAAAACAGTACCATCGCCACCGAGTACCAAAGCGAGATCGATTGGTTGACCCGCCGAAGCCAAAAAGACTGGATAGGGATTGTCTTTCGGCCCGCTAGGCCCCATCAACACTTGGCAATCGCGACTTTCTAGTTGTTTAGCACAGAGTTCTGCCCATTCTTTACTCCGGGCATCCCGCGCTTTATAAGCAATGATTACCTGCTTTAGTTGCACGCACAATTACCATTTCAGGAGATTAAACTGCTCCATATCGACGGTATCGCGGTTGCGATAAATGGCCAGCACGATCGCTAAACCCACCGCCGCCTCGGCCGCGGCCACGGTAATCACAAATACTGTGAAAACCTGACCCTTAATTAATGTTGAGTCGAGGAAGTTGGAAAATGCCATTAAATTCAGATTAACAGCATTGAGCAATAACTCAATTGACATCAGCACCCGCACAGCATTGCGGCTAGTAATTAAACCATAGATGCCGATGCAGAATAAAGCTGCTGCTAGTAATAAAAAGTACTGGAGTTGCATGAATCTGAGTATCCCTCCTGAAATATCTGCCTGTTTATCTACGACTGAGGTCGCAAATATTACTCTTTTGTTTCGCTGGTTGTTGATACTAGTTCTCTGGGACGTTCTTGTAAAGTCAAAACAGTTTGCCCCACATTGGATCGTGTCAGTTGATCTGGCAAATACTCGCGACGTGCCAAAATAATTGCTCCTACCATCGCTATCAGCAACAAAATGGAAGCTAATTCAAAAGGTAGTAAAAAGTCAGTGAAGAAATGTTCGCCAATCAAAACAATAGAACTTTCACCACCCGCTACAGCAGGAGTTGAGTACGCCCAAGGAGTAGCCAGCACCATCGTACTTAAAAGACCAAACAATCCCACACTGACTAAACCTGTAAGTACTTTCCGCACCCAAGAGTTAGGAAATGCGACAAAATTCTGCCGTTTGTTCACCAACATAATGGCAAACAAAATCAGCACGTTAACTGCCCCAACGTAAATTAGTATTTGTGCAGCTGCAACAAAATCAGCATTTAGCAACAGGTAAATTCCCGCTATGCTGATAAACACACCCCCCAGCAAAAAGGCAGAATAGACAATGCTAGAGAACAGCACCACACCAATGGCTGCCCCAATCATCATCACGCCTAGTATGCCAAGTGATACTAACTGTACTCCTTCTGCTAGATTCACTGTTTTTTGTCCTTAGTCAATCAATTTTGGATTTTGGATTTTCGATTGCCGATTTTAGATTTTTTTCAATCCAAAATCTAAAATCTAAAATCTAAAATTTGTATGGTCATTGGTCATTAGTCATTGGTCATTAGGAATTGGACTTTGGACAAATGACATTTATTTTTCTGTTTGTTCTACCAAGTCTTCTGGACGCGCCCCTGCACGTGGCGCATCTGCGGGCAGTCCATGTGGTTCGAGGACGCCCTTGGGTAGGTAAACTAGTTCGCGTAGTGGTGTAACCATTGGATCATCTGTTACCTTGTAGGGCAGACGACCTAGTGCTACGTTGTCATAGTTCAATTCATGGCGATCGTAAGTAGCAAGCTCATATTCTTCTGTCATCGATAGACAGTTAGTGGGGCAAAATTCCACACAATTACCGCAAAAGATACAAACTCCAAAGTCAATGCTGTAGTGGTTGAGTTTTTTCTTTTTGCTGGCTTTGTCATATTCCCAATCTACTACAGGCAGATTAATCGGACAAACGCGGACGCAAACTTCGCAGGCGATGCACTTATCAAATTCAAAGTGAATTCTACCGCGAAACCGTTCGCCAGGAATTAGTTTCTCGTAAGGGTACTGTACAGTAATTGGACGCCGCCGCATGTGATCGAAGGTGACAGAAAGCCCCTGACCAATGTAACGCGCAGCTTGTACCGTTTCTTTGGCGTAATCACCAACTTGTTTCAGGAACTTTAGCATTTTGTGTCTCTCTCTTTTCAATTTTGGATTTTGGATTTTGGATTTTAGATTTCAGACTTAATCTAAAATCTAAAATCTAAAATCTAAAATTGGCTTACCCGCCGAAGGCGAAGGGAAAGGCTAGTTTCAGGGCAGCGGTTAATAGGAGATTAACCAAGCCGACTGGTAACAGAAACTTCCATCCTAAATCTAACAGTTGGTCAATCCGTACCCGTGGCACTGTCCAGCGCAACAGAATGGCGACAAATACTAGTAAATAGGCTTTGAACACGGTCATGGTGATACCCAAGGCCGCAGTTACTATCTGGAACACGGGATTTACTTCACTGACTCCCAGCCAACCAGCGATGAGGTTGAGGGGAATCGGAAAGTCCCAACCGCCCAGGTAGAGAATTGCTACTAGTAAGGAAGAAAGGATCAAGTTAACGTAGGAACCCAGGTAGAACAGACCGAATTTCATCCCTGAGTATTCAGTTTGATAGCCGGCGACGATTTCTTCTTCCGCTTCGGGTAAGTCAAAGGGTAATCGTTCGCATTCAGCTAGGGCGGCGATCCAAAAGATCAGAAAACCGATTGGTTGTCGCCAAATGTTCCAGCCCAGGATGCCGTAGCCAGATTGCTGATTGACAATATCAACGGTGCTGAGGCTATTAGACATCATAGCGATCGCTAACACCGCCAACGCCAAAGGAATTTCATAACTAATAGATTGCGCTGCTGCCCGCAAGCCCCCTAAGAGGGAGTATTTATTATTAGATGCGTAGCCAGCCATCAATAAGCCAATAGGTTGAATGCTAGACAAGGCAATCCACAAGAATACGCCCATGCCCACATTACTAATTACGATATTCTGTCCAAAGGGCACAATCAGGAACGACAGAAACACCGGAATTACAACAATAATTGGCCCGAGGGTAAACAGCCAAGGGTCAGACTTGGCTGGTACTATATCTTCTTTAAATACCAGCTTCAGACCATCCGCTACAGGCACCAGCAACCCAAAAGGCCCCTGGTATTCTGGCCCAATTCGCTGCTGTGCGGAGGCAGAAATTTTCCGTTCTAGCCAAGTAGCAACTAATACCCCCACTGTTGCCCCAATCAGCATCAGTATCATTGGCAAGGGCATCCAAATCGCTTTGGCTGTTCCTGCTGGTATACCTAAATCCCGGAGGGATTCAATAAAAGTTCCTTGGAGGTCAATTCCTGAATTCATGTTTCCGCTCTTTAAGACATGAGTCATGGTGAGTTACAACTATTAGTTAAATTAATACCTGTAAATTCACCCATTTTTAATTTTTGCCCAGATGACGCCCGATTGAAGATTTGTTGCCAATTCCCATGCCTAGTATATCGTTGGATGGTTTGACCACCCTGAAGCGAGATGAGAACTTCTACTTATGGTTGGCATTGAGATTGGCTATTGAGGAGATGAGGGGGATGAGGGGAGTAAGAATTTTAGATTTTAGATTTTGGATTTTAGATTGAAATTTAATCCAAAAGACGCTCGCGGACTCGCTTGCCGCCGGCGCTATCGTCAATCCAAAATCCAAAATTGAATTGCCCCATGCCCTGAGGGGAGTAAGAATTTTAGATTTTAGATTTTGGATTTTAGATTAAAATTTAATCCAAAATCGTCAATCCAAAATCCAAAATTGAATTGCCCAATGCCCTATGCCCATTTACCGTTTGTCAATGGGAGTATAAGTAACTTCGTGCAGACCGTTATAAACTTGGGTAGGACGGAAAATCCGGTTTTCTTCTAGTTGTTCTTTCCAGTGGGCTAACCAACCGGCAACACGGGCGATCGCAAATATTGGTGTAAACAAGTCGGTAGGAATCCCCATCTTCCTATACACCAAACCGGAATAAAAGTCAATATTTGGATAAATCCCTTTGCTACCGAGTTTTTCCTCTACCACTAGTTCCATTTCTTGAGCAATGTCATAGAACTTGTCATGGCCAAACTTCTCAAACAATTGCTCTGCAAGATTTTGTAAAATTATGGCTCGTGGGTCTTTTACTTTATACACACGATGTCCAAAGCCCATAATCTTAGATTTACTTTGCAGACAGTCCTCTATGTAGGGACGGACATTTTCTACAGAGCCAATTTTTTCCAACATCTGAATTACTTCTTCATTGGCTCCCCCATGCAGAGGCCCACCCAAAGTTCCCACAGCACTAGCAACCACAGCGTAAGGATCAGTCAAGGTGGAAGCTGTCACTCTGGCACTGAAAGTAGAAGCATTCATTGTATGCTCTACCTGAAGTATCAAGCAGATATCAAAAATCCGCGCCATCAGAGGATCGGGTTCTCGCTCATCGAGCATGTAGAGAAAGTTGCCGGAATAGTCTAAGTCATCACGGGGACGCACGGGATCATTGCCTTTCCGCATCAGTTGGAACGCTGCTACCATCGTGGGAATAGTTGCTATTAGGCGCACCACTGAATCTCGAATGTAGACAGGATTATGTAAATCCCGGAGCGAATAAAACAAACCTAAAGCCGCAGCAGAGGCTTGTAGGGCATCCATTGGGTGGCCGCTTTCTGGAAAGCATTTCATCATGTCCCGAATGCGGTATTTTATCCGCCGATGGTAACGAACTTCATGCTCAAATGTTTCCAGTTCTTCCTTGTTTGGCAGTTTACCCCAGATTAAGAGATAAGCAGTTTCTAAGAATGTACTCTTTTCTGCTAATTCCTCAATCCTAATGCCACGATATTCTAGTATTCCCTTTTGCCCATCAACATAGCTGATACTTGATTGGGCGGCGGGAATGCCTTCTAAACCAGGCTTGTATTCGCACACCATCATGGCAACACCATTTGCTTTGTGAAATATCTGATCAAGCTAACTTACCAGAAATTTATTGTCGCCATAACAGTAGCCGTTCTAACAACAATCGAAAATGTTGAAAAACTGTTATAGCAGGTACTTGGGTGGTGTCAACCAAAACATCTGACTCCGACCCAGAGGAGAACCTGTTTCTGGTAGTTTTATCCCAATCATACCTGCTTTTTTCAAGACTAAGCTTGCTTTGGCTTCTCCCCACAGGAGAATTTCTGCCCAATTGCTCAAATTAGGTTCGTGTCCAACCAGCGCCAGTTGGGTATTGTGGGAATAATTTTTTGGTTCTAACCAGTCTTTGAGCCAACTAGAGATTTGACCATCGGGCGCGAGGTGGCTAGATTCCTCTAATTGGGAGCTTAGTTTTTCTGCTATCAGGATTTCAGCCGTTTGGCGGGCCCGCACTAAGGGACTGGTGAGAATTAAATCAAAGCTTAAACCTAATTTAACAAGTTTCTGGGCAACTTTCTCAGTTTTTTGCCTTCCTTCTTTGGTTAGGCTGCGATCTTCATCCTTGATGCCTAATCCCTGGTCTTCGGCGATGCCATGACGAATTAAATATAGTTCCATATTTTTAATTTTTTTAGCGTAGCCCGTGCTGAGTTAGGAGTTACGTCTGGTGTTCATTGATCTATCTTAATCTTAATATAGAGCGGTTGTTTTTATTTTAATAGCACCCTAAGTAGAAAGAAAAGTTAAGCTAGAGGCAACTGTTTATAAAAATAAAAATCTCTGGATCTATGTCACGGTTAACAGATGCTTTAGATAGAGTTTTGAATTGGTTTTAATGTCTATAAAATTTGAAAAATCGATTAAAAAAATGGACACTTAAAACGTAAATCCCAAAATAATTCAGATAGAAGAAATTCAGATAGAGGGAGTAGCTTAAATCCAGCAATAGCTAGACTACAAAAACCACCAAAGCCGAAAAAATGAAGTGCGATCGCACTTCATTTTTTCCATAAAACTCTCAACATAGACAAGAGAACAAGGGGAAAAATAACTCATATCCCTTGTCTACACGGTTTCTAGAAGACTATTTTCAAAGGTAGTAGTTTATGGGGACATTAAGGGAAAACGGCTCTTCAGTTCCTTTTATGGAGTCGAATAATAAATAAAATCTAATCAAAGCCTATGTTCCTTGCTATGACTGGATTTTAAATTTTTGAGCCTTTCTATAAAACGGCTATTTTAATGCCCTACCATAAAACCAACGCAAGAGCCGGGAAAACCTGCTCCTTTCGCTGATTAGATATTATACTGATCTAAGTTTTCAGCACTTAGCTTGGACATATTAATGATTGCTGAATTTTTGCACTCAACGTCCTCAATAAGTTACTTCACTTCACTGGGTTCAAACTTAGTCACCTTACCTTTCTTAATGGCAACAATCACATCGTAATGTGAACAATAAGCGAATGTGACATCATTGGCTTTGTTATAAAGGTTAACTACATGACCTGCGCCACCTACTTGGATACCGATTGGCTCCAAGTCACCAAAAAAGAAACGACGTAGTTGATCGCCACTACCAATCTGACCCTTACTTTTAGTCAGCAAGTCTAGTTTCTGCGTTACAGATAATTCTTCGGCTGCTGATGCTTGCACTAATGACGGATTGATCGCCTTTAAGGGTACGTCCCAAACTGTGAAAAAACCAACCAAAGCTATACTTGTAAGAAAGGGTGCGAGTTTCATTTGTTACTTCTCTTCTTTATTTTATCCTGAACATCCTAAGCATCTCAGGTGGCAGTGAGAGCTTATTGAAACTAAGCCACTATTTTCATGAATTTATCCCTTAAGAAAATTTAGTTAATTCTCAGCATTTTCTCAGATAATTATGGTCATTCAAATTCACAGCATAATTTAAGTGTTTTCTCAACAAAACCTCATTTTGAACTGCGTGAAGGCAACTTAAGATAATGAGCAATGCTTTTATTGCAGTGATGTGAATTCGACTCCAGCACAGCAACATGTAGAAGCTGGTATGGGATTCAAGGAGATTTGAAGGAGGCGGAAGAATTTTGGATTTTGGATTTTGGATTTTGAATCGAATATCTAAAACCGCAAATCCAAAATTGAAGGGGCACAATAAATTCTTTGTAGAGACGGCGATTTATCGCGTCTCTCTAACCGTCAAAATAAACCACCCATTCAAAATCAATGAAACGCTTACACTGTATTAATTTTGAATTTTGAATTCCGCCTTGCGGTACTAGTATGTCAAAATAAAAATACCCGATACATCAAGGTGAGCGATCGCTCCCAAAGCTAGATTAAAGGATTGACCTGAGCAATGGCAGACGAAACCAATCACAATCAAGCGGGAGAAGTAGCTCCCAACACTGCTGACAAGCAAGTTCCTACTACAGACTCACCCGAAGCCACAGACCTTCCTACTGCCAACACCCCAGATCCTAAAGCCGCAAACCCCGAAGATAATCCTAATGCTGCTAAACCAGCTGCTGTACCACCCAAGCGAGAAAAACCCGTAGCCGCAGCTAAAGCCGCAGTAGGCGAAAAACCCGCCGCCGACGCAACGGAAGAAAAACCAGCCGCCGCTAAAGCCGCCAAAAAGGAAAAAGCCCCATCTGTTGAAGATAAGCCATTTGTACAGTTCATTGAGCAAGACTACTTGCCAGCTTTACAAAAAGCGATCGCTCAAAAAGGTGTGCAAGATTTACAGGTGTCTTTCGCCAAGCAGAAAGTGCCTATCACTGGCTTTGAATCCGCCGAAGAATGCTGGCAAATTATCGGCAGTTGGTCGGAAACTGGTCGGCGTCAGTTTAATCTGTATTTCCCCGAAGAAGATATTCAAGGAAAAAAGGGATTTTCCTGTAATGAAGGCAAAAAACCTAGCACTCTTGAGTCATTCTTAATCGATGAGCGCAGAATTACCCTCGATTTGTTGGTCTTTGGCTTAGTTCAGCGCTTAGATGGTCAAAAGTGGTTAGGTATAAATTAGTCATGGGGCAAAACAGTTCCGTTAGTACTAGCGGGGCTTTGAGCCAGTCCTGAGTCAAGAAGTGAGATGTCCTACTTGCTACTCAGAACTCAGCACTTTGAGTGTTGTAAAAAAAATTGTAGGCTGGGTGGAAGCTTTGCATAACCCAAGATCCTGATATATGTTGGGTTGCGCTCCGCTCCATCCAACCTACGTCTATAGTTGAGGGAATTATTTGTCTAGTAATTTTCTAAATTAATTTACAAGATTAATTTACTATTTCTTTCCACCCTCTATTTCTATCTATCTTATATACCTAAAGCTCTTAGACTAATAGTCCAACAACTTTAGGTATATGGAACATAAAAAAGTCCCTCAGCTTAGGATAATGGGGACTAAATGTGTTGTGGTTCTAAATTGATTTACTGGGTTAGCAGTCCGATCGCCATTTCAAGGTGCATCTTAGCCTTGTGCAAGTTAAGCAAATTCTCTTGGTCGTATCTGTCAGGATAGCTCATAGCTTTGCTCTCCATCGTCAGCTTAATTAGCGCTGCTTGCTCATCAGTGGGTGAATTCATCTCATCTACCACCCCTTCAAGGAATTGAATAACGCTGAAGCCTGGTGACTTTAAGCCTCTTCCCTGCCTTAGTTGAGTGAGTGCTATCTGTGGGAATGCCATTAAAGTAACAATCCAACTAGTCTTGTACCCTCCATTCCCAGTAGGCTTTAATCCGTAACGTCTACACAAGTCTCTCAACTCAGCAGTGGTTTTGATTTCGAGTTCTGCACGTGTGAACATAAAATAGAATTATCCATTTGTAAAAGTGGTATCGGTGGTGAACCATTTCCAAGGATGACAACACCACCGATTTAAAATTTTATTTACTCGCTTCCACGTAGATCAAGCTATATTTATATTTCTCAACAATGGCTAATCCTAAAGGAACTCCAGAAAATTTAAAAAAATTTACTACTGACAGAGAGGAGCCACTGACCGAGAAAATGAATATACGTATGACTAAGACAATGAAAGAGGAAGTGCAGCAACAAGAGAACCCTCCTGAATTTTGTAGAGAAGCTATTCAAGAGAAGCTAGACAGGAATAAGGGCAAGAGTAGTACTTAATTGCTTAACTATTAATCTGAGTAAATAAAAATACCTCTAGAATTCATATCTAGAGGTATTCACTATGATAGGTTTTTATTGCTGTCGATTCAGATGGTAAAAATAGGCGATGGTTGAATCAAATATAAAATTTTCTGATTTGGTGCAGGTTTTTGTTTACGGAACACTCAAACCAGGTGAAGCTAACTATAAAAAATACTGTGCTGGCAAGGTAGTAGATGTAAAAAAAGCTTTTGTAAAAGGACAATTGTTTGCTCTCCCAATGGACTACCCAGCGATGACGTTAGGTGATAGCAAAGTTTACGGATATTTACTTTCTTTTTCCAACCCAAAGATTTTGAATGAGTTAGATGTGCTGGAAGATTACCAGCCCCATAGACAAACGCCAGAAAACCTCTACAATCGGCAAATTATCGAGGTTTATGAGCCACAGTCGCGCTCTTATAGTTGGGCTTGGGTTTATTTAATGACTCTAGAGCAAGTTGAGCAATTAAGAGGCTTACTCCAACCTGACGGCTGGTGGAGCGGCTGCGGTTTAACCCTAGAGTACAGTTATGAACTGTAAACTTTGCGATTAATTGATGTCTTGTTTGGGGTCGTGGCGTTGCGGCTGTACCTGATGAATTGAATTTTCCGGTGAGGCTACTGCTGCTTTCGGAATTTCAATTACCGGGTTATTTAGCCCCACCATCAGTGGCGAAGGGGGAACTATAGACGCTGAGGAGGTTTGTATCGGTTCTGTTTCTGGTCGTTGTGCCAGTTGCGGCACTCTCGAACCACCACCGACGAAGCCAGATACAACGCCGATCGCACAAGCAGCAACGGCAGCTCCTCCCACCATCCAGTTTAGACGGGAGCGGCGGTGCAAACGTGTCAATACTTGCTGAACTGTTACTTCTGGTGATTGTTGGGCTGTGGGCACTGGGAGCGTCCGCAAGCCTTGGCGCAGTTTTAACAGTCGGGCATACAAGCATTGAACTGAGGCATCATTTGCCAGCCATTCTTCTACTTGCTTGCGTTCGGTGGCTGTGACTTCACCATCAAGATAAGCACTCAATAACTCGAAGCGATCGCGCTTCACCATATCCATAAGACCCGTTGATTCATTGGTATGATTGGCCATTCCATCTGACAAATTTTGAGGAAGTTGCAAAGGAGAACGGTCGTAAAACTGAGAATCAGTAGTCATCTTAACATTATTACCAATTCATACACAGGTAAACTGGGCGGGAATTTGGGGAAAATTAGCCAATTTTCATCCTAAAGGCAGAAGCGATCTACGTCTTTATGGTAATTCTTAATCTATGCTTAAATTCTGCCATTGGGCAGAGGCAAGATCCTGTAAATTAGGAGTCTAGATAATTCTGCAAGTGAGCTTGCAATCTCGATCTAGCTCTGGCTATTCTTGACTTCACAGTTCCTAAAGAAACTCCAGTGATTTCGGCAATTTCTTCATAAGCCATGCCTTCGATTTCTCTCAGGACGATGGTAGTACGAAAAACTTCCGGTAAATCCGCGATCGCTTCCCGCAATTGCTCGTAAAATTCTCTAGTTGTCAGTTCTTCCTCAGGGCCGGGAGTATCGCCAGCGATTTCCCAATCCATCTCGCCATCCTCTAACGAACGGGGAGCATCCAGTGACAAAGGACTCATCACCCGCTTGCGTTTCCGTAACTCGTCGTAAAACAAGTTGGTGGCAATGCGGCTTAACCAGCCCCGAAATTTAGCAGGCTCTTGTAATCGGTTAATATTCCGATATACTCGAATCCAAACTTCTTGAGCCAAATCGGCTCTGTCAGCCCAATCTGGAGCCAGGTGGTATAGAACTCGATCAACTTGACTTTGATAGCGGCGTAGTAGTTCTGCAAAGGCAGCACGATCTGGTCGCAGTCCGGCTTGACAGCGCAAAATTAAATCGTGGTTAGGGAGTTTGTCAACTTGCACTGATGCTTCTGGATACTTTGCATCAACCGTTGACCAGGATACAGTAATCGATTGACTCATAGATCGTACTGGCTCTAAATCATCCCTTTCTATTAGACCTGCTAATGGGGTAGAAGTTCCATGCTCAGGTGACGGATTTATTACTGGAACACTGAAGCATACAATTTTGGATACATTTATAGCGATAAGCAGAGTCGCTTTTTGCTTATACTGCTCTCATTGTTGCCCTGGCAGGGGGCAGTCCTGATGAAACGAGTTTCAAAAGCCTTACATGAAAATGTTCTAGGGACTGGGATTTTTACTCAGCACTCAGCACTTTGAAGGGGGGGAAGTTGCTCTTGCGACAGATATACACTGATAGCGTACCGATAGGGAGTCAGACGCTCCTACCTTGCTACCGCTCCGCTAACGCTAATGCTGCGCTATCGAGCGTCTTGCAGGAGAACGGTGGCAGAGATTTGGAGATTAGCTCAACTTAAACCCTTGTTCCCTTTGGTTGCGGCAGTTTTTGCTAACAAAAATGTAATCGCATGCACACTTTGACACTTTTAGCAACTGGGTATATACGCTTGATAAAAATAATTAAATCTGGTTATAAGGATAAAGATAAAATTTTGTAATTATAGCTTCTTGATACTTTTAAAATTCAGGTGATAATTTCTGGAAGTTGGGTTGCTGTAGTTGCTAGGATGATGATTTAATTTTTTGATTTTGTTACCAGAATACTTACTGATTGTTCTGGTTGTAGCCCGTAGGCAGTACTAGAGTTATGTTGCTCTGGTACGCGAACTTGAAAAAAGAAATTGAGGGAAAATGTAATTGTGGCTGCTAGCAATAGTTTTTCAAACATGGTTTTTCTTTCACCTACACCATTAATGATTGATTGCTACATTTCAAAAGTTCTACCCGAAAGTCCTATTAAAGGCTTACAACCCCCAGAACTTCTGAGGAATGAGGTTGCTCACCTAGAGTTTTGCTGCTCGGACAATTCGCATAGTCTTAGTGTGCCCAGAGGTGTTGGCAGATTTATAGCAGAAATGATAAGTTTTGATAAATTTTTGATGTTCGGATGATGAACTCACCTAATTACTCGGCTGAATATGTCAGGGATAAACAATAGGCGATGGCAATGGTAAGAAACGAATCTGTAGGGCGTATGGTAATGCTGCTTTGTTTTGGTACAGCATTTTTATCCTTAGCTGTCCATTGGCGCATTACTACGGCGGAACGGCAGTCTGAAAAGTCTGCATCTACTTCGATGCGGCGAGATTCTATCCAAACCAATCTTAAGGGAAGCCGGCCAGAGGGAGTCTATAAAAATCTTTCCCAGGTTAGTTTAGGGGAAATTGCGTTGGGTGCATCTGTGCCAGATGATGAAGCTACCCAAGGCTCAACTGCCCAGAGGATGTTTACACCAAAGTCCTCTGCTATTAAGCCTCAAACTAAATCAAAAATAATTAAAAAGAATGTAGCGAAAGCAACTACTCGTAGGGGTTCTACACTCAAGTCTTCTGCTATTAAGTCTCAAACTAAGTCAAAAATAATTAAAAAGAATGTAGTTCAGGGGGTTTCTACACTCAAATCTCCTAATATTAAGCCTCAAACTCAGACCAAAATTATTAAGAATAATGTCGCTAAAGCAACTGAACTACCAACTCAGGCGCGGCTAGTGGCGCAAGTAGAAAGACAAAATCCAGTTGCGGATAGCTGGCCAAAAGGTCTATGGTCTCAGGCTTCAGCCGAACAAGTACCATCTAATCGGTTGGCAAATACTAAGACGCAAGTGGTGGTTGATTTAAGCGATCGCCGCACTTATGTATATGTAGGGGATGAGGTGATAGCCAGCTACCCCATTGCTGTTGGTAAGAAAGGTTGGGAAACACCTACAGGTTCTTTTCAGGTGATCCACATGCGGCACTATCCAATCTGGCGTCACCCAATTACGGGCAAAGTATTTCAAGCTGGTACGGATAGTCCCTTGGGAGACAGATGGATTGGTTTTTGGTCAGATGGACGGAATGAAATTGGCTTTCATGGTACGCCAGATATTGACCTGGTAGGAACTGCTGTATCCCACGGTTGTTTAAGAATGCGTAATTCTGATGTCCGATTGTTGTATGAGCAAGTAACTATAGGGACAACAGTCGTAGTACGTGATTAATAAATTAAGGTTAAGGCAAGAGATGCGATAAATCGCCGTCTCTACAATAATCAGTTCCTTGTAGAGACGGCGATTTATCGCGTCTTTGTGATCTAGAATTTTCATCACAAAACCTTAACCGAACCGTATTGTCATTAGTCCTTTGTCCTTTATCTAAAACAAATGACTAATGACTAATGACTCTTAAAATTATAATTTTTGTTCAAAGTTAGGTGCATAAGTTTGTAGTAAAGCACTAACTTGGCGTACAACCTCATTGCCAGTGTTTTTACCCAAGGCTTGCCGTTCTGGGAAGAAATTGGGTCGATCGAGATAACGGTTAATTGCCTCGCTTACTTGCTGAGAAATTAAGTCTTGGAGTTGTGCCTGAGCGGTTTGACGCTGGAAGCTAGCACCTTCTTCTGTAGTAGCATACAAAGGTGGTAGCCGATTGAGAGCGTAAGCAGCAATATCCCCGACATCTAGAGAACTTTCGCTGGTGGCTTCAATTTCTGCGACTCGTGCGATCGCTTCCGTTAGCACCAATTCTTCCATAACGTTAATAAATTGTTTGCGAGGTACCGCCACTACCTCACCAGTCAATAGCGCACCCATCAGCCGATCCAGCGCCATATACTCTTCAATTGAGAGTTCAGAGGCGTTGTCACAGATTCTACCGACTTCTGCTTCCATTGCTGGTGTCAAATAACCATCCTGGAGAGCTTGTTCTACAATTTTTTCGATGCTCATAATGCTTATCATCATTTATGTTAGCAAAGCTTGGTAGGGACGGTATCAATTCAATTTGTTTTGCTTAATTAATTATCAGCAAAAAATATACAAATTATGCACAGACGCGATTAATTCCGCCTCTACTAGTTAACGACTTTAGTTCGCCAAGGTGTTGGATCAACAGATTGTCCGTTGACATACAAACCCCAGTGTAGATGTGGCCCTGTAGCAGCACCCGTTGAACCGACTGCACCGATTAGTTGACCAGCTTTCACAAAATCACCTTCTTTAACGTTAATACGACTTAGGTGCATGAAAATACTGGTTACTCCTTGACCGTGGTCAATGCCAACTACATTACCGTGTATCCGAAACCCTTGGGATACCTTACCTACCAAAGCAACTCGCCCAGCAGCTGGGGCAATTACTGGTGAGCCGGCAGCACCAGCGTAGTCAAGACCACGGTGATAGTAGTCCTTTGCAAATGTACCATTATAGTAGCGACGTACACCATAGTTTGTACTCATTCGCCCTGCGTTTGGCTTTAGGAATACTCCATTCCAATACTTTTCTGGTGTTTGTAGCGCTTTAAAAGCTGCCACGCGCTTCAGTTCATATTCTGTAGCATCCACTCCGGCTTTGCCAGGTGGCAAAGTAATGCGTTGTACGGGGAATTTGCGATTAAGCACATTCACTGCCAAGTTTTGGACTTGACCATCTCCCGCAATCCGAAGTGTTCTATTTCCAGCTGTTTCTAATGGAGTTGTCGGAACAAAAGCCCGATACTGATTGGGTGCAATTTCAAAGGCTGGGTATGTATTCTTGCCACTAGCTACTGTTGGGTTTGTACCATTTTCTGGATTATCTAGATTAATCTCCACTGATAGTGTATCCCCTAATTTCGGATTAGTTGGAGTCACCTTTACTTGTAAGGCATCTACAGGCAATGCCAAAGCGATCGGGAGAACAGCAAATATTGCCTTGAACACATTTATTACACGACGATTAGCTGTCAAAATTTTGACATCAAAACCGAGCAACTTTTTGTTTGAACTACTACCGCTATTCTCAATAATCATAGAACTACAAAAAATCCCTTGCTTGTGTTGGAAAATAGACTAGCTTATAATCGCCAGTGTTTCCTGCTTGAAGCCGATATTGTTGACAACCATAAATTTTTGGAATTCTCTAGATATTTATGGATTACAAGGGCAAATCATTTTATCTGTAATTTTAGTGAATTGGTCTTAACTCTAATAACCAAGGTGTATGACATTGAGAATGAGCATAAAATTTAACTAGATTTATGGCAAAAATGCTCTCGTAGCTTGGTATATGTGTCACTTGTTAAGCAACAAAGGAAACCCGTTGTGGTTACAGTCATTACATAAATAATACTTGAAGAAAATCTTGGAATCAACTGGACACTTTTTCGACTGGACACTAATATTACATTGTTCAGTTGAAATCGGTATGGGGAAATTACTTAAACTAAGTAAATTGACGAGGATAAATTAAATAATTCGTAATTCGTAATGACGCTCGTTCCTCGCTACCGCTACGCTAACGTAATTCGTAATTAAGTTTTGTGGCGGGGATTTAAACCCACGGTACTCGGTTAAACTAGTTTAAAGAATGTAAATATATTAATATTTGCTCTTAGTAGCGCTTTAACGCCAAAAAAACCATAATTTTAATGCACAAATATAGTCTGCCATCCCACATTTAAGATTTACTTTATAAATCGACCCTGCGAATTTTGGATTTTGGATTTTGGATTATTCTTTCGGTACAAGCCCCGTCCCTTGTGGGCGGAACAAATCTAAAATCTGACGCTCGCGGACTCACTAACGCTGCGCTATCAAGCTGTAACCCAAGAGTGGGTGCAGTAAATCTAAAATCCAAAATCTAAAATTGGTTGACTCTGAATGATGGAATACGCTAATCAACTTTAGGTTGATAGTGTTACTTTTGACTTGAGTTTGCCATCTTCCATATCAACAATGCGATCGGCAATGTCTAGGATGCGGTTATCATGAGTAACCATTAAGATAGTACAGCCTTGTTCTTTTGCCAGTTTTTGCATGAGATTAACTACATCTCGTCCCGATTGACTGTCAAGGGCGGCGGTGGGTTCATCTGCGAGAATTATTTGAGGATGACTGACTAAAGCACGAGCGATCGCTACTCGTTGTTTTTGTCCCCCAGATAGTTTATCAGGATAGTAATGCAAATGATTTCCTAATCCTACCTGCTCTAACATCTGGGCTGACTTACTTAGTATCTTTTTTGACCCAAGATGTTTATGTAATTCCAAAGCCATTTTGACGTTTTGGAGTGCCGTTAAACTACCATGCAGGTTATGTGCTTGGAAAATATAACCGTTACGCCGTCGCGCCTGTACTAGTTGTTCAGCACTCGCACCATAAAGTTCTCGTCCCAAAACCCGCAAACTACCAGATTGAGTAGAACGCAAGCCACCCACTAATGTCAGTAAGGTAGTCTTTCCCGAACCAGAGGGCCCGGTCATGATAATAATTTCACTGGCGTTAATCTCTAAATTGATATTAGATAAAACTTGCTTACGGAGTGGGCCATGACCAAAGTGGTGGTCGAGATTCTGGATGGAGATGACGGGAAGCATAACAATTTTGGATTTTGGATTTTGGATTTTAGATTGTTGATTATCCCTATGCCCAATCCCCCATGCCCATTTTTAGAACATATCAGCCGGGTCGGTGGCTTGGAGTTTGCGGGTGGCGATCGCACCAGAAATGGTACACATAATTATGGTCAGCACTAATACCTGCAATGCCCGAATCGCAGTCATGTACATGGGCAAATTTGTGGCAGTGCGAGTCAATTGGTAAAGTGCTAAAGACACTCCCAATCCGGGGAAGAAGCCCAGTGCTGCTAAGATTAACGATTCTTCAAGCACTACACCTAGCAGGTAATAATTGCGATATCCCATTGCTTTAAAGGTGGCGTATTCCCGAACGTGGGCATTAACATCGGTGGAGAGGACTTGATAGACAATAATCACGCCTACCACAAACCCCATCGATACACCCAGGCTGAAAATAAATCCAATTGGGGAATTTGTTCTCCAGAAATTATTTTCAAATTCAATAAATTCGGCGTGGGTTAATACTTTGACATCATTTCTGAGGTAGGCTTTGAGCATTGCTGCCACTTTTTTCGGATCATAGCCTGGTTTAAGAACAATCAAACCTAGACTGACACTGTTGGACTGTCGCCCAGAAAATAGCCGTAAAAAGTTTTGATCGCTGGTAATCAGGTTGCCATCAGAACCAAAGGAAGCCCCGACTTGAAATAAACCACTAATGGTAATGGTACGCCGTTCTATTTCGGTAGTCAGGGTTTTACCTTGTTCAATTTGAGCGATCGCTTTTTGATAATCTCCTCTTGCACCACGATCAAACAAGACGGTATCGGGTAATTTGATTGCTTGCAATTGCTGGTTAACATCGGGTAAATCAAAAGCTGGCTTATCTGGGTTAAAACCGATAACTAACACCCCCGTCTCTCGATGCGTTTGGGGATTCTTCCAGATTGTGTTGTTGAAATACATTGGTTCTGCTGACTTCACCCCTGGTATATCCATTGCTTGGTAAAGTCGCCGACGAGAAAATGTAGACAAGCTTGGCAAGTTACGGGCTTGGGGACTGGTTAAAACAATGTCTGCTTGCAAACTGCGATGCAGTCTGGTGTTACTGTCATACAACGCAGTTTGAAAGCCTAGCTGCATGAACATGAGAAGATCCGCAAAAGCAATGCCTGATAATGCTACAAAAAGACGGCTTTTTTCATGATTCAGTTGCAGCCATCCTAAAGGGGTTCGCCGTCGCAGTTGTTTGATCAATCTCATAATTAGGGACTGGGGATTAGGGATTAGGGATTAGGGACTGGGGATTAGGGATTAGGAACTGGGGACTTGTTCATCGACTTCAGAATCTCCCACTCTCAGTACCCAGTACCCAGTACCCAGTCCCCAATCCCCTTTTCACAATTCAATTACTGCCTTAACCTGCATATTGGTTAAGGTGGCAGCTTTGCGGCTGGAGGCTTCATCTAGTCGGATATGGACTTCTACTACTCTGTTATCGATATTGCTGACGGGATCTGTGTTAATGACATTCTGCCGTCGCACTTGTAAGCCTTTGCGATCTACGATTCCCTGTAATTCAATCGGCAGAAAATCACCAATTATTCGCACTTGCTGCCCTGAATGTACTTTGCCGATATCACTTTCGTAGACTTCGGCGATGACATACATCTGGTTAGTTTGTCCGATATCTGCAATGCCATCATTTGAGACTAATTCTCCAGGATGGGTATGGATCTCAAATACCTGTCCATTTTGGGGCGATCGCACTTCTGCCTGTTCAAGATTGACTTTTGCCAGATTCATGGCTGCTACGGCACGATTAATTTCTGCTTGGGCAACTTCTACATCCACTCCCCGTACTTCAGCGATTTCGTCAAGTGTTGCTGTAGCTTCTTTGACCTGTTGTTGGCTAGTTGATTGGGTACGATTTAACTCTGCTTGGGCTTCTTGCAAGCTTTTTTGGGCGGTTTCCAAGTTTAAACGCTTACTATCCCGTTGAGAACCAGAAATTGCGCCTTGTTGATATAGTTGCTGATAACGTTCGTCTTCTGCTTGGGCGTTACGCACTTCGGCTTGAAATCGCTCAATTGTCGCGGCTTGGGCATTAGTATCACCTTGGCGTTGGGCTTGTAGACGAGCGATCGCAGCTTTTTGGGCGTTAATTTCACCGCGTTTAGCACCTGCTTGGGTTCGGTTCAGGTTTGCCTGGGCTACTTTTACCTGTTCCTGCGCCTCTTTTAAAGCTGCTTGGAGGCGATCGCGGCTGTTCAAAATTGCAATTATTTGTCCCGCCTTTACCCTATCTCCCTCCTTCACCAACAACTTTTCTACCCGACTTCCTTCAGCAGATACCGCAGCCGAGAGTTTAATTACCTTTCCCTGTGGTTCGAGTCGCCCTAAAGCCGTTACCGTTGTTAACTGTGGCAATTGTGTTGCTGGTATTTGTGCCTCTGGATTTGCATAATTTTGCCAGCGTTTTACTATATAAAAACTTATTCCGCCAACCAATAAAGATATAGTTACACCTATAGCAACGGATGGACGCAGAATAGACTTAGGGAACGTTCTGTACCCTAGCTTTGAGTTTCGCACCATAGATTACCTCTTAACTAGTGGCGCAGAAAAAAGAACAGATTAGGCTTTTCTCCGTACTTGTTTGCTAATTCCTACTTCTTAAGTCAGTTATTGTTGATTTATCACTTCTAAGTCCATAAAATAATTTGGAAATTGTTGAGATTTTACTTAGATAAAGTGATTTAGCTGGCTCGGATAACAACAAATATCTCTACCAAATTATGAGGTTTATATTTTTAGCAAACTACTTTTGTTTTATGAAAGTACTCAGGTATATTAAACGGTTTTAAAATTCCGGGTTGTAACAGCGCCAACAATCATAATCAAATTAAGTAAAAAGGAGTCAGAATTCAGAATTGGTGAATTCTCTACCCATGTACCCTTACAGGGAAGCAAGCTACGCGCAGCGTCCCGTAGGGAAGGGATAGAGTTTTAAATGAGTGAAAAAATTTAATTTAATACTAGTTTTGCCCACAAGGGGCGAAAGCGCGTAGTGGGACGTACCCCTACGGGGATCTTGCTACGCGGTAGCTTCTCTAAGAGTTGTACGGTTTTAAACCAATATTCATTACCCAGTCGTACAGAATTCATACTGAATTCTGACCGGAGCAACGGAAATGTCTCCGGCTCCGCTCCTGAGTTCTGAATTCTTCTTATAATGTTTTTTCACGTCCATTGTAATTTCCCATGTGCAGGACATACCAACGGGAAAAATAACTAAATCACCTTTACCCATTTGCACTGGGTGTCCACCATCAGGAGTAACAACTACGTCACCTTCCAAAAAGTAGCAAGTTTCTTGAGAATCATAAGTCCAAGGAAATTTGGAAACTTCCTTTTTCCAAATTTCCCATTTAAATACACCCAATTCATTGAGATATTCAAGTCTTAGGTTGATGCTCAATTTTAATTTCCATATCGTGTTTTCTCTAGTTATGTTCAACAGTAGGATTGAATATCCTCTCCACACTGATCTACTAGATAACACAAAGCCCGAAAACGCAAGTAAACAAGTTCGTTATAAAGTGGGTTTAGTTTGCACATTGGTGGAATGTGTCCTATTTTGCGACCAAAAAGCATGATATCACGCTCGAATGGACACTGAGCAGGGATTAGTTTAGCAATAAATTTGGCTAATTTCCGATTCTGAATCTGAATTTGATCCAGCCACTGACGTAATGGTTGTAGTAAATCTAATTTAGGTTGAGTAAAATGCTTTTTACTAACTGTTTGATTATTTTCTTCTAGAGGTTTAATAAAAGCAGTCAAAAAAATACGCCGATTATTTGTTTTAAGCATAGCTTTAGGCAAGGTTTTCCTTGTATAGATGAACTATTTGCCGATTCAAAATATTACCATGTAATCTCTCTGGACAATTTACATTGTGCTTGTAGATTCAGAAGCAAAGTAAGCACAATGCAAACAATTTACATGCATCTTTTGGAGGGGAAATTGTTTAACTAATTGTTATTTAAACCCACCAAATCATGAAGAACTGTCCCGTTAAATACAAAATAACAAAGAAAATATAAAAATGGCATTTCTTTAACTTATGGATTTCTAATCTGTAAGATAGCAATCTTATATATTAAAGATAAATGCCTGGTTTTGAAACTGCCTAGTATCTAGAGATGTAATTTATGGCAGACAAATATAGTTTTATTCTTACCCCATATACACTTCGGTAGGATTAACCTTTAATATCTCTCGATTTTATGGCATTGAATATCTATATTTTTGTCTGATATACTACACCAGCCAACCTAGATATTATCTAATAAGTAGCTATAAATCGTTTGATAAGTCTAAACTAATCCAAACTCCAGTTCTATGGAGCAGCACAAGATGTAGCGGTGAGTGAAGAGTTATGAGGCATTGCTGTGGGTACTTGAGAAACCAGAACTACGTTCCCATTCGCATCTATAATCCACCCTTGGGCTTCTACAATTTGAGTAGGTTCATTGACAGAATTCACTTTCTGTGATTTTTCTTCTGTATTTCGCTGCGCCTGAGCAACTACTCTTTTGTGAATAGCTTCAGCACGATTCTGAACTTCTGGGGAGAGTGTGATCCAATCTGCCAGCACGGCATCATCAGCGATCAATGGCTCTGTGGGATCGGCTACTAGTCCTCCACGCCCAGTAGTAATAAATGAACTCCTTCTTATTCTTCCACTAGAATTACAACTAGCAACAATTTGCTGCGAAACATCAACTAGATTTACGGGCAATTCTACCAATCCTTTACTGGGGTCGGCATCTGGTGAGTTGATTTGTACAGTACCATTTAATGAAGGGTTTTCCTGAGAGAATGCAGTGATATCACTTGTTGGCAACCTACTTGGGTCTAGTGGATCTTTAGGGTTTAACAGCCTCTCTAGGTCTGTACGGGTGCGTGGCACGAAACCAAATATGTTATTAGCAGTGATTGTGATTTTACCACCAGAGCCAAAGTTGGCGTTGGCGGTGATATCGTTATTTCCAAAGGGAGTGGCCACAAGGAAGCCATTTGGTGCATAGATGGTGATATTACCGCCAGTTTTATCACCCCCAGCATTAGTGGATATTTGGCTGTCGTGGCGCATCAATAATAAGTCCCGCACCTGTAGCGTAATGTTACCGCCCTTACCTGACTCACTATCAGAAGCGAGTGTCCCTTGATCCATAAGTATAGAGTTAGCGGTTACATTGAGTGCGCCTGGTGTACCTGGATTACTTGCATCTCCTGTAGAAATTGGAGTATCTGGAACTTGAACGCTCACATTTATTTCAGCTCCATCGCGGACAATCAATTGCCCTGTGGTGATGTTCACTTTTCCTGCATTTCCATAACTTAGAGTCGAAGCAAACAAACCACTGGCGTCATCTGTCACTGAGGTTCCGGCTATCTCTACTGAATCCAAGGCATTAATAGTTATGTTCCCTCCTTTTCCTTCAGATGGAATCACTTGTGAGTTATCTACCACTCCACTAGACTCTGCCGTTATTTCTGCCCCATCTTTAATAAGCAATCTCCTAGTGTTGATGGTAATGTCACCCGCCTTTCCTGCACCAGCGCTTATACTAATAAACCCAGTAATAGTATTTGGCAAGGTACTACCAATTAGATCCACGGATTCCGAGGCATTCACTATCAAATTTCCTGCTGCACCGCTGCTTCTAGTAGAAGTAGCTACTCTTGCACCATCCTGAACAATTAATTTTCTAGCATTAATTGTTAAGTCTTCGCCGTTTCTGCTACCTGTAGTCTGACTTATCAAACGTACACCCTGACCAGTTAGTTTAATGAAGTTGCCCTGTACGTAGATATTACCACCACCCTCACCACTAGCATCTACCTGAGATGGAAATTCTTGACCGTCAGCAGTTCGCTGGATTAGTTGAATATTCTGGAAATTTTGGACGCCTTCATATACAAAACTCCAGCCTTGGTCTATCGGTTTCAAACTAACTAGACTATTACTAGCAACACTTCCTAGCTCAATTTGTCCCGATGGTGCTGTTAAATTTCCGCCCTCTAGAGTTATGTCACCACCTACAAGGGCCAAGGTTTTGCCTTGCCGTACTTGTAGACCAACAGGTTGCTTGAAGTCATTCGTTGTTATGCCATCTGGACTGGCTGCTTGAGATTGATTGCGGATGGGAGCCGCAGTTGCTCCGAATTGCAAACCAATGGGAACACTTACTGTCAGCAAGGGTGTGGCTTGGGGATTTGTGGCACTAAACTTTGTACCATCGGGAAAATTCAGACTACTCGCTGTACTTGCAATAAATGAACCACCAATGTTTAAAGAAGCATGAGTACCAAAAATAATCCCATTGGGATTAATTAAAAACAGGTTAGCTGGGCTATTAACTTTAAGGATGCCATCAATATTAGAAATTGAATTACCTGTTACCCGACTAATAATATTCTGAATACCCTCTGTATTTTTAAACTCAGCCGTAGTCCCATTGAGTACAGAAAACTCTTTAAAACTGTGGAATAAGTTGTTTCCTAATCTAGTTCCACCTTCAATATTTGTGATATTGCCCTGTGTTGTAACTTGAGAGTTATTAGGTAGAGTGCTATCCTGGGTGATTTGGGCAATAGCAGAAGTTCCAGAGAAAGCTATTGCCCCACTTATTAAAATTCCTAACCCTTTAAACCTGCCACACAGAATACTCATAATTAATAATAAGCTCCTCTAAAAAAGTAACATTTGCTAAATGTATAATATAGCGGTTATCGATTGGATGAGAACACCAAAGTCCTTGCTGTCAAATCATTTCAGCAAAGTTTTTGTATCTCACTGAACTGCACACCGCTATATTGACGCTGTAGTTCTATTCAATGAACTAACTATATCTATCTCAAAAAGCCACAATGTTAAACTTGTTAATATACGTTTTTTTATTTACTAAATATGACAAGATTCTTATTTATAATCATATAACATAGAGACACAATCAGATTGTGTCTCTAAAAAAACTATGATCAAAAGCAATAATTCTAACTTAAATGCCAATAAGTTTACTCATTAGTAGCAAGATTGTCAACTTAATTACTGAGAAGATTGCTAATTCATTTAGATATGTTTAGTTTAATATTAAGTTGACAAAACTTATAAAGATTAATGGCAGGGACAGGTAACAAAGTCGTTTATATCATTTGACCAACAAGTGCAATTTGATACTCTGATTGGTTTACCTGGAATTGTTAGTAAAGATTTCTGAACTTGCTCGTCTCCACCAGCATCACTAGATTGGAGTTTAGTTAAATCGAGTGTGTACTGAAATTGCAGAACTTCTTGTGTTGATATACCGTAATCTTTGAGTATCTGACTGAATTTACTATTCTTCAGAATCTCATGCAATTCCTGCTGAATTTCGTCTTGTAACTGCTGTAATTTTTGAGGATCAATAACTGCTTGTTGTGAAGTTTGAGGTTCCATGAATTTTACTTTCCTTGTAGACTGGTAAATGTGTGAACGTATCTTGTGATGTACTAATTTCAACTGACTTCCATTAGTACAGTTTGGCAATAAAGGAATCAACTATACAGAGTCTAGAGTGGCACGAGAACATTAGGTTTCTAACGCTCTTGCGAACTCTCGTAATTATGAAATCAGCTTGGCTAGTAATAATTACGGATTTAGTTACAAAACTTCATATATTTCTGTGGGATTTTCTTAAAGCATTCAGGATTTACTTACGTAAAGGTAAGGTTTTTTGTCATTGCGATCGCTCGCGTAGCGTCTCCCTACGTAAGTGCTGTTATGGTAACAAGGCGGGATTATTTCCAAAAAATGGGGGTAAAAAGTATATAACTCCTCACCCCTCAATCTTCTCAATTCAACTCTAAACTAGGCTCCGACAGCTTCCTTGGCGGCGTACAACACTTCAGCGTTAATTTCTTTGAAACCGCGATCGCGGGCAAATTTCTCAGTATTCCGCTTGACTTTACCGCGAACAAATCCCGGAATCTTATTCAATTCTGCTTGACCATCTTTTGTCCAGTTGAGATCAGAATCAGCAGAAATCCCTCTAGTAATCACTTCTTTGGTATCATGGCCGCCGAAGATTTCTAACAGGTGATCTTCCATTCCCAAAGTGAAGGAATTGTAGATCAAATCTGTAATCTGATTCGTTCCTTCATAACCCATAAATGGTTTGTAACCGATGGGGAAGTTTTGGACGTGGATTGGTGCAGCAATTACACCGCAAGGAATATCTAAGCGCTTACCAACATGGCGTTCCATTTGAGTGCCGAAAATCGCGGAGGGCTCGACACGAGCGATCGCATCCCCAATTGCACCATGATCTTCGGAGATTAACACTTCATCGCAATACTCGCTCACCTGTTCGCGGAACCAGTCTGCATCATATTTACAGTAGGTTCCAGCCCAAACAACGTGAATCCCCATTTCTCGCGTCAGAATCTTGGTAATGGCGGCGGCGTGCGTGTTATCACCAAAGACCACAGCTTTTTTGCCAGTCAAGTTTTGACAGTCAATGGAACGGGAGAACCAAGCAGCCTGAGATACATACAGGGTTTGCTCATTGATGAAGTTTTCATAGTCAACTTCTGCACCTTGAGCGTTAATTACCTGTTGAATCTTGCGAATACAACGGGCAGTTTCCACTACACCCATTGGAGTAATGTCTATATAAGGTGTGCCAAATTGTTCTTCCAGGTAACGGGCTGTAGTCAAACCGAGTTCACGGTAAGGCACCAAGTTAAACCAGGCTTGGGACATCTTCTTCAAGTCATTCACCGAAGCACCTTCAGGAATTAAGGTATTTACTTCAATCCCCAAGTCAGCCATCAGCCGTTTGAGTTCGGTGCAGTCGTGATTATTGTGGAAACCAAGGGTGGTAGTACCGATAATGTTAACTGAGGGTTTTGCTGTTTTGCCCTCAGGCAATTCGCCGCGCTTACGGGCTTTTTCAATGTAATATTGGACGATTTGATCCAAAGTGCGATCGGCGGCTTGGAGTTCGTTGTAGCGGTAGTGGTTTACATCCGCCAGCATTACATCTCCCTTTGCTTCCAACTGCGCCCGTTCCACAAAGTTGTGCAGATCCTCTTGCAAAATGCTAGAGGTGCAGGTGGGAGTTAACACAATCAAATCTGGGTGTTCCTCGGCATCCTTACGGGTGATGTTATCTACTACCTTCTCTTGGGAACCGCGTGCCAAAACGTTGCGATCGACAACACTCGTTGTCACTGGAGTGAAATCTCTCTCCCGCGATAACATGGAGCGCATGACGTTAAAGTAGTCATCGCCAATGGGAGCGTGCATGATCGCATGAACATTTTTAAAAGAACTAGCGATTCGGAGAGTGCCGATATGGGCTGGGCCAGCATACATCCAGTAAGCCAATTTCATGTTTGTGTTTTCCCTTGTCAACTCAAATAAATAAGTAAGTGGGCGTAAAAAATATCCGATAGACCCGATCGCCAACCCCTTCGGTCCGTAGTTTACCGCCGTAGGCATCGCGCCGCGTGCCGTTGGTAGAGAAGGGGAGTAAGATTAAAGCCAAGGGGAGGGGGTCTTATTATATTTAATTCAGCCCATCTACTTATCAGTGCTTGATTATTAAATCGTTTCTGATTTTCTCAAACCTACTGGCTAAGAAAAAATAAGGTTTGTTGCGGGTTTTCAGGGAGGTAATATGGCTGAAACTCAGTTAATGCTTGGGATGAGGCTATCTATATAGACAATATTCATGTTGTTTATGTCAAAAAATCTTAATGTTCCGGTAAATTTGTTTATAATATCAGTTCTTAGTTAATTTCAATACATAGCTAACAAGAACAGCCCCTTCCCTGGTTGCCGCAGGTAGTTATACAAAAGTTCGATTATTCCCATCAAATATAGCAATTTCTTGTTTATTCATTGTTTCCCAAGGTAGGTAGAAACCCCACCCCTTGTGGGTGACTGTCTTTAATTTTGAATTTTGTTAGCGCAGCGTTAGCGAGTCCGCGTTCGCGAAGCGTCTCGTAGAGAGCGTCATTTTGAATTTTGAATTGATTCATACCTACCTAATTAGCGATCAAACTGTGTAAATATGGAACTTTTTTAGGTAATAAATGTCAATAAAACTATTCTCAGAAAAAATTCACTTGAAGTTTGAAAGTGAATCGAATACCCTAAGCTAGTAGACAATTTTCTCAAGTAAATCTATGAACAAAAAAATTCTTCTGAATTTGCTTTCCACTTCCTCAATTTTTGTGTCGATGATGTCTACGCTAGTGGCATTTCATCCTGCCCATGCTAGTGGTAGTATTACACAGCGATTAATGCACACACGAGACGGTCGTACCTGTATCACTAACCCACATGGTCAACAAGATTTTGTGTGCATTCGAGATTCAGAGAGAAAACGTCCGTATACCTCTACAAGTGCCTCAACTATTGTGACATCAGTATCAAATCAGAATGTTGCCATGTTGAACTTTACTGAAGCAGAAAGCGATCGCGCAATTCAGTTATTTGGCTGCGACTGCCCATTATGTATAAATTCTTTGCGTCAGTTGCAGGGTACTGGAAACTTGGTGTACTAAGATTGAATAGCGTTGATAGCGACCATAACTTTTGTGAGACACACGTGATTAATCACGTATAGAAGATATACAAAACCAAAAAAGCATTTTTAACGAAGTACCAGTACTATTATTTGGTTAAATGTAAATTCATTGTAGGGGCAATTCATGGATTGCCTCTACAGCGTCTAATTTTGCTTAAGTCCTGAGAGAAAAAGACGCAGAAATTCTCAAGTACTCTGTGTACGTAAGAGCGTCTTGTTTATTCAACCACTTCATTCACTGGGAATCGATCAATCAGCTGCATCGCTCGATAGGCATTGCGTTGGAAAGAGTCTGGCAAATGGGGGACATGGGGTATCTGCGACAATAAATCCAATGTCCGGCGTAAAATTCTCACCACATCGCCTTCATCTAAAGTGGTGTTCTCACAAAGTTCTGTCCACTCGATTCCTAGTGCCCATTGTTCGACTATGGCAATTAACTCAAATTCCAACCATATAGGCAGCGCTACGTTATACCGCCGTTGTAGTTGGAACATTTGGCGACGAATTCCCCGCAATTTTGCTAAGGCTTCTGCCACTTCATTACTAAGCTCAAAGTTAACCTTACTATCTGGGCGGGGCGTTTCCATCACTAGAGCTGCTGCTGCTGCTGCTAAATGATGCGGATCTAAGTTGTCCAATTCACCACTAGCGAATACTAAACCCAACCACAATTCATTTTCACCCCGAATGGCAGCAGCGATTCGCCCTAATACTGTGGGGATTAAGTTATCCAAACCGCCAAAGTGTTGCAGAATTGCAATTAAATTCAGAAACTCTTCCCAATGACGTTGTGACTGTTGCTCTACTTGTCCTTGCAACTGTTCGAGTTCGGCTTCTAGTTCGACATAGCGGGCGCGGCGTTTGAAAAGCGTTGCCGCATTGCCTGATTGATGTAGGGGATGAGCTTCTAATTGCTCTTGGACGGCGGTAGTGCGACTGAGTTGTTCTGCTACTTCTGGTGCCAGATGCAAAGATTCTATCGGATTGGGGATACGCGATGCGATCGCAAATGTTTCTTGATTACCACGGCGCGACTGTCCTGGCTTCAAGGGCATTTCTGGCGGTGGTAGCATATCAGGCGGCACTTCAATTCGCGGCAGTTCGGCATACAAATCGACTACATCCCCGGTGGTTGCCACATACCAACGGTTATCATGCCCCAAGCATACCAAATAAGGAGCTTGACCAGAACCAGGCGATTTTCCCACTAATACTGCGGTTACAGGTGAAGACACGGTGATATTTTTGCCTTTGAGACTCAACAGAGTTCCTGATACCGCAAAGCCCAACATCATCACCAATTCTTCTTTGCGATCTTCTTGTGCTTGCTCTTGCAAGGTTTTCAATATCTGGCGTTCCACTTTCAGCCGTTGCCGCAATTTTTCATAAACAGCCAGTTCATTTTCATCAACTGCGGCTATTTGCTCATGTAGTTGAGCTAATTGGGTTTGTAATTCGGCAATTTCATCATATTCCGGTCTTAAATGCAAGGTGGCCATGTACTGCCCAAAACTGCGCTCTATCAGTTCCCTGGTTTGCTCTAGGGTATGCGTTTGCAGCAAGTTGAGTACCATGCCGTAACTAGGCGTAAACTGGCTTACTAAGGGGTCTGGCTTGGATGTTCCCAAATACGCAGCTTCTTTGGCTCCTTCAAAGGGAGTTTGGACTGTCACCACATGACCTTGTTTATCCATCCCCCGCCGCCCGGCTCGTCCCGCCATTTGCAGGAATTCCGAAGCGTTTAATAGGCGATGCCCAGTATCAGTCCGCTTAGAAAGGGTAGAAATTACCGTTGTCCGAGCAGGCATGTTAATTCCCGCCGCTAATGTCTCGGTGGCAAATACTACTTTAATCAGCCCTTGCTGAAATAGTTCTTCTACCAGCGCTTTCCAAGCAGGCAAAATCCCGGCGTGGTGGGCAGCAATTCCTCGGTACAGGGGGGCAATTTGTCCAGAACGCCCAGCTTCAGGATTGCGGGCTAAAAAGTCATCAATTTGTTCCCGTAAAATTTGGGATTCTTCACTATTTACCAGCCATAAATCTCCCACTTCCGCCACCGCCTTATCACATCCCCGACGGCTGAAGATAAAGTAAATCGCTGGTAGCATATCCCGTTGCTCTAACTGACTGAGGGTAAAAATTATACCCGGAGCCTCCGGTCTACCACTTCTCCCTCTGTCCCTTTCTCCGCCTTTCCCCTTTTTCTTCTGAAGGCGGGGGTTAATTTTAGTTTTGCTATCATTCAGTAGAGGAAATAACCCTTTAGGATTGCAAAAGTGAAATTCCAAGGGAACTGGGCGAAAATCGGAGTAAATCAGGTCTGTTGGGCCGTGAACGCGATTTAGCCAGTCGGTGAGTTGATCGCTATTGGCAACCGTTGCTGAGAGGGCTGCCAGTTGCACTTCACGAGGACAATAGATGATTGATTCTTCCCAAACAGTACCGCGCTGGCGATCGTTCATGTAGTGGCACTCATCAAGGATTACCGCTTCCACGTCTACCAATGAGATGCCTACTTGCCCAATGGGTGTACCGTAGAGCATATTTCGGAAAATTTCTGTGGTCATCACCAAAATCGGTGCATCCCTGTGAATGGAGGCATCTCCAGTTAACAGACCGACTTGATCAAACCCGAATTTTTCTCGAAAGTCACGTAATTTTTGATTCGACAGCGCTTTTAGAGGAGTGGTGTAAAATACACGTTTTCCTCGCGCCAGGGCACGGTAAATAGCGTATTCCCCGACTAATGTTTTGCCCGAACCTGTAGGGGCACATACAACAACGGAGCGTCCAGCGTTCAGGGACGCGATCGCTTCTTTTTGAAACTGATCCAGATCAAAGGGAAATATAGACCCTAAGTCAAGTTCTGGAGACGGTGCAGGATAATTCACTCAATCACATTTGCAACCAGATTGTTTACTATACTAACGAGTCTTTTGTCAACTTCGTTAGGGATTGGGTATTGGGTATTGGGTATTGGGTATTAGGGATTAGGGATTGGGGATTGGGGATTAGGGATTGGGGATTAGGGATTGGGGATTGAAAATATTTTCCAGTCCCCAGTACCCAGTCCCCAGTACCCAGTCCCCAGTCCCCAGTCCCCAGTCCCCAGTCCCCAGTCCCTAGTCCCTAATCCCCAGTCTCTCATTTTCCCAGCTCTTGCGATCGCTCTGTGGCAGCTTTCACTGCTTCAATTAAAGCGGAACGAAATCCTGCCTGTTCTAGCTTGGCAATCCCCGCAATGGTTGTACCGCCAGGGCTGGTAACACGATCTTTGAGTTCTGCTGGGTGCATTTTGGTTTCTTGCAACAGTTTCGCTGTTCCCAGTACGGTTTGCAAGGCTAGTTGATTGGCAATTGCTCTAGGTAAACCTGCGGCGACTCCGCCATCTGCAAGTGCTTCTACTAACAGTGCCACGTAAGCGGGGCCGCTACCAGATAACCCTGTAACTGCATCCATCAGCGCTTCTGACACTTCCACCACCTCACCTACAGCAGAAAAAACTTGCTGTGCTATTTGGTGATGCAAGGCATTGGTATATGCACCTGAACAAATTGCGGTAACTCCTGCTCCCACAGTGGCCGGGGTGTTGGGCATTGCTCTAATCACTGGCAATTGCACAAATGCAGCTTCTAGCTGACTTAAGGGTACACCCGCCAAGATGGAAATAATTAGGGGTGCATGTTCTCTATGAAGAATATCAATATCTGCTAATTCTTGAGCGATCGCACTAAATACCTGCGGCTTCACTGCCAAAAAGAGAACTTCTTTTGCTTCGGTGAAAACTCGGCTATTATCTGTAGTCACAGCAACATCATATTGCTGTTTTAAAAAATCTAAGCGTGAAGGTAGCGGTTCGCTAACTATGACTTCTGATGATTGATAAATTCCACGCGCAATAAGGCGGGATAAGAGCGCTTCTCCCATTACCCCACCACCAATTAAGCCAAATTTTATAGTCATTAGTCATTGGTCATTAGTCATTGGTCATTAGTCGTTTGTCATTTGTCACTATGAGCAAAACCCAGGACAAATGACAAAGGACAAAGGACTAACTACTAATTTAACTTTATTGTGCCATCCGGTTAGTTTCGTTGCCCCAGCTTTGATTTGGAGTACCTGTAGTCGGGCGAGATGGACGTACCGGTGGTTGTGGTACTTCATGAAGAACGCCACCTTGGGTACTAACTTGGACACAGCTTGGTGTAAACAAAAAGATGCTCTCACCGATGCGTTCTTGATGTCCATCTAGTGCGTAAGTACCACCTGCAACAAAATCTACTGCTCGTTGAGCTTGATCTGGGTCCATGATTGTCAGATTTAATACCACTGACTTGCGTTCGCGCAGCGCTTGAATTGCCTGGGGCATTTCTTCAAAGGTGCGTGGTTCGAGTACTAAAACTTCCGAAATTCCGTTAATTGCTCCTGGCATACCAATCACATTCCCCATTGGCTTTTGACCTGCTGTCATATCATCTCCCATTGTAGGCACTGGTTCCCGCCAGCGTCGATTTTGAGCGGCTGTGCTTTCTTGTGGTGCTGGTTGGGGATTTTCTTGCTGATACAGATTTTGGTAATTATTATCTGTTTCTGGTTCTTCTTCGTAATACTCGTATTCCACTTGCTCATTTAGACCTACAAAGTCTCTGAGTTTGGAAAAAATGTTGTTCATTGTGTGTGTACTCTCCTGGTGCGAATAGCCTGTATTGACTTGGCTGAGGATTAGTTGAGCTAGGAGCGACCGCTACATCGGTGGATACTTCAGCAAGTGTATTGCTAGTTGTAGCCCATACTACGAATTTTGGCGATGAACCGACACTTATTAGAAAGGTCTGTGCATCGCCTAAACATAATAACGAGTCAAGATTATATCCTAAGGTTTATCCGAAGGAAACTTCTTTATACCCCATTTTCCCTTGGCGATTGCTCTTGTCAATACTATATCCTTTGTTCCGGATTGCACCAGTCTGTGAGAAAATTCTTGTCAACAAATCCTTAGCTTCTATTAATACTGCCCTGTAAGGCTGATGATTAATTGGCTAATAGCGATCGCCAAACAAGATTGTTCCTAATCGTACCATCGTTGCGCCTGCTTGTACTGCCAGTTCGTAGTCGCCTGACATACCCATAGATAGGTGCTGCATTCTAATATGCGACCAGTTTTCCTCCTGGATTTCTTTGGCTAGCTGACGATTGCGATTAAACACACTGAGAATTTCGGAATCTTTTAATCCTGAAGGCGGAATTGTCATCAAACCTTGAATTTGTAAACTTTTGTATTGATTCAGTGTGGGTAAATCAGCTAAAAGTTCTGACACACTCCAACCAGACTTGCTGGGGTCGGGGAGAATTTTCACTTGCAGGCAAACCTGGGGACTCACTCCTAGCTGTTGCGCTAATTGGTCTAAGCGCTGTGCCAGCTTCAAATTATCAACAGAGTGAATCCAAGGGAATTGCTCAATGGCTTTTTTGGCTTTATTGCCTTGTAAATGTCCAATAAAGTGCCAGGTAATATCCGGTAAGTCTTGCAACTCGGCTTGTTTGCTGGCAGCTTCTTGGATACGACTTTCCCCAAAATCACGAATTCCTGCATTGTATGCAGACCGAATGGCCTGGGCAGAAACTTGCTTGCTAACAGCAATCAGTTTGACTGACGTTGGTAGTGAGGAGCGAATAGTAACAATACGTTCGGAAATCGAACTGTTCATTGGAAGGTGCGCTGGAAAACACTCTGAAGCTGATCGTACTCCTGAGAATGCCCACTGCGCCGCAGGGTACGTAAGCGATTTTCCAACATCATTCTGGCCTCAGTACGTCCTAGAGACTGGAATTTGACACCTTTAACGTCATTTGCCACCAAAAAGAATAAGCGCTGGGCATAAAGTGTGGTGAACAAATCCTGGTTTTCATCAACCATACAGATTTTGTAGAGTAAACCCCAAGTTGGATGGTTTATGTAAGTTTCTGCGTTTTCTGGATTCATTTAAGGGTCAACGTGTAGTCAAGGTGGAAGTTGGAAGTATATATATCTTTTCGCAGTAAATTCCAAACATTCAGACGATAATACCAACATTCGTCAGAATATTTGGTTAAAATGCGAAACTGCGGTTACGAAGACCTTGATCTAGTTCCTAATGGGCAGATGAAGCTAGTGGTAGTGAAGCGCAATGGTACAACAGAAGCCGCGAAGCGTAGATTCAAAGAGTAGAGGCTGTTTGACAAATATCACCATCTGACTTGAAAGTGCTGAGTGCTGAGTGCTGAGTAAAAATACTAGTTCCCAGTCCCCAGTCCCCAGTCCCCAGTCCCCAGTTATTCTTTCATTCAAGGCTGTGAAACTTGTTTCATCAGGACTGCTTTGGTGAGTTCGATTTACCAATCTGTAGGGATAAGGCACAAAATATTCCCAATCCTCTGGTTGAAAGCTCGACGTAGGAAGGAAAAACACCCTTTGAAGTTCCCAACGGCAACGACAAATTTTTCAACTTCTTTCCATACTGCCACAACTGTCGCCCAATGGCACAAAATTGGGGATTGGGGATTGGGGATTGGGGATTGGGAAGAAAACTATCATTTATGCCAAAAGGTCTATTGATTATCCAGTATTTTTAGTAGTGGAATTTGTGCCTGAGCGTTGTGCAGAGATTCATAAGGGTGTCGGTCAAAAATATTGAGATTAGTTTGTAGTGTTCGAGTAAGGCTGATTAATAGCTAAAATCTACAGGAAATGCTAGGGGATCAATTTTATGGCTGGTAGCTGTTCAATTTACCCTACCATATTGTTACTTATAGCTCAATACTGTTCGGTTAGGGCAAGAGCAAGAGACGCGATGAATCGCCGTCTCTACAATAATTAGTCTTTGGTAGAGACGGCGATTTAATGCTTTGTTTTACTTCTGACTCCTGAATTCTGACTCCTGAATTCTGAATTCTGCTCTTACTATTTTCTCGGCGCAAAATTACGCCTGAGTTCCTATAGCTAGTCGTATTCCCCAGAATAAGATTAAAGTTGCGATCGCTAACCAGTCACGCCCTTTTAATCGTAAGTCGTGCCACTGCACTCGATGCTCATTGGGACTGGTAAAACCCCGTACCATCATAGCATTTGCCATTTGATCGGCTCGTAAGAGAAGATTTTCTAAAAGTCTCTCTGCGACTGTCATCCAAACCTTGAATCCTCCTTTTAATCCCAGCTTTTTCCAATTAATTGCCCTTGTCATCACAGAACGAAATAAATTTTGCACTTCTTCTAAAACCAAGGGAATAAAGCGCAAGGACAAGGTTAAAGTTAAAGCAATTTCTGTGACGGGCAACTTGAAGCGTCGCAAGGGTTGCATTAGGCTTTCTATGCCAGATGTGATTTCTTCTGGTGCGGTTGTCAGCAGATACAAGTTGGTGCTGTAAATGACGGTAAAGATCAGGGTACTTAGGCGTACTGCCAAATCCAAGGAGTAGCGACTAACTTTGACTGGGCCTTTGTGAAATAGTACGTAACTGTATGCTTTTTTCTCAGCTGGTGGCTCTTTAATATTATTAGAGAATGCTGGCTGGGTTAAGATTTGTTCATTAGCTGGTAGGCGTGACTGATAATCTACACCCAGTCCATCAGGACTGATGGCTGCGATCGCTAGTACAAAAAACGATAGCATTAATAACCAACCCATTTGCTGCTGCCATACGCGGCGGGGAATTCTGGCAATCAAGGTGGCAATAATCAATACTACCACCAGAAGCACCCGCCAATTGTTGTTGGCTAAAATATAGCTTGTTAAAAAGCTCATCAACCAGGCGAACTTGACTCGCGGATCAATTTTATGCAGCCAAGTTTGGGGTTGTTCTAAATAAAGTCCAAGTGGCAGCGATCGCAATAAATCCATTTTAGAGTTAGGAGTGAGGAATGAGGAGTCTCTCTTGTACAGACGCGATTCATCGCGTCTCTATTCCTAACTTATTTTGACGCGAGTTGCTCTATTAACATTACCACTTTCCGCATCACGGACTTTTTTGCTCCGCCACAGCAAAATAATTGGTGTGCCTTTAAATCCTAGCTGTTGACGAAATTGCCGTTCAATGTAGCGGCGGTAGTTGTCGTTGAAGCGTTTGGAATCATTGACAAATAGTGCGATCGTTGGTGGTTGGCTACTGACTTGTGTACCATAGTAAATCTTGCCCTGACGCCCACCACGAGATGCTGGCGGTGAATGCCAACTGACGGCATCTGTTAAAACTTCGTTAATTACTGATGTGCTAACACGGCGTTTGTGTGATTCCGCCGCCGTTTTCACCAATTCGAGAATTTTTTCTACCCGTTGTCCTGACAAGGCACTCACAAAGATTGTTTCTGCCCATTCGGTAAAATGTAACCGTGATTGCAGAGTTTTTTCGTAGTCGTAGATTGTGTAAGAGTCTTTTTCGACAGCATCCCACTTATTTACAACGATGATGCAAGCTCGACCTTCTTCGATAATCCGTCCAGCTAATTTTTGGTCTTGCTCAGTAACTCCATCTACGGCATCTATTACTAATAAAACCACGTCAGCGCGGCGAATCGCTTTGAAAGCACGGTTAATACTAAAAAATTCTGTGCCGTATTCGATGTGTTTCTTTTTGCGAATACCGGCAGTATCAATCAAGCGGTAGGTTTGTCCGGCTCGTTCAATGACGGTATCAATGGCATCACGGGTAGTGCCAGAAATGGGGCTGACAATTGCCCTTTCTTCGCCAACAAAAGAATTGAGTAAGCTTGATTTGCCGACATTCGGCCGTCCCACAATTGCTACTTTGATTTCATTCGTGTCTGGGATGTCTTCAATCGCAGGGATGTGATTAACTAACTCGTCGAGTAACTCTCCTGTGCCACTGCCATGAATCGCGGAGATGGGGTAAGGTTCGCCCAATCCCAATTCCCAAAATTCGGCAGCCTGCATTAAGCCTTGTTCTGTGGATTCACATTTATTTACAGCTAGTAGCACAGGTACGCGTTGTTGGCGCATCCATTCGGCGATTTCTAAATCTGCCGAGGTGGGGCCTGTTTGACCATCGACGACAAAAATAGCGCCACACGCTTCTGCAAGGGCTGTCATTGCCTGTTGGCGAATCAGTGGTAAAAATTCGGTATCATCATTAAAAACTAAACCACCAGTGTCTACCACTAAAAACTCGCGACCATTCCAGAAAGCTGGAAGATAAGTGCGATCGCGTGTCACTCCCGGTTCATCATGGACAATCGCCGTTTGTTCCCCGGCGAGTCGATTAACCAGGGTGGATTTGCCCACATTTGGGCGTCCGATAATTGCAACAATTGGCAGTGCCATAAAACCAGGGTAAGTGAGACGTGTAGTATATCACGCCCTTACATTTTACTCACTTTAAACTGGAAGTTTTAATTTAATTTTTGGGGATTGGGGATTGGGGACTGGGGACTGGGGAGTGGGGATTGGGGACTGGGGATTGGGGATTGGGGACTGGGGACTAAGTAAGTTAGTGCTAATATTTCCAGCTATGTTAAGGAATTTTAATGTAGGGTGTGTTGTCGCCAAGCGCCGCACCGTCAACAATCTGGGGACTAGTAGTCTGTCCCATTAATTTTGAGGGATAAAAGAACGATCAGCAAGGGCTAAACGCCCCGCTACCGCTAACGGAACTCGGAACTGTTTTGCCTAATGCCTAATGCTCACGTATTCAGTGATGTCAATACTTTTAAAAATAAAAAAGGTAGGAGAACCTACCTTTTACCCAAAAAAAGCATTTTGTAACCAAATACCAAATTAAATATCACACACGCTTTTGACGTATCTATTGCAAACCTATGACGAGTGTATGACGTTTAATTTGTAGTCGATTTCGCGATTACTCCCAGTTGCAACCCCGGTGGATAGCTACCTTCTGACTTGATACGCTTAATTTCAGCATCGGTTATCTGCAAATTTAACTTTTGCGCTAGCGATCGCACAATATCCCCCCGATCAATTACACCAGCTACGGCACCAGCAGGAGAAAGCACGGTAATTCGAGGTAACTGCTCATTTTCTAGCTTGTTAATTACCTCAGCGATTGTTGTTGATTCTGCAACGCTGGGTATTTCTATCAGGGGATGGACTATGCTGTGCAATGTTTGGGTTTCCCATTCACCCCTTTGGGTTAAACGGAAATCGTCAATGGAAACTAGACCCCGATAACGTCCATCAGAAGCGGCAAAATAAACCTGTGAGGGAGAGGTTTCTAAGAGATATAAATCGGCAAAGGAACGCAATGTCTGGTCAGCATCAATGACGCGAAAATCACGGGTCATGGCATCGGCCGCTACGACTTTGAGTAGGCTTTCTTGCAAGGTAGTCATGTTGTCATAGTTATTAGCGTTGCGGACAGCAAACCAACCTAACAACGCAATCCACAAACCAACTACTAACTCTCTGGTGACAAAATCCACAACAAACCCTAAAGCGATCGCACCATAACCCAATATTTGCCCCGCTTTTGCAGCCCAGTGTACGGCTTGAAAACGATTACCTGTGATTTGCCATAGTGCTGCTTTTAACACTTGTCCCCCATCTAGAGGTAAGCCAGGAATCAGGTTAAATAGAGCCACCACTAAGTTAATTCTCGCCAAATCTCCAACCATGACACTGAGGGGATTAGTATCAGGTATCACAATAACAGCTAGGCGGAGCAGGACAAATAGGATGATACTCACCAAAGGGCCAGCGATCGCTACTTGAAAGGCTTTGAAAGGAGTTTTAGATTCTTCTTCAATGGCAGCAATCCCGCCAAACATAAATAGGGTAATTGAATTAACTCTAATGCCTTGCGATCGGGCTACCAAGCTGTGACCCAACTCATGTAACAGCACCGAACCAAATAGCAGCAGTGCCATGACAATTCCAGCACTCCAAGCGATCATATTTCCCCATTCTTGATAAGCTACCCCAAAATTGAGAGTTGCCAACCCTAAAATCACAAACCATAAAGGGTCTAAAAACAGGGGAATTCCAAATAATGACCCAATTTTCCAATTTGTTTGCATTATATTGTCCTATAACTAGATATCGGCAGTACTTTTTATACCGATATGCTATGCATATTCGTACACACATTTATATTGAGCATCAATTCGGTAGTGCCGAATGACGTAATGTTCTTATTTCTAGAATAGACAATTAATGCATATCAAACAATTTTGGATTTTAGATTTTAGATTTTAGATTGACCTCAGCAATTAAGTCGGAGGCCGATCAATTAATTTTAGGTTTTGGATTTTAGATTGATTCTCGTGTTTAAATTCGCTTGCTCTCAGACCTTTTTTAATTTGGAATTTTGAATATTCAATTCCATTATCCAAAGTTTAAAATCTAAAATTCGGAGAGCAAAACTCTAAAGTTAAGCATTGATGAGAATTGGGCATGGGGCATGGGGCATTGGGTATTGAAATAATTAATACTTCTGCTCCCCTATTCCCCCTGCCCAGAATCGTTTTTAGGAGTTGTGTATTGTTCGCAGTGTTACAAGTAACACCTTTGTCATCACAAAACTACAGACGACCGATGTTAGTCAATCCTAGAACTATGCCAATACCGATAATATGACCAAAAGCCATAGCAGCAACGAATGTTGGAATACTAATTGGCAGAATAGGGAACTTGGGGCCAACTAGGGGTTTTTCAATCTTAGTACTTAGTAAAACTATTACTAAGCTGCTGACGCTGATGATGATGCCGACTGTGGGATTCCACACAGGTGTTGCAGGAACAGATGCAACTACTGCTAATAAAATAGAGGAAATCAAGCTTTTGTCTCCTGAATAGAAAAGTTAACGTAGACCTACAAGATTATAAAATTACAAGGCCCAAAAGTTTTTTAGATAGTTTAGACTTTTTTGATAATTAGTTTAAATTTGTTAGATTTTCATGCGTGTTAAGATTTGCGGCATTACTCAACCACAACAGTCTATAGCGATCGCCTCTCTGGGCGCAACGGCACTAGGATTTATTTGTGTGCCCACCTCACCTCGTTACGTGACTACATCCCAAATTCGGACAGCAGTGGCAGAACTACCAGCAAATATTGACACAATTGGGGTTTTTGCCAACGCGAGTATCTCTGAAATTATTCAGATAGTTCTTGATTCTGGGTTGACTGGTGTGCAGTTACACGGAGATGAATCAGCAAATTTTTGCGACCAAGTACGTCAAGCTTTGCCCAATGTCGAAATTATTAAAGCCCTGAGAATTCGTAGTCTTGAGCATCTAGAGACAGCGACTAATTACACAGAATACGTAGATGCTTTATTACTTGATGCTTACCATCCGCAACAACTGGGTGGTACAGGCAAAACTTTAGATTGGACAATGCTAGAACAATTTAGCCCTAGTTGTCCTTGGTTTTTAGCAGGAGGACTAACAGCCGATAATATTGTGGAAGCCCTAAATCAGGTTAATCCTAGCGGCATTGATTTATCTAGTAGTGTGGAACGGAAACCAGGAGATAAGGATTTAGATAAAGTAGCACTTCTATTTCAGAGTCTAAAGAACATTGGGTTACTAAGACCATTGGTGTCAACTTAAGCTGAAACTCCTTTAAAACCTCGTTTCCAGCCGGAGGCTGGAAATGCAACTCAAAAGCGGCTCTGCCGCCAGTAAGGGAGGCGGCAGCCCCAACGACGAGCATTCCCAGTCGGAGACTGGGAACGAGGCAATCTAAAAGCTAGTTCTAGACTGCTTTCACGTTAAGTTGACCAAGCCCCGTTGGGGCGGGAGTAGGGAGTAGGGAGTAGGGAGTAGGGGAAAAAACTAGCCCCAACAACCAGTGGGATACAAGCCCCGTTTTTCAAGACGATAGCATTGGTCGGGGCTTGAAACCCCGACCAATGCCGTCTTCCCTACTCCCTACTCCCTGTTCCCTACTCCCTATTTGTTGACACCAATGAGCATTGCTGTAACCCTACCGTGTGGTCTATTTATCTGAAAATAGCTGTAACTCCTAACTCAGCACTCAGCACTCTTAACTCAGGGACTTCCAAATAAAAAAATATCCAACTATTTATTGTGGGGTGGGCGTCTCGCCCGCCCAGCAACCAAAGGCGGGCAAGATGCCCACCCCACAAGATTGGATAATTTATTTCTTGGAAGTCCCTCAGCACTCAGCACTCAGCACTCATTCACTCAGCACTCAAAAAAATGCCGCTTGGTGGCGAATTAAGTTAAAAAATTCTTCGCGCGTTTTGTGATCCTCTTGGAATACACCAACCATTGCGCTAGTGACAGTCCAAGAACCTGGTTTTTGAACGCCCCGCATCACCATGCACATGTGGCTAGCTTCCATCACAACGGCTACGCCTTGAGGTTCTAGAATGGTCTGGATTGCTTCGGCAATTTGGCGGGTTAACCTCTCCTGCACTTGCAAGCGCCGAGAATACATCTCAACAATCCGGGCTAGCTTACTCAGTCCAACAACTTTTTGGTTGGGGATATAAGCAACGTGCGCTCTACCCATAAATGGCAGCATGTGGTGTTCGCACAAACTAAAGAAATTAATATCTCTAACTAGTACCATCTCGCTATGTCCTTCATCAAAGATGGCATCGTTAACGAGTTCTTCAAGGGATTGGTTGTAGCCACTGGTAAGAAACCGCATTGCCTCGGCTACTCGTTTGGGTGTTTTCAGCAGTCCTTCACGTTCAGGATCTTCGCCAACGCCCAATATTATTGCTCGCACGGCATCCTTCATTTCCTCAAGTTGTTCCTCTTTTGGCGGCAACACATCCGCTTGTCGCCCGTTATGAGTATTGCGATCGGGTCTAGGAGTTATGGCTTCTGCCAAGTCGGGAATCAGAGGTGATTGAGAGCAATTGGAACCGTTGGAACTAGCAATAGTCATGATTCAGTCTTGGTTATGGTTTGAATTTAGTTATGAGTTATGAGTTATGAGTTATGAGTTAAAAATTATAATTCCTAACTCCTAACTCCTAACTTCTAACTTCGCAATTAGAGTGCGCCAGCGCTGGGCATCAAGGTCAATTCATCAATAACTGCTTGTTGTGGTAACAGAACAGTGTAAAGAATTGATTGGGCCACAATTTCCGGGGTTAACATTTTGGAACGGTCTAAGTTGACGTGGACTGTTTCTGTATCCCAAAGTTCAGTATTGACTGCGCCGGGACAGATAGCTGTGACACGAATGCCGTGGGTGCGTTCTTCTTGTGCCAGGGTTTGAGAGAGGGCTATCAAACCAGCTTTGCTGACGCTGTATGCTCCCCAACCAGGAAAGGGTTGCTTGGCGGCAATTGAGGCCACGTTGATAATTGTGCCTGTGCCGCGATCGCGCATTGAAGGTAAAATCCCCACAATGCACTGAAACACGCTGGTAAGATTCAAGTTAATTACCTGCTGCCAGTCTTCTAGGGGAGTTTCGCTCAAAGTGCCTGTATAGGCGATGCCAGCACTGTTTACCAGAATGTCTAGATTACCAAAGTCAAGGGCGATCGCTTGGATGTTGTCTTTGACTTCGGAGATCCGCGCTAAATCTACAGCGTAAGCTTTCGCTTCCACCCCAGTATGCTCTACGGCTTCTCTTACCGCCTCTAACTTATCCAAAGAACGGCTGACTAAGGCAATATCTATTCCCGCTTTTGCAAAGGCTAAAGCCGTTGCTTTCCCAATTCCACTACTTGCCCCAGTAATCAGGGCGCGTCGTTTTTGCTCAACACTCATGGTGTCTCCCAATTTTTTGGCAGTTCCCAAAGCCTATTACCATCCAATTATTTACACTTCTCGGTTTGGATAGATTAAAGGAATCTAAAAATCTGATGATTTCCATTAAGCAGATGCTATGATGCAGCACAATACTACCCATATTGTGGGTTTTACCAGTGAATACAACAAACCATTGCCTGGAAAACCACGCCGTACATTTAAATTAGATTATTTACACAATACAAAACCCACTCAATCAAATTGAGTAGATTTGCCAAACATGCAAATGCCTATGGCTAGATTGTTAAAAATCTTTAAGCACATAGGCAATTATAGCATTGCTGCTTTACTAATCAATCATTATGCAGTGTTGTTAGTGGGCAACTTCTGTAAAAACTCCGATTTTGCGGAATTTTTCGTAGCGCAGTTGGCGGCGTTCTGGACCGGTTAAACGATTGAGTTCGTCCAAGTTTTCCATCAGCACTTGCTTGAGAGTGGTAGCGGCTTTTAAAGGGTCAGAATGAGCGCCACCAGTAGGTTCAGGCAGGATTTGGTCGATAATTCCCAACTTTTTCAAGTCGTGGGAAATAATTTTTAGAGCCACTGCGGCTTGGGGAGCCTTACCAGCATCTTTCCACAAAATAGCGGCGCAGGCTTCGGGGGTGGCGACGGTGTAAACGGAGTGTTCAAACATGAGTAGGCGATCGCCTACGCCAATACCGAGTGCCCCACCGGAACCACCTTCACCGATCACTGTGCAGATAATTGGCACATCCAGGCAAAACATTTCCCGTAAGTTGTAAGCGATCGCTTCTCCTTGACCTTGGTGTTCTGCTTCTACCCCAGACCAGGCTCCCGGCGTGTCGATAAAAGTTAGTATGGGCATACTAAATTTATTGGCGTGTTCCATCAACCGCATGGCTTTGCGGTAGCCGCCAGGGTAAGGCATTCCAAAGTTACGGGCAATATTGTCTTTAGTATCGCGGCCCTTTTGATGACCCAACATCACCACAGGTTGTCCACTCAGACGGCCGACACCACCAACTAAAGCCGGATCGTCACCACCACAGCGATCGCCATGCAGTTCCATCCATTCATCACTAATAGCTTGAATGTAATCGAGAGTACTGGGGCGACGCGGATGACGAGCAACTTGCAATCGCTGAGATGGGGATAGAGTACTGAAAATCTCCTCACGCAGTTGCATAGCGCGTGCCTCTAGTTTGCGAATTTCACCAGAAACATCGACGCCATTTTCTTCTGCAAGTTGCCGAATCTGATCGATTCGGTTTGCGAGTTCTGCTAGGGGTTTTTCAAAATCTAACAGTAGCGGTTTACGCTCAGTAGTTGCCATCGTAGGGGTTATGAATTTTTCAGAGTGAGGAGTTTTTTAGAGTGAGGAGTTTTTCAGAGTGAGGAGTTAGGAGTTAGGAATGAGGTTTTAGAAGCTGTGGAATTATGAAAGTTATTAACTCTTAACTCCTAACTCTTAACTCCTAACTCTTAAACAAGCAGTGGTCTAAATCCATGTTTTACTGACACCTTACCAATCTGCTCCATTTTGTCTACGGTAATCTGATTCCGTCCCCACGAAAAGTTCGTGTATAACTTCTCAAATTCCAGCAGCATTGATTCGGCAAAACAAGCAAACAACTGGCGCGCTGGAACATCCATATTGACGATTTTCATGATTTTCCAGTCAATATCTAGAGAATGCTCTACAATTCCACCATTTAACACGTGTACGCCAGGGTGCTGAATTTTCGTCGCTAAGTTTTTAGGATAGCCACCATCAATCAACAAACAGGGTTGCTTCAAAGTGGTAGGGTCAATTTCCACGCCTCTGGGCATACTAGCAACCCAAACGACAACATCAGCTTGGGGCAGTGCTTCTGTCAAACCCATGATTTTCCCTCGCCCTAGTTCGTCTTGCAAGGCTTTGAGACGTTCTTGATCGCGGGCGATCAGCAAAAGTTCTTTGACATCTGTTTTTGCATCTAGCCAGCGTGTAACAGCACTGCCAATATCCCCAGTTGCGCCACAGATTGCAATAGTCGCATTTGACATTTCAATTCCCAGTTGTTTCGAGGCTTCTTCCACCTGCTTACAAATAATGTAGGCAGTATGCGTGTTTCCGGTGGTGAAGCGTTCAAACTCTAGTTTAATGTTGCGGACTTGGCTAAACTGTTCTAACTTAAAGTTTTCAAAAATAATTGAGGAAAATCCACCTAAAGCGGTGATGTTAATGCCATGCTTCTGTGCATGGGCCATAGCGTTGAGGATTTTGCGTGTTGCGGCTTTGATGCGGCGACTAGCTAGCATTTCCGGCAAAAAGCAAGATTCTACATACCGTCCTTCAATTTGTTGCCCAGTTACACTGGTGACAATAATGGTATCAACAATTTGCGGCGGGGCGCTGCACCAAAAGTCTAGACCTTGATCGGCATATTCTGGGTATCCCAATTCTTGAGCTACCGCTTGAGCGTGTTCTAAACTAGTCAGATGTCCAATTAGACCAAACATGTAGTGATATTAGGCTTATGCTGTCTTGAGGCGTGGAAATTTCGGAGAGTTAGGAGTTGGGAGTTAGGAGTTAGGAGTACGACTCATAATTTCTCACTGATCATTCCTTACTCCTAACTTTTTTAAGCGGCTATAAGTCCGTAGGCTGACAAGCGCATGATATCGCGAGTTGTGAAACCTATGTTACTCAATGCTTCACCGTATTGAATCATAAAGTCTTCTACTAAAGCATCTTTTTCCATTGCCATTGTGTGGGCATCACCTTCTACTTGGTTGAGCATTCTCCAGACGATGGGTAGGTTCTGGCGATTTGCAAGTTCAAGTTCAGCTTTGGACTCTGTGAAATGTTCTTTCAACCAAACTTCTCCAAAGTTGAGATGGCTGTATTCTTCTTTTACTACTCCTTCAGTGATTTTGCGGGCAAAAGCGTCGGCGACGGGAATATAAATGTTATATGCTGCGATCGCAAAACATTCGATAATCAAAGACTGAATCAACAGACAAGTGACTACCTTTCCTTCTGCGGCTGCTGTTTGGAAATTCTGATGGAGTCCAGAGAAAAATTCCTTGGCGAATTGCAAATCTGGGGTGACATCCAAATTGCGCCCACAAGCTTCAAATCCTTTCTTGTGGCGGCTTTCCATTTTGGAAAGGCGAATTAAATCATCATGAGATTCCGGCAGCAGTCCCGCTAATGTGATGTAATTTTCATGGGCTTCTTGTTCCCCTTCGATCACGATCGCATTGATCCGGCTATAAGCATCTTTGTATGTTTCGCTCTTGAAATCTAATTCTTTAAATTGGTCTGCAAGCTGCTGCATGGTTATGTTTACTCCTGTAAACCTGAATTATTTGACACCAGGATTCAATTTACCCTATGAACTGAGGGTAACAATCTCTGTGGTTTAATTTAACTTAACAAGTAACTATGTTTAATAGATTAACTGTTGCTAGGGGGCGATGCTGTAGTACTAGCGAAATAAATGCTTTGCAATTCAAGTTATGTCTAAACCAAACCCGAATCTGAAATCTGGCGATTTTTTGAGCCTAGTAGTCTTACTGCTAGGGGCATTTATCGTTCTACTACCGCTATTTGTGGTTTTTCTCACCTCCTTTGCACCAACCGCCGCCAGCCCCGAAAATTTATCCAAAAATAACTGGTCTTTAGCAAATTACCGCATTGCGTGGCAACAGGGAAAATTTTTGCTGGCGTTTGCTAATTCTACCTTGGTAGCGATCGCGGTGACGGCGTTTCAGATTGTCACTTCTGCTTTGGCTGGTTACGCCCTAGCGCGATTGAAGTTTCGGGGACGCCAAGCACTGCTATTAGTCGTTTTAGCAACTTTAGTGATTCCCTTTCAGTTATTGGTGATTCCCATCTTTTTGGTTTTGAAGTGGGGACACTTGATAAATACTTATGGGGCACTCATTTTACCCACTGCGGTCAACGGATTTGGGATTTTCTTATTACGTCAATATTTCCAGACAATTCCTGTGGAGTTAGAGGAAGCCGCAGCTATAGATGGGGCGAACCGATTGCAAATTTTGTGGCGGGTAATGTTACCTTTGGCCCGTCCGGCGTTAGTGACGTTGTTTTTGTTCACCTTCATCGGTGAGTGGAATGATTTGTTTAAGCCTTTAGTGTTTACAACACGACCAGAATTAAGGACTGTACAACTGGCGTTAGCTGAGTTTCAAGAGCAATTTACAAATAATTGGCCCTTGATGATGGCGGCGGTGACGATCGCCACAGTTCCAGTGATGGTACTATTTCTTATCGGTCAGCGTCAGTTTATTCAGGGTATTGCGGCGACAGGCATTAAAAATTAGTAGGGAAACTCGGCATAAAAAGAAATCCGGTAGGAAAACATAATAAAACTCCACGCCACTTGCGGGATGGAGTTTTAGGGCATGGGGCATGGGGAAGAAGTTACCAATGCCCAATGCATTATTGGCAGTGACTCCAAGAGTTTGAATACCAGAAATTGTGTATGCCTTGCTCATTATACCGATACTTGCGGCTGGCCTGTGGCGATCGCATTCCTTTACACAGAAATTTACTGATAAATCCAAATTAAAATCGAACAAATATCACAATACAAAAATATTACTTTGGGGATCTAATAGGTAGAATAACCCACTAGAGTCTTAACCGATGTGTCTCCTGTAACGAAGTAAAAAAAGTATCACAAAAGCCTCGCAATCTCGCTTATAGAAAAAAAGCAGATGCATGTTAGTGTTTTAATCTCATTGACTTTCCCTCCGAGCCTTTCCCTATGCATCTGCACTATTTACACCCCCAACACCTTGAAGAATTAGTCAAGAGCAGTGGTATAGACTTACACTTAGTGCAACTCAATTTTAAGTCACTCCAAGGCGTAACAGCTTATGAGTACCTATTGATTTCTGAGCTACTCCCCCGCACCAATACTGGAATGTTGAAAGCTGGATGGTTGCAGCGTTATGCTCATATCACTGAAGGTGGTTGGTGGTGTTCGGGACTAGACCCTCTGAATAATTGGCAAATGATGGAATGGGGATGTTTTAAGCCAAACCAACCCCGACAAAATCACAATGGTAAGTCCATCAAATATGAGCATCCTCCCAGCACACCAACGCGGGTGTTTTGTTTGCGGGTAACGTTGCCAGTGTGGCAGCAAGTGGCTGAACGTTACAATCTGGTCATGCCTGACAATATCTCCATTACTCCTGATGGTGAAGCTGGAGGCTTTTGGCAATGGGTGATGCAACAGAATATTCCCCTGGTTATCTGCGAGGGTGTAAAGAAAGCAGCTACCTTGTTGACGCAAGGATATGTAGCTATTGCCATTCCCGGAATTACCAGTGGTTATCGGGTTGTTAAAGATGAATTTGGCAAAGTCACCCGTCGTCAGCTAATTCCCGATTTAGCAGCCTTTGCAATTACAAAACGCAGTTTTTACATTTGCTTTGATTTTGAAACTCAGCCCAAGACAATCGCTGCTGTAAATAATGCTATTTCTCAACTTGGTTGTTTATTCCAGCAAAAAAATTGCCCTGTTAAAGTCATCGAACTTCCAGGAATGGAAAAAGGGGTTGATGAATTTATTATTGCTAAGGGTGCAAGTAGTTTCGATAAACTTTATCGCCAAAGTGTTGATTTAGAAATCTATCTTGCTCAAACCAAACCCCACACCGAGTTAAGCATTCCGGCTGCACTCACCTTCAACCGTCCTTATATAGGTGAAATTCCCTTCCCCACTTCTGGATTAGTAGGAGTAAAATCAGCCAAAGGAACAGGAAAAACTACCGCATTGCAAAGCGTTGTTCAGCAGGCGAAAAATAGAAAACAACCAGTTTTATTAATTACCCATAGAATCCTACTTGGACGATTTTTGTGTGAAAAGATTGGTATTCAATGGGGAACAAATAAAGAAAATGGGGATAAAAAAATTGATCAAACGCTTACCCCCGCTCCTCCTATCCTCCGCTCTCCTTTTCCTCAGCAATCTCTCGGCTTGTGTGTGGATTCGATTTGGAAACTTAACCCGGAAAACTGGCGCGGGGCAATATTAATTTTAGACGAAGTAGAGCAATCTCTATGGCATCTGTTAAACAGTAATACTTGTAAATACAAACGTGTCAAAATATTAAAGTTATTCCAGCAACTAATTGCGACAGTTTTAACAACTGGAGGGTTAGTAATTGCCCAAGATGCTGATTTATCAGATGTTTCGCTAGAATATTTACAGGGATTGGCAGGAATTAAATTAACACCTTGGGTAGTTCTCAACCAGTGGAAGCCTCAACATGGTTGGGATGTGACTTTTTATGATTCGCCGAATCCAACACCGTTAATTCACCAATTAGAATTAGATTTACTTGCTGGACGTAAATGTTATGTTACTACCGATAGTCGCGCTGGGCGTTATAGTTGTGACACAATTGAACGTTATCTAAAAGAGCGACTACAAAAATTACGGCGACAATTTCCTAAAACTCTGGTAGTTAGTAGTCACACCACAAATACACCTGGTCATGCAGCAGTTGATTTTATTGCTGCGATTAATCAAAAAATATCGGAATATGATGGCGTTTTTGTTACCCCTAGCCTTGGTACAGGAATTAGTATTGATGTCCAACATTTCGACCGAGTTTATGGCATTTTTCAAGGGGTAATTCCTGACTCGGAAGCAAGACAAGCTTTAGCAAGAGTCAGAGATGATGTGCCGCGTATTGTTTGGTGCGCTAAACGAGGTATTGGTTTAATTGGTAGTGGGAGTACAAATTATCGCTTATTATCTGATTGGTATCAGGAAAATCAAAAAGAAAACTTAGCTTTGCTGAGTCCGTTACATAAAATAGATGTGGATTTACCTTTAGTTTATGACCCGATTCATTTGCGAACTTGGGCAAAGTTATCTGCAAGGGTAAATGCTTCTATTCGTCTCTATCGGCAATCAATGCAAGATGGTTTAGTTGCTGATGGGCATCAAATTCAGATGCGGAGTAATGCAGTTCACAATAATATTATTCGAGATTTACGCCTGGCCTTTTTGGCAACTGATGCCGATGATTTAGCTACTCGTAGAAGATTAGTTTTAGAAATTGTCAAAGTTCAAAAAGATTGGGCACAAAGCCGTCAAAAAGCCAAAGAAATTAAACGTAAAATCAAAGAGATTAAGCAGCAAAATCAACTATCATTAGCAACTGCTGTAGCTAATGCTAAAGATATCGATTATGTCGAATATGAGCAATTGTTAGTGAAGCATTCTCTAACTGATAGAGAACGGAATCAAATCAACAAATATGTTATTAGACAAAGGTATGGTGTAGAAGCTACTCCGTGGCTAAAGTTGCAGGATGACCAAGGATATTATCGTCAACTTTTAATTCACTATTACTTAACTCACGAGAGCGAATATTTTCACGTTAGAGATGAGCAAGAATGGCATCAGCAATTGTCTTGGGGTGAAGGGAAAGTTTTTCTCCCAGATTTAAAAACTTACACGCTCAAAGTTGAAGCGATGAGAGCATTAGGAATGCTTCAGTTTATTGAAGAAAAACGAGAGTTTTCTGAAAATGATGCAGATTTAATATTGCTAAAAAATGTTGCTTTTCAGCATAGTAAGCATATTAAAAGAGCGCTTGGGATTAATTTAGTTGGTGAAAAAGAGCAGGTTTTGGCAATAAAAATACTCAGCCGACTATTAAATTTGTTGGGTTTGAAGTTGAAGCGAGTCAATGAGGTTTATCAAATTGATTTAGAAACCCTATATGATGGCAGAGAGAAAATATTTGCTGTTTGGCATCAACGAGATGAGTTGATGTTGGCTCATGTTAAGAGTGTTGGTTATGAGTTACCTGATTATTCTTCAGACTGCAAGTTTGAAATTATGCAAACGAAGCCTGGAAAGGTAGACGATAGATTATCTAGGTCTACTCTGTCTTTATCTCAGATATAGCCTGCCCTGGCCAATGGAATTCGCGGCTATACGGGCAAAACCCACCTCCGTGGGTTTCAAATTCTTTGAGGAACCTTTAATTTTTACTATTTTCATCTGATGATAATTTTTTCCATATCTTCTCGTACTCTTTTTTAATTTCATCAGCTAAGTTTTGTGGACTTAGTATTTGAGCATTGACCCCATATTTTAAGATGCGCTGGCGAAACCAAAACCAATAATCTACTGTTGCTTCGATGTCACAGAAATTTCCTTCTGGGTCGCTGTAAATAATCATTTCATCCTTGCGTCGAGGTTGATAATTAGATAGTTGTCCACTCGTGCGATAGCAGATTTTCAATGTGGGAAAGTCACAAGATATCCAATGAGTATCGGATGCAGCACCAACGCTGGCGATTTTGTCAAGGCGAAAGATATGATTTTGGTCGATGTTATGCCAATAGTCAAACCGCCAAGAACGCCAATCAGGGATAAATGCAAATAGGTACAAAACACCATCGTGTAGTCGCAGTTCTGAACGGTCAATATCCCAGATTCGTCCTTCTGCTCCGGGTTTACTTTGATAGCGAATAGTATAGCGGCATTGTTGCACAAGGCGTTCTTGTAGTTGGCGAACGATGATATCTAATTTATTTTCGCTATAGTCAACGGGAGGACTAAAATTAACTTTAATAAAGGCTGGAATATCTGACTCTGTTAAGTTACCGATGCGTTGAATTTGGCTTGCTTGCGCCGAAAAGCCCATATCAGCTAGGAAATATGCGGCTACTGCAAGGGCTTCTCGCTGTTTGGTAGAGAGAAGTACGGGGAAATTTGATTCGACTAGTTCGTAGGGATGGTGTGGTGCGCTTTTAATTTCAATACCGCAGTCTCTAAGTTTGCGAATCGTGCGGGTAAGTTTTTGCTTAACATCAGCATCATCTGTAGATTTGCCATGCTGTTCGAGAAAAACTGAGAGTAAATCGGCTAATTCTTCACGCCGCCGTGGCTTTTCGGCTAGAAGTTTGAGAATTTCTAGAGCAAAGGCGATTTGGTTGTAATTGCTATCGGGTTTAGAAGACATGACATGGGATAGTCCGTTTAAAAAGGTGTAGTCAGAAAATGATATCAAAAAATGACAACATCTATTTTTAGATTGGTGTTTACGAACATCTCAGTAGGTGCTACACTTATTGAAAATAATAAGCGTCAAAGGAAGTACCAGTTCCTTTGACGCTCGTTTGAATTTTTACTTTTGAAAGCACAAATTAAATTGCTGTTGTGCTGTCAATATCTTTGTACTTTTTTTAAGGAGGTATCCCCTTAATGAAAAATTATAATTTAGAATCGCCGGAGTTGCATCTTAATTTGCAACGCTGTCGAATACCTTTTGTCAGCGATCTAACAACGACACAGGTTAGCGACATAATAAAGTTACTAGCAAAGCAAGATATCTTGGCAAAAGATGTTTTAAGGTTGGCAAAAGAAGATAATCTAAAAGTCCCATATATTTACGGGACTTTGGTATTTACCATTTCGGATACACACAAGCCAGGTAATCGCTATCGCCTTAGTGCAGAAATGATACCTAATTCATACACCAGCGCGTAACAAGTATTGAGGATTGAGGACTAGTTATGTTCAACTACAATCCGTTAGACTGCTTACCTTCATCAGCAGAATTACCAGATTCAGATAATACTCCCGTGGATAACGAACTGCAAATATTAATTCCTAACCTATTGTTAGCCATCTTAGCTTCCATTTGGCAAAACCGCGATGACTGGTTTTTTGGGATTAATATGGGAGTTTATCATACACCCAGTAAAGAAGCTATAGTTCCTGATGGTTTCTTGAGTTTAGGTGTAGAACGTTTTGTTGGAGAAAATGGACGTTCTAGTTATGTTTTGTGGGAAGAAGAAGGCATTTCACCAATTTTAGCTTTAGAAGTTGTTTCTCAAACTTACAACGGCGAATACGAACAGAAAAAAATTGATTATGCCCAATTAGGCATTTTGTATTATGTGATTTATGCACCAACTCGTCTCCGGCGGAAGCGTCAACGCTTAGAAGTTTATCGCTTAGTTGAAGGTAAATACATTTTACAACTAGGGGATAAAATTTTGATGCCAGAAATTGGTTTAGGTATTGGACGGGAACAGGGTACTTATCAAGGAAGGATGCGGGAATGGTTATATTGGTATGATGAGTATGGTGACAGATACTCAACACCTGAAGAACAATTGCAAAATCTTTTAGCCAGATTACAACAGCAAGGAATTGATCCGAACACACTTTAAATAGTTGACAGTTAACGTTTCAATCCCGTTGCCGGGAATCATTTATTTGAAAGCAAATGTTGGAAATATTGGCCCCAAATTTGCAGCCGTTTCAATCCCGTTGCCGGGAATCATTTATTTGAAAGTTTGCAAGTAATAAAACAATATTCTTGGAAGATGTTTCAATCCCGTTGCCGGGAATCATTTATTTGAAAGACTAAATCTAGGACCAGCAGCAGCAGATGGAAATCGTTTCAATCCCGTTGCCGGGAATCATTTATTTGAAAGGTTGAGAATGCTTGGTCGCGGGCTACCCTCTCTATGGTTTCAATCCCGTTGCCGGGAATCATTTATTTGAAAGAGCCACAGATAGCCAAGCCGAAAAAAATAATTGTCTCGTTTCAATCCCGTTGCCGGGAATCATTTATTTGAAAGCCCGACTTCTCACTGCGATCGCTCATCCGAGAAGCATGTTTCAATCCCGTTGCCGGGAATCATTTATTTGAAAGTGTTAGATACAGTTGACTTGCCATCGCTCATTGCTCAAGGTTTCAATCCCGTTGCCGGGAATCATTTATTTGAAATATTTCATTTTTCATCTTTCTGCTTTTTAGTAGTTTTGGTTTCAATCCCGTTGCCGGGAATCATTTATTTGAAAGTTCTATGGATTTATTCCGATCACGCGGGATAAATCGTTTCAATCCCGTTGCCGGGAATCATTTATTTGAAAGTTTACATACGCTGGCGATCGCCTCAACTTGCTAAGTTTCAATCCCGTTGCCGGGAATCATTTATTTGAAAGCTACTACTATCTTCATGGGTAGCATTAAACGCTGCGGGAGTTTCAATCCCGTTGCCGGGAATCATTTATTTGAAAGAAGAAGATGGCATTAGCCCAGTTGTTCCAGAATCGTTTCAATCCCGTTGCCGGGAATCATTTATTTGAAAGCTAGACTTGATAAAGTTACGGGCTTACATTGACTATGTTTCAATCCCGTTGCCGGGAATCATTTATTTGAAAGCTCAAAACCGAGAAAGAGTGTTCTTGTTGGGTGTTGTTTCAATCCCGTTGCCGGGAATCATTTATTTGAAAGTGCTTATTATATTCGCAGGGAGAGTATTAATGAAGGGTTTCAATCCCGTTGCCGGGAATCATTTATTTGAAAGGCTACTTTTGCCTTGGTTTCAATCTTCGATAGCAAATGTTTCAATCCCGTTGCCGGGAATCATTTATTTGAAAGGCGGCGTCACTTGCCAGCCCAGCGAAAACTGCAAATAGTTTCAATCCCGTTGCCGGGAATCATTTATTTGAAAGCCATAGACTATGTGTTGCTGTGGAGTACCTGTAATGTTTCAATCCCGTTGCCGGGAATCATTTATTTGAAAGCTGAATGACCCCGCACTCTTTAGCCAATCTGGGCAAGTTTCAATCCCGTTGCCGGGAATCATTTATTTGAAAGTCCGCGAGCCACACCCTAATTATAGACCGAGTTCTAGAAGCAATTTTGGCAGGACTGTTTTAAAAGTCTATTTCAGGCATTGCTAACAGCGAACCAAAAAATACTCAAAACGGTGAAACTATTGATTTGTCAAGGTTCTGTCGATTTGGCGGGAGGTGGGGGGTTTTCGCCCGTGCTTTCCCGTGCCAAAAATTTGGCTTGCTTACAGATTATATAGCTCATTTTCTCACTTTGACAAAATGTAACTTTACAAAAGTTATCCACGGTCAAGCAAAGAAAAGACATTGATATCAAATTTTGATAACAATATTCCCAAAACCAGTACTAAACTGGGTGCAATAAGACAGGGTAAGTAAGGTGAAACTTTTTTTACAACCTCTTTACTCTCAACTCAACCCAGGAGTTGAGAATTGTCCCCTTGGGTGTACCTCTGAATGTCTTGTCGCTCAAAAGGCTCCCAAGCTCCAGCCACCGCTTGGATGTGCTTGTCCTCTATCATTGCACCAAGCGAAGACTTATAAAGAAATTATACATGGAGATGCAGATATTATCTGTAATCAAGCTGCAACTGGTGATGGTAAGACGCTGGGTGCAAATTTACCAGGACTGATCAATCCTGATTTTCGGATTATGGGGTTGTATCCGACAATCGAACTGGTGGAAGACCAAGCTGAACAGCAATATCACTATAATAATCTGTTTGGTTTAGATGCTTCTCAACGAGTAGACCGTTTATTTGGTGCGGAATTAAGTCGGCGGGTTAAGCAAGCTGTTAAGAGTAACAAGTTTCAAGAATTGCTGTTGGCGATTCAACAAAAACCAATTTTGCTGACTAATCCTGATATTTTCCATTACATCACTCACTTTCAATATTTTGATCCGGCTGATGGTAGAGATAGACTACCGTTGGTATTGGCGGAATGGCCTGATTTGTGGGTGTTTGATGAGTTTCATATTTTTGGTAGTCATCAAGAAACTGCTGCTTTAAATAGTTTGGCTTTCATTCGTCGCAGCCAAGAAAATCAATCTCGTCCCAGACGGTTTTTGTTTACTTCTGCAACGCCAAAAGCTGATTTTATTGAACAATTACGCAAAGCAGGTTTTAAGGTGGCTACGGTTGAGGGAGTTTATGCAAGTGAGGAAACAACTGGGTTTCGCCAAATTCTGCAAGCTGTGGAATTAGAGTTTGTGGAATTAGCCAAGGATGCAGACACGCAGACATGGTTAAAAGAAATGATTCCCACCATTCAGGAAATTCTGAATGCGGAGTCAAAAGCGAGGGGATTGATTATTGTGAATTCGGTGGCGAAAGCGAAAGCTGGGCAGGTGACTCGTTTACTGAAAGCTTTATTACCGGGGGTTATCGTTCAAGAAATTAGCGGACGCATCGATCGCCAGCAAAGATTGCAGGTGCAAAGTAACTTGAAAGACGCTGAAGCGCCTGTTTTAGTTGTGGGTACATCTGCGGTTGATGTGGGTGTGGATTTTAAAATTCACCTGTTGATTTTTGAAAGCAGTGATTCGGCGACGGTGATGCAGCGTTTGGGACGTTTGGGTAGACATCCCGGTTTTAAGGCCTATACAGCATTTATTTTGGTTCCGGGCCATACTCCTTGGGTGATGGCGAGATTGCAAGAAAAACTTAGTGTAAATCAAAGGGTGACGCGAGATAGTTTAGCAGATGCGATCGCTACTGCATTTGATCCCCCCAAGGAGTTTGAAAAATATCGCCAGCGTTGGGGTGCATTGCAAGCACAGGGGATGTTTTCGCGGATGACTCAAGAGAATAGAAAGGTTAGTCAGGTAGTGCGCGATCGCATGACGGAAGACTTACAACGCGTATATTCTCAAGATTTGGAATCAGCACGTAAACAGTGGTTTGCAATGCAAAATAACCCTGTTGGTCAAGCCACCCAAAAACAACTTTTAAGTTTTCGCGGAGGTTCAACCCTACAAGCTGCGGTTTGGGATGAGAAAAACTTTTACACTTATGATTTACTGCGATTATTACCTTATGCACTGGTAGAAATTATTGACCGCGAGACATTTTTAAATGCAGCGAATAAGTCAGGATAAGTCAGGACGCGGTGAAGAAGAATTTCCTGAAGATTTTATCAACGTTTATCTTCGCATTCAGTCATGGGTTGACGAACGAATTAATAATATTAGTTTGCAATCAAATTGTCCAAGTAGCGAATTAAAGTTTGGCGAACTTTCTTTAATAGATAAATTAAGTTTAATTGGACATCCTCAATCTGACGTGGTTACTTGTTTACGGCAAAAGAAACTACTTACTTTTTTAGTGCCAGTTAACAAAAATAAATTAAGTAGCCATTGGGAAGTAAGCCGTACCCTTAATCTCAGCCCATTATTTGGTTTACATCGTTTAGTTGATGCAAGTGAAGAAGCTTATGCTTGTGCATTTAATCAAGATGCATTACTTCTCGAAGCTTTAAAATGGCGGTTAAAAAAATTCACTAGTACCCGCTTTGAATCTTCCATCTTTTAAAATTCCCCTCCGCGCACCTCTGCGCTTCCCTCCGCGTCCCTTTGCGTTTAAAAAAAATTATGTCCACCTTACTCCAAACCCTACTCCTAGAAACTCTCCCCAAAGATACAGACCCAATTCTGCATTTATATATCCAAAAACTACTACCATCCCTAGAACAAGAATTTTCCTTAATTTCAGCCTTGGGTGGTTCTTACGAATCACATTATCAAATATTATCTCAGCTTGGCGATCGCTATGCTCAAGAAAACGCACAAAGGTATTCAAACTATGCCGATCAAAATTTACTAGTTCACGTTCTCAATGGCTTACTTACAGCTTGGAACATCAGTAAATATTTACCTCAACCTTTATCAGAGATTGAAAAATATCTACTTTGTTTAGGATTAACATTGCACGATTACAACAAGTATTGCAACGGACAAGGAGAAGAAACACCGAAAAATTGGGAAGTCGAAGAAATTCTTAATCTCTGCCGTGATTTAGGAGAAAAACTCAACTTTGAATTATTTTGGCCAGAATGGCAGGAGTATTTAACAGAAATTGCTTACTTGGCACAAAATACCCAAAACAAAGTTGGCACAAATCTTTACCCTGCTAACTGGCCTCTTCCTAAAATTAAAGATCGTCGCCGTTTAGAAGTTCCCCTACGTCATCTGCTTGCTTTTGGTGATATTGCAGTACATTTTACCGATCCAGCAGATATAGACACTCAAACCGGAGGACAACGACTGCGGGAAAGATTGCGGTATTTAAATATTAATAAAAGCTTGGTTTATCATCGCTTACGAGATACCATCGGTATTTTGAGTAATGGTATTCATAATGCCACAATGAACTTTGCTAAACAACTAAATTGGGAGCCAATTTTATTTTTTGCTCAAGGTGTAATTTATCTAGCATCAGCAGATATTGAAACTCCAGATATTCACGAACTCCAAGAATTTATTTGGAGTCAAGTTAGCGGAGTTTTGGGTAGTAAAATGTTGGGTGGGGATATTGGTTTTAAGCGAGATGGGAAGGGTTTAAAAGTAGCACCGCAAACTTTAGAATTATTTTCCCCAGCCGAACTAATTCCCAAGCTACCACGGGTAATTGAGGTCAAAGTAGCAAATATAAAAGACCCTGCAACTCCCAAACGATTAGAGAAATTATCTTTAACTGAAACTGAGCGAGAATTTATCAATCAAGGTGCGGATATTCGTGCTGATAGAATTGCCGAATTTATCTTTATAACTCAAAAAGAATTTTTTGCTGATTCAATAGAATACATCAATTGGATACTGAATAAATTAGGAATTCAAGACAAAATTTCACCCGAAGAAACCCAAGTTCAATCGGGTGGTGTAAATTATGGCTGGTATCATGCAGCAGCGTATTATGTTGCGAATCACGCAACTTTTAAACCAGAATATATTTCAGAACGCATTGAAATTTGGGCGGAAGATTTAGCTAATTGGGCGAGTGAAAATAACTTATTACCATCACATTCTAGCCCGATTCGTGAGATTTTCTCTGATTATTTAGCGCAATATTTAGAAGTTAAAGGATGGGAAAGTAATCATCCGTCATTTTGTGTAGAGTTTACAGCTTATGCTGATGCGAAAACAAAGCTAGCTAAACAACCAATTTGTTCTTTAAGTTCTGGTGAGTTTGCATCTGAAGATCAGATGGATTCGGTAGTTTTATTTAAACCACAGCAATATAGTAATAAAAATGCCCTTGGAGGTAGACAAATTAAACGGGGAATTTCCAAAATATATGCTCTAGAAATGTTATTGCGACAAGCTTTTTGGTCAGTACCAGCCGGAAAGTTAGAAGAACAACAGCCAGTATTTTTATATATTTTCCCTGCTTATGTCTATTCTCCACAGACGGCTGCTGCTATCAAATTGTTAGTCAATAATATGAAATTTATCAATCTTTGGGATGTCCACAAGCAATGGCTAGAGAAGGAGATGAATATTAATGCTTTGCAATCAATCCCTTGGTTAACTGATGAGGCTAAATTAGGACGCTTTCATGAGGATAAATACAATAAAGAAGATTTGCCTTTTATCGCCATGAGTTACACGACAACAAGGGGGAAAACACTCAGCGATGCTTGGGTACAACCCGCTTTTTTAGCGTTATCGCTACCTATATTGCTAGGAGTAAAGGTCATAGCTACTAGTAGTTCTGTGCCAATTTATAACAGCGATCGCGATTTTAAAGAGTCTGTAATTCTCGATGCACCTGCATCATTTTGGAACTTACTAGGATTATCTAATTCATTGCGTATTCAAGATTTTGAAAATGCCATGCAGCGACTTTTAATTGCCTACAGTTTGCATTTAGATACCCGCAGTTCACCGCCAGATGCTAAGTGGCGAGATTTAATTAAAACAGTGCGGGAGGTGACAACAAATGTACTCAATATTTTTTGTTTAGCAACAGAAGGATTACGGCGTGATAAACGAGATATACCTAGCCAAGAAGAAGTTAAACGTTATTGGCAATACGCCCAATTCTGGGTAAAACAAGATAAATCAGAAACAAATGAAGGAGTTTATTTGATGACATTAATTGAAAAATTGGTAAAACAATATCGCGTGTTTTATCAAGCAAGTCTTGGCGAATCTAGTCACACAATATTACTACCCCTATCCAAAGCATTGGAGATAATTTTGTCAGTTCCCCAACAAGTTGATGTGGATGATTTAATTTTGCAAGCCTCTGGACAAATTAAAGATGCTTTGGCGCGTCAAGAATTTTATAAGCGTCCTTTAATGATGGATAAATCAACAGATAGAACCACAAGAGAAGAACGGGAATTAACTGCAATTCATACGTTTATGACAACCTGTGTCCGCGAATTATTTTTGGAACTTTATAAAGGCGATCGCGCTTTATTACAAGAGAACCGTAACCGGATTAAATCGGGTGCTGAATTTGCTTATCGCTGGTTAGCTTTGCAAGAGAAAACAGCAAAAGTATCCTAACTTTTCATTTTGTATCGTAAATTAAAGGGTTTAAGACCACTACATCTACATGTAGCACCCATTTCAGTCGGGGTTTGTCTTGAGAAATCGCTCCACTTGGGATGCATCCCAAGACCGCGTTTCTCGCTAAATCCCCCGAAGTTGCCACAACACGGGGAACCCGCGCAAGGCACTTCTCTTCTCTACGAGACGCTACGCGAACGTCTTAAATGTCTTTAATTTTGAATTTTGTTAGCGCAGCGTTAGCGAGTCCGCGAGCGTCATTTGGAATTTTGAATTGTTATTACCCTCTCAATATAAATTATCAGGAGCAAAATCATGACTATTCTCACAACCTTAAAATCTGAATTTAAATCGGCATTCCCCCGCTTGGCTTCTGGGAAATATATTCACTTCATTCTGTTACGTCATAGTCAGTCATTCCCTGTATTCCAAACAGATGGAATTCTCAACACAGCACGCACCCAAGCGGGTTTAGGTAATACAGATGAAAGTAAAAAACAAATCAGCCGTTTAGTAATGTTTAAGCGCAAACAAACCACCCCGGAACGACTGGCTGGACGCGAATTACTGCGTGGTTTAAATCTTACCAGCGCGGATGATGTAAATAAAGATAAATACTGCGAATATAATGGTGAGAAATCCTGTAAAAAATGTCCAGATTGTATTATTTATGGCTTTGCGATCGGTGATAGTGGTTCGGAACGTTCTAAAGTGTATTCTGACTCCGCTTTTTCTTTGAGTGCTTACGAATCATCTCATCGCAGTTTTACATTCAATGCACCCTTTGAAGGTGGAACAATGAGTGAAGCTGGCGAAATGCGAAGCAGTATTAACGAATTAGATCACGTTATTCCAGAGGTAACATTTCCCACAATAGAAACTCTACGCGACTCTACTTATGAAGGCTTTCTGTATGTTTTAGGTAATTTATTACGCACTAAAAGATACGGCGCTCAAGAATCGCGCACGGGAACAATGCGAAATTATCTGGCAGGAATTGCATTTTGCGATGGTGAAATATTTAGTAATTTGCATTTGACTCAAGCACTTCACGATGCTTTAAAAGGTGATATCGATGCTCCAATTAGTGATGTTTTACAACACATAGAAACGGTGGCGAATAATTTACTTAATGACGAACCTGTACGCAAAACAAAGTTAATTTTTGGTTCACAGTTAGATGATTTAGTCGCTGAAGTTAACGCACTTTATCAAGATGAAGCGCGTTTATTAGAAACTATAGCTTCACTATATGGACAAACTAAAGCCTATGCAGAATCTTTTGGAGCTTTGAAAAAGAAAGGTAAAACTAATTCGTAATTATCTCGTAGGGTGCGTTATCGCTTCAACGTAACGCACCATCGATAAATTAAGGTGCGTTAGCCTACGGCATAACACACCCTACTTCTACAATCAAAAATTGCTTGCTATGGCACTATATCACTGCACTTTGACGCTACATGATAATGTTTTCTTCGCTACGCGTGAGATGGGAATTCTCTATGAAACTGAAAAATATTTACATAATTGGGGGCTGAGTTTTGCACTGTTTACTATTAATTATATCCCTCAACCATACCGACTGCAAGGAGAATTAGCACAAAAACCAACATATTTAGATGCAAATGCTGAACAAAATTTACTCCATCTCAATCAAGCTGGAATTTATGTATTCCCTGCTCAACCTATCAGTTGGTCTTATCAAATTAATACTTTTAAAGCGGCTCAAGTTGGGTATTATGGCAAGTCAAAACAGTTTGGCGATAAAGGTGCGGATAAAAATTATCCCATTAATTACGGAAGGGCTAAAGAATTAGCTGTAGGTAGTCAATATCGTACTTATATTATCGCCCCAGAAACTATCAAGTTACCACGTTGGATACGTTTGGGTAAATGGGCTTCAAAAATTAGAGTTGAAGCGGTAAAAATTCCTGATAAAGTCATCCAAAATAAATCTGGTGATTACACCTGTCTGCATCCTTTAAACCCGTTAGATTTGCCAACTTCGACTCGAATTCTACTTTATAACCGTATTGTTATGCCGCCTGTGAGTTTGGTAAGTCAGGCGCAGTTACATGGTGAATATTTAGTCACTAAAAAAGATGATTGGCAAGATTTTAAGTCAACGTTGACCACACAGCAAACCCAACAATTACCAGAAGAAATTTATCTACCAACAGGAATATTTTATGGAGCCGGAAACGTCGTTGCAGCAGCATAAATTTTCGACATTACATTCAATTGTTGTTGAACTTGCGGCTGCGGCTGTGGGGGATATTCCCCCTACTTTATCTCGTGCATTACACGCCCTAGTACTCAAATGGTTAGCAGCCGCAAACCCATCTGTAGCTGAAACTATCCATGCAAGTCAAAATCCACCATTGACTATTTCGCCTTTGTTAGGAAATCGCCGTCAAGCTGGGGTGCGTGTAGGAGATTATTTTTATTTTCGCATTAGTTTATTAGATGGTGCTTTAGTTGAACCGTTGATGCGCGGGTTTGAATGTTCAGAAACTCAATCTTTAGTATTAGCAGATTTCCCGTTTGTACTGCGTCATCTCTACGCACTACCGGGAATGCACCAATTAGCAGGTGCGGCTGATTATGCTTTATTATCTCATCCAGCGCAGGTTTTAAATGATATTGAATTGCATTTTTTATCTGCTACAAGTTTCAAACAAAATAAAAGTGTGCAGACATTTCCATTACCCGAATTAGTATTTAACTCGCTACATCGGCGGTGGAATATTTTTGCACCGGAACAATATCATCTTCCTAATTGTGAATGGAATGCTTTGGTGACAGCCTACGAACTCAAAACTTATGCCCTGAAGATGGAAGGAGGTACGGAAGTTGGGGCACAGGGTTGGGTTTGTTACCGATTTAGTGATGCTGAAACGGCACGAATTGCGACTATTTTGGCAAACTTTGCCTTCTTTGCGGGGGTAGGACGTAAAACTGCGATGGGAATGGGACAGACGCAAATAGCGAATTCAAAATTCAAAATTCAAAATTCAAAAAAAAAGTGAAAAGATAAATGGACGAAAAATACTATCTACCCCTAGCTTATTTAAATGCTTGGGAATATTGCCCGCGTCGTTTTTTTCTGGAATACGAACTTGGGGAAAATGCCGATAACGAACATATAATTATTGGTCGTCATCTGCACCGCAATGTTGATGATGAAGGCAAATCTGTTGAAGGTGATAAGGTAATTTATCGACATCAGTGGGTGTGGTGCGATCGCCTCTTAATCAACGGTATCATTGATGCGGTAGAAGAAATAGATCGCCAGCTAATCCCTTTGGAATTTAAAAAGGGACGCATGGCCAACCACCTCAGCGACCATTTCCAACTCTGCGGGGCGGCTTTGTGTTTAGAAGAACGCACTGGAGATTCCATTCCCTACGGAGAAATTTTTTACTACGCCAACCGCCGCCGCCAACGAGTAAACTTTACTCCCGAATTGCGACAAGCCACAGAACAAGCAATTCAGGCGGCGCGGGCTGCACTTGGCAAAGCAATGCCACCACCAATTGACCACCCAAAAAAGTGTCAAGATTGCAGCTTGCAGAAAATTTGCTTGCCAAAAGAAATCAAAAAATTACGTCTGGAAGGCCTTCTCTAAACTTCTCCCCTCGGTGTACACACAAGTAGCCTGGGCAGGCTTAGGGAGAGATAGCCCTTTCAAGGTCGGTAAAAATTTTGATCAAAAAATTCCTCTTTAATCTCTTAACTCTGTGTTCTCTGCGTCTCTGTGGTTAAATAAATCACTTCTAAACCGCAGAGGCACAGAGAACGCAGAGAGAAAAACAGAGATTTTACGAGTCACATTAAAAGGGCTAGTTAGGGAGGGGTTAGGTTTTGAACAATTACAAAGGAAAAACATGTCTATTCTCTACGTCACTCAACCCGATGCAGTTTTAAGTAAAGCTGCGGAAGCTTTTAAAGTCGCCTTAAAACAAGAAGATGGCAACTGGGAGAAAAAATCAGTTCCCGCCCAAACTGTCGAACAAGTCGTATTGATGGGAAATCCCCAGATGACTGGCGATGCTTTAGTATATGCTTTGGAATTGGGAATGCCTGTACATTACCTTTCTGGCTTCGGTAAATATTTAGGTTCGGCGCTTCCGGGATACTCGCGTAATGGTCAGTTGCGGCTAGCACAATATGCTGCTTACTGTGATGCAGCCCATCGTTTGGAGATTGTCAAAACTATTGTGACGGGCAAAATCCACAATCAATATAGTGTTTTATACCGCCACGACCAAAAAGACAATCCCCTAAAATCTCGCAAACAGCTAGTTAAAGAAAAAACAACCCTCGATGAAGTCCGTGGGGTTGAAGGATTAGCTGCACGAGAATATTTTGCGGCTTGGTCGGTGATGCTTGAGGAACAATGGTCATTTAATGGCAGAAATCGTCGTCCTCCCACTGATGCGGTCAATGCTTTATTGGGGTTTGCTTATGGACTTTTGCAAGTTCAGGTAACGGCTGCGGTACATATCGCTGGTTTAGACCCTTACGTTGGTTATTTGCACGAAGCCACTAGAGGACAACCTGCAATGGTTCTCGATTTAATGGAAGAATTTCGCCCGTTGGTTGCGGATAATTTGATACTTTCGGTTATCAGTCACAAAGAAATTAAACCCGATGATTTTACTGATAATCTCGGTGCTTATCGACTTTCCGAAGCCGGACGCAAACAATTTTTGCAAGCATGGGAACGAAAAATGAATGACGAGTTTAAGCATCCCACCTTTGGCTATCATTGCAGCTATCGTCGTGCTATTGAATTGCAAGCACGTTTATTAAGTCGGCATTTACAAGAAGGGGTTCCCTATAAAGCCCTAACACTGCGATGAGTACTTTGTTTTATCTCATAATTTACGATTTGCCCGATAGTAAAGCGGCGAATAAGCGGCGAACAAAACTACATAAAATGCTTTCCGGTTATGGAACTTGGACACAGTACAGCGTTTTTGAATGTTTTTTGACTGCCATGCAGTTTGCTAAACTAAAGGTTCAAGTTGAAAATTTGATTAAACCAGCCGAAGATTCAGTACGTATCTATGTTTTGGATGCTGGAGCGGTGCGTAAGACTATTACCTACGGTTCCGAGCAACCTCGACAAGAAGAGACGATAATAGTATGATGTTAATATAATGGCGGTGAAATTTTTTGGCAGGGCAAAGCACGGGCGAAAACCCCCCACCTCCCGCCAAATCGACAGAACCTTGACAAGTTAATACTTTCAGCGTTTTACGTATGAATGTAGAGCCTACGAATGAATCCCGGAAACGGACTTTTAAATTAGACCTGCCAAAATTGCTGGCGGGAATGGCTCTATATTTAGCTTCTGGCTCGCGGACTTTCAAATAAATGATTCCCGGCAACGGGATTGAAACCTTAATCGCTTGCTCAGGATTTGGTCTTTGTCGAAACTTTCAAATAAATGATTCCCGGCAACGGGATTGAAACAAGAGACGGGAGACAACATAACTGACAAAAACTTTCAAATAAATGATTCCCGGCAACGGGATTGAAACGGATCTCATGTTGTCCAGGTACTTGACCGGGAAACTTTCAAATAAATGATTCCCGGCAACGGGATTGAAACTATCATCCCAGGCACTTTAAAAAAGCATCACAAAACTTACTTCCGACTTCTTTAAAAAGCTTATCCTCAAATATCCCCTTGATTTCCAGTTATCATGCCTTTGGAACGATATTTGCTTAGTTTTTTCATTAATGAGAAAATATTCATGAGATACAAACTCTTGGGCAAAAGCGGGTTAAGAGTCTCGGAACTCTCCTTGGGAACTATGACCTTTGGTGAAGATTGGGGCTGGGGTGCATCTGTTGACGAAAGTCGTAAAATCTTTGATAGCTATGTAGAAGCAGGGGGCAATTTCATTGACACCGCCAACGGTTATACCGATGGTAGCAGTGAAAAAATTGTCGGTGAGTTGATTGCTAAAGAACGGGAACGCTTTGTAGTTGCGACAAAATATTCCTTTCCCTTACGAATGAATGACAAAAAGGGCGACCCTAACGCCAGTGGAAACCATCGCAAGAATTTAATTCAGTCTTTAGAAGGTAGCCTGAAACGGCTGAATACCGATTACATTGATTTATTTTGGTTGCACGCTTGGGATTTTACAACACCGATTGAAGAAGTCTTGCGATCGCTTGATGATGTAGTCCGTCAAGGTAAAGTACTTTACATCGGTATTTCTGATACACCCGCTTGGATCGTTTCTCAAGCAAATACCATCGCCCATTACCAAGGATGGACACAGTTTATCGCCCTGCAAATTGAGTATAGTTTAATTCAGCGAACACCAGAACGAGACTTGCTACCACTGGCCAAAGCCTTTGATTTAGCAGTAACACCGTGGTCGCCTTTAGGTCGTGGTGTGCTGACAGGTAAGTATAATCAGCCTCCTCAAGAGGGTAGCGAACAGGGGCGATTAGCAAATGCAGCTTTAGGAACTATTTCAGAACGAAATTTAGCGATCGCTCAAGTTGTCAGTGAAGTTGCAGGAGAAATTGGCCATACACCCTCACAGGTAGCATTAGCTTGGTTACTAGCTCAAAGTGGTGTGATTATTCCGATTATTGGGGCACGTAAATTAACTCAGGTTCAAGACAACTTAGCTTCCTTAGAAGTCCGCCTCTCCCCAGAACATCTGCAACGCTTAGATGAAGTGAGTAAAATTGAATTGGGTTTCCCCCATGACTTTTTGCAGAATGATACAATTCGCGATCGCCTTTTCGGTGGTACATTTAACACCATAGAAAACCATCGCAGTTAACCCAATAGTCATTAACAGTAACACATTCAGGCGTTAATATAATCTGTCGCCAGAGAGTTTCGCACAGCCACCCCAAATCTGTAAAGTTAGATATAAAAGGCATTAACTTAGAACTATGACCGACAACACCATTTCATCACGTCTGTACCCCACCCGCATTGACATTCCCGCCGAAGCGCGTGTGCAAATCGTGGTACTTCTCAACCAAACCTTGGCAGCTACTTCGGATCTAAAAACCCAAGCCAAGCAAGCGCACTGGAATGTTAAAGGAACTGACTTCTATCAGCTACACCTATTATTTGATGAAATTGCTGGAGAATTGGAAGAGTTCATCGATCTAGTAGCTGAACGCGTCACAGCTTTAGGCGGATACGCTTTTGGAACAGTTCGCGCCGCAGCTAGTAATTCGATCCTGCCAGAATACCCCTTAGATATTTTGGATGGCAAAGACCATGTGACAGCCTTGGCAGATCGCTTTGCATCCTATGCTAAACATCTCCGGGAAGCGATCGATAAAACTGATGAATTAGGCGACCTGGATACTGCCGACCTTTACACCGAAATTTCCCGCACCATTGACAAACGACTCTGGTTCTTAGAAGCTCATCTGCAAGTAGCAGAAATTAAGGCAGAGAATGGCAAAGCGGCGGCTACTACTAAAACTCAAAAGATCCCTGCTGGTGTAAAATAAGCACTTTTGAGAAACACTAGATTTAGTAGTAGTCTGTCAATGAAATAATTGATGGGTAAATTACTTGTAGAGACGGCGATTTATCGCGTCTCTCTAACCATCAAAATGAATTTGACAGACTACTAACGGCATGTCAAGCAGAAAAAATTGTAGGTTGGGTGGAGCGGAGCGCAACCCAACTATCAGGATGTTGGGTTACGCAAAGCCTCCACCCAACCTACGTCTAATGCACTATTTTAACCTTGCCACGCCACTAGCAGCTAATCTTGTTGTTCACAAATTGAAATTGCAGTAATTTAGTTTTCAAAGAGTGTATCCCATTCAATTGAAAACATCTCTTAAATCTTACAGTATCTTTTTAGTAAGTACGCCACTTTTAAGTGCGTACTTTTCATTTTATATGTATATAATTTACTATTTAAATAGTTACAAATTAGGTCTAATCAATCAGAATTCTCAATCTAAATTCTTCTAAAAACAATTAACAACGAGGTAAATTTATGTCTCAAAATACAATTACCCACTTAATTCACGATCGCAATGCCCGTGGTCACGCTAAAATGGGCTGGCTCGATAGTTATCACACATTTTCCTTTGGTAGTTTTTACGATCCCAACCGCATGGGATTTCGCTCTCTGCGCGTGATCAACGACGATCGCGTTGCCCCTGGTGCTGGATTCCCTACCCACAGTCATCGTGACATGGAAATCCTCACTTATATCTTAGAAGGTGCTGTAGAGCATAAAGACAGCTTGGGTACTGGATCGGTGATTCGCCCTGGTGATGCCCAAATTATGAGCGCTGGAACTGGGATCAGCCACAGTGAATTTAATCCTTCACCAACTGAACCACTGCACTTACTACAAATCTGGATTCTCCCCGATCGAGAAGGAATAACGCCAAGATATGAACAAAAAACTTTTCCTCTCGAAGAAAAGCAAGGCAAACTCCGCTTAATCGCTGCTAAAGATGGACGCGATGGTGCTGTGACAATTCACCAAGATGTTGATTTATACACATCGGTTTTAGAGTCAGGTGATGTTGTTAATTATCAAGTAAAAAGCGATCGCTACGCCTGGTTACAAATAGCGCGAGGCATAGTCAACTTAAATGGCGAGGAACTCAGAGCCGGTGATGGTGTACAAATCAACGGCAAAGAACAGCTAGAAATTAGCACCAACATCGGCGGCGAAATCTTGCTTTTCGATTTAGGCTAATTTTTAAGTCTGTTTGCTAAAACTGGCTAATAGCTTAAGTCTACTGAAGTAGACTGGAGATTTTTGGCGATATAGGCGATATATTAGTCATCTGAAGATGACTTTAGCTATGAGACGGGAATTGAAATTCCCGTCGGACAAGCGGTTTCACGTTAAGTTGACACTAATGTACATGAATTGCCCCTAATTGCTTCATCCTGTCTCTAGCTTCCCTCTCCTTTATAAGGAGAGGGATTGAGGGTGAGGTAAACCAGGGACATAAATTGTATGTATCCCTTTTATAGTAAAAAAGTACTACTGTGAAAATCATTTTACTTCAACAGAAGCACTCAATTTGCTTGCAAACCATACCTATAGCGAAATTCAAACGGCTGTAGCAAAACATCCGAAGACTTTAGAGCAAGCATTATTAAAACTATATCTAAATCACGGTTATACTTTCTCATAAAACCAACAAAACAACTGGGCGGCAAATGTCCAAAAAGTTCTTAGTTTGGGAAAGATGTATCAGACTTTAATAATTATTAGAGGTGGCTGTAATGCCGACGATTCATTTTGTGGATGGAGAAAAAGGCGGGGTAGGAAAATCTCTCTTTACCAGGACAATGATTCAGTACTGCCTGGATAAGAAAATCCCGTTCGTACCAGTGGAGACAGATAGATCGAATCCAGATGTTGCGGGAGTATATAAGGAGATATGTAAATATGCCGTTTTTAGTGAAAATGAACGACAGTCAAATAAGGCAGATAGAATATTTGAGTGGGCGATAGAGAAGCCAGTAATTGTGAATTTAGCTGCACAATCCCATAGAGCAGTACAAGGATGGATTGAATCTAACCAATTAATTGAACTAGGAAGTTCGCAGGGAGTAACGTTTTGCAAATGGTTTGTATCCACAGGAGGATACGACAGCATCAACCTATTTACTCAGTCAGTGAATACCTACGGTGATAAAATCCCCCATATTCTGGTGAGGAATTTAGGGCTGTGTGATGATTGGGAGCATCTAGAGTCAGACTCCAACTTTCAGAACATAGTCAATAAATATCAGATAAGAGTTATGGATTTTCCGAAGTTAGCATATAGAGAAAGAAACATAATTGACCAAAATCGCCTAACGTTTGCAGAGGCTAGAGAGTATAAAGAATTTGGGATAATTGGGAAACAGAGAGTGGTAAATTTTCTGAAGCTTGCTTATGGTGCTTTTGAGAAAGTAGGTATCTGGTATGAAAAACTTGAATAGTTTTGCCGTCAGCTTGTGTTGGTAGGTTTTTGATAAGCTAAAAAACATCTAATTTGCATAATCGAATTAAACATAACTCTTGTGGGGTGGGCATCTTGACATTGGTGTGAACTTAACGTGAAAGCAAGTCTAGAACTAGCTTTTAGATTACCTCGTTCCCAGTCTCCGACTGGGAATGCTCATCATTGAGGCTCTGCCTCTTTTGCTGGCGGCAGAGCCGCCAAGAGCAGCATTTCCAGCCGGAGGCTGGAAACGAGGTTTTAAAAGAGTTTCAGCTTAAGTTGACACCAATGGCATCTTGCCCCCCCAGCTTATGCAATTTAAATATGGAACAGCTTATGAGTGAAAAAGCAAGGGAGCAGGAGAGAGAACCATCCACAAGGGACAAGGTTTTTACCTCCGAACCGCAGGGGGAAACTCTATCTTCCCCCTGCCTCTTGTGAATTTGACTACAATCCTTAGAAAGAGTAGCAAAAACCTAAATGTCTAAAAAGTCCGATTCTCAGTTCCAAAATCTCTTTAGTTCACCCAAATCAAGCAACTGGGACGAAAGATTAGCCCAAATAGCCTATCGCTTTAACCGCGAGTATCAACGTGAAACCTTTGAACTCCCAGAAGAAGTACAAGCGATGCCGATATTTCGCGAGTGGATTGCTGGGAGTTTCTCAGGGAGAATTGCTTCACCTTTCTGGGAAATTGCTAAACCTCAAAAAAACCAGCACTGTATAGATATTGGCTGTGGGATCAGCTTTTTAATTTATCCTTGGCGGGATTGGCAAGCATTTTTTCATGGGCAAGAAATCAGTAATGTGGCGCGGGATACCCTTAATTCCCGTGGGCCACAGTTGAATTCTAAGCTGTTCAAAGGTGTTGAGTTGGGGGCAGCCCATCAGTTAAACTACTCACCAGAGGAATTTGACATTGCGATCGCCACAGGATTTAGCTGCTATTATCCACTCGAATATTGGGATGCTGTACTAGCAGAAGTCAAGCGGGTATTAAAACCAGGCGGACATTTTGTGTTTGACGTTCTCAATCCAGAACAGCCTTTAGCAGAAGATTGGGCAGTTCTAGAAACCTATTTGGGTGCTGAAGTGTTTTTAGAGCCTTTGGCTAAGTGGGAAAAAACCATTAAAGCGACTGGTGCTAAAATAGTGACGCAGAAATCAGGGGAATTATTCGAGTTGTATAAAATCCGATTTTAAAAATCTTAGGGACTTCCAAGAAATAAATTATTCAAGGAAACGAACCACAGAGACGCAGAGAACACAGAGGGAAGAGAAGTAGAGAGGATTTTTGCGTCAGTTTTGGGATATTTTTTTATTTGGAAGTCCCTTACAGCAGATTTCAAATTGGTGAGGTACACAAGCTAAGTCTATTACCCAAGTATAAAGCGTGTTTTACTCTTGAATTCTGTTAGCGTAGCGGGGCGTAGCCCATTCTGAATTCAGAATTCTGAATTCTGCTGTATTACTCAGGGATAAGTGGACTCATGGGATCTAAAGAAGTTGTAAAAACAAAATAGATTACCCCAGTTCCGAGAATCATCACAGCCAGACTGAACAGCAATACCCAACGGTCTGTTGGTTCATAAGTATCTTCTTCGATATCACGACGGACAGCAAAATAGTGTGACGTTGAGAGCCAGACTGTGATTAAACCCACCAGCGAGAAGACTAAACCTAACTTCCAGCCATTGCCAGGACGGGGTACTAAAGGTACTTGGAAGGCACGCAAACGCACGATAACGACACCAAAACCTAAAAGAGCGATCCCTGTCCGCATCCAAGCGAGGTAGGTACGCTCATTTGCCAAGTGATCTCGGACTCTAGATGGATTCAGTCGTCCTGGCTTTTTTTTCTCTTTATCTTCTTCTGTAGGTTTCAATTTTAACTGCATCAATAACACCCTTATCCCCAAAGCGGCTCTTATCAAAAAAATGCGAAGGTAGTAGGAAATCTCTTTCCAAATAACTCGCACAGAGCGCAATATTTACGCTACTGAAATATGCCTGTTGTGATTGTACATTTTTTTCAAAATTTATTTTAATGCAGATATCGAAAGAAAACAAGCCTGACTGAATAATTCGGAATTTGTAATTGATGGTACAGACAACCTGTCAGCAATCAGAGGTCATAAAAAAATAGCCAAGATCAGAGAGATTTTTCACCAGTGCATGTCCTGTTTTTTCTCTGAAATTGGCTGTTACCCTGTTGAAATTGAGAACAATCTATAAACAGTTATCAGTCTAAATCCCTTATCACACGCCTAGTAACTGTTTAGTGTTCAATGATTTAAGACTTCATGGTAGGCGCATTGGGAACGCGTGTATCTATTAGAGCTTGTGATACATTCGGGATAAACCAGTTAACTTCGTTAGCTTTGACAATTTGAGCATTAGGAACGTTGATTTCAATTGCAGCATTATTTGGATTAGTCTTAATCGCTAACTTACTGCCATCAGGTATTTTGATCGCTACTGCCTCTGTAAATTCTTGAGCTTGTCCATCTGCGGTTAAACCTGAAATTGTGACATCATTTGGGAGATAGAAACCATCACAATCCCAGTTATTTTTAGTGGACTGACCATCAGCTAAAAAATATAAACCGTTGTCGTATACGGCATCTTCATTCTCTTCGCCGTTTGGGATTTTACCATATACTGCTACAGTATTACCTGTTTTGTTTTCACATTGACCCCAGTTGATTCCTGTCTCTAAAGCATATTTTTGGAATGCTAAATCATCAATTTTCTGCTGAATTTCTTCTGGGGTGACACCTTCTACTTGAGTTTGGGCTTCTTTTGCCTGAGTCAATTCATTAATTGCTTTCGTGACTTCGATGTAATCAGGGTTTTTGCTAAATTTTGGTCTATCAGCAAAAGAAGGTTGAGCAAAGGCGAGATTGGCGATAATTATTAAGAGAATTAGCAGAGATTTCCAGATTTTCATGTTTTCATTCCTGTTGATGGCTAAGATATTTTGCAGTTTGAGATTCATTTAGACACTTAACTTTTCTTGATCTTCACTTGACTGTTGAGTATTGAAACCTAAAATTAATGAGAATATATAACTAGAAACTACAGATAAAAGAGTCCAAGTAACATTTTCGGTGACAATAAACACGCCCAAACCAATTAAGATACAAGGTACAAAGGTGTTGCCATTTTCAGTTAAAAAGTTGGCGATCGCAGGTAAGTAGGTTAACTTGTAAGCGGTATAACACCATACACCTACCATTGTAAAAAATACACCTAGTATTACCAGCAGACTATCTAATTCCGAGTTGGCAAACAAAGGCACATAGACGCTGATATTATCACTGCCATTAGCAAAGGCGATCGCAGCGACATTGCAAGTTTGTGGAGAAATAAAATTTCTAATTATAGAGGGACAAGACGGTTCAGCTTCTTCGGCTTCCTCTTGTGAATCCTCTTCGCGTTTTAGTAAACTGCTTACACCAATGATTATGGGCATTAAGCCAAGTAGTCTAATCCAGTCCTGCGGTACGATCATTCCACCGAAGAAACCGGGAAGGCTAGCAACGATCAATACTGCAAAACCGAGATACTGACCAGCCAGGATATGACGACTACGGAACGTTTTACTTATTTGTGAAAAAAGCAACGTCAGAATGACAATATCATCGATGTTGGTGGCAGTGAATGCGGTAATCCCTGTGGTAATTGCAGTTACTAAATCGCTCATTTTTGGAAGTCCTTATTTTGATGCTTGGGCATTGGGCAATTCATTTTGGATTTTGGATTGAGGATTTTGGATTAAATTTCAATCTAAAATCTAAAATCTAAAATTCTTGCTCCTCTGCTCTCTACTTGGCCGTTTGAGTCCGTGCCGAAGCCTTGATTTATACTTTAGTCAAATTAACCGATAGAATCAAATGCTTTTATTTGTCAAAATGATAAATGAAAGTGATTAAAATTTTGACACCAAGTTGTAGGGATACCATAAATGGCAGGAATGACGCTTGAGCAGCTAAAAATCTTTCTGGCTGTGGCGCAGCACTTACACTTTACTCGTGCAGCTGAGGAGCTTTATATTACACAACCTGCCGTCAGTGCAGCGATTCACAACTTAGAGCAAGAATACGGTGTGAAACTATTCCATCGGATTGGTCGTCACATCGAGATTGCTGAGGCGGGTAAATTACTACAAGTAGAAGCACAGAAAATTCTCGATCAAGTTTCCTTGACTGAAAGGGGATTGCGAGAATTGAACAATCTGCAACGGGGTGAATTGAAATTAGGGTCGAGTCTGACAATTGGCAACTACTGGCTACCAAGTAAGATTAGTGACTTTAAGAGCCAATATCCTGGTATTCAGATTGACTGCACCCTTGCCAATGCCGAAACGATTTGTGTCGGTACAGCGATGGGACAGTTTGATTTAGGTTTGGTGGAAGGAGATGTGAAGCCAGCACTTCAGAATACTCTAGAATACGAAATAGTGGGGAGCGATCGCTTGCAAATTGTGGTTGGTCAAAAACACCCTTGGTTTGAGTGGGGAGAAGTTGACTTAAGCCAACTAACTCAAACTCCTTGGGTAATGCGGGTGCGGGAATCGGGAACACAGCAAAGATTTGAGGAAGCCTTGCAAAATTGGGGGATTAACCTCAGTGAACTGAATGTAATTTTAGTATTTACCAGTGGCGAGATGGCAAAAGCCGCGGTTGAAAATGGCGTGGGTGCAACTGGAATTTCTGAGTTGATGGTAAAAAAAGAAATCCAGTTGGGAACTCTGCGGGCAATTCGAGTTATTGATAATAGAGAAGGTAAAGGTGCAATTGCAGAAATAGTCCGACCTTTTTTCAAACTCAAGCATCGTCAGCGTTTTCAAACTGCTCTTTCTAAAGTCTTTGAGCAAATGTTGATATCGTCTATGTTAGATGGCTCATATCAGCATTTATCAAAATCAGTTATTTAAAGTTTTACAGCTATTTTCACGTAAATAGACCACGCAGTAGGGGCACAGCAATGCTCATTGGTGTCAACTTAAGCTGAAACCTTTTTCAAATCTCGTTTCCAGCCTCCGGCTGGAAATGCAACTCAAAAGCGGCTCTGCCGCAAGTTCGAGAGGCGGAGCCTCAAAGACAAGCATTCCCAGTCGGAGACTGGGAACGAGACAATCTAAAAGCTGGTTCTAGGCTTGCTTTCACGTTAAGTTGACACCTATGAGTATTGCTGTGCCCTTACGACAGATGTGGTTAAAATACATAAAAACTGCTGTAACAAAAAAGAATTCAGAAATCAGAAGCCAGAATTCCGAATTGAATTCTGTGTGACTGATGGACTTCGGCGTGAGTGCTACCGCTATACGAGAGGCTGTGCCAACAACATTAGGGACTTCCAACAAATAAATTATTCAATCTTGTGGGGTGGACATCTTGTCCGCCCTTGGCTACGGGCTATCGTGTCACCCACCCCACAAGAGTTAATTGGATATTTTTTTATTTGGAAGTCCCTTAAGTCTAGGCTAATCCTCCCAAGCGAGAGTACGTTTCACTGCCTTCTGCCAAGTAGCAAAGTTGGATAAGGGAAAATCGCTTTTTGGCTCAAACACACACTCAATCTGCCGTTGTCTCACCAGTTCTTCATAACTCTCCCAAAATCCTACAGCTAAACCTGCTGCAAATGCTGCACCCTGAACAGTCGTATCACGCATGATCGGACGTTCGACTGGAATACCTAACACATCAGCCTGAAACTGCATCAGAAAATTATTCTCGCAAGCACCGCCATCTACAGTTAATCGCCCGACGGGAGTACTGCTAGATGCATTTATCGCTTGCACCACCTCCAGAACTTGATAGGCGATCGCTTCCAGCACGGCGCGAACTAGATGCTCTGGTTGTACGCTGGCGGTAATGCCAAAAAAGGCTCCCCTTGCGCTCATATCCCAGTAGGGCGCACCCAATCCACTAAATGCAGGCACAAAATATACTCCCCCATTATCTTTTACCTGATTCGCCATCGCTTCAGTTTCAGCAGCAGTTTTAATCAGCTTGAGGCGATCGCGCAGCCATTGAATACAAGCTCCACTGGTAAACATACTGCCTTCTAGGGCATAGCCTACATCTAAATTTTCCCTTGGGTTTCTTTGTGTCCAGGCAATAGTAGAAATAAGTTGGTGGTGCGATTGCACAATTTTATCGCCTGTATGAGCGACTAAAAAGCTACCAGTTCCATAAGTACATTTCATTAAACCGGGGCGATCGCAGCCATGACCAAATAGAGCAGCTTGCTGGTCTCCCAAGATGGCAGCAATGGGAATTTCAACGCCCAATAAGTTACTATCAGTAACTCCAAATACTCCTAAACTGGGTTGAATCTGGGGCAAAATATGAACTGGAATTTGAAATAGATCCAATAAAACTTCATCCCATTCACAGGTTTTAAGATTCATTAGCATTGTACGGCTGGCGTTGCTGTGGTCAGTAGCATGGACTTTCCCACCTGTGAGGTTCCACAACACCCAGGTATCAATAGTGCCGCCTAAGACATTCTTCAGGTCAACATCAATAAATTTGTCTAAGAGCCATCTCAGTTTGGTAGCAGAAAAATAAGCATCGATGATTAATCCAGTGCGATCGTAAATTTCTTCAGCGTAGCCTTGCTCTTGTAACTGGTGGCAAAGGGGAGCAGTGCGGCGATCTTGCCAGACGATCGCTCTATGGAGAGGTTTACCAGTAGTTTTGTCCCAAATCAAACAGGTTTCGCGCTGTACAGTTAGTCCCAAAGCTGCGATCGCTGATGGAGCAATTTGAGCATTCTTAATTGCGGTTTGCATTACCCAACAAGTATCCTGCCAGATTTGTTGAGGGTCATGTTCTAACCATCCAGGCTGAGGATAATGCTGAGTTAGTTCTTTGTATGCCTGCCCAACAATCTTGCCGTCTGCGTTAAACACAAAGGCGCGGTTGCCTGTCGTACCTAAGTCCAGTGCTAAGATGTAGCCCGATGATCGAGTTGTGTTGCCAAATGTGTACATAGCCGCTTTGAATGCTGCGTAGGCGTAGCCCGTCGTAGGCAATGCGTTCAATCAGATATACATTATTTTGGGTACATTTTGAATTCCTTATTTTTTGTATAACATTGCGCTTAAATTACGTTCCTATACATTAGACATATCCAGAAATTAAAGATGCGTTACCCAGAACCCTTGTAGAGACGTAGCACTGCTACGTCTCTACATTCTTTTTCGGAGATGTCTATTTATATTGAGTAAGGCAGTTATTGCCCCCTGCCTCCCCTGCCTCCTGCCTCCTGCCTTCTTCAACGAATGCCATCATTATCAATAGCGCTATAACTGTCGCTGGGGAAAAGCCCCAACCAAGGGTCAGAACTAGGAGTTAAAAATAGTTGGGCGTATACTTTATCATTGAGCGCTTCCACACTCCTTGTTTGCCTACCCTGTATAAACCATTGATGAATTTGGCTGTGCAGCATGTATTCATTTCTGACTGTATCTAAAGCCATTGTGGCTTCAAATTTTTTTACTATTATCGGCAAGTTATCTTCCTGAATGTTGGCAGACTGAGACTTTTTAGCTCTGATTAGAGAAATGCTGTTCTGATCTAGCTTGACATCAGCGGCATAGAGTTGAGCGATTTTGTCCCACACTTTCTGATCGGTTATTTCCGCTAAGGCATTTTGATTCCGTTCTGCATCAGACTGTAAAGCAGTCAGCATTGGTGTTTCAACTCTCATTTTAGAAACAGCTAGAGAGCTTGCTATTGCTGCTGTTGGTGGCTGACTGGGATTTTTCGGAATTTCCACCAACTTAGGGGGAGACTGGATACCCAGGCGAGATAAATCTGCAACCCATTGGGCTTGGATTGAATTCAGGCGATCGCTATGGTATTTTTTTAAAAAAGACTCGCGATCGCTTGGTGTAAGTTTACTGTAACTTTTCACAGCTACTTCAGCCTGCTGTAGCTGGCGCAAAAATTCTTTGGGACTATATAACCCTGGAATTGCATCGATTGGACGACCTGATGCATCCAATATGTAATGAATGCTATTGCCTGTAATCGTTCGCTCTAACTTGCGTCCGTCGCCAAAATCAATAGTTACTTTGGGTACAGGACGCACTGATTGCCAGTGCAAAATGAAGCGGTCTTGAAGCAGTTTAGAAATTTCAACATTCGGATACAGTGCTACTCTGAAGAACCTACTATTCGCACAACTCAAATCTTGATCTAGCCTGCCCAATAACCGTAGAGATAAAATCGGTTTACCACTAATTTTAGCAGCAGCTTTAGCTTCTTCTATATCAGTGTACCAGTACAGATGAGAGGCGTAACAGTCTCGTTGCTGGCAGAGTTCATCTAAGGCTACACGGAGTACAGGGGAAGGTAGAACTGTACCTGAAGAATCGCTATTTAAGTTATTGGCATGAGATTTGAGAAATACTTGTAATCCTGTTGGGCCTTGTTTCCGAAGTACAGAAACTTCTTGAGATAGCTTGGAGATTTCAGCTACAGAAGTTTGAGCATCAGCTGTCTGCAAAAAACTGAAGCTGATTAACATGAGTGCAAAAGGATATTTGAAGGTTTTAAATTTCATATATTTTCAGAGTTTACTAATATTTGATATGTGTGCTAATGGGTTTTATGAATCACTTTCAAGACCTTTATTAAAACCTTGTAAATTACAAATTTTGCAAATTATATTTTTTGGAATTTGTAATTTTTTATAGTGTATCTGTACTATAACAGTCCTAAATCATTCGTGGCAATTAGAGATAGAATTTTTACTGAGCCACAACTACTGAACTCAAGGCTTGGAAGATGGATTAAGGAATAAGAGATCAAAGTATCGTTAATAACAACCAAAAACTAGTAGTGTGTATCATTAAATTTGAGGGTTAAGAGAACGAACCGCAAAGGACGCAAAGAGCGCAAAGTAAGAAGGAAAGAAGAGAAATTGAAATTTGATTTACCTATCAGAATTAATAGGACAGACCACTAGTACAAGAAGGCAAGAGTAAATAAACCACCTATTCAAAATCAATGAAACGCTTACGCTGTATGAATTTTGAATTTTGTTAGCGCAGCGTTAGCGAGTCTTCGTTCGCGCAGCGTCTCGTAGAGAGCGTCATTTTGAATTCCGCCTTGCGGTACTAGCCTCAAAGTGCTACCAATACATGGGATGCTGGTTGATGATTAGTGAGTTTTACCAATGTCTGTTGTTTCTAGTATCACTGTTACTGTTCCCGCCACAACTGCTAATTTGGGGCCTGGTTTTGATTGCATCGGTGTAGCTTTAAAGCTATACAACCAATTCAAGTTCACTCGTCAAGAAGAGGGTGGGCTAACTATTCATGTTACTGGTACGGAAGCTGAACGAGTCCAAACTGATGAGAATAATCTCCTCTACCAAGCATTTGTCAAGTTCTATCAACATATAGAGCAAACACCACCCATTGTAAAAATAGAGATTAAGTTAGGTGTTCCGTTAGCAAGGGGTTTGGGTAGTTCAGCCACAGCAATTGTTGCTGGGTTGGTTGCTGCTAATCAACTTGAGGGTACGCCGATCAGTCAGTCACAGGTAATGGAATTAGCGATCGCAATGGAAGGACATCCTGATAATGTAGTTCCAGCTTTGTTGGGAGGATGTCGTCTCGCTGCTACCAGTGGCACAGCTTGGGAAATTTGTGATGTTCCCTGGCATAAAGATGTTGTCGCAGTTGTGGCTATTCCTGATTTTGAACTTTCCACTTCCGAGGCGCGGGGTGTTCTCCCAACAGAAGTAAGTCGTGCTGATGCGATTTTCAATACGGCGCATTTGGGGTTATTGTTGCGCGGCTTGGAAACTGGTAACGGACAATGGTTAAAGACAGCTTTACAAGATAGATTGCATCAACCATATCGTAAAGCTTTGATTCCTGGTTATGATGCTCTTAACATCGCAGCTGTTAGCGCAGGTGCTTATGGTATGGTAATTAGTGGTGCGGGGCCAACACTGTTAGCTTTGGCAGATAAGTTACACTCAGAGGCAGTGGAGGCGGCGATGTTAGCTGCTTGGCAAGAAGAAGGAATTACAGCCCAGGTGCGATCGCTTTCTCTTGATACCCAAGGCGCAAAAATCTTTTAAAAATCAGATGACTATTTTACTCAGCACTTAAAAGTCGATTTATGGAGCAAATTCAGGCTGAAATGGCGGCGCTTAACTCCCAAATACAGATTCTTTTAGAAGAACGCGCCGCACTCACTATTAATAATGTCATCTCTGGCGAGAATGATTCCCCCCAGGCAATGGTGGAAGCGTACCGCCGTCAAGCCAGAGAAAATGCCCAATTATCAGTTGAACTCCAAGGCATCGATGCAGCGATCGCCGCCTTGGAAGGCAAGATCAAACAAAAACAAGGTAAGTTAGTGCGATCGCAAGGTGAATCAAAGCAACTCATCCTCCAGCAGCAGCTAGAGGAAGCGAAAGAAGTAGCACAAGTTCATGCTGAACGCATTAATCAGCTAGCTGGAGAACTAGCCGCAGAAGTCCGTTTTCTTAAAGCTTGTGCCAATCAGCTTAGTCCAATGTATTGGCAGATTTATTACAAGCCCTTCATTACTGGGTTCAAAACAATCTCCGTTCCCTATGTCCGCTCAGATGGGGAAGTTTGGACAATTGTCAACCGGATAGTGTGAAGGAGGCAGGGCAATACGGTTCGGTTAAGGTTTTTTGATGAAAATTATAGATCGCAAGGACGAGATAAATCGCCTTAGGGACATCCAAAAATTAAATTACTAATTTTTGCATCCAATAGGAGCAGAGGGACGAGGTAGACAAGGTAGCAATATCTCTCTCAAGTCTTCCCAAAGCGATTGATTATTTTTTTATTTGGAAGTCCCTTATTGTAGAGACGCCGATTTATCGCGTCTCTTGCCTTAACCGAACAGTATTGGAAGGCAGGAGGCAGGAATTTATCTCATTATTAATGGTTGAGCCGAAACTACGAGCTATGTCCACTTTGACAATTGGGCTTAACCATGAAATATGACGAAATTGTAACGGCAGCTAAAGCCACCGTTTTTTGTTGACGTTGCAAAAGTTTACATTTAAAATGGAAAACGTCAAAATCCGATAAGTATTTATTCTTATTTATCCTGAAAAGCTGACATTTGATGAGTATATATTCTTGTCGAGAAGCAAAAATTTAATCTTTCAGAGTTCAAGAAAGGTTACAAAAGTAAAAATTCCTTAATATAATGTAACTAAAAGCGAGAAAGCAAATTGATTGTCAGAAGTGATGAATGCTATTGAATTTCCCTGGCTAACAGCCATAATCCTCTTACCCTTGGTGGCTGCCTTAGCCATCCCCCTAATCCCAGACAAAGAAGGTAGAACTGTTCGGTGGTATGGTTTGGGAGTAGCGATCGCCGACTTTGCACTGATGATTTATGCCTTTTGGCATAACTACGACTTTCAGAGTTCAACACTCCAACTTGTAGAAAACTATCCTTGGATACCGCAGTTAGGTTTGCATTGGGCTGTGGGGGTTGATGGTTTATCGATGCCCTTACTGCTTCTGACAGGCTTAATAAATACCCTCGCAATCTTCGCGGCTTGGAAAGTTACTACCAAGCCGCGATTATTTTATGGTTTGATGTTGGCAATGTACAGCGCCCAGCTTGGTGTATTTGTCGCCCAAGATTTGCTGTTATTCTTCCTAATGTGGGAAATCGAGTTAGTGCCGGTTTACCTGCTGATTTCCATCTGGGGAGGACAAAACCGCCGTTATGCCGCTACCAAGTTCATTCTTTACACCGCCGCCGCATCAATATTTATCTTAATTGCCGGTTTTGCAATGGCATTCTCTGGAGATACCGTCACCTTCGACATGGCAACTCTGGGAATGAAAGAATATCCCAAAACCTTGGAATTATTAGTTTATGCAGGTTTCTTGATTGCCTTTGGCGTGAAGTTACCAATTTTCCCTTTACACACTTGGCTACCTGATGCCCACGGTGAAGCATCAGCACCCGGTTCGATGATTTTGGCTGGTGTGTTGTTAAAAATGGGTGGTTATGCCCTCATCCGCTTCAATGTGGAAATGTTGCCTAATGCCCATGTGACTTTTGCGCCAGTGTTAGCGATTTTGGGTGTGGTAAACATTGTCTACGGTGCTTGCTGTGCCTTTGCCCAAACCAATCTCAAACGCCGCTTGGCTTACTCTTCAATAGCCCACATGGGGTTTGTGCTGATTGGCATTGCTTCCTACACAGAGTTAGGTATTAGCGGTGCAGTGCTACAGATGGTTTCTCACGGCTTGATTGCCGCTAGCTTGTTCTTCCTGTCTGGCGTGACTTACGATCGCACTCACACCTTGATGATGGATAAAATGGGCGGTATGGCCAAGGTAATGCCCAAAACCTTTGCTCTGTTTACCATTGGTTCAATGGCTTCTCTCGCCTTACCTGGAATGAGTGGTTTTGTGGGTGAGTTAATGGTATTTCTCGGTATCGCCACCAGTGATGTTTACAGTTCCAGCTTCAAAATTGTAGTTGTACTATTGTCAGCCGTTGGCGTGATTTTGACACCGATTTATTTACTGTCGATGCTGCGTCAAGTGTTCTACGGTGAGCAAAATCAAGAGTTGCACTTGGATGCTGTAATATCTGATGTCAAACCCCGCGAAATATTTATTACCGCTTGTTTGCTGCTACCAATTATCGGAATTGGTTTCTATCCCAAATTAGCAACCCAGACTTATGATGTAAAAGCAGTAGAATTAGCGACCCATGCTCGTCAAGTTCTACCAGTTGTTGCTCATCAGCAACCATCAAGTCTGTACTCGCGGATTTTTTCTGCACCAACATTGGCTAATTCTCAAGTTGAAAGTTCAATTAATATTTCTGAGTAAATTAACTTCCCATTAAGGGGCTGCAAGTAAATTCTAAATATTCAGGGAAATAAAGGGGTGGTTATCAAACCACCCCTAAAATTTTGCCAAGATATATCCTGAAGATAGATGAAGCTCCCAATCAAGGATTTTTAACCTGCGGAGGCAGGTTTTGCCTGTGTAGCCGCGATTTCTAATCGCTTTTCAAACAATCTCTAAGAGTACTCCAAGTAAAAAATGCCCAATTGACGGGTTTTGGATCGTTTATTTTTTGGAACACTCTAAGAGGATCTCTACATGGAACCCGATCAAATCCGGAGTGCGATCGCACCTCAATCAACCCTGCGACTAGGTAACTTAGTCCCGCACCTTTTACAAAACCCAGCATCTACATCGTGGAAAGTCAAACCACAACCTACACAAACTGTTTCTACCTGATTAGCAGTTTTCACCACTCGCTTAATCAAATCTCCCACTTGCCAAGGAATCAGCGCAATTCCTGTAAAAATCATCAATACTGTCAGCAAGCGTCCTAATTCAGAAATTGGAATCACATCGCCAAATCCGACAGTTGTCATGGTGACAACTGAGAAATAGAAGGCGTCCAAAAAAGTACCGTAATTTTGAGGATTAACTGGATGTTCGACTTGATAAATTAGACCAGAGTAAATAAAAACAATTGCAAATAATGTAAATAATATTCGCGCAAAAATCATGCCATCTTCGGTGCTGATACTGGCGAATAAAAACTTTCTATCAATAAATCTAATTAATCGTAAAATCCGAAACCATCTTAGTAGGCGGATAAAGCTAATATCCACCATTCCGAGAAAGAATGGTAAAATCGCCATTAAATCAATAATCGAATAAAAACTAAAAATATACTTAATTTTATTTTCCGCACTCCAGAGACGGAGCGAATATTCCACCGCAAAGATGATGACGATCGCAGTATCAGCGACATTTAACTCAAACCGCATATCATCAGGAATATTATATGTTTCTGCCACAAAAATTCCTGATGATATTAACACCAAAGAGGCAAGTGTTAAATTAATTACTTTACCGATTGGTGTTTCTAGGTCTTTTAAGTAAAACTCTGTTTCTTGCCTGCTCAGTAACATATTCGACCATTAATACATCTTAATTCCTAGTTATAGCATTAGAAATACGATATTATTAATCATTATCCTTATGTTAACTCCAGCTTATATGAACCCAGAATATTTTATGCGTTTAGCTTTGGCAGAAGCAAAAGAAGGTGATGCGCCTTACGGTGCTGTGATTGTTAAAGATAACGAAGTCGTAGCTGTAGCTCATAATACTGTGAGGAGAGACAACGATCCATCAGCCCATGCGGAAATTAACGTTATTCGTAGTTTAACAGCTAAACTTAAAAACCCCTCTTTAGAAGGTTATAGCATATATACAACTGGTGAACCTTGTCCAATGTGTGCAACTGCTTGTGTTTGGAGTGGTTTATCAGAAATTGTATATGGTGCTTCAATTCAAGATTTAATAAATGTAAATCAATCACAAATTAATATATCTTCTGAAGAGGTAATATCCAAGTCATTTAGGAACATCAAAGTTAAAAAAGGCGTTTTAAAAAATGAATGCTTGGAGTTATTTAAATAAGCTATAAAAAGTTAACTTGCATTAACAATTAGAATATGATGTAGTGTTACGGTTTCTGTAACGCACTGAAAACCCCAAAATGACGCTTTACTTTTAGCGTTAACACACACTACAGCTAATATATAACAATTCTATTTTCCCTCAAAAATCGAATAGAATTGTTATAGAAGTTAAAATTACGAATTACGAATTACGAATTACGAATTACGAATTACGAATTACGAATTATTTAACTTGGCTCATTCAAATAGGATAAATATGTATTTGCCCAAATCGCAGCTTGGGTGCGATCGCGCAAATTTAATCTGTTTAAAATATTTGTCACATGATTTTTCACCGTCCCCTCAGAAATGTAGAGTTCTTGAGCAATTTCTCGGTTACTAGCGCCTGTTGCAATTAACTGCAAAACCTCTTTTTCTCTAGGAGTAAGTTCAACTAAACTAGATGGTACAGGCGGGGACTGGATTAGTGCAGGATGAGAAAATTGAGTCAGCAGCTTTTTAACTATACCTGGGCCTAAGTGAGTATATCCTTTATGAACAGCACGAATAGCAACAGCTAATTCTTCTGATGGTGTATCTTTCAATAAATAACCCATTGCTCCATGTTTCAAAGCTGCTGATACATATTCATCATCATCAAAAGTTGTCAGTACTAAAATCTTACTTGTAGGAAAACGTTTTTGAATCTCTCGCGTAGCTGCAACTCCATCCATAATTGGCATTCTGATATCTAGTAAGATTACATCTGGCTGAAATTTCGTAACCAAATCAATCGCCTGTTCACCATTTTCTGCTTCTCCAACTATCTCTAAATCTGGTTCTAGTTCCAATAATGCCCTTAATCCTTGACGAATTAAACTTTGGTCATCTACCAGCAACACTTTAATCATTATGTCAACCCCTTGCTAATGGAATATTAACTATAATTTTACAACCAGAACCAAGAGCGCTATTAATATTAAAATTACCTCCAAGCGCTAAAGTGCGATCGCGCATACTATGAAGTCCAAAACCAGTAGTATTTTGCCCTAAATCAAAACCTTTACCATTATCCTGAATTATCAATCGCAAATTACCTTTTGTCCTCATGAGTTCTAGTTTAACCTCCGTTGCATCAGCATATTTAGATATATTTGTCAAAGATTCTTGAATAATCCGGTAAATAGCGGTATTGATTTCAGGTGGTAGAGAATATTCTAGGTTGATTTGGTAAATTGGTAAAATACCGTTTGAGCGATAAAAATTTTCTGAAAGACTAGCGATCGCGCGTTCTAAAGATTGTTCTTGTAAGGGATCAGAACGCATAGTAGAAACAGATTGGCGGACATCTTTTAGCGCTTTTGAACCTAATTCCTTCGCTGTTGCGAGAAATGTTTCAGCCTTACCTGGGTTAGATTGCCATAGTTTTAAAGCAGTTTCTAATTGCAGATTTAAAGCAGTTAAAGAATGTCCTAATGAATCATGAATTTCACGAGCAATTCGGTTACGTTCTTCTAAAGTAGCTTGATTCTCAATTCGCATCGCATATTGACGGAGCTTTTCATTAGCGATCGCTAACTTTTCTCGACTATGCCGTTCAGATAATACTGCATTCATCATTAACAAAACAAAAACCAAACTTAAGCCAAATACCAGCGACGAATTCAAAATCAAAAATCGATATCGTTCTTGTGCTTGTGGTGATGCTTGAAAATTGAATAACTGGTATTTGAGTTGTGTAGTCACCAGAAATAAGCTAAATGATAAAGTTGTAATGAATAAACGCCCAGGTAACTGAAAAATTAGACAACTGCGAGTAACTAAAATTATGTATAGAAAGGGAAAAAGCCGAGCAAACCTTTCACCAAAAAGTCCAGTTGTTAAAATCAATAAAATTTCAACAGTTATGTAGATAACCTTATTTATCTGGTTACTCCTGGGTAATCTTAAGCCCATTAATGCAAAAATAATCAGACTATAAATTGATAATTCTGGTAATATGTTACAAACTGACAATTCGGGAAATACTCCACAAATCGATAGTTCTGGATTCTTAGGACGAAATTGCCGTAATGGAGGTGGTATAACTGCTGTCAATGCAGTGATCGCTAATAGTGTCCACTCCAAATAAAGCAGAGATGGAAAAGGATGTTTATTAATTTGAATTTGACGATTCATTAATCCCTTCACTCCAGTTATGAATGAGTTAATAGTTAAGAGTTTTGAATGCAATTTGAGCAGCATTTTCCGGCGTTTAGACTTTTCGCTGACTGAGTAATTAAGACTAAATGCAGGATATCAAAATATTACGTAATAATCTAAGCAAAGTTTTATTATAATCCTAAATTCTTTGGAAAATCACTCCAAACTCTTAACTTACTGAAAACAAAAAGATACAAGCCCCTAAATTTATTTATGGGGATTATTAATTTTGAATTTTGAATTTTGAATTCGGAGCGGAGCGACGTGACCACTCCCCACTCCTAACTATTTATTGTCAATCATATTTGTCAAAATTCAATCATGACTAAAGTCATGGGTATAACCATGACTTTCTCCTCATGTAACTACTAAAGATAAGTCCTTATGATAATGGCATCCAACCAGGAAAAACCCACGAGATAAGTCATGAAACTCAAAGTATTATCGCTAGTTGCTGGAGCGATCGCCTTAACTTTAACCGCAACCTCCTTTGCTGTTAACGCCCAAACAGCCTCTCCTTCACCTGTGTTACTTGCAGAAACCCCACATGGACGCTGGAAAGATTTGAATCTATCATCTTTACAAGAATCCCAAATTAAGGACATTCACCAACAGACCTGGCAGCAAATTGAAAATACAGTTTTCACCCCAGACCAAAAAGCACAGTTTGAGGCAGCGAAACAAGCGCGTAAGGCTGCGTGGCAAGCGCGTCAGGCTCAGGGGCAAACAGGTCAACAAACAGGTCAGCATCGTCATCATCGTCATAGAGGAGGTATTTTTGCTAAATTAAATCTGAGTCAAGCACAGAAAGACCAAATAAAATCACTGGAGAAGTCAGAAAGACAACAGATTAAATCAGTCTTAACTCCCGCACAGCAGCAACAAATACACCAATGGCGTAAAAATCATCAATAAGGAACTCCCGGATAATATCCAGCCTTTCAAAAAATATTTCATAAGTCTGAGATGGGCAACATTGCCCATCTCATTCCAAAATAGATTATGAGATTATGATGCAACCACTCACTGCTTACCAAAATCCGGCTCCTCATCTGCACAGGTTATAGAGAAATTGCGTTTCCTCGCTACTGGCACTTTTGGCAGGACTTGGGCAAACTTCCTCACTGCACAGAATGGTGAAGCAGAATTACTCTGGCACCTATACTTGACTGATGTCCAGGCATTGTTTTCTATAGTCAAAAATTAATAGACTTCTTGCAGAAGATGCGGAAAGGGGAAAAACTTCATCCCCTTTCCCTTTCCCTATTTATTAGACATCTCCGAAAAATAACGTAGAGACGTAGCAGTGCTACGTCTCTACAAGGGTTCTGGGTAACGCATATTTAATTTCTGGAGATGTCTATTGAAAGTCGGCGGGAAACTCCATCCCTTCTTGGGGCATTGGACATTGGGCATACAAGTAAAAAGAACCAAGTAAAAAGTAAAAAGAAAGATAAATTCAATATTTCTTTTAACTTTTAACTTGTTTCCCTCCCCCTGCTCCCTCTGCCTCCCCTGCCTTCCCCTGCTCACCCCACAAGAAAATTTGGGATGTTTTTTTATTGACTGGAGTCATGAGTGTGCGCCTTGCGGAAATCAAAAGTTGCACAATCTGATCTCACAATTCACAATGGTGATTGATTACAAATTTTAGAAGATACTGCCACCAGGCAATTCCTGTCATTAATTAACTTAGAACCTGTTGATGGAAGCTTCCGAGCTATTAGAAACAATCACATTCTTGATTTACCAAGCCGAGCAGGGGGAAATTGATCCTTGGGATGTCCAAGTGATTGAGGTGATTGACCGCTACTTAGAATTGATGGCACCGGGGGCAATAACAAGAGGCTACGAAGCGGACTTGTCTCAATCTGGACAGGCTTTTTTATCAGCATCAATGTTGGTATTATTCAAAGCCAACACCTTGATGCAATTGTCAACTGTAGGAGATGCACAAGATGGTGTAGAAGATGATGCCCTATTAGAAGGTGAAGACGGTGTATCACATCAGGGTCATCGTCTACCATTAGAACGGCAATTGCGTCGTCGTCCAGCAGCAATGCCGCCACCAAAGCGTCGGGTGACTCTGCAAGAGTTAATTGAGCAATTGCAGATCATGGCTAACCAACTGAAACTGGTAGAAAAAGTCAGTAAACCTATCCGTCCCAGGCGTCAGCCTAGCGTCCAAAGTATGCGGGAGGCTCTGGAGTTAGCTCACCAGGAAAATCTGACAGAAGTCGCTGGAGAACTAGAGCAGGTGTTGAGATTGTCAGCAAGAGACCTAAGTTTAGAACAAAATTGGTTGAATTTAGAACAACTTGTAGAATTGTGGACTCAAACAAAGCTTCTCAACCAAAATGGGTCTGGACATGAGTCTAAACAAAGTCAACTAGTTGGTGTTTTCTGGGCGCTATTACTACTCTCGGCTCAATCGAAAGTAGAGCTATTTCAAGAGGAGTTTTACGATGAGATTAAAATTCGCTTACTTAGACCCCTTGAACATCCAATGAACTAAGAAAGCTAAAAGTAGCCCTACATCCCTACAGATAATTTACAGATTTTTGATTCAGCCCTAAAATCCGAGTAAATTGAAAGGATAAGCGATCGCTTGTCATCTAAGTATAACGATGGTTGCAACAACCACTAAATTACTGTTATCCCTGTTTTGAGGGATGACTTAGAGCAGAAATAAAAACGATGATTAAGTATCACTCGATGAAAGTAAACCGGCTTGTGGTTGAGGAATAAATTTTTATGAAAGCGATGATTCTGGCAGCTGGCAAGGGTACTCGCGTGCGTCCGATTACGTACACCATGCCCAAACCGATGATGCCCATCCTGCAAAAGCCAGTGATGGAGTTCTTGCTGGAACTGTTACGCCATCATGGATTTGACCAGATTTTGGTCAATGTTAGTCATTTGGCTGAGGAAATTGAAAACTATTTCCGTGACGGTCAGCGGTTTGGCGTGCAGATTGCCTATTCCTTTGAAGGGAAAATTGATGACAACGGTAAACTAGTAGGCGAAGCCATAGGTTCTGCTGGAGGAATGCGCCGCATCCAAGATTTCTCACCCTTTTTTGATGATACCTTTGTGGTTTTATGTGGTGATGCTTTAATTGACCTAGATTTAACTGCGGCGGTTAAATGGCATAAATCCAAAGGTGCGATCGCTACTATTATTACGAAATCTGTCCCCAAAGAAGAAGTTTCTAGCTATGGTGTGGTTGTAACTGACGAAGAAGGCCGGGTCAAAGCTTTCCAAGAAAAACCTTCAACGGAAGAAGCCCTTAGCACCAACATCAACACAGGTATTTATATCTTTGAGCCAGAAGTTTTTAACTATATACCCTCTGGTGTCGAATATGACATTGGTAGCCAATTGTTTCCCAATTTGGTAGAAATCAAAGCACCTTTCTACGCCATCCCTATGGACTTTGAATGGGTAGATATTGGTAAAGTCCCAGACTATTGGCGGGCGATTCGCGGTGTGCTGCTGGGTGAAATCAAAAATGTGCAAATCCCCGGTCATCAAGTCGCCCCTGGCATCTACACTGGTTTAAATGTCGCCATAAATTGGGACAAGGTAGATATCACCGGCCCCGTTTACATTGGCGGGATGACAAGAATCGAAGACGGAGCTAAAATCGTCGGGCCAGCGATGATTGGCCCCAATTGCTGGATATGTAGTGGCGCAACAGTGGATAACAGCGTGATTTTTGAATGGTCGCGCCTGGGTCCCGGAGTCCGTTTAGTCGATAAACTAGTATTTGGACGTTATTGCGTAGATAAAACTGGCGCTGCGATCGATGTTCAAGCCGCTGCTTTAGACTGGCTGATTACCGATGCCCGTCAGACAGTGCCATTACATACACCTCTTGAGCGACAGGCGATAGAAGAATTGTTGGGGACAAATGTAAATTAGGGAATGGGGAATGGGGAGTAGGAATTTTAGATTTTAGATTTTAGATTTTGGATTAAAGAATTGAAATTTAATCCAAAATCGTCAATCCAAAATCCAAAATTGAATTGCCCAATGCCCAATGCCTAACTATTTAAGTACGTATATCTTCTAAGACTCTGCTCGTATGTTTGCAGTAGGCGCTGAGATTCTGCTAGGGTGATGCGCTTTTCTTCTAATGCTTTCTCACAACGTTGGCGAATGTTTTCCACCATATCTTCGGAGTCATACTGCACATAGCTGACAACTTCGCTCATGGTGTCACCTTTGACAACGTGTTCAATCTGGTAGCCTTTAGGCGTTAATTGGATGTGAACAGCGTTGGTGTCGCCAAACAGGTTGTGCAAATTGCCCATGATTTCTTGGTAAGCTCCATTCAAGAACATCCCCAGATAATAGGGTTCTCCGGGCTTGTGGGTGTGCAATTCTAAAACCGATTTGACATCGCGCAGGTCAATAAAGCGGTCGATTTTACCATCACTGTCGCAGGTGAGGTCTGCTAAAATTCCCCGCCGGATTGGTTCTTCATCTAAGCGGTGGATTGGCATGATCGGGAATAGCTGGTCGATCGCCCAGCAATCTGGTGCTGATTGAAACACTGACATATTAACGTAGTAGATGGAAGCCATGATTTTTTCTAGGTCTTCCAGTTCATCGGGTACGTATTCTTGCTGTCTAGTGATGGTAAGAATTTTCTGACAACAAGCCCAGTAGAGGCGTTCTGCCTTGGCTCGTTCTCTGAGGCGTAAAATTCCTAAGTTGAAACGGCTGATGGCTTCTTCTTTGAATTGTGCAGCGTCGTGGTACAACTCTTGGTAATTCTCTTGGTTGATGGATTGGTAGCTTTCCCAAAGATAATTAATAATTGGGGATTCTCCCTCTTGCGGAGGTTCTGGCGGGTCGAGGGGGACATCACTAGTACTGAGAACATCAAAAATCAGCACCGACTGATGGGAAGCGATCGCTCGTCCACTTTCACTAATCAGTGTTGGTACGGTAATTTGCCGCTCGGCACAGGTATCTTTTAGTTCTGCCACGATGTCATTGGCATAGTTCTGCATGTTGTAATTTTTCGATGCATAGAAGTTGGTTTGGGAGCCATCGTAATCTACACCCAAGCCACCACCAACATCAAGGTATTTCATATCCGCCCCCAGCATCGACAATTCCACATAAATACGGCTGGCTTCTTGGATGGCATCTTTAATCACATTGATAGCAGAGATTTGTGAGCCGATGTGGAAGTGCATCAACTGCAAAGAATCGAGGAGGTTAGCTTCTCTTAACTTGTCAACAGCCTCAATAACTTCAGGCATTGTCAAACCAAATTTAGCGCGATCGCCACTAGAGGCTCCCCAACGTCCCATGCCTTGGGTACTGAGTTTAGCACGAACCCCCAATATCGGCTTAATACCTAACTGGCGATTGGCATCAATTACCAAATCAACCTCTTCAATCTGTTCTAAGACGATGATTGGTGTTTGCCCTAGCCTTTGGGCTAACATTGCAGTTTCGATGTATTCTCGGTCTTTGTAGCCGTTGCAAACGAGCAATGCTCCTGGTGTATCCAATACAGCTAGAGCAATCATTAATTCTGGCTTGGAACCGGCTTCTAAACCAAATTGATGAGGCTTGCCAAATTTCACCAAATCCTCAATCAAATGCCGCTCTTGATTGCACTTGACGGGAAACACGCCACGGTAGACACCAGGGTAATTATAGCGGGCGATCGCTTTGGCAAAACAAGCGTTCAAGCGCTCAATTCGGTCTTCCAAAATATCAGAAAAGCGAATCAGCATGGGAAGTCCCAAGTTGCGCTGTTTCATGGCGTTGACCAATTCAAACAAGTCAAGAGATCCCCCGCGATCGCCCTTGGGTGCCACGGTAACGTGTCCGGCAGCGCTAATGGAAAAATAAGGTTGTCCCCATCCTTCAATGCGGTACAAGGCTTCGCTATCCTCAATTTTCCAGGGGCGAGGTAAATCTCCTGTGGTAGGACTAGGTGGTAAAAGTTTTTTCTGTTTATGATGTTTCACTTCAGATTTTTGTCCATTGGACGGTAGTACCACCTCTTCAGATGTAGCAGTTGACTCAGCACCCATTTCTTCCTAACCTCTGTTTTTCACCCACGAGTTAACAATTTAGCGCATTCATTTGGCAACGTATATGCACCTAAAGATAATTTCTGAGATAAACTCTGATTGGTCAAGAGTTGTATGTCATTAGTCATTGGTCATTAGTGCAAAACCCTTGGACTGAAGACAGAGGATGAAGGACAAAGGACAAAGGACAAAGGACAATTGACTAGATAAAAACTTTATTAAGTTTTAGGAGATAGCTTTGGAACGTACATTTTTAGCAATTAAGCCTGATGGAGTACAGCGGGGATTAGTGGGGGAAATTATCCGTCGCTTTGAAACCAAAGGTTTTACCCTAGTTGGTTTAAAGTTCCTGAAAGTCAGTCGGGAATTGGCTGAACAACACTATGGTGTCCACCGAGAACGTCCCTTTTTTGGTGGTTTAGTGGAATTTATCACTTCTAGCCCAGTAGTGGCGACGGTATGGGAAGGCGATGGCGTGATTGCATCTGCCAGAAAGATTATTGGTGCGACAAACCCATTAACAGCAGAGCCGGGAACAATTCGCGGCGATTTTGGACTGAATATTGGTCGTAACTTAATCCACGGCTCTGATGCTCCAGAAACCGCCCAACAGGAAATCGCTTTATGGTTTAAGGATGAAGAATTGGTAAGTTGGCAACCACACTTAACGCCTTGGTTGCACGAGTAAGACATTAGGGGCTGGGGATTGGGGAAGGTGGGGTCCCCTCTGGGGATAAGGGGTAATGGGGATTAGGAATTAGACATCTCCAGAAATTAAATATGCGTTACCCAGAACCCTTGTAGAGACGTAGCAATGCTACGTCTCTACGTTATTTTTCGGAGATGTCTATTAGTTATTTCCCCCTGCTCTTTTTATTTAGAGACTTCGCTCTTTTCTGGTTCTACTTGGGGTGACTCAGCAGCAACACGCTTGGAAAATCCCCAGCCTAAAATTAGGAAGATGGCAGGAATCATGATCCATTCTGGTGGAACTAGAGCATCGTTCACCACTTTCAATAACAAGCGCAAGCCCACCAAAGCTACAGTTACATAACCTGCATCTTCTAGTTTTTCAAATTCGTCTAACCAACGGATAAACAATCCCGCCATGAATCGCAGCGCAATAATACCAATTGTTGCACCTGTTAGCACCAGCCACCTTTCTTGAGAAACTGCGATCGCAGTTGTGACGCTATCCAAAGAAAATGCCAAATCTGTAAATGCAATCACGGGTATAGCTTGCAACAACGAATTAAAACGCGGCTCGTGATGGCCATCGTCTTCACTTTGCTGAGAGCTAAAGTGTTGGAATACCAACCACAGCAGGTAAGCAGCACCCAATAATTCAAATTGCCAGAATTGTTGTACCCAAGTAGCAGTTAAAATCAAGGTGATTCGTAGCACATAGGCAACGACTAAACCAAAGTTGAGGGCCTTACGCTCAAGTTCTTTGTCTTCTAGCCCTTGAGCGATCGCAGCCAAGGCGATCGCATTATCGGCAGATAACACCGCCTCTAAAAATATCAGGATCAGCAGAACTATCGGGGCTTCAACGCTGAAATGAAAGTTGAGGTTATCAAAAATTTGGTCTAGCATTCCGGGTTTCTCAAGCAGAAAAAATTAAAATTTGACAAGAACAGAGATTTTCATATTAAAAAGCGCAATAAATTGCTACTCTAATTTAGCTTAACGTGGTTGTGGTGCATTTTGAAGGGGGTTGAATGTGTGCGACCACCGTGCTACTTAACTATTTTTAGTACTATTTAATATAATAGAACTGGAATATCTTACTTAATGCGATCGTCATGGACTGCCGTTATTTCGCTTCTCGAATTAGAATATGAGAACAAAAATATGGTAATAGTTTATGAATATTTCCTTAACGATCGAGCTTGAGCAGTTCATTTAAAGTCAGGTTGCAAGTGGGAAGTACACCTCATCAGAAGAAGTGATTCTTGCAGGCATTAGGCTATTAGAGTAATAAGTATCAAGTGTAAGCTTGAATTTAACTTAGCCGTTTTGGATAATTTGGAATATAATAAAATACTCGAATGAATTTTTACATACTAGACAAGTAAATATACATAGTTTGTGGTTATAATATTACCATGATATTCAATCGTCTATCGGGTTCTGAAATTGATTTAAAGCAAATCCTCGATCAAATTAGGATGCTGGCTGACCAAATTCACCAGTCGCTTGAAGAGAGTGAAATTCTCAAGATTATTGTCAGCGAAGTTAGAAAAACTTTAGAAATCGATGTCTACGACGGGTTACGCCTACGCGCCATGATCTATCGCTTTTTGCCAGATGGAGATGGAGTCATAGCAGAAGAGTCTGTAAGTCATGGATGGAAACCGATTTTAGGGCAATTGATTTACGATCCTTGCTTCAAGGCGACATGGGTGCAGCGATATCGAGATGGATACGTTAGCGTCATTGAAGACATTAATACTACAACCCTTGACCCTTGTTACAAAAAGCTATTAACCGACTTGCAGGTTCGAGCTAATTTAGTAATACCAATTTTAGTAAATAATCAAGAAATTGCTGGAGTTTCTAGTACATATCCTCATTTGTGGGGCTTACTAATTGTTCAGCAGTGCAGCGGCCCACGTCAATGGAGTTCTTTAGAAATTGAGTATCTTCAACTAGTAGTCGCAGAGCTAGGAATCGCTCTTGGGAAAGTAGAACGCCATCAGCAAAGGGTTGCATCTTGCCAAAAACTAACGCCGCAACTCAATCAAAACCTGAAAATTTTGACAGATCAGCCAAAATTGAAGTTGAGGTCAATAAAAAGAATTTTGCATAAGAATCTTAGAGAATCCATTATAACAAGAACAGTATTACCGAAGAATATATCAGTTGCAGACTTGATTGCATTTGACCGATTACAAACTCCAGTTTGGATTTATGATATTCAAAACTTGCAGATGTGGTGGGCGAATCAATCCGCTCTGCATATTTGGAATGCTCAAAGTCGAGAAGAGTTGCTCAATCGCAACTTCAGTGATGTTTCCCTGTCTACTCACACTCGAATGCAAAGCTATCTGCAAGAATTTCAACAAGGGAAAAGCATCACTGAAAACTGGACATTTTACCCAGAAGGAAAACCCGTTTCTGCTTGCTGTTTTTTTTCGGGAATTCTAATTGAACGAGGGCGAATGGCGATGCTGGTTGAAGTAACAACAGAAGTTATCAATCAGATTGACCAAGAAACACTGAGATCAATTGAAGCCCTACGTCATACCACAGTCATCATCTCACTTTACACGCTGGATGGTGTACCTTTGATGCAAAACCCGGCAGCCCTTCGCTGTTATCGGGATACCCTGCACCCTAACTCGTCAACTGAGAATATTTTCCTGAGTCACTTTGTTGACAAGAGTGTTGGGCAACAAGCGATGGAAGCGATTAATTTCGGTGAGGTATTCAGCATAGAGGCTCAGGTGTTTACCAGTGAGGGGATTCAATGGCATGGGATGGATATACGATGCACGCGCGATCCGGTAACGGGTAACTCCATCATCCTCGTCAACGAAAAAAATATTACCAAGCAACAAGCTGCATTACAACAACGTCAGTGTGCAGAGTCAGAATTGCAGTGGCGGGAAGCTTTGCTGCGTTCTATGACTGACATTTCTTTACTGGGATTCTTGGTTGTTGACAATCGCACCGACGAAATCCTCTATTTCAATCACTGCTTCTGTGAAATATGGGGCATCGAACATCTCGAAGCCCAAATGCGCTTGGGTGCTTTAAAAAATAATGACATTATTCCTGACTGTATACCTTTAATTGCCGATGTGCCCGCATTTGCCGAATCCTGTAAACCGTTGCAGTCTGAAGAAAATCGTTGCACGATTGAGGATGAAATTTTATTTGTCGATGGGCGAACGATTCGCCGTTTTTCCAGCCAAATTGGGGATACTGAGGATCGATACTTTGGGCGGTTATATATTTTTGAAGATATCACCCCACGTAAACAAATCGAAGCCACACTCAAAACCAGTGAAGAAAGATGGCACTATACCTTGGAAGGAAATGGCGACGGGGTTTGGGACTTGAATGCTGAAACTAACGAAGTCTTTTTTTCTCGGCGATGGAAAGAAATATTAGGGTTTGGAGAGCATGAAATTGGCAATACCCTCAGTGAATGGGTAGAGCGAGTGTATTTAGATGATAAAGCGAGGGTTTACGAGGAGATTAGCAAGCATTTGCGCGGTGAAACCCAACAATATGTTAGTGAATATCGGATCAAGTATAAAGATGGAACCTACAAGTGGATTCTAGACCGTGGTCAAGTTTCGAGTCGCACAGAGGATGGTCTTCCCCTACGAATGCTAGGAACCCATACTGATATTACTGAACGTAAGCGTATAGAAGAAGCACTCAGGGAAAGTGAACACCGCTATCGTTCTGTAATTACAGTGATGGCAGAAGGTATTGTCTTACAGAAAGCTGATGGTCGCATTACTGCTTGTAATCAGAGTGCCGAAAGAATTTTAGGATTAACAGCCGAGCAAATGATGGAGCGAACTTCCATCGATCCACGATGGCAAGCTATTCATGAAGATGGTACTACTTTTCCAGGCGACACTCACCCCGCCATTGTCACCTTACGCACCGGAAAACCCCAATTTCATGTCATTATGGGAGTTCACAAACCTGATGGCAGCTTGACTTGGATTTCAATCAATTCTCTACCATTGTTTGCAGCCGATGAATCAAAACCCTATGGGGTAGTCGCATCATTTACAGATATTACAATTCGTAAACAGGCACAAATTGCCCTGCAACAGCAAACAGAACGGGAACGCATGGTCAATGCGATCGGTCAACACATCCGCGAATCTTTGGACTTGGATGAAATTTTGAATACAACTGTTGCCGAAGTTCGAGATTTTCTGCAAACCGATCGCGTCATTATCTATCGCTTTCAGCCAGATTGCAGTAGTGTAGCGATCGCTGAGTCTGTAGCATCCGGTTGGGAATCGATTTTGAATATGGAAATTACAGACAACTCTTTTGTCAAAACACAGGGAGAGTCTTATCAAGAAAGTACGCACCAAGTCACTCCAGACATCTACACCGCCGGATTTGCTCCTTATCATGTAGAGTTCTTGGAAAAGTTGCAAGTCAGAGCCAAGCTAGTTGTACCAATTTTTCAAGGCGATCGCCTTTGGGGACTTTTGGTTGCTCATCATTTTAGCGCCTCACGTGACTGGCAACCTTGGGAAGACCAACTGCTTCAGCAATTGGCAACACAGTTAGCGATCGCTATTCAGCAATCAGAACTTTATCAACAATTACAGCGTGCCAACCAGCAACTTGAAAATATGGTGATGGTAGATGAATTAACTCAAATCGCCAATCGTCGATGTTTTGATCATCGGCTTAATTCTGTCTGGCAATATCTTTTACGAGAACAGGGTTTTATCTCACTACTTTTATGTGACATTGATTATTTTAAACAATATAACGATACTTATGGTCATGCGGCCGGAGATGATTGTTTACGCTTGATTGCCCAAGCTTTCAAACAAAGTGTTAAACGTTCTAGAGATTTAGTTGCTCGTTATGGTGGAGAAGAGTTTGTTGTTATCTTACCTAGCACTGCTAGTGATGGAGCTTTTTACGTTGCCCAAGACATTCATCAAGCTCTAGAACAGCTAAATATTCCCCATGCTGCATCAGCTGTGAAACATTATGTAACCTTGAGTATCGGAATTGCCACAGTGATTCCTACATCTAATATGGTTCCTTTGGATTTGATTGAGGCAGCAGATCAAGCCCTTTATCAAGCCAAAGCAAACGGGCGCGATCGCTCTTATACAAATACTGTCTTAGGGAGTGAGTGATGCCTGCTGTGGTAACAGAACTTTGTCATCTTTGGCAGTTTGCTCTGGATAACCTCCACAAAAAAATAGTTATACCTATCCACTGGTAGATTTTTGCCATAGCACCAATTCTGCGATCGCAATTGAGTCACAATAATAGATAGGCAATCATTGAAGGTGGTGTCATGCTTCGGCTAACTCAAGCTATTCGGAACTTTTTCCTTCGCGTTGAAGGCTTGTTTGGTGTTTTATTCCAAAGTTTTTCTAATTTTGTCGGAAATATATTTGGTTTTTTTGCCAAGCTTTTCGGATTCACTAGTTCTGGTTATTTCTTGGAATCTGATGAAGTGCAAGGTATAAAGCAAGCTGCCGCTAAACAGCCAATTGAAACGAACCGTGATAACACTAGTAAAATTTCTACCACTAACCGCCGTCGTCCTAATGCCAAGCTTGACGACTACTACCTCAACATGGCTCGTGATGTGAAAAAGAACGAGTTCTGAATTCTTCTTAGAAAAATTTTGTCCAGCTTGAAGCTGGACAAGAACTAGAAATATTTTTGAGATTGAATATTTACTTGATTTTTAACTTACTAAATCAACCAAAGCGTTACTATGAAAGCGAACTATAGATGAAACTGAGCAACCACGATAATTCTCAGAGGTGAATACTGATAGTGTGATATTAGCTTGACCGGGATCTAGTATGCGTTTTACCTTGCAGGTTTGCATTTTGTTGTTGCAGTAAGCAATAATGCGATCGCCAGCCTTGACTTCCAACGCTTGAATTTTCAATTAATACCAACCTTGCCCAGGAATTTGCTTAGTTAAAGGAAAAACATATTGCTATATTTCAATTCTTTAATAATAGCAATGTTTATTTAAGTATAACACAAAAATTAAAACCTTGAAATGGTATCAATTTCATCTTGATAATGTCAACGAAAACCGGCGGGAATCCCATACCTTCAAGAGGGGGTGTCCAGTATAGCCGCCCGCCGATTTAGTCATTAGTCATTACCCTGAAAGCAAAACGGGCGGTTAGAAACCACGTCTATACAAACAAAAGCTACCGATCCTGGGTTTCAAAACCTTGATTTGACCTTAGTCTGCGGAGGCGGACAATGCCAGTATAGCCGCGAATTCTATGAGACTGTTGGCGAATTAATAAGGGGTCTAACCCATCATTATCTATTGCTCTTGATTTCCCTGATTTGAGTCCGTTTCAACGGACAGTAGCTCTTAGCCCGAAATTTATTTCAGGGCGGGAAAGCAACGCCAAACCAAGGTTTTAGGGGTGAGGGGTCAAACCCAATACATTTCAGTTAAGCAATTTTTTCCTTCTCTTTCCTCTCTCTGTATCCTCTGCGCCTCTATGGTAGCCTGCGGCAAGCAATCGCTGAACTCCTGTTAAAAAAACTTGATTGCGATCGCTAATTACGTGTAATCAGAAGAATTTTGAACTTTATATATTAGACATTTCCAGAAATTAAATATGCGTTATCCAGAATCCTTGTAGAGACGTAGCACTGCTACGTCTCTACATTCATTTTCACTCCTATGTCTATTAGATATCTCACTTTTGTAAGTACATCATAAGCTACAAAAAAAGGTTGTTGTTTTTCAGATTCTTTCTGAGATACTTTTGTAAACACTTCCTTTTCTCTTGTTTCCATGTGTCTGCATGAAAACTCCCAACTCCCAACTCCTAACTCCTAACTCAGCACCCATTATGACTCACGAACAACAAACCGCTATTGAAGGTATCTATGAAGTCTGCATCGGCATCCCAGAGCCAATTTCTGCAATTCAGTATTGGGAGCAATTTGGCTATCGCATTGGTGAAGTGGGTGAATTAACCGCAGATGTAGCCCATCAATTATATGGGGTGAATTCGTCTTTACGCTCAATTCGCCTATATCACCAAAATGCAGATCATGGTTTGATTCGGCTGATGGTTTGGCAAAATCCCACCCATGAAGGTTTGGGAACAGCGTCAATGAAAATTAAAGGGAATCGTTGGGCAACAAGCTTAACTGCGGATGTTTTAAGTATCTTAAATCATATAGAAGATGCAAAGGCCGCAGGTTTCCCTATTAGGTACTCTAACCCTTATTGGGAAGTCATCTACAACAAAGAGAGGAAAAGTCGTCCTTTTATTGAGCCAGCAGTTGGTGTGCGAGAAATGCTGCTGCTGCAACCCTTAGCTAGACAGGTTTTATTTCAACGGTTTGGCTATACACTACCGCATTACGGACAAGTTAACCAGAATGCGGCACTCAAGACTAGTCAGTTTACGCACATGGGGATTATTGTTCAAGATGACAGCAAAGAAACCCTAAAGTTTTATGAAGAAGTTTTGGGTTTGCTGCGTGTGCGGGATGGTGTCGAAACTAGCTATGAATCTTCGCCAGCCGGCAAAGATATTTTTGACCTGAATCCTGGTGAAAAGTTTATTGTCACTACCTTTGACGATCCTCGTTCTTCTCAGTCTGACCTCATGGCTACACGCAGTGGTAGACTTTATGTGATTCGATTCCCAGAATCCATTGATTTAGAATCGCGCTTTGAGGCAGCCCAACCTGGTAGCTTGGGTATGTCTTTATATACCTATCGGGTTAAGGGAATACAGGAGTATAGCGATCGCATCAAGGCAAGTACTGCACAAAAAGTTACAGACATCATTAGTAATGAATTTGGCGAGACGAGTTTCTCTTTTGTCTCACCAGATGGCTATTTCTGGACTTTGGTAGAAGGTAATTAACTCGTATAAGGAACATGGATTAAATAAGAATGCAAAACTTTATCCTATCTCTAACCTCCCTCTCCTTTATAAGGAGAGGGATTGAGGGTGAGGTAAACCAGGGACATAAATTGTATGTTATTTAATTCTTATTCCTAAGAGCGATGAGGGAGAATCGTAAAATTCCCTCTTTTCTCCCTGCCCCCTGCCCCTCTGCCTCTTTCCAATGCCCATTAGTTTAAACTTCTTTATTTTCACTAATAGCCAGTTGCTTTTTACTGCGTTTTAACTGTTTCCAAAGTACCTTAATTTGCTCGTAAGCTTCATCCTGAGACAGTTTTCCCCCTGTTTCAAGGCAGGTGATGTAACTAATTTTTTGGGCAAATTCTTGGAGGTTAGCATTAAACACTAAGTTTTCTGGCTGGAATTTACCATAATACCGACTACGAGGATAAAGAAAGTTGTTTTTGTCTTGCGAGTTAGATTCTGTCATAGTTTACTCCTGTAATTCTTTGTTAAAGTTATAGACTTAATTTTTCTCTGTGTGTAAATACACACCGGAAAATTTAAATTCCAGAAAAATTGAATATTCTTAGTTTTAAAAATTAGAGTAACGCAGCAAGAAAAGGTCGTTAACTGTGGAAAATACTGAAATCAAACGCAAAATAGCATTTTTAGTAAGTAAAATAGCATTTTGCTTACGGAAAACACCAATATGGTGAAGAAGGCTTCATTAGGGGTGTAGGGGTATAAGGGTATAAGGGTGTAGGGGGTTGGTGCGACGAGGTTTCAATCCCTGGCGATTCTACCGCCAGCAAGGGAGGCGGAGCCTTTAGGACGGCATTCCCAGTCGGAGACTGGGAACGAGACACGAGAAATCAGATAAGCCCAAAAAACTTGTAGAGACGGCGATTTATCGCGTCTTGAAAACTGTGAATTTAGCATAATAAGTACGGTGGAGCCAAAATTATTAGGGTTGATAGCGAAGACTAAAGTAAAAGCCATTATCTTGAGCATTATTACCACGATCGCTCAGATCGATGAATGGAAATCCATAATCGAGGCGCATAAAGAGATTATCAATTCCCAGTGCCTGATTCCACAAGAATCCTAAGCCTGCACCCACTAAAAAAGTTTGATTGGGTAGCTGATTAGGATTATTAGACTGATTCCAGACGGCTCCCATATCTACAAATGGCGCAAGTTGAATTGTAGATAATCCAGATTCATTACGCTGCACTGTAAACCGATCTTCGATCGCTACCCGAAATCCATTATCCCCAGAACGGATATTTTGACGATATCCCCTTACAGATTGTCCACCGCCAATGACAAATTGCTGGGAAGGTAAAAGGCTATCTGGTGTCAGCTGCAAGTCTGCTTGAATGAGCAATAAATGATTGTTGCTCAGTTGCTGCACGCGCTGGGCTTGACCTAGCCAACTAAAAAAGCGACCATCGGGTATGGGGCTATTGTTGATAGTTGCATCTAATATATCAATACCAAAGTTAAATTGCGATCGCAAAAACCAAGCTCCTTGAGGTTCGCGCTTGATATAATCTTGACCAAATGTAATTACACTGGTGCGGCTCACGCCATTGGCACCAGGCCCAATGCCAAAGGGAGTTGCGAGGTTATCAAAGAGGAAAGTTTGACCATCTTGATAGGTAAATCCTAAAGATAAGGCAAATTCTTCTTTAGGCGATCGCATCAGTGGTTGACGATAATTGATTTCATAAAGATCCTGGTTTGCCCGAATGCCAAAAGCATTAAAAGGTGGCTCAGTGATTTCGTTGCGATTCAATGCTGCTCGAATCTGCACTTTGCCATTCATGGCGTTCACGGGAATCTGATAGCTAAAATCAAAGGCATCGGAACCACCAGAGAGTGTATGGTAATAGGAACCGGCCAACTCATCTCCCATACCGGTTAAATTGCGATCGCGCAGTTCAACACCCAATCTTTCTGCACCAATACTCGGAGGCGAATAATTATCTACACCAAAACTACTAGTTAAAGATTTTGCCTCTTCAACTCTCACAATGAGAACACTTTGACCAACCTTACCCGTTGGCCGCAGACGCGCTTCTACATTGGTAAATAGGGGATCGAGTCGTAACAATTTTAGTTGTTCTTCGAGCTTACCAGTATTGAGAGGGATACCAGCACCTAATTGAATGCGACTACGAATATAAGATGGGTTTAATCGCCGCGTCCCCTCAATGTCAATCTCAGTCAAACGCCCTTCCAACACCCGAATTACTACAACTCCATCTGCGGTACTAGATTGTTTAGTGTCTGGAACTGCTCTGGAATTTATATAACCTTTATTTAGGTAAAGCTGGGTAATAGCATCTGCGGCTTGTCTGATTTCTTCTAAAGTCAAATCCCGTTCTTCAAACGGTTTGACTACTGGATTAAAGTCATTTTCATTAAAAACTGTGCTACCTACAACCTGGATTTTACGAACCCGAATGCGTTGTGGTGTTTCTGGTTGTGGTTTCGGTTCGGTTTGATTGGGTTTAGTTGTCGGGCTAGGTTCTGTTTCTTGTACTATTTGTAACTCTGGCTGACTGCTATTTTTAGCTGAGTCAGGTGTAAAAATATTCGCTGTAGCTTTCAGTTCATTTGCAGTTAAAATCCAGACCGCAGGCAGAATTAGTAAGCCACACTGAAAACTGAAACTGTGCTTACTCCATTTAGTAGTTGCCAAACTCCGCCAAGTTTCTAACTGATGAGAGAAACAGGCAATTCTTGGCTGAGTCGTCGCTTTTGGCTTAACACTAGTTTCTGTTTCTTTTCTCATTTCTCCTCAGTGGGACGCCTTATCTAAGGACTGGGCTGATTTTAGTTTTTGAGTATGCTATGGGTGCATGAGTATTTCAATATCATATTTTTGATATTCAGATTTCAAAAGATTTGTAACTAAAACTATAATTAACAGCGATTTATTCTAAGTGATAGTCCCTAGCATTATATTGTGGTAACAGGTAAAAAACTTGGGAATACTTCGATGTCGCCATTGATCTCCATTGTCATCGTCAATTACAACCGCGAGTCTTACCTTCAAGAAGCGATCGCTAGTGTCTTAGCGCAGACATGGCAAGACTTTGAGCTATTAATTTGGGATGATGGCTCTACAGATAGATCAGTGGCGATCGCTCACAGATATGCTCAACAAGATGGGCGAGTGCGGGTAGTTCAAGCACATCATCAGGGAGTTGCTGCGGCTTGCAAGGCGGCCATTAGCCAAACTAGCGGCAATTACGTTGGGATCGTAGACAGTGATGATATCCTAACTCCTACCGCTCTTGCTCAAACCGCTACAGTTCTCAACCAGCACCCAGAAACAGGATTTGTTTATACCGACTACTTAAATATTGATCGAGATGGCAAAGTTATCGGCTATGGCGATCGTTGTGACATTCCCTACTCTCCAGAAGGTCTGTTGATAAACTTCATGACTTTCCATTTCCGCCTCATGCGCCGTTCAGTTTACGATCGCGTGGGAGGTGTAAATGCATCTTTTAGTGGTAGTGCTTATGATTACGAACTGTGTCTAAGACTTTCAGAAATAACCCAGGTACGCCAAATCAAACAGCCTCTTTACTTGTATCGAAATCATTCTCAAAGCATCTCTGTTACTAGACAAAAAGAACAAATACTCTGGTCTAAACGAGCGATCGCCCAAGCACTTTGGCGGCGCGGATTAGCAGATAAGTTACAAATCGATGTAGAATTACTCACAGGTCGCTTTATATTGCGGCGCAAAAAATCTTTATTGTCTAATATCGCCGCTTCAGTCCTAGTTATTGCCTCGCTGATAAGTCCCAGATTAGCCCAAGCACAACAAATAGTTCCTGCTAAGGATGGGACAAACACAATTGTTACACCCAACGGTAATCGATTTGATATTACTGGCGGCACAACTTCTAGAGATGGTGCAAACCTTTTCCACAGCTTTCAGCAATTTGGGATTTCACCAGAACAAATCGCTAATTTTCAAGCTAGTCCATCGCTGCAAAATATCCTTGGTCGAATTACAGGCGGGAATCCCTCGGTTATTAATGGCTTAATTCAAGTAACAGGTGGCAATCCTAACCTTTTTTTGATGAATCCAGCCGGATTTATTTTTGGAGCAAACGCCAGTTTAAATGTGCCTGGTGCTTTCACGGTGACAACAGCTAACGGCATTGGTTTTGGCAGCAGTTGGTTTAACGCTATCGGTGTTAATGAATACAGTAATCTAGTTGGAAACCCCAACGGATTTGCCTTTAGTACGAACCAGCCAGGAGCGATCGCCAATGCTGGAAATTTGACAGTAGGTGCTGGGCAAAATTTGAATTTATTGGGCGGTACTGTAGTCAACACTGGGCAACTTTCAGCACCAGGAGGACAGATTTCTGTCACATCCGTACCAGGGGAAAATTGGGTGCGTCTTAGTCAGCCAGGAAATCTGTTAAGTCTAGAAATTCAGCCCCTCGCCTCTAGTAGCAGCCAACCCACCAACTGGACAATTCCCATTGCATCTTTACCTGAATTGCTCACAGTTGGGAACACGGGGTTAACTGCTAATCCTGATGGAACGGTAAAATTAACAGCCTCTAATGTGACAATTCCCACAACACCAGGGACAACCATTGTTTCTGGAAGAGTGGATGTATCAAGTCAAACAGGCGGTACGGTAACTGCTTTGGGCAAACGAGTCGCGGTGATTGATGCCAACATTAACGCCTCTGGAACCAATGGTGGCGGTACTGTGCTAATTGGCGGTGATTATCAAGGTAAGGGGACTTTACCCAACGCCGATCAGACTTATGTTAACTCAAACTCCGTTATTGCAGCTGATAGCAAATTGAATGGAAATGGCGGACGCATAATTATTTGGGGTGACAAGAAAACAGAATTTTTGGGTAATATTACTGCTCGTGGCGGTTTTAACTCTGGCAATGGTGGTTTTGTGGAAGTTTCGGGTAAGGAAAACCTGATTTACAGTGGTAATGCTGACCTGACTGCTAAAAATGGTATTATTGGTCACTTGTTACTAGACCCAACCGATATCAATATTGTGGCTACTGCTCCACAACCGCAGGATGGCTCTTTGCCTGTAATTTTCCAAAATGCGACTCCAGCGACTTTCACTATTTCCCAAAATGCTCTACAAAGTCAGGATGCTGCTGTTACTCTACAAGCAACTAACAACATCACAATTGACAATGGCGTATCTTTAAACTTTGTGAATAATGTTGGAGGAGCAATTACATTTACCGCAGATGCAGACAATAACGGTGTCGGCGCATTTACGATGGGTACAGGCAACACCATCAACACTAACGGCAGACAAATCAGCATTTCAGGAGCCAGCTTATCACTGGGAAATCTAAACACAACTGGTAATTTCGGTAAAAGTGGGGATGTAACTTTGTCTGCAAGTGGCAATATTAGTGGAGGCAACATTATTGCCAGTGGAACTGGCTATGGATCATCTGGCAGTATAGGTGTCACCAGTACTAATGGTGCAATTACCTTAGGCAACCTCAACACCAACGACAATACAACTGGTGGCTCAGTAACTCTCAATGCCGCAAGCAATATCACCACAGGGGCAATTAACTCATCTGTAGTCAATACTGGAGGTGGCAACGCTATATCTGGCAACGTTACTTTACAGACTACCAATCCTGCTGGCAGCACAATTGATTTTACCAGCATCAACACAACGGCCACAGCAAACCTTGGTGATGGTAACACCGTTCAAGGTGGCAATGTGCAAGTGCTGACAAATGGACTGGTGCAAGGAAGAAGCACAGGTACTACCATCGCTACTGGCGGAATTTTGAATTTGGGAGAACGAGGAACCACTAGGATTGCGGGAGGTAATGTCGCAATTCGACATGATGGTGGTCAAAATAATGTGCCATTTATCGTAGGTGATGCGACGAGTACCAATGGCACAGCCGGAACAATTGATGCGGGAGACACTTCAATCCTCGCTTCTGGCAACTTTCCAGTTTTGCCAAATGGTGGAGATGCTACTGGCACTCCAACCCGAATCACCATTACATCTGTCAACACCCCGCCGATATTAACGGCAAACTCATCCCTACCCAATACCCAGACTAATCAAGCAGTCACCTTGACGTTCTCTAGTTTGGCTCCACTCGTCAGCGATGCTAATAATGACATCACCTTCATCAAGGTTGATGTAGTGAATACAGGAAACCTGACTGTCAATGGCCTTCCTGTCATCCCTGGTGTAACTACCTTATCTAGCGGTGATACTTTGGTGTATACCCCTCCAACTGATGTGAATGGTTCACTAAATGCCTTTGTAATTAGTGCAAATGACCGCGTTTCGTCTTCTGCACCTGTACAGATAGGAATTAATGTCAGTCAGATTCCTACCCCAATTCCTACCCCAACTTTTACCCCCAATCCTCCCCCTTGCTCATTCCAATGTACTCCAGATAAACCGAATGTCCCTGGCCTTAATAATCCTAAGATTGACAACCCCATTATTAATACCGATCCCACACCCGAAGATAAATTCACAGATGATTTTGCCGACTATTTAGGCATACCCACTCCTCAAATCAAAACCCTAGATGATGCCAAAGAAATTGCTCGCAAAATTGAAGAAGCTACTGGCGTTAAACCTGCATTTATCTATATCAGCTTTGTTCCTGTGGAAGTTATACCAGAGGGAAGTTTTGGCAAAGCTCAAAAATCTACTAAACAGTTGAATACTCTCGCAGAACAAGATAGCGACCAACTGGAAATAGTCGTAGTAACAGGAAAAGGCGATCCGATCCGCAAGCGCATCCCAGAAACTACCAGAGCCAAAGTTCTCCAAGTCGCTCAAGAATTTCGTGACCAAATAGTTAGTCCACAAAATCGTCGCCGCACGGGTTACTTGCGTTCATCTCAACAACTTTATCGCTGGATTATTGCACCACTAGAGGCAGATTTACAGGCAAGACAAATCAATAATTTGGTCTTTCTACCAGATATTGGCTTACGTTCAACCCCAATGGCAGCGCTTCATGATGGTAAGGGGTTTCTAGTAGAAAAATATAGTATTGGCTTGATGCCGAGTATTAGCTTGACTAACACCCTTTATAAAGACATTAAAAAATCTCAAATTTTAGCTTTGGGGGTTTCTCAGAGTACACAAGGACAAGAACCTTTACCAGCAGTTCCCTTGGAATTATCAACACTGGTGTCTAAACTCTGGCAAGGCAAATTATTGTTAGACAAGCAAGCCACCTTAGACAATCTCAAAACCATCCGCCGCCAACAACCTTTTGGAATTATTCACATGGCAACCCATGCCGATTTTGCTACTGGCGCTTTGAGTAATTCCTATATTCAACTGTGGGAAGACAAGTTACGCTTGAATCAACTACGACAGTTGCGGTTCAATGAACCCGAAGTTGAAATGCTAGTGCTGAGTGCTTGTAGAACAGCTTTGGGTGATGAAGAATCCGAACTAGGATTTGCGGGTTTAGCAGTGTTGGCAGGTGTGAAAACTAGCGTTGCTAGTCTTTGGTCGGTTAATGATGCTGGGACAGCAGCGCTGATGACGAAATTTTATGAGAACTTAAAAACAGCCCCGATTAAGGCAGAAGCCCTGAGAGAGGCTCAGGTAGCTATGGCCAAAGGGCAGATTTACGTAAAGGATGGACAAGTGCAAGGTTTGGGAATAGCCGGGAACTTGCCTTTACCTGCTGACAGTCCTGATGAATCCCTGACGCATCCTTATTACTGGGCTGGATTTACAATGGTTGGTAATCCTTGGTGAAGATGGGAATAGAGAGTAATTGCTTGCGATCGCATCATTCAACGGTGTTGCTGAATCGAGGTATGAATTTGGATGTAGAGACGTTGCAATGCAACGTCTCTACAAGGATTTTAAAATAACGCAAAATTATTTTTCATACCGCAATCAGCAACGCTCCTCCAACAAGCTCTGATGATTACAAAAAATTAGCGATCGCTTTCTGCTGATATAGCAGTGACTCTAGTTTCCTTACCATCACACCCGCCCAAATCCTGCTTCCAGTCAACATTTACCATTTGCCGCATTCTTTTTTCAAATTGGTATTATCAGATATGTGTAGATAAAATAGCGAGTATGTTGAGAAAAAAATCTGTATGACAAGCTACCCAGAAACCCTAACTAGTAACGAATCCATTAATGGGCTAATCACTGAGACAACCAGTATTAACCATGTGGAGGTAATTGAAAATGTCATCGACTCTTTGGAACAAGATGATAGTGCGATGGTTAGCCACACTCCAGAAGGTGGCTATCTGTGGAAGTTTAAGTACGGAAGTGTAGAAGTCTTTGTCCAACTCAATGGCACAACCGATGAAGACACCATAACGGTTTGGTCTACAGTGCTAAATCTACCTGCTAAAGATGAACCTAGATTGCTGCGTTATCTTTTGGAGTTGAACTGCTCTAGCACTTTTGAAGCACGTTTCGGTATTATTGAAAATCGCGTAGTTGTAATATCGACACGCACCTTAGCAGAATTAGCTCCTGGCGAAGTATCTCGGATAATTACCATTGTGGCAACGATCGCTGATAATAACGATGAAGCTTTACAGGCTGAATTTGGTGCGACTTAAGGAATTTTGGATTTTGGATTTTGGATTTTAGATTTGGCTATTGCTGCATCGGATGCCGATCTATTTGCTTAAGTATTTGGTGCAGAATATTTTACCAACGTGCAGAGCGATCGCGCCTCATGCCATGAATGCACCAAGTTTACTGATTATACAGCAAAAGCTCTATACGATATTTTGAACTTTAGGTGATTATCTCAAAAACTTTTTCTGTATACCAATTAAAAAGCGCCTGGGAGTGTTGCCGTGTTTCCACCCCAGACGCTTTTTATTTTTAACTTGCTCCTCACACAAATAAATCGTATCACTGCTTCAATCAAAAGGCCAGTATGGTGAGTGACACTTTCAGAACTGCACCACCAATTTACAGCGCTTTTCAAGTTATATCTTATGAGTACTTTGTTTGCGTTAGCATCTCGCAGACAAGATAGGGACTTACGCAAAACATTAAATAATTATTAAAAATATATACATTCCCTTAATTAATGCCTGAAACTCTTTAATAATCAATCAAATTTCTAAATAAATATTAGCACTCAACGCTTGCCAGTGCTAATTTATGACCGAAAACGACTCATGATACAAGCCCCTAAATTTATTTATGGGGATCATTAATTTTGAATTTTGTTAGCGCAGCGTTAGCGAGTCTGCGAGCGTCATTTTGAATTTTGAATTCGGAGCGTACCCCTGCGGGGAAGCAAGCTACGCGCAGCGTCTCGTAGAGAAGCGACGTGACTGGGGTTTAATGCCGATGATCTAAACCAAATCTAAACTTTTTCTAGATGCTTTAGTTCCTTTCAGACGTGATTTTAGAAAAAACTAAATCTTCCCTAAAAATAGTTTAAAACTGGGAGTACTAGCATGAAATATACTTTTGACATCGTAGGAGTCTCTCCACTTTTGCAGTTTTTTAATCACCAACAGCAAAGTGGACAAAAATCACACCAGCAAGGTGTGGAATATTTGGGAATGTATACATGTACACTAGATACATTTCTAGAATCAGTAGAATCAGTTCCAGCAAAATGGGGTTGGAATCTAGATCAAGTAGTAGATACCGTAATTCAGTTTTGGTTGAACAACTCAGACAGTATTCGTTATTGGAAAGTACGTTTAAGTGATGCTGGTAAGGATAATTTACTAGTCACAAGATTAGCAGATATAACCGCCTTACAAGCTGAGTTTGAATCCTTACTAGATAAGGAATAATGAAAGGGAGTGTGGAGTAGGGAGTGGGGAGTAGGGAAACTAAGAAAGCTTTTCCGAAAAGCGGGGTTTCAACTAATATGCGATACAAGGATTTTTTCTCTGACGAGACGCTAGCGCGAACGCGCGTAGCGGGACGAAGTACGGCTTTAAACCTAAATCGAGGGCTAATTTCTTCCCCTACTCCCTACTCCCTACTCCCGCCCCGAAGGGGTTGTAAAGAGATAGCTAAAGCGGAGTAAGAGTTACTCCGTCTCCAATCAAAATCAATGCTTTTCTGTATTATTCTTGTTTTCAAGTACTTTAAGAACTTTGAGATATAAATTTTCTACTCTTTTCGTCTGAACTTCACCAAATGAAGCGTAGTGAGTTAAGCTAGGAGCGCCATTTACTTCAAGGAGTGTGTAATCTAGCATTGGTGACGTTAGATCGTTAGTCAGAATATCCACACCTGCTAATCTCAATTCCATATCTTTTGTAATATTTACTGCTAATTTTTGAAAATCAGGATGTATATTTTCAGTGAAATCTACTGCCTCACCTCCAGTTGATAAATTTGCATTGTCTAAAAGATAGACTATATTGTTCTTGGGTATAACAGTATTAAACTTTAATTTCCGTCTTCGCAAGTTTGTTTTGATTCTATAATCTTCAAAATCTATAATTTCTTTTCTACCATTATTGATAAAACTTTCCTGTTTTTGTTGCATAAGTTCCAAAATATTAGATTTACCGTCTCCTATGAGAAATAAAGGAATTCTTTGATATGCTGAAACTACTTCATCATCAAGTATTACAATTCTATAATCATTGCCACTATAGAATCGCTCAACAATAAATCCTGAAGTTTTTCGCAATATTTTCTTGGCTGCTTGGTAGTATTCTTGCTTGCTATGAACCTTTGTAACAAACGTTCCTTGACTGAGATTAATCGGCTTGACAATTACAGGAAATCCTAACTTTTGAGCATAATAAAATCCGGCATCTATATTCTTGAGATCGGCTATTTCTTCGCATAATTCTTCACAAAAAAATGTTTTTCCTTCAGTAACTTTATAACCAAATTTATTTAGAAAAAAATTTGAAGCCCCTTTATCTTTAGCTATTGCTACAGAAGCAAAAGAATTAATACTAAAACTGCTATTACGAAAAAAAGTTTTATTGCCATTTTTAAACGTAATCATTCCTAAAACTGTACATTCTGGGTCTACCAAAACTACTGCTTCCATTTCCTCTGCTAGTTTTTGAATTATTGATGTTACAAATGGTGTTTTCATTATCAAAACCATATTTTTGTCGGGAAAATCTTACCTATTTTATGGCAGTTAGTCAAGACGTTTTAAATTAAATAATTGCAACACATATTTTTCCTACACATATATTGAAGAAGAATTCAGGAGTCAGAATCAAGATGCTTGATAGCGGCGTGCAAAGCGAATCCTTGAGCGTCTGACTCGCTCATAGCGTATCCCTACGGGGAAGCAAGCTACGCGCAGCGTCTCGTAGAGAAGCTATGCCGTTCGCATTAGCGTAAGGCTTTACGCTGTGCTATCCGCCAGTCATACAGAATACCTTTCCTGTATTCTGACGACTGACGCATGTATTCTGTTTGATAAAAGTTTTAGGAAAAATTACTTTTTTTAATATCTAAATAAAACAGGAGTCAGAATTCAGAATTCAGAATACTCTACCCATAAAGGGATAGAGTTTTAAGGCGAGAATATTTTAATTTTTTTCGTCCGCCAGGGGCATTAGCGTAGCGGGACGTTCGCGGTAGCGTCTCGTAGAGAAGTAAGGTTTTAACCAATATTCATTACCCAATCTTACATAATTCATACTGAATACTGAATTCTGACTCCTGAGTTCTGAATTCTTCTTATAAACTATGAAAATTTAAATATTATTCTAAACTAACTATAAAAAACGTAAATGCCCACAATATAGCTTGACCGTAGGTATCGCACTATAAAAAAATTAAGCGGTTGTCTGCTTACCTATTAATTCTACACGCGTTATTGTTCTTTTTTCAGTGAGTTTCTAATAGTACTTTTTCAGACATTGATGTTCGCTTTACCACTGATGCGGACTTTACTTATGTGTAGGCATACAAATCATGCAAACCAAATAATTGCCAAACTATTTGCTTGAGCATTTTTGTGTGCTGGAAACAATTGCAGATTAAGGATTTGAGATTCATAACTATCTGAAAATTTCGACTAAGTTGGTCTAAAATATAGCGCTAACTGTTGACAATTTATTAATAATCGAATAACAAGGTGGCAGCACCATAAAAAAAAGCGTTAGTGCATTCCTACCTAGAAACTAATTAACGCCCTTCATTAAACTTCATACGGATAACATAATTATGCCAGAAAATACGGATAACAAAGCTTCTAAATCAGACAATCAGGCTATTGCTTATAAAGAACGCCTCAATTCTTGGGCGATCGCTCGTCTAGTTCCTAATACACAACAGGAAATTGTTGCTCGCTTCCGCACCCGTTCTGATGCTGATGGCTATATGCGACACCTCCCTCAGGAAATACCAAATGCTTCCTATATGGTTGTTTTTGATTGTCAACGCCAAGAAGCTGTAATTTAAAATATAAGTACAGAAATAGACCTATCTTAAAAAAATAGGTAACAGCTTACAGGTGACAATAACCCAATACGCTTGGGTTTACGCTAAAAACTAAAACTGCCGTAAGAATTCAGCACCCAGGAGTCAGAATTTATAAGAACTACAGAATAATTAGCATATTTATTCATCAAATGTTCTTTTATTCTTTAACTATTCTAACTCCTGAATTTTGTTCGCTCAAATAAGCTAATGTACTTTTAATTTGCATAACTAGGGCGGGCAAGATGCCCACTCCACAATAGTTTTAATTCCAGGTAATATGCAAGGTTATTTGTCCAACAGCTAGCCCTTTCAAGGTGACTCGTAAAATCTCTGTTTTTCTCTCTGTGCCTCTGCATTTATTTAACCACTCCAGACGCAGAGAACACAGAGTTAAGAGATTAAAGAGGAATTTTTTGAGCAAAATTGTTACTCACCTTGAAAGAGCTAGTACAACACAGCGTAAATAAACCACCCATTTAAAATAGCCAGAAAGCTTACAAAATAAGCATTCTTTCTTTTTACGAAAAAGATAAGGTTCAAAGCCTCGCCCCTTGTGGGCGATAGCTCCCTTGCTCCCTCGCTTCCTTGGTTGAAGCCCCACCCCTTGTGGGTGGTTTTTCTCCTCTGCTCCCCTGCCCCTCTGCTCCTCTGCTTTTTCACTTTTGCCTTTTTACTTTTGCCTTTTTGTACTAGTCCTAATAACTATAAATTATTAAGTTTTTTTGCCAAGATTATATACAAGTATTTTACTTAAAAAAACCGTAATTGTACCCTTGACATTGATATTTTAAATTCTTTAGAAGTAAAAGTTAGTGTACTCAGGAGGAAGGAGTAACTCACCTTGAAAAGCGTGGGATTGAAGCAAGACTGGAAGCTTTGTATCAAGACCTATAGCGCGAGATACAATTCTTCTTTTTAAAATGGGTAATAGTCCAGAAATTATTTATAGTTCTTTACTCCTGCAATAGCTGCCTGACGCTCTCTAAGAGATGCTGCGCTGTCTACCTCCTGACTTGAAAGTGCTGAGTGGTGAGTGCTGAGTAAAAATACCAATCCCCAGTCCCCAGTCCCCAGTTATTCTTTCATTCAAGGCTTTTGAAAGAATGGCACTAAGAAAAGCCTAAAGGCTTGTGTCACCTCGTTCCCAGCCTCTAGGCTGGGAATGTATTCCAAGGGGCTGCTGCCTCTCGTCAAGCCCCTGGAGGCGGAGCCTCCCTGACTGGTTCCCAGCCTGGAGGCTGGGAACCAGTCAGGGCAAGGGCTATATCTTTTCTTAGTGCCATTCGCTTTTGAAACTTGTTTCATCGGGACTGCTTTCTCTGATAAGCCCTGAAAGTGCTGGAGGGTTAATAAATGGTCAAACAGTACTGATATGACTGGTTTAAAGCTGTGAAATTTTTCCGCAAACAAGAATTACTAGCGCTGTTGCTGGGGATTGTCTTTTCAATCTCTGTAGTCCTACTTTGGCAGAGACTTTTAATCCAAACTCCGAGGTTATTCGCACAAATAGTATTGATTGCAGGGTTATTTATGGTTATCACCCTGATATTATCAATCTATTTCGCCTTGATGATGAAAGCAAGTAACCAACAGATAAAAGCAATAAATCAGGAATTAAGTCATCGGATTCTTGAACAGAAACAGACAGAAATTGCCCTCCGCACCAGTGAAAATCGTTCGCGACAGCTGTTGGAAACTGTCAAAGTCATCCCTTGGGAATTAGATTTGAAGACTTGGCGATTTACTTACGTTGGACCGCAAGCGGTAGACTTGTTAAATTATGCGATCGCAGAATGGTACAAGGAAAATTTTTGGGTTAATCATCTGCATCCACATGACAAGCAAAAGTCTGTTTGTTTTCGCCAAGAAGCAACTGCTAGGTGCGAAAATCACGAATTAGAATACCGAATGTTAGCAGCCGATGGGCGAGTTATTTGGCTACGAGACATTGTTAGTGTAGTTGAAGAAGCAGGAACTCCTACCATGCTCAGGGGGTTTATGTTTGACATTACTGATTTAAAGATGGTTGAACAAACCTTGAGACTGAGGGAGAGGGCGCTTGCTGCTACCAGTAATGGAATTATTATTGCCGATGCTAGACTCGCTTACAATCCGGTTATTTACGTCAACCACGCCTTTGAGCAAATAACAGGCTACAGTGCGACTGAGGTGATTGGGCAAAACTGTCGATTTTTGCAGCGCACAGATACCCAGCAACCAGCACTCAATGAATTGCGCTCATCTCTTCAAGCTGGAACGAGTTGTAAAGTGGTTCTCCGCAACTATCGCAAAGATGGTACTTTGTTCTGGAATGAATTAAGTATTTCTCCGATCTATGACGAAAATGGCAAGTTAAGCCACTTTATTGGGATTCAGACAGATATTAGCGATGTCTACGAAGAGTTGCGCTTACGCAAGCTTGCCGAAGCGAGTCTACATCGGCAAGCCCTTACTTTTGAAAACATGCATGATAGTGTAATTATCACAGATTTAATCGGCAATATTATTGACTGGAATCCTGCTGCCGAAACCATGTATGGCTATAGCAAAGCAGAGGTTTTAGCTAAAACTTCCAGTATTCTGCAACAGCCGGAAGTAGCCCCAACATTAAGCAGTAAAATTCTCGAAACAATCAACCAGCAGGGACGCTGGTCGGGGGAAATACACTTTATTCGTAAAGATGGTAGTGAGGGAATTTCTGAAACAACCGTAGTTTCCTTACAGGATGAACAGGGAGAAACGATCGCCACTGTTAGCATTAATCACGACATTACCGAAAACAAACGGGCTAAGGAGGCACTGCAAAGGCAATTGCATCGCACTCTACTACTTGAACAAATTACTCAGGAAATTCGGCAAAGTCTCGATACTAGCAAAATCTTTGAGACGGCTGCTACCCAAATTGGCCAAGCATTTGAAGTTGAACGCTGTCTGATTCATTCTTACATTAGTTACCCCACACCCCGAATTCCATTCGTGGCAGAATATAATACACTCCCCGATCGCTACACTATGTTGAGATCGGAAGTTTCCCTGACTGATAATCCTTATATAGAGCAGATGATGGCACAAGAAAGTGCGATCGCTTCTTGTGATGTGTACGTTGATCCTTTACTCCAGGAGGCTGAAGCGATCTGCCGAAAAATTGGGCTGAAGTCTATGCTGTCAATCCGCACATCCTATCAAGGAGAACCCAATGGTGCGATCGTTTTACATCAGTGCAGCTATTTTCGCCAGTGGACACAAGACGAAATCGAATTACTAGAAGCAGTGGCGGCTCAACTAGGTATTGCTCTAGCACAAGCTCAATTACTGGAACAAGAAACGCGCCGACGGGAAGAACTTACCTTGAAAAACTTTGCCTTGGAGCAGGCAAAACGTAACGCAGAAGCCGCAAATCGCGCAAAAAGTGAGTTTCTGGCGATGATGAGCCACGAAATTCGGACTCCAATGAATGCTGTTATTGCCATGACAGGCTTACTGCTGGATACTGACCTCACGCCTCAACAGCAAGACTTTGTGGAAACAGTCCGCAGTAGCGGAGATGCTTTACTCGCCATCATCAACGATATTTTAGATTTCTCCAAAATTGAGTCGGGCAAACTGGAATTAGAAGAACAGCCTTTTGATTTAAGGGCTTGTGTGGAGCAGGCTATTTCCTTTTTAGCTCCGAAAGCTGCTCAAAAGAATATCGAATTAGTTTACCTGATCCAACCCCAAGTTCCAACTCAGATTATCGGCGACATGACTCGTCTACGCCAAGTCTTGATGAATCTTCTCAACAATGCCATTAAATTTACTGAACAGGGAGAAGTGCTACTCTTTGTGGGACTGGGGACTGGGGACTGGGGATTCAGCATAAGGAGTCATGGGGATTTGGATCAAGAAACTTCTTCCCAATCCTTAGTCCTCAATCTCCAATTCCCAATCCCCAGTACCCAGTCCCCAATCCCCACTACCCAATCTCCAATTCCCAATCCTCAGTCCCCAGCCCCCAGTCCCCAATCCCCAATCCCCAATCCCCAGTCCCCAATCCCCAGTCCCCAGTCCCCAGTCCAAATTCAATTTGCTATCAAAGATACAGGTATTGGCATCGCACCAGATAAAATAGAGCGATTATTTCAACCTTTCACTCAGGCTGATGTCTCCATGACTAGACGATATGGCGGCACAGGGCTAGGACTAGTAATCAGCAAGCGGCTTAGTAAGATGATGGGTGGCACTCTTTGGGTAGAAAGCCAGGGATTTGTCGGTGGCAATCCTAGCCCTAAATGGAAAAATGGAAAATTATTATCATCTCCTGATTCTTCCCAAGGTTCAACATTTTACTTCACTATTACAACCAAAATAGCTGCTCAGTCAGAACAACCGGAATTAAGCACTCCGCCAGTGCATCTGGCATCCAAGCGAATCTTGATTGTGGATGACAATCTGACCAACTGCCAAATTCTCTGTTTGCAAGTAGAGTCTTGGAAGATGGAAACTTATGCTGCCAAATCTGCGAAAGAAGCTTTAGCTGAACTTGCTCAGGGAACACAGTTTGATATTGCCATTTTAGATATGCAGATGCCAGAAATGGATGGCATAACCCTAGCTCGTCAAATCCGTAAGCAATCTAGTTGTCAAAATCTGCCTTTAGTGATTATGACTTCTTTGGGTAAAGTAGAAACTTCCTCTGACTTTAATGATGTTCAGTTTGCTGCCTCTTTGAGTAAACCCATAAAACAGTCTCAGCTCTACGATGTTATTACCCGTCTTTTGGGAAATCAGCCGATCCCAGCCAGTGTTTCTCATTTTCCCTTGGTTGATCGGCATTTAGCCCATCGACTGCCACTGCGGATTCTTTTGGCAGAGGATACGGTTGTCAATCAGAAAGTTGCCCTATTGATGCTGCAAAAAATAGGTTATGGAGCAGATGTCGTCACGAATGGGCTAGAAGCGATCGCAGCTTTGCGAAAACAGCCTTATGACGTAGTGTTGATGGATGTCAATATGCCAGAAATGGATGGGTTGGAAGCAACTCGGAGAATCTGTCAAGAATGGGGAGTGGGTTTTCGTCCTTATATCATTGCCATAACTGCTAATGCAATGCGGGGCGATCGCCAAATTTGTCTTGCTGCTGGTATGGATGACTACATTAGCAAACCGATTCAGCTTCCAGAGTTAGCTCAGGCTCTCAGCAAATGTCCACCTCAAAGAAGTTCTGAATTCACTTCCATAGTCAAACAAGAGAAAGTGATGTACCCAGAATTGCAACCTTCGCCAAATATTCTACAGTCAGGGCAAAACCAGACATTAAAAAGCGCTAATAATATTGATCCTAAAATCCTCCAATCCTTGCGGAATATGGTCAAAGGAGATCGTTTGGTATTTGCTCAACTAATTGAGTGTTATCTTACAGAAACACCGAGATTAGTTGAAGATATAAACACAGCTATTATAAATCAGGATACCGAAACCCTATGGAAGACGGCTCACCAACTCAAGTCCAGCAGTGCTTCTGTTGGAGCGATCGCCTTGGCGCAGCTTTGCAAGGTGTTAGAAGCACAAGGGCGCAGCAGTAAATTAGAAAACATCCTAGAATTATTTTCACAACTATATCAGGAATATGGACAAGTTAAAACTGCTTTAGAAAAAGAACTTGCGAAGGAAGTACCATGAAAGCCACTGCTCAAGAAAGCCAATCTTTAGTTTTAATTGTTGATGATGAACCTTTTATTCGCCTGATACTGCGGCATTTCTTGGAGCGGGAAGGCTATCAAATAGCAGAAGCTCAAAATGGTATAGAGGCTTTAACTGTTTTTAAGCAACTGCACCCTGATATAGTACTCCTTGATGCCATAATGCCGGATCTGGATGGGTTCGAGTGTTGCACTCAGTTACAGCTTTTGGATTATAACAAGCACACTCCAGTTTTAATGATTACAGGACTGGAGGATCAAGAGTCAGTTGACCGTGCATTTGCAGTGGGAGCAATGGATTATGTTACCAAACCAGTTCACTGGCCAGTTTTGCGACAACGAGTCAAACGCTTGATTGAGCAATCTCAGTTACAGCAAAAACTGGAAGCCGTGAATACGGAATTGCAGAGATTAGTTACTATCGATGGATTAACTCAAGTAGCTAATCGCCGACGGTTTGAAGAGTATTTGAACCAAGAATGGCAGCGCCTAAAACGCGAACAACGTCCGCTCTCCTTAATTCTTTGCGATGTTGATTTCTTCAAATTATATAATGATACATACGGTCATCGGATAGGCGATCGCTGTCTTCAAGAAATCGCTCAAGCCATCAAAGATATTATTAAACGCCCAGGAGATTTAGTTGCCCGTTATGGCGGCGAAGAATTTGCTGTGATTTTACCTAACACAGACACCGAGGGGGCGACTTATGTTGCCGACAAAATTTGTCATGCTGTCCGAACACGAGCAATTCCTCATAAAAATTCCCAAGTTAGTCCTCATGTAACCATTAGTGTTGGGTTTACGACAGAAATTCCTCAGGCCGATTCTGACTTAGAAGAAATGATTGCCGCAGCGGATCAGGCATTGTATCAAGCAAAGGCAGCAGGACGCGATCGCTTTGTGCAAAATATTTTACTACCGAGAAGTAAAAACTCCTGCTAGTTGTCAACTTCTTTAAGAGGTTGTTTGAAAAGTTTTTTGCTGGTACTTATTTTGAAGTGTGCTAGGTTCATTAAAATCAACCCCTTGGACAGTGGCTGCGCGAAAAGCTTTTGCATCCGCGCCCAAGGTGAGCGATCGCATCTCTACTCCCAAATAATGTATAATGTAATGTATACATTATGTACAACCTAAATTGTGTCGAGCAAAATTCGTAAGCAGATTTATATTGAACCACGTCAAGAGCATCTACTAAAGGCGATCGCTCAACAAGCGGGTGTAAGTGAAGCAGAGATTATTCGCCAAGCTATTGATCTTCATCTTGGTGAAATAACTCCACCCCAAAGCAATCTTGCAATGTGGGAAGCCGAAAGAGAATTTATTGACCAAATCAAAACTCGACCGGCTCAACTTGGAGGTCGGGATTGGCAGCGTGAAGACCTTTATGAACGGTAGGGTTTTACTAGATACTAATATTCTCGTTTACATTTACGACCCACTAGATACTGCAAAACAGGAACGAGCGATCGCACTTACTGACCAATTGATTCGTTCTCGTAAGGCCGTAATTAGTACCCAAGTGTTGGGAGAGTTTTTTATGGACACAACCCGGACTCGGCGATCGCTTTTAACTCCGGCTGAGGCGCTGGTGCGAATTCGTAACTATTTATCTGCTTGCCATGTTGTTGATATTACACGACTCATCTCTTTAGAAACAATTCGCGGCGTGGAAACCCATCACTTCGGATTTTGGGACGCGCAAATTTGGGCAACGGCGCGACTCAACCAAATTGAAGAAATTTATACTGAAGACTTCGCATCAGGTGCAATGGTTGAAGGCGTGCGGTTTACAAATCCTTTTATAGATTGAAAAAGATTCCCGACTTCTTCAAGAAGTCGGGAATCTCAGCCTTGGAGCGATGCTACGCAAATTTACATTAATTCAAAATTACTTACCGTTGCCGTTACTACCATTGCCATTGCTGTGAATGACACATTCGGCAAGCTTTTCCGGCACTTCCTGGAGATGGTCATATTCCCAGTGGAAGGAACCAACGCCCAAGGTGAGCGATCGCAATTCTACAATAAAGTTCTGCATCTCTGCTTGTGGCAAGTAGGCAGAGACATTATCCCAGCCTTGCCAATCGTTTCTGCCCTCATAGCCTAAAATTTGCCCCCGTCTACCACTCAACAGTTGCAGCACCTTGGAGGTAAATTCGCTCGGTGTGGTAACATCCACCCGCAGAATTGGTTCTAACAAGGTAGGTTCCGCTTGGGTTATCCCCGTTTGCATTGCCAATCGGGCAGCTTGCTTAAAGGCTTGTTCGGAACTGTCAACGTTGTGATAGGAACCATTAGTTAGAGTTACGGCCAAATCCACTATTGGAAAGCCCAAAGGCCCATGTGTGAGAAATTCCCGCACGCCCATTTCTACGCCAGGAATGTATTGTTTAGGAACCACGCCGCCGACAATGGTTTCATTAAAATTAAAACCTGTACCACGTGGTAAAGGCTTGATTTCGAGAAAAACATCACCAAACTGTCCGTGACCACCGCTTTGATGTTTGTAGCGTCCATGAACTGAAGCCACTGTTTTGCGGATGGTTTCTTTGTAAGGCACTTGCGGCAAGTGGGTTGTCATCGGCAAGTTATATTTGCGGCGCAGTCTGTCTAGGGTGACTTGCAAATGAATCTCACCTTGCCCCCAAAGAATTACCTCGTGCGTGTCGCCGTGTTGTTCCCAAGCAAGCGAGGAGTCTTCTTCTAACAACTTGGTAATAGCACTGCTGAGTTTAACTTCATCGTTGCGCTTTTCTGGGGTAATGGCGAGGGCATACACAGGTTCCAACTGTACAGCTTTGGGTAATTCCATCACCGCTTGCGGTTCTGTGGAGATTGTATCCCCTGTCTTAATTCCTTCTAAACGACTCAATGCGACAATTTCACCAGCGCCAACTTCATTAACAAACTGCTGTTGTTGTCCCATAAGGCGGTAAATTCCACCAGTGCGAATACCATTGAGGACAATGCCATCAGTTAATTTGCCCCGCCAAACACGCACTAGAGAGAGTTTGCCACCTTGAGGAGTGTAGAAAGTTTTTAATACCTGGGCTAAAGCTGTATCGCCTTTTAAGTTTTTTAAGCGGCGTTCTGCTGTGGTTTCTGGTTCGGGGGCTTCCCGTAACAAACCTTCTAATAGAGGTCTAACACCATAATCTTGTTCCGCCACACCAAAGAAAACGGGCACTACTAAATCTGCCCCTAATTCCATTTTTAAATCTTTGATGATTTCTTCTTGGGATGGTTCGATGTCTTCTAAAAGTTCTTCGAGTAAATGGTCGTCAAAATTTGCTAAAGCTTCAAGCATTTCTGCCCGTGCTGCATGTTCTTCTTCTTTTAAATTTTCGGGGAAAGGAATAGGGTCAGCAGGTGCGCCTGGATGATATTGATATGCCTGTTCGCTCACCATATCAATAAAGCCGGTGAGTTGTTCCCCATTCATGATGGGATATTGATGCGCTACCAGAGGACGGCTAGATACTGCTTTCAGGGCGTGTAACGTTTCCAAAACGTGAATATTTGCCCGATCCATTTTGTTGACGAAAACGAGGTGGGGAATTTCCCAATCGTCCAGGAATTTAAATAGAGGGGCGAGGGTGAGGACTCGTTCGCGGATGGGTTCGCAAACTACAATTGCGGCATCCACTCCGATTAAAGCATTGTATGTTTCTTGGGCAAATTCTATACTTCCCGGACAGTCAAGAAAAGTGAAGCGAATGCCGTTATACTCGGTGCTAGCGGCGCTGACTTCTACACTGAAATGGCGATCGCGCGACTCGGCTGCACTATCTCCCACTGTATTGCTGTCCTTAACACTTCCTTTACGAGAAATTGCCCCTGTGACAAATAACAAGCTTTCTAGTAAAGTGGTTTTTCCACTTAAATAAGGCCCGACAATTGCAACATTCCGCGAACCCGATTTTACTTTTTTGTTCATAAAACCCCCCTTGCGGTAAGTCTTTTATAACCGCATTATTCCGTAGATATCAAGGGATAAAAAATAGTTCTCTGGAGTCAAACAATTTTAGATTTTGGATTTGCGATAGCGCCGGCGGCAAGCGAGTCCGCGTACTCTTACAGAGAAGCAAGCTACGCGCAGCGTCTCGTAGAGAGCTTCTTTTGGATTAACCTCGCCCACAAGGGGACAAGGCTTGAAAGCGTTGCGTTAGCGAGTCTTGTCTGCGACACGCTACGCGAACGAGCGTCAGATTTTGGATTTGGGATTTTAGATTTATTCCGCCCACAAGGGGCGGGGCATGAACTAAAAATTCTTTTAATCCAAAATCTAAAATCTAAAATCTAAAATCGCTAGTCAAAATTACCCCTTCTTTAATTTGTTATTATGCTCCTTTTAATCGAAAGTTAAAAAAATCGTAGCCTGTCGTAAGATTTAGCTTAAGAAAAGTTAAATATCACAAATTTTTATAGCAAATCAAAAACTTTTGTAACAAACTTTTTATGAAGTAAATTTAACTGAAAGTGTTGCGAGTCAGAAAATCAATGGGATTATCATTCTTTAAATATCGCATAGCAGGGTTAGTAAGTTTAACGTTGCTGGTTGTGAGTATTTCCTTCCCCTCTCTTGCTCTATCTCCTCCTGTCGCCTCAAAGCTGGCACAATCTAATGCTAAAACTGCCATAGACAGGTTAAATCAAGGCTTACAAGCAATTCAGGCGGGAAGGGTACAAGATGCGATCGCTGCCTTTAAACAAGCAGCTAAATTAGATCCGACATTAGCACCAGCGTACTATAACTTAGGGCTAGCATACCGACAAACGGGACAATTGCAACCCGCCGCCGATGCATTTTATCGAGCGACGCAAGCTGATCCGAAATTTGCTCCAGCTTTTGCTAATTTAGGCGGTGCGTTGTTAGAAGGCAATAATTTACAGTTAGCTAGCGATTACTTACAACGAGCGCTAGAAATTGATCCCAAACTCGGATTCGCCCATTATAACTTGGGGTTGGTACGAGAGCAGGAAGGAGATTGTAAACGAGCGATCGCATCTTTTAAAAAAGCCATAGAATATAGCAAAAATGCACCAGAACCTCCTTACCATATAGGGATGTGTTATCTCCAACAAGGTAAACTCGATCAAGCAAGAAGTGCCTTTAATCAGGCAGTAAAAATTAATCCAAAGTATCCCGAAGCTTACTACAACCTCGGTTCAATTTTGTTTCAACAAAGTAAATTAAAAGAGGCATTAGAGGCTTTTAGAAAATCAGCCGAAGCTAATTCTAATTATCCCAATGCTTATTATGGTGCAGGGTTAGTTTTTATGCAGTTAAAGCAATATAGCGATGCAGTACAAGTATTGCAATTTGCTAGAGATTTATACAATACTCAGAAGAATCCTCAGTGGGCGAAAAATGCCGAGCAATTGTTGCAACAAGTACAAAATTTAAATTACCAACCTCGCTGAGGCGCAAAAGCTTAATATTGCATAACATAAAACTATTGGGTTGACTCGCTGGTGTTGTCTGAACTAGTCCAGATTGGAAAAAACGTACATGCAAAAGCGCCAGAAAAGTCGATTTTTATTTAGCGATCGCTGGCTTGATCGGCACTCAATTGTTCGCAATATGGAAGCCTTTCAAGACTTAATTGTGATTGTTTTGTGTTTGGGTTTGTTCGCCGTCATGCTAATCCAATTGTGGGGGATAGCTATCGCCCTCATGCAGCCACTAGACTATAAACATATGACTGCAAAAATACTATTTGTGTTAATTTTAGTCGAGTTATTCCGACTATTAATGGTCTATTTGCAAGAACATAGTATCTCTGTAGGAGTGGCAGTTGAGGTAACAATTGTATCTCTACTGCGAGAGGTAGTAGTTCACGGAGCGCTGGAAATTTATTGGGTTAATACGCTTGCAATTTGTGGTTTATTGTTTGTTTTAGGTGGACTACTCGTGGTGTGTGCGAAAACGCCACACATGGATTGTATGAGCGCGAATACTAAGTTTTGTCCGGTTGTCTATAGAGGAGGTAGAGAACGGCAAAATGAGTTGGAATTACAGTATTCACGTCAATGCGATGAGAACCAACCGCTTGGATAAATTGTTATGAGAATGGGGAGTGGGAGAGACGCGATTAATCGCGTCTCTACTAGACATAGGAGTGAAAATTAAATAGGGCTAAAGCCTTTGAGTTTTTAGTAAGAGAATTATGGGAGCAATGTGAAATCGGGGTTTAATTATCAACTACATCGCCATATTCTCAATGAAACCAGGTTTATTTCGTTGCGATACCTACGGCGGGCTGCGCCTACGCATCCCGAAATACCTATTTCCGTTCTTAGTTTTAGCACCTCACTTTGGAGCATTGCTTCCGATAATTATTAGGAAACTTGAAACCCGATACCACAAGACTAACCCTGATGTATAATACATGCTTTGCTTATTAAGTACTACTTAACATATTTAATACTCAAATTAAATTCTTAAATTCGACTCACTGATACCTATTTCAGTCATTTTTATGTATTTTTCACTACATAATTAAATGCGTTTATCCTGATATGTCAGGGTTTTGTATGAATTTTTTGTAAAGTTATCCAATTCAGTGTTCTTACATAATGTGGAGTGTTAGACTACTAATGAATACTTGCATCAGTAGTAACACAAAACTAAATTAACTGAAGTTAACCAAAAATGAAAAGCTACTAAATTAAGGAGAAAGTTGTGATTAATCCTATGTTTTCTGTCAGGAAAATATCAACCAATCTAAGTTAAAATTGGGATTTTAAAACTGTTTAGTTTACTTTAGATATTGAACAACCTCAGCAAAAAGGCGTTAGCTGACAATCAAGGGAAATATTACTATCGCGAACTATTGCGAATTAGACTAAAGTCCTACTTTCGGGGAAATACTGAGACAAATCTGCTGCAAGTAAATATTCTTTATCTTTATAAAAGATTGTATATAGTATGACAATGGAATCTTTACCGAACTTTGAAGAAATAAATATTCAGAAATACTTAGAAGTTCTTCAACGGCGTTGGCTACCTCTAGTCGGAATTTTTAGCATAGCTGTAACTCTTGGATGCTTGTATGCATTTTCACTGAAACCCTCATACAAGGCAGAAGGAAGTTTGATGATTAAAACAAATAGTTCTTCCTCACTCACAGGCTCACCACAAGATATAGGACGCCTAGAAGCTTTGAATGTGAACGACAATCCCCTGGAAACTCAGGTGAGAATTGTTGGCTCAAATCCAGTGATGGAGAAAACAATTAATTCCCTCAACCTCAAAGATAGTCAAGGCAAACCTCTGTCGATTCCCGACTTGGCAAAACAACTAAAAATAGAAGGAATCAAAGGCACCGACATTGTACAACTTTCTTATAAAGGCGGTGATCCGAAACTGGCTAGCAACATCGTCAATAAAGTTATGGACAGTTATATCGACCTAAATATTAAGGCGAATCAGACTGAAGCACGGACAGCCAAAGAGGTTCTCGTAATGCAAGTACCCAAAGCTGAGGAAACTGTCACAAGAGCCGAATCACAACTGCGGCGATTTAAAGAAATAAATAAAGTTGTTGTCCTGGAACAAGAGGCAACCGCAGCAGTCGATACGATTTCCAAGTTAGGCAACCAAATTTCTCAAGCTCAAGCTCAACTAGATGATGTCAAAGGTCGTTTAGAACAGTTACGTAGTGAAGCTAAAGTAGATTCAAAGCAAGGTGTAATTGCATCTGAATTGAGTCAAGCACCTGGAGTTCAGAAAGTGCTTGCCCAACTCCAAGATGTAGAAAGTCAGCTGGCACTAGAGCGGACTCGTTTTGAACCTGAAAACCCTACAATTAAAAACTTAGAAGAAAAAGTTGCAGCTCTTAAGAGCTTACTAAAAGATCGGACAGGACAAGTAGCGGGTACAGCGCAGATAACAGACGGAAATTTACAGCTTGGACAACTGCGGCAAGGACTAATTGCAGATATTACTCGTGCTCAGGCAGAAGGCGTTGGTTTAGAAAGACAAATTGCCACACTCTCGCGACAGCAAGATGCCTACATCAAACGAGCAAATAATTTGCCAAGGCTAGAACAGAATCAACGAGAGCTAGAAAGGAAGTTGCAAGCAGCTCAAACAACTTATGAAACACTCTTAAAGAAACGCCAAGAAATTGATATTGCAGAGAATCAAAAGATTCCTAATGCTCGTGTCATTTCCCATGCCTTAATCCCCGATAAACCAGAAGGGCCTCGCAAAACTCTGTTTATTATTGGTGGTGCAGGAGTTGGTCTTTTCTTAGGTATCATTGTCGCCTTTAGTTTAGACTTGATAGACCGCTCGGTGAAGACCGTCAAAGAAGCTAAAGAAGTCTTGAGATACAGTGTTTTGGGAGTGATTCCCACACAAGGTAGAAGTGGTAAAGCTCATTATTCTAGAGCAGGACTCGATAGACCTATTCCCAAAATTATTGGCAGAGATATTCCTTACTTCCCTCTTGGTAACGCATACCAAATACTACAAGTGAACTTGAAGTTCCTATGTGCTGATAAACCGCTCAAAAGCATTGTAATTACAAGTTCCGTTGCCAAAGAAGGAAAGTCTGACGTATCTGCGAATTTAGCTGTGACTATGGCTCAGTCGGGTCGTCGGGTGTTATTGGTGGATGCAGATATGCGTCATCCCATACAGCATCATATCTGGGGGCTAACAAATGAAACAGGGCTAAGTAATGTCATCGTTGGTCAAGTTTCTTTAGATGCCTCTGTACAAGAAGTTATGCCTAACCTGGAAGTTCTTACTTCCGGAGTTTTGCCTCCCAATCCAGTAGCAATGCTAGATTCTCAACGTATGGCAACATTAATTAGTCACATTGGGAGAGATTACGATCTTGTAATTTTTGATACGCCTCCTCTCTCAGGAATAGCAGACGCTGCTGTTTTAAGTACCCTCACTGACGGTATCTTATTAGTCGTTCGTCCTGGAGTAGTTGACTTTAATAGTGCGAATTCAGCTAAAGAGTTTTTAACTCAGTCAGGTCAGAAGGTGTTAGGGATAGTAATCAATGGTGTGAATACTAAAAATGAACCTAATAACTATTTTTATGACACCAAAAAACGACAAATTGAACAAGATTTAGTATCTAGCAGCCTAAAAAAAATTTCCAAAGAACGTTAATTAATACTATCCCAACTATCGCTTTTGGATTTGGTTTATGTCTACTCTTTCAAAGATTGGTATATCTTTCACAGATATGATTGCTTTCAAAAAAATAGTCAAATCATATGTATATAAAAACCAGATTTGGTTATTTGCAAACCAAATTAGGAATTGGCTTGTTAATGCTATTCAATCTCTTCCTTTCCTCTCCAAGTACATTAACTTACCAAAAGGCTACTATGCTTCATCTGTAGAATATTGGCAGCTATGTCAAACAAAGAATCTGAATGATGTAATCTATACAAAATTTCTTCCACCATCTGTATCCCAGAGAAATTCTCCTAAATCAATATCGGGAGAAATTCATTGGAAATTTGATGGTAGATACATTCATTCTAACCCTGAAACATTTATGATTTCTATCGCCAATGGGAGAGTTATTGGTAACGCGGGTACAGTGATTACACATGATGACAGATTGCTTTGCGATGTTTCAGGTATTGAGAATAGCGAACATCATGTATTTCCTTATTTAAAGCTGCCAAAATGCGAGCAAGTATCTGAAACTGTTGCTATCTTAGCAACTGGTGCTGGAGGAAAATATTTTCATTGGTTATTAGATGCTCTACCAAGACTAGAAATTCTTAAAAAAACTCTTCCAAAGGGTTTAGATAGTATCGATAAATATATTGTCAATAGAGGAATTTCTGCAATACCTGAATCCCTAGAAATTCTGGGAATTTCATCAAAAAAATTGCTATTTTGTGATTCCAATTTCCACATTCAGGCTGCATCTCTTGTTATTCCTTCTCTTCCTGGTAGTATCGGTGATCCTCCCGCTTGGGTATGCAAGTTTTTGCGAGAAAATTTTCTGAAAAATAAAGCAGATATTAACACGCCTAGCAGACTATATATAAGTAGAGCCAATGCTGAATATAGAAGAGTTAAGAATGAGGAAAATGTAGTTAAATGCTTGTCAAATTATGGATTCACAGCAGTTTACCTTGAAGAATATAGTTTTGCTATGCAAATAGCTCTTCTATCGAATGCGGAAGTTATTGTTGCTCCTCATGGAGCTGGATTAAGTAACCTGATCTGGTGCAATCCTGGAGCTAAAGTATTAGAAATATTTTCTCCCAACTATGTCAATGTATGTTTTTGGGCAATTGCTAACCAAATTGGATTAGAGTATTTTTACCTGATTGGTGATGGCAAAAAACCTGTTGATTATTTTGATCCGCATTTAATTCATGATGATATAAATGTCCCGATAGACGAGCTTACCTTGGTTTTAAAAGCCATCTTCAAATAAAATCTAGACCGAGTTTGATATGAATATAACAAAAATAAAAACATCTTGTTTGATTAATAATTACAATTATGCTGGCTTTCTATCAGAAGCAATTCAAAGCGCTTTAAATCAAACAGTTCAATTTGATGAAATTATTATTGTTGATGACGCATCCACGGATAATTCTATGGCAATCATCGCTAAATTTACCCAAGAAACTAATGTTAAGTGTATTTTAAAAGAAAAAAATGAAGGACAATTATCATCTTTTAATGAAGGCTTTTTAGCTGCAACTGGAGATATTATATTTTTCTTAGATGCCGATGATATCTATGAACCAGAATATTTAGAAACTGCCCTAAATTTTTATAGTAGGAGAAGTGAATGTGATTTTATATTTTGTGCCTATAAAAAATTTGGGGCAGTGGAAGGAATATTTCAAACTGATACAGTTGATTTAGATTTGGGTTATTCGGTAATTAAAACTTTATTCACTGGTGAATGGATTGGCTCTATAACTTCAACGTTATCAATGCGTAAAGAAATAATCAGAAAAATTTTGCCTATTCCACATATAGAAGATTGGCGTGTCCGGGCTGATGACTGTCTAGTATGGGGAGCTTCTTTGGTAGGGGCTAAAAAGTTTTATATATCGAAACCTTTAGTCATGTATAGAATACATCAAAGTAATCAATATTATAACAAGAAATCTTTAGATATAGATAACAACTATGAATACAAGAGATTCTGGAAACGCAATTCCTTATTTAATTACATTCTGCAAAAAAATAATTTTAGTTTACCGTTATTATTGGCTTTCACTTCTCTGAATGAGTTAAAAACAATACCATTTCCAAAAGTTGAAGATTTCATTTCATATTTGAAAATAATATTTTTGTTTGAGCATAATTTTTTTTGGAAAACAAAGGGCATCATTTTATTATTTAGCTATTTTTTGAAAATTTTGATGATTGGTAAATTAAAAACGGCAATAAATAATGTGAAATACTGGATAAATCCACGTTATGTTGTAACTTGGAAAAAATTTGTACGATAGAGCTTGATAGGGATAGGGAATGTCACATGATTAATTCATAAAAACATAAAAATAATGTTAAATAAATTAAAAATTCAAAACTTATCAAAATTTAAATCTCGTTCTGGGCTGCGTGCAATTATTGCCAATACAGGTTGGTTGTTTGCTGACCGCATTCTACGTATGGGTGCAAGTTTGGTTGTAGGAGTATGGGTAGCACGCTACTTAGGAGTACAGCAGTATGGTCTCTTTAACTATGCTTTAGCTTTTGTTAGCTTATTTAGCCCCATTTTCACTCTAGGACTGGACGATGTAGTAATTCGGCATATTATCCCTCAATCATCAAACAGAGAGGAAATTTTAGGAACCACTTTTTGGCTAAAATTGCTTGGTGGAACTGCTTCTGTCTTATTGGCAGTTAGCACTATGTTTTTCTTAGGTGAGCATGAAACACTGAAGATATCGCTAGTTGCAATTTTAGGAATGGCAGGAATTTTCAGGGCGACTGATACCATTGATTTGTGGTTTCAATCACAGGTGCAGTCAAAATACAGTGTGATCGCTAGAAACATAGCGTTTCTGCTAAATACTGCAATCAAAATCGTACTAATTTTAACAAAAGCACCATTGTTAGCTTTTGCTTGGGTAACATTAGCAGAATTTGCAATGAGTGCAATTGGCTTACTGATTGTTTACCAAGCTAAAGGGTATTCATTGTGGTTATGGCGTTGGAGTTTGTCTGCTGCCAAAACCCTTCTTAAAGAGAGTTTACCTCTAATTTTTTCGGGGTTCGCTATCATGATTTTTATGAGAATCGATCAGGTAATGTTAGGTCAAATGATTGGCAATAGAGAGGTGGGAATTTATTCTGCTGCTGTCCGTATTTCGGAAATTTGGTATTTTATTCCGGGGGCTATTGTTTCTTCTGTTGCTCCTTCAATTTACGCCGCTAAGGAAAAATCAGAAAGTCTTTACTATCAGCGAATAGGACAATTACTCAGTCTAATGACATGTATATCTTTAGGAATTGCTCTACCAATGACATTCCTATCCGAAAAGATAATTATGGTGATGTTTGGAAGTGGATATGCGGAAGCGGGACCAATATTATCAGTTCATATTTGGACTTCTTTGTTTGTATTTATGGGTCTTGCAACATCACCTTGGTTTATTGCTGAAGGTTTGAACCATGTTTCTTTAGGTAAAACTTTATTTGGGGCTATACTAAATATTATTCTCAATTTATTCCTGATTCCTAAATATGGTGGACTTGGGGCTGCGAGTGCAACAATAATCTCACAAGCTTCTGCTAGTTTTATATGCAATGCATTTGATTCAAGAACACAAAAGATTTTTAAGATTCAGGTGCGATCGCTTATTCCGTTTTATAAATATTGATCGTTATTATTTAACCTTTCTATGATGCAAACACCAGTAACTTTTATTATTTTCAAGCGTCCACAAACAACAGAGAAAGTTTTTGATGCTATTCGTCAAGCCAAGCCAAGAAAACTGTTTGTAATTGCAGATGGCCCCCGCACTGATCGCGAAGGTGAGGCAGAAAAGTGTGAAGCAACTCGGGCAATTATTGAGAGAGTTGATTGGGAGTGCGAAGTTATCAAGAATTATTCTGATATCAACTTAGGTTGTGCAAAACGAGTATCTAGTGGTTTAGATTGGGTATTTAATAATGTTGAAGAAACAATTATTTTAGAAGATGATTGTATCCCTCACCCAACATTTTTCAGATTTAGTGAAGAACTGCTAGAGAAATATAGGAACGATACCAGAATCGCCACAATTTCTGCTCAAAATCTTCAATTCGGACGAAAACGCACAAATTACAGTTACTATTTTTCTCGCTACAACCACTGCTGGGGTTGGGCAAGTTGGAGACGTGCTTGGCAACATTATGATTTGACCATCAAACTCTGGAAAGAAGTGCAAGTAGAAAACCTTTTACATGACATTCTTATAAACCCAAAAGCAGAAAACTATTGGCGGCGAATATTTCAGTCTGTTTATAACAATCCTACAGGTATAACCTGGGATTACCAATGGACATTTGCCTGCTGGATGCAAGGGAGCTTAAGCATTATTCCCAATGTCAATTTAATTTCTAATGTTGGCGTTGGTGCGGACGCGACTCACTTCACTTCCAACCAGGAATTTTCGTTCATCAATATGTCGATGCAAGCAATGGAATTTCCTTTAAAGCATCCACCGTTTATTCTGAGGAGTATAGAGGCAGATAATTTTACGCAGAAAACAGTCTATAAAGCAACTGCATTGGATATTTTTAAAGAGGAAGTTAAGAAAAGATGGAATTATTCAGCAATAAAAAATAGTAATCTATTTAGTAAATTAATAAATTAAATGGCAGCGATGAAGGTAAAATTAACAGAAAAAATATTAACTATTTTGCTATTACTCATTGCTGTAGGGGCATTAACAATACACCCTGCACAAGAAGTTTCTATGACTACCCTTGGAGGTGATAAGGTAGATACCTTATTCAATATAGTTTCATATTTAATCTTATTTTATTTCCTAATTTTATACTGGAAAGGTTTTATTTATGTAATTACCAAAAGTCCATTACAGTTTTTTTTACTAGCAATAGTTATATTTTCTATATTATGGTCACAAGACCTAAGTTCTACTCTTAAAGATATAAAAGGTTTAATCCGAATATATTTTATTGCAATCTATTTGGCAATGCGTTATCCCCTTAGGGAACAAATGAGGTTAATCGCTTGGGCGCTTGGTGCAGCTACATTATTATCTATGATATTTTCTGCATTCATACCAGGTTATATTCACAAATCACCTGAATTATTAGGTATGTGGAGTGGAATTTATGGTCATAAAAATGAATTAGGTTACATGATGAATTGGAGTGCAGGAGTTTTCTTACATCTTGCTCTTAGTAGCTCTCGATATCGCTGGTTGATGTGGGCACTATGTGGGCTATCTATATGTCTAATTATCCTTACACGTTCAACAACATCTTTGGCGATCCTATTGACAATGATATTACTTTTGCCCTTCTACCAATCCTTCAAAAAGAATAATTACAAATTACAAGTTATTATGATTACTTCAGCTTTAATGTTACTGATTATTTTTTCAATATTACTGATCAATAATGCTGAAACTATAGTTGGTACTTCTGGTAAAGACCTTACCTTCAATGGGCGCTCTGATCTCTGGGAATTAGTGATATCTAAGGTTTTGGAAAGACCTTGGCTAGGTTATGGATTTTCTGGATTTTGGACTAGTAATGCTGCATCTAATCTGAGAGCTACTTATGATTGGGCAAGCAATGCTCATAATGGCTTTTTAGAACTATTGTTAGAATTAGGATTTTTAGGTTTCTTAACTTTTGCAGCCGGATTTATCCGGTTCTTCGTAATGGCACTGACTCGAATTGTTTCAGTGGCAGAAAAACCGGAAGATTATTGGCCAATGCAGATGTTAGTTCTTATCGTCATAGTGAATTTTTCAGAAGCCAGATTATTAACCCCTAGTTGGAATTGGTTGATGTATGTCACAACTTCTCTATCTCTAACTCTTAGTTTTCAGCGAACACCAATATATAAATAGGTAAATAGTTTACATACTTACATAATTAATTGAAAGGAGAGAAGGCATGAAAAAGTTAAATTTTGGATGTGGACACAGATTTTCTTCTGGATGGATCAATATAGATTTTAATTCTGAACATCCTGAAGTAATTGCCCATAACTTACTGCAACCACTTCCATACCCTAAAGATTATTTCGATGTAATTTATAGCAGTCATGTTCTAGAGCATTTCTCTCAGGACACGGGGGAAATGCTGGTGAAAGAATGCTATAGAGTTCTAAAACCTCAAGGTATTTTACGCATCGTTGTTCCTGACTTAGAGCGAACATGCCGTGAATATTTAAGAGTTCTCGACAGTATTGAAAATGAGGAAGCAAAGAAACAATATGAATGGATTATTATTGAGTTAATCGACCAATTGGTAAGAACAGAACATGGCGGGTTGATGAAAACTTATTGGCGACAAGTGCTTGAAAACAATGACGAATCATCCATAAACTATGTAGAAGCAAGAACAGGTGTTAAAATCAAAGAAGAGATAGCAAATAATAATACTAATTCCTTCCTAGAAAAGGTATTTAGTATCAATCAAAATAAACTCAGAAACAAATTCAAATACCTCTATATTGATATGGTAAAGAGGTTTATACCACATTATGTCCGTAAGTCTATGATAGATGAAACGACCCTTGGGGAAAAACATAAGTGGATGTATGATTCCCATAGTATGAAAACTCTCTTTGAAAGAGTTGGTTTTTCGGATATTAAATTTTTGGATGCCCATACAAGCAATATTTCAAACTTTAGTGATGAAGTCTTAGATATTAATGCTGATGGAACAGTTTATCTACCAGGATCGTTATATTGTGAGGGCATCAAGCCAAACAAGTAATACTGATTATCTGCGATAGAGAATCAGTATCAAGTATATTTTTTTCAAATTAAATACTCCTAATATGAACGTCTTGCTCCTTAGCACCCAGGATGTGGCTGGTGGTGCGGCTCGTGCTGCATATCGCTTGCACAAAGGGTTACAAAAAATTGACTTACAATCACAAATGCTGGTGCAAGAAAAATATACTGATGACAAAACAGTAATTGCACCTAAAATTAGATTATTTCAAGGCATCGCTAAATCAAAGTTGACATTTGAAACTTTACCTTTAAAGCTCTATTCTCAAAAGCAAAATACTCCATTTTTTATTCAATGGTTGCCAGATAGAGTTATTTCTCAAGTTGCTCAGATTAATCCAGACATAATCAATTTGCATTGGATTAGCGCAGGTTTTATGCAAATAGAAACTCTTGCTAAACTAAAGCGACCTTTAGTCTGGACAATTCATGATATGTGGGCATTTACTGGCGGATGCGGCTATGCTGGAGATTGCGATCGCTACCAAATATCTTGTGGAGCCTGCCCCCAACTTAATAGCAAAAAGGATTGGGATTTATCCCATTGGGTATGGCAGCGTAAGGCCAAAGCTTTGAAAAATTTAAACCTGACAATTGTTTCGCCAGGTTCTTGGTTAGCTGAATGCGCCAAGTCTAGTTCTCTGTTTAAAAATTTGCGAATTGAAGTAATTCCCAATGGGCTGGATACTCAAAAATATAAACCTGTTCATCAAGGTTTAGCGCGAGAATTACTAAATTTACCTCTGGATAAACAACTCATTCTATTTGGGGCGCTAGATGCAACCAATGACTCTAGAAAAGGTTTTCATTACCTGCAACCAGCACTACAAGAACTAAGCAAATCTGGCTGGAAAGATAAGTTTGAGATCGTTATTTTTGGTGCATCTCAACCCGATAATCCACCTGATTTGGGCTTCAAAACCCACTATTTGGGACACTTACATGATGATATATCTTTAGCAACTGTTTACTCAGCAGCCGATGTCATGCTTGTCCCGTCTCTGCAAGAATCTTTTGGACAGACAGCTTCTGAATCACTCGCTTGTGGTACTCCAGTTGTGGCTTTTAATTCTACTGGCTTAAAAGATATTGTTGATCATCAGCAGAACGGCTATTTGGCTAAACCTTATGAAGTTGAGGATTTTGCCAAAGGAATTATCTGGGTGCTTGAAAATGAACAGAGGCTACAAAAGCTGTCATTTTATGCTCGGGAAAAAGCCGAACAAGAATTCACTCTGGAACTTCAAGCACGTCGTTATTCAGCTTTGTTTCAAGAAATATTGATGAGCGAAAATAAATCTTCATTCAGTAATTAATTTAGTAAACAAATACTTCATATATGTCAACACCTATAGCTTTTATAATTTGTACAGAACCTGGTCGTTTAGAAGCTCAATCTTTGATGCTTGCAGAAAGTATTCGTAAGTTCTGCGGCGAATTGAAAAATACACCTATATATAGTTTTCATCCTAGAGTAGGTGAACCGATATCAAAGCAAACCCAACAAGCGTTTGAAGCGTTGCAGGTGATTCATCAACAAGTTCCTATAAATCGAGAATTTCATGAATATTATTTAGCCAATAAACCCCTAGTTTGTGCCTATGCAGAACAAAATATTGACGCAGAAATATTAGTTTTTTTAGACAGTGATAAATGCTTCTTTTCTGAACCAAAAGAATTTTTATTGCCAGTAGATTGTAATGTAAGGATACGTCCTGAGTATGGTCAGGGAATTGGTTCTACAGGTCTGCAAGACCCCCAAGAATGGTATTGGCAAAAACTATATGAAGTCCTGGGAGTAAAGCGTGAGGTATTTGTTGACACACCAATTGGCAATAAAAGAATCAGAGCCTACTGGAATTCTGGCTTGGTTGCTGTGAGAAGGAGTGCAGGTATATTTACAAATTGGAAAGAGAATTTTGAAAAAGTAATGCGTCTGGATATTACTCCTCCCCAGGGTATTTATTTTGTTGAGCAGTCTGTTTTATCTGTAACTTTATGTGCCTTGGAAGAAAACGTCGAACATCTTCCTCCTAATTATAGTTATCCATTACCTTTACATAACCGTTTATCGAAAGAAATACAAATTAAACATTTGGATGATATTATATCCATTCATTATTTCAACTTATTCTTTTATGACGATTGGAATGCACAAATAAAAAGATTGAAAAAATTCAATATCAATTCAGATAAATATCGATGGTTGTGTCAAGAGGTTGTCAGACTTAATATGCCTCGCGTATCAGTTTGGCATCGATATATGTTGGTAGTTAGGAGAATGGAACAAAAACTAAAAAACTTTAACTTAGATATTAATCTCAGTGGTTGGATGGAAAAGATGGCTAAATTTTAAACCTTTATAAAAAATATACGGAAGTTGAAAATCCGATCTTTGGATTATGAAGGTAAATTTGTAAAAATTGCATAAAAGTTCATTATTTGTATGATTGCTTTGGTAGATATTATATGAGGAAAATGAGATGAAGCAAGCAAATCTAGCCGTAATTATGACCTGCCATAACAGGCGGAATACAACTATTGCCTGTCTAAATGCTTTATATCAGCAAAAAAATCATTGTGATGTTTATTTAACTGATGATGGTAGCTCTGATGGAACTACAGAGGCTATCAAGGCAGAATACCCAGAGGTACAAATTATTCAGGGTAATGGCAATTTATTTTGGGTAGGAGGAATGCATCTCGCCTTTGGTGAGGCAATAAAACATCAATATGATTACTATCTGTGGTTGAATGATGACACATTTCTAGAAGGCAATGCTGTGAGTAAATTATTGCAGAGTCATCAAGATTTGACTGAACAAGGTTATCCAGACTCAATTGTAGTTGGTTCAACTAGAGACGCAATTACAGGAGGAGCAACCTATGGAGGAGCAGTAAAATCTAAAAAGTGGTATTCTAACAAGTTTGAATTTTTAGAACCAAGTTCCGTTATCCAACAATGTGATGCTATGTACGGTAACTGCGTACTAATTCCTAAAAGTGTTGCCCTAAAAGTTGGCAACATTGATACAGCTTTTGTTCACAGTTTAGGAGATTTAGATTATGCCCTGAGGGCGCGGAAATTGGGTTGTAAAATATGGGTAGCTCCTGGATATATTGGTACTTGTACTAAAAATTCTATCCGCAATAGTTGGGCAGATACCAATTTAAATATGTTAGAACGATTGAAAAAGATACTACAAATTAAAGGATTTCCCTTGAAATCCTGGACTATATTTTGTAGCAGACACTCAGGGCCGTTCTGGATATTTTACTGGTTCTTACCCTATATCAGAGCAATTATTGGTTACAAAGATTTGGCAACTTCTCCCACATTCTCTGAGGAAATCAATCAAACTAACTCAGGAGTTTAGTAACCGTTCACGGGTGCAGATCATTCGCATAAAAGCTAAAGCTATATTTTGGTAAATTTGCTTGCATTGGGATGCTCCCGTAAATTTTATTTCACAGCCAATTTTTTATTAAAATCATCGATACTTTATGTACTTATACTAATTTTTATCCATTCTTTATTCTATATTATCGAATATTCACTTAGCATTAAAGAATAGAAAAAAGCGAGATAGAAGTTGTAACAGCAAGAAAAGAACAATGATATTTGGACGATTTATAACTATTTTGATAATTGGATCAATGCAGTTTCAAATTATTAAATCATAAATTAATCAGCAATCAATTTTATGGGTAAACGCTTACTAATTGTCTCAACTCTCGATTCTAGTCAACCATTCGGTGCCTTTACTAGACCTTTTTATCTAGGACAATATCTAGTGGAATATTTTGACGTTTTTCAACTAGGATTAAATTGTTCATCTGTTGATTATGCACCTTCTTTTTCGATTGAATCAAGAGGTTTGAAGTCATATATTCAAGCTATAGAAAAGTGCATCGACGAGTTTTGTCCAGATATTGTATATGCTCAAGAAACACTACCTGGATTGGCTGCTTTAATTTCACTCAAGCTTAGAAAACGCAGTACTTCTTCTCTTGTATTAGATTTTCATACATTTTCAGCCTATGAATACTGGATGCGCTTGTTTTCAGTTGCCAATCCTTTAAAAGAGCTGGCACAATGTATTAAGACGTATATTGCTCAGGGAATTTTGATATTCTCTGGTAGTCCAATTATTGCAGCAGGTGGATCAATTCCCAAACTAATTTCCCAGTGGTATGGTAGAATTCCACAGCAAATTTATTGCGTCGGTAATGGAGTGACTGAAGATTTACTAAATACTGAACGTTTTCCTGATAAAGACCCCTATCAAGCATTTAGACCAGCTAAGATAGTGGTTCTTATTGCTCCGAAAACGTTTCAATTTCCGACTAATGATATGTCTGTATCAATGGCCATTGAGGTTGCTAAATCCCTTGAAAATAATCAAAAAAAAGTACATTTTATTGTCATTGGTAGGGATAGTAATGATATTTTAGAACCAATACCCTCTAACATTTCTTTCTTAGGGTTTTTACCTAATAGAGAAGATTTTGTTGCCCATCTTAAATATGCAGATATTGCTTTGCTGCCATTCTCAAAACAAGCAGTAGCAGGTGGTGCCCGCAATAAAGCATTAGATTATTTTGCTACTAGAAAGTTAGTTGTATCAACACCAGAAGGCTTGCGAGGTTTAGAAGAATTTCGCCACTTAGAACATCTTTTAGTAGCAGGATATTCTAGCGAAGAAGTTGCTAGTACAGTGCTGGATGCTGTTTCAAATATTGATAAATATCAATCACTTGTAGATACAGCATATACCTTAATTACAGAAAAATATTCCTGGAATGCAAAAGCACAGAATATCGCGGAAATCCTGATGGAAGTCAGTCATTCTTAGTTAGATTTATCTAGAAAAATACGTTTAACTAAGAGAAATTAGTCTTTTTAAATATTTCAATCTTGAAGTATTTAAATATTGCTAAAAATTAATTTTAAAATACTCCCCTTTACCTTGAGATAACATCTCATACTTATCAAAAGAAAAACAAGTCATGAAAAATCGATTTTCTTATAAACTTCTTGGTGTCCAAGTGGATGCACTCTCTATCCTCGACTTAAATTTATTGATTGAAGAATGTATTGATAAGAATGAGAAATGGATTATTGCTAATCACAACTTGCATAGTCTTTATCTCTTCCATAATGATCCCAAAATGCAAGCTTTTTATGCCAAGGCGGAATATACCCATATTGATAGTATGCCTCTAGTATTAATTGGAAAACTGTTGGGTTTTCCAATGAAACGAGAACAAAGAGTAACCTATGCTGACTGGATATGGCCTCTGATGGCAGAAGCTGCTAATAAAGGCTGGCGTGTATTCTATTTAGGTTCAAAGTCAGGAGTTGCTGAAAAAGGAGCAAGTATTTTGTGCCAGAAATTTCCTGGTTTACAGATTGCTTGCGCTCATGGCTACATTGATATGGACAAAGATAGTCAAGAAAATCTCGCTACTCTGGCTGCAATTAATGCTTACGAACCCCATATATTAATGGTGGGAATGGGTATGCCACGCCAAGAGTATTGGATTTACGAAAATCTTGAACATATTCATACCAACACTATTTTGACTAGTGGAGCCTGTATGGACTATGTAGCAGGAGCAATACCTACTCCTCCTCGCTGGATGGGAAAGGTGGGCTTGGAATGGTTGTATCGCTTGTTGTGTGAACCGAAAAGACTTTGGAGACGTTACTTAGTTGAGCCTTGGTTTCTTAGCACATTATTTTTACGAGAAATTTGGAGTATCTCAAGTCAACAAAAAAAAACTGCTACTATTTATAAGTACGAAATTTCACAAGTTCGTAGCGTTATCGAGTCTCTCAAAGGCTTACTGTGATTTGAACTAAAAATGAGATTTTATCTCATGATATGCTTCAAAAATGAGTATTCAAGTTTATACTTCACTTTTAATCTTTGAGTTTTTTCAGTAATAATGATTATTGTTTAGGTGGTGCAAGGAGGGAGACGAGGGACGCTAGTCTCCCTCCTTGCAGTTTGATTCAACTTTCGTGGTTGTGAATAGGGAGGAATCTCGCCACATACTTCGTTTGGAATAATACTTAAAAGTGCTATTTACCTCTGGATGGAGTATTAAGTTGCTTACTGAAAAGCCTGGGCAATAGCGTTACGGGCAAGTTTAGGTTGCAAGTTCGTATCTAAGGGAAGCGGACGCAAAAATGGCTGCATGCTTGGATTGTTTTTAAATTTTGCTGGCATCCAGTCTGGATGACGTATCCAGGTATGACGGTCGGTAATTCCCCATGTAATTACAGTATCAACATCAGCCGCAAAACACAGGTCAAGATATCGCTTGTAACTGTCGGCTACCATCTGGTCTAGCTTTTTGATACTATCGGGCAGTGGGGTATCAATGATAATATCTAATTCTGAGATTCTTGGCTTAACTCCAAGATCATTAAGCCGTTTTAAGACGGAATTAAATCCTTTCTCGTCAAAAGCATAGGCAGTAGAAAACCATAGATGCGACTGGATACCTGCCTCGTCAATTTTAACGCCACTATTCTTCAGATATTCGACCATTTTTAAGAAACGGTCTGATTTCCATGTGGCACCTTCGATGCCAAATTCGTTGATGCAAAATTTCTTGCTGCTATCAACTGAAGCCGCTATTTTAAACAAGTCTCGAATCAATTCTGGTTTTACCCCTTTACGCAAACCGTAGGTAGCGTTGTCAGTTTCATTTTCATTATCAGCGATAATTTCATTGGCAACATCCCAAGACTTTAAAACGGGACTATTGCGATAATGCCCCATGACTCCTGTAAGATGGCGTTCAATCATCTGAAGTGTAGGGGGGTAAGGAACCCAGGGTGGATTTCCCGTGTACCAGAAAAGGGTATGCCCGTGCAATTCCATATTATGCTTTTGGCAGAAATTGGCGATCGCATCTGCTGATTCAAAAGTAAATTTTCCTGGCTGTGGTTCAGTGGCATTCCATTTTAATTCACCATTCGGTGTTACAATCGAACATTCACGAGCAAGCAGGTTAGCGTAATCCTTCTCTATTTGTAAAAATTCACCATCAATTGCTGCGCCATAACGCTTTCCTTTGGCGGCAGCTAATTGCCGAAGGGGGGAATTTCCATTGGTACTGGTATAATTTGCTGCTAAAGTATTCGTGCTATGGTCTTCTTTTTGCTTATCCTTCTGTAAAAACCCCATAGTCAATAAGGCAGAAAGAGTCGTGTATCCTGCTCTTTTGAGAAATTTTCTTCGATCAGGCATAAATTGTACTTAATAGAAAACACACAGATTATTATAGTGTCCGCTCAATAAATAGGGGGAAGAAAGAAAAATAAGAGGATATAATTCAAAATTCAAAATTCAAAATTCAAAATTAAAGAAATTTCAGACGTTCGCGTAGCGTCTCGTAGAGAAGAGAAGTGCCTTGCGCGGGTTCCCCGCGTTGTGGCAACTTCGGGGGATTTAGCGAGAAACGCGGTCTTGGGATGCATCCCAAGACCGCGTTTCTCAAGACAAACCCCGACTGAAATGGGTGCTACATGTAGATTGCAGGTTCTTAAACCCTTTAATTTACGATAAAGGTACACAGCTTAATCGTAGAATATAGTGCATGACGCAGAAATCATTTTCAGAAAAACAGTTGCGGTCAGGCAACTTGTTGTCTCATCGCAACAGTGCAAGCCTTGTAGCTTGCATTTTTTCACCTTGGGGTTTTGATAGTGCTTGTAGTTCTTCCCAACTATAGTGACTAGGTAATTCAATTGGTTTATGATTTGCTCCTAATCCCAATCCAACTGTCGGTTGGAGTTCTTCAGTAAATTCCTCTACATATCCTGCCAACTTATTGGCTGCAAGCCCACCAGTAATTGCCCCTGCAAGCCCACCAATTGCAGCACCCATCTTACCACCAATTGAGCGACCCAGTGCGGCTCCTGCAAAGCCACCTCCCACAACACCTAGACCTGTCGCTAAGGGATCAGAATCTATCTGTTCTGACTCGTCCTGTTGAGATTGAATCTGTGGTTGCTCAATTGGTGTAATTTGTCGTTCATCCTTCGTCATAATGTTTCTCCTTTTTGCTATTTACTTTTGACTAGCGATTTTAGATTTTAGATTTTAGATTTTGGATTAAAAGAATTTTTGGTTCATGCCCCGCCCGAAGTCAAGCGGAATAAATCTAAAATCCCAAATCTGACGCTCGGTCGCGTAGCGTGTCGCAGACAAGACTCGCTTGCCGCCGGCGCTATCGCAAATCCAAAATCCAAAATTGTTTGACCAATAACCTGTTCATTTCAATCGTTAAGCTATGGGTTAGTGTACTCTTCCCTACGGGATGCCAAGGGCGAACGGGATCTTGCTACGCGGAGCGTGCTGCAAGCAGATCGCCAACACGCAACGCATTCGCCATAATCGTGAGTGTTGGGTTAGCACCGGAATTTGACGGAAAGAAACTACTATCTACCACATAGAGATTATCGACATCATGAGTACGGCAATTGATGTCAAGGACTGAGGTTTTGGGATCTGTACCAAATCGACAACTACCGCATTGATGACCAACTGCTTGTTCTGGTAGCTGAGTGCGGGGATAAAGGCTAAATGGCAAGACGTGTTTAGCAGAGTGAGGGATTGACTTGAGTACAGATGTCCATCGGTGAATTAAGCGATCGCCTGCTTCCATATTATTAAGTGTATAATCAACGTGAATCTTGTCACCCACTACCCGAATCCGATTATTGGGGTCTGGTAAATCCTCTGTTTGTAACCACCAGCCAACTGATCGCTCGGCCAGCAAATGGCGCTCAAAATGAGGAATCAGCTTGACAAATGGAGCCATCAGTGGGGGTGCTTCTCCGGGAATCATATCTGCTAGCACATTACCCGTATTCTGCACCATGCCCATCGGATAAGGGAAATCTGGTTCTCCCCAGTAAAAATCATTGACGGCGATGGTTTTTTGAAAGTTGGCGTGATTCACTTCTAGATGTATGGAAACTATGGCTGTTTCCAGTTGCTTCATGAAATTCCGCCCCACCTGGTCGGAACTATTTGCTAATCCGTTGGGATGTTTGTCATTAGCAGAGCGTAACAGCAAAGCAGCTGAGTTGACAGAACCACAAGCAACAACCACAATATCGCTTGTGAACCAATATTGCTCTCCTGCAATTTCAGTTTCTACCTTCGTAACCTCTCGCCCCGACTCACTGGTATGCAGCCGCAAGACTTTAGTATTAGTTAAAAGAGTAACATTGGCATACTTTTCGCGAGTGGGACGAATGGCGTTAACATCGGCATCGGCTTTTGCTTGTACTAGACAGGGGTATCCATCAAAAGTATCGCAGCGAATGCAGGGGCTATTTAGGCGATCACTTTCATTAAGCTTTAATCCTAGTGGTAAGTGAAATGGATAATAACCTAGTTCCCGAATGCCATCAGCAAGGGACTGCATATCTGGCTCATGACTCACTGGCGGATAGGGATATGGTTCGCTGCGAGGTGGTTCGGTGGGGTCTTCTCCTTCCTGTCCATGCACATCATATAGCTTTTCTGCTTGCGTGTAGTATGGCTCAAAGTCTTGATACTTCAAAGGCCATTCTGGAGAAATTCCTCCTTTATGAATTACCCTTTCAAAATCTCGCTCCCGCAATCGAATTAGGGCTGCACCGTAGAGTTTGGTATTGCCACCAACCCAGTAGCCTGTTTGGGGCTGAAAGGCTTTACCTTCTTTGTTATACCATTGCTCATCAGTATGGTAGCGATGTTTTTGATAAACTTCCTCTGGATTCCAGTTAGCTTTTTCTCTCGGTAAAAAGTCGCCTCGTTCCAGTACTAGAATTTTTTTACCTGTGGGTGCGAGGCGGTGAGCCAGTGTACCTCCACCTGCTCCTGTACCGATAATAATGATGTTGTAATGTTCTGTGATGCTAGTCATAATTCATAATCCGTAATTTCATCCTAATTACGATTTGATTCGTTTGATCCTGCAAAGTAATTTGGCAATAACTTTAATTAATTTCTAAGCTTTTTAAAAAGCTAATACCAAGTTGTCAAAGTTAGTATTGTTTAAAATTAATATCGTTACTCAATACTGCTGGGAGTGGCTCAGAATCACGCCCTCAAATAAATTTTGGGCTAATAGCTAAAAGCTTACTTTAGCTTACTCTGAATTTGTTAAGGTTTGAGTTTACTGGAAGAACTATGAAATTTATTTCACGGCTCTTAAGACCAAGCAAATAATATAGACAAAGACAACTAGGTATAAATAGCTGTAAAGATAGATTTATATAATTAGGGTAAAACTTTAATTAAATTATTGCTTCTACCCAATGGGCTAATATTTATTTCTGCCTGAAGGCAGGTTAATATTTTAAATTAAGTAGAACGGCGTAAATATTTGTAGTTGGGAAGTGGGAATATGAATTTGGATCACGCAGAGTCGCAGAGAGTAATAATCTGTAGAGATGCGATGAATTGCGTCAAATCAGTAAATCCAGAAATATGTGAGTGTCACGCACCCACCAAGGCGATGGTGGCACGATTCATCCGCAATCCGGGTAAGTAGCCCAACCCCAACCCAATGTAACTAACTAAAATCACCAGGTATCGAAGCACTACCATTACCTATTCTCCCACGGTCGCTAACTCCGAGTTAGAGTCGGCTGAATGGGATGTAGATTTAGTTTCCGGCATAAAGAACCAAAAGAAAACCAAAGCAGAGGCAGCGATCGCGGCCATACTTAAAAAGCTAGCATTGTACCCATATGCTTTAGCTACAAACCCAGCCAAAGAATTACTCAGGGAAGCACCAATGCCAACAGCAGTCCCAATTGCTCCCTGTGCTAAATTGAAGTGTCCTGTTCCCTTAGTTAAATCGGCTATTACTAAAAGCTGCATCACGCCAAAAATTCCTGCGCCTACACCATCCAATAATTGCACAGATACTAAAAAGAATGGATTGTCGCTGAGAGTATACAGTACACCACGAATCGGCAATACTAGAAACGCCAGCAAAAAGATTGGTTTACGCTTGCTGCGGCTCGCCCCTCGACCAACTAAAATTCCCAGTGGAACCATCACTAGCTGGGCTGTAATAATACAAGCAGACATGAATAAAGGTGGACTACCGCCCTTGTGGTGAGACAGCACTTCACCGACTAAAGGCAGCATCGCGGCGTTGGCAAAGTGAAATAGCACTGCACAGGTAGCAAAAATTAGGAAGGGGCGATCGCTCAAAATCTTGGTAATTTTAGAGACATGCACTTGACGGTCACCATCATCGCCCCCTCGTGCTAATCGATAGTCAATGTCATTGTTACGAATTCGTAACACACAAATAATTACTGCTACCGACATCAGTGCAATAAAGTAAAAAATCACAGCTTGACCGACAAACTGACCAATTAATCCTGCTAGTAATGCCGCTCCCACATTTCCAGCTGAACTGAGGGTTTGGTTACGTCCGATGCGGCGCTCAATCCCCTGTCGCCCAACTAATCCTAGAGAAATAGAAGCGATCGCCGGGCCAAAGAATGCTCCCGCAATGGCGGTAAAGGATTGCGCTGTCGCAATCATGGTAAATGATGGAATAGCGGCAGTAACAATGGAAGCGACGGCAATTAGCACCGCCGCCATCACAATGAGCGATCGCTTCTGGCGAACCTGGTCAATTAACGCTCCCGCCGGTGCTTGAGCTATTACCCCCACCAATCCAGAGATAGTCATTACCAAACCCACTTGCGCCGGGTTCCAATGCCGACTCGACGTGAGGTAGATCACCAAAAACGGCCCAACACCACCTTGAATATCTGCCAGAAACACATTCAACCAATCGAGTGCTAACAGACTTTGCCTGCGAGATGCCAACTGCATAACCATATCCTCTCTTATTGCAGAAGTTCATAAAATCGGGTTATGCATACTTTGATGCAAGAACTATGCCAAACCAAAAAAATATATACGTAACTACAATTTTCATCTTCTAAATTATCAAGGAAGGCAGGAGGCAGAGGGCAGGAGGCAGGAGGAAAACTGCGCTGGTGTCTCCTGCCCGTGACCGTTCGCGCAGCGTCTCGCAGAGAAGAGAACAAGACAAGGGTTTAAAACCCCACCGTCTACACGGTGCTTACAATTTGGTTGGGGTTTGAATCCCCGTCCAAATTGTGCCTCCTGCCTCCTGCCTCTTTCAATAGTCTCCCAATATGGGCGTAAAAATCGGCGATTGCATCATTGTTGTAACATAGTTATACCCTTTTTTCCTATTAGGGATTAAACGAGTTATAGAAAAAATGGATAAATAATAACACCCCAAAAAAGATAGACAGATAATACTCCTTATGGTTGAGATTTTTACAGATTTTTTCTACCTAATAGTTATCTCTAATGGTAGAGAAGCTATTACTATTTAATGGTCGATTTTAGGTTATTTTTATTTAATGGCAGAGGAAGTTACCTGGGCTTTTTTCATTAGTGTTAGTATGTGATATTATTTTAAGAAAACAGCTAAGAAAACAGCACAGATACCCGGATTTATCAAACCGAAGCAGAGATCATAGGGGCGGGTTAAGCGAGACATTCATGAATGATGGGTCATATTTTTTAACCCGCCCCTACTGCTTATGAGAAATGCGGGAGATAGGACTCATATTTGATTTTAAAAAAAAATATGTATTTGTAAGGTGGGCATTAACGACTATATTTTAGATAGATTTAGGGTTTTCCTGAAAATGCCTACCCTGGGTATAGTTCAGAAATCAAATCGGATTGCTATACTTTTTTTAAAATAAAAGCTTTGCTCGATTATCTATCAGTAGCTTATATTTATAAGTGGGATAATTATTAATTAATGAGGACTGGTGAAAAGGGCATTAATTTTTCTTCCCTGTCCCTGGAGATTTTAACCTGCTATTTATCGTTAGAAACTAAGTTAGATAACAGGAGATTCCTATGACTGAAGCCATTGAAATTTATGACGATCGCCTACATGCTATTCTATTCCCAGGTGCTTCACTCCAAAAGCTAGCAAACGGTGCCGTTCATAGTGAGGGGCCTGTTTACTTCCACGAAGATGACAGTGTTGTGTGGAGTGATGCTCACGGCAACCGCCTGTTACGCTGGAGTTCTAGCGATGGTGTAAGCGTCCTGCGATCGCCATCTGATTATCAAAGCGGTAACTACCGCGATTTAGAAGGTCGTCTGGTTGCCTGTTCCTCTGGTCTGCGTGCTATTATCCGACGCGAACATGATGGTGAATGGAAGGTTTTAGTCGATCACTACGACAACAAACGCCTGAATAGTCCAAATGATTTGGTAGTCAAAAGCGACGGTACAATTTGGTTCACCGATCCGCCTTATGGGATCACCGAGCCAAACCAAGGTTACGGAGGCGAACAGGAACAACCCGGAAGTTACGTATATCGCTTTGATCCGGTAACTGGTGAGATTTATCCTGTAGTAACAGATATGGTGCGCCCTAATGGGTTGGCTTTCAGTCCAGACGAAAGCCTTTTGTATGTTTCAGATACAGCAGCGTTTAATATTCCTGGGGGGCCTCATCATATTCGCGTCTATGAGGTTGTAGATGGTCGATGGACAAAGAATGGCCGCGTGTTTGCAGTCATCAATCCAGGACAACCCGATGGACTGCGGGTTGACGAACATGGTAATGTTTTTACGAGTTCTGAAGATAGCGTGCAGATATACGCCCCCGACGGAACGCGCTTAGGAAAGATTTTTGTACCGGAGACATCTGCTAATCTGACTTTCGGCGGTAAGAAAGGCGATTCCCTTTCAGGGACACTTCGCGATCGCTTATTTATCACAGCCGGTCATTCCTTATATGTTATCGAACTCAATACCCGTGGTTTACAGCGATGATTTATCAATTTGGGCTGGGTGTAGCGATCGCTTTTTTCCTAGCTGCATTTAATTTCCCACAGCTAAGTCCACACTTGTTAAGTTCACTCTCTCCTGTCTATCCTGACGGATTTCCCGGATTAGCGCTTTTACTTCTCAGAGTTAGCGTTGGCTGGTTGTTTATATTACACGGCTATCCCAAGCTAACCCATCTTCGACAGTGGGCTGAGTCTATGAAAACACCTGTCTTTCTTTGCTTTTTATCAGCTGCGTCGATGTTAGGTGGCGGAATTTTTCTCATGATTGGATTCCTCACACTCTTAGCAACTTTGCCCATTCTCTGCTCAATGATTTTTGCGATATACTTAGACATTTCTGGAAGTAAGCCCTTTGTAGCCCAAGATCCATACTTAATTCCTGAAGGACAGTATAAAGGGCCTTTAGGAAAAGGTGAACCGCCAAGTTGGGAAAAGGCGTTTATGTACTGTATTATGCTGATTGCGATCGCGGTTTTAGGCCCTGGTGCTTATTCCCTCGATGCTTTGATTTTTGGAAGTTGAATCAGAATATTTATAAGAAAATAGGCTGAAAGCCCCGGAATTGACACCTAAAAATCCCAAAAATTTTTAGGTGTTAATGTCTGTTTAATCGAAATTTCCCAAGCACTAATAGCACTGACAAAAATCAAATTCTCAGGATTAGTAATTACCTCTCGTACCTGATTTGACAACTTAGAATCATTTTCTAAAAACCATAGCAGGATATGAGTATCTAGCAGAAAACTCATTAATCTTCCCCATAAAAAGCAGCGATCGCCTCTTCGGAAGTATCATCAAAATCATCAGAAATCTTAACCTGTCCTTGCCAAAAACCTGCAACTCTGGGTTCTAAGACATCTTCACTACTCATCATCATCGAGCCATTATTTAAACTCGCTTTTTCAACTGTAGACTCTGCTTGAGACAGAGGTAAAACCTTTTGCCCAAGGAACCCCTTCACGAGTTAGCGTAATCTCAACATTATTTTGGATATCTGATAATAAATCAAGTAAATTATCAGATAAGTAAGCAATATCGAAAGTTTTTTCTGACATTTTTATTTATGTCCTACTCACTACAAGCATTATAGCCAATCAACGACCCACCGCTTCCCACATCAAGATTCCGCAATTAGCAATATTGCGTGTCCATCAGGGTCTTTAACTAAACAACCTTGGCGGTAAGGACTTGTACTATCTGCAAACTGCACAATCCGCGACGATACAAACTGAACCCCGTTACGCCGTAGCTTATCCACTAGCGGCTCAAGATTATTTACAACAAGCTCAATTTGCATGTGTGCAATATCGCAACTTTTCCAGTCACTCGGCATTGGGCGACCTTTTCCAGGCACAATATAGTCTAACAGTTCAATTCCCATACCATTTTGAACAGGTCGCAATGCTGTAATTTTGACTTCGGCTCCTGGTAAATTATCCAAGCGAGATTGGGTTGCACGCCAGTTGAGACTGCGGCTATCAATTTGCATTCCCAGAAGGTCGCGGTAAAAGTGTAGACTCTGCTCGGTATTGGAAATAGCCATCGCACTATGGTCGATTCCCAAAAATAAGCGATTCCTGTTTTGATGCCATTTATCTTGTCCTTTATCAGGCGGAAACCAAATTAACTCTAAATCATGGCCATCAGGGTCTTTAAACTTGAAAGCGCGGACACCACCAGATGCTTCATTATCAGGTAGTATTGTCTGAGGAGCAACGGAAATTGGTTCAATAGGAAATGAACACAAGTGAGCATAAGCGCGATCCATATCACTTACCACAATTGCCAGATGTTGAAACCACAGGTCATTACTTTGTGAATCGCTGGGGATGGGTTTACCCTGAATATTAAGATACTCCATCAACTCGATAAGTTCGTCACCTAATCGCAAAGTGATAATGCGAATTTTTGCCCCAGTCACACCTTCTAAGTCGCTGTAATCCTGTCCTTCAACAGTAATGTCAGAAACGAGTTCAAAAGCAAGTGCTTGTGTATAGAATTCCAAAGAGCGATGTCTACGACGGGCTACGCCTACGCAGTTTGTCACCGTTAAGCCAATAGCTCTAATTCTTTGTGCTTGTACATCGGTTTGACTAGACATATTCAAGAGATTTTGTACTTATTCTGTACTAGTTTCGCAAAAATTCAATATGAGTCTTGTGTAAATCAATCAATATAAAAAAATATTATAAAATTTATCTCTAGCTTCAGAAAGACATTCAACTGACTTCATCCTTTAAAGATTTTATCCAATAATGAAATCGGTATGAAATTTTTATAGCTCTTTCGGTAGAGATATTTATTATTCCAATGGCTAGAAGCATTTATTCTTACAAACCTCTAAAGTGATGCCAGAATCACCAAAATAGCTGTAGCTGTCAAAAATTAAACACATAAGCAAAATCTGTAATTGGTATAAAAAGTTCAACATAGGACAGCTTGCTTCAATTTGGATTCAATCATAAGTTTTCAATATCAGCAAACTTGACAAATGAAAATACATAGCGAAAATTCTCAGAAATTATTATGAGCTATTCCCCTTACCTACTCAAAGGTCAAAAAGCACTTGTGACGGGTGCTAGTTCTGGAATTGGTGAAGCGATCGCTCGCTATTTGGCTGCATCAGGTGCAGCAGTCGCTATTAATTACCATTCGGAAGCTGAATCAGCCCAAAAGCTTGTCGATGAGATTAAGGCGGCTAATGGTGAAGCATTTGCGATTCAAGCTGATGTCAGCAAAGAAGACGAAATAAAGGCGATGTTCAGCCAGACGATCCAGCAATTTGGCACTATTGACATTTTGATCAACAATGCGGGACTGCAAAAAGATTCACCGCTTGTAGATATGACCCTTGACCAATGGAATAAAGTTATTGGGGTGAACCTGACAGGACAATTCTTATGTGCTAGGGAAGCTGCAAAAGAATTCTTGCGCCGGGGTGTGCAGCCCCATATTTCATCTGCCGCAGGTAAGATTATTTGTATCAGTTCAGTGCATCAGGTAATTCCTTGGGCTGGTCATGTCAATTATGCCGCGAGTAAGGGCGGTATAAATATGATGATGCAAAGTATTGCTCAAGAACTTGCACCCCATAAAATTCGTGTTAATAGTATTGCTCCTGGTGCAATTAAAACCCCAATTAACAAATCAGCTTGGGATACTCCAGAAGCAGAGGCGAAGTTACTAAAACTAATTCCAGCAAAACGTGTGGGTGAGGTAGAAGATATCGCCAAAGCAGCAGTTTGGTTGGCTTCTGATGACTCTGATTATGTCAACGGTACAACACTGTTTGTAGATGGTGGGATGACTTTGTATCCAGGTTTTACAGAGAATGGTTAATTGAGCGGATACCAGAAAAGGATACAGAGCAACTAAATTTATTTATTGAATTTTGAATTTTGAATTCGGAGCGAAGCGACGCGACAATGCCTACAAAAGTTACTGTCAATCCTGGTTTGATAACCATCAACGATGGTTCATCTTTTTTAGTAACGGCTAGTGATGGTTCCATTGACGAAGATTTACCTCAAGGTTTTTTTGTTTGGGATACACGCGTAATTTCTTACTACGAAATTTCTCTCAATCGCTATCGACTTTCGCTGTTAGCTTCTAGCAATATCACCCATCATAATGCGCTTTACCAATTTACTAATCCGCAACTTCCTATTGTCAACGGCACTCTAGCTCCTGGCAGTTTACTTGTAACGGTTCGGCGCGACATTGTGGAAGGTATGCATGAAGATATTGATATAACTAACTATTACAGTGAAGCTGTTGAGTTTCAATTAATGCTAGCTGTGCGCTCTGATTTTGCAGATATTTTTGATGTCAAATCACAGCAAATATTGACGCGAGGTGAGACACAAACCAAATGGGAAAATGGTGTACTCACCACTGAATATTGCAACGGCTCTTTCTTGCGAGGTATTGTGATTGAGCCAGTTTGTGGTACTTCTGAACCACGCTATGCCAATGGTCGTTTAATGTTTGATGTAGTCATTGCTCCTGGCAAAACATGGCACACTTGTGTCAATTTTACAGCCTTAGCCGATGGAAAAATCTTTGAACCTCAAAACACCTGTGCTGTGCCTCACAGTACAAAAGCGGGAAAAGTTAGGGATGAATTTCTGACTAATGCCACAGAGTTGCGCTCGTCTAATACTGAAATTGCCGAATACTATCAGCAAGCGATCGCGGATATGGGAGCGCTACGAATTGAGGTGGATGATAACGGGCATAAATTTTGGATGCCAGCTGCTGGTATTCCCTGGTTTGTTGCCGTTTTTGGACGCGACTCAATAATTGCTAGCTTACAAGCGATCGCAGTTTATCATGAATTTGCCTGTGGCACCTTACTAAAACTGGCTCAACTCCAGGCGACTGAGTTGGATGATTGGCACGATGCCCAACCGGGCAAAATGCTGCACGAAATGCGCCGTGATGAGTTAACCACACTAAACTTACTTCCATATCATCCCTACTATGGAACAGTAGATACTACCATCCTGTGGATTGTTACTTTAGCTGAAGCCTATAACTGGAACGCCGATGTCAGTATGCTTGATGAGTGTCGAGCGCCACTGGAAAAGGCGCTAAATTGGATTGATAAATACGGCGACTTTGATGGTGATGGGTTTGTTGAGTATTTAACTCGTTCGCCAAAAGGATTACGCAATCAAGGCTGGAAAGATTCGGGTGATGCAATAGTTTACCCCGATGGGCAGTTAGTTGAGCCGCCAATCGCTTTATGTGAAGTCCAAGGCTACGTTTATGATGCGTGGCTAAGGGCAGCTTTAATTTATGAAGTGTGGGGCGAAAAAGAGCAAGCCAAAAAGCTGCGTCAAAAAGCCGAAGAACTTTATCAACGATTTAATGAACAATTCTGGATGGATTCAGTTGGCTTTTATTGTTTAGGATTAGACGATAAAAAGCAGCAAATTCAATCAATCACTTCAAATCCTGGGCATCTCCTCTGGTCTGGTATCGTACCACAAGAACGAGCAAAAAAACTGGTTAACCGACTTTTTCAACCAGATATGTGGTGTGGTTGGGGCGTGCGGACTCTTTCATCTCAAAATCCGGCATATAACCCGATTAGTTATCAACGGGGTAGTGTTTGGCCTCATGATAACTCGATCATCGCAGCGGGATTAAAAAACTATGGCTATCACCAAGAAGCTAACCGCATTGCTGGGGGTATCTTTGCTGCTGCTAGTTATTTTCAAGCTGGACGAATGCCAGAATTGTTTGCGGGAATTGAACGCGAAGATGATAACTTTCCAGTCCCCTACCCAGACGCTAATATACCCCAAGCTTGGGCTGCTGGTTCAATTTTATTCCTCATTCGTACCATTTTAGGACTCAAAGCTGATGCTTCAAAACAACAGTTAAAAGTACAGCCGAATCTACCAGATTTCTTACCCGATTTAGAACTCACAAATTTGTCTGTGGGAAACGCTACGGTGGGATTGCGCTTTTGGCGCGATGGCGAACAAACTCAATGGGAAGTTGTCCATCTCGATGGTGAATTAGAAGTTTCTACATAATTATGATTTACTCTTATGGCATCTGATTCATCTAATAAAACTATATATGCGGCGATGGGTGCTAACTTAGCGATCGCTATTACTAAATTTATCGCCGCCGCCATTACTGGCAGTTCGGCTATGATGTCTGAAGGGATTCATTCAGTTGTAGATACTGTCGATCAACTGGTACTTTTGCTGGGAATTCGCAGGAGCCAAAAGCCAGCAGATGCTAGCCATCCCTTTGGTTATGGTCAAGAACTTTACTTCTGGACTTTCATCGTTGCTCTCCTCGTCTTTGCCATTGGCGGCGGGATGTCAATTTATCAAGGAATTACTCATTTAATTAACCCCAGTCCTTTAGAAGACCCAATGTGGAATTATATTGTGTTAGGTATAGCAATACTATTGGAGGGTTTTTCTTGGACTGTAGCTTTAAAAGAGTTTTTGCCGACCAAGGGGAAACAAAATTTTTGGCAAGCTATCAAAAATAGTAAAGATCCTACAGTCTTGACAATATTATTTGAGGATACTGCCGCCATTTTAGGTTTATTTGTTGCTTTAATAGGAATATTTTTAGGACATTTATTTAATAATGTTTATTTTGACGGTATCGCCTCAATTATTATTGGCATTATCTTAGCTATAGTAGCAGTGGTACTAGCGAGAGAAAGTAAAGGATTATTAGTTGGTGAAAGTGCCGATCCTCAAACTATAGCTAATATCCGTTCTTTGTCAAAAACAGAACCAGGAGTGAAAGAAGTTATTCGGGTGCTAACAATGCAACTTGCTCCAAAAGAAGTATTACTCAACTTAGAACTTCAATTTTTTCACAATCTTACAGGTGAACAAATAGCCTTAACTGTAGAAAGTTTAGAAGCAAGTATTCGCCAAAAGCATCCTGAGATCAAACAAATTTTTATTGAAGCTAAATCCTTAACTGCATCTCGCAAATATTCTCAAACTTCTCAATAAAATTTTCATAAATATCAACTACAGTCCTGAACTGTACAAAAAATTATGGTAAAAATTCTTGGTCAAGGACAGGCTTTTGGCTCACCGGGTATCGATCCTCGATGGACTCATGCTAATAAAGATGGAGTCGGAACAGCTTACTCTACTTCTAGTAACATTTGGTTTACTATTTGGAATGGTGTTATTACTGAAATCTACCATCCCACAGTAGACACTCCCCAAGTTCGGGACTTGCAGTATTTAATTTCTGATGGAAAAAGCTTTTTTCACGAAGAGAAGCGCCATCTTGAATCAAAAGTTGAACCTATGTGGACTCATGGTTTAGGATATCGGATCACTAATTCCGATCCACAAGGGCGTTATGCTGTCATCAAAGAAGTGATTGCTGACCCACATTTATCCTGTATTTTACAACATACAAAGTTAACAGGAGATAGCGATTTTATTTCCCAACTCCAGCTATACGCTTTGTGTGCGCCACATCTGGAAGTTGGAGGTAGAGGGAATAATGGTTACGCTGTACAAGTTGCTGGACATCGAATTCTCACAGCCGAGAAAGGAGGAAGATGGTTAGCGCTGGGTGCAACAATTCCCTTTACCCGTCTTTCTTGTGGCTACGTTGGTGAAAGTGATGGTTGGACAGATTTAGCTGATAACTTTCAGATGGATTGGGAGTTTGATAGTGCTGTAGATGGCAACATAGCATTAACTGGAGAACTAAATTTAGATAGCACTAAAGAGTTTACTTTAGGACTGGCATTTGGGACAAATCTGCACAATGCAATTTCCACACTGTTTCAGTCGCTCAATATTCCTTTTGAAAAGCAGAAACAGCTATATAACGAACAGTGGAAGCGATCGCGCGATGGCATCAAACCATTAGAAAATGGTTCTTATGATGATGGGAAGTTGTATCACAACAGCATTAGTCTGTTGTTGGCACATGAAGATAAAACCTATCCTGGCGCATTAATTGCATCTCTGGCTATCCCTTGGGGTGAAGCCAAAGACGACCAAGATCAAGGAGGATATCACCTTGTCTGGACGCGGGATATGGTTAGCAGTGTATCAGGTTTAGTGGCTGCTGGCAAAACTGATACAGCAGTGCGATCGCTAATTTATCTCGCCACTAGTCAGCAGGAAGATGGCGGTTTTCCCCAAAATTTCTGGGTTGATGGTAAACCTTATTGGACAGGTATCCAGCTTGATGAGGTGGCATTTCCCATTCTGTTAGCATGGCTATTGCACCAACAGAAAACTTGTTTAAACTTCGATATTTATCCAATGATTTTACGGGCGGCTGGTTATTTAATTCGTCAAGGCCCAGCTACCCAACAAGAACGCTGGGAAGAAAATAGCGGTTATTCACCATCAACATTAGCATCTAATATTGCCGCCTTAATTTGTGCTGCTCAATTTGTTCGTGAACGTGGCGATGAAGCAACAGCAAACTTTATCGAAGAATACGCTGATTTTTTAGAATCTCACATCGAAGCTTGGACAGTTACTACTGAAGGAACTTTAGTTTCTGGCATCAAACGCCATTACATTCGGATTACTCCTACAGATATTAATAATCCTCAACCTAACGAAAATCCTAACCAAGGAACTCTTTTTATCAGCAGTCAACCACCTGGGGAACCGTCAGAATTTCCCGCGAAGGAAATTGTTGATGGCGGTTTTTTGCAATTAGTACGCTATGGAATTCGCAAACCTGATGACCCGATTATTGTTGATTCTGTCAAAGTAATTGATGCAGTTTTGAAAGTCGATACATCTGCTGGGCCTTGTTGGCATCGTTACAACCACGACGGCTACGGACAGCAAGAAGACAACAGTCCTTATACCGGTTTTGGTAAGGGACGCGCTTGGCCTCTCTTAACAGGAGAACGGGGACATTATGAATTAGCTGTTGGCGGCGATGTCAAAACATATATCAAGGCGATGGAAGGATTTGCATCAGATACTTGTTTACTACCCGAACAGGTTTGGGATGAAGCAGATATACCTGAAAACCATCTGTATTTAGGAAAACCAACAGGTTCAGCAATGCCTTTGATGTGGGCGCATTCGGAATATATCAAACTGCTACGGTCAAATCATGATGGTCAAGTATTTGATTTGATTCCAGAGGTATCCAATCGATATCTAGGTGAGAGAAAGCAGTGTAAATTGTTGGAAATTTGGAAGTTTAACCGACAAATAGACAAAGTTAAAAAAGGTTATACATTGCGAATTCACGCTTTAGCATCTTTTCATTTGCATTGGTCAGATGATAATTGGCAAACCGTCAAAGATACACCTGCTACTTCTACAAAATTAGGAGTTAATTTTGTAGATATTTATATTTCTGATAATCAGGAACAGCCAATCAACTTTACCTTTTTCTGGATTGAAAGCAGCAAATGGGAAGGACACAATTATACGGTTATAATTTCGTAATTCCTAATTTATAATTCCCATTTCAATACATTTCGGATCAAAAAGAGTCATTATTATGCAGAATAACTCATCACCCAAACCAACAATTGAATACTGGCACGTCTGGACTGACAACGACGGTATAAGTCACCAATCCCGTTGTCAAATTGAAGACTTCATCGAAAAAGGCATAGCCCCGGATACCTCACCGCAGTGGCTTTCTAATTTGAAGCAGTCCGGTGCTACAATCACCTTTACTGTGCTACCTGTGGGATGGGTTGGTAACTGGCATGAGAACCCGAAACCCCAGTGGATCATCCCTTTGTCGGGACGCTGGTTTGTAGAGACTATGGACGGACAGCGAGTCGAGATGGGGGAAGGCGAAATTTCCTTTGGAGAAGATCAGGGTACGAAAGCAGACGCGCAAGGTCATAAAGGTCACTTATCTGGAACAGTAGGCGATGCGCCAGCTGTTCTAATAATGGTGCAATTTGAAGAGACTCCGACTATAGACCAATCTTGTCGATTTAGATAAGTGAGTTAGTAGCGAACTAAGATAACAGATTGTCATTGCGAACGCTTCATTCGCGGGAGCATCCCAATTTTGCAAATTGACTAAGATAACAGATTGTCATTGCGAATGAAGCGAAGCGGAATGAAGCAATCGCAAGGTCTAGGTGTTGCGATTGCTTCTCTTCTCTACGAGAGGCTGCGCCAACGAGACGCTACGCGAACGCTCCATTTCATTACGTACCCTACGGGAACGCCAAGGGCGAACGCAATGACAAAATATGTTTTTACACATTTGGGATGCTCCCTCATTCGCAATGACAAAATGTGTTTTTACACATTTGGGATGCTCCCTGAATTCGGAGGAAACGACGTGAATTTTCCCGTTAAGTCTGGAAATATCAAAATAAGGTTTTGAAGCCACAAGCAATTATCAACAAGTCATATTTAATGTTTGAGTTGATGTATAAATTATACAAATTCTGATAAACCATTCAAAAGCGGTAGATGAAATTGAACTTATTTACCTATCAAGATACAGGAAGTATTCAATGTTGTATGTTCTAGTGAAAAACTAGGGAACTAATCAGGAATTTTGCGGAGGTCGAGAGTTAATCAACAGAAAGTGATGAGCGAGTGCAACGGTGAAGAAATTCTTCGAGAGCTCTGCGGTCATTTAGGATTTGATTCAAAAGGAGATCAACATGAGAACTATTGAGCCTGAAATTGATAAGCAAGTTGTTAGCTCTGGATGGACAACCGCGATCGCTATTCTTATGATCGTGTTGGGCATCATTGCGATCGCCTTTCCCTTCTTTGCCAGCCTTACTTCAACCTTACTATTTGGCTGGGTATTTATCTTTGCCGGAATTACTCAAATTGTTTATGCCTTTCAATCGAGAGGTGCAGGTAAAGTCATCGGGAAGCTGATTCTCGGTCTTTTATATCTCTTGGCTGGAATTTTAGTAGTGGCAGATCCGCTAAAAGGGGTGCTGGCCTTGACGTTAGTCTTGGGCATTACCATTTTTTTGCAAGGCGTGATTCAAGTGGCGATCGCATTTCAAATGCGCCGGATTTCACCTAACTGGGGATTGATGCTGGTGAGCGGAATCATCGGCATTATTTTCGGTATTTTCGTTTGGTCTAACTTTCCGTTTGGCGCAGTTTGGCTAATTGGCACTTTCATTGGAATCAATCTCTTGTTTGATGGAGTTTGGATGCTGACTCTGCATTCAGGACAGCGACGCACTTCACAGTAGAGACTCAGAGCCGCACCGCACACAGCAGAACAAGTGGTATGCGTTTGTTGAGTGTGCCTCACAGTTTGACACTCCGAATTTTAGATTTTAGATTTTAGATTTTAGATTTTAGATTTTGAATTGTTTTTGGTTCAAGCCCCGCCCGAAGTCAAACGGAACAAATCTAAAAGACACTCGCGGACTCGCTTGCTGCCGGCGCTATCGCAAATCTAAAATCCAAAATTGTTTGACACACCTGCTATTTTTCAAAGCCAAGATTTAGAGAGCAATGCCTTATGTCTAGCTACCTAGAATCAAAATCTCATCCTTCAGAGAGGCAGCAAGCTGCTAGTTTACTGCGATCGTTGGGGTGGAGTGGATTTTGGATACAGTTTGTTTTAACCATTGTTTCTCTTCTCATTTTAGGGTTCGCGATTCTTGATCCGACTCTCAACCTCAATCTCAAATCAGGGATCGGTTTGCTGTCCGTGATTGGGGGAATTGCGGCTTTAGGCTTAAGCATTTACTGGTTCTTTCGCTACGTTCATCTTGGGCAACAATTGTCAGCCCCGGAACCAGCTTTACATCCTAGCCGCAAGGAAATAATTCAAGTTTTACAACTAGGAGTTCTAGTCAACTTGGCAGCAATGTTACTGACGTTAGTCGGTATCGAAACAATTGTTGGAGGCTTGATTCTCAAAACACTATCAGTTCCGCAAGGAGCCGCTATCTATCGGACAGGGCAACTGGTTGAGCCAATTGATATTTTTGTTGTACAAGCAAATATCAGTATGATTGTGGCTCAATTTGTGGGAATTGGAATTCCATTTTGGCTTGCAAGTCGCGTAGAACACCATTAGATAAGTGAGATTAACCTGAAGGCTCGAAACAATGAACTTTAAACGCATTCTGGTTGCCATTAATCATTCTCCTTTAACATCCATCGTGTTTGATCGGGCACTCAATTTAGCGCAGCAAGAGCAAGCTAATTTGATGATCCTTCATTGCCTCGTAGATTTTACTGGGATCGATCCAGGATTCGAGTCAGGTGGGATGTTTGGACCCTATCCGATCAACACTGGGCTTTCTCCATCATTTCGCGCGGAAACACTTCAGCTAGAGATTGAGCAGGCAAAAGCTTGGTTACAAGAATACTCTCATCAGGCAACTGCCCGAAATATTTCAACTGAATATCAACATCATTTTGGTGAGCCAGGGGCAACGATTTCCAGTATTGCTCAAGAGTGGAATGCTGACCTGATCGTACTGGGTCGGCATGACCACTCAGCGATCGCAGAGTTTTTCGTAGGTAGTGTCAGCAATCATGTGGTTGATCATGCGAATTGTTCTGTTTTAGTCATAAAAGATACAAATCCTAATAAAGATAAATAAAGAGGGAAGAACCGTGAAAGTAATTGATAAGACTGGCGGAATCGGCTTAGAAATTGGGACATTAACCATAAAAACAAAGACCCTTTCCCCAGAACTACTCCACAAGATAGATGCCTACTGGCGTGCCGCCAACTATCTGTCGGTTGGGCAAATTTATCTCTACGACAATCCATTGCTGAAAGAGCCTCTGCAACTCTCCCACGTCAAACCATTAGTGGTTGGACACTGGGGTACGACACCGGGACAGAACTTCATTTATGTACACTTGAACCGAGTGATTAAGAAATATGACCTAGATATGCTCTACATCGCTGGCCCTGGTCACGGTGGCCCGGCAATTGTGGGCAATGTTTACCTCGAAGGCACCTGGAGCGAAGTTTATCCCAACGTCACTCAGGACGAAGCTGGGTTGAAAAAGTTGTTCACGCAATTCTCATTTCCTGGTGGGATTTCCAGCCACGTTGCGCCGACAACGCCAGGGTCGATTCATGAAGGGGGTGAGTTGGGGTACTCCCTCAGTCATGCTTTTGGGGCTGCTTTCGACAATCCCGATCTGATTGTTGCCTGCGTCATCGGCGACGGGGAAGCGGAGACGGGCCCCTTAGCGACCGCATGGCAGTCTAACAAGTTACTCAACCCGATTACCGACGGTGCTGTGCTGCCAATCCTGCACCTGAATGGCTACAAAATCAATAACCCAACTGTCTTAGCTCGCATCGAGCATGAGGAGTTAGAGCAATTTCTCAGAGGTTGCGGCTGGACACCTTACTTTGTGGAAGGCGACGAGCCGGAAAGGATGCACGAACTTATGGCCAGCACCCTGGACAAGGCGATCGCAGATATTCGGCAAATCCAAAGCAATGCACGGAACCAGAACGATATGACTCGCCCGCGCTGGCCGGTGATCGTCCTGAAATCGCCCAAGGGCTGGACGGGGCCAAAAGTCGTCGATGGTTTGCAAATCGAAGGCACATCGCGATCGCACCAGGTGCCGCTACTGGTGAACTCCGAGCATCCCGGCCATGTCCAGCAGTTGGAAAGCTGGATGAAAAGCTACAAAGCAGAAGAACTGTTCGATGAAAACGGATGTCTCCTGCCGGAATTAGCTGAACTGGCCCCGAAGGGCGATCGCCGCATGGGTGCGAACCCCCACGCTAACGGCGGTATACTGCTGCACGACCTGCAAATGCCAGACTTCCGCGACCACGCGGTGTATGTGCCTGCACCTGGTGCCGTTGACGGTCAAGATACCCTTGTGCTGAGTGAATTCCTGCGTGATGTAGTCAAGCTGAATCAGCGCAATTTCCGCATCTTCGGCCCCGATGAGACACTCTCGAATCTTTTGGGTACGGTGTTTGAAGTCACTAATCGTCAGTGGGACGCACGGGAAGAAAAAAATGATGAATTCCTCGCGCCCGCCGGACAAGTACTGGACTCGATGCTCAGTGAACACCAGTGTCAAGGTTGGCTGGAAGGCTATTTGCTAACTGGGCGGCACGGACTATTCAACAGCTATGAGGCGTTTATTCGTATCGTTGATTCGATGTTCAGCCAGCACGCCAAGTGGCTAAAGGTAACATCGGAACTGCCCTGGCGACGGAAAATCGCATCGCTGAACTATTTGCTCGCCTCCCACGTCTGGCAGCAGGATCATAACGGATTCACACACCAAGACCCCGGTTTCCTCGACCACGTGATCAACAAGAAAGCCGATATTGTGCGTGTGTACCTGCCACCCGACGCTAACTGTCTGCTATCGGTCTTTGATCACTGCCTACGCAGCCGACACTACGTGAATGTGGTAGTTGCTGGCAAACACGCCCTCCCGCAATGGCTGAGTATGGACGCGGCGATCGTGCATTGCACTGAAGGCATTGGTATCTGGCAATGGGCTAGCAACGACCAGGATACCGAGCCGGATGTGGTGATGGCTTGCTGTGGAGATACGCCGACGCTAGAGATTTTGGCTGCCGTTTCCATCCTGCGCGAACATCTGCCCGATCTGAAAATTCGGGTAATTAATGTTGTCGATCTGATGAAGTTGCAGTCCGAGAGCGAACATCCGCACGGACTGAGCGAAATAGATTACGATTCACTCTTCACCAAAGACAAGCACATCATCTTTGGCTTTCATGGATACCCCTGGTTAGTACATCGGCTAACCTACCGCCGCACCAATCGCAATCTCCACGTCCGGGGCTACAAGGAAGAAGGCACAATCACAACAGCTTTTGACATGAGGGTGCAAAATGACCTGGATCGCTTTCATCTAGTGCAAGATGTGGTGGATCGTCTGCTGCATTTGGGTAGTCAGGGAGACTATCTCAAGCAGATGATGCAGGACAAGTTGATCGAGCATAAGCATTACATCGACCAGCACGGCGAAGACTTGCCAGAAATCCGTAACTGGAAGTGGAAGAACCTCAATTAACAATTCAAAATTCAAAATGACGCTCGCGGACTCGCTCTAAGCGAAGCCATGCCGAAGGCTTTACGCTGCGCTAACAAAATTCAAAATTAAAGACATTTCAGACGTTCGCGTAGCGTCTCGTAGAGAAGAGAAGTGCCTTGCGCGGGTTCCCCGCGTTGTGGCAACTGACGCTCCTCCGTCGCTCTAAGCGAAGCCATGCCGAAGGCTTTACGCTAGCGCTAACGGGGGATTTAGCGAGAAACGCGGTCTTGGGATGCATCCCAAGTGGAGCGATTTCTCAAGACAAACCCCGACTGAAATGGGTGCTACATGTTGTAGATTGCAGGTTCTTAAACCCTTTAATTTACGATGAAAGCACGTGCTTTCATGTGCTGTTTCTACATTTTTGGAATTTTTTAAGGAGATCGAACATGACCACCCAGATTGAAGTTAAAGGTCGGAACACTCCGTTCACACTGGATTGGGAAAAGCGGCGCTGGCAGTCTTTGGAGAAGCAGCAGGAGAGTGATTTTCCGTTGATCGCAGTTTTGGATGGCAAGCGCTATGAGCTGTATTCGGATGGAACATTCGCCGAGGTGGAACGGTGAGTAAAAAGGCATCATTTCCAGCTTCGCAGCCCTACGCGCCACGGAGAGATGACAGTTCACATGAGCTGATAGCCACTGGCACAACAATGGAGTCACTATGACATCCAGACAGGCTGATGATTCTCAAAATAATTCTCAAAGTGGTTCTACCCAGACAACTGGTAGCACTGTCATTGAAAAACAAAAACCTGCTGAGGTGCAAGCAGCCCCGCCTTCTGAGCCTCAGCCCCCACCCCAGAAACCCTGGCAAAAGGTGCCTAAAGCTTTAGGCATTATCCTGGCGATCGCTATTCTCGCTGGACTAGGATACGGGGTTTACCGCCTGTTTTTCTACCATCCCGAGCCAGAGGGACTGTTTCTCAGTGGGCGGATTGAAGGCTACGAAACCGACATCGCCGCCAAAACAGGCGGCAAAGTTGCTGATGTGGCGGTGAGGGAAGGGGATGACGTGAAGCCCGGTCAGGTTTTGGTGCGTCTGGATGACTCGGACTTACAGGCACAGTTGCAAGGTACTATTGCTCGCGTGCGTCAGGCGAAAGAAGTTTTGGTGAGCTATCGGCAGCAGTTGCCGATCCTGCAAGCTCAATTGCAGCAGGCAAACGTGACGACCCACCAGGCACAACAGGATAGTCAGGGTAAAGTGACGCAGGCAGTGAACGCCCTTGCCTCCAATCACGCTGATCTGGCGGCAGCACTGGCGAATCTGAAGCTGGCACAAAGTCAACAAAAACGGTATGTAGCCTTGTATGCTCAGGGTGCTGTCTCTGCTGATTTAGCCGATCAGTATAAGAATGCTGCCGCCACTGCCCAAGCCAAAGTTGAAGCTGCCCGTCAGACCATGCGAGCGGCAGTAGGCACGCTGACGCAAGCACAAGCGACGTTAAGCAATACACCAATTAAAGCAGCGGCAGCAGTGCAGATTGAGAAACAAATTGCCCAGGCGCAAACTCAGATCAGTGTCTATGAGCAAGCGCTGCTAGATGCTAAGGCAACACAGGCACAAACCCAGGCGGATTTGAATTATCTGGTGATTAAGAGTCCGATGGTGGGCAACGTGATTACGCGGGATGCGGAACCGGGTGAGGTGATTGCTGCCGGGGCACCACTGCTGACGCTGGTAAACCAGGACAAGCTGTATCTGCGCGGCTTTGTGGCAGAAGGGCAGATTGGCAGTGTCAAGCTGGGTCAGCGATCGCTGGTGTATCTTGATTCGGCTCCTGATCGCCCTCTGGAAGCAACCGTCACTCGTATTGATCCCAAAGCCAGCTTTACGCCTGCAAACATCTATTTCCAAAAAGACCGGGTGACGCAGGTCTTTGGTGTTGAACTCACCCTTAAAGATGCCCAGGGTTTAGCAAAACAGGGAATGCCCTCTGATGGACGCATCCTCATTCCCGCAGCGTCCCAAAAGCGTGTGTCGGTTCTTTTGCCCAATTTTCTTGGCTTCCTCTAAGCGTCCTCCTCTGGTTCCCCATAACCTAGACACTATCTAAAAGACATAGGAGTGAAAATGACGTAGGGACAATTCATGAATTGTCCCTACCAAGGATTTCGAGCAACGCAGAATTAATTTTCCCAGATGTCTAAAAAAGTCGGACTGCACTCAGCCAGGAATCTACAACATCATGACACAGGCTCTTCAGGCAGCGACTCCATCCCAGCGAACCAATGCGCCGATCATTTCCCTGCGTGATTTGCGGCACCGCTATGGCAAGCAAGCCCAGGATGCTGTCGCTGGCATCAATTTAGACATTTATCCTGGCGAAATCTTTGGGTTGATTGGTCCCGATGGCGCTGGCAAGACGACGACCTTTCAGATTCTCTCTGGAGTGATGCCGCAAACCAGCGGCATTGTGGAAGTGATGGGGTTGCATCCCAGGGAGGCGCGGTTGCAGATGGGCTACCAGACGCAACGCTTTAGCCTGTACGTGGACATGAGCGTTGCGGAAAACCTGCAATATGCGGCAGGTTTGCGGGAGGTGAGCGATCGCGACTTCAAAAGCCGCAGTGAACATTTCCTCGGCTTGTTGGATCTGGCACAATTCAAAGAACGGCTAGCGGGAAAGCTCTCTGGCGGGATGAAGCAAAAGCTGGGATTGTGCTGCACACTAATTCACAACCCCCGGATTGTGCTGCTGGATGAACCAACGACAGGCGTTGATCCCATTTCGCGGCGGGAGTTTTGGGATATTTTGGCGCAGCTTTCCAGTACGGAAGGACTCACAACCGTGGTTGCCACGCCCTACCTGGATGAAGCCGAGCGCTGTTCCCGCATCGCCTTTATGTATGAGGGAAAAATTCAGCAATGTGACACACCAGCCAGAGTGAAAGCCAGCCTGGGTATGCAGAGGTTGGAAGTGTATCTACCCGTTGACCAGTTGGACGAGGCAGAGGACAAGCTCAAGCACGATGCGGATCTGCAAGAATCGATTGCTGATGTGCAGCGCTTTGGCGATCACCTGGATGTCCTCACCGCCCAACCCCAGCAAACAACCACTGACCTCCAGGGCGTTCTGGAGCGGCACCAGATCCAGGTAAAGAATGTTGTAACCGATACACCAACCTTAGAAAACGCCTTCGTCTTGCGTCTGCGCGACCTCAAAGGGGACATCGCAGCAGGTGAATATCCGCATATTTTTCGGCAACAGCGATCGCTAGGGACGGCGATCGGCGCTCAACATCTCAACAAAATATTCGGTAATTTCAATGCGGTTAAAGACATCAACTTAGACATCCAATATGGAGAAGTGTTTGGGCTATTGGGCGCAAATGGAGCGGGTAAAACTACCGCCATAAAAATGCTGTGCGGTTTGCTAACAGCCAGTTCTGGCAAGGTCATGCTGGCAGGCGAAACAGGTGAACTGCGGAGTGAACAGGTGCGCCAAAAACTTGGTTATATGTCTCAAAAGTTCACGCTTTACGATGACCTGACGATCAACCAAAATCTGGAATTTTACTGTGGTGTTTATGCAGTGCCACGTAAACACCGCCCCGCCAAGAAAAATTGGGTGTTGCAGATGAGCGACCTGGTGGGACAAGGCGATCGCATGACGGGTGACTTACCTGGCGGCTGGAAGCAGCGCGTTGCCTTTGGCGCATCGGTGATGCACGAACCCAAAATTGTCTTTTTGGATGAGCCAACGTCGGGCGTTGATCCACTGGCACGACGACAGTTTTGGCGTTGGATCAATCAGTTTGCGCGGGAAGGAATGGCAATTTTGGTAACTACCCACTATCTGGAAGAAGCCGAACAGTGTCACCGCCTGGGCTTCATGGTGGCTGGAGAACTCGTCGCTCAGGGGACACCGCGACAAGTCAAAGATGACCAACCGGGACGGCTGATTGAGTGGGAGTGCGAACCGTTGCAGCAGGCATCTGATCTGCTCAAACAGAAGTTCGATCGCTGGCGCGTCTCCATTTTCGGTTCCCGGTTGCACACCATTCTCGATGACCCCAGTAGTCAGGTGCCGCAAATCGAACATTGGCTGAAGGATCTGGGGATCACCATTCACAGTCACAGTGAAATTGCATTTTCGCTAGAAGACGTGTTTATCAGCGTCGTGGAGCAAGCACGGCAGCGCGGGCTTGAGATTTCAGTCGATTAATTAGGAGAAATACTTGTGGCAGTACGACCCAAACGGATCATTGCTCAAATCCTCAAAGAACTGACCCAACTGGGACGCGATCGCCTGAGCTTAACAATGGCACTGGGTTTACCCATCCTGCTGTTGCTGCTGTATGGTTTTGCCGTCTCGCTGCAAGTCAACGAGATTAACTTTGGCTTTCAAGATTTATCGATGACCCCTAGCAGCCGGGAATACATTGCCACCTTTGAACGCACACAGACCTTCCAGGTGGTTGCACAGGGTACTGGTGTGGATCTTCCTCATCTGCTGGATCAGGGGTGGATTTCCGGCGGCATCATCATTCCCCCCAAATTCTCGCGGGATTTAAACCGAGCCGATCGCACAGCAAACGTGCAGCTTTTGCTGGATGGCAGCGATTCCAACACCGCGAATGTGATTCGCGGCTATGCCAACGCGACGAACAGCGCCTTTGTCCAGAACTTACAATCATCTGGTGCGACTACTCCGGTCAATTTGCAATCACGACTATGGTATAATCCCGGCTTGGAAACCCTGAAATATATCGGTCCTGGCGCGATCGCTATGACGGTAACGCTGTTTCCACCACTGCTGGCGGGTTTAGCGACTGCAAAAGAGCGGGAACAAAGCACGATTCTACAAGTGTACGCTTCTAGCCTCACGGGTACAGAATACCTGTTGGGGAAAGCAGTGGCATTTTGGCTGGTGGGTATGGCAGAAATTTTGCTTGTCAACCTGGAGTCCTGGCTATGCTTTGGACTGTGGTTTGTGGGCGACCCTACGCCTGTTATTCTGGGTTCCGTTCTCTACATTGCCTGTGGCGTTTTCTGGGGCATCTTTTTAGGTGCCAGTACCAACTCCCAGAGTACGGTGATTCAGAACGTTTCCTTCACCGCCTTTTTGCTCTCCCTCCAGCTATCGGGTTTCATTTACCCAATCGCAAATATTCCGATCGCCATCCAGTGGGTATCGCTGCTGATTCCGGCGCGACACTACATTCTGCTGACACGCAATGCCTACGCCCGTGGCTCTGGCTGGGTGAGTGATTGGAGTCCCTTACTAGGGTTGCTGCTGCTGGCAATCCTCTTTTTCTTCCTGGCTTGGCGCAAACTGCAAACGATGCAGGTGGAGTCCTAAATGATGCACTGGATTGACAGAATCTTAAGTAGTCGCTTCTGGGCGTTGTTTCAGAAAGAATGTACTCAAATCTTGCACAACCGTGCCCTGGTGATCCAATTGCTGTTGCCGCCAACTCTCTTTCTGATCTTATTTGGCGTCGCGCTCGATCCTGATGTTAAAGGACTGAAAGTGGGGATTACAGACTACAGCCATAGTCGTGCTTCCCGCGAATTCACAGAAATTTTTAGCCAAACGGATGCCTTTACTGTCAGCAAGCACTATGCCGATCAACAGGATATGACGGCGGATCTAGCAAAGGGTGCCCTCACAGTTGGCATTGTCATTCCACCTGAATTTGCCGATGACATTGCCCGCAGACGCACGGCTGACGTGCAGGCACTCTTTGATGCCATCAATGCTAACACCGCCACTACAGCATCGACTTATGTCAGCCAATTGGTCAACGATTATAATCAGCGGCGATCGCAAGTAAACGCCTACAGTCAAGAAGTCGCCAGTGCCAGTAACGCAACTAATAATACCACTACTTCAACGGACTATCCCTCCAGTCAACTGACTATCGGCTCCAGCCCGTTAACCGATAACACGACAAATCAAAACTTAGAGCCTTCAATCAGCACATCTAGCAATCAGAACAATAGTAGTACTCAGACTTCAAGTAGCAATGCCATCAATCAAACTTCTAATACCCCAACGAATAGCTCTACCAGTCAAAGTTCTAGCAATGCCATCAATCAAACTTCTAATACCCCAACTAATAACTCTACCAGTCAAAGTTCTCCCAATGCCATCAATCAAACTTCTAGTACCCTAACTAATAACTCTACCAGTCAAAGTTCTAGCAATGCCATCAATCAAACTTCTAATACCCTAACTAATAACTCTACAACTAGTAACGCAAATCAATCAAACATCAGTTCTGATAGTTCGAGCAGCAGCACAATTGATCAGAGCGTCAGTTCTGCGACCAACAACTCTGATCAGCAGAATTCAAACACTTCAACCAACAGCGCCAATCAGCAGAACACCTCCAGCCCATCAATAGATACTCCCTCCAGCCAATCGTTACAGCGCAATCAAGTTGAGATGCAAACAGAGGTGCTTTATAATCCGGGGCTAGATACCGCCTGGTTTATTGTACCGGGAATTATTGGCATTTTGATGACTGTGCTTGGTTCTCAAACAGCCGCATCATTAGTGGTCAGGGAAAAAGAGGCAGGAACGATCGAACAACTGGTCATGACACCCGCTTCCAGCACTCAGATCATCCTGGCAAAAATTATTCCGCTGCTAATTCTACTCACCTTTGATTTGTTAGTGGGGTTAGCGGTAGGTAGGTTAATTTTTGGAATGCCATTTCGAGGCAACTTACTGCTTCTGCTGATCATTTCGATCCTTTACTTTACGGTGGGAATCAGTATCGGCATTCTGGTTGCTAGCTACGCCAAAAGCCAGCAGCAGTGCCAGCTCATTACTTTCTTTATCAACCCGCCCCTGTCGCTTCTCAGTGGAGCAACCTCTCCTATTGCCTCGATGAACTCGTTCATGCAATCGCTGACCTACTTGAACCCCATGCGTTACTTCATTGAAGTCTGTCGTGCCATCATCCTCAAAGGTGTGGGACTAGAAGTTCTGTGGACCCAAGTGCTAATTTTAATCGCGTTTGCGGCCATATTGTTGACTCTCAGTGTGCGCCAATTTAGCCGTCAGCTTGCGTAATTCTTTTCGCAGTGAAGTCAGCGGACGCAATATTTCTCTCTACGAGACGCTGGAAAGCGAACGCACTACGTGTCTCGAAATATATATATTTTTTCATTTTCCATAAATGAATTTAGTTGCTCTGTATCCTTAATTAAACAATTCAAAATTATTTCTTAAATTTTGAATTTTGAATTTTGAATTCAAAAAATGGTCATATTTAATGTTTGAGTTATGTATAACTTATACAAATTCTGATAAAACATTCAAAAGTGGTAGATGAAATTGAACTTATTTACCTAGCAAGATATAAGAAGTATTTGATGCTTTATGTTTTAGTGAGAAAGTGATAAATCTGGTGAGAAATCCGGGATAAGCATTACATCGACCAGCACGGCGAAGACTTGCCGGAAATCCACAACTGGTAGTGGAGTTCGGATGCAACACCAATAGAGAAACTGCTCGTCGGCTTGGGGGGAAAATAATGCACATTGGGATCGCGGCGGATCATGGTGGGTTTGAGTTGAAAGTGCAACTGACGGCGGCTCTAAAGGAGGCTGGCTATGAGGTTGAAGATTTTGGTGCTTATGAGTTAATTAAAGGAGATGACTACCCAGATTTTGTTGTACCACTAGCCCAGGCGGTGGCGAAGGGCACAATCCTTCGCGGTTTAGCCATTTGCGGTAGTGGGATAGGAGCTTGTGTTGCTGCTAACAAGGTAGCAGGTGTGCGGGCGGCGTTAATCGCGGATTCATTCTCCGCTCATCAGGGGGTGGAGGATGACGACATGAACGTGATGTGTCTGGGCGGACAAGTCACTGGATATGCCGAATCCTGGGAATTGGTTCAGATATTTCTGGCTGCTCGTTTCCAGCAAGATGAACGTTTCCAGCGACGGCTTGAGAAAGTAGCGGCATTGGAATTTTGAGATGAAAAGGAACTCTGAACGGGCAACAGAGAGAAACTTTCCGAATTTTAGATTTTAAATTTTGGATTTTGGATTGTTGGCGTAGCCTCTCCGTCAGGAGAAGATTCAAAATCCGTCTTAGAAAGTTTGCTCAAGTCAAGCCACTCCGTTGCGGGGGTTCCCACGCCGCTTGACGCCAGTCCGCTCAAGTCGGGAGACCCGCCCACGCGGCTGGCTCCTTTATGCCGGGGAACCCGTCCACCGCAATGGCTCCCCGTTGTAGGAAGTGGCGCAGCAGAGCCGCCCACGCAACTTTCCGCAAAATTTAAAAAGGTCTCAGAGCAAGCGAATTTAAACGCGAGAAGAAATCTAAAATCCAAAATCTAAAATTCTTGACTTGCCCCTGACTTGATTGCTGGGGTCAATCTAAAATCTAAAATCCAAAATTGTGTGACTGTACGCCAGCAAAAAATATGAAATCAAAGGTTGTCGAAATGATGATTGCACCTTCGCTCCTTGCCTCCAACCAGTCTTGCTTTGGACAAGAAGCCGAACGTGCCGAACGTTCTGGTGCCGATCGGCTGCACCTCGATATCATGGATGGCCACTTCGTCCCGAACATTTCCTTCGGTCCGCAAGTTGTCAAAGCCATCCGCCCACTCACCAAACTTTTCTTTGACGTTCACCTCATGTGTTCCCAGCCAGACATCCTGCTCGAACCCTTTGCGAAAGCCGGTGTGGACGAAATGATCATTCACGTCGAACTTGGCGAACAAGTCCCATCCCTGATCCACAAAATAAAATCCCTCGGCAAAAAAGTCGGACTCGCCATCAATCCACCTACTGCGATCGCATCTGTCCAGCCGTTTCTCGAACAAATTGATCTACTGCTCGTGATGACTGTCAATCCGGGATTCGGCGGACAGGAATTTATCCCCAAATGCCTGCCCAAAATCCGGCAGGCCCAAGGGTGGCGGCGCGAAAAAAACCTGTCCTACCGCATCAGCGTGGATGGCGGCATTAATGACCAAACCGCCGCCGAATGCGCCCGCACCGGAGCGGATACATTTGTAGCGGGCACGAGCTTGTTCGGTGCCCCCAGCCTGAAAACCGCCATTAAAAAAATGCGCCAGATTGTCAACGAGAACCAACCCGGCGCTAGCGGATGGGAAAGTTTGAAATCAACGGACGAATCAAATTCACCTGATTCATTTCCTTGCATCCAAAAGATGCACCTTCCAGAGTGGAGCAACCCGAAATGAATGTCCAAAAGCTAATCGAAACCGTGAAGATGCTTGTTGCTGACAATAAGGTCTGCTGGCAATGGATGATGCCCAGGCGTTGTGTTACAGTCGATCAATTATCTTGGCATTATCTGGTAGTTTGGCGTCTCTTTGCCCAGCAGTACGCGCTCTAGCTGTGAACAAACCAATGGGAGTATTTAATAAATTTACAAGGGTGGCTTGACCCGCGATGCCTGGGTTGGGCTGCGCCAACGCCTTTTTAATATCTCTTGGTATTTCTTTCAATAACCAACGTGTCAAACGATAGCCGTATTCTTTGGGTGTCATCTCTCGCATCAAATCTACACCGTGTAGTTCGTGCAGATAGCGATTTGAGCGTCCATAGCGCCGCCATTGACTTTGCAGTTCTTTGAGTGTAGCGCGGTGGCGGTGCTGAACGATCGCATCGGGAGCAAATTCCAAACGCCCGATGTTTTCCCCCAAAATCCGCCAGCAAATATCGGCATCGCCACCTGTGGTAAGATAGGGACGAAATAAACCCGCTTTTTCTAAGGCTATGCGTCGAATCGCCAAATTAGCCGTTTGACCATAGGGACGAAAGAAATGGTTCAGGGTATGCTTTTGCGATAAAGTTTCCTGAAGGTCTGCGTGTCTTTCTAGCAGTGTTGTGCCTGGTAGTGCCACAATTTCACCAGCAACAATTACCACTTCTTTATTGACAAAAGGTTTAATTAGTGCATCTAACCATTGCGGTTGTGGACGGCAATCTGCATCGGTAAAAACGATAATTTCACCCGTAGCGGCGCGAATCCCAGTATTACGAGCAGCATAAGAGCTTTGAATTTGGTTTTCACTCAATGGGTGAATTGTAATTGGGCAATTTTCGGCAGATGTTTTGAGGATGGTAAGAGTGCGATCGCTACTATTATTGTCCACCAACAAATACTCTACCTGTTCTCTTGGGTAAGTTTGAGACAATAGACAATTGATTAACTCTGGTAAATCCGCCTCACCGTTATAAATAGGAACAACCACCGACACCATTGGTAAAAAGCTGGTGGCGGTGGTTGCATCAACTGACTGATGATTCATAAATCTGAGATTTGGGAGATGGGATTACTAGTTAGTATGCCCAAATCCAAATCCTGGAACAATTAGAAGGAGCCAGAATTCAGAATTCAGGAGTCAGAATTGATTGGTGAGGGATTGGGGACTAGGGACTGGGGACTGGGAAGATTTAGATGGGGATTCAGAATCCAACTAAATCTTACTCATATTTTCTTACCCAGTACCCAGTCGCGAAGCGCCCATTACTCCCTTCCTTCGCTGCACGGAAGTTGTGGAATCCTGAGCGTGACCTGTTGAAACTAAAATTTCAAGTTACCTGCACGACTCATGGGTTGAGTGGGCTGATTTGCCGGCGGCTGGGCAAAGTTATTATTTGATAAAATTGCGATCGCACGGGCATATTGCGGATCGCTCTTAGTGCCGATTAAATCTGGATTAGAAGCTAACTGACGCTCTTGTGCCTCTGTCAAGTCTAGCTTGATATCTGGCGTAATCCCTTTATGGTTAATATCCGTTCCTGCTGGGGTGTAGTAATGGGCAATGGTGACAGCCAAGCCGGAACCATCTGCGAGTTCATGAACTGACTGCACTAAGGCTTTGCCAAAGGTTTGACCACCAACAACTACCGCCCGCTTGTTATCCTTGAGTGCCCCTGTGAGGATTTCGCTAGCACTAGCGGAATTACCATCTACCAAGACCGCCAAAGGACGATTTGTCAAAGCAGTGCGATTGGCTTTAGTTTCTTCACTACTGCCCACACGGTCTACTGTCTTGACAATGCCGCCGTTATCGTACCACATCCGAGCAATTTCAATGCTCGCCTGCAATAACCCGCCAGGATTTCCCCGCAAATCTAAGACATAGGAATCAACTTTCTTAGTATTCAAATCGCGGATAGCTCGTTGCATTTGGTCTGCGGCGTGGGCGCTAAATTCTCGCAAACGAATATAGCCAACGCGGCGATTCCCTTCTTGTCTGAGGGTATAGCGTACTGTTGGTACTTCAATACTTGCTCTTGTTAGCTTCAAATCAAAGGCATTTTGACCCGTCCGTCCCAGTCGTAGTTTGATGGGAGTACCCGCTTTGCCACGGATTAACTTGGAGGCGTCATCCACCTTCATTTTGAGAGTGGGTTTGCCGTCAATTGCCAAAATTTCATCGCCTGGTTTGATCCCAGCTTTCAGCGCTGGAGAATTTTCTATGGCTTCGACAACAGTTAGCCGCTGAGTTTTTTCGTTCACTTCCATCCGAACGCCAATACCAGAGACTTCTCCAGATGTTTGGTTCGTCAGGGCTTCAAACTGTTCGGGGTTCATGAATCGAGTGTAAGGATCTCCCAACTTTTGTAAAGCTTCGCGGATGGCGGTGTATGCTTCTTCGCGAGAAGAGTAGTCTTTGCTCAACAGGCTTTGTCTGGTTGCTTGCCAATCTTGTTGATTAAATTTACCATCAACATATTCATGATTTACCAGTTGCCAAACTTGGTCAACTATCACTTTTGGGCTGTCTTGTAGGGCTAGAGCAGCACGGACACCACGAGTCCAAGCAGGGCCGAATACAGACATCGTAGCAGTCGTGGCGATCGCTCCACCAATCAAGGCTACTTGGAGCGGTGAGTAACTTTTCGCAGATTGGTTCATGTATACTTAGCTGGAATAATTGTGTTGTTGACAGTTTAGCAATCAGGCTTTCCAGAAATTTTTAAGTTTTTATACCCCAAAATAAACTATGCTCCTTCATCATTTTTATGGGTACAATGATGCCAAAATACCGCATTAGTTATTAACAACCATTTCTCAGTTTGTTAGCCTTCTCCGGAAGGCCACACTGATCTTATGACACTTTGATTAGCGTCATATTTGCATTTTCGATTACTTTCATAAGATAGCACTTTGCTCACTGAATTGCAGCACTGTTATATAGCCATTAAATCAGCTTTTCTTACCTAAGTCATGAAACGCAAATTTACCATCAAATCATTAATTTCTATTAAAAAAAAATCGGCTAATTTGTGGCAATTGTTACAAAAACTAACTAGCGGATTGTACGTTATCCTGGGTGTTTGGCTGATTTTTACTACTATAACCTTAGTTTTTGCTTCCTTGCAGCCTGTAGATGCCTTCTTTGTGCTTGGTGGCAGTATTCGTCGAGAGACTTATGTTGCCCAACAAGCAAAACAATATCCACAAACCCCAATTTTAATTTCTCATGGTTCCCCCGATCCCTGTATACTGTTAATTTTCCAGGCAGAATTGGCAGGGTTACAAAACGTTTGGTTAGAAAAGTGTGCGAATTCTACCTTTGAAAATTTTTATTATGGTATTCCAATTTTGCGGCGTTGGGGAGTGCATAAAGTCATGTTGATTACCTCACCGAGTCATTTACCTAGAGCCTTATGGATGGCACAGATTCTTTTGGGCGCTCATGGTATTTGGGTAGAGTCAGAGATTGTTCAGGAGTTGGGCGTCCCTGGTAATAATGAATCTTGGCTTAAAACTGGGTTAGATGTAACACGCAGCTTATTTTGGGCGATTTTAAGTCAAATTATTCAACCGCAATGCTCAAATGTGACAAAACTTACCGAAGTAGATATGCAAGCTTGGGAGAATCGAGGTTTTCATTGTGAACACCAAGGGGGGCTGGGAAGATAATTTACTCGTAATGTGTCCACATGCGAATTATCTTGACTACTTGCTCGGATTCGATGACCTCATATACCAACCGATCCTGTATATTTATCCTACGAGAATAAGCACCTGATAAGTCACCAACCAGCTTTTCATAAGGTGGAGGATTTTGAAAAGGATTTTCTTCAAGGACTGTGAGTAATTCCTCGGCCTTTTCCTTTAAGTTACTAGAAGCTAATTTCTTCGCGTCTTTTTGCGCTTGTTTTGTGTAAATCAACCTCCAACTCGCTCCTTCGGGGTTTGCAAGTGGCTCCTCAGAAGCTTGTTGACTCACCAATCCAACTCCTCATCACATTCTTGAATCGGGGTTGCTAGTCCTTCTTTTATAGATTCTCGCATTCCAGAGACAGATAATAAGTAAAGAGTCTCCTGAATTGCAGACCAATCTTTTTCCGCAAGCAGAATTGCATTACCGCGATCGCCTCGAATGATCACAGGTTTACCCTGCTCTGCAACTTGGTCGATAATCTGTTGCAAATTATTTTGAGCGTCGTTGACGGGAAGCGAAGACATCATAACTTTTTTAACTCACGATAACTTTAATTTAGTTTACTCATCCTACAAAAAATTACTTTGTTTTTTGATAGCATGATAACCGTGTGATCATGCTAATTATGATAGTATCATTTAAGGATCGAGGAACCGAAGATATTTTTGATGGCAATGACTCAAAGGAAGCTCGAAAGCAATGTCCTATATACTGTTGGGAAGTTGCACGGAGAAAATTAGATCAACTTAATGCAGCGTTATCTCTAGATGACATTAAAGTTCCACCGGGTAACAGGTTAGAAGTACTAAAAGGCGCTCGTAAAGGTCAACATAGCATTCGGATAAATGACCAATATCGAATTTGCTTTATATGGACACTCCAGGGTGCATCAGAAGTTGAAATAGTCGATTACCATTAGGAGGTAACAACAGATGAGAGTTGCAAAGTATAGACCTCCATCACATCCAGGTGAAATATTACTTAAAGATTTTCTAGACCCAATGGGAATAACCCAAAGAGAACTTGCAGATGCACTTCACGTTCCTTATCAGCGAATAAATGAGCTTGTAAATCAAAAGCGAGGTATTACACCTAGTACGGCAATAAGGTTATCAAAATTTTTCGGAAATAGCTCAGAGTTTTGGTTAAACCTCCAACAAAATTGGGAACTTTACCACGTTCTCAAGGAAGAAGAAGAGGAACTAAAAAGTATTTTGCAATTTAGAACCACGAAGTAGCGATCGCCGTAAAAATTCAGCTATATTTTTGCAGAATAAAAGAATCGTAATTAGGCGTAGTTTAATAAAATCTCACTTTTATAAAAATAATTTAGCGATCATTCTGCATGAAATGGGACACTTAGCAGACTTCATATCGAGCTATACTGAATTTGGTTATTAGGCTGCTATCAAGGGTTATAGTCCATGTAACTCAAATACTTCAAGCCAACCCAATCTCCATGTTCAGTAAAACCAAACTTGTACCCATATCCAACATCCCAAAAGCAAAACATATATCGTTGAATTTGTTGGAAATTATTACGCATGAATTGGGTAACAGGTTTTTCCGATGAACCTCCATCATACTTAACTTTGAAATAGTAAGGATCGTCATCAAACATCTTTCCTGCTTTTAAAGCAAGTTCGATTGCGATCGCTTCCTCAGAGGAGATTGTACAAAAAATTTGGTGGTTGTAGATGAAGTAATCGTAATACCCGTAACACTCTATCGGCTTTAACTTTACTAGCACCTTACTGATTTTTTCATGTATGTCTCGTGCGACTGGCTTCGTCGATTGACAGGCAGTTACGTGCTATCCCTTTCCATGTTGCGATCGCTTGATCGAAATCAGTAGTTTGAACAAAGCCTTCCGACAATAATAAATTCCAGCAATTCAGTCCTCCCCTATTCTCTGTATTCCAGACAAACGGCTGACGATTTTCTGTATAATTTCTAACCCTGTTTTGTCACTCTCGGAAAACAATAATCTCAGCCAAACTCTGAGACTTTGATCTCATCAAGGTTTGAGGCTTTATTTTCTAATAGAAACTAGAATTTATAGACAAAACGTGGAAATTAAAGCCCTGTAAGCATTTGGGCGATTGGATTCTCCCACTCTGACAAAAGAGGGCTAAACCGACTAATAAGGTCTTGCGTCTCTGGGTGCATAAATCATCCAGATGTAAATTTGTGCATTAACAAGCACATTTTAGTGTAATGGCTTGTTTCTAGACATCACTTGTGCTAATACACCCAATGGATATCAATGCAAAAGTTCCCAATTTTGCAGCATTAAAATAGCATCTTTATACAAAGACAAATCCACATGGTTAACTTCTATTCCCTCTCCGATTCCTTGTAGAAGAGTAATTGTTAATTGTCCTCCCAAGTGTTCACGGAACTCGGTAAGTCCCCTAAATATACAATGCGGATGGTCTAATTGATCTAACTGCTCTGTTAGTGCTGATACGTACAAAGTAAAGCCTAATTTTTTGAGTGTAGTTAGAACTCGTTGCCACTCTGATTGCAAAAGTTGCCCTGTTAAATATGAATAGGTCGTATCTAAAGCGATGCCGATCGCTACAGCTTCACCATGACGTAGGCTGTAATTAGTTAAATGCTCTAGTTTGTGAGCAGCCCAGTGTCCAAAGTCTAAAGGACGCGATGAACCCATTTCAAAGGGATCGCCGCTACCAGCAATATGCTCTAAGTGCAACTGAGAACAGCGATAGATTAGCCTTTCCATTACGTCCATGTCTCGATTAGCCAATTTATCGGCATTAGTCATAATGAAATTGAAGAAATCTGCATCTTTAATTAGCGCTACTTTCACCGCTTCTGCAATACCCGATCGCCAATCTCGATCGTCAAGGCTAGTCAGAACATCAAAGTCATTCAAGACAGCATAAGGTGGCATGAATGTACCCAAAAAGTTTTTCTTTCCGAAGGCATTGATTCCGTTCTTTACCCCTACACCCGAATCATTTTGCCCTAATACTGTTGTTGGTACTCGTAGCAGTCGAATTCCTCGGTGAGCCGTTGTTGCTGCGTATCCTGCCATATCTAAAACGGCTCCACCTCCAATTGCTAATACGTAGGAGTGACGGCACAATCCAGATGCATTGATCTGCTGATGAATTTGCTCTATAAATCTAGAATCGTTTTTGACTGCTTCTCCACCCGGCACTACTATCGGTTCACCGCTTAGTGTTAGCACATCTTCATAACGCTGGGCATAGGCTGATAATTTTTTTAGCAACCCATCCTGGTACTGTAAAAATCCTCCATCTACCACTGCTAGCACTTGCTTTGGGGTTGTTTCCCCATCTGCGGCAATCACTTGTGCGAGTAAAGGATTATCTGGCTGAAACAAACCTTTAGTGAAGTGAACATCATAATTGAAGGTCACGCGGACACATTGATTAATTGGTTGCAGATTAAGAGCGGTTTTTTGTTGAATAGCCATTTGAATATTATTGTGTTTGAAATAACTGTAAATAAATACATTGCTGCAATTAGAGTTGACGGCACAATGGACATAATAAATCAATTAAATACTTCAATTAAATGATTTATTACACCAATTTAACTACTAAATTAATCACATTTTTGAAGTGCTTTTACCTTAGTAGATAAAGTTAAAATAGCATGAGGTTACAATTCTTATCAATACCTGAACTTTATATTTTATCTGATGTTGGCAATGCAATGGAGATCATTATTACATAGAATTCTAAATTTTTTCCGTAAGATAATTCAGTGTTCATCTAATTCAAATGATATCTTTACAATATCTTCTTTAAAGTCGGGAGATTTTTATAGATTCAGTGAATTTATGATCTCAGTAGAATACGAGTTAACTACTTCAATCCCAAAGTATCAAGTTTAGTGGTAGATTTTATACTTAGTTGTCATAAAGAAGTTGGGCAACTTCTCCTGAATTTATCATGAGTAAAGTAAACAAGTTACTGCATCAATGGCTGTTAAAGTCTGTTTCAGAAAAAGCTTTTGCTTGGCTGGAACAGAAGGAGGCACAGATTGCTAGCGGTGCTGCGGAACGAGTGTTTTTTACAGCTTTTAGTGCTGTGCCGCGCTATCTCGGTAAAGAGGATTTGCAGCTAACATTCCGGGACTTAGAAGTAGCACAGGATGTAATTCCCGGTTGGTATCCTGGTCATTGGAGTGTAGATCAAGCAGGTCGCACACTCTTACTTTTAGCTTTGCCCCACGATGATACTCAGGGGTATTTGCGATCGCTCGATCAATTCTTCTCCACTGCCGATATGGGGGAGTTAGTTGTTCTTTATCAAAGTTTGCCATTATTACCACATCCAGAATTACATCGCCACCGTACTGCTGAGGGAATTCGCAGCAATATGAGTAATGTATTTCAAGCCATAGCATTACGCAATCCCTATCCTGCAAATTATTTAGATAATGCTGCTTGGAATCAGATGGTGCTGAAGGCTGTGTTTGTCGGCAGTCCGTTGCATCTAATTTGGGGTCTAGATCGCCGTGCTAACCCGGAATTGGCGAAGATGTTGGCAGCCTATGCCCATGAACGCTGGGCAGCTAAACGCTCAGTTACACCAGAACTTTGGCGACCTGTAGGGCGGTTTGCCGATAGCGCCATCATTACAGATTTAGAAAAAGTACTGGCTAATGGGGCTATAGACGAGCAAAAAGCAGCAGCATTAGCTTGTGCTGAGTCTCCTTTACCCCAAGCGCAAGCATTGCTTTCTCATTACCCAGATTTACAGTCATCCATTCAACAAGGTAATCTGACTTGGAGCAATTTTAGCCGCGATGCCTGCGGCGATCTGCGCTAACGCCTCTTTGTCTACAAATAGAAGGGAGTAGCGAGTGGGGATGAGGGAGAAATAAATTCAAAATTAAAGTACTTCTGCCTCCTGCCTTCTGGCTTCTGCCTCCTGCCTCCTCTTTCCCAATTCCCAATCATTAAAACCATGATGTTTATCGATCCTCACATTCACATGTGTTCCCGTACTACTTACGATTACTTAGTAATGCGGGAATATGGTATTGTCGCTGTTATTGAACCAGCCTTTTGGTTAGGACAACCCCGAACCAACGCCGGCTCATTTAAAGACTACTTCAGTAGCCTTGTGGGTTGGGAACGGTTTCGTGCTAGTCAGTTTGGCATCCAGCACTACTGCACAATCGGATTAAATCCGAAAGAAGCTAACAATGAAGCACTAGCAACAGAAGTTATGGAACTGCTACCACTTTATGCATGTAAAGAAGGAGTTGTTGCCATTGGCGAAATTGGCTATGACGATATGACAGAAGCAGAAGATAAGTACTTCTGTCAACAGTTAGAACTAGCTAAAGAACTCGATATGTTAGTACTAATTCATACTCCTCACCGCAATAAAAAGGCGGGTGCTAGTCGGAGTATGGATCGCTGCATTGAATATGGTTTAGATCCTTCACAAGTAGTTATCGATCATAACAACGAAGAAACCGTTGAAGAAGTATTAGGACGTGGTTTTTGGGCAGCTTTCACGATTTACCCACAGACGAAAATGGGTAACGTCAGAATGGTAGAAGTTGTTCGTAAGTATGGACGAGATCGGATCATTGTAGATAGTAGTGCTGATTGGGGTATTAGCGATCCTTTGGCAGTCCCGAAAACGGCTCAGTTGATGTTAGATAGAGGCATTCCTGAAGAACATGTGCGAGCAGTTTGTTATGAAAATGCCCTAGCTGCTTACAGTCAAACTGGGCAGATGAAAGCTTCAGATTGGCTCAATCCCCAATTTGTCGATCAGCGTCAAATGTTCAGTGGTAATTCTGTACTGCGGGGACAGGAACCAGGAATCAAATCAGTTTCAGATTATGTGTTGATTGAGTAGGGAGTAGGGAGTAGGGAGTGGGGAATTGCATAAATATCTGATTTATCTGTAATATGCAGTTTATTTTGAGAAATTACTAGACAAGGAGGCAGATAAGTGAATGTTGCAAGCTTAAATTTTCAAGGCTGGCGGGGTTATCTAGAATTGATGCGTCCTGCTAATATTGTTACTGCTTGGGCGGATATTCTTGTTGGTTTTGCTGCTTCTGGCTCTGGGATTATTTTTACTAAATTAATTAATGGGGAAGCAAGTTTTGCCGTATTAATTCCATTAGGTTGGTTGTTATTAGCTACAACTGGTTTATACGGCGGTGGTATAGTTTTTAATGATGTTTTTGATGCGGAATTAGATGCAAAGGAGCGACCAAATAGAGCAATTCCGAGTGGTCGTGTATCTCGTCAAAATGCTACTTTCTTGGGAAGTATACTATTTGCAATCGGGATTATAGCTGCTTTTCAATTATCCTGGTTGAGTGCTGCGATCGCTATTTTTATCACTCTTTCATGCCTCCTCTATAACTCACTTGCCAAACATCATCCTTTTTTTGGCCCTTTAAATATGGGTTTGTGCCGTGGTAGTAACTTATTGTTAGGTGTCAGTGCTGTACCCGAAATCATCGGAGAACGTTGGTATTTAGCGCTGATTCCTGTTCTTTATATTGCTGCGATCACCGCAATTAGTCAGGGTGAAGTTCACGGAGGTAAGAAAATTACGGGAGTACTAGCACTACTGCTAATTGCAATAGTTTTGACGGCAGTTTTAGCTTTAGGATTATTAGAAGAGTATACAGCGATCGCAGCACTACCATTCGCTGTTTTCTTAGCTATCAGAATCTTGCCTAATTTTATCAAAGCTGCGCGTGAACCAATAGCCGAAAATATTAGAAATGCCGTGAAAATAGGTGTTTTATCTCTAATAGTCTTGGATGCAACTGTTGCATCTGGTTTTGCTGGTTTGTATTACGGTTTATTAGTGCTAATTTTGTTACCAATTTCGATGAAGTTAGCACAACTATTTGCTGTTACTTAAACTTGAATACCCAGTTATGAGAGGATGTTTGAAAAGTTTTGGGCGAATATAATTCGCTACTACACAAACCAATTCCACCTCCGTGGACTAATGAGGAATCAAGGGTTTTTAACCCACGGAGGTGGGTTTTGTCTGTGTAGCCGCGATTTCTAATCGCCAGGGCTAGTAAACAACCTCTAAGGGCGTACATCTATGCGCCCCTAACCATAAATATGTGGTATATATTTGATGAAATTGTATAAACTTCAGAAAACAGATTAATTATTTTATGAAATATAGGGCATAAAAATGAAAATCACAAAAGATAGCAACTTTCACTTAACTTATTGCAGCAATATTCATCCTGGAGAAAGTTGGCTAGAAGTTTTCGCTAATTTAAAAACCTATATTCCTGAACTAAAGTCGCGTTTATCGCCTACAGAACCTTTTGGTATTGGCTTGAGGTTAGCAGATATCGCCGCAAAACAACTTTTAGAAAGTAATAACTTAGCTCAATTTAAAACTTGGCTTATTCAACAAGATTTATATGTTTTTACTTTAAACGGATTCCCTTTTGGCGGATTTCATCGACAGGTAGTAAAAGACCAAGTTTATTTACCAGATTGGTCTACCGAAGAACGAGTTAATTATACATTAAACTTGGCACAAATTTTAGCTACTCTATTACCAGAAGAACTTGACGGCGGAATTTCTACACTACCATTATCTTATAAACCTTGGTGCGAAAAAGAACAAGCAACTTTCGAGATAGTTTTGAAAAAGAGTTGTTTCAATATAGCACTAGTTGTTTTAGAAATGATTCGTATCTACGAAGAGACAGGAAAGACACTGCATATTGATTTAGAACCTGAGCCTGATGGTTTAATTGAAAATACCTCAGAAATAATTGATTTCTATCAAAATTGGTTATTGCCAATTGGCAGTAATTATTTATCAGAAAAACTAAATATTGAACAGAGTTTAGCAGAGACTAAATTGCTAGAACACGTTCGGATTTGCTATGACACCTGTCATTTTTCAGTGGAATATGAGCAGCCAAAGTCTGTATTTACACGTTTGCAATCGGCAGGAATTAAGATTGGCAAGATTCAAATCAGCGCTGCAATTAAAGTAAAAATACCTGCTGATGTTGAGAAGCGTAGTTTGATAGTTGAACGTTTACGTCCTTTTGCTGAATCTACCTATCTTCACCAGGTAATAGAACGTCGTAATGATGGTACACTCCATCACTATCCTGACTTAATCACTGCACTACCACATTTAGAGCAATCTCTAGCTGAAGAATGGCGCACTCATTTTCATGTCCCAATTTTTATTCATGATTATCAAATTTTGCAATCTACTCAAGATGATATTGCTACTGTTTTGCATCTACTTCAGACAAATAATGCTTGCTCACATTTAGAAATTGAGACTTACACTTGGGATGTATTGCCATCAGAAATTAAGATAGATTTGCTGACTTCTATTCAGCGAGAATATGAGTGGGTATTAAAAGAACTAGCCGCAAATTAATAAGGAACTAAGTTTATGAAAAAAACAGTTATTCTAAATGTCGTAGGATTAACACCTAACTTAATAGGAGAAAACACACCGTTTTTATCTTCTTGGGCTGCGAAAGGGCAAGTAGTTCCGATCGCAACAGTGTTACCTGCTGTAACTTGTTCTGTTCAGGCTACTTATTTAACAGGAAAATTGCCTGATGAACATGGGATTGTCGCTAATGGTTGGTACTTCCGCGACGAATGTGAAGTGAAGTTTTGGCGACAATCTAATAAACTAGTGCAGGCTCCCAAAGTTTGGGAAATCGCTAAATCAATCGATCCAAACTTCACTTGTGCCAACCTTTTTTGGTGGTACAACATGTATTCTTCAGTAGATTATGCCATTACGCCGCGCCCAATGTATCCCGCCGATGGGAGAAAATTACCTGATATTTATACCCATCCGGCTGATGTGCGATCGCAAATTCAATCTGATTTAAGTAACTTCCCTCTGTTCGATTTCTGGGGGCCAAAAACTTCCATTAGTTCTAGCCAATGGATTGCCAATTCTGCAAAATGGATTGAGGAACGTTACAGCCCGACACTATCACTAGTTTATTTACCACATTTAGATTACTGTCTGCAAAAATTTGGTAACAATCAAACACAGATTCAAGCAGATTTGCGAGAAATTGATGCTGTTTGTGGCGATTTAATTGAATATTATCAAGCACGTAATACTCAGATAATTATTCTTTCGGAGTATGGTATTACTCCAGTTTCTAAAGCTGTGGATTTGAACCGTGTATTACGGGAAAATGGTTTAATTGCTGTACGAGAAGAATTGGGGCGAGAATTACTCGATTTTGGTGCTAGTATTGCCTTTGCTGTTGCCGATCACCAAATTGCTCATATATATGTGAACGATCCAGCATATATCTCGAAAGTGCGATCGCTTTTAGAAGCAACCGAAGGCGTAGCGCAGGTATTGGATGACGAAGGTAAACAAGCCTACCATCTTGCTCATTCTAGATCGGGAGAGTTGGTAGCGATCGCTCAACCTGATGCTTGGTTTACCTATTATTATTGGCTAGATGATGCAAAAGCGCCTGATTTTGCTAAAACTGTAGATATTCACCGCAAACCTGGTTACGATCCTGTAGAACTTTTCCTCGATCCGCAAATTAAATTTCCTCAAGGAAAAATTGCTCTTAAGTTACTTCAGAAACAACTAGGTTTTCGCTACCTCATGGACGTGATTCCTTTGGATGCTTCCCTGGTGCGTGGCTCTCATGGTAATATTACCACCTCTCCAAATGAAGGGCCTCTATTTATCACCCATCAAACTCACCTAGTTGATGAAAATCGAATTGAGGCGACAGATGTTTTCTCGTTGATTCTCAAACATTTAAATCAGAAGTAGGGACATATCTTGGTAAGAATCTTCGGCTGATTGTTTTCGATCCAGAAGAGGAGGCGAATGCCTCCGGCACACTTCGTGAACGCAAAATGGCAAAAATAGAACAGTACCGTCAACTTATTCAAGAACTACTGCTAGCTTACAGCGAAATCAAAGCCAGCAACGAAGAAGTCGAAGCAGAAGTGATTTTTGATAGAGAACGCGATCGCTACCAAGTCGTTCACGCGGGGTGGTCAAATAAGCGCCGTGTATATGGCTGTGTTTTGCATTTAGATATTAAAAACGAAAAAATTTGGATTCAACACGATGGTACTGAAGGAGGTATTGCCAATGAACTTATTAGTCGAGGTATACCCAAAAAAGACATCGTTTTGGCTTTTCATTCCCCTTTTAAACGACAATTTACCGAGTTCGCTGTTGGTTAAGATGGCTGAAGGTTAAAAGGAACCCAATCACTCAGATAAATCGCGGTGCGTGGGCGTAGCCCGTCGTAGACATCGCTTTCACTGGGTTTATTTTAGATTTAAGTCAGGTTTGGTAGTTCAAATCTTGCACCAGACGATTAAAAATAGTGCTAGAAATATTCTACATCCACGGACAAGATTAAATATATGAACACAACACCCTCTAAAAGTGAAACAGATGAAATGCTCAAGTGGTTGAATCGTAACCGCCAGATGTTATTAGATTTATATAAAAATCAATATATCGCTTACAATGCAAATGGAATAATTGCTCACAGTGAAAACTTACGCGAAGTTTTATCATTAGCTAATGCTGCAAAACAGCCTTTTTTAATTTACCTAGTTCCCCGTCGCACTGCTTCTATAGAAATAAATTTTACCAATTCGCTTCCGCACCGTTGCTCGACATGATTGGCAACCAAATTATAGGGTTATTTTAAAACACGGAGATATAGAATCTAATACAACAATGTTAGTAGATTCTGGTGCTGAATTAAGTTTAATTTCATTAAAAGTTGGTCAAGATTTAGGCTATGCTTTGGCTGATTCCAAATCAATTTTGTTGGCAGAAACTATAGGTGGCAGAGTTGAGTATGTTTTACGTAATGTCGAAATGACAATTGATGAACACAATTTTATTACTCCTGTCGCATGGTTGTAAACCAATACAGGCGGAGAACAATTGCTTTTAGGGCGAGAAGTTGTATTTGATAAATTTAATATTGAATTTAGGCAAGCTGAGGAGCAAATTATTTTTACATGGCGTGAAGATTTGAAATCATAAAAAAGAGACTCAGGCAATAACCCTGTTTTGTCACTCTCGGAAAACAATAATCTCAGCCCAACTCTGAGACTTTGATTTCATCAAGGTTTGAGGCTTTATTTTCTAATAGAAACTAAAATTTATAGACAAAACGTGGAAATTAAAGCCCTGTAAGCATTTGGGCGATTGGATTCTCCCACTCTGACAAAAGAGGGATAACCACACTGATGATTCGCCTGTATCCGTATCTGCGCCCGGACTTGTTCAGGAATCTGGCTCACTAGCTTAAGGGTTCAATCAACCCACGTTTGACAGCTTCGCTTAACGCAGTAGCTTTTCTTAAAAGCCCTTCTTGATAGACCTGCATCAGTGTTTGTAACTCTGAGCGATCGCTTTCAGTAAGATTCCCTGATTGTTGGCGATCAAGCAGTTCACTTAATCGGGCATCCTGTGCCGATTCCATTTGCAGTTCGGTCAGCACCAGGACTTGTTCATCAGAAAGGGCAAATATCATTTTTATTCCTCTTTCGTTTTACTAGCCCACTGTCTGTAGCTTGGTACAAGGGATAGATATAGTGTCAACCACCAAAGGTATAATACTTCAGGTGCGAAAAATCGATGGTAATCAAATAAACCGTGGCAAATCTCATTCCTAAGATTAGAACCTAAAGGTTCAATTAACAAACATCTCAAACTAAAAATAGTATTCTCTGTTAAAAGTTGCTTTAAGTCAGGTAATTCCAGAACTTTACCAAGAGTGTAATCATGTTGAAGTTGGAGGTGAGAGGTGATAGATCCATTGAGCTTCAAAATATGGCGTAATGAGTTCTCTAATTGTGGAATTAATAGGTGTGTTGCAACAACCAAATCTCCTTTTAATCCGGCTATCAAGCCTCTTGCATAAAGAGGCTCACGTCCTTTTGGGATAAATGGATTTTCATTGACAATGAAAGATAGATCATCCAAGCTTATATTATGTTCAGAGCAAATTTGATTACAAGCAGGGGCAATAAAGTTTAGTCCGTAGTAACATTGATAGAAGTTAGCAATTCTGAACATAGATTCTACTAAAGCATCTTCACTTCTACTAACAGCTTTTGTTTTTCCTTCTTCATCTACTAGAACTATTGGAATTAGATAAGATATTTTGTGTGACTCTATATCCTGCTTTGCTTCTGATTCAACATCCTCAAACCTCTGAATCAGATTAGCTCCGAATGCTAGAGAATATAAAGCATCATATAGTGACTTCTCTTTTACCAATTCTATCGCTATTTGCTGTATTTGAGGGTTTGTAAAATCGTTGTTTTCACCTTCACTAAGAGGAATATTAAATATATTAGACATTGATTCTTTTTGATAATCGAGCATCTGCTTATGTAATTCCTCTAGACGTGCGGAAGTCTCTTGTTTTTTTCCAAAAGTATCCTCAATCTTCTTGAAAACTCTGAGAGCATTTTCAAGTCGTCCAGCCGCAACACTATAAAAATTATGTTCATTTTCAACAAGAGCTTGCTCGGCATACCAAACCTCAACTTCTGCAAGATACAACTTCGCAATACGTTCAGATTTTTTGTCACCAGCGATTTTGTACCATTCACTCTCTATATCACGATAGGCTTTTTTATGATAAAAAGCTCGGTGATAATCTGGAAATTTGTCCATAGAAACTGCCTTTTGTGCAGCAATGGTTGCATATTTAGTTGCATAGCTTGAAAAGTTACTGTGGATAATATTGAGGCTCTTCTTCCCGAATTCTTCTTGGAGTACCTTCATCGCACTACCTGTCAAAAATTCATTATCTATACCTAGATAGCGATCTATAAGTTTATCAATATGATTAAAAACTTGATATCGTATTACACTATTCTTTTTTCCGTCAATGAGAGGTGCTAACTGTGCTGCTCGTTGTAATCTTTCATAACAACTCATCCAGTTTTCTGTATCTTCTAGATTCCTTGCTGATTGAAGATATGACTCTACAGCTACCTTAGCCATTTGTATTGGTCTAGCATTTTCTGGATCTCGTTTACAAATCCAGAGTATGTCAGCTAACCTTGCCAGCATTTCAGGATCAGTTATCTTTATAGCTAACCCTCTTAATATAGCCAAATGATGATCAGACAAAGCTGAGGTTATCATCTCTTCTACAGCAGGGAGGCTCTGCGGCTCCATCAGAAGAGAAGTAATCTCACTCAAAAATTTGAAAATCTCCTGAGCTATACTGTCACCAGATGATTTATATACTTCGGATTTTAGCCTAAATTCCTCACTGTAATTCTGGCATTCTTTTGCGATTTTTTTATCTAATATCTCTGTCCATTGATACTTATCAAAGTCTGATAACTCAAACTGTGGTACAGATCTAAATTGTGACATATTTAGAGTTTATGAGGCATTATTTGGGATTTCAAGTAAAAAACTATCCAAACTGTAGGGTTTGTTTGGTGGAAGTCATAACGCACCATCGCTACAACAAGAAGTAATAAAAGACTCATTTGGTAGCAAATCACCGAAGAAAGCGAGTAGTTCCAAATTGAATTCTATAAAAATTAATTAATATAATAAATAGGGACTGAGAAATACATCTCAGCCCCGATAAAAAAGCGGGCTAACCGCTATTTATATGGTTAACCCGTGCAGCTTTGGGAACGCGCAGAGAAATTGTTATTGCAATACCAACTTCACATTGGCGTTTTGCAAACCGCGCTGTTTTACTTCAGCCAAAGTTTTGTTAACGGCATACTTTTGGTTGATTGAGTTGATCAACTCGGTTTGGTTGTGCTTTTTAGCAACGCCCCACAAGTCAGCGATTAGGTCAAAAGAACCATCGCTGTTGCGAGACCAGCCGAGATCATATTCGCCTTCCAACACGGCAACGATGTCAGAACGGACACGCTGACCGTTATAACCACGGACATCAGCTTCAGTCTTTACGCTGATGCCGAGGTCGCGCAAGGAAGCCTTGAGGATTTCGGCATCGGTGATTTTGGTACGCAGGGTGCTAAAGTGAGACATTTGGGTTTCCTCCAATGAGAAGATTGAGAAAAACGACAACGGTTTGTTTTGGGCGAAGCCGCGCTTAACAGGATGCGGCTTTTCTTATAACTGCTAGCATTTTCAGCTAGCCTTTCCCCCTGGGATGGCAGAGGAAAGCTTTTAAAACTCCATTCGCTGATATTCAGCTACGGAGGATGCTGCGGGGCGGGCGCGCTGTCTGGCCCAATCTCTCAGGGCTGTTACTTGTTCTTGCATCGTTCGAGACAGCGGCAATGTTGCCTTCAGTGCAGCAATAATATCTAGTTGGGTGAACTCCCGATCTTGGGCAAAAGCTTCATACATTGCCGCAACGATCGCTTGCTCAACTTCTGCCCCAGAAAAGCCATCAGACATCTTGGCTAGTTGCTCAAGATCGAATCGAGAGATGTCTTCACGGCGTTTCGTCAGGTGAATATTGAAAATGTGTTGCCGTTCTTCCGGTGTTGGCAGATCGACAAAGAATATTTCATCAAAGCGTCCTTTCCTCAAGAATTCGCCAGGTAAGCGTTCTACTCGGTTGGCGGTTGCCATCACGAACACTGGTGATTTCTTATCTTGCATCCATGTGAGGAAAGAGCCGAAGATTCTACTTGAAGTCCCCCCATCAGAATCAGATGAACCTCCACTACCAGCAAAGGATTTATCCAATTCATCGATGAACAAAATCGCTGGGGAAATAGATTCTGCTGTTTTCAGGGCGTTTCGCAGATTTGCTTCACTTCGTCCCACCATTGAGCCGTCATAAACTCGCCCCATATCCAACCGCAACAGTGGTAAACCCCACAGTCGGGAAGTAGTTTTGGCAATTAATGACTTACCGCAACCGGGAACCCCTAAAATTAACATTCCCTTTGGTTGAGGCAAACCATACTCTCTCGCTCTTTCTGTAAAGGCGTTAGAGCGTTGCTTGAGCCATCTTTTTAACTCTTCTAAGCCACCTACAGCATCAATTGTTTCATCTTCTTCGATGTATTCTAAGATTCCATTGCGCCGAATTAGTTGCTTTTTCTCAGATAAAACGATATCTACTTCATCTTCCGTCAAACGCCCTTTAGTTACCTGTGCCTTACGGTAGACTTTCTCAGCTTCATCTTTAGTTAGACCCAAAGCTGCTCTGAGAAGTTTTTCTCTGGCTTCTGTTGTCAACCGCCGACCACGATTTTGGTCTATATGATAAGTCAGTACTTTATTCAAGTCTGCCATATCTGGCAGTGTAAAATCGATAACAACAACTTCTTTTTCCAACTCTATTGGTACTTGTTGCATTGGTGACATCAAAATGATGTTCTTTTGCATACCTTTAAAGCTAGCGATCGCATCACGTAACGATCTGTTTGTTGCAGGCGCATCTATAAAGGGGTGTAAATCTTTAAGAATAAATATACTTGGTTCTTTCTGCCGAATTATCCACTCAATCGCTGCCTCTGGAGACACAGTATTATGTTGGGTGACATTTCGGGGTTGACCATACTCGACAATCCCGTGTGTTACTGTCCAAATAAATACTCGGCGCAGGGGCTTTAAATCCTGGGCGATTGTGGAAACTGCTAGCTCGGCCCGCTCTTCCTCGGAGGTCACAAGGTAGATTAAAGGGTATTGAGCTTGAATTAGGATACTGAGCTCTTCTTTCATACTTCGACCTACTTGAGACCTTATAGAGACAGTAGAGACATTGCTTCTGGTAAAGACAACCAAATCATGAATATCTATCTAGCAAGGAACTAACTCTTCCTCGCCCTTGGGATTGGTTTCATCTTCATCCATCTCATCAATAGAAAGATGCTCTTGACCAACGACTCCTGGTTGATTGCCTAAAGTAACCAGTTCCCCATCACGTAATACTAGTGAACTATCACAAGTCGGGCATGAATAAACTCTATGAGTCCGCCCATAACTAGAATCTTCTAACTCTTCAACTAATTCTTGATTAGACAGGTAAAAACCAAGGGCACGCTCGGCAAGTTCTGACATTGGCTCGGAATCGATTGCTGAACGAATCTTCAGTTTTCTGTGCAACTCTGACGATAAATACAAAGTGACCTTTTGCTTAGTTTGCGTTTGCATATAACTCATTAACGGTCTTACCCGGGTATGTATATCAAGTTATCGGTTCTTTTCTTGCTTGTCAAGACAGTAAAACGTTTTAACGGCAGTTTCGTTACATTTATTTACATTTGGAGATGAGATGCTAATGAATCAGGCTGAAACTGGGAATTAGCGATCGCTAAACCAACAACAATAGAGTAACGATTGCCGGACTTGGCTTATTTTTTAGTGATTTGGAGCGTCAGCAGATTCAAGTTGAACACCTTTCCGGTTGTAAACAACTGATATCCACATAAGCCAGAAACATCAATATCTGGTGGTTTTTGGTCGTTTGGCTTACCGATGCAAATTACCGAGAGATTGGCTGGAAATTGTAAAGATGTGTTGGTTTGGAAGTGAAAAAGCTCTAAAGTTAGCTCGGCTGTCTGAGATGCACTGTACATAAGTTGTCTTATGAAGCACTATTCATAAGCTTCTCTACCGAGAGCTTAAAAGAGAATGGTAAATATCCTGAAAGAATATTGAATTTTTAATGAGTGCTTTTTTTAGTGCAAGGTATTGATCTTGACAAAATGTGTAATGTAAATGGCTACTGCTAATAAAATCTGTAGTTTGGGGCGAAGAATTTGTCGGTTTGCCGCCAGCGTTAGCGGAGTCATTGCCCTGCTAATAATCCTGTGGGGTTGTACTGCAAATGATTTTAACTCTGGAGCGATCGCCTGGAAAACTTATACTAACTCTCGTTATGGCTTTGAATTTCCATATCCGAGTAACTGGACTTCTTTAGCAGCCCCAGCAAATGATGATGGAATTGCGTTTATTTCACCACAAGATAACTCAGTGGAAATTCGGGGATGGGCAAGTCATCAGTTACCAAATTCGATTGTTACAGATCAAGAGTCTGTGAAAAAGATAAAACCCAACTTTCAAACCACCCAAGGAGTATCTGGGATAGTAGTTGTAGAAGTTGATCAACAAGTAGGTTCCATGACACTGACCCTAACTCAGGGTCATGTAAAATACTATTTGCGGGGACGAAGCAAGAGCCAAAAATTTCAAGATTACTATCGTTTGTTTTATTACATTGCCCAGCAGTATCGGATTACAAAGTCTTGAGTTATGGGGTATGGGGCATGGGGATAAAGGAGATGAGAGAGATGAGGGAGATGAGGGAGATTATAAAAAAGCTTGCCACCCTTCCTCATGCCCAATCTCCAATGCCCAAAAAGAATGATGATTGAGAGGGGACAGAAACCTGATAAATTTAGCTAAATCCAAAAGAAGCCCCACACTTACCACGAAGTGGAAGTGTTGGGATGAATTTTGGGGTGATGATAGCGACGCGGAAAGCGAGTCAGACGCTCCTGCGTCGCTAACGCTGCGCTATCGAGCAATAACGACTATTACTCGCCCTTGGGAGTGGGGTGGGCGACGGATCGCCAATTTCTGTGTTTTCTGATAGGATTGTATTGGTTAACTTCACCCCTATTGGTGTCTGATAAGCCTCTGTCCAGCAGCATTGCGACTATTGGTAAGCGACTCCGTTGCACAGCATAGAAGTAAGTAGGCACATCTTGATTAATACGAATCACCTTCGGGTTTGCCCCATAGCGCGAATAAGCCAGCATCTCATCCAGGGCAGTAAAATTCGTAGGGTACAAGGTAAGAAATTGCATAGTCTGCGGAGGGGCATCTCGTGGACTTAAAACAAAGCTCAGTTAATGTCCGACGGGATACCGGGAGTCGCTGAGAAGCACACATTGTACGCTTGCGTCAGAGTGGGAGTATGTCACCTATCAGCGAGTAAAAACTGGTGAAGATGAAAGTCCTGGTTATTGGTGGTGATGGATATTGCGGTTGGGCAACTGCTCTTTACCTTTCCAATCGAGGTTATGAAGTTGGAATTTTAGATAGTTTGGTGCGGCGGCACTGGGATAATGAACTTGGTGTCGAAACTCTTACTCCCATCGCACTAATTCAGCAACGCCTCCAGCGCTGGCAAGATTTGACAGGTAAATCGATTGACTTGTTCATCGGCGATATTACAAATTACGAATTTCTCCATAAAACACTACAGCAATTTCAGCCAAATGCCCTTGTGCATTTTGGTGAACAGCGTTCGGCTCCATTTTCCATGATTGACCGAGAACACGCAGTTCTTACCCAGGTCAATAATGTAGTTGGGACGTTGAACTTACTGTACGCCATGCGCGAAGATTTTCCCGACTGTCATTTGGTGAAGTTGGGGACAATGGGAGAATACGGTACACCCAACATTGATATAGAAGAAGGGTATATCACCATTGAACACAATGGACGCAAGGATACCCTACCTTATCCCAAGCAGCCTGGGTCAATGTACCATTTAAGCAAAGTCCATGATAGTCATAACATCCACTTTGCTTGCCGGATTTGGGGATTGCGAGCAACGGATTTAAATCAAGGTGTGGTTTATGGCGTTTTAACTGAAGAAACGGGGATAGACGAACTATTGATTAATCGGCTAGATTACGATGGTGTGTTTGGTACTGCACTGAACCGCTTTTGTATTCAAGCCGCCATTGGACATCCGTTAACTGTCTACGGTAAAGGTGGGCAAACTCGCGGATTTTTGGATATTCGGGATACAGTTAGATGTGTGGAATTAGCGATCGCTAACCCTGCCGAAGCTGGTGAATTCCGCGTATTTAATCAATTTACCGAACAATTCAGCGTTGGCGAATTGGCATTGATGGTGAAAAAAGCTGGTAACGCTATTGGATTGAACGTAGAAATCAATCACTTAGATAATCCCAGAGTCGAGAAGGAAGAACATTACTTCAACGCGAAAAACACCAAATTGCTCGATTTAGGTTTACAGCCTCACTTGCTCTCTGATTCTCTACTCGATTCTCTGTTAAACTTTGCCATTAAGTATCAGAAACGAGTTGATCACAAACAAATTCTGCCTAAAGTCTCTTGGCACAGAAATTAGGGTAAACTCTGCGTGCGGCTGATAACAGAAGCTTATTTAACTCAAGTCAGTAATTGGCCTAAAAATGGTCGTCATATTTTAGCACAATATGACGACCATTCAATTGTTGTTTATCAGGCGTATCGTCCATCTATTGGTGACTTCGCCGCTACTTACGGTTATTTTGGTGGTGAGTTTAGTTTTGACCGCATGAGTTGGATAAAACCTAACTTCCTCTGGATGATGTATCGTTCTGGATGGGGTACACAAAATGGTCAAGAGGTAGTGTTAGCTATTTGGCTTAAGCGTTCGGCAATTGAAGAAATTTTAGCAACGGCTGTTCATTCCAGCTACGTTCCAGAACTTTATGCCGATAAAAGTATATGGCAAAAAGCATTGAAGCAATCACAAGTCCGCCTACAATGGGACCCAGACCATCATCCAACTGGGACAAAATTAGAACGACGTGCTATTCAGTTAGGGTTACGTGGTCAAGTGCTAGCTGCTTATGCCAAAGATTGGATTGTGAACATTGAGGACATCTCGGACTTTGTACAAAAACAGCGCCAAAATATTAAATCTGACTGTGCAGAGTTGATTACACCACAGGAGAGAGTCTATTCTGTGTTTGATACCGAAACGCAAGCAAAGCTGAGATTATCTGCCTGGACTGAATAGTTTTTTATGAGAATTGCTCTATTTACCGAAACCTTTTTACCCAAGGTTGACGGCATTGTAACGCGCCTACGCCATACTGTTGACCATCTACAGCGCAGTGGTAATCAAGTGCTGGTGATTGCCCCAGATGGAGGCATCACAGAACACAAAGGCGCTAAAGTTTACGGTGTTACTGGCTTTCCTCTGCCATTGTATCCAGAATTGCAAATGGCATTACCCCGCCCAGCTATTGGTTATGTTTTAGAAGAGTTTAAGCCCGATATTATTCATGTCGTAAATCCAGCAGTTTTGGGTTTAGCAGGTATATTTTATAGCAAAATCCTCAAAATCCCTTTAGTAGCGTCTTATCATACTCATTTACCCCAATATCTCCAACATTACGGTTTGGCGATGCTGGAAGGGTTTCTTTGGGAATTACTGAAAAGCGCTCATAATCAAGCAGCTTTGAATCTGTGTACCTCCACAGTAATGGTTGAGGAACTGACAGCACACGGTATTGAACGTGTAGATTTATGGCAGCGCGGGGTAGATACGGAATTATTTCACCCCGATTTAGCTAGTGTAGAGATGCGATCGCGCTTATCGCAAAATCATCCAGAAAGTCCATTGCTACTTTACGTTGGGAGGCTTTCGGCTGAAAAAGAAATTGAGCGCATCAAACCAATTTTAGAAGCAATTCCCCAAGGGCGGTTAGCATTGGTTGGAGATGGCCCCCACCGTCAAGCATTGCAAAAACACTTTGCTGGCACAAACACTTATTTTGTTGGGTATCTCATGGGACAAGAATTAGGTTCTGCCTTTGCGAGTGCTGATGCCTTCATCTTTCCTTCCCGTACAGAAACACTAGGTTTAGTACTACTAGAAGCGATGGCTGCTGGCTGTCCGGTGGTAGCAGCCCGTTCCGGGGGAATTCCTGATATTGTGACAGATGGCGTAAATGGATATCTTTTTGAGCCAACAGCAGATATTCAAGGGGCGTTAGCCGCTACTGTTCGCCTCTTGGAACAAAAACAACAACGAGATATCATCCGTAAAAATGCTCGCCAGGAAGCAGAAAGTTGGGGTTGGGCAGCTGCCACCAGGCAGCTACAAGATTACTATCAAAAAGTGATATTTTCTGAACAGTTGACAAAATCGGGGAGTAGGGAGTAGGGAGTGGGGAGATGAGGGAGATGAGGGAGACAAAAAAATAACCATGCCCAATGCCCAATGCCCCATGCCCAAAATCTAAAATCTAAAATCTAAAATCTAAAATCTAAAATTCCCATGACACTCCCCAACCCTGGCAGCGTCTTGGCTACATTAACTGAACTGACTCAAGTTAATCGTACTCACGCCCTACTGCGTCGCGTTAAAGACTTATCTGTTAACGAATTTGTTTGCTTACTTGACTTCATAACTGCTGAGTTCCAACAATTTCTGAGAGCTATTGAACTAATCAATAATGAAGCTCTAGAAACTATGTTGGAGAAAGTATTAGAAGCTATCACCCTCAAAATCGGTCAAATTCTCCAAGCAGAACATACAGCTATTTTTCTAGTTGACTATGACAAAGGTCAATTGTGGTCAAAAGTTCCTCAAGATAATACTCAAAAATTCTTAGAAATTCGTATTCCTATTACAGTGGGTATCCCTGGTCATGTTGCGAGTACAGGTCAATATCTCAATATATCTGAAACTTATACTCATCCGCTATTTAGCCCAGAGCTTGAAAAACAAATGGGCTACAAAATACGTAACATTTTATGTATGCCCGTTATTAGTAGCAAAAACAAGACTGTAGCGGTAGTCCAACTAGCTAATAAAACCGGGAATGTTCCGTTTAATCATGATGATGAAGAACGTTTTCGAGATTTTGCCGCTTCTATTGGTATTATTCTAGAAAGCTGCCAATCTTTTTATGTCGCTGCTCGTAATCAAAGAGGCGCAACAGCTTTATTGCGGGCAACTCAGACACTAGGGCAAAGTCTGGATTTAGAAGCAACTTTGCAAATAGTCATGGAACAAGCCCGAATTCTCATGCAGGCAGACCGCAGTACACTATTTTTATATCGTAAAGAGATGAGCCAACTCTGGACGAAAGTGGCAGCAGCGGCAGATGGCACAAACTTGATAGAAATCCGCATTCCTGCTAACCGTGGCATTGCTGGATATGTAGCTTCCACTGGTGAAGCCTTAAATATTTCTGATGCTTACAAAGACCCCCGTTTTGACCCAACGACAGATAGAAAAACTGGCTATGTAACTCGCAATATTCTTTGTTTGCCAGTATTTAATTCTGCAAATGAATTGATTGGGGTTACGCAATTAATTAATAAGCAACAAGGGAGTTTTACTGCTTCTGATGAAGAGTTTATGCGGGCTTTTAATAATCAAGCCGGAATTGCCTTAGAAAATGCTCGTCTGTTTGAAAATGTGCTGTTAGAAAAACAGTATCAAAAAGATATTTTGCAAAGTCTGTCAGATGCCGTAATTTCTACAGATATGGCAGGACAAATTGTCACGATTAATGATGCAGCACTGGAGTTGCTGGGTTGTCCGATAGGAGACGCCGATAGCAAGAACAAGAAGCTTTTGTGGGAACAAAATTTGATTGGCCGCCTAGTTTGGGAAGTTGTGCCGATTGAAAATCTCCAAATGCGACTAGAAGATAGTCTCAAAACTGGAGCTAAACATTATGTGCCAGAGCAAAGTTTGATGGTGGGACTATACCAAGTTATGAGTGAGGAGTTAGGAGTTAAAAGTGAGACTCTCAGGACTCAGCATTCAATTTTAGCAGTACGCGATCGCACTAACCCCAATATTTTCATTCCCTGGAATCAACCCCTCATTCCCCAATCTGAGTTTCTCACTGCTGATGAGGTACAAATATTAGAGCGCAGTACTAATCTCACTGTTAATCCCCTGACTAACCCAGAAGGCAGTGTACGCGGTGGTTTGGTGGTGTTAGAAGACATCAGTCAGGAAAAACGGATGAAAACTACCATGTCTCGCTACCTAACACCTCATGTCGCTGAACAAGTGATGGCTCTGGGGGAAGATGCTTTAATGGTAGGTGAGCGCAAAGAAGTAACCATCTTATTTTCTGATATCCGAGGCTACACAACACTGACGGAAAATCTTGGTGCAGCCGAGGTGGTATTGCTGCTAAATCAGTATTTTGAAACGATGGTGGAGGCGGTTTTTAACCACGAAGGTACTCTCGATAAATTTATTGGAGATGCCTTAATGGCGGTATTTGGTGCGCCGCTACCACTTACAGAAAATCATGCTTGGAGGGCTGTGCAGTCAGCATTAGATATGCGACAACGCTTGGAGGAATTTAACCAACGACGAATTATCCAGGCGCAACCACAAATTCATATTGGTATTGGGATTAGTTCTGGGGATGTGGTTTCGGGTAATATTGGTTCCCGCAAACGAATGGATTACACCATCATTGGAGATGCTGTAAATTTGAGTTCGCGCTTAGAGGCGGTAACAAAGGATTATGATTGTGATATTATTTTAAGCGAATTTACTTACCAATTGTGCAGCGATCGCATTTGGGTGCGCCAGTTAGATAAAATTCGAGTCAAAGGGAAACACCAAGCGGTGAATATCTACGAGTTAATTGGCGATCGCAATACTCCCCTAGATGCCAACACTCAAGAGTTTTTGTTTCATTATCATACTGGACGCGCGGCTTATTTATCGCGCAACTTCTCACAAGCGATCGCCAGTTTTGAAGCCGCCAAATGCATCCAACCCCAAGACCAAGCAGTTGATATCCACCTAGAACGTACGAGTAATTATCAACAAACTCCGCCCCCAGAGTCCTGGGATGGTGTCTGGACAATGCTTTCTAAATAGGGCATTGGGCGTTAGGAGTGCTGAGTGCTGAGTTAAGAGTTAGGAGTTAAGAGTTTTGTTTATCTCCCTCATACCCCTTATCTCTATGCCAGACCTCGTATCTCTCCCTCAACCTTTAGCCTCTCCGTGGTCATCTTGAAACGGTTCTTCGCCAATTCCTAGCTCTTTTTTTGAGCGTTTCAACTGTTTCCATAGATCCTTTATTTGTTTGTAAGCTGCACCTGGAGGTAGTTTGCCACCTGTTTCTAAGTTGCAAATGTAGCTGACACGTTGAGCAAATTCCTGTAAATTTGCATTAAAAACCAAGTTTTCTGGCTTTACCTGACCGTAGTAGCGACCACGAGGGAAGAGAAAATCATCCTTGTTCACTATTTTATTCTCCAATGTATTCAATTCTCCTTCTATTTGAATCTCTGAAACTGAATCACTAGTTAACCTCATCTTTCTTTTGTCAGACTGGGGTAAACCCAATCACCCAAATCCTTTTCCAATTGGTGATGCAGGAATTGGTTAATTTAGATTTTGAGACTAGAGGATAAAGCTTAAAATATTTTTGTTGTAAATGTTACAAACAAGCTTCTGCTAAAGTAACTAGAGAGAATATTTGACTTTCCTCCCAGTTGTCAATTTATCTCATCTTAATTTATGAAGTTTAAACTGTAATCAACTTCAGTCGAAACAATTAGATACATAATAAAACATACCCAGATATATTAGCAAAATTATATTTGCAATAATAATTACAATTTACCCAATAAACTCACTTAAGTAAATATACTATGTAGAAAAGCAAATTGTCCTCTGTTAAAAGTTAGAGATTTAGTTCGGAATTTCTGGCAACTAGCTACTGAAGAATGACCAACAAGAGGGCATTAGGCATTGGGCATTGGAAAGAGGCACAGAGGCGGGGTGCGGAGGGGAAAATTCTTCTCCCTTGCTCCCTGCTTCCTCATTAAAATAATCACCAATGGCTAATAGTTAATAACTAAAGATAAAATGGTGAAGCCTCAAAGGACAACTTTTGTCCATCGCCTAAAACTTTACCTGCAACCATGTCTGTTAATTCCAAGTTATACGAAGGCAAAGCGAAAATTCTTTATACAACGGACGATCCGGAAGTCTTGTTGGCTGATTTTAAGGACGATGCCACGGCGTTTAACGCCCAAAAGCGTGGCAGTATCCAAGGTAAAGGAGAAATAAATTGTAGAATTTCCAGCCAGCTTTTTAAACAGTTGGAGGCTTATGGTATAAAGACTCACTTTATCGACAGCCCTGCCCCGAATCAGATGCGGGTGAGGGCAGTAAAGATTTTCCCCTTAGAAGTGGTAATCAGAAATATTGCTGCTGGCAGTCTGTGTCAGCAAACAGGATTACCAGTGGGTACAATTCTGAAACAGCCTTTGGTTGAATTTTATTATAAAAACGATCAGTTAGGAGATCCTTTGTTGACACGCGATCGCCTGTACCTGCTAGAACTAGCTACTGCGGAACAAGTAGACGCAATTACACATCTAGCATTGCAAATCAATGAATTTCTAATTAACTTTTGGCAGAAGTGCGGCATTACCCTAGTAGACTTCAAACTAGAGTTTGGCTTGGACTCACAACAGCAGTTGCTCTTGGCAGATGAAATTAGCCCCGACACCTGCCGTTTGTGGGATACCGCAGAAGAAGACTCAAACCGCCGGGTAATGGACAAAGACCGCTTTCGTCGGGACTTAGGAAAAGTAGAGGATGCCTATCAAGAAGTTTTACAAAGAGTGCTAAAAGCAGTAGAGAGTAATAGTTAAGTGCATAAAAATCAATTAAACTCGTGTGGATTGTCATTTGTCCTTTGTTATTCACCAATGACTAATGACTATTTGTGATGGTGTGTGTGGTCGTGAAGAGGAATATAAGTAAAATGCGTTTATCTCCCGTATTGCTGGCAGTAGTGGCAATTGCAGCCCCTTTGGGTGGCTCATTGAGTGCAAATGCCGAAACCGCCAACAGTTCAAAACAGACAACAGAAGTTTTGACACTAGAAACAAATCAGCAGCCAGAAAAGGACACTGGTCAGCTTAACTCTAGTAAAAGTCTAGAATCTCTATCTAAATCCATAACGGTTATAGAAGGGGAACGTCCCCAATCCCGCGTTGTCGCAATTTACCCTGCCAATCCAGCTGCGATACCTGGGTTGGGCTACACCTACACAACCCCAGGGGTAAAAGTGTCAGCCTCTACAACACTAAAAACGGCACAAACCTCTCAACTCAATCCCAGCCCTACTCAACAGCCGTCTCCCGCTCCACAAATTCAACAACCAACGCCTTCCCCAACTCCTGAGACTACTCCAGTCCCACAAAATGTCAATCCACCGACAACGGAACCTTTATTACCTACAACTCCAAAACCATCAAGTACTCCAGACATTCCATTCCCAGGTAATCAACAAAGAACACCCGCCCCACGCCCAGGTGCTACTCCCAGTCCGCAGAATGTTAACCCGCCGATAACTCCGGGAAGCCCAGGTGGTACTCCCAGTCCGCAAAATGTTAACCCGCCGACAACTCCGGGAAATACTCAACCCGAAACAACCCCAGAAGCTAATGACCCCCGCGTACTGGTGTCAGAAGTAGTAGTCAAATCACAGGCTGGACAACTATCACCAGAACTAGAAAGCCAAGTTTACAAAGTAATTCGTACCCAACCAGGACAAACCACAACCCGCAGCCAGCTGCAAGAAGATATTAACGCCATTTTTGGTACTGGCTTCTTCTCCAACGTCCAAGCAACGCCAGAAGATACTCCCTTGGGAGTGCGAGTCAGCTTTGTGGTGCAGCCTAACCCTGTTCTCAGCAAAGTAGAAGTGCAAGCCAATCCTGGTACTGGTGTCGCTTCTGTACTACCAGCTAATACTGTGGATGAAGTCTTTCGCGATCAGTATGGCAAAATCCTCAACTTGCGTGACTTGCAAGAAGGCATCAAGCAGTTAAACAAGCGGTATCAAGACCAAGGTTACGTGCTAGCCAACGTGGTTGGAGCGCCACAAGTCTCTGAAAACGGGGTTGTTACCTTGCAAGTAGCAGAAGGGGTAGTAGAAAACATTAGAGTCCGGTTCCGCAATAAAGATGGTCAGGATACAGACGAAAAGGGACAACCGATTCGGGGACGGACAAAAGAATACATCATTACACGAGAATTGGAGTTGAAGCCAGGACAAGTATTCAACCGCAACACAGTGCAAAAAGACCTACAGCGTGTGTATGGATTGGGACTGTTTGAAGATGTGAACGTGTCCCTTGATCCTGGTACTGACCCCAGCAAGGTGGATGTAGTAGTGAATGTAGCTGAACGCAGCAGTGGTTCCATTGCGGCTGGTGCAGGGGTTAGTTCTGCTAGCGGACTTTTTGGCACCCTTAGCTATCAACAGCAAAACCTGAACGGTAGAAACCAAAAACTGGGAGCAGAGATACAGGTGGGAGAGCAGAATTTAGTGCTGTTTGATCTGCGCTTCACAGACCCCTGGATTGCGGGAGATCCCTACCGGACATCCTACACAACCGATATTTTTCGCCGCAGTTCTATTTCGTTGATTTTTCAGGGCAAAGATCGGAATATTAATACATTTGACCCAAATAATCCCACTGATACAAATTCTCAGGCCAGCCCCCGCATTCTCCGTTTAGGTGGTGGTGTCACTTTTAGCCGTCCCCTGTCCTCTAATCCCTACAAAACTTCCGCATGGTCAGCCTCAGCAGGTTTTCAGTATCAACGAGTTTCTGCCCGTGATGCCAATGGCAATATTGTAAAAACAGCAGGGCTATTTGACAGTAATGGAAATCCGATTAACCAGAATGGAAATATTGTCGCACAACCAACCACCACTCAATTAACCGAGTCTCCAGGAGGTCAAGACGATTTGTTGCTGTTTCAACTCGGTATACAGCACGATCTCCGTAATAACCCTTTGCAACCCACCAAAGGTTCTTATCTGCGCCTCGGTATTGATCAGTCAGCCCCTATAGGACTAGGCAACATTCTCCTCACCAGATTACGGGGTAGCTACAGCCAATATTTACCCATCAAGTTGATTAGCTTCTCTAAAAAAGGCTCACAAACTCTAGCATTTAACTTCCAAGCAGGAACAATTCTCGGTGACTTGCCTCCCTACGAAGCTTTTACCCTTGGGGGTAGCAACTCCGTTCGAGGTTATGGAGAAGGAGAATTAGGTAGTGGACGCAGTTATGTGCAAGCATCAGTTGAGTATCGATTCCCAGTTTTTTCAGTAGTCAGCGGCGCACTATTTTTTGATGCCGGTAGTGACCTGGGAACTAATACTCAAGCCGCTGAATTGTTGAATAAAAACGGCACTGGCTATGGTTATGGTCTTGGTATTCGCGTCCAGTCTCCACTGGGGCCAATTCGGATTGATTACGGTATCAACGATAATGGTGGTAGCCAGATTAATTTCGGTATTGGCGAAAGATTTTAACCAGTTAGGAGTTAGAAGTTAGGAGGTATGAGTTTTAATTCCTGACTCCTCACTCTCAACTCATAACTTTTTGGGATTAGCTTGCTAATTTTTACATTTACCTCAATACTGTTCCGATAAAGGGATTAATGAGATTTTTCGGGGAATATCAGGGATTTTACCAAAACAGATGATGGACAATACTAAAGGAAATATATTGACTTTTCGGCTATGCAACAGCACACTCTAGCAGCAGAAATCACCCAAATAGGGGTGGGACTGCATAGCGGTGTGAATACCCAAGTGCGGATATTACCTGCTGAGGCGGGAAGTGGACGCTACTTCGTGCGGGTAGATTTACCGGATTTGCCAATCATTCCAGCCCAAGTTGCAGCAGTTAGTCACACCGTTCTCTCAACTCAGTTGGGTAAGGGTGAGGTATCTGTTCGCACAGTAGAGCATTTGTTGGCAGCACTTTCGGGTATGGGTGTGGATAATGCCCGGATTGAAATTGATGGGCCAGAAGTCCCACTTTTAGATGGTTCAGCAAGTGTGTGGACAGCCAACATTGCCCAAGTTGGCTTAGTATCACAACCCGTTAATAACCAAGTTCCCTTGGCTATTACAGAACCCTTATGGATCTATCAAGGAGATGCTTTTGTATCTGCCCTCCCAGCACCAGAAACCCGGTTTAGTTACGGTATTGATTTTGACCTACCAGCCATTGGTAATCAATGGCATAGTTGGTCACTAACGGCTGAACTAGGAAAAGCTTCTGCTAGCTTTGCTGCGGAAATTGCTCCTGCGCGTACTTTTGGGCTACTGCATCAAATTGAACACTTACAAAAAACAGGGTTAATTAAAGGTGGTAGTTTGGATAATGCACTCGTTTGTGGGCCAGAAGGCTGGCTAAATCCACCATTGAGATTTGCAAATGAGCCAGTCCGTCATAAAATCTTGGATTTAGTAGGAGATTTAAGTTTACTAGGAAATTTTCCTCGCGCTCATTTCTTGGCGTATAAAGCCAGTCATAATTTACACATTCAACTGGCTCAAAGAATTTTAGATTTGGGATTTGGGATTTTAGATTCAAACTAAAGCCTAAAATCTAGGATTATTAAGGCTTTCGATATACGCTTGCCTACTCAACTTGCAAATGAAAAATCAACTACACGGCCAATGTCAATCCTCACTGAAGTGAATACGATCTATACAACTACATCTACCGAACCACAGGCTATAAATGAGACTAAAATCAGTTCTGAGATTAAAACAACTTTCACATCTGAAGAAATTCAGAAATTACTACCCCACCGCTACCCATTTTTACTTGTAGACAAAATAATTGACTACGTTCCAGGTCAAAAAGCTATTGGTGTTAAAAATGTCACTATCAATGAACCCTATTTTCAAGGACATTTCCCTGGGCGTCCACTGATGCCAGGGGTGTTAATTGTCGAAGCAATGGCACAAGTTGGGGGCATTGTCCTAACTCAAATGTCTTCAGTAGAAGATGATAGACTGTTTGTCTTCGCTGGTATCGATAAAGTTCGCTTTCGTCGCCAAGTTATACCGGGAGATCAACTAGTAATGACGGTGGAACTGTTATGGGTAAAACAACGTCGTTTCGGTAAGATGCAAGGTCGTGCCGAAGTTGACGGTCAACTTGCTTGTGAAGGGGAATTAATGTTTTCTCTAGTTAACTAAAAGTTTGCTTTCGTGGTGTGGGGATAGCCGTGAAATGCCCCTACTGCATTCTGAAAAAGGATAACAGTCAAAAAATCCACAGTAGCATCTGATAATTTCTTGATTTTTGCTGCCCTCTCTACGAGACGCACTCACAAACACACTTAACTTGCTTTGCCCGACACTTTCGTTCACTGAAAATACTTCACTCTCAACAATGTCAGTCGCCTCGATGGGACGGCAGTTGATATAACTCTTTTTAGCAGAGTCATACGCTGCCCAGAAACCCGCCCCGGCGCTGGCTTATCAAGACAGTTCTGGAGATTCACCCTTGAAAACGCTAATTCATCCAACTGCTGTAATTCATCCGAAATCGGAACTCCACCATACAGTGCAAGTCGGTGCCTATGCTGTGATTGGAGCGCATGTCAAAGTGGGACCTGAAACAATAATCGGCGCTCATGCAGTGCTAGAGGGGCCTTGTGAAATTGGGGCGCAAAATCAGATTTTTACAGGTGCGGCCATCGGTATGGAACCCCAGGATCTCAAGTTTGTGGGAGAACCAACCTGGGTCAAAATTGGTGATAACAATTTGATTCGTGAGTACGTTACTATTAACCGCGCTACTGGTGCTGGCGAAGCAACGGTAATTGGTGATGGCAATCTACTAATGGCTTATGTCCATGTGGCTCATAACTGCGTGATTGAAGACCAAGTAGTGATTGCTAACTCTGTGGCGTTGGCTGGTCATGTTCATATAGAGTCACGCGCTAGGCTGAGTGGGGTTTTAGGTGTCCACCAATTTGTGCGTATTGGTAGACACGCAATGGTGGGAGGTATGGCACGTATTGATCGGGACGTGGCCCCATATATGCTGGTAGAGGGAAATCCGGCGCGGGTGCGAACCCTCAACCTTGTCGGACTCAAACGGTCTGGTATGGATTCAGCAGATTTACTGACGCTGAAAAAAGCCTTCCGCATTCTCTACCGTTCTGATTTGTCTTTTAAGGATGCCTTGGAAAAGTTGGAATTGTTAGGGGATAGCGAAGAGTTGCAGCATCTACGCCGTTTTCTGCTACTTTCTCAGATGCCAGGAAGACGTGGTTTAATTCCCGGTAAAGGGAAAAAAGGCGTGAGTGATGAATCGTGAATTAAAAGTTAGGAGTTAGGAGTTATGAGTTATGAGTTGATAAATTAATTTTTTTAACTCTTCACTCCTCATTCCTAACTCCTAACTGCTAACTCTTCACTTTTAATTCTTAACTCCTAACTTTAATTATCAAATGCGGATATTTATCAGCACTGGCGAAGTATCTGGCGATTTACAAGGGTCGCTGCTAATTTCAGCGCTGAAGCGTCAAGCTGTGGCGATGGGGTTGGAATTAGAGATTGTGGCACTGGGAGGCGAAAAAATGGTAGAGGCGGGGGCAGTTCTGCTAGGTAATACTAGCAGTATTGGCTCAATGGGTATTCTAGAAGGGCTACCTTATCTTTTACCGACCCTCCAGGTGCAACGTCAGGCGATCGCTTCCTTAAAGCAAAATCCACCTGATTTAGTGGTACTAATCGACTACATGAGTCCAAATCTGGGAATTGGGACTTACGTGAAACGGCATTTACCAGATGTACCTGTGGTGTATTACATCGCTCCCCAAGAGTGGGCTTGGTCGATCAATGTGCGTAATACTAACCGAATAGTTGGTTTTACAGATAAGCTGTTAGCAATTTTTCCACAAGAAGCCCGTTACTTTCGTGATAAAGGGGCAGAAGTTATTTGGGTAGGTCATCCTTTGCTTGACCGAATGCAGAACGCTCCCAGTCGGGAAGCTGCCCGTGCAACCCTGGGGATTGCACCAGAAGAGATTGCGATCGCACTCCTCCCCGCCTCTCGTCACCAAGAACTAAAATATCTTTTACCAATTATTTTTGAAGCTGCTCAAACTATTCAAGCTAAATTACCTGAAGTTAGTTTCTGGATTCCCCTGTCGCTGGAAGTCTATAGAAAGCCAATTGAAGAGGCTATTAAGCGTTACGGTTTACGGGCTACAGTTCTATTAGCTCAACAAAAGGAAGTTTTTGCAGCTGCCGATTTAGCCATTAGCAAATCTGGTACTGTCAACCTGGAACTTGCTTTGTTAAACGTGCCGCAAGTTGTAGTTTACCGCCTCAGTTCCCTAACTGCTTGGATAGCTCGTAAAATCCTCCAAGGTTCTATAAGCTTTGCATCGCCACCTAATTTAGTAGTGATGAAGCCGATTGTGCCAGAATTTTTACAAGAGGAAGCTACAGCAGAAAATATTATCCAAGCAGCAATGGAATTACTACTCAATCCCAGTCGCAGAGAGCAAACTTTGCTAGATTATGAAGAAATGCGGCGGTGTTTAGGGGAAGTTGGGGTGTGCGATCGCGCTGCTCTAGAAATTTTGCAAATGCTGCCGGGGACTGGGGATCGGGGACTGGGGACTAGGGACTGGGGACTGGGGACTGGGGACTAGGAAAATTTTCTATATTTAATACGTCATACCCAATCCCTTTAGAGGTGTCATGGCTTATGAGATGAAAAAACAAAGAGCGATCGCAGTTGATTTGTTCGCTGGCGCGGGTGGTATGACTCTTGGCTTTGAGCAAGCTGGTTTTGATGTGCTAGCATCTGTGGAAATTGACCCGATCCACTGTGCAACACATGAGTTTAATTTCCCTTATTGCTCAGTGTTATGTAAAAGTGTTGTGGATATAACCGGGGAAGAAATTAGGAATCGGTCTGAGATTGGCGATCGCGAGATTGATGTGGTAATTTGTGGCTCACCATGTCAAGGATTTTCCCTAATTGGTAAACGGGCTGTTGATGACCCACGAAATTCTTTGGTGTTTCACTTTCATCGGCTGGTTTTTGAGCTAAAACCGAAATTCTTTGTGATGGAAAATGTTCGGGGTATCACAGTTGGCGAACATAAACAAATCCTCCAAACCTTAATTAGCGAGTTTAGAATCCACGGCTATCAAGTAGAAGAAAATTACCAAATTCTCAACGCTGCAAATTACGGAGTACCTCAATCTCGTGAGAGATTATTTCTGATAGGTGCAAGGGAAGATGTAGAGTTACCAAGATATCCTCAGCCGATTACTAAACAAGCGCTACTAAATAATTTAAATTCTAAAAAAATATCTGATATTCCATCGAGTCCTACAGTCTGGGATGCAATTAGAGATTTACCTGAAATAGAAAAATATCCTGAATTATTAACAAGAGATTGGGTTGTAGCAGAATACGAAAAGCCTAGTAAATATGCTCTTGTACTTCGTGGTCTTAAGTACCTAGATGATGATTATTCTTACAAACGTGAATATGACTTGCGAATACTTTCTTCAAGTTTAAGAACAAAACATTCTGCGGAAACTATTAAACGTTTTCAGGATACTCAACAAGGCGAGAGAGAAAAAATTAGTCGTTTTCATAAGCTACATCCTGCTGGTGTCTGCAATACTTTAAGGGCCGGAACAGACAGGTATAGAGGTTCTTTCACATCTCCAAGACCGATTCATCCGTCTACGCCCCGGTGTATCACCGTCAGGGAAGCAGCAAGATTGCATTCTTACCCAGATTGGTTTAGATTTCATGTAACGAAATGGCACGGATTTCGGCAAGTTGGTAACTCTGTACCACCGCTACTAGCAAAGGCTGTGGCGTCAGAAATTATTCGCAGTTTGAATATTTCACCTTTTAAGCCGAGTTTGCGATACAAGTTGGGAGAAGAGAAGCTATTACAATATAATATGTCGCAAGCGGCACAATATTATCAGTGTGATTGTTAAGTGTAACATCTGCGAGATTTTACTATCTCAACCCATCATTAAACCTTTCAAATAGTTAGATAACCTCTCCACTACTACCCAGTTTTTTCTTGAGTATCTCTTCCATTTCCCTCAAATCCTCGTTAGTCTGAGGAAATGGGTATGTTGGACTATTAGGATTTCTCCGTTTGATTAATACCTCAATCGCTTCATCATCTTCACGATGAGCTAAAATATATGCTCTAAGTTCTTGACGAGACATTTTGCTAAAGTCGGGCTTCGTCATCGTTAAATCCCCATTGACCATCCGAAAAAATTAGAATCTCTAGGCTCTCAGTCACACCAGCAAGGATAAACACGGTCTTGGTGTTTTGGTTGTACCGAAATACATGGATAGGTTGATACCCATTTGAGAGCATTTGGCACACTCTGACGCAGGCAAGAGCCTGTTGTGCGGTAGGCATACAATTGTATCTACATGATAGCGAGTAAAACCATACCGTAAAAAGGATGCTGATTTAAAGCGATCCAACTATTTAACATGAAGTTGGGCAACGTCTACCATACAATTTGGCTTGATTTGATAGTTTGCGGCTTGATTTTGGCATTTTTTATGGCGATCTGTACTAAGTCCAAGCACGGAAGAATATACTATCTTCCCAGATATTAGCAGCTGCCAGTGCGATCGCAGTCAATTCTTCCTTTTTAAGAGGCACAAAAGCCCGCGCTATGTTGACATTATTCTCTAATTGTAAAATAATTTCTGCCGCCATTACACTTCAAATTCAGGAATGCCAAAATTTTTATGCATCTCGTTCTTGGCGAATAAACTTATCCACTTCTTCCGGTGTGGCAAAACTGCCTTTAGCAGAGCCAATAAAGCTAGTTAGAGACTTTTCAGAATGCTTTGCGGGTGACTCCAGAAGTACTATAACTTCTACAGTTGCACCTGCTGGAAGTTCAGGAGAAGAGATTTCTACTACACCACCAGGTTTAACGATCGCCTGTTGCCTGAGTCCATTAAGCACGATAATTTATCCTCATTAGTGTCAGAACATCGCATTTCATCAGGATCAATGTCAAGCAAAGGACATTCTTCTAGATATAGTCTTGTAGCTTCTTTAAGATTAGCGAGAGCTTCTTCAATTGTTTCACCTTGGTCAACTGTGCCGACTTCAGGACATTCAGCAACATACATATCTTCTTCTTTGTGAAGAATGGCAGTTAATGTTTTGGTCTTCATAGGCTTTATTTTGATACGGATATTTGAGCGATGCCTACGGCGGCAAGCTAGGCACTGGTTTATCTAGTTTAGCTTTGAGGTGCGTAGGCGTAGCCCGTCGTAGACATCGCTTTACTTATTACCGACAGAATTTTTCTCAGCGTAGTTTAGATTTCTCTGATATTCTTTGATTTTTTGTTGAGCAACTACATAATTTGGGCTAGAAGATGGCACAGTTTTCATAAGTGCGATCGCAGCTTCCCACTGACCTGCAACTGTTTTCCACTCATCTGGAGATTTTGCTGATTGAGTAAGGTTAGCTGCATTAATTGCTTTACTTACTGCCTCTCGGAATGTATCAGTTTTAAGTAACACGCTCGGCGATTGTGAAGTCACTGGTGAGGGTGTAACTAATACAGATTTTGATGGTATTTGTGTTGGAATTTTAGAGGTTAGGGGAAGTATTTCTACAAATTTTGAAGAAAAGTATATTACTATAGGAATTGAAAACATCAAAAAAATAATCAACCAATTTTTATTTAAATTACGATACTTCCGTCGAGTCTCGACAACTGTAATTTTTTCATCATTCGATATATTTGATTTCATTTTGTTTAAACCCATTTCCCCGCGCAACCTATTGAGTTCTTGATCTGTATTTGAATCAATGGTTGATTCGCTTATATCTTTTTCTTTTTTACCACTATAAGCAGATATTATTCGGTGTCTTACCAAATATTCAATTTGATAAACCAGTGCCCCAGCAGAAATATAGAATATTCCACATATTAATATTACATTATTATTGATATTTTGTATTTGGGTGTAATATTCAATTGGTCTAGCATAGCTAGGATTAAATAATGGTAGAAATATTGTAGAAAACAAAGCTGTTACCAGTGTAGAAATTGCAATTACAAGCCAAGCATACAATCCTTCCCACCAACTCATTATTCCTGGTAGTAATCCTTCTGTTCTACCTATTTCAGGTGCTTGAATTTCTGATATAAACCGACTAATGAGCAAGTGTAAGCAGTGATGAGTAAAAGAAATTATAGGAATTGGAGATAAGATTAACAGTATTGTAAATATAGCAAATAATTCGGGACTTTGTACAAAATAGGCGATCCGGTAGCCTACCTTTCCAGTATTATTGACTACAAATATAATAACTCTCAAAAATAGAGTTAAAATCAATGCTTTTAACCAAGAAGTAGGATAAGGAAACCATAAAGGCCAGTAAAAATTTTGTAGTTTTTGCTTAGTAGCTTCCTGAATATTAGGCTGTTTCATAACCAATAAATGCGAAAATCTGATAAATTATCGTCTATCTTAGGATTCCCCTTTTTCAGCCAAAAGCGACATTGTTATAAATTTTTCAGCCCTATATTTAAAAGTTACTTTAATTTATTAGGCTTCTTGCAAAAAAACGGTTATAAACTCTTTATCCACGTCTATGCATGAGGAAAATTAAATCCTAACGTTCTTTTGTAATCACAGAAGTACCATTACTAATACTTACTTTTTGAATAAAAACGTTAGTAGAAGATGATAAAATATCAGTGCTGATTTGATTAGCAATAAATTCAAAATCTTGGTTTGTTAATCCCTGTGCGGTATCGCCACTTAAGTTAATACAAATAGTTAAATTTTGATGATTATTAGAAGACTCTACCGCTTCTATTTCAGCTTCTTCTATACCCAAATCAAACTCTTTACTCCAATCTGGAAAATCCTTACCCGTTTGTTGTCCATAAACTTTGACTATTTCAACAGACACAGCCCCTAAAGCTGTTAAACCTTTGCGGATAAATGCAACTAAAATTTGCTGATTTAGTACTTGGGTAGACTCTAGTATTACCTCTAAGCAAGCATCCTTAAAGGCAACTTTTGCATTGATCCTTTTGGGGTGTAGGTGGCGGTTCATCAGAGATGCGATCGCATCTGCATCTCCCTGCTTTGCAAGTTTGAGAATATTTGGCTGTGTCATAACCACTAAAAGAAAAATCTCGGAAAATAAACTTATATTCTCAGGATTCCCTCTTGACAGCCTTAAGTAACATTATGATGCAAAATCTCAGCTAATCTGAGCTAAAATATTTAGTATAAAGATAGTCATTACACAGATTTTTACAAAAATTATATTTCCCCTATATCAACATCAAAAATTAGTGTTTTTGTGCTTGCCAAATTAACAGGATTAATATTAATCAGCTTACTTCCAATTTTCAACAATATGAAGTTTTATCGAGATCATGCTTGGCCATCGACGCTAGAAGAAGCCATAGTAATCCAAGAAGCGCTGCGAGATCGAGTAATTACTGAAGATCAACTGCAAGAACCTATCCAGTATGTTGCTGGAGTAGATATGGGTTTTGAAGCTGATGGAACCATTAGTCGTGCAGCTGTGGCAGTATTGAGTTTTCCTGATTTGCAAATCATCGAGACAAGCCTAGCACATCGTCCTACGACCTTTCCTTATGTCCCTGGATTCCTCTCATTTCGGGAAATTCCAGCCGTTCTCGATGCTCTAGAAAAGATTAAAACAACACCTGATATCATCCTGTGTGATGGTCAGGGAATTGCTCATCCCCGCAGATTAGGTATAGCTAGCCATTTAGGTTTACTTATAGATATGCCGACAATTGGTGTCGCTAAGTCGAGGTTGGTAGGTAAGCATGAAGAATTGGCAGAAACCAAAGGTAGCAGACAACCACTGATATATAACGGTGAAACCGTTGGGGCAGTTTTGCGATCGCGCACAGCAGTAAAACCTCTGTACATCTCCAGTGGTCATCGAATTAGCTTACCGACAGCCATTGACTATGTATTACGCTGCACGCCAAAATATCGGCTGCCAGAAACTACACGCATTGCTGATAAATTAGCGTCGGACAGATAAAGCTTGTTGAAGTTTTTTCTAAATACTTGCTTCCACCTACTCAATCGTGTTAGGAATCGCACAGGAAGATGTTGAAGTAGCTAAATACGATTTACGAAGTTAGAACAATGAACGCACTAACTTTACAGTGGCACGATGCAGGTCAAGATAAAACTCAGAACATTTACGAGCAACAGCCAAGTCAAAATCCTGGCACTGTCCGCATCGGTCGCGACCCCCTCCGGTGCGATATTGTTCTGAGTCATCCCACCGTCTCTGGACTGCACGTTGAAATCTTTTTTCATCACCAGCAGCAGCGCTTTTATATTAGAAATTTGCGATCGCAAAATCCCCCCGTTGTCGATGGACGGCAATTAGTCCAAGGTGAAATGCCTTTAACTGAGGGCACTATTATTACTTTGGGACAAATAAAACTCAATGTTACTAGCGTTTCGACGAGTAGTATTCCAGCAACAATTTTGCTGCCACCCCATCCACCAGTAAACATCGGACATCACCACCATCCACCAAAACCCTCCGCGCCACTGCCAGCAGGAGTTTATGGCTTAGAATGCCCCAAATGTCATAAAGTTTCCCCAGGAGAGAATCTACAAATTGGTTGTCATTGGTGTGGGACATCTTTAGCTGCGGCTGTAAGTGTTTTGGTAGCAAGGAATTAGGAGTTAGTTATACCAATTCTGTATGAAGATGCGCTAAACCATGTTTAAGTACAAGAAAGGAAAACGAACCGCAAAGGACGCAAAGGACACAAAGTAAAGAAAGAAGTTAAAAGGGTTTGGCGCAGCCTCACAAAGAAATGGTATTAGGAGTTAGGAGTGACAAGTAGAGACTGGAGAAGAGTTTTTTCCATGCCCAATGACAAATGACCAATGACAAATGACAAATGACTTACAAATCCAATTGAGTTGGGAAGAACCAGCGACAGGTGAACGGCGAGAACCAAGGTTAAATATACCGATCGCTTTTGGTCGAGAATTCGCTCGTTTACCTGCTGAACTTCAGGGAGTGCGCGTTTCTCGGATGCTGCTTAACAGTAACGAAGTTTCTCGCTACCATGCCCTAATTGAGTGGGAACAAGACCATTTAGTAGTGATTGACCAAGGCAGTGTTAACGGTGTCTATGTCAATGGTCAACCACAAACGCGGAGTGTCCTGGCGAATGGCGATACGTTGCAAATTGGCCCTTATTTAATAACGGTGACATTTGTTGCTAATGCCTCCGCACCAGATACTAGCCCCCCTTCAACGATTCGCTTTAACGCAAATACCAATCTTCCAGACCCCAGCTTGCCTGTAGTCCAGCCGCTAACGCCTTTGACAAGTAATTTCCCGCCATTGGCATTTCAAGCACAAAAGGTCGCTGTGCAACCACTTCATGCTACTGGATTGCCAGTAGATGAATCTGATTATCTCGCGATCGGGGCGGGATTGGGTAGCTTTTTATGGGCTGATTTGCTGCGAATTAGTGGTGTACGTGCCGACAAAATTGTGGCTTTGGGATTAGAGGCAGAACCTTATGCCCGTTACAAGCGCCTCTGTTTGAATTCGCAAATTCCCTTATATGAAAGACTGCGTTCTAATTCTGACTCTTGTCCTGATAATATTTGGGGCTGGCCTAGTTATGCCTTGCGTGAAGCTTGGGGAGACTTAGCCAAGGGAGAGATAAAGTCAGCATTCAAGTATTTGTGGCAAGTGTTTGCTGAACCAACATTTGCCGAAACTTATACTCCCCGTGCGGGTAACGTCTTTGATTCCATAGATAGGGAGACAAAGCGTATTGGCTGGAATCAAATTTATCGCTATGGGCGAGTTAGAGGAATTCGCAAAACTGATGATGGCAGATATTGCGTAGCCTATTCTCGCGGCCCTGGAAATTATGCTTTTTTAGTTAGTCGTTATTTACATTTAGCTACTGGGTATCCAGCAATTCAGTTTCTCCCAGATTTGCAAGCTTATAGGGAAAAATATCAAGATTTTAAATCTGTGGTCAATGCTTATGAAGCTCATGATCATGTTTATGAACAACTAGAGCAACATGGTGGTACGGTATTGATTCGGGGACGGGGGATTGTGGCTTCGCGGATTGTGCAACGGATTTATGAAGCCAGAAAACGAAATCGGAATATTGCAGTTTTGCATTTAATGCGATCGCCTAAACCCCAAGGTAACAAATTTCAAAAAGCCACGCGCCTAGTCAAAAATCATTATGAATTTCAACCCTTTAACTGGCCGAAAGCCTGTTGGGGCGGCGAACTCCGGGCAATGTTAGAAAAAGCTAGTCCCGATGAACGCAAACGTTTACTAGCAGACTGGGGTGGAACTACCACCGCCGACCGCCAAGACTGGCAGCAAATTACTGCCCAAGGGTTAAGCGAAGGTTGGTATCAAATTACCTTCGGTGAGGTGCTGGATGTGGAACGAGATGCCCAAAACCGGACTATTACCAGTATCCGAGAGCAAAGCTTTGGGGAAATGAAATTACTCGCTGACTTTATTGTTGATGCTACTGGACTGGATGCCAAGGTAGATACCAATCCCCTCTTAGCAGATTTGGTGAAACATTACAATCTCCCAGTGAATCATCTGGGGCGATTGACTGTAGCGAACAATTTTGAATTAGTAGAAATGCGTAGTGATAGAGGTCAAATGTATGCGGCTGGGGCGATTACTTTAGGTGGCCCTTATGCAGCAGTTGATAGTTTTTTGGGCTTGCAATACGCCGCATTAGTCGCCGTTGATGGACTCGCCGCCGCCCGTGCTACTGGAGTTCAAAAGTTGAATGTTGTAAGTTCCTTTAGGCAGTGGTTGAAGTGGGTGTTAAATCAGTCACCTTAGTATTAGGGGGCAGAAGGCAGGAGGCAGGGAGCAGGGGGGATAGAGTATTTATCTGGCTGTTTTGAGTAGCAAATCCCAACATTGAGGATAAAAGGTGCAACGTTGAGGATAAAAAGCGCAACTTCGAGGATAAAAGGTGCAATGTTGAGGATAAAAAGCGCAACTTCGAGGATAAAAGGTGCAACTTCGAGGATAAAAGGCTCAACGTCAAGGATAAAAAGCTCAACGTTGAGGAAAAAAGGTGCAACTTCGAGGATAAAAAGTGCAACGTTGAGGATAAAAGACGCAACGTTGAGGATAAAAGGTGCAACGTCGAGGATAAAAGGCGCAACGTTGAGGTTCAGAGGTTTAATTGGCGATGTCTACGACGGGCTACGCCTACGCAGAATTCTTGTTCTCTGATATTATGAATAAAATCGGCCGTTAGAAACTTCATCCCGGCTGTATTTTTTATAATTTTTTCTGTTATTTGCTCACTATTAACTATTTAGAGACTGTAGACTGAGAACCATAAGTAAAATCTCGTGTATTTTGGCAGACTTATGGAGCCAGTATCACTGACAGCAGTTGCGATCGCAACTTTAGTCATCACCAAAGCCTTTGAAAAAACTGGTGAAATCATCGGCGAAAAGGCTTGGAACGAAGGCGAAAAGTTGTTAGTTTTGCTGAAACGCAAGGAACCTAGCACGGCGAAGGTTATCGAACAGTCTAAAACACAACCTTTAGATTATGGTCAAGCTTATCTCATTGGGCAGCAAGTAGAGGAAGCGGCAAAAAAAGACCCTGAAATTGCTCAAGCTGTGGAAGTTGTAGCTAATGAGGCACAACCTCAACTGACGAACACTATTATTGAAAATTGGCAGGGAATAAATATCAAAGGTGGAACTAATACCATTTCTGGTAACACCTTAAACTTCTGACTACAGTCGCCCGAAAGGGAATCGATAGTCTCTACTGAAATACCGCAAAATTTGCCCCTGACTGGGGTACTGGAGTTTGTCGGGCGTCAAGAGGAATTGCAAAATCTTCACCAACTTTTGCAGGATAATAAACAAGTAGCCATTGCTGTGATCGCCGGCATGGGTGGAGTTGGTAAAACAGAACTCGCCTTACAATATGCCATCAAACGCCGCGAAACATATAACGGTGGGCTTTGCTGGTTGCTACCAAAAACTGGGGATGTGGGCATTCAAGTTGTACAGTTTGCTAGAACGCAGCTTGATTTAAACCCACCAGAAAATTTAGATTTACTCGCCCAAGTGCAATATTGCTGGCGGCGTTGGCGTGAAGGTGATGTGCTGCTAGTGTTGGATGATGTCAGCGACTACGAGCAAGTTAGGCCTTACTTTCAGTCGCTACCTTCTCGGTTTAAAGTGCTGATGACTACGCGCCAGAAGTTGGGACGCATCGCACAGTTATCTTTAGATGTGCTGCAACCAGAGGCGGCGCTGGAGTTATTAAGGTCTTTACTCAAAGAAACACCGAGGCGAATTGAGCAAGAATTAGCTGTAGCTAATCAGTTGTGTGAGTGGCTAGGATATTTACCTTTAGGTGTGGAATTAGTCGGGCGCTATCTGGCGCGGAAACAGGATTTATCTTTACCAGAAATGTTGCTACGGTTGGAGAACAAGCGATTAGATGAGCGTTCCCTCTCTAAATCTAAGTCGGAAGCTGACATGACAGCACAACGAGGTGTGTTAGCAGCCTTTGAGTTGAGTTGGCAAGAATTAAAGGACGACGATAAACAACTGGGCTGTTTATTGAGTTTATTTGCAGCCGCACCCATACCTTGGAAGTTGGTAGAACAGTGTTTACCAGATGAAGATGCAGAAGATTTAGAGGAAATTAGAGACGATACTTTGCTGAATCTGCATTTACTCCAGCGCAAAGGAGAGGGAATTTATCGTCTACATCCACTGATTCGGCAATTTTTCCAAATAAAGTTGGATGAGTCAACTGAGGTTGATAAGGCAAAAACTGCTTTTGTCGCGCAGATGGTAGAGGTGGCAAACCAAATTTCTGAACAGCCTAACCTTGAAGATATTTTAAACCTCACTCCCTTTATCTCCCACCTTGCAGAAGTTGCAACCCAGCTATCCCAATATCTCAGCGATGAGGATTTAATTGTGCCTTTCACAAGCTTAGGCAGATTTTATAAAGGTCAAGGATTTTATCAGCAAGCAGAACCTTGGTTACAGCAATGTGTAAAGGTAGCTGAAAATCATCTTAGTTTAGAACATCCCCATGTCGCCGCTAGCCTGAACAATCTTGCAGAACTCTACGGTTATACAGGATGCTACAGCGAAGCTGAACCCCTGTATCAGCAGGCTTTGGAACTGAACAAACGCTTACTGGGAGATAACCATCCCGATGTCGCCACTACTCTGAACAATCTCGCAGGACTCTACGAATCTACAGGACGCTACAGCGAAGCCGAACCCCTGTATCAGCAGGCTTTGGAACTGAGAAAACGCTTACTGGGAGACAACCATCCTGATGTCGCTACTAGCCTGAACAGTCTCGCAGGACTCTACGAATCTACAGGACGCTACAGCGAAGCCGAACCCCTCTATCAACAAGCTTTGGAACTGAGAAAACACTTACTCGGAGATAACCATCCCGATGTCGCCACTACTCTAAACAATCTTGCATTACTCTACAAATCTACAGGACGCTACAGCGAAGCTGAACCCTTGTATCAGCAAGCTTTGGAACTGAGAAAACGCTTACTCGGAGATAACCATCCCAAAGTCGCCACTACCCTGAACAATCTCGCAGGACTCTACGAATCTACAGGACGCAACAGCGAAGCCGAACCCCTATATCAGCAAGCTTTGGAATTATGGAAGCGCTTACTGGGAGACAACCATCCCGATGTCGCCACTACCCTGAACAATCTCGCAGAACTCTACGGTTCTACAGGACGCTATAGCGAAGCCGAACCCCTGTATCAGCAAGCTTTGGCAATTTGTGAACGTACTTTAGGTGTAGGTCATCCCAATACAATGACAATAAGGGCAAATTATGCCATTTTTTTAAGAGAAGCATATCGCTAACGATCGCACCCTTTCTCACAAAATGGATGCCACACAACAGTTGTAGTTCAAATTTTAGCAGCGATCTTCCCCTCATAATCAAAGTACAGTAAAGAATAGAGCGTAGGCATAGCCCGTCGTAGACATCGCTTTGCGGTTTCAAATTCCAAACGCCAAATTTGAGGATAAAATTATGCGAACAGTACCAATCCAATTACCAGAAACAGTATTTTCAGCACTTCGTAAAAATCCTGAAGAATTTATCCAAGAAATGCGAATTGCCGCAGCAGTTAAATGGTATGAATTAGGTGACATTTCACAAGCCAAAGCAGCAGAAATTGCTGGGCTAACTCGTGCTGAATTTATTAATGCCTTATCACGCTACCAAGTAGATTTTATGCAATATACTGCCCAAGAGTTAGCCCAGGAAATGGCAAATGTCGATTAATCGTGTAATTATTAACTCTTCACCTTTGATTGTTCTATTAAAAAGTAAACAAGCAAAATTACTTCCACAATTATTTACAGAAATTTTAGTTCCATTAGGTGTTTTTGAAGAAGTCACAACAAAAGATGATGTCGCGTCAACACAATTAACCAGTATTTCTTGGATACAAACAGTAGAAGTTAATGCTATTGCTCCTGTTGTAGCAGCTTGGGATTTGGGAAAGGGAGAATCACAAGTATTGAGTTTGGCACTAAAAAATTCCGACTTTGCCGCTATTGTTGACGATAGAGCCGCACGGCGTTGTGGTCAAGCATTAGGTATTACTACTATCGGAACCGGAGGCTTCGCCATCAATTCTAACCTCAAAGTGCGATCGCTCCTTCTTACCTCTTCCTCCGTGTCCTCTGCGCCTCTGCGGTTCGATTCTCACGCTTACATATTGTCATTAGCGTTAGAGTTAGTGAGAGGATATCTGGATAAAAAACCAGATGTATCTCTGGAAACATTGCTGACGCGGCTAGAGAATAAACGAGTGGAACAAGAACCAGTAGTCAATGCTAATTCATTGATGCCTTCTGAATATGGTGTAGCTGAAGCTTTTGAATTGAGTTGGGAAAAATTGGATGAAAATGCCCAAAGCTTTGGCTGTTTGCTAAGTTTGTGTGCCTTAGCTGACATTCCCTTATCTATTGAGACGATAGAAGATGACAAAAAACAAGAACTCAACGAGAAAGCCATAGCCGATTTACTGGAATTGCATTTGCTACAACAGAAAAGTCAAGGAATTTATCGTCTCAATCCAGAGATTCGGCAACTTATCCAAATGAAGTTGGATAAGTCAAGTGAGGCGGATGAAGCAAAAACTAAATTTGCCGCCATGATGTTAGAGGTAGCAAAGTTAATTCCGCAACAGCCTAACCCTGAAGATATTCTCAACCTGACTCCACATATCCCGCACATTACAGAAGTTGCAACCCACCTATCCCAGTATGTCGGCGATGAAAATCTCATTACTCTGTTTACTAAATTAGCCTGGTTTTATCAAGGTCAAGGACTTTATCAGCAAGCAGAACCTTGGTTGCAACAGTGTGTAGAACTGACTCAAAATTGTCTTGGGTTAGAACATATTGTCGCCACTAGCCTCAGCAATTTAGCAGGACTCTACGAATCTACGGGACGCTACAACGAAGCCGAACCCTTGCTTGAACAAGCTTTAGAACTGAGAAAACGCTTGCTAGGAGAAGAACATATTGATGTCGCCACTAGCCTCAGCTATTTAGCATTAATCTACGAATCTAAAGGACGCTATACCAAAGCCGAACTTTTGTATCAGCAAGCTTTAGAACTGTGGAAACGCCTGCTGGGAGAAGAACATCCCCATGTTGCCACAAGTCTGAACAATTTAGCAGCATTATACTGTTATACAAGACGCTACAGCGAAGCCGAACCCTTGCTTGAGCAAGCTTTAAAACTGAGAAAACGCCTGCTGGGACAAGAACATATCGATGTTGCCACTAGCCTAAATAATTTAGCACAACTCTACGAATCTACCGGACGCCATACCAAAGCTGAACCCTTGTATCAGAAAGCTTTAGAACTGAGTAAACGCCTACTGGGAGACAACCATCCTGATGTTGCCATTAGCATGAATAATCTCGCAGCACTCTACCGTTATGCAAGACGCTATAGGAAAGCCAAACCCTTATTTGAGAAAGCTTTGAAAATTTGTGAACGAACTTTAGGTGTAAGTCATCCTACGACGATGACAATTCGGGAAAATTATACAAGCTGTTTAAGAGAAGCAGCATATCATTAGCGATCGCCTAAAAGTAATTCAAAATAAAAAAAGTAGTTACAAAGCTCCAGCATGAAGATAAAAGTCCTATTAGAACCCAGTGATGAAGGCGGATACACCGTCTATGTTCCCTCACTTCCAGGCTGTATCAGTGAAGGAGAAACTATTGAAGAAGCACTAGAAAATATCCAAGAAGCAATAGAACTTTTTCTTGAGCCAAGCTTTTTAGAGTTATTGTAAACGCGATCGCTCTCTACATCCTCAACAGTTTAAAATAATACGTCTAATGTGAATTAACTTGTGAAACCCTTGTCATCTCGTCAATGGTTTAAAACACTTTAATTTTGACCTACCCTCAAAATCCTTATGGGACAAGGGACATTTTTAATTCACATCAGGCGTATAATATTCCCCTCTTCTTGATTGATGAAGAGGGGTGAAAATTTACTTACATCCTAAAGACTTGCGAGTATCCACGCCAGTTTTAGAATTTACACCACTTGCCTTAACACAAAGCTTTTTCACTTGAACCCCATCTAAAATTGCATTTGTAAAATCAGTACCCGTGATATCCACGCCATCAAAAGTAGAACGCAGCATCATGGCATCGGTCAACACAGCATCACTTAAATCAGCATTCTTAAACCTTGTCAGATAGGCTATGCCTTCACTAAAATCAGCACCATGCAGATTTACTCCCTCCAATACGCTACCGTTAAACACGCCACCACGTAAGTCAGCATTGCTAAAATTAGCATTCTCTAATTTGAGATTGGTAAACTCAGTACCAATTAAACTTTGACCAGAGTAATCCTTGCTCTTAAGTTCATCATTCCCCACAGAACGGGTAATACTGGAAGAACTTGCAGCTTGTGCCGATAGAGGAAACAAAAAAAGAACCATAGCTAAAATAAAGCTAGCTAACAGTTGCCAATATTTCATAATGTCTTCTTAATAAATCTCAACACTTTCACCTTAACTATTAAACCTCACAGAAGGGGACAAAGGGGACAAGGGAATAGGGTACAGGTTACAGGGTAGAGATTATTTCCTATCAACCGTCCCCTGTCATCTCTTCCCTAATCTCTCGTAGGATGATAGATGTTGAGGTGCGATCGCAAAATAATTACCCGTGGCTAATCAAGAAGACAACGCCCAATCCCTGGCGCGAACCCCTTTATATCAATTGGGTGTAGAACTCAAAGCCCGCTTTACCAGCTTTGGCGGCTGGGAAATGCCCGTGCAATTTAGTGGAATTAGCCGCGAACACGAGGCTGTCAGAAATACAGCCGGAATGTTCGATATTTCCCACATGGGCAAATTTACCCTCCAAGGTAAAAATCTGATTTCCCAACTCCAGCCACTAGTACCTTCCGACTTGAGTCGTTTGCAAGCTGGTCAAGCACAATACACCGTATTGTTAAATCCCCAAGCCGGAATTATTGACGACATCATTGTTTATTATCAAGGTGAAGACACCACTGGGATACAGAAAGCATTCATCATAGTTAATGCGGCAACCTCCAGTAAAGATAAAGCATGGCTATTGCAACACCTTGACCTAGATAAGTTGCAATTCCAAGACCTTTCACCAGATAAAGTCTTAATCGCCGTTCAAGGGCCAAAAGCGATTAAATATCTCCAGCCATTAGTCCAAGAAGACTTACAACCAATCAAAGCCTTTGGACATTTGGAAGCAACCCTACTAGGTAAACCTGCTTTCTTAGCCCGCACAGGTTACACAGGAGAAGATGGCTTTGAGGTGATGGTAGACCCAGATGTGGGGATAGCATTGTGGCAAAGTCTCCATAAAGCTGGTGTTATTCCCTGTGGACTAGGCGCGAGAGATACTCTGCGCCTAGAAGCGGCGATGGCACTTTACGGACAAGATATCGATGACATCACCACACCTTTAGAAGCAGGTTTAGGGTGGCTAGTTCACTTAGATACCAAAGGCGATTTTATTGGTCGGGAAGTTTTAGCACAACAAAAAGCTACTGGAGTGCAGCGCCGATTAGTCGGTTTGCAAACTCAAGGACGTAACATTGCCCGTCACGGCTATCAAGTGTTATCCGCAGGTAAAGTTGTGGGAGAAGTTACCAGTGGCACTCTGTCGCCAACACTGGGTTATCCCGTTGCCTTAGCTTACGTTCCTACCAAGCTAGCAGGTATCGGTCAACAGCTAGAAGTTGAGATTCGCGGCAAAGCTTATCCAGCAGTTGTGGTTAAACGTCCCTTCTATCGGTCAAAAAATCGTGTTGCCAACTAACAAGCGCCAAGGTTTTTGAGGAATAATGTGTTGTGAGTTATTCAATCTACACTAAGGTTCATTACCAGATATGGCTTGGATGACTATCAAGGCAATAATTTTTTAATAAGGGAGAGGAAGTGATATGTCTTTTGAATATCCTGAAGATTTCAAATACCTAGATTCTCATGAATACGTGCGACTAGATGGTGAAATTGCCACCATTGGCATTACTGAGTTTGCCGTACATGAATTGGGTGATATCGTGTTTTTAGAACTGCCAGATATCGGCGAAGCTATTAGCAAGGGAGATAAAATTGGCACAATTGAATCAGTGAAAGCCGTTGAAGAACTGAATTCACCAGTGACCGGCACAGTCATAGAACGTAATGATGCTTTGATTGACGATCCCGAACAAGTGTCAGATGACCCCTACGGCGAAGGATGGTTCTTGAAAGTGCGCGTCGATGATCCTGGTGAAGTTGACGACGACTTGACAGCGGCTCAGTATCGCGCACTGGTAGAAGGGGAGTAGGGAGTAAGGGAGCAGGGGGGCAGGGGGCAGGGGGCAGGGGGAAAAACTACAAATTCTTCTCCCCAACTCTCCCCGCTCCCTGCTCCCTTGCCTCTTTTCTATCCCCCTTGCTCCCTGCTCCCTGCCCCCTGCCTCTTTCCACTCCACCCGAGAATAAGTCATGAAATTTAGATAAACTGAAAAGTTACACCTACTTCTCATCAGTATTTATTGCAAAATATGAAATAGTACCATCTGGAGAGTAATTTGTGGTATCACACGCCCCTATTCTCAAGTCTAATGAGCAGCAAGTGCTGGACGAAAAAAGTCAAAAGTTAAGTAGTTTTGTGCCAAGACACATTGGCCCTAACACTGATGGCATCCACCAAATGCTGAAAGTTTTGGGGTTTCCTAGCCTGGATGCCCTAATTGACCAAACAGTTCCACAGTCAATCAGGCTGAAGCAACCGCTAAAGTTACCAGCAGCAGAAAGTGAGTATGCAGCACTGGTATCATTAAAAAAAGTTGCAGCCAAAAATCAGGTTTTCCGTTCATACATTGGTATGGGATATTACGACAGTATTACCCCTCCTGTGATCGGGCGTAACATTCTAGAAAACCCTGGTTGGTATACTGCCTACACTCCCTATCAGCCAGAAATTGCCCAAGGGCGACTAGAAGCGCTGCTGAATTTCCAAACCCTGATTATCGACCTCACAGGTTTAGAAATTGCCAATGCTTCCTTACTTGATGAAGCCACAGCAGCAGCAGAAGCGATGAGCCTAAGCTATGGTGTCTCCAAAAATCACGCAGATGCCTATTTTGTCTCTCGTGACTGTCATCCCCAAACTATTGATGTGTTGCAAACACGTGCTAAACCATTAGGGATTAAGATCATTGTCGGCGATCATCAAACATTTGATTTCGATCAACCAATTTTTGGGGCTGTTCTGCAATACCCTGCAAGTGATGGCACCATTTTCGACTACCGCGCTTTTATAGAAAAAGCCCATGCTAAGGGTGCATTGGTGACGGTAGCAGCAGATCCTTTAAGTTTAACTTTGCTAACCCCTCCTGGGGAATTTGGCGCTGATATTGCTGTTGGTAGCACTCAGAGATTCGGTATTCCCTTGGGCTTTGGGGGCCCTCATGCGGCATACTTTGCTACGAAAGAAGAGTATAAGCGGCTGGTTCCAGGGCGAATTGTGGGAGTATCAAAAGATGCTCAAGGTAAGCCTGCATTACGTCTCGCCTTGCAAACCCGCGAACAGCACATCCGCCGCGAAAAAGCAACTAGTAATATTTGTACTGCACAGGTGCTACTGGCGGTAATGGCGAGTATGTACGCGGTCTATCATGGACCTGCTGGACTTAAGCAAATTGCCGAAAATATCCACTCTTTGACAGTGTTATTGGCGGAAGGACTGAAGCGTTTGGGGTATAGCATCAGTTCCAAAGATTTCTTTGATACGCTGCGAGTAGAACTGGGAAAACAAAATTTAAAAGATATTCTGGCAGCTAGCGAACAGCTTCAAATTAACCTACGGGTTTTTGATGCAACTACTGTTGGTATCTCGCTGGATGAAACAACTACACCAGAAGACTTAATCGACCTCTGGCAGATTTTTGCTGGTACAGATGATTTACCCTTCACTTTAGAAGAATTAACTTCTTCCTCATCCTCTCATCTCCCTCTCTCGCGCACCAGTACCTATCTCACTCACCCAGTCTTTAACCGCTATCACTCAGAAACGGAGTTATTGCGTTATCTGCACAAGCTAGAAAGCAAGGACTTGTCGTTAACTACGTCGATGATTCCCTTGGGTTCTTGCACAATGAAGTTGAATGCGACTGCTGAAATGATTCCGGTAACTTGGGAGAAATTTGGCAAGATTCATCCATTTGCCCCGGCATCGCAAACACAAGGTTATCAAATCCTATTCCAGCAACTTGAGGCATGGTTAGCTGAAATTACTGGTTTTGCGGGAATTTCTCTACAACCAAATGCTGGTTCTCAGGGCGAGTATGCGGGACTTTTAGTGATTCGTCAGTATCACGAAAATCGGGGCGAAGCACACCGCAACGTTTGTTTGATTCCCACTTCGGCACACGGGACAAACCCAGCAAGTGCGGTGATGTGCGGGATGAAGGTGGTGGCTGTTGCCTGTGACTCACAAGGTAATATTGACGTTGATGACCTGAAGAGTAAGGCAGAAAAACATAGTAATGAATTAGCTGCCTTAATGGTGACATATCCCTCAACTCACGGTGTCTTTGAGGAACCAATTCAGGAAATCTGCGCTGTTGTCCACAGTCACGGTGGACAAGTTTACATGGATGGGGCAAATATGAATGCCCAAGTGGGAATTTGTCGTCCTGGAGATATTGGCGCGGATGTCTGTCACTTGAATCTGCACAAAACTTTCTGTATTCCTCATGGTGGCGGTGGCCCTGGTATGGGGCCCATTGGGGTTGCATCTCATCTGGTACCATTCCTACCTGGACATGCTGTGGTAGGGATTGGGGACTGGGGACTGGGGACTAGGAAAGAGGAAACTCCCAATACCCAATCCCCAATCCCCAGTACCCAGCATATTGGTGCTGTGGCGGCTGCGCCTTGGGGTAGTGCGAGTATCTTGGTGATTTCTTGGATGTACATTGCCATGATGGGTGCAGATGGTTTAACCCATGCAACGAAGGTGGCGATTCTGAACGCTAACTACATTGCTAAGAAACTGGAATCGTATTATCCGGTTTTGTATCAAGGAAAAAATGGTCTAGTTGCCCATGAATGTATTTTAGATTTGCGATCGCTCAAAAAATCAGCTGCGATCGAAATCGATGATGTTGCCAAGCGTCTCATGGATTATGGTTTCCATGCGCCGACTGTCTCCTGGCCTGTAGGGGGTACAATCATGGTGGAACCTACAGAAAGTGAATCTAAACAAGAGCTAGATCGTTTCTGTGATGCGTTGATTTCTATTCGCCAAGAAATTGCCGAAATAGAATCAGGTAAGGTGGATATCCAAAATAATGTTTTGAAGAACGCACCGCACACTGCCGAAAGTCTCATCACTGGAGAATGGCAGCATCCTTATTCTCGTGAACAAGCTGCTTATCCTGCGCCTTGGACTCGTGAGTATAAATTCTGGCCTGCTGTTGGTCGCATTGATGCAGCCTTTGGTGACAGGAATTTTGTTTGCTCATGTCTGCCAATGGATGCTTATCAAAATAAAGTGAGGAGTTAGGAGTTAGGAGTTAGGAATCTTAATTTCTAACTCTTCTAATTCTTCTAATTCTTCCTTTACAGATAAAGGCTGATACCCCAACGCAAAAGCTTTGGAACTATCTAAAGAAACATCTGCTGGTCTAGGTGCTGCTATTTTCACATCTTGTTGTCGGCAGGATTTAAGACCAGTGCTAGGAAGCTGAAATACTTCCACTAATATCTGTCCAAAATCATAACGCGAAATCCGCTCTTTGCCACCTAAGTGAATGATGCCGTTCACTTTCTCTAATGCTAATAAAAGTCCTTTGGCGGCAGTTGTTCCACTTACTGGTGTACGAAATTCATCTATAAATAAACTTAGTTCTTCTTCAGCTTGTAAAGTCTGAATAAATGGCTGAATAAAGCTTTTAGCTGTCGGTGTTGCCGCACCAAACATCAACGGCATTCGACACACTGCGGTCATCGGATATCTTTCTAGCATATCTGCTTCTGCGATCGCCTTTTGCTCACCGTAAAGATTGACAGGGCACACGGCATCTGTTTCTTGATATGGGGCATTTAAGCCATCAAAAACTAAGTCAGTTGAGGTAAAAGCACAAGGAATCGAATTATCTGCACACAGTCCGGCAATATTGCAGGATGCTATCACATTAATTGCGTGCGATTCTTTGGGGTTGGTTTGACAAAAATTTGGTTGCGAATGTGCAGCAGTATGAATAACTGCCGTTGGTTTGACATCATTAAATATACGTTTCAATTCCTGAAAATTTGTTAAGTTTGCTTTTAACATTTTCATCTCAGGAATCTCTAAGGGATGGGATAAATAAGTGCCATAAATCTCCCATTCTTCTTTTGCTAGCTGGCAAAGATGCCATCCTAAAAAACCACTTGCTCCGGTGATTAACAATTTTTTCATGTCTACTCGTAAACCGCTAGCATCACGAAAAAAATCTTGTTAGGCTTATATTCTACACTGAGTAGTGATAATAAAATACTATTGTAGTAATTTCTGAAACTGCTTTTCACTACGCACTTTGCTAAAATCGGGGTCAGTTTTTGCTAATTTCTTGTATTTATCAGGAACAAGCTTGATTGCTTTGTCTAGATTCTCAATTGCTAATTCCAGATTGCTTTGTAAAGCATAAGAGCAAGCTTTGTTGTAATATGCTTGGTGCAAATCCGGCTTAATGGCGATCGCTCTATTATAAGATGCGATCGCATCTTGGTAGCGGTGCAGCTTTGCCAGAGCTATGCCTCGGTTAATTAAGGCTTCATATTTGTTAGGTTTGGTAGCGATCGCTTTGTCGTAAGATACAAGAGCATCTTGGTAGCGTTGCAACGATGTTAGGGCGATGCCGCGATTATACCAAGCTTCATATTTGTCGGGTTTGATGGCGATCGCTTTGTCGTAAGATACAAGAGCATCTTGGTAGCGTTGCAACGATGTTAAGGCTATGCCACGGTTAATCCAAGCTTCAGGATTTTCAACTTTGATGGCGATCGCTTTGTCATAAGCTTTTATGGCATCTTGATAACGTTGTCCATCTAATAAATGATTGCCTTGATGAAAGAAATCTTCTGCCTTTTGCGTAGCCTTCGCTTCTATGAAAAGTTGGGTTACATTACTTTCTTGAACAACTTGTGTAGTATTTTCTATCGATGAATTTGCCCCACTACTACAACCAAATGCTAAAAAAACTATCATGTTAGATGCAACGAAGCAGTGCCGAAAAACCATGCTGTACCTACAAAAGTTGTTAAATGATGTTAAAATCTGCTTGTTTTTTGAGTATTATCAAAATACACTAGTTTTTAGCCATTAATTTACTTTTCTTTTGAGAAAGAGCTTTGTTGGCGCATGCAGAGATTTTTATGAAAATCAAGCGTAGATTACACTATCATATTAGATACACACAAAGCAATCACTTAGAGGATGTTTTAAAAGTATTGGGCGAATAGAATGAGACTGTTGGCAAATTCATGTAAACTGCAATTTATGGGGCGAGAAGCTTGACAATCGCAATTCGCCAACAGAGTCATAGAATTCGCTACTACACAAAACTTAGTCAACTTCCGTGGACTAAGAAAAATTAAGAGTTACATAATTCGGGCGCTCATGTTGCCCAACCTACAATATTTCTAGAGATTTCTAGAGATTTCTAGATTTTTAAGATATACAAACTAGTACAACACGGCGTAAATAAACCAACCATTTAAAATACCCAGAAAGCTTACAAAATAAGCATTCCTTCTTTTTACTTTTGCCTTTTTACTTTTGCCGTATTGTACTAGTACAATACGGCATAAATAAACCACCCATTTAAAATAGCCGCAACTTCGATGGATCGAAAATCTAAAATGGTATAACACTAAACCTCATCTATGTTGAAACCTAGAGTTTTTTAAAGGATATATTTATGTAGGTTGGATGGAGTGAAACGCAACCCAACATTACTACTACCTTATTCATGTTGGGTTACGCTATCGCTGCACCCAACCTACAAAACTACGGTTTTCAAGGTAGACGAGGTTTAGGGTAGATTTTCTTCAAGAAAACATACTTGCTAGCTGAAAATCTAGATTGACCGATCTAACTTTTCACGTCCTATGGAAAAGCCCACGAAAAACCTAGCCCCTTTTAGGAGAGAGATTTTCCAGATACCTTGAAAATTCAGATTGGCTGATAAGTTAGTTTGTGAGCCTTTGTAGAAACTTAACTTAATTATTCAGAAAATTATGTTGCTTTTTTAAAGTTGTAGTAATTACCGTCGCTTTTGGATGTGTCTTTAGACTATTTGCGGTTACAGAGATAGTTTATAATTATACTTAAATCTAAGTGTCAACCTTTACAGCCATACAAAATAAATTCAAGATTATACAAAAATCATACAACAGTCATACATTTTATCAGCATTATAATGGCTGAAGTTTTTATAAACTTCATGGAAAATTAATTGTACACAAATACTACAGTAGCGATCGCACTCAGCAGAGACGCGCGTGAATACACTCTCAACAAAAGCACGTAAAGCCAAACTGGCATAACAGCGAATTGCAGAATCCACAATAGGCAGCATTATGGTTATGATTTCCGATACGACTCCCAAAATTCTGATTGTTGATGACGACTTCGGCGTGCGAAATCTCGTCTATCGTTTTTTAAGTCGGAAATATCAAATAGAGTCAGCAGCAGATGGTAAGACTGCTTTATCGTTGTTTGAGCAATTTAACCCAGCTTTAGTAATTCTGGATTGGAATTTGCCAGATGTTACTGGTTATAGCCTCTGCCAAGAAATGCAGAGTCGTACTAATGTTTTAGTGCTGATACTGACTAGTAGGACTGATGAGGCTGATAAAATTAAAATCTTAAGCGCGGGTGCTGATGACTTCATGACTAAACCATTTAGTCTTGCAGAAGTTGAAGTTAGAGTCGAAGCTCTTTTGAGGCGGATACGCTACATCAACCCCTCGCCAACACAACGGATCGTTTTCAAGCAGTTAGCAATTAATCCAGAGGGTCGAGAGGTAACACTTAACGATAAACCTCTGGCTTTAACAGCGCTGGAATTTAATATCTTACATTTTTTAGCAAGTCATCCTAATCAAGCTTGGAGTCGCCCACAATTAATCCAAAAAATCTGGGGTTGCGACTACATAGGAGATGGACGGGTGGTTGATGTGCATATTGGTCAGTTGCGTAAGAAGATGGAAGTCGATACCAGCGTACCGGAGTTTATTAAAACTGTACGGGGCTATGGTTACAAGTTTGAAGCACCCGATGAGATTACTAATTCGTAATACTCGCCTCCGGCGATAAACAAGCTACGTAATTCGTAATTCGTAATTAATGAGTACTTGCAGCATTATCTATTAATGGAGATAAAAAAGCGTATTAAAGTTATAAATAGATAGAGAAAAATAACAATGACTAATCCAAAGTCTAGTCGCACAGTTCGTCGGGGAAGAATATTTCCTGATATTCAATGGTCAGAAGAAAAAAAAGCTCAATGGAAAGCTCAATAAGATGCATTTTACCAACGCTGCAAAGTTATTTTTGACCGAGTTCAACCAGAGTTAATCAAAACTCACTACAACTGGTATGTAGCTGTGGAACCGGAGAGTGAAAACTATTTTACTGATAAAGACGAATTAACTGCTATAAATAAGTCTCGTCAGCAGCACCCAAATGCTCCAGTGTTCATATTTCGGATTAATGACACAGGAATAGCTGGCACAATATGATTCAAGGCAGCTTTGGTGATGAAGAACAGCTATTTTTTGAAATATATTTTAGAGTTATTGAAACGAATAATTAAATTTTAACTAACCAGATAAAAAGCTTCTGCAACCGCTTTTGGTAATTCAATCAATACGAAATAATTGCTAGGATATAAATAGTCTTCACCTGATTCATCAATAACTCTAATCATTTGGTGTTTAACAGCATCAGAATCAGAAACAGTCTGATAAATTTTCCGAATTTCTAAAGAAGCAGGATAATCTTTGTTGTTAATGCAAACAACATATTGAGTTTCTGTGTTCACTGACTGCATAACTTAACTACTCCTATAGAAGAAAACTCTAGATCACAAAGACGCGATAAATCGCCGTCTCTACAAAGGACTGATTCTTGTAAAGACGGCGATTTATCGCGTCTCTTGCCTTAACGGAATCGTATTGACCGCCAATCTTTGACTAACCAACTCAGCCGCTAAATGTATTGCTGCTTTCATACTTGTAGCATCAGCAATTCCCTTACCCGCAATATCAAAAGCTGTTCCATGATCTGGTGAAGTCCGAACGAAAGGAAGACCAATAGAAGTATTAACCGCTCGATCAAACGCCATCAGCTTCACAGGAATTAAGCCTTGGTCGTGGTAAAGCGCCAAGTAGCCATCAGCAGGATTTTGTACTAAAGAATTTCCATACCAAGCTTGACCAGGTATAACCCACATCGTATCTGGCGGTATTGGCCCATCTAACTGTAATTGTGGTCGGTTTTGCCGCTCTTGCTCTAACCAGGGAATTAACCAATCCTGTTCTTCATGCCCAAGTTGTCCCTGTTCGCCACTGTGAGGATTTAACCCGGCGATCGCAATTCTCCCTCTATATATACCAAAATCTTTCTCCAAACACTCCACCAGCAAATCTAGTTTTTGCGTCAACAACTGCGGTGTCAATACATCGGCTACTTGACGTAGGGGAATATGTGTGGTAGCTAGTATTGCGCGGAGTGTCCAACCAGTATGGGGCGATCGCGCTACGAATAACATCCCAAAACGGTCAACACCTGACTTTTGCGCCAAAAGTTCCGTTTGCCCTGGGTAATTATAGCCTGCGGCTTTCCAAGCAGATTTAGCGATGGGCCCTGTGACAATAGCATCAAATTTACCAGCGAGTGTTTGAGCGATCGCATATTCCATATAGGCAAAACTGGCCGCACCACTGGCCGCATTACCTATTCCTGGGATAACTTCACCTTGAATTTTCTCATCCAACTGGACATCGCAGACTGACAAATCATCTGGATTTGCCAAAGGTGCTAAATTCTCAGTTAAATTCAGTTTGCGATAAGTCTCTGCCAGCAAATCCCTGTTACCCACCACTGCAACGTCATATTTTTGACTAATTTCCTGATCTGCTAAAGCTTTCAAAATCACCTCCGGCCCAATCCCCGCCGGATCTCCCAGTGTCAGCACCAAACGCGGACGATTTTCTTTGACAGAGTTTATTAAATTAACTTGATTATTTTGATACATAAATTTTCTTCATAATTATTATCATCAAATTTTCCCAATTTCCCCATCTCCCACTCTTCCAACAGTAGGGATTGCCCCCCAAGCCAGTAGGGATTACTTGCTAAACTAGTTTAAAATTGTTTACACAGGTCTAATCCTAGCAACTGTTGAAAAGCTTCTGGTAGACCTAGTTTACACACCACTTTGCATAAGGAGAATCACACCAATGGGCGGCGAACTTTTGAATGCAGCTCTATTATCTTTTAGTCTAATTTTCGTAGGCTGGGCATTAGGCGCATTGTTACTGAAAATTCAGGGCGGAGAAGAGTAATTAGTGCTGAGTGCTGAGTGCTGAGTTAGGAGTTAGGAGTTATTTTATTCTCCCCCCTCCCTTTTTCGTCGAAATGAGAAAAAAGCTTGTCCGTTAACCGGACAGCTATTTTTTCATGAGTCTATCTAAATGAATAGATTTTCTGAGAAAATATGTAAACTTTTGTTCGCATAGGTTATTCTGATAACATTCTTTTCATAAAACATTAAAATTTATTACAACCCTCATGACATTATTAATCGTCGGTGCCACTGGCACCTTAGGAAGACAAGTGGCTCGTCGTGCTATCGATGAGGGATATAAAGTGCGCTGCCTTGTCCGCAGCAGTAAAAAAGCAGCTTTTCTCAAAGAGTGGGGTGCAGAACTCGTACCCGGAAATTTGCGTTACCCCGAAAGCCTAGCCCAAGCTTTAGTTGGCGTAACCCAAGTTATAGATGCGTCAACATCTCGCCCTACAGACTCACTGAGTATCAAACAAGTGGACTGGGAAGGCAAAGTAGCATTGATTCAAGCTGCAAAAGCTGCGGGTGTAGAGCGTTTTGTCTTCTTTTCAATTTTAGATGCTGATAAATACCCAGAAGTGCCGCTTATGGAAATTAAGCGATGTACAGAAGTCTTCCTAGCTGAGTCAGGCTTAAATTACACTATCTTGCGGCTAGCTGGGTTTATGCAAGGGTTAATCGGTCAGTACGGGATTCCCATTTTAGAAGGACAGCCAGTTTGGGTAACAGGTAATTCTTCACCCATTGCCTATATGGACACTCAGGACATTGCTAAGTTTGCAATCCGAGCATTGAGTGTACCAGAAACGGAAAACCAAACTTTTCCTGTAGTCGGTACTCGTGCATGGAGTGCAGAAGAAATCATCAACCTATGCGAACGCTTATCTGGAAAAGATGCTAGAGTAACGCGGATGCCAATAAACTTGCTGCGTGCTGTGCGGGGCATAATGCGATTCTTCCAGTGGGGATGGAACGTAGCAGACAGGCTAGCATTTACAGAAGTATTAGCTAGTGGTAAACAGTTAAATGCTGCAATGGATGAAGTTTACACAGTGTTTGGTTTAGATCAGCAACAAACCACAACTCTAGAAAGCTATCTACAAGAGTACTTCAGCCGAATCATGAAGAAGCTCAAAGAGGTAGACTACCAGAAAAATAAAAATAAAAAGCAGAAACCTAAAAAAACTCCTTTTAAACAGTCTTCAAAAGCCAATAGCCAATAATCGTTGCAAAACAGACATTTAGTCGTAAAATTCTAGACTCTGGATATTTGACTCTAGATTAATGACTACATGACCAAAAATGTGTAAGGATTACAGAATACAAAGCATCGCCTAAATTTGGATATTTGAGTGTGCCGAAAGCAGGCATTATCTACAATGACGTTAAACCGATAGCAGGCCGTGTCGCTATCGAGTTGAAAGACAAGCTAACCGCAGCCGGTTGGAATGTATGTATCACATCGAGTATCGGTGGGATATTGGGCTACCCTAACCCGGAAAGTCCTGTATGCCACACTCCCATTGACGGTCTAACGCCCCCTGGTTTTGACTCAGATATGAAGTTTGCAGTGGTATTAGGGGGAGACGGCACTGTTTTAGCAGCGTCTCGTCAGGTAGCTCCCTGTGGTATTCCACTACTAACAGTGAATACTGGCCACATGGGATTTTTGACCGAAACTTTTCTGAATCAATTGCCCCAAGCACTAGAACAGGCGATGGCAGGCGAGTATGAAATTGAAGAACGAGCCATGCTCAACGTCAAAGTATTTCGGGGAGATTCAGTACTATGGGAAGCCCTCTGCTTAAATGAAATGGTGCTGCATCGGGAACCTTTGACCTCTATGTGCCATTTTGAAATTGCCATAGGACGCCATGCGCCAGTAGATATTGCTGCGGATGGTGTGATTGTTTCTACACCTACTGGTTCTACAGCTTATTCATTGAGTGCTGGTGGCCCAGTGGTGACTCCCGGCGTACCTGTTTTACAGCTAGTACCCATTTGTCCCCATTCCCTAGCTTCTAGAGCATTGGTATTTCCAGATAGTGAATCGGTCAATATCTACCCAGTCAATATCCCTCGGCTGGTGATGGTGGTAGATGGCAATGGTGGATGCTACATCCTACCAGAAGATCGGGTATATATGGAGCGATCGCAATATAGTGCCAGATTTATTCGCCTGCAACCGCCTGAGTTTTTCCGAATTTTGCGAGAAAAATTAGGTTGGGGTTTGCCACATATCGCCAAACCAACTTCGGTAGAGTTGCCGTAGGGATTGGGTGGGGATTGGGGACTGGGGACTGGGGACTGGGGACTGGGGACTGGGGACTGGGGACTGGGGACTGGGGACTGGGGGCTGGTAAACGGGCTACAGGGTAAAGATTATTCTCTGTCACCTATCGTCTCTCTCTTAATTCCAATACCCAATCCCTAGTACCTAGTACCCAATCCCCAATCCCCTAGTTATTAAGATTGCATCCAAAAATTCGATTGCTGATACCTGAACGTGCTAAAAGATTCTTAGCTGCGCGTCAAATCAGATTGTTCCATCACGAAAAACTCGTATTTGCACTTTATAACTGATGTAAAGATTTTCACTGGAATATCTTTACAATCCCAAATCCAATATCCCAAATTGTTATGACAGTTGCTCAAAGTCCCTCTGTTTTGGTGATTGAAACCGATGAGAGCCTTGCAAATCAGCTTGCTTGCGATTTGCAAGAAGCCGGCTATGAATCAGTTGTGGCTCATGATGCAGCTAGTGGTTTACAACACTGTCGCGATCGCCAACCTGCTTTAATTGTTTTAGACCGGATGCTAGCAGGAGAATCAGGACTCTCATTGTGCAAAAATCTGAGAAGCACTGGTATGCGATCGCCTGTATTGATTTTAATGGCAAGGGATACAGTTGACGATCGGGTAGCTTGTCTAGAAGCTGGAGCGGATGATTACATCCTCAAGCCTTATCGCTCAGAAGACTTTTTGAAGTTGATTCGCCTCTACTTAAAACCCGATGTGGATACCACCGAGCAATTACGCTTTGGGGATTTAATTTTAGACATAGCAACTCGCCGCGCCATACACAACGGACGACCAATTGACTTGACAATGAAGGAATTTGAACTATTAAAATTCTTAATGGAACATCCCCGTGAAGTATTAACCCGCGAACAAATTTTAGAGAATGTTTGGGGTTACGACTTTCTGGGTGAGTCGAATGTAATTGAAGTGTACATCCGTTACTTGCGGCTAAAAATCGAAGATGAAGGTCAAAAGCGCCTCATTCAAACAGTGCGCGGTGTAGGGTACGTTTTAAGAGAATCCTAGTATACTGTAGCGGAAGTCTAGCTACCTTGTTGCCTCCCAGCCAAGGGGTTTTTCTGCCGACAACACTGTAAAATTGAAGTCTAAATCACAAAATCGAAAAACTATATGACTCGTCGGCTAAGTTTGCTCTCGATGTTGCTGAGTCTTTTCCTGATGGGCTGTTCCGCACCAACAACAGCTAAACCTCCCAGCCCCACCTCTGCTTCTCAAACTCCAGCACCAGTGAGTTTAGGTCAAACACTACCAATTTCTGCCAAAGCCATTGTTCCTAATGGCACAACGATTAAATTAGAGGTAGCGCAGACACCAGAACAGCAAGAGATGGGTTTGATGTATCGACCAGCTTTGCCAGATGACCGGGGAATGCTATTTCCTTTCCCTTCAGCACAACCAGTTAGTTTCTGGATGAAGAATACACCTATGCCATTGGATATAGTATTTCTACATAAGGGTGTAGTTAAATATATTCAGGCTGCTACACCTCCTTGTGCAAGTGATCCTTGTCCTACCTACGGCCCCAGGACACCAGTCGATAAGGTGATTGAACTTCGCTCTGGAAGAGCTGCCGAATTGAAGTTGAAAGTAGGTGATATTATCAAAATTGAGTTTTGAGCCTCCGGTACTTTGCGGGTATAAAAATTTGGGTAATTACCCGGTTAAGAACCTATACGGTTGAAATATATGTTTTTTCTGTAAAAAATGTCACTTGATGTGGTAAAACAGTCACTTGTAACGCTACTATTTAAAAACTCTGGTAATAATGTAAAATTCTACTGTCTCCAACCTAAAATCGTAGTCTTAGGTTGGGTTGCAAAAATATTCCCTTGGGCGTAAGTGCAAATAGTCGCCAATAAGAGAGTATAGGCTATGGAATCTTTGTTACTACCTGTGTAATTAAATAAAGCGCAAAAGTAAATAAGATGAAGCCAATTGAATTAAGTAAAAATACTGCTTGAGAATCGGCAGATGATTTGTAAGAAAATTCCTATTTCTTAAACCCTCTATGAAAAGCCTATCTTAAAGGCAGATCAAAAAAAACTGTGCTGGGGTGTATGGCCGATGACGGCACAGTGACAGATGAAATACTGGCTACTGTCTACCGAGCAATGGTGAACTGATATATGACAATACATTCTACACAAGGAGGTGAGATACAAATGTCACCATCAAAATATTCTCGACTGATTCATTTTTTGCAAGAAGATTTGGCAATTTCCACAGCATCACTAGCAGTGGCGCTTCGGCATCGGGAGCAAGACCCAGGCCCTTTGGCGATGATTCTTTGGCAGTATGGGTTAATTACTTTAGACCAATTAGAACAAATTTATGATTGGCTGGAGACAGCATAATTCATATCCAATTTTGGATTTTGGATTTTGGATTTTGGATTAAAAGTTTCTACCAAATGGCTGTTACCGAAATCTCAAACAATACTATTTATACCAATTTAGTGTGATACTAAGTTGTCAAAGTTAGTCTTGTTTGATGTCAAAGAGACTGCCGGATTTTCTTCAGAACAAATAATACTATCTAGGGCAACTTGGTGTCATTTAGGATAACTGAGGTATATCACCGAACAGGGCAAAAGTAAAAAGTTAAAAGGCACTCATAAAGAAAAAGAAAAATGGTTTGAGAGCAACTAAATTTATTTATGGAATGAAATAAAAACATTTATAACGATAGCGCAGCGTTAGCGAGTCATCGAGCGTCGTGGCCTAGCGCGTTCTCATGATTGCGCCTCGTAGAGAGAAATAATACGTCTTTATCAAATCCCCTTAATTTATTTATGGGGATTACCTTTTTACTTCTTAAACATTTCTTAACAAAGTAGTTGAGAATAAAAAAATGGAAAATATTTCTCAACGAAAATCGGCGTGCCCGTGCCTGTGGTAAAGCATTAGCTGATATTGAGGCACATCTTGATTACCTGGAACAACGTCTCAAACAAATCAATCAAGAAAGTCAACTTGTTTTCAGCTTAAGCACAAGCTAGTTGTTGAAACCCTAAATGACATGAACATTTATTGGAAGTATTCATTCTCAAGTATAGACATAACTACTAAGGAGCAATACTTATCTCCTTGCTTTATAGCTTCTCGCAAGACTCCTTCCTCGTGAAAGCCAACTGACTGATAAACATGTCTGGCACGTTGGTTATGCTCAAAGACATCCAAGCAAAAACGATGAGCTTTATACTCTTCAAAAACTTTTTTGATAACGAGATGCAACGCACGCTTGCCGTATCCTAGCCCTGGTTCAGCAATGACGATTCGAGTTAATTCAATACTACGGTTTAGTGATTTGAAGCCAGATAAGATAGCGTAGCCACTGGTTTTTTCTAAACTATTTTCAATCATGAAGTAACCCTTGTCAGCGGAGTGCAAGTGTCTGCTGTGTTCGTCTCGACTCCAGGATAGAATCAGGTTTTTGAACTCATCCCTAGCTTCTTGAGTGAGGATAAAGTCAATATCCTTTGGGTTAGCAAGTCGTAATTTCATCACACTTTAGACTTGAGAGTGTCATCGCCAAAAAAGTCTGTTACCAAAATTGTTACGAGTACATTGTTTTTGGGCAGCTAATTTATCATGATATATAGTTAAACTCCTCACACCACACTAAAAACCGTTAAACACCAAGTTTGGCGGTTTTTTCCTTTTTAAGAGCTTGTATTCATACATGACGTTGTGAGATCAGGGATGAGGGTGCGATCGCATATTTCCACCCCTTCTAAAGAATTATCGCTCCATTCAAAAGCAAATCTCAGCTTTATTCAATTATTAAATGTAAATTTATTATAACCTCAATGCGATGTCTACGATGGGCTATGACGCTTGCGGACTTGCTACCGCTACCCTATCGGCGATCGCTGTTTTCCCTCAAACATAGCTCTGTATCTACCCTATTACGCTAAAGTTGCATAAGAACGTGCATCTAAAGGCAGGAGGAAAGAGTTGTGAAAGCAGTCTTGATGACAGCAGCAGGCAGTCCCGAAGTTCTGCAAATACAGGATGTACCAAACCCTGCTGTTCCTGTCGGGAATACTGAACTTTTAGTGCGTTTAGTAGCGGCTGGCATTAACCCCATTGACACTAAACTTCGTAGTCGAGGTACTTTCTACCCCGATCGCACGCCGACAATTTTAGGATGTGATGGTGCGGGTATTGTCGAGGCAGTGGGTGCTGGCGTTCAGCGTTTTCGCCCAGGCGACGAGGTATATTTTTGCTATGGTGGCTTAGGCGCACACCAAGGCAATTACGCTGAATATACCGTTCTGGATGAGCGCTTTGTCGCACGTAAACCCGCGTCTATCTCCTTTGCCGAAGCAGCAGCAGCGCCTTTAGTGTTAATCACTGCCTGGGAAGCTTTATACGAACGGGGACGCTTATCACCTGGGGAACGGGTTTTGATTCATGCGGGTGCTGGTGGTGTCGGTCATGTAGCAATTCAATTAGCGAAACTCAAAGGTGCTACTGTTTCCACTACAGTGGGTTCTGAGGAAAAGGCTAATTTCGTCAAAGAACTTGGTGCGGATCATGTAATTTTTTACAAAAAAACCGACTTTGTGCAAGCGGTATTAGATTGGACTGGTGGCGAAGGTGTAGACTTGGCTTTTGATACCGTAGGCGGTGAAACCTTTCACAAAACTTTCCCCGCAGTGCGAGTCTATGGCGATATTGTGACGATTCTCGAACCAGATGCCAATACTATTTGGAAAACTGCTAGACTACGCAATCTCCGCATTGGTTTAGAATTAATGTTGACACCAGCATTACTAGGATTAGAAGAGAGTCTCCAGCATCATGCAGAAATTCTCGAACAATCTGCCACTTGGATTGATGAAGGCAAGTTAAAAATCCATGTTAGTCACAAGTTTCCTTTAAAAGAAGCGGCTAAAGCGCACCAACTGATTGAAAGTGGGTCTGTGGCGGGTAAAATTGTTCTGCTAATTAGCAATGAATGATCGAACAATTTGCATAATTTATTTTTTCAACGCAGAGGCACGCAGAGGTTAAACGCAAAGGTACACAGAGAGGTTTCTCTGCGTACCTCTGCGCTTTACTTCTCTGCGAGACGCTTTGCGAATGCGTTCCTCTGCGTTTTAACTCTTCTCCTCTTCCTCCCCCTACCTGTTTGGGCAGCACAACCAGAACGCACACCCTTAACTCTGGAATTATTACAAGAACGACTGCGTACTCCGACACTCCGTGAAGGCAATCTAACTATAGATTTGCAGAAGATGGTGATTGATTTGCGCCCAGAAAACGCTAGCTTTCGTGATGCTTTTTACCAATTGCTGCGAAAAGAACTAGGTGCAAAACCTCTGGGTTTAGACCTCACTTATACTTTGATTTTAGGGGATTTTGTGGGCAGCGATTTGGGTTTAAGAACACCATTGTATGCAAAAGCCATTGCTCCCATTTTCACTGCTACTGAACAAAAAGAACTAGAACGTTTGCGCTTTGTTTGTCTAGAGTCACTTGCGATGTCTACGACGGGCTACGCCTACGCTTTACCCAACTCTAAAGATTGTCGATCGCTCTTAGGAACAGAGTCAACCCCCGCCAGTGAAATCACTGTCTTTCGTGGTGTCTTAACACTGGTGCAAACTCGCTTCAATGGGGAAGTGAAGTTCTCTAATACATTTTTTCTTCAGTCTGTGGATGCCCAAGGTGCAACTTTTCTCCAACCCACTAATTGGACTGAAAGTAGATTTGCTCGTCCCGTTAGTTTCACTAGTGCTAACTTCAAGCAACCAAGCAATTTTCAGGGCAGTATTTTTTTTGAAAAAGCTAATTTCAAAAAAATAAAATTTCAGGAATTCGCTGATTTTCAAGGTAGTATCTTTGAAAAAATTGCCAACTTCAACCAAGCAATTTTTAAACAGTCGGCTAAATTCAACAGTGTGCAGTGGCAAGGAAATGCTGATTTTTCTGATGTGGATTTTGCCAATCAAATCCAGTTTACTAAAGCGGATTTTAATCAGTTTCTCTTTTTAACAGAAGCGACTTTTGAGCAAGCTGTCAGCTTCCGAGAAGCGGAGTTTAACCAATTGGTAAATCTGCAAGGTGCGAACATTCTTAACCAAGCAGATTTTAGTGATGCGAGGTTTGGTACAGAAGCTTGTTTAAGTGTATCTGGTTTAACTTTTAATTCCAACCAAGCAAAAATTTTAGGTAATCCCGGTGAGATTGGTAAGATGTTCTGCATCCCTACATTACAAGGTAATCAAAATATTTTACGAAATTTGGGGCAAAACTTCCGTCAGCAACAGCAAGTTGCCGATGCTAATGAACTGGAATATACCAAACAACGACTGCGATTAATAGAGTTTGGTCGTCGTCTGACGGCTACAAATATTAATAGTGCAAGTGTCACAAATTTGATTAAATTAGGTTTTTCTGCACCTCAAGCCCAAGCGATCGCCCACCGTCGTCTCCTAAAATCCTTTCGTAATAGTAGTGAGTTACTCACCATAGCAGACATCGATTTAGAAAAATATACCCAACTGAGCGATCGCTTAATTGTTGGCGAAACCCTTTCTATCGGTGGGTGGCTACTCCTAGCTTGGAGTTGGTTAGCGTTGAGTGTACTGCTGCTATTGAGTGGCTATGGGACGAATTTTTGGTTAGTCTTTGGCGTGGGAGGATTAGCGATCGCTTATTTCGGCTTACTATTTTGGCTAGTAGATCGCTATCGTCGGCTGCATCCCGTACCAATTATTCCCACATCCTACGAAACCATTTCGATATTAGTCAGTTTTAGCGTTTTAGAATTCTTCAGCTTACTAGCGATCTTTCGCAATGCTGCACAACCTTGGCTGACATTAGGGTGTCTTTTTATAATTATTGTCCCCGTACCAATGGCTTTATTGATTCGACTTTACCAACAAGGTCGCTATCATAATTTAATGAATGTTTCTTACTTCACAGAAGACGGCACATTTCGCCAGTTAAGATTATTGATTGGGCGTTTGCCAGTGATACCAAGGAATCAGACATTTCGGGAACGATATATGCCCTTATTGTGCGATCGCCGTTGGAATTGGCTCAACTACTATGATTTTAGCCTCAACAACCTAGTTAAATTAGGATTTAATGACATTCGTTTGCGAGACGAACACTTACCAGGTATCATCTCTGCACTTGCTTGGTATCAATGGAGTTTGGGTGTAATTTACATCACGTTGGTTTTGTGGACACTTTCGCGTACAATTCCGGGGCTGAATTTGTTGATTTATCTGAAGTAGGTGACTACGTAATTCAATCAATTGGTGTCTAAACATTGACTGATATAACTAAGTATACTGGGGCGCTCGACAATCAAAACTTTGTATCTTGTGTACTTTCCAGAGAAAGATAGAAGTTACAATCAAAGTCATAAAGCCAATGCCTATAGGACTAAAAGATTATGCGAATTAAGCAAATTTCTGTCAGTGGCTTATTTGGAATTTTTGACCATGTGATTCCATTGAACATGGATGAACGAATCACCATTATTCATGGGCCAAATGGTTTTGGCAAAACAGCGATGTTAAGAATTTTGAATAGTCTTTTTAACTCCCGATACTCAGAGTTGAGAACTATCCCATTTAGAAATTTCCGAGTTGAAGTTGATAATAATAGTAGTGTTGAAATAATAAAAAATGCCGAGAATGCAGAAGAGTTGGAAAAGAATGATATTGTTTTCAAATTTTATCAGCCTGATTCAGAGCCAGCTTCTTTTTCTCTAAAGCCAATAAATATTCGCTCTGACATAGACTTTCGGCTTGGGATTTTGGATGATGTGATACCAGGACTAGAACGAATAGCTCCTCGAAAATGGCTGTATAATCCTACTGGAGAAACTCTTTCTTTAGAAGAAATTGTAGAGCGCTTTGAGAATTTATTACCCTTAGACTTAAGACAACAAGAAGAGGTTGAATGGCTAGAAGAATTGAAGAAAAATATTCATATTCGCCTCATTGAATCACAACGTTTGCTGAATTTTGTACCTAAACGTTCTTCCAGAATGTATCGTGGAACACCTTCAATGTTGTCTACTGTGTCTGCTTATTCTGATGAACTTGCTCAGATCATGCAAGATAAATTTAAGGAATACGGTACAGTATCTCAATCTCTTGACAGAACTTTTCCAGTTAGGGTGGTGAAGCAACAGCTATCCGCAGATTTGACGAATCAACAACTTCGTAATGATCTAAACGAACTTGAAGCAACTCGCTCTCGTCTCATAGAAGTAGGTCTTTTAGATAAAGATGAAGATGCAGAATTTCAAATTCAGCCTCAAGATATAGAGGAAAGCACCAAAAATGCTTTGTCGGTATATGTTGAAGATGTGGAAAAGAAGCTGAGTGTTTTTGCTGAAATAGCAAGGAAGATCGATTTATTAAGGAAAATTATTAATAATAAGTTTGCCTATTCCTATAAAGAGATAAACTTTAGTAAAGACAAGGGATTTGTTTTCACTACACTTTATAAGTCATCATTATCTGATTCAAAAGCTCTTTCACCAATAGATTTATCATCTGGTGAGCAACATGAGTTAGTTCTCCTATATGAGTTACTATTTAAAGTTCAACCTAATTCTTTAGTTTTAATTGATGAGCCTGAATTATCTCTACACGTAGGATGGCAGGTTCAATTTTTAAAGGACTTGCAAGACATTACAAAGCTTGCAGATTTAAATATACTAATGGCTACTCATTCACCAGATATTATTCAAGATCGCTGGGATTTGACGGTTGAACTGAAAGGGCCACAAAAGTGAGAGATTTTCTGACAGTTGACCGTGTTGCTAACCAAATACGATTACGACGAAGCACGTATACTGGAACTTTTTTATTAGTGGAAGGAAGTTCTGATAAAACTTTCTATCAGCGATTTGTTGATCAATTAGTTTGTGAATTAGTCGAAACATCAGGAAAACCCTCTAGTAAACAGCGTGCTATTGACATTTTAAAAATTTTGGAACAATCAAATTTTCAGGGAGTTTTAGCAATTGTTGATGCAGATTTTGATCGCCTTGAAACTTTGTTGTACACCAGTCCTAATCTACTCCGCACCGATAGCCATGATCTTGAAACTATACTGATTAACTCACCAGCATTTAACAAAGTAGTCGCTGAGTTTGGTTCTGAAGAGAAAATTGCCCAGTTTAATCCAGATATAAGATTAGTATTACTTGAAAATGGGATATCAGTAGGTTATTTGCTTTGGGTTTCTAAATGTGAAGGATTAAATTTAACCTTTGATGGCATTAAATTTAGCAAGTTCATTGATGAGCAAACTCTACAAATTGATGAACTCAAGCTGATTCAGGAAGTTAAGAATAAATCCCAAGCTTACTCTTTGAGAGATGAAGATTTACAAAAACAGCTAAAGAGTCAAAAAAGCAATAACTACGATCCTTGGCAAATGTGTTGTGGTCATGATTTGGTGGAAATTCTGTCCATTGGTTTACGCAAAGTGCTTGGCTCTAACAAAGCTACTGATGTTGAACCGAACAGTCTTGAGCGTAGTTTGCGGCTTGCTTATGAAGAAATCTACTTTCGCCAGACACAACTCTACTTGGACATTCGTACATGGGAAATTAATAACCAGCCATTTAGGGTTTTGCAGAATAATCCATAATACCAAATTCTTAATCCATGTATAGTATTGTTATTTTTGACACATTATTAATTGAAGAGTGTTGGCGTTGGTAGAAAATCAGGTGATCGCACTATAAAGTTAAATTAATGCGATCGCTATCCCTAAAAACTAGTCTTAACCCGTCTTCTGCTTTAGGCTTGCCGCACTCCCGCGTTATCATCTGAGAAAGATAAAACTGTTGTGATCGTGGGGAGGTCTTTCTCACTTCCGGAATTTCAACAACTAAATCATCCCGTAAAATAGACAGGCAAGAACCCTGCCTTGTAAAAATATGGGAAAATTTTTGGGAAATTCCTCAAGACTCAGGAATCGCTACTTATCTGCTCACTCAGGACTCAGAACTCTTTATGTTAGCAGGCACAATTTTGCAGGATGGAAAATACACCCTAATTCAAGAAATAGGGCGTGGTGGCTTTGGCATTACGTTTAAAGCTACGCATCACTACTTGGATCAGGAAGTGGTGATGAAAACCATCAATGAACGGCTGCGACAACATCCTGATTTTGCCAAATTCGAGAAACAATTCCAGGATGAAGCCAGACGATTAGCTACGTGTATCCACCCAAATATAGTCCGAGTTAGTGACTTTTTTGTGGAAGCTGGACTGCCGTACATGGTGATGGAATACATTCCTGGCGAAACCTTGGGAGACGCATTTGTATTACCAGGGATAACTTTGCCAGAAGCAATAGCAATTCATTACATCCAGCAAATTGGGGCAGCGTTGCAGGTAGTACACAATAACGGTTTGTTACACCGAGATGTCAAACCAGATAACATTATCCAACGCCTTGGAACCCAGGAAGTAGTACTAATTGATTTTGGCATTGCCAGAGAATTTAATGGTGGTGTCAGGCAGACTCATACAGGTTTGGTTTCTGAAGGTTATTCTCCCATTGAGCAGTACTTGACACAAGCGCCACGCACACCCGCTACCGATGTTTATGGTTTAGCAGCAACCTTGTATGCACTATTGACAGCCCAAGTTCCCATGCCAGCATTATTACGCGATCGCGAGCAAATGCCTTCCCCCCGCGAATTACAACCACACTTGAGTGCTGCTGTCAACCAGGCAGTAATGCGCGGTATGGCGGTGGAGTCTCGTTTTCGACCAGCAACAGTTGCCGAGTGGCTGCAATTGCTACCTAGAAATGGAATGAATCTGACACCGCAAGTCCTACCCACTTACGCAGTGCCAACTGTCAATTTATCTGCCCAGCAGGCAGCAACTATAATTGGGAAAACTGCCCAAAATTCTCTTCATAGACCATCAGCCTTGGGCAACCCAGGCATGGGCAAGGAAGCTGTACTGGCTAAAAAGCTGAGATCATCTCAGGTATTGATTGGTATAAGTGTAGCTCTAGTTGCTGCTACAGCAGGTTTTGGAATCACGAGTATATTACCCAAATCTCAGCAGCAGCCAACCACAAAGCCCCTTTTTGAACAGCCAACTCCAGAACCAGGTGCAAAAGTACCTAACTTCGATAGTACATCCTCACCGCCGGGTGAAGAGAGAACCCAATCAGCACCCGTCTCTAATTCCAAGTCGCGCCGTCGCAATCGTCGTTCTTCCCCAGAAGAATCTTCCAGCCCCAACCCTACAGCAGAATCACAACGCGGCAATTTTGAACCTTCGCCTAGTGTTTCCCCTACACCCTCCCTAGTAGAGAAACTAAGGGCAATCCGCTCATCTCGAAAGGCTTCCCCCGCACCACTACCACAAAATAACTTACCCACTCCTAGTCAAAATTCTGCCTCCCCTCAACAGGTGAGTCCGTCAAACCCTGTGGTTATACCAACAGCACCATCAACGGAATCAAAACAATCAGATCCTTCTGCTGTAGTAGTACCAACATTAGAAAAACAAAATTCTCCGACTAATAGTCAACCCCAGAATGTTCATAAGTTCCAGGAAAAGCCACAAGATGACAATAATTAGTCAATGTTAGATTTTAAATTTTGGATTTTGGTGAAGTAGCGCGGTAAGTCCCATTAGTGTCAACTTAACGTGAAACCGCTTGTCCGACGGGAATTTCAATTCCCGTCTTATAGCTAAAGTCATCTGAAGATAGTCTGAAATTTCTTTAATTTTGAATTTTGTTAGCGCAGCGTTAGCGAGTCTACGAGCGTCATTTTGAATTTTGAATTGTTAATCCCTGGCGGGCATGGAAGCCAACAGATAAGCTATTTCCAGCTTAAGTTGACACCAATGGGTAAGTCCAGCACCGCGCCGACTCCTATTTAACTAATTACGCTGATTAAAACTGGGTTGAAGGCTAGATACACTAAGCTTTCAACTCACTTTTCAGATAGGAAGACTATATAATAATCAATCACTTTTATTTATTGAATTTAAAAAAAAAAGTATTTGCTTCTATCCTAAAAGGTCTTTAAAGTAGAGTTAGCCGGTCGGCAATAGGTTGATTGTAAAGTTTTCTTAGTATTAGCTTAAGGAAACAGACTTCAAGACTTTGTATTTTTAGATATGAGTTTAAAATATTACGCCTGTGGTAATCTCTAATAAATCAGAATACGCGCTTCTAGCCCTGTTAGAGTTAGCAACCTGCTACCCTAAGGGTGAAGCCCTGCAAATTCGAGAAATAGCGGCATTGCAAGATATACCGAACCGCTATTTAGAACAACTTCTAGCAACATTAAGACGTGGAGGTTTGATTAAAAGTATACGCGGAGCCAAAGGTGGCTATATTTTGGCACGAGATCCTGCAAAGATTACAGTGTTTGATGCTTTTAGCTGCATGGAAGGGTCAGATATTGTTGTCTCTCCTTCTGAGCCGACTCCCAACACGGTAGAAGGTGAGCTAATTCAGGAAGTCTGGCAGGAAGCACGTGAGGCTGCTAACTCTGTTTTGGAAAAATATACACTCCAAGACCTTTGCGATCGCAGAGCAATTCGAGAACAGAAGGAACTAATGTATTACATTTAGGTAAGGATGAAATCAGAGTATTTTCATCCTGAGTATGAAAGTAATAACGAGATAACCCATAACGCTGTTATATGCCTGAAGTCAATTATCAGCAGCCCATCAATAGTACCGCTACTCTTGTGGAGAGTTATGCAGCCGGAAAACGGAACTTTAGTAAAGCAGAACTAGGTAATGCTGACTTGCAAAGCATTAACTTGAAAGGATCTGACCTTAGTTATGCTGACTTGAGCGAAGCTAACCTGAGTAGCGCTAATTTGAGGGGAACTGATTTGAGTTTTGCCGATCTGGGTCAAGCGAATTTGAAAGATGCCGATCTTCGGGGAGCATTATTGATGTCAGCGAATCTCCGCCAAGCCTCTCTCAAAGGAGCGAACCTGGAAAAAGCAGACTATAATCGCAACACCCATTTTCCCCAAGATTTCGATCCAGTGAAGGCGGGTATGCAGATTAAATTTGAAGATTGATTAATTTACAGCATTTTTCAAGTAAATGGTGTAGTTCAATTACTTGAAAAACGCCGTAAATTGAATGATTTTACTTGCCTCAAGATAGAAGATATTTCTCCTCAAGGAGTTGTATTTTTGTAGAAAAGCCTATCTATGAGGTTGACAATGGAGGCGAAAAGTGAAACCTTCAACCGACGCGCACCACTGATTACTGCTGGAATTTTTCTTGGTGTGGGTCTTGGAGGGTTTATTGATGGGATTTTACTGCATCAGATCCTCCAGTGGCATCACATGCTCAGTAACATTCGACCTCTGACCAACACGGCAAATATAGATTTGAACATCGTGTGGGATGGGTTATTTCATACCTTGGATTGGGTATTTACCGTGGTCGGACTTGTGTTGCTATGGCGTGCTGGAGGGCGTGATGATGTTCCTTGGTCATCACAGACTTTTATTGGATCAATAGTGATTGGAACTGGGTTATTCGACTTAGTTGAAGGTTTAATTGACCACCAAATTCTCGGTATCCATCACGTGAAACCAGGCCCAAATCAGTTAGCTTGGGATTTAGGATTTCTTGCATTCGGTGCGCTACTTGTTGTTATCGGCTGGATAATGATAAAAAAGAGTCGTTAGGCATTGGGAATTGGGCATTGGGCATTGGGCATTGAAAAGAGGCAGAGGGGCAGGGTGCGGGGGGCGGAGGGGAAAATTCTTCTCCCTGCTCCCTGCCCCCTTGCTTCTCCCCTGCTCCCCCTGCTTCCTCATCTCCCCCAGTCCCCAGTCCCCAGTCCCCAGTCCCCAGTCCCCCCTATGACAGAAACTTTTGAAAAAACTAGCTGGAATTGGCAGTTATCTCAATTCCAACAACAAGTGGGTGAATGGTGGGAATACCAGTTTTACCGCTTTGAGCAAGCTTTGCCAGAATTGCCTACTGGATGGTCGATTAGTCCTTGGCTTGCTGAGTTGCTGAAATTCCTGTTTTGGCTGGTACTGGGCTTATTTATAGCTTGGGTATGTTGGCGATTATGGCGAGAATTCAGTCCTTATATATATTCTTGGCTGAATAAAACTGGCAATCTCATTGATTTTCGCGTCAAAACTCCCTCTGGTGAATTATCCATAGCGCTTTTGTTGGAGCGATCGCAAGAATTTTACCGTCAAGGTAACTACCGTGAAGCTTGCCGTTGTATTTATTTAGCAATGTTGCAGCAGTTACATCAAAAGGCGATCGCACCTCACAAACTCAGCCGTACAGATGGAGAATATCTGCAATTACTGCGATCGGCTGTGACTCCCATACAGCCTTATGAAACTTTAATTACTACTCACGAGCAATTATGTTTTGGTAATGCCGATATTTTGCCAGACAATTATGAGCAGTGTCGGCAAGCTTATCGAGAAATTTCCCCAGAATGAAAAAGAGACGTTGCAATGCAACGTCTCTACACAAAACAAACAGTATTCTATTTGGTGAATTCTATTTGGTGAGAACCGCGATCGCTTTGTCTACAGCTTGCAAGGCAATGTTTACTTCCGCCTCTGTGACAATTAGCGGTGGCACAAACCGGACTACTTTAGGCCCGGCTGGTACTAGTAATACGCCCTCTTTGATGGCAGCGTTGACGACATCGCCTGCGGTTAGGTCAATGTCGGCTCGCAACTCCAAACCGTTGATTAAACCCCAACCCCGAACTTCGCTAACGTGCTGAGGATATTTGGCTGAGATCGCTCTCAATCCATCTCGCAACTGTTCACCCCTATTTTCCACATTCTGCAAAATATTTTCCTGTTCTAATGTCTGGCAAACAGCGAGTGCTACACCACACACAAAAGGATTTCCGCCAAAGGTGCTAGCGTGTTCCCCTGGTTGAAAAATATCGCAGAATTTCTTGCTCATCATTGCACCGATAGGGATACCGCCACCTAAGCCTTTGGCACTGGTGAAAATATCCGGTTCAACGCCGAGATGTTCGTAACCCCATAATTTGCCACTGCGCCCCATACCAACTTGCACTTCATCAAAAATCAATAAAATGCCAGTTTCGTCGCAAATCTGCCGGAGTTTTTTGAAGTAGGCAACATCTCCTGGACGTACACCGCCTTCTCCCTGCAATGGCTCGATTAAAATTGCCGCTACCCGATAATCGCCTTCATCCAACTCACTAATCGCCACTTCCAAAGCGTTAATATCGTTGTAATTTACGTAGTGGAACCCAGGAACCAAGGGGTCAAAGTACTTTTGATACTTCGGTTGTCCCGTAGCGGTAATGGTCGCTAAAGTCCGCCCGTGGAAACTGGCATTGGCGGTGAGAATAATTGGTTTTTCAATGTCTAATACTGTGTGAGCATATTTTCGTGCTAGTTTAATTGCGGCTTCGTTAGCTTCAGCCCCAGAATTGCAAAAAAATACGCGATCGGCACAGGAATGATTGACAAGCCATTTTGCCAATTCACCCTGCTCAGGAATATAGTACAAATTAGAGACATGGTGCAACTTCTGGATTTGGCGTGTCACCGCTTCTACCATTGCTGGATGGGCATGTCCTAAAGTACAAGTGGCAATTCCCGCCACAAAGTCCAGATATTCTCGTCCCTGTGTATCCCAAACTCGGCATCCAGCACCCCGTTCTAGGGCTAAGGGAAACCGGCCGTAGGTGGACATGACAGCTTCATTAAAGCTATCTACCTCAAAGGGACTAGATGCTGACCCTGAATCTGGGGGGATGGTGGCTTGGTCAACGAGAGTTTGTAGGCTCACTACCGCTCCTCCTGAAAGTTTTTCATTATATAGTTATTTACTAGTTTCCTAGAAATCTCTAAAAATAACTTTTTGTTTGGCACAACTCGTACATCTTCTTAGGGACTTCCAAATTAAAAAACATCCAAAAATCTCGTACAACAATCCTCTCTCTTCTTCATCTCTCCGTGCCCTCTGCGTCTCTGTGGTTCGTTTTTTTGGATAATTTATTTCTTGGAAATCCCTTAAGCTAACGCTTACAGCACATTTCAGGTAAATGAAGTACATATATAAAACTCAAAACCTTGTACAGACGTAGCACTGCTACGTCTCTACGTGTATTCGATTAGAGCGCAATCTGCTGTATGTGAAGTGACATCCTCCCCGCGCCGCAACTTCGTGGAGGGCAGGGGCTTCTCAGTGACTATAAATATGCTAGAACCTAGAGCTTTCATAAAATTTTCAATAAGTTGCATTGGTCGCTGCACACAAACCGACAATGTTTAGTTAAGCTGTAAGCGCTATGATTGAAGTTTATTGAACGTCTTATGCACTGGTTGTTATCTGGGCCGTTGAGTACAGAAGAATTGACGGTTAACATTGCAGGATTGCCTGCATTGTTACAGGGTAAGAAGGTAGTGCAGTTGTCTGATTTTCACTACGATGGTTTGCGGCTGTCGGAGGATATGTTAGAGAAAGCGATCGCAGTTACTAACGAAGCTGAACCAGATTTAATTTTATTAACTGGTGACTATGTAACTGACGATCCGACACCGATTCATCAACTGATACTTCGACTCAAACATCTGCAAAGTCGCAATGGTATCTATGCTATTCTTGGCAATCACGATATATATCACAAACAAGCCCAAGCAGAAGTTACAAAAGCCCTCACTAGCATTGGTATTCACGTCCTTTGGAACGAAATTGCCTATCCACTAGGAAAAGAATTGCCACTTGTTGGACTGGCGGATAGTTGGTCACGGGAATTTTACCCCGCACCAGTTATGAACCAACTAAACCCCGACACACCCTGCATTGTTTTATCCCACAACCCAGATACGGCGGAGATATTACAAGCATGGCGAGTCGATTTACAATTATCTGGTCATACTCACGGCGGTCAAATCGTGATTCCTGGAATTGGCCCTGCGGCGTTGCTTTACGAAAAGTTTGCAAAAAAAATACCCAGAAAAATCCGGCGTCTAGTGCCATTTTTGGAAGTCAATGTTTCTGTAGTCAACCATTGGGAATGGGCGCAAGGTTTTCATCGGGTAGGAAAAAATCAGCTATATGTCAACCGTGGTTTGGGAACTTACCTCCCAGGACGCTTATTTTGCCGCCCAGAAGTTACTATAATCACCCTACAAGATGAGTAGGTAATTCAAAATTCAAAATAAAAGAAAGCAATCACAGCAGGTATTCTAGGCTAATAATACTTAGTTTGATCGCATAATTTTGAATCAATGAGTCAATTGTATCTAGAGTGGATGGCATAAATTATTGCATTTTATCAAGTTACATTTTTATTTTTGGTAAGCTGTAAGCGCTGGTATGAGGAGTATCGGTTGGCTTATGCATTGGTTATTTACGGGACATTTAAGAGTAGATAAAATAACGGTTAAGATTGCAAAACTTCCTGCATCTTTACAAGGGACAACGTTAGTGCAGTTGTCAGATTTTCACTATGATGGTTTGCGACTGTCGGAAGATATGTTAGAAAAAGCGATCGCAGTTACTAACGCAGCTGAACCAGATTTAATTGTATTAACTGGTGACTACGTAACTGACGATCCCGCACCAATTCACCAACTGGTGCTTCGACTCAAGCATTTGCAAAGTCGCTGTGGTATCTACGCCGTACTTGGGAACCACGATATCTATTACAGCCACTCTAAAGTGGAAGTTACACAGGCGTTAACTAGTATTGGGGTGCATGTGCTTTGGAATGAAATTGCCTATCCACTAGGAAAAGAATTACCATTCGTTGGACTAGCTGATTATTGGTCACGGGAATTTTACCCCGCACCAGTCATGAATCAACTAGATTCTGTTACACCGCGCATCGTTTTATCTCATAACCCAGATACAGCCAAGATATTGCAACAATGGCGCGTAGATTTGCAACTATCTGGTCATACCCACGGTGGTCACATCGTCATTCCGGGTATTGGCCCTCTAGTATTTTATTACAAAAAGCTACTCAAACAAATTCCCAAAAAATTGCGGCGTTGGATAACATTTTTCCTGGGAGACTGTTCTAAAGTAGTGCGATATTGGGAGTGGGCGCAAGGGTTTCACAAGGTAGAAGAAAATCAACTATATGTCAATCGTGGTTTAGGAACTTACCGCCCAGGACGTTTATTTTGTCCGCCAGAAGTGACTGTAATTACCTTAATTAGTGATTAGTCATTGGTCATTGGTCATTAGTTATTGGTCATTGGTCATTGGTCTAAGAGGATCTTTGAAAAGTTTTGGGCCAATACAGTTCAGTTAAGCCTCTTCCTTCTCTTCCTTCTCTTCCTTTGCGTCCTTTGCGGTTCGTTAAAAAAAGGATTTTAGCCTTAACTGAACCGTATTGCTTTGAAGACAGGCATTCCCAGTCTGAGGCTGGGAACGAGGTTACGAATTATCTTCAATCCAAAATCCAAAATCTAAAATCCAAAATTAGTTTCGCCATCCGCGCAACACTGTTCCCAAAACAGCAATTCCTTCGACAATCTTCTCCGTTGTTTGAAAGCTAAAAGCTAGTCTGATAGCATCATCTCCCTGGCCATTGGCATAGCAACGAGTTCCTGGCAGAAAGCTGATGCCGTATTCATTGGCAGCAGCTAGAAGTGCTTTGGCGCTGATATGTGGCGGCAATTTACACCAAACGAAAAAGCCCCCACCTGGTCGCAAAGCAACTACATCACTGGGAAACTCGTGAGCGATCGCTTCTAACAACAAATTACACTTATGTTTGTAGCAGGCGATTAGCTCCTGAATATGATGATCTAGTTTGCCTGTAGCACAGTAGCGGGCAACCACATGGCTGACAAATGGCCCCACAGGCCCCTCACTTTTGAACATTGCCAGCCGTTGAATAATTGCTGGATCGCCGCAAGCCCAACCCAGCCGGATACCGGGCGCAATAATTTTCGAGAAGGTACTCACATATAAAACCCACCCATCCTTGTCAAGGCTTGCCAGGGAGGGCACTGTTTCCCCTTGGAAGCGCAAATCGCTATAAGCATCGTCTTCCACCACCAGCACGCCATATTCAGCCGCTAATGCGACCAATTTTTGGCGGCGAGATAATGGCATAGTCGCGCCTGTGGGATTATGAAAGGTGGGGATGGTGTAAATAAATCGGGGTCGAATGCCCTGTTTTTTCAAATCGCTCAAAGTTTCTTCTAAAGCGTCCACATCCATTCCTAATTCATCTACAGGAATGGTAATTAGGCGTGCGCCAGCCTGGAGAAATCTAGTAACTACTCCCAAGAAGGTTGGGCCTTCCACAATTACCACGTCACCAGGTTCGACAAACACATCTGGTAGCAAACCCAAAATCTGACCAGAACCGTAGCCAATAATCACGCGATCGCGATCGGCAGGGATTCCTTGAGCCTGCAAGCGGAGGATAATTTGCTCATAAAGTTGGGCTGAAGGTGGTCCGTAATTGAGAGCGATCGGAGCCTCTTCTGCCAGCACAGCCGCACTTGCAGCAGCCAAGTCGGCATGGGGAAAGAGAATTGGGTCAGCTAGTCCGTAGGCAAAGCTAACAGTGATAATTTTGGTTAACTCAGTGCCGTAAGTTGGTGGTGCGATTTTTCTCGCTCGTTCGGCGAATAAATCAGCAATTTGGTAAGCAGGGGTAGTGGGAGCCATAGAGGGCAAGTTGTCTTCTAGGTTGATGAAATCAGCATTTTCTCGAAGAAATACTGATAGTCAGTTTTATTCTAAATCCGAACAATGCTACCGTGTTTTCTGAGTAAAGTTTGGCTAATATCTCATCAATATCTGAAAAGCAAAAATTTTAGACCATTTTTGAATCGAGCGTTTGTAACCTTCTGGCATTTTCAATATTTTGACTTCTTCAAAAGTAAAAACACCCACATTTTTGTGTGCCGAACTATAAGTAATTTTTGAAACCGCCTCCAGGTAACAACCATAGTTGACATCCTCACCGCCGTTAACGCACGGTGATTCTGGAGTAATGAGTAACAAGTAATAAGTAATGAATAAATACCCATTTTTCATCTACTCATTACTCATTACTTCTTACTCATTACTTTAAAGCCGTGCTAGAAGCACGTAGCTCTAAACCCAATTTTTCGGTAATAATTAAAATATTAATATGTTCATAAAAAATTGTTATAGCAGTCCCAATACTGCGTAGGTTTTGCCCCAAGAATAAAAATGTGTTTATTGTAAGTTGAACTAGTACAACCAGGCGTAAATAAACCACCCATTTAAAATAGCCAGAAAGCTTACAAAATAAGCATTCTTTATTTTAAGTTTTGCCTTCTTGTACTAGTGCGATCGCTCTTAAAAAAAGTTCAAAGCTAATGACTAATGACTAATGAGTATACTGAAATTGATTAACTTGAAATGGCGGCAGCTAATTCTGAGCTTAGGCTGTTTGCTACTACTCATTGCCTGTAACAATTCTTATCCAACTACAAATCCAGGAGTTCAAGTCCTGAAGGTGGCAACAGACCCCACCTTTATCCCCTTTGAAATCCAGACGGCTAGCGGGAACTTAGAAGGTTTTGATATTGATTTGATGAAAGCCTTGGCGCAGCCCGTACCTGGTTTTGCAGTCCAGTTTGAAAGTCTGCCCTTTGATGGTATGATATCAGCCTTGCAAGCTAAAAGAGTCGATGCCGCAATTAGCGGAATTACGATTACTGCTGAACGCCTGAAAACAATTGCTTTTTCACGACCTTATTTTAAAGCCGGACTAGCGATCGCTGTCCGCGAAGACAACCAAAATATTAAAGACTTCAACAGTCTCAAAGGGAAAAAAATTGCTGTCCAAATTGGTTCCACTGGGGCAGATTTTGCCAAAACCATCCCCAACGCCAAAATTAGTACTTTTAATTCTGGGCCAGAATTCTTCCAAGACTTGCTCAATGGCAACGTAGATGCTGTGGTTAGCGATGCTTTCGCTACTTTGTATGCGATTAAAAATGGCAAACTCAAAGGCATCAGAGTTGTTGCTGACCTTCTCACTGAAGAATACTACGGGATTGCTACACCTAAAGACTCCCCCCATCTGGATGCAATTAACAAAGGTATAGCCACTTTGTTATCCAATGGTACTTATAAGCAAATTTATCAAAAATGGTTTAACGCGGAACCTCCACAATTGCCAGATTCTTAGCGATAGGGAATTGGGTATTGGGGATTAGGTATTGGGGACTGGGCAATAATCAATAGTTTTTCTTCCCCTGCTCCCACTCTCCACTCTTCAATAGACCTCTTGCAAAAGTCCCCAACCCCTCCCCTTGGTAAGGGGAGGGGAGCGTTTGCGTCAGCAAATGCGGGGTGGGGTTCTTGATTTATGCAAGAGGTCTAATCTATAAGGAATTAACTGCCAATATATGAAATATTTATCTAATATGCGTCACAATTAATACTGCCACCAAAATTTATTGATAAACTACAATTTACTGTAGTCAGGGACAGCCAATTGTGGCACCTTGGATCTTAGTGGCTAGAAGCACCTTGGAACGGGAATAAAGGAACTTCCACTATGCTGATTTGCCCTCAGTGTAAATTTGAAAACCCCAATAGCAACAAATTCTGTCAAAACTGTGGCACGTCCCTGACTCACAAGGTCTGTCCTGAATGCAGTACCGATGATGTACCTGTGAATGCACTACGTTGTCATAACTGTGACACGGAATGTGGAACAGTGTTTTGGGCAATTATTGCTAAGGAAACAACTGGCGAAGCTTTAGGAATAGAAGGGGACGTGGGGGATGTGGAAGATATAGGAGATGAGGGAGAAATATCTTCTTTATCTCCTCTATCCCCTAGTTCTCAGATTGCATTAGGCTCCTATTTAGACTCCCAAGAGCGCTATCAATTGTTAGATCCGCTACCTGCCCAAACTGAAGCTGACACTATTAGTAATGTAGGTGTGAGAGTTCTAGACTGCCAGCCGTATCAAATATCACCAATTGAGGCAATACTAGCAGGTCAGCAAGCAGATTTGCTAACGCCATCAGCACAAGCAAGTGGAATTCCTCACCTTGCCCAACTTTATATTGCCTTACAATCCCAAGGTGAGCCAGGGATACCGCCGATTCACGATGCCTGGCAGCAGGATGATATACAGGTAGTAATCATCGAAGATCGCTCGAATTGGCAGTATTTACTTGACCTGTGGCAAGAAGAAACAACAAGTTCGTTAAAAATTTTACACTGGTGTTATGAAATGACCCAACTTTGGGCAGCATTGGAACCAGTAAATTGTCGTCAAAGCCTTTTAGAATTGTCGAATTTGCGATTGGATGAAGACCAAACGCTGGCTCTACAAAGGTTGTATGTGGAATCATCCAATTCTCAGCCCGCCACGGAGTCGCCAGAAGATGCCCAAGTCCAAATATCTACCATTCCAGAGGAACCGTTAGCTATCCAAGCTTTGGGACGGGTTTGGCAAGCACTATTTAGACAGTCTCAACGCACTCAATTTGGCTCTGTAGTCCAGATGTTGGGGGATTTAGATGTAGGCAAGATCGAGACGATCGCACAATTGCGATCGCGTTTGGAGGAAATCTCTATTGAACTAGAAGCACTAGGAAATGCAACTTTGCCTCCAATAGAGGAGAAAGATACTGCTGTGCCCACTATCCCACAATCAGATGAGCTAGAAGATATCATTAACAAAATTGATGATTTGCCAACTGTTGTGCTGGCGATGCAGTTAAGTAGCTTAGAAGATGCAGGACGCACAGATGTAGGGCGTCAACGTCATCATAACGAAGATTACTTTGGCATTGAAACCAAAATTCACAAGCTGGAGTTTCCCAAAAGTCGGGTCTTAGAAGGGCATGGTTTGTATATTCTCTGTGATGGTATGGGTGGACACGCTGGCGGCGAGATAGCCAGCGAGTTAGCAGTCAACACCCTACGGCAATACTTTCAAGAACACTGGATTGGCAACCAACTGCCAACAGAAGATAGCATTCGTGAGGCAGTGTATTTAGCTAATGAGGTGATTTACAAGCTCAACCAACAAGATGCCCGTTCTGGAGTTGGGCGTATGGGTACAACTTTGGTAATGCTCTTAATTCAAGATACTCAAGCAGCTGTTGCTCATGTGGGAGATAGCCGTCTCTATCGCGTGACACGCAAGCAGGGATTAGAACAAGTCACAGTAGATCACGAAGTTGGCCAACGGGAAATTACGCGCGGAGTGGAAGCAAGCATCGCTTACGCCCGTCCAGATGCTTACCAACTCACCCAAGCCTTGGGGCCTCGTGATGAAAACTCGATTGATCCCGATGTCGGCTTTTTCGACATCAATGAAGATACTCTTCTGCTCTTGGCATCGGACGGTTTATCAGATAATGATTTACTAGAAACCCACTGGCAGACTCACTTAGAACCCTTAATTAGTTCTGGCGCTAACTTAGAACGGGGTGTTACAGACTTAATTGAGTTGGCAAACCAATACAATGGTCATGACAACATTACTGGTATACTAATTCGGGCAAAAGTACGCCCAAATTTGGAAAGTTGAAAATTAAGGACTGGGGATTGGGGACTGGGGACTGGGGACTGGGGACTGGGAACTGGGAACTGGGAACTGGGAACTGGGAAATAATTTTTCTACTCTCCAAACCCTAATCCCCAAACCCTAATCCCCAAACCCCAATCCCTAATCCATTTACCTTGTAGGTTGTATCGTGGTTAGTCTGACCCTGTTAGAACCGCAACAGAAAATGCCCCTCCAGCAGTGGTGCTTTGAGAACTCCTCCATAATTCGGATTGGTCGAGCGGCAGATAATCACGTCGTTTTAACTGATAGTTTAGTTTCGCGGCATCATCTAGAACTTAGACAAGTCGGTTCCCCTAGCAACGGCGGTACTTGGCAGCTGATTAGTCAAGGTACAAATGGGACTTTTCTCAACGGTGTCCTTGTAATTCAAAGTCCCTTACCAGATAATTCCCTTTTGCAACTGGCTCAGGGAGGCCCAATACTGCAATTCCAAATTCAGGATGTCACAGTACTAGAAACTGGTGTGCGATCGCAACAAATACAAGGGACAGAAGAAAACGCTGCCGAGACACTTTACTCAGCAAAAAATCCGGCAAATTTATCCTACACTTGCACGCACGAAGGCAACTCACCAAATAATTTATTCTGTATCCACTGCGGTCAACCTCTCTCAGTGCAACAGAAGATTCGCCATTATCAGGTGTTGCAAACTCTCGGACAAGGAGGGATGGGTACTACCTATCTGGCTTGGGATGCGGCTGGTTTGATTGCAGGTACACCAAAACTGCTGGTGTTAAAGCAAATGAATGCTGATATGGCCAGAATTGCCAAAGCTCAAGAGTTATTTGAGCGAGAGGCGTACACTCTCAAATCCCTTAACCATCCTGGAATTCCCAAGTATTACGATTTCTTTGTAGAAGACGGAAAAAAATACTTGGCAATGGAACTAATCCACGGACAAGATTTAGAGAAACGTGTCTATACCACTGGCCCAGTGACACCAAACCAAGCGATCGCCTGGATGATCCAAACCTGCGATATTTTAGACTATCTTCATAGCCAAGAGCCTCCACTGATTCACCGCGACATTAAACCCGCCAACCTAATGGTGCGAGGTTCGGTAAATCGCATAGTGGTACTAGATTTTGGTGCTGTTAAGGAAATTGGCACAGCGCCCGGTACTCGAATTGGTGCAGAAGGTTACTGCGCTCCTGAACAAGAACGAGGACAACCTTTAACTCAATCTGATTTGTATGCAATTGGGCCAACGCTGATTTTTCTGCTCACAGGCGAAAACCCTTTCAAGTATTACCGCCAACGAGGGCGAAACTTCAGGTTTGATGTGGCAAAAGTTCCCACCATTAGTTCCCAATTAAGAGATGTGATCGATCACGTTACAGAACCATTGCCACGCGATCGCTATCAAACTGCAAAGGAATTAGCTGCGGCTTTAGCTACTTGTAAAGTTTAGGGAGTGGGGAGTAGGGAGTAAGAGAGTGGGAGTAGGGAATGATGAATATTAAAAATTACTATTCCCTATTCCCTATTCCCTATTCCCTATTCCTCATCCCAAGTTTCTACAGCTAGCAATTCGCTAACTGGGTCTTGCATACTAAAGCCAAAGTCAAGCAGTTCCTGTTTCCAGTGCTGCCATTCATTACCATAGAGCAAAGCGATTTTCCAGATGCTATCGCTTGGCTTGATAATATTCGATTCTATGAGTGATTGCACGTTGCGCTGCAATTTCACCATTGGGTGAATCACTTGCTGAGTCATAACCTCGATTGAATTCTGATGTTGTTGGTAAATGCTTAATTAAAACTGCTTTCCATTCTGCAATTGTTGCCGGCCCGTAGAGTGCTGTAATTTTGGCAAAGCTAGTCTTAACTTTCTAACTATACCATAACAAACTCCACTAAGTTACTGGTAAATTCGGTTTTGTACGGTAATTACCACCACAAAACTCCAATTTCACCAAGCAGTCCTTAAACTTTTTGCAGAAGCTAGGCAAAGGTTTAGCAGCAAGAGTTAAGGGATAAAGGAGGTAAGGGATATTTATGTTTACCCTCTTCTTTTTCCTCTTTAACCTTTACCCTTTTTTCACAAGAGTGCAACACTACCTTTGGTAATATATCTATAGTGACTAAGGACGACTGGGAAAATTTTATTTGTTTGAATCACAAAAAATATGTGTGCTTGTTGAACGACCCATCAGACACGGGCTAGTTTGAAAGTTTTTGACTGTCAGGGAAATTTGCAATTGAGTAGAAATCTCTACTGTTTATTCAAACGTTATTTAGAATATCGCAAACATCCGGCATTAGGCAGAATCATCGCAAATCTTCATATAATTTTAATGTTTTGTTCAGAGAATAAGACCTGTAGGGTTTTGCTTTAAAGTATGAAGGCGATGCCTACGGCGGTAAACTACGCATGGCACAAATTGTCGTTACAGCATGGACTTACCATAAAGTTCTCTCGTCTTCAGAGTCAGCATTTGAATTTTGTGTAAAAAATTTCTAGCCAAGATGTTAGTTTCTGTTGAACAAGTGGGTATCCTCAGAACGGGAGGCTTGCTGATACCTCAGTATTTACCACAGCAAGCATGTGAGGCATGGCTGGTTCAGATGAAGAATACCTAATTTCCCGCAAAAAGCAGATTCAGCGGCGACAAAAGATTGTCACGATAGTGTCGATGTTCTCGTTTTTTGGTTCTACGGCGTTTGCAGTCATTCCAGCAATCCAACATGCTAATCAACCTCAGCCAGCAATTGCGTCTGCTTCTCCTGAGTCAGGATTACAGCAACAGGTGCGGGGCTATGAGTTGGTTTTACAACGGGAACCAGAAAACCAAACAGCGCTCGAAGGATTGGTAATTGTGCGGCTAAAATTGAAAGATTCTGAGGGTGCTATTCAACCTTTAGAAAAGTTGGTGAAGTTACGCCCTGATAGGACAAATTACAAAGTTCTTTTAGAGCAAATTAAGAAACAACAAAGTAAAAGTAATCAATAGGGGTAGCTAACATACAGTCATCAATCAATTTAATGGAGTGAAAAAAAGTTATATGCCAAGTCTTTCTGTATGTATGATGGTGCAGAATTCAGATAAGACGTTAACTATTGCTCTAGAATCTCTTGCTAATGTTTATGACAAGCTAATAATTGTTGATGGTGGTAGCAATGATTCTACATGTGATATTGCTCTGAGCTATGGAGCTACAATAATACATTCTCCGTGGTTGGGAAATCACTCTCAACAGAGGAATGTATATCTAAATGCTGTCAATACTGATTGGGTTTTTGTTCTTGACTCGGATGAATTTATTAATAGCCAACTTTTAGAATTTTTGCAATTAATCAAATTACCTAGAACTCAAATAAATACTGATAATTTTTGGATTGATAGAAAATGGATTAGTCCTTTTAGCAAAAATCATTACATCACAAGTAAACCACATTCTCCTGATTTTCAGCGTCGGCTATTCAAGTACAATAAACAGATTTTTTATACAGGACAAATTCACGAAACTATTCATAATTTACTGGATCAGGGTCAATGCCTAGCTGAGTTAAGTATCTATCGTTTAGACTTATTTATTAATAGCGAAGAAAAACGACGTGACAAGATTCGTAAATACCAGCAATCAGATCCACGAAATGGTGGACGCCATTATTATTTACCCGATCATCAAGAATTAAAAATATCCCAATGTAATCATGAAGATATACTTTATTCAGTACAAGTATTGCTTCAAAAAATCAATAATAATCCTCTTGCTAATTCAGAGCTAAATTCACTAATTCCAGCAGAGATAAAAAACGATGATTTTTACTATGCGATTCAAAAAATTGCTCAAGAAGAAGATATTAAAACAGTTTTAGAAATTGGTTCATCTTCAGGCGAAGGAAGTAGCAAGGCATTTGTAACAGGCCTGCGGGAAAACCGTAACAAGCCAATATTATTTTGCATGGAAGTTTCAAAAACTAGATTTACTGAGTTACAAAATAAATATAAAAATGAGGATTTTGTGAAATGTTATAATGTTTCTTCTATTTCTGTACGAAAGTTTCCTGATGAAAAGGAGATTATTGATTTTTATAATAGCCATGATACTAATCTAAATCTTTATCCTCTTGAGCGTGTGCTTGGTTGGCTGCGACAAGATATTGAGTATGTAAATAATTCTGGAGTATCTGATAACGGGATTCAAAAAATTAAACATGAAAACAAAATTGATTGTTTTGATTTAGTTTTAATTGACGGTTCAGAATTTACTGGTGAAGCTGAACTAGATGAAGTATATGGAGCCAATTTTATTTGTCTAGATGATATTACGACATTTAAAAACTATAAAAATTTCAATCGCCTGTTGAGCGATTCTGATTACATCCTCATTATCTCAAACCAAAATATACGTAATGGATATGCAATATTTCAACGAAAAACAGTGCAGCTAGTCAGCTATCAAAATATCCATGATGCCGTTGAATCTATTGAAGGGTTCATGGTTTCTGGGCAAGAAGAATACCTTTTTAATAAGGTGAAATCTCTTCCTGAAGATGCTGTTATAGTTGAGATTGGTTCTTTTAAAGGTCGCTCAACAGTTGCTATGGCATATGCTTGCATAGGAACCAAACGTAAAATTTATTCTATTGATACATGGGATGGTAATGATGCTGACTTTCCTGAGCGACAATTCTTTAAAGTTTGGCAGCAAAATGTTCAATTAAACGGTCTTGAGCATTATGTAACACCACTACGTGGCTACTCTCATGATGTATTAAAACGTTGGGATAAATTGACAAATAGTAAAGATATTGATTTTATTTTTATTGATGGTTCTCATCAGTATTTAGATGTTTTAAAAGATTTTGAGCTATCGTTTTCATTGGTAAAAAACGGCGGATGGATAGCATTTCATGATGTTGTACCCACCTGGCCAGGCCCAGAACGTGTATGGCATAACATTGCTAAACTACGTCTTGTCAACCATGAGTATTCCTCAACGCTAGCATGTGGCCAGAAAAGTTTGGCTCCTATCACCTCTATCTCAACGCCAGAATTACCAATTCACTTTTTTACTATTGTTCTGAATGGGCAACCATTTATCCGCTACCACATTGAGATATTCAAACAACTGCCTTTCAAATGGCATTGGCACATTGTTGAAGGCGTAGCAGAATTGAAGCACGATACTTCATGGAGCCTCAATCTGGGTGGAAGTATAAGTGATAAAATCCATGATAATGGTCGCAGTTATGATGGCACAACAGAATACTTAGATAAACTAACAACGCAATATCCGGATAATATTACAGTTTACCGTAAGCCAGAGGGAATGTATTGGAATGGAAAACGTGAAATGATTAATGAGCCACTGTTTAATATTCATGAAGAATGTTTATTGTGGCAAATAGATGCAGATGAATTATGGAAAGTTGAGCAAATTTTTTCTGCACGACAGATGTTTATTGATAATCCTAACAAAACTGCCGCTTATTATTGGTGCTGGTATTTCGTAGGAGAAAATCTAATTATAAGTACTCGTAATTGTTATACACAGAATCCTCAACAAGAGTGGTTGAGAACCTGGAGATATAAGCCTGGTTCAGTATGGGTAGCACATGAACCACCGACATTAGAGGAACCTTCAGCAAACGGCCAATGGCATAATGTTGCAGCAGTAAATCCCTTTCTACATCAAGAGACTGAAAGACATGGTTTAGTTTTCCAACATTTTGCATATGTAACAGAAGAACAATTACGATTTAAAGAGCAATACTATGGTTATAGAAATGCTTTTTCTCATTGGAAAGCGTTGCAAGAAACAACTAAATTTCCAGTTCTTTTACGTGACTATTTTTATTGGGTTTTAGATGAAGCTCAGGTAAATGTTGCAGATTCGTTAGAAATAATTCCAATTGCACAAAGAGAACTAAGCAGCAATAGTTGGCACTTTTTGCAACCAGATGAATTACAGCAGCAAATTACACATATTAAAAAATTAGCACCGATAATACTAGTTGATGCTGTATTTTTCCAAATCAATACAACTGGGATTGCTCGTGTCTGGAAATCTTTATTAGAAGAATGGGTAAATAGCGGCTTTGCTAACCATATTACTGTGCTTGACCGCACTGGAACTGCTCCCAAAATTCCCGGTATTAAGTATCGCACTATAGCGAGTTATGACTACAACAACACTGATGCTGATCGGGAAATGCTACAGCAAGTGTGTGATGAAGAGGGTGCAGAGATATTTATATCCTCTTATTACACAACACCGACTACAACACCTTCTGTTTTTATAGCTCACGACATGATTCCAGAAGTAATGGGATGGGATCTTAATAGTCCTATGTGGCGAGAAAAACATCAGGCTATTCAAAATGCATCTCAATACATAGCTGTTTCAGAACATACGGCGCGTGATTTGGTAAGGTATTTTCCTGAAATAAATAGAGAATCTATAACCATAGCTCATTGTGGAGTTGAAAGCGGTTTTTCACCAGCAAATATTCAAGAAATTAACAACTTTAAAACAAAGTATGGCATTACAAAACCATACTTTATGTTAGTAGGTATTGAAAATAATTATAAAAATAGTATTTTGTTCTTTCAGGCTTTTTCTCAGCTTGCTAGTAGTTCAGGCTTTGATATTGTTTGTACAGGAAATAGAGGTACATTAGCACCTGAATTTAGAGGCTACACATTAGGCAGTATTGTTCATATTCTCCAACTCAGCGATCAGGAGTTAGCCACTGCTTATTCTGGTGCAGTAGCACTGGCTTATCCTTCAAAATATGAAGGTTTTGGTTTGCCTATAGTAGAGGCAATGGCTTGTGGTTGTCCTGTAATAACTTGTCCTAATGCTTCAATACCAGAAGTAGCAGGAGAAGCAGCAATCTATGTGAATGATGATGATGTCAATGCACTAGCAAATGCACTTTGTGAAGTGCAAAAGTCTAGTGTTCGCAACTCATTAATTACCGCAGGTTTGGCACAAGCGAAAAAGTTCTCCTGGTCAACAATGGCGAATACTGTAAGTGCTACCTTAATTAAGGGTACTATTTTACATTTAAATCTTCAAGAAATTAATTTAATTGTTTTTCCCGATTGGTCACAACCAGAAGAGTTAATTAGCTTCTCTTTAGAAAGAGTAATTAAAACATTAGCAGCTTATTCAGACAGTCAAAAGACAACGCTACTTATCGACACAAATGACATTGCTAGCGAAGATGCTGCAATCTTACTATCTAGTGTGACTATGAATTTGCTAATGCAGGAAGATTTAGATATTAGTGAAGGATTAGAAATTTCTTTAGTAGGACATTTATCTGATATTCAATGGGCAGCTTTGCTACCTCGCATTAGTGCAAGAATTATTTTGGAATATGAAAATAAACAGGCGGTAGAAAAATGCCAACAAATGCTTGAACAATTAAGTCAATGCAATAAGTTAATAGAACAATGTGATATTAAAGAGTTTACACATAATTATGAGTTAAGCAATAAACTATATAGTTTATTAGCAAAATTTCAACAAGAAAATTCAGACACATCTGTATTAAAAGAATTACGTTTATTGAGAAGGAAGATTGCTGAATCATGGATAGGTAAAGAAGAAAAATTACTTGAAAGACTCTACTTGAGCAAGTTTGGTGAGGCTTATCAATTATTGTTAAATAGTGGCATTCAGAATGAATCGATAACAGGGTCGGAACAGAGTTTTATAACTGACATATTAGCAAGATATACTAAGGGATTTAATGAACAAAATGCTATTCAGTATCTTCTAGTAGCAATGCTGTACTGCCGTCCTCACCAGTTACCTTCAGTCTATGACCTCACTAAAATTCCTAGCTGGTTCCTCAATGACTATCTCAAATTTACTTTCAAACCTCCCCTTTATTTTCAGGAGATAGGAGAGGTAGATAATTACTATCAATATATGGAGAATTTCATTAATTATCTCCACAGAAACATTATCAGTAATTCTGACTCTAAATTTTGGCAAGATATTGCTGAGTTTTTTACATATACGGCAAATTGTATTCCTTTATATTTTAATAAAGTAAACTTGAAAAATATCTACACCAAACGTGCAGATATCATGAAATCATACTTGCAAAAGTTTAATCAAAGTATTGAATACGAATTCCCCGAATATTTGGATGAACGAATAAAAATTAGGGTGGGTATTCTTGCTAGCCATTTTGAACCACAGACAGAAACTTTTGCTACTTTGTCAGTATTTAAACATTTAAATAGAGATTTATTTGAAGTTATTCTCTTTACACTAAATGTGAGCAATCACCGTTTACAAAGATATTGTACGGGTCATGCAGATGCTATTATTCAGCTTCCAAATAACCTAATAAATCAAGTACAAACTATTCGGGAAGCTGATTTAGATGTTTTATTCATTTCTACCAATGTTACCGCAGTTACCCATCAAATTACCTTGCTTTCCTTGTATCGGCTAGCTCGAATCCAGATGGTTGATGCTAATTCTCCTGTAACAACTGGTATGCCTCATATAGATTACTATATTTCAAGTAAGCTTTCTGAGACTGAAGATAATGCTCAAGAACATTATACGGAACAGCTAATTACATTAAACAGTCCTCCGCAGTGTTTTGATTTTGCAACCGAAGAGCAAATAATTGCCACAAGTGCTATTAATCGAGAAAGCCTGGGAATTGAAAAAACTGCTATAGTTTACGTTTCAGGAGCTAATTACTACAAAATAATTCCAGAGCAAGAAGTAACTTGGGCAAAGATAATTGCTAGCGTACCTAATTCTGTACTATTACTTTATCCGTTTAATCCCAATTGGTCATCTTCCTATCCTTGTATTGCTTTTCGGAAGCGCCTAATCACCACTTTTGCTAAATATGGTCTTAGTGAGGATAGATTGATCATTCTTGACCCAGCACCAAACCGTGCTGATGTTAAAGAACGTTTGAAACTTTGTGACATCTACTTAGATTCCTATCCTTACTCTGGTATGACTTCACTTATAGACCCGTTGGAAGTAGGTTTACCAACGGTGGTCATGGAAACAGAACCCTCTCGTTCTCGAAAGGGAGCATCACTTTTACGAGAACTCCAAATATTTGATTTAATTACAAATAGTGAAGAAGCTTACATTGAGTTAGCTGCTGTTCTCGGTATTAGCTCTGAATTGCGTCGGCAACAAGCAGAGCAAATCAACCAAAAAATGCACCAAAACCCAATTTTTCTTGATAGTCGTTCTCACTCTGCTCAAATGGGAGAACTTTTCCAAGAGCTATTCTATAAACATCAGATGATCGCTCTTAAAGAGCAACTCAATTTAAAAGATATTAACCTAATTATTTTCCCAGACTGGTCACAACCAGAAGACCTACTATATCAAGATTTAGCAAGTGTAATTTCTACTCTGACTACTCACCCTGATAAAAGTAATCTAACTCTGCTGATAGATACTCAAAATATTACTGAAGAAGAAGCCGATATGCTTTTATCGTCTTTGACTATGAATTTGCTCATGGAAGATGATGTAGATATAACCGAGGGTCCAGAAATTTCTCTGCTAGGGAAAATGAGTCATACACAATGGAAAACTCTTTTGCCTAGAATTCATACTCGAATTGCTTTAGTAACAGATAATCAATCTGCGATCGCACAAGCAAAAGTAGAAAATCTTCCATCCTGCGATGTAGATAGCTTAACAGCATATTAAAAAGCCTTTTAGAAATAAATTACTTGCCCTGGCGATTAGAAATCGCGGCTACACAGACAAAACCCACCTTTGTGGGTTGGAAACTCTTGATTTTTCATGCTTTCCACGTTCGCGTAGCGTTCCGCAGGAAAGGTGGACTTGGTTTGTGTAGTAGCGAAAATTTGTAATTACAAATAAATAATATTATGTCATAATTCGATTTTATGATTTTGAACTTTAAATGCGTTGCTCTGCCACCCTAACCCAACTGGTTGAAGTTATTTTGGGCCATTCTGTAAACTTATCTGAAACTGCTTTAACACAAGTAAGTAGTGGTATCCAAACAGATAGCCGTACCCTGAAGCCGGGTGAAGTATTTGTTGCTTTCCGAGGCGATAAGTTTGATGGACATGAATTTGTGCCAACTGCGATCGCAAAGGGTGCGATCGCTGCAATTGTAGATTTTGAATACGAAAATCCGGGATTTCCTGTATTACAGGTAAAGGACACCCTCAAGGCATATCAAAAACTTGGTCGCTGGTGGCGCGATCGCTTTAACATTCCTGTAATTGGTGTAACGGGTTCTGTGGGTAAAACTACAACCAAAGAATTGATCGCCGCAGTCTTAGCAACCAAGGGACGAGTTCACAAAACTTATGGAAATTACAACAACGAAATTGGTGTCCCAAAAACTCTCCTAGAACTTGGCGCCGAAAATGACTACGCCGTAATTGAGATGGCGATGCGGGGTAGGGGACAAATTGCCGAACTGACACAAATAGCGCGTCCAACAATTGGAGTGATTACCAATGTGGGGACGGCGCATATTGAGTTACTGGGTTCCGAAGAAGCGATCGCTGAGGCAAAATGTGAGTTATTAGCCGAAATGTCTGCTGATAGTGTGGCAATTCTCAATCACGACAATCCGCTATTAATCGCTACGGCGGCGAAAGTTTGGCACGGAGAAGTTTTAACTTACGGCTTTTCTGGTGGTGATATCCAAGGGCAATTAATTGATAACGAGATTGTAAAAGTCGCAGGTATCCAACTACCTCTACCTTTGCCTGGTCGTCACAACGCGACTAATTTCTTGGCAGCTTTAGCGGTGGCAAAGGTGTTGGGGATTGATTGGGAAACCCTCAAAGCAGGTGTGAATGTGGATATGCCCACAGGGCGATCGCAGCGATTTAACTTACCCAATGATGTAGTAATCTTAGATGAAACTTATAATGCTGCACCAGAAGCGATGATTGCAGCGTTGCAATTATTGGCAGAGACACCCGGAAAGCGGAAAATTGCCGTATTGGGTGCAATGAAAGAATTGGGAGAGCGATCGCAGCAGTTGCACCAGCGAGTGGGAGAAACAGTCCGAAAGTTGAATTTAGACGGCTTGTTGGTTTTGGTAGATGGACAAGATGCCGAAGCGATCGCTCTTAGTGCTGAGGGTATTCCATCGGAGTGCTTTGCCACTCATGCTGAGTTGGTGGCTAGGTTGAAGACATTTGTGCAAACAGGCGATCGTTTATTATTCAAAGCCGCCCATTCCGTGGGACTAGATCGGGTAGTCAATCAATTACGTGCAGAATTTCCCAAATGAATCTACCACTAGAAACCCAACGTCTGATACTACGAGACTTTGTAGAATCAGATTGGCCAGCAGTTCATCAATACGCCAGCGATCCGCAAGTTGTGCGTTATTTAACCTTTGGCCCGAATAGCGAAGAAGATACCAAAAACTTTTTGCAAAGAGAGATTTCATTACAAAGTAAAGAACCCCGTCAGCATTTTGCCTTGGGAGTGACTTTAAAACCCCAAAAGCAATTAATTGGTATCTGTCGTATATCCGTTCAGGATACTGGCAACAAAATAGGCTCTATTGGATACTCTTTCACTAAAGATTTTTGGGGACAAGGATATGCAACTGAAGCTGTCAAAGCAGTTGTATCATTTGGTTTTCAGGAGTTAAATTTACATCGCATCTTTGCTACTTGTCACCCAGAAAACATTGCCTCCGCACGAGTGATGCAAAAAATTGGAATGCAGCAGGAAGGGTATTTGCGAGAACACCATTGGATTAAGGGAGAATGGCGAGACTCTTGGCTATATGCCATCCTTGAGCATGAATGGATTTTCTGAAAATATCACCTATAGACTTTAGTTGGAAAGACTAGGGTTGTTGTTGTTGCTGTAGCGTCTTTGAAAAAGAATTGCTGCCAAATTAGTCACGAGACAGGTGATTGCTAGCCATAACAAAATATAAGTAGGAGCCATCACCACGCCAATTAGGAACCAAGTATATACGTGAAAGATCATTACAGAAGCAAAAAAGCTAGCAATTGCAGCAGATTGCCATACTTGATGTGATGCACGACGTAACGCTACCAAGCCCATCGTTAAAATTGTGACAAGTAAGTTTGCTGGTACGAGAAATGCACAAATACTTATGCAGTTGCCACGAGAGAACTCAGCTAAGGTGTTAAAATCGAGCATTAATTTGTTGGGATAGATGTTAGCTTTTTAAGAATTTATTAATTTATTTTAAAAGAACGCAATTAAACTTAATATAAGAGTGAGCAATCACATTACAAATATAACATAAATTCAACTATTAAGTTGCCTTTTGATACTATCAATAGTTAGTTAATTATAAAATTTCTGGATAACTAGGGTGGAAAACACCCACCCTAGCTGAATTAACCCGGTAAAATTACCGTATCGATAACGTGTACCACACCATTATCTGCTTCGATATCTGCTGCTAAAACTGTGGCATTTTTAATTTCAAAACCATCAGAAGAATCAATTTTAATGGGTGAACCTTCTACAGAATTAACCGTACCGAGTTGTGCCAAATCAGCCTTTAGCAGCTTTCCTGGAACGACATGATACTTTAAAATCCGCGTTAGCTGGGGAATATTCTGTAACAGAGTTTGGATAGTTCCCGGTGGTAACTTGGCAAAAGCTTCGTCATTGGGTGCAAAGACGGTGAATGGGCCAGGACTTTTTAATGTTTCTACTAAACCAGCCGCTTGGACAGCTGCTACCAGTGTTTTGAAAGACTCAGCCGTAACCGCAATATCAACAATATCAGCCATATATCTTAACCTCAATATCTGCAAAAGATTTTAAAGGATAATAAACCTATTTTAATTTTTATTGAAAAAGGGACTCTTTACTGGGGATTAGGGACTGGGGAAACACTACCCAAGTTTTGTTCGCGCAGCGATGCCTCCGGCGTTTCAAAGGTTGCGATCGCACCCTCACAACCCACTCTCGAAAATTGTTACCCTAAATAAAGTTATGAGGACGCCAATATGACTGACAAAAATCGTTCTCAATGGGACTTAGGCAGGTTTATCGAAACCCTGACTTACTTTGAGGTAATTCCTTTCCTTAACTGGGTACAGCAGTTAATCCAAGGCCGTCCTAAGGATAATCAAGATAGACCCAATGGAGGAAGAAACGTGGGTGTAATATTAGTAGCAGGTGCAACTGGTGGTGTCGGTAAACGAGTAGTGCTGCGATCGCTCCAACAAGGTTATAAAGTTCGCGCCCTAGTTCGAGATATTGACAAAGCGCGGTCAATTCTTGGTAATGATATAGATTTAGTAGTTGCGGATATCACGCAACCAGAAACTTTAACTCCTTTAGTTCTAGCTGATATCCAAGCTGTAATTTGTTGCACAGCAGTACGTGTACAACCTGTTGAGGGAGACACAGCAGATAGAGCCAAATATTATCAAGGTGTTAAATTTTACCAACCGGAAATTGTGGGCGACACTCCCGAAAATGTAGAATATCAAGGTGTCAAAAACTTAGTCCAAGCTGCGGCAAAATATTTACCCCAAGCAAACGAAAAACCGATATTTGATTTTACCAAACCATCAACAGAATTAAAAGATTACTGGGGAGCGTTGGATGATGTTGTCATGGGTGGTGTGAGTGCCAGTAATATCCAATTGCTAGATAATACAGCTTTATTTGCTGGTAATGTCTCCACTGCCAACTCTGGCGGATTTGCTTCTGTCAGAACGAAGAATTTTGATCCACCCTTTAACTTATCTGGTTACACTGGTGTAAAATTGCGTGTCAAAGGTGACGGTCAGCGTTATAAAATCTTTCTGCGGACAGATACAACATGGGATGGTATTGGCTACAGCTATTCTTTCGACACCGTAGCTAATACTTGGATAGATATTCACATTCCCTTTACAGATTTAATTCCTGTCTTTCGGGCAAAAGTTGTCAAAGATGCGCCGCCTATTGAACAAAGTAGAATTTGCTCATTCCAACTGATGTTGAGCAAATTTGAATACGATGGCGCTTTGAATCCCAAATTTTCTCCAGGTGGTTTTGCTTTGCAGTTGGAATCAATTAAAGCTTATGGTGGGACAACTTTACCACAATTTATTCTCGTCAGTTCAGCAGGTGTAACTCGTCCTGGCCGCCCTGGGATTAATTTAGATGAAGAACCGCCAGCAGTGAAACTAAATGACCAATTGGGAGGAATTTTAACTTGGAAGTTGAAAGGAGAAGATAGTTTAAGAGAAAGCGGAATTCCTTATACGATTATTAGACCTTGTGCTTTAACTGAAGATGCAGGAAGTAAGGAATTAATATTCGAGCAAGGCGACAATATTAGAGGTAAAATCAGTCGTGAGGATGTAGCAGAACTTTGTGTGCAAGCGCTAAAACTAGAAAAAGCCTCTAACATTACATTTGAGGTTAAGCAGGGAGAAAATACTGTCAATTCTATCGATTGGCAAAGTTTATTTTCTAACTTACAACCGGATAAAAGATAAAATATATAGAGATTTTTTGTCTGCAAGTATTCCAACAAATCCTGCTTAAATAGACTGTTCTAATAAGTCAGTTATTGAGATGAAAAAAGTCAAGGTGCTAGTAATCGCCGGGATTTTAATAACAATTATCTGGGGCAGTTTTTTTTCCAAAACTGCCTCATCGCAGCAAGTTGAGTCCCGCATCAATAACCTGGAAGCAGACTTGAATCGTGTTGAGTCGCGGTTAAATCAGATAGAGTCTCAGCTAGGTAAAACCCGCCAGTTTCCACCCTCAATAACAACACTTACTCCACGACAGTCAACTGGTTCTAGAAGGAATTTATCACAGCAAGATCCAATGTTTGATCGGCTGGCAACTTTGGTGATTGAATTGAAGCAACAAGTCAATAAATTAGAGGAGCGAGTTGCTAAAATAGAATCACGCTAAATATTTCACTTGCACAGAATATAGATTTTTCGTAGGGATGTACAGATGTCATTCTTGTGGGGTGGGCGACACGATTGCTTGTAAGCAAGGGCGGACAAGATGTCCACCCCACAAGTAGTAGTAATTTATTTTTTAGTAATCGGTTAGATGCGATCGCTACACCTGATGTATAACTTCATCAAACAGGTTGAACCGGAAAACTAGACCAAAACTCCTAACTCTTGTACAGACGCGATTAATCGCGTTTCTCCTAACTCCTCAAATTAACGCCGAATTTTTCCACCAAAGCTTCGCGGACTTTATTGTGTACTGGTTCAACTTCTGCCTCAGTCAGAGTGCGATCGCTAGCCCGATAAATTAACCGGAATGCTAAACTCCGCTGCCCTTCGGGGACATTTTCGCCTCGATATTCATCAAATAATTCCACTGATTCGAGCAAATCTTTACCAGCTTTGGTAATTACTTTCTCAATTTCGACAACTGAGATTTTCACGGGTGCGAAAAAGGCAATGTCGCGATCGCTAGCCGGATAAGTAGAATAGGGCTGGAATTTCTGGACAAGAATTTCATCTTGTTCTAGCGAATCTAAAAGCACATCTAGATCCAATTGGAAAACGTAAACGGAATCTGGTAAACCTTTTTCTCGTCGCAATTGGGGATGGAGTTGTCCAAAAATCCCCAGTCTGTTACCCCGAATCCACAGAGAAGCGGTGCGTCCTGGATGTAAGCGTTCGTCGCGGCGATCGGGTTGAAATTCGATTTGCAAGCTAAGTTGCCGAAATACACTTTCTAAAATACCTTTGGCTTCAAACCAGGTGATGGGTTCTTCCCGTCCACTTTTTGACCATTTGCCAAGGGTGCGATCGCCTCCGATAATCCCCGCCAGGGCTTCTGTTTCTTGCAAACCGTCTTCTTCTTGCCAGAAAATCTGTCCGATTTCAAAGCCGTTCAGCGCACCATTACCCTGCTCTAAATTGTATTGAAAGGCATCAATTAACCCCGATATCAAATCGGTTCGCAGCGCTGAATATTCAACAAATAAGGGGTTGGACAATACTATATTTCTGTCTTCTCCTGGTTTGACTAAAGAATAGTGGATTAATTCTGTCAATCCTTCAGCCCGCAGAAAAGCTCGTAATTTGCGAACCAGTTCTTGATCTAAAGGCAGATAACCAGCTTCCGCTTTTTCTGGTAATGTATCGCAGAATTTGTTGTAGCCATAGAGACGGGCAATTTCTTCAATTAAATCAATTTCTCGCTCTAAGTCGCGGTAACGATAAGGTGGGACGGAAACTGACCACGTAGCTTGATGGCTGCTATCTTCTCCTGAAGGAGTTAACTTACATCCCAGTGCAGTCAGGATACGCTCAACATCTTTTTCTTGGAGTTCGCCTGTATCTTCTTCTAATTCGATGGGCCCCAATATCTGATTAACTCGGTCTAAACGCAGTGCAATAGAACGACTCCAAGTAGAAGCATCGGGGCGGGTGTCGGCAATTTCCTGCTGGACAAGAATTCCACTTGCCAATTCACTAATTAAGGATAAGGCGCGGCGATTAGCTATTTCCAACTCAGCCCGGTTAACTCCCCGTTCATATCTGCCAGAAGCTTCACTTCTTAAGCCTACACTCCTCGAAGAACGGCGAATTGCCACGGAATCAAACAAGGCTGCTTCTAAAACTAGGCTTTGAGTACCTTGATGAACTTCTGTTTCTTCCCCACCCATGACTCCCGCTAGTGCAACGGGTTTTTCGTTAGCTGTGATTAACAAATTTTGGGTTGAGAGGGTGCGAGTTTGTCCATCCAGGGTTTTGAGGGATTCTCCATTATTGGCGAAGCGGACGCCAATTGTTAAATTTTCGCTACTTGCAACAGATTTTAGGCGATCGCGGTCAAAGGCGTGCAGTGGTTGTCCCCATTCCAACAAAACGTAGTTAGTGATATCCACAACATTACTGATGGGACGTACCCCAGCCGCCCGCAAACGCTGTTGCAGCCATTCGGGAGATGGAGCAATTTTCACCTGTTCAATTACCGTACCAATGTATGCAGGAGAAGCTTGGGTATCGGCAATTTTTAAAGCTAAATTTCCCGTACTTTTGGTAATAGAGACTTCACCAGGTTCAGAAATACTCAACTTTCCACCAGTTAAAGCTGCTACTTCTCTGGCTACGCCTACCATACTCAAAGCATCAGCGCGATTGGCAGTTGCGGTAAGGTCTAAAATTACATCATCTAAACCCAACAACGGCCGCACATCACTACCCAATGGTAAATTTTCCTGGGTAAAAATATGAATTCCGTCTACATCGGTGGGCAAACCAAGTTCCTTTAAAGAACAAATCATGCCCTGAGATGGGACACCACGGAGTTTTGCAGGTTTAATTTTTAAATCGATGTTGGGTAAGTAAGTACCCGTAGTTGCCACAGGTACATAGATATCTGCCTTCACATTGGCAGCACCACAGACAATATTTAAAGTCTCACCTGTACCGATATCGACTTGGCAAACACTTAATTTATCGGCATTGGGATGGGGTTGACGCTCAAGGACTTTGCCGATAACCACGCCATTTGCCCAAGTGCGGCGGTCTTCAATTTCTTCAACCTCAAATCCTGCCATTGTCAGGGTTTCGGCTAATTCTTCTGGACTAAGTTTTATCTCTACTAGTTCGCGCAGCCAATTTAGAGAAATACGCATGGAGTGTGCTTGTTTTAGGAATCGTCTTTTGTTCTCATTTTAGGGTGCAAGAAGCGATTGAGTCGCTACTTGTCCCGCAATGCGTACCCTTTCACTTGAACAATCCTACTACGTTAGACTGGCAGAACAATATTGCTTTTTTACTTTATCAAAAATCGGCGGGAATCCCATCCCAAAAAGAGGGGTGTCCGGGATAATAGCCGCCCGCCGATTTAGTCATTAGCACCAATGACTAATGACTAATGACTAATGACTAATGACTTCGATTTCCCCCCGGCTTGAAGCCAGGGGATGAGTTAAATAGGATTAATATAGGAATTTTGATAGTAAGCCAAAATCTGGTTAACTCGTTGCCGACTTTCTAAACCAGAATTTGCTGTCCACGAGAGGCTCAAACCAGCAATTTGACTTTGATTGTAATCAAACTGCTGGGATGACTGGGGAATTAAATCCACTTCCACACCTTCGACTTGACGTAAATGCGCTGCTATTTCTCTATAAACAGCTAAAGGCAAACCAGCGAATTCTATTTTTTCCTTAGTTCCCATCTTTATGAAGCTCCCACTTTAAAAGAATTTGGAGGGGGCGGTGTCACTGAAACAGGATTACCGGTAGCAGATGCAGATGACGGCGCTGAGTTTACGGCCCCTTCCCCTACCATTTTGGCAACTTCAATACCAAATTGTTCCAAAATCACGATGGGGTTGTAGCCCTGATTCATTTCAATACGTTTAATCAGTACGCCATTTGCTAATCGCTGTCCCGCCTGGACATAGCGACTTGTCGGCTCATCGGGTACTTTGATAATTGCCTGTGGTTCATTACTAATTAGAACTACACCAGTCACAACCACTGCCCTTGCTAAGTCAGGTTGTGCTGGCGGTGGCAATACAGAGACTAAAGTAGGGTTGGCGACAACTTGAGGCAAAACTTTAGGTAAGACTGAAGTCAAGGTAGAATTGACTTTTTTTGGTACAAATTTCTGTGGAATTAAAGCTATTTTGGGTGTTGGAAGTTTTGGTTTTACTATTAATGCAGTAGGTAGCTTAGGCAATACGGGAACTGGTCTGCCAGATGTTTTAGACATTTCGGGAGTCGTCTGCCCGAAAAGTTGTGCAAAAGGATCGCTCCGATCTTTTGATACCACAAGTTCTCGTGCCCTCTCTGTAGCATTAGTGGATTGAATCAAGCTAGCAGATGCAAGATTAACTTGTGAAACCTGCTTGGCAGGTATCACTGGATTCTTAAAGGATTGAGCCGCTGGTGGCGACTTTTTTGCTATTTTGGGAATTGGCGCAGGATTGATGGCTTGTTGTTGTGTATCTTCAGAAGCACATCCAGCGATCGCCAAAGTTAGAATAGCTGCAATTGTAATTTTTGAAGTTCTGCCCATGAGCTGTTCTCAAAAGCCATTGGAAAATTTAAAACTGGAAATCAACATGCCTTAAATTTATATCCAAGGCAAAGTATCTTCCCTTTATAACCTAATTTTTTACATTTCAAGGGTTATTTTTAGCACTGCCTACCCAGGGTAACTGCGGTTAACTTTATTTATAGTTAATCCTCTGCCACACCCATAAGCTCTTTCATCAAATCCAGTCCTTTCTTGACTCTACGGGAAACCGTAACTACACTGATGCCCAAATGTTCTGCAACTTGTTTTTGTGTCAAATCTTGCAAAAACACACATTCCAACACATCGCGGGTGCGTTTTTCTAGCTGAACCAATGCTTGTTGCAGGCGGAGTTGGTCTTCTTGTGCGAGTTGAAAGCTGCGATAGTGAGGATCTGGAACCAATTCTCCTAAGCAGGTAGAACCTTCTTCTCCATCTTGGATTGGTACATCAAGACTCAAGGGAGCGCGATTGATCCATGCTAATTTAATTTCTTGCCATTCATTTGGAGAAATTTCTAGTGCTGCTGCTAGTTCCGAGTCGTTTGGTTGACGATTGTGTTTTTCACGCCAAGAACGTGATATTCCTATTGCTTGCTGTTGCAGCGCTAACCATCTCCGAGGAATTCGCACGGTGACACCTTTATCTCGGAGATAGTGTTGAATTTCACCCCGAATATAAGGAAGAGCGTAGGAACTGAAGGCATGTCCCTTAGAAATTTCAAATCTTTCAATAGCCCTGATTAAACCCAAACATCCAACCTGGAGCAAATCATCGTAGGTTTCATGACATTGATTTGTCCAGTAGTGAGCTTCTTTTCTCACAAGTCCAAAATTGAGTTTTACGAGTTGATTGCGAACATTTTCTGACGGAGATTGCTGATATTCTCGCAACAACTGCCAAATTTCGTGCTTTAGTTCATTGGTGACTGTGGTAGGCATAGCACCGGGTTTATTGAGCAAATAAAGAATCTAATTATTCACTTTTAAATTCAGCTGCGATCGCACGATATCAAAGACAATATCGCACTATGTTTGCTAGCAAATACTATGGTAGATAATAAAGATTTTTTATCAAAAATCCATAGCTTACTTGACTAATCGAGCAAAATTTAAATGGGCGAAATCGCTATTTAATTGGTTATTTATCTTTGGTGTGACCTGTAGGTTTTTTAGAACTACATAGGAATAAAATATAAAATTAATCACTAAATATAAAACCGAGATTGTACTTAACTTGAATTAATTAATGATGAACTTAATTTAGAGAAACAAAACAACAGGAGTTGGACTTTTGTTTGATAAGCAAAAGTTAGAGTTACAGTAGAATTACGTGCCTATTTAACTGAAATTTATCCAATAATTAAAAACTACTTATAATTTCAAAAAATACTATGTATATTTACGTAAGACCACAAAAAAAAGGGCATATTACCCTTTTTTGTACTTAAGTCTATAGTTTTTTAATGAAAGAAAAAAGGTTAAAGGGATAAATCAAGTGACCCACAAGATTGAGGGATCAAAATTTTCCCAATTAGCCAGGGCTATTTCGCCCACAAATTTGCTCGGCTTTAACTTTCCCCGTCTTTGTAAAAAACCTATCTACCCTCCTGAAAATAGAGGGTAAATAAGTTAACTTTTGCGATCAAGTCTGATACTTACAGAATTTTCGTTCTGAGTGCCAGTTAGTTGTCTGACTTCCAAGGGTTTAGCTACGAGTCGGTTCAACTCGTCCATAAAATAGACCGCGAATCTTGACTTCTTTAGGTTCGCCAGCACCTAAATCTGTATCAGATGGCTGTTCGCTCTCGAAAGTACCAGCAATTTCACCGCTAGAACTGTCTATTTTCGCGATTTGCAGAGAAATCTTGCCATTGAGATTTTCTGCACGCTTGACATTAGTGCGGGTAAGTTCTTCATCATCTGCTTGAGCAGGGAGAGCTACGGCATTATCGTAGCCACTAACGACACCACGACCTTTGGGATCTAGGAAGGCAGCACCACGATAGGAAGGAACTTTGAAGTTGCCTTCAAAGTCCGTAGAGGTGTTAATACTGGTCAAACTGGGTTGGCTTTGAGCAACCAAGTCTTTGATGGTGAAAAGGAAAGGTACTCGCTCACCACCAGGAAGCTGCACGGTGATCGCTTGGAAGTCAAGACCATCAGTTTCGGTAAAGGTCAGGCTATTATCTGCGTTGACTTTTAGATTACCTTGCACCTGGTCAATGGTGGAAGTGTATCTGGTTAACAATTTGCCAGCAACAAATTCTGCTTCTTGGCGTTTGTTAGCAGGTTCTTCTTTGATGAAGAAGCTAGTTGGTTCCAAGCAAAGTTCTTTGATGCCGTAAGACTGGCTAGAATCAATGGGAATGGAACCACGGCTGGTTTCTGCTAGTTGGGGGCATTTGTTAGCCAAGCCAGTGCCACGAATTTGATCGTAAGTGAGTACATCTCTGCCACTACTACTAGCAGGAGCATCACTACAAGCAGTTATTAGTCCCAGGCACAAAGCCAAGAATGCAACAATTAAAGCGCGATACCTCATGGTTAACCTCAATCTCAAAAATTAATATCTAAGTTGTAAAACTGCATCGAAGCTTTGATCTCTGATGAGAAGCCGCTACTCTGCGAAAAGCTACCTTTGTTCGGACATGGCTTTGCTCTGATTAAGAGAGTTGAAGCAAGTGTCCGAGTGTTTAGGTTGTCAACCGCTGCTCAAACTTTTCTCTGCTAAACGTAGTTAAACGTGTCGCTCTCTTGAGCTTGGGGTATAAACCCCAGACTAAATAGCACACTGCATCCATTTTGGATGTGTGTCACTATAGGAGCAAAAAACCAGCAGTTTTACTGTTGGTGGCATTTGTTAGAGTTGGGCGGGTGGATGAGTAAGCCTCACACAGAGCAGCATAAATGCTTATCTCGAAGAGTACGAAGCAGACTACCCTCTTCGCACTTTGCTTTTGCTGATGGCAAAAGCGGCGTCGCCCAAGTCTTTTTGTATCATGTATGTGACGCCACTACATACAGCCCATTGTTTGATGGGTAAATCAGCCAGATCATACGATTTTTTTTAACTCAAAATCAAAGTTCTCAAAATCCAAGAAAGTCTCATTCCGATCGCACCTAACTGCTGTGGAGGCTCTGCTAGAGGTGATTATGCTCTTTTAGGAGCGATCGCAATTGCTTCTAATAAAGATACAAATCTAGTTATATTCATCCCTGAGTCGGGCAAGTGAGGGGACAAACTAGGGAAAATTAAAAATCTCCGGTAAATTTGAGTTGACCTCATTTATGCGGAAAGGGTGGCATGAACGCTCACAAAAATATTGAATCAGAGAAGTTGTCCGGTAATGTGCAAGCGATCGCAACTGTGGTGTATGATGCCGTTCAAGATTGCCAAGGCGATACTGTAGCTCTTTTGGCTTTGCTGCGCCAATTAGAGCAATTACACCGAGAGATCCGAGATGGAATTTTTCAAGAGAGTTTACCTGTTAACCGTCGGCAACTCTACTCACTGCTGAAAGATATTGAGTCTGAGGGCGGCTGGCCTTACATTGAGCGGATGAGACTACAAGCCTTTTTAGCGAATTTGCCCCAAGAGACTCTCGAAGAAAATAGCCACGAAGTTTTAGAGAGCGATCGCTCCTTTGGCTAATTAGCTCGAAATTTATCAGAAAATTGGGTTTAAAACCCCGTGCTTCTAGCACGGCTTAATATTGTCAAAGTACTAAATGTGCTAAAATAGCAGTGAGTACCGATGGGCAGTCGGGAATCCAAAACGCCTATGCAGACGGTTTGCCGGGGATTGAGGAAACTCAATCTAGGTCAAAGTCGGAAACCCGCAAGGGAGCAACTAGGAAATCTAAGAAGTGATTCTTGGAAGCTCCGTACCTTTAGGTCGGAGTCATGTCACTTCTAGCTCTGAATTAATAACTCTGATCGCCTCATCAACCGCTAAACCAAGAGCGGTTGCTCATTGGGGCTTTAATCTAATTCGTAATTCGTAATTAAGAGACTTCCAAATAAAAAAATATCCAATTAAATCTTGTGGGGTGGGCATCTTGCCCGCCATATCGATATGGCGGGCAAGATGCCCACCCCACAATATTAGAAATTTATTTCTTGGAGTTCCCTAAAAAGGGTTTTTACGGGTTATGCCATCACAAAGAAGGCGATCGCGATCCTCAAGGTTGCGGTTGTGCTTGAGGTAATCACCCACCCAGTTGCAACCACGAACCAGCAAATCGTCAAGGTTTAAATTCCACAGAATTATTGTGTTGTCATCACTAGCTGATGCTAATGTTTGACCATCTGGACTAAAGCTAACACTTAACACCGCAGCGCGATGCCCATTGAGACTTTTAATTAATTTGCCATCACGGCTCCAAAGTTTCACTGTACTGTCCCAACTGGCGGCGGCGAGGAATTCACCATTGGGACTGAAAGTCACGGCATTGACGCTATCGCTGTAACCCTTTAATAAGGTTTTTAACAACGTGCCATCCCGTCGCCACAGTTTCACTGTGTTATCCCAGCTAGCAGAAGCCAGCAACTCATCAGTGGGACTAAAGCTGACACTCAATACCCAACTGTCATGGGGCGAGAAAGTTTTCAGCAAAGTACCATCCCTCTGCCAAAGTTTCACAGTTTGATCGTCACTGGCTGAGGCTAAAACTTGACTATCAGGGCTGAAATTGACGCTATTTACCCAACCTTGATGCCCCACTAAGGTTTTGAGCAACTTGCCCTCACGGTTCCAAAGTTTCACTGTTTTATCTTTGCTAGCTGATGCTAAAAGCTGACCATCTGGGCTGAAACTAACGCTCATCACGCTATCAGTATGTCCGTGGAGAGTCCTGATTAAAGTACCGTCAAGCCGCCAAAGTTTCACAGTTTTGTCATAACTTCCTGAAGCTAACATTTCACCTTTGGGGTCAAAACTGACACTAGGAACTTTATTTGTGTGCCCTACCAAAGTTTTGTAAAGTCGGGTTTTGACCTCGCCATTACTGGTGTATCGTTGCCAAAGTTTGACAGTGCGATCGCTACTACCAGAAGCTAGCATTTGACCATCAGGACTCCAAGCAACGCTTAAAACTCGCTTTTGATGCCCATGAAGAATAGACAGTGTTGGAGCCTCTAAACTCCATATTTTTACGCTTTTGTCATAACTTCCTGAAGCCAGCAATTTGTTATTTGGACTGAAAGCAATGCTAACAACAGCATCGCTGTGTCCTTTGAAGGTTTTGAGTAAAGTACCAGTGATACTCCAGAGGTTTATGGTATTGTCTTCGCCTGCGGAAGCTAGCTTTTTACTATCAGAACTAAAGCTCAAACTCCATACTATGCTGCTATGCTGCGGTAAAGTTTTGTAAGGACGAAAGTCAAAACCATCTTTAGTAGAGCTATTACTTTCCCTCTGCCAGAGTTTCACTGTCTTATCTCGACCTGCTGACGCCAAAAATTTACCGTCTGGGCTGAAAACAGCTACAATCACACCCTGCTGATGTCCCTGTAAGGTTGTAACGAGGCTACCATCCCGCCGCCAGATTTTCACTGTCTTGTCGTCGCTGGCCGAGGCGATGAATTGCCCATCCGGGCTGAAGTTTACCCAGTTAACCCACCCTTGATGCCCTCTGAGTATTTTTACTAAGCTCCCGTCTTTGCGCCAGAGTTTTACGGTTTTATCTTTACTGCCAGTGGCTAACAATTTGCCATCAGGACTGAAATCAACGCTATAAACCCAATCTCCATTACCTTTCAGGGTTTTATATGGTTTGGGGTCAAATTTACCTGTAACCCGGTTTTTACGCCAGATCTGCACTGTTTTGTCGAGGCTGGCAGACGCTAAGGTTTGACCATCAGGGCTGAAACTTACACAGGTAATAGCATCAGTGTGACCCTTGAGGGTTTGGAGTAAAGTACCATCAGGATGCCAAATTTTCACCGTTTGATCTCGGCTACCTGATGCTAGCAACTGACCATCTGGGCTGAAAGTTACTCCCCAGACAATATCAGTGTGTCCATCCAAGCGGTTAGCCTCCGTTACTCCATAAACTGCCTGTTGCAGGGCTGTCACCACCCGCATTCGGGTATCTGGTTGCACTCCATCCGCCTGTTTAAGTCCTCGCCAAGCCCGCAAACTTTCTAATAGGGCATCAAATTCTTTATTAGAGGCAAACAAAGCTTCGCTAGCAGCAGTGATTGCACTAATGTTCAAGTTGGTTTCACTGCGTTCAGCTCGTATAGTTTCACGGATTGCGGCTCTTTTCTGTAAGTCGGCTTGCCACCATAATGCTGCGATTGTTCCCCCCATGATTGCCAGAATTGCGCCTGCTATCCGTGCTTCTCGCAGTCGCCGTTGCAATATTAAATTAAGTTGCGTTTGACTAAGTTTTTGGGCTACTTCCGCTCGAGTTTTTTCCAGTTTGATTTTTTCTAATTCGGCGAGCATACCATAGCTGTTCTTTTGGCGAATTGGTTCAACTAAATAATCGTGAACCAATTGGTAGCGATCGCCTAATTCTTCTCTGACTCGCAACACCAAGCCGGAACCCACCAATATTTCTAAAATCAGTTCCCCAACTTTGTCAAAGCTTGATATTGTATCTATATAATGATTATTAACTAATGCAGCTGCCAAATCAGCTTTAGTTTTTAATGGTCGTATCCCCTTTTCATCAGTTAACTCAAATAATAATTTCCAACTTAACTCTTCATTCTCTTGACCACAGTCTTTGATAACTTCCCCAAGCCAGCGTTCTACTAATTTTTTCGAGCCACCGCAAAGCTTATATTGTCCGAGTGTGGTGATGTTTTCTATTTGTAATTGAGCGCCGACTATTTGTAATTCAATTGGATGTACTTCGTCTAATTCTCCTGTCAAATCCTGCACTAATCGGTTAATTAATTCTTCACTCAGTTCATAATGTGAACGCTGAGTCAGACTGTGAACTATGGATTTGGCATCTTGGCTAGAAAATTTCCCTAAATAGTAGCGAATGTCTTTATCGAGAATATTTTTGTTAATTACGCCTAAATCATATAATCCAGTACTATTTTTATGGCTCAAACGTTCAAATTCTAGTAAATGATGTAAGTAATCTTCTCTTAGTGAAAGAATAATTTTTACAAATGGAATATTTAAACATTCACTAAAAAATTTGTAAAATTCTATTCTTTGAGTGGGAGGATTACTAACAAAGAAAAATTCTTCAAATTGGTCTAATATGATAACTATAGTATAATTGCGCTCAGATGCTAACCGAATTTTTTCTAGTATTATCGTGGGTGTAGAGTCAAGACTAACCGATATTTCTGTGTATGTTAGGGCTTGGTTGATACTACTGATTAAGATTGCGATCCAATCAGTATAAACAGATAAAACAATCGGGATAGGAATGCGTTCACCAATAACTTTTCCTTTGAGTGCTGGGACTAAACCAGCTTTGAGAATTGAACTTTTTCCTACACCTGATGGTCCATAAATTACTGTGAGTTTACAGTCAGCACGGGCAATTCTTTCAATTAGGTGATTAACATCTTGTTGCCGTCCAGAAGCAGATATTTCTTGAGCAATTTCTTCAGGAATAAATGGTATTTTGTGAGGTTCCAGGACTGGGTTAATTCTGGGGCGTTGCGGCTGTAATTGACTTGCACCGATGAAGGCCCGAAAGCCATACTGATGTTCTATTTTAATTTTTTCTTGCTTTAGCTTAAAGGCTTCTGTGTAGTTATGACGCTCAAAAAAGTAAAGCGATCGCAGTTCTTCTAAAATCTCTAAGTAAAGTAATGGCTGATGTTGTAGTTCACAAACTACCTTCGCCCATTCCAAGTTATTAATAGCTTCCTCTGCCTTACCCAGATGCCGTTGTGTACGTGCTAGCAAGAGAAGATACCAACTTTCTTGTCGTCGTCTTTGCAAAGCGTCTCGCAGAGAAACTTGTGTTGCTTCTTCGGAGATGGAAAGTGCTGTATTCGCTAATTCATGAGCCAGTACCCAATTCGCTTCCGAAGCCGCCACATTTGCCAAAAAACCATAATTTTGAGCAACTTGTGCGGGAGTTCCATAGGTTTTATGTAGATGTAATGATTTTTGAGCTAATTCTTTTAACTCATCCCAGGCTTCTAAGCGTTCCAGCATTTCACAAGCAGGCAAAATAAATTTAGCAACTAAATCTTCTCTTTGTACCTCTTCCAATAGGTCTAAGCATTGTTTAAACCACGACAGAGCATGTTCGCAATAGCTACTAGTATTCTGGTATAAGTCTGCCATTCGGTGATAACAAAGCCCCAGATGAAATAGCACTATTGCTTGCTTCAGTAAAGACGAGGTAGGGATAGGGTAAGCTGATGAAAGGGGCAAAGAAGAATCACTCTCCCACTCTACAACTCTCCTCGCTTCTTGCTGCCATAATGCTAGGCTTCTTTGATAATTGGCTAAAGCACCATTAATTTGATCGTTGGCATATTTATCTCGCCCCAAGACAAATTCTAAACTCGCTTCTAATCCTGGTGTTAATTGAACACCATACAGGCGTAGCAAATCATTACGGGCTGATTCTATTTCATGGCGATGTTGGGATTTGGGATCTAAATCTAGGAAGGCATTAGATAAAAATGTTTCAGCACCGGCTTCTAAGACTTTGGCAAAGAGAGATTCTGCTTCTTGGTGAATCAAAGCAATTAAATCTGCTTTGGCCATTTCAAATTTAATAGTGGTTGCAGCCCAGCTTTTAAAATCAGGCGCTAATCTTGAAAGCAATGATGCCACTTCATCTTGTAGCCACAACACTACTGGAAATGGAAAAGTTGCAGCATAGATATCTCGTGCCTGATTGATGCCTGTAAATAAGTTTTCCAGATCGGTAGTTGACTCAATACCAAAAACCATCACAGCCGATGGCAAAGAATCTGTAAGGACGGCAGGATTATCTAAAGATAGTTCTGAGACTATTGTGCTGTGTAAACAAGTAGTTGATGGATTGAGAAAAATTTCTCTGATATTAATGTCCTGGCTGGTGGAGCGAATATTCTCTAACATTTGCTCACGTAATCGCCTATAGTTACATCGAACCAAAATTAGAGCAAATTGACCTTCGGAAAGTGCGATCGCTCTAATCAGTCTTTGCAAAGTATGCTGATTTTCTTTGGTGTAGACGTGTAGCTGTTTGTCATTAGTCATTTGATATGGTGGGGCATTGGGTATTGGAGATTGGGCATAGGGAATGGGGCATTGGGCATAGGGAATGGGGCATTGGGGATGGGGCATTGGGAAATAACTAATGACTAATAACTAATGACTATTACTTTTTTTGTTGCCAAGCCAAAACTTTTTCTGTTTCTGCCAAGGCTGGACTGATACCAAACCAGCGCCCTACCGGATCGCGATATTCAAACAGATACATGCTTCTTAGTAAGCTTTGATAGTCAGACTCACCTTTAACTCTCTGTTGCTGCACTACTTCAAACAATAATTCCCACTGGGATTCATCAATAGCTAATAGCAGATCGTCGCGGTAGTCCTTAATTACGGCTTCTAAGCATTCTCTAGAAAAAGGCGGATCTTGTCGTTGCAGACAGCTATAAAGTAAACCCAATAAGTTACGAATGTGGCCACCGCTAACGCGACATATACGATCTAAAGTTTGGGGGTGATCGAATAATTCTGTAACTAATAGAAACCTTTCATTCAAAGGAACTTCTGGAAAAGCTCTTGCTAGAACTAACTGGCGCACTAGTGACATCCCTGGTTCGTAGTCACTGCCATCTCTTTGCCGCACTAATACCATCGGTAGTACTTTTGGTGCAATTCCTCCCCCCAGGCGATTTTTAAGTGTCTCGTACTCATTGGAGAAGATTAACGTTAGAGGAATTGTATAAACTAGGTGGCATTTAAGTCGGCGCAGCTGTTCGCCTCGATCGATAAAGAGATATTCTGGTTGCGATCGCCCTGATGCTAAGGGGCGCATATCCACTCGATCCAAATTATCTACAATTACTACTAATCCTTTTTGACCCCGTAGCTTTAGCTGTTCAACAGCCCTTTCTAAAATTTCTTCGTTAATCGCTTGCAAAATGCTATTGGTACGAGGTTCCAGATATTGCCTCAGTTGATTCCGCATCTGGGTGCTATCTTTGGTTTTGGCGGTAATTTTGGCAATACCCAAAGACAACTCTGCTTGTCCAGAAAGCTCTATGGGGCTTTGCAAAAAATCGCCTACTTCTTTAAATAAATTGGTAAAATAACCAGGTTTAAGTTTGATGCTAATTCCTTCTAAACTGGCACTGACTTGACGGGCTACACTCAGCAGAATATCGCTGATATCTATATCCGCCATATCTAAGTCTTGACTGGACTCAAAATAAACTACATGAAATCCCGCCAATTCTAGTTCTGTCTTGAGGCGCTGCAATTCCGTTGACTTACCGCAACCAATATGACCCGTAAATAACTGACAGGTTGGCTCATCAGGAGATATCCGAACGATAGTCCGTTGCAATTCTTCGACAATCTTGCAACCACGTACATCAGCAAAATCTATGTAATACTGCCGATCTAGCACGTTACTTATATTTAGCGTGTAACTGGGGTTACATGCTTTATAAAAACGTGACAAATTTAACGTCGTTTTCATGTATCTAGAGGTGTATGTAGATGCAGCTTTAGTTGTATTTTTTATACGAGTAATCCAATCCGGGATGTAGGCATGGGATTGATTCACAAGTTGGTCGTGTCTTGCAAAGTACAGCACTTGTACAGGATTACTGTCAGTAGTCTGGTAGAAATTTAATTGACCCTAATAGCCTTAACCATATCTGTCCTTTTTACACCTGGTATTGAAATTTTGAAAATCTCTCGCTTTTGTTTGACCGGCCAAAAAACTGTATGGCTTAGGAAGTGAGTAAAAAAAAACTACAAAGTTTCATGGTTCTCAGTTTGGATAACTAACGAGGATGACTGGTATGAATTATAGCAAGGTACACAGAGATTCAGGAATACTGGTCTATCACTTCACGATCTATTTGTCAAGGAAACAAAAGCCCACAGATATCAATTAAGATTTTGTAATATTTAGGGAAAAATCTTCACAAATAACTTGTCAAAAAGACTACAGTCAGTTAAAAATGGACACCGGAAACTTTAATAGGACTAATAACTAGTACAAGAAGGCAAAAGTAAAAAGAAAGAATGCTTATTTTGTAAGCTCTCTGGCTATTTAAAATGGGTGCTTTATTTACGCCATGTTGTACTAGCGCCATAATCGAATGGCACTAAGTTAAGATACAGCCCTTGCCCTGACTGGTTCCCAGCCTGGAGGCTGGGAACCCATTCTGGGAGGCTCTGCCTCCAGTAGCTTGACGAGAGGCAGAGCCTCTCGGAATGCATTCCCAGCCTTCAGGCTGGGAACGAGGCTACACAAGCTTTTGAGCTTTTCTTAGTGCCATTCCGCCATAATCCTTGTGTAGTTACTGTAAAGTGTTACTAAAAATAAAAAAAGTCTTGAGGAGAGCGGCTAATAGATGCCAAGAGTGTTTACTGAAACTAATAATGATACGAGCGTGTCAAGGAATTTAGATTGCAACCAGAAAGGGGTGTGAATGGCTGGCATAATATCAGTTTCCCGCACGGATCTAGCCCAGCGTCGTCAGAAATTGCGTCGGCAGCGGCAAATGAAAATTATTCAGGCTATTTGGCGAACCTTTGCCATTACTGGTTTGGCGGGTGGATTGCTGTGGGTGGCAGTCCAACCAGTGTGGATGCTCAAGGCTTCCAAACAAATAGTGATGAAATCAGGCAATAAATTACTATCGGATCAAACAACTCAGTCATTGTTGGCGCTGTCTTACCCCCAGTCTTTGTGGCGCATTGAACCGTCAGCGATCGCTAACTCCTTGAAGAAACAACCAACTATTGCTCAAGCGATCGTCAGACGCCGCCTGTTTCCTCCTGGATTAATCATCGAAATTCAAGAACGAGTACCTGTCGCAGTGACTCAAACACGTGGCAACAATAAAGTAATAATCGGTTTACTAGATGCCAGTGGGGCCTGGATGCCTTTAGAAAAATACATATCACTGAATCCCACTAAGAAATTACCCAATCTCAGAGTCATTGGCTCGCCAAAACAATACTGCTCTTACTGGACTCAACTCCATGAAGCTGTGAGCCGGAGTCCGATAAAAGTAATGGAAATTAATTGCCAAAATCCAACTAATTTAATTTTGAAAACAGAACTAGGAAATGTGCATCTCGGCGTTCCAGGCCCCCAATTGTCTGAACAAATTAAGGTACTCGCCCAAATGCGCCCTCTAGCAACAAAATTCAATTCCAGTCAAATAGAGTATATTGATCTGAAAAATCCCGAATCTCCATTAGTACAGATGAACCAAAAAGACCAGAAATTAACTCCCAAAATCCCTAAAAACATCTAACGTGTTTAATGTATTGATAACTCCTAGTAAATTAAGAAGCTTTATGCTGATAAATATATTTATTATTTTCAGTTTTCCAGTAAACCGTACGAAAATCGGCATTAACTTCTAATTAAAATGAGAAGATCAATCATAAAATTTCCATTGCGAGTAAAAGACCCTCAATTGTTATCCTAATATCTAATAGTAGGGTACAAGATGTCAGACAATCTAATGATGATCTAAGTAGGTGGGCGTAAACAAAGTTAACTAGTGGGGGTCGTCATTTGTCATTGGTCATTGGTCATTGGTAAGGGTTTAAGCCATATTTACGTTTCGTAACATAGTTTGGTTTATTCCCGCCTACCTACTTATGGCGTACAAAATGCCTTCTGCCCATACTCTCTTTGACCAAACCCAGTGCGGAAAAGAGAAAAATGCTTGAGTTTTCCATTAAGACTCAGACTCGCTTTTCAGAGGGCACTGATGATAACGGTATTGAGGACTGGGGATTGGGGACTAGAGAAAAGTTTTCTTAATACCCAATCTTCAGTACCTAATCCCTTTGAATCTGTCATGAAAAATGCCGCCCAAAATTGCGTAAGCATTGCTTCTGGGCAATAAGTTTGGACTACTCCGTGCCGTAATTCTTAATTGGGTAACGAAACTTCTTAGAAAATCTTGATTTGTTGACCGTGCGAATTTTGGATTTTGGATTTTGGATTTCAGGATCAATCCAAAATCCAAGTTGCGCTGGAAGCGCACCAAAGGTGCGACCTAAAATCCAAAATTGTTTGACTACACTAGTGAGGGTTCTCGTCAGATAGACTACTGCTCCAACAAAGTGTCCATTAAGACTCCCCAAACAACAAGTTAATCAGGTATAGTCTGACAAGTAAATTCTTGCTTAGTTTAGCCTGAAAAATAAGTAAGTAGAAGGTAAATTTTGTGTCTAAAGTTGCAATCCTACCCAATGGTAAAACCTATTAACAATATTATTATTAAGGCAGAGAAAATACCCTGTAGTGTGTCTTTACAAGTTATGCCCTGCGCTGAGAATAACGAAGAGATTAATGTCTGGTTGAAGTTATACAGGTCACTTTTAGATAAATATAGGTATACTTCTCTAGAATTGGCTGTGCGATCGGCTGCCTTAAAAGCTTATCCCATAGCAAATTTTCGCGCTGCCAATTCTGTTAGGCTGGGCAGTAGTGAAAACAATAAAGAACAATGCCATAGTATTGTGGCACTGTCAAACTAAAGTTGACTCTGAGGTGAATCACACCTGAAAAAGTCGTTTATCTACCCTTTCACAAATCCAATGACACTTGATAATAACCAAGGACTTAACTATAAAAATTCCCAATCTACGGGACAGCCGGGGTTCTCTCTGGCAGTTAACTCAACCAATCCCTTTAATAATTCTGGGATGAACTTCGGACAAAATCACGACAATAAGAAGATTTTTACGGAAAATAGCCGAATTGGCGAGATTGTTCCTGGCCGGGTCGCCAACATCAAAGTGATTGGTGTCGGTGGTGGTGGTGGCAATGCTGTTAACCGCATGATCGAGTCCGATGTATCTGGGGTAGAATTTTGGTCGATTAACACTGATGCTCAAGCTCTTACCTTAGCTGGCGCTCCCAGTCGATTGCAAATTGGACAGAAGCTAACGCGGGGTTTAGGAGCGGGTGGTAATCCTGCCATCGGTCAAAAAGCAGCTGAAGAATCGCGGGACGAAATTGCTACGGCTTTGGAGGGTGCAGACCTAGTATTTATCACTGCTGGTATGGGCGGTGGGACTGGGACGGGTGCAGCCCCGATTGTGGCAGAAGTAGCAAAAGAAATGGGCGCTCTGACTGTTGGTGTAGTCACACGTCCATTTGTATTTGAGGGTCGCCGTCGCACCAGCCAAGCAGAACAAGGTATTGAAGGACTAAAAAGTAGAGTAGATACACTGATCATTATCCCCAACAACAAATTGCTGGAAGTGATCCCCGAACAAACGCCTGTGCAAGAAGCTTTTCGCTATGCAGATGATGTGCTGCGTCAAGGGGTACAAGGTATTTCTGATATCATCACGATCCCCGGTCTGGTAAACGTTGACTTTGCTGATGTCCGGGCTGTGATGGCAGATGCAGGATCGGCATTGATGGGAATTGGCGTGAGTTCTGGAAAATCTAGAGCTAGAGAAGCTGCGATCGCAGCCATTTCTTCACCATTACTAGAATGTTCTATTGAAGGTGCTAGAGGGGTTGTCTTTAATATTACTGGTGGTACTGATCTCACCCTCCATGAAGTAAATGCTGCCGCAGAAGCAATCTATGAAGTCGTTGATCCCAACGCCAATATTATTTTTGGGGCTGTAATTGATGACAGACTTCAAGGTGAGGTGAGAATAACTGTAATTGCCACCGGCTTTACAGGTGAAGTGCAAGCTGCGGTACAACAAAGCGTAGCTAACGTTCGGGTAGCACCTAATACCTCGAAGCGACCAACAACACCGCAACCCACAGTTAACTCCCCAACTCCAACTCCGACTCCAACTCCAACTCCAGAACCAAAAGAAAAACCTGGATTGGATATACCTGATTTTCTGAGAAACCGACGTACACCAAAGAATTAAAAGATTTTGGATTTGAGATTTCGTCGTGAGCGCTCAGTCGAACGATTTTAGATTAACTTAGCAGTCTCAGTTCAGGCTGAACACTGTATAAAATCTGCTAGTTCCACCAGGGGTTTACCAAGGGTGGGGGTAAGCAATATATTGCCATCCCCAATTTTACCAATTGGAAAAAAACTCTCAACGCTACTTTATAAAATGAACTTGGGCAGGAGTCTGCGGCTTCCATGTCCAGCTATGCTTTTTCACAAAAACACAGGAAGACCTGCCCAACTACAAATGCTTCATCGATAGCGAGTCTTCTCCCAAGGGAAGATGCCTGTTTACGTAGCGTCTCATTTCGGAGAAGGGTTGTATAGTTCAGACGTTCCTACCTCGTTAACGCTGCGTTATCATGCGTTAGAGCCAGTCATAGACATCACTACATCTACCCCTCGCGATCCGTTAAACTTATATTCGGTAGAAGTAAATATATTTACTGAAAGCAAGTTGCGTAGACAATTCGCCTCCAGAAATATCCGAAGAAAGTCTGTTTCCTGGGAATAGGACACAAAACAAAACAATAATTTACATTTATTTTTTGATTTCTAGTGTCTGTTCAATCCATTGAATAACTTCATGACCAAGGTGAGTGCCATCTAGTCGGTCAATCTCACGAATTCCGGTAGGACTAGTGACGTTAACTTCAGTTAAGTAGCCACCGATAACATCAATACCCACAAAAATTAAGCCGTCTTGGCGTAAGCGTTCGGCTAATTGGGTACAGATTTCATATTCTCTTGGGGTAATTTCAGTTTGGGCAACAGTACCACCAGTTGCCATATTATTGCGGAAATCAGTTGCGCTTGAGAGGCGATTGAGCGCACCAATGGGTTCGCCATTGAGCAAGATAATTCGCTTATCTCCCTCTTTTGCCTCTGGTAGATAGGTTTGTACCATTACTGGTACTCGACCTTGGAGGGTACTGAGTTCAACAATAGAGTTAAAATTGCGATCGCCTGATTGCAAAAACAAAATTCCTTCCCCAGCTTTATTACCCAGTGGTTTGAGAACTGTTGCCCCCTTTGCTTCGACAAATTGGCGAATAAACTGCTTATCAGCACTGACAATTGTCTCTGGAATGGCTTTGGTAAATTGGAGGGCATACATTTTTTCATTTGCCCCTCGGATGCCACTGGGACTGTTAATCACCAGGGTTTTATTTTGGTCAATGTAATCGAGAATATAAGTAGCATAGAGGTAGGAATCATTGACAGGTGGATCTGTCCGCATAAATACGGCATCCATTGTCTCTAAAGACGTTAAGTAGGAATCGCTCAACTTATACCAAGGATTCGCCGCTACCCACCGTCTATCTACCAATTGGACTGGTACAAGTTCGACTCGCTGTAGGACAGCCCAAGCTTTGCCCTCCACCACACTCAGCAGATTTGCTTGAGTTATCCAAATTTCGTGTCCCAGGATTTGCGCTGCTTCCATCAGAGCAACACTGGTATCATGACACGGATCAAGCAAATAGATGGGATCAATGATAAAAGCCAGTTTCACCCTTTGTACCTCAATCACCAAGAAATTAAATAGTTATTCAATTATTATCTCTTGATGATCTTACCAATTGACGTACATCTGTACTGCTGAGTAAAACCTGGAGGGTAAAGTCTTATGGGGATAAAAGCCAGTAGACAATGCAGCACATAGTTTTTCAGAGTTGTAGCGACTGCCGTGTAATTTGCAGCGGCTTGTCGCTAACGCAAAACCTTTTAAATCTAAACGCTATTGCTAGAAGTTAGTAGCTCATCCAGCTTGCCTTGACTGTCTAAAGCATGGATATCATCACAACCACCAATATGAGCGTCATTGATGAAAATTTGTGGTAAAGAGCGGCGTCCATTTGCTCTTTGAGCCATTTTACTTCTGGCTGCTTCATCTCCATCAATGCTGTATTCGGTAAATTCAACGCCCTTGTTTTTCAGTAAACTTTTGGCACGAATGCAAAACGGGCAAGTCCTCCAGGTGTAAATTTCTACTTTTGTAGCCATGATGTCCTCAACTTGATTTAATACTTCTTAATTTTAGAACTTTGCCACTGGCTATAGCGGCTTTTTCCTGTTTTAATCTAAGCCAAAAAAAAATATTTTATAGTATTAAATAACGAATACTAATTAAGTGAATATACTATAACTTTATAGTAAAGAGTTTATCATTTTTGGACATAAGAGTGTTCCAAACAATAAATGATCCAAAACCTGTGATTGCAAATAAAGCAAAGCGGAATGACTTCGATTTCCCCCCGGCTTCAAGCCTACGGTGTACACACAAGTCAGATCCAGTTTTACCCCACGCTTGGGATGAGCCAGAAAGCCCTCATGTAGAGACGCGATTCATCGCGTCTAAAAAACTGGTACGTTATACAGACGCGATAAATCGCCGTCTCTACAGAAAATATACTCGTCAATTATTCCTTGACAGACTACTATTTACGACTTGTGTATACACCGTAGGGCTTCAAGCCGGGGGATGAGTTAATACCATTTCACTTTAATAATGATACAAATACGCTGGTAAGGGCATGGCAATGCCCATTGGTGTCAACTTAATGTGAAAGCAAGCCTAGAACTAGCTTTTAGATTGCCTCGTTCCCAGTCTCCGACTGGGAATGCTTGTCTTTGGGGCTGCCGCCTCTCTTTACTGGCGGCAGAGCCACTTTTCGAGTTGCATTTCCAGCCGGAGGCTGGAAACGAGGTTTTAAAGGAGTTTCAGCTTAAGTTGACACCAATGGGCAATGCCATGCCCCTACGATAAATCTATATCTATCAGGATTTTCGTGAATTGGTATAACAGCAATTATTAGAGCTTCAATACAGTAGAAAACAGTATCAATATCTAAAACTAATGCCGTAGTTATATTAACTACGGCATTAGTTTTTATAAATTTAAAATTTATCTTCGGTATTTATCGAGAGTCAACGGCGTATTCAATTAGTTGACCAAGGCGGTGGCGTAGGGTTTCTAATCCCAAACGCTGACTCGCAGAAATAAACACCGCGAGGGGAAACTCTTCTCTAGCTAAAGCTAGTGTCTCACTATCGGCTTGATCGATCTTGTTAAAAACAACCAACGCGGGGCCAGGAGTTATTGGCATTTGTGCCAGGATTTCTCTAACTGAGCGAATATGACGCAACCAGGCGGGGTGAGACAAATCTACTAAATGTAGTAGGGCATCGGCTTCTGTGACTTCCTCCAAGGTGGCGCGGAAGGCATCCATTAAAGATGCAGGCAGTTCGTGTATGAACCCTACTGTATCTGTAATGAGAATTTCCTGATGTTCATCTGTTTCGCCATGAGGAATTACCAGGCGGCGGGTAGTAGGATCGAGAGTGGCAAATAGCTGGTCGGCTGTATAAACTTCTGCATTCGTGAGAGCATTCAGCAAAGTAGATTTACCAGCGTTGGTATATCCAACTAAAGCCACTGAAGGAACTTCTCGATGCTGCCGTCGCTGCCGTAACCGCGAACGATGTGCCTGTAACTGGGTTACTTCTTTTTGCAATCGGGAAATACGCTGACCAATGGCACGGCGTTCAGTTTCCAGTTTGGTTTCACCAGGGCCACGAGTCCCAATACCACCACCCAATCGGGACATGGTGCGACCTCTACCAGCCAGCCGAGGCTGCATATATTCTAACTGTGCTAGTTCTACTTGCAATTTACCGGCACGAGACTGGGCGCGTTGGGCAAAGATATCTAAAATTACTTCGGTGCGGTCAACTACCCGGATACCAATTTGTATTTCTAAGTTGCGGACTTGGGAGGGCGAGAGGTCGCGGTCAAAGACGACGAGATTAACCCCTAGTGTTTGGGCTGTTAGGGCAATTTCTTGGACTTTACCTTCGCCAACCACGGTTTGGGGATGAATGCGCGATCGCTTTTGTTGTATTGTTTGTAATACATCTCCGCCAGCAGTATCAACTAAACGTGCCAATTCCAATAAGTTGTCCTGGAATTGTAGGGGAGTCATCTCACTGGTCATCAGCCCCACAATTAGCACGCGATCGTGGTCAGCATCTACTTCCTGGGCGATAAATTCGCGCTGGAATTCCGCTTCCAGATTTTCTACCAAGTCTACTAAATCCTGGTCTGCCAGATCGTCCAAGTCCAGAGGTGGCGATATACTCCAACTTGGGGATTGAATTTGGCTTTCCCCTACCTTGGATGCAGCAGGACTAGTAATCAGGGTGCGAGACTCTTGGGGTGTCAGATGAGCTAGATAAGCTTCTTTGACATACCCAGTCGCACCGCCTCCCCGCCGTGTAAATCCGGTTCCGGTAATATTAAGGACAACTAGGGCATCTAAGCGTTGTAATGCCATCGCCGTGAGCGCCGCTTCGTTGGGCGGTTCAGGCTTGAGATGGGTGGCAATACAACGAATACCACTGAGTCGTTCTGCACCGTAACGCGGCAATTCCATCGGTGGTATTTGCGTTTGGCGCGGCGTGCCTACCCCGACGCGAATCACTTGTCCGCGACGGTTGATGTAGGCGCACACAGGCTGATTGACTTCTGTGCTAATTGCTGCTAGACGCTGGGAAAACTCAGGCGTGGTGATGCGATCGCCTGGTATGCGCTGGTGGTACAACCGCTGTAGTTGCTTCAGCTGGCTGGACTTCAGACCTTGGAGATTTCCAAAAATAGTTTCTATAGGCGTTTATGACCAGTTAAATGGCCCCCCGAATCCTTATATGTCTATTTTACAACAGGGTTTAGGCTGCTATCTCTCTCCTTTGAGGGATGCGTTATGAATTTGTTCGCTTGACTATATTTGACTATGAGATTTGGAACTATACGGTTTGTTTCTTCCTAATTTTGCATAAACTCTGAATTATTGGCTGACTCGATAAATTGGTCTAACCTGACGATAAGTATTAAGTAAGTTCAGAAATTTATTCCCATCAAAATTTATTGGGTCAACTTTTTTACCAGAACGGTCTACTAAACGGTGGGTAGTAATGCGATGGTCTGGAACTTGACTTTGAGCAATTAACCAAGCAAGAGAATGATATTGAGCTTCTGTGTAGCCGCTATGGGTTTGTTGGCTGCTACTGTCATAACTATCTGGAGGTGTTTCTAAAGAAACGTGATAAGCAAAATTATTCACTGATGCCGGCAAAGTCGGGTTAGTCTGCACAGTTTCCACTCCTTCTGGAGTCTCAAAGACAGAGTGAGCTGCACCAAAAGCCCGTTTTTCTGGTGGTACTAAATAAACCACCGTTCCATCTAACTTGACTAAAGCGTGGTAACTTGCTTGCACACCTTCATCGTTATGGGCTACTTGAAAGAAATTAATCGCACTGGAAGCAGAATAACCAGTTTCATGAAGGACGATAATTGGTTGGTTGTGGAGAGGAATGCCGTTCACATCTTTGGTGTAACGTTCTCCATAGTTACTGGGGTCAACGGAAGCAACTTGATAACTAGGTCTGTAGTGTGCAAAAGCTTGAGTGGTTACATACCTTGCTACAGGCTTGTTAATATTGACTGGGGACTTGAGAACACGTTGAGATTTCTTCTCTGGCTCTTTCGCTGATTGGAATTGCACCTGCGGATATTGACTGAAAGCCATAACCGGTGGATTGGATATATGTGATGTTGTCGGATTATTGTGTAATTTTGTCGCTCGTCCAATTATCAGCACTACAACTAAAGCCATAAACATCAGCGAGATTAGTAGCACCCTAGTCGCCCAGTCTTTAAACCTCATTTTTCTAATACCCGTAAAACGGTAGATATTAATTTATAGCTCAACTCGCGTGTCCCTTGTAGAGGCACATTTCTGTAAACCCCTACCGCTTATGGTATCTAAACAGTATCGCTATAATACCTTAATTCTAGTTAAATATACCTTTATAATCCCTGCAATAGTGCTGTTATGAACCATTTAATAAGGATGTTAGACGCGATTCATCGCATCTCTTGTCTTAACCAAACAGTATTGAAGTCTGTCCCTCTCCGAGTCGAAGAGGGACGGTTTTGCGTAGTAAAACCTTCTTAGAGGTTTTTTGATTGAGCAAATTGGGTAGATATTATATGAACAATCGAATTCACGTTAAAATCTAAAATTGGCATCGTCAAGCAAAGCTAGAAAAACCTAGATTCGGTGGAATATCCTGAATCCGGCCAGGCCCGATCGCTCGTAATGCTTCTTTGAGTAAAATATCCCCAGTATACAAGGCACGTCCGACAATCACACCACTTACGCCTTGGGATTCTAATGCCAACAAACTCAATAAATCGGTGAGAGAACTGACTCCACCAGAGGCAATTATCGGGATGGAAATTGCTGCTGCAAGTTCTCGCAAAGCTTCTAAATTCGGACCTGTGAGTGTACCGTCTCGGTGAATATCTGTGTAAATTATGGCGGCTGCACCCAATTCTTGCATTTGTACAGCCAATTGAGTTGCTAAAACTTCTGAGGTTTCTAACCAACCGCGAGTTGCTACGCGTCCGTTACGAGCATCAATACCGATGATAATCTGTTCGGGGAATTCTTGACAGAGTTCTTGCACTAGTTGGGGTTGTTCTACAGCGATAGTGCCGAGAATTGCCCACTGTATGCCTAGATTGAATACTTGTTGCACACTGGTACGATCGCGCAATCCTCCACCAATTTCAATCGGCACTGACACCGCATGAACGATCGCTTCAATTGCCCTCAAGTTTACTACTTTACCTGCTTTGGCACCATCTAGATCAACTATATGCAGTCTGGTAGCACCTTCATCTACCCACTGTTTAGCAACATCAGCAGGATTTTCGCTAAAAACTTGCGAGCGATCGTAGTCTCCCTGATACAGTCGTACACAGTGACCTTCTAGTAAATCAATCGCTGGAATTACGTCCATTTACCTTTTCCTTATAACTTAATGCAATCAAACACTAGTTTTTTATTTTTAATTGCCTAACAGCTTGCCCAAAACCTAGCACCAGCAAGATATTAGAAAGGGTCAAAAATAGTTCTGCACCGCCATGCAACCAATCTACATTGGCTAAAGACTCGCCATAATGCAATTGGGCGTAAATTCCTGCCGGGATGGTGATGGCGACAAAGACGAGAGTGCCATAAAATCCATACAGCGCTAAACGCGGCATTTGCGGACTGCGGCTGATAAACCACAAGAAACCCAAATAGGGAAACAGTGAAAGTGCAAACAGGGTTTCTTTAGAAATCATTGCTCTGATTTAATAGGTTTTGGTTCAACAGTGTTAGCAGATTTGGTAGAACGCCAAATCAAAAACGCCGCAGCCCAAAGCGTAAAATTACCAACTAAAGTCATGGTAGCTTGAAGCGTTACCATCCATTCCAGAGATTCGGCGTTGTCGAAATAATGCCAGGTACAGGCACACATAGCGCTGACTAAAGCTGGTAACATGGCAAGAGATAATCCCCACCAATTGCGGTTATTAGTCAGTTCGCCGTAAGTCCAGATTAACCAAATGGCGACAATCCACTCAATAACACTAGAAATATGAATAATCCAGGTAGGAATCGATAGAACGTGCATAAAAAAGTTAAGAGTTGGGAGTTGTTTCTATAAGAAGAATTCAGGAGTCAGAATTCAGTATGAATTCTGTACGACTGGGTAATGAATATTATTTGTGTAGACGCGGTTTCTAACCGCCCGTTTCGCTAATGCACCCTGCGGTAAGCCTTCGGGTACATGAATTGCCCACGCTTTTTGTAAAGACTATAAACGACAGATATTCTGTATAAAAAAGCTATTAATCTAAAATCCAAAATTTAAAATCCAAAATGGTCAAGATGCGGGCATTATTGTCTGGGTATTACGGTAAAGGGAATGGTGGTGACGAAGCTTTATTGGCAACGCTTTTGCAAATGTTACCATCTCATGTAACGCCTGTGGTGCTTTCGGGGAATCCAGAGGAAACGCGCGATCGCTACAATGTAGAAACCTACGATCGCATGGCTCCTTTACCTGTATTGCAAGCTTTACGCTCTTGCGATGCCTTGATTTGGGGCGGTGGGAGTCTCATTCAAGATATTACTAGTACTATCAGCCCATTTTATTATGGGGGACTGATGGCATTGGCGCAAAAAATGGGTTTGAAAACTGTTGCTTGGGCGCAGGGTATCGGCCCGTTAGTGCGTCCGCAAACTCGTTGGCTGGCACGGCAGAACTTTAGTAATTGTACCAAAATTAGTGTCCGCGATCGCGCCAGTGCGGCTTTATTATCTGATTGGCAAATTCCTTGTATTATAGCTCCTGACCCAGTTTGGGCATTGGAATCGCAACCAGTACCAGGACTTTGGGATTTACCTGCGCCGAGAGTTGCGGTAACGTTGCGATCGCATCCCCAACTTACAGAAACACGTCTAGCAAATTTAACTCGCGCTTTGGTTGACTTTCAAAAAGCCACACAGGCTTTTATTTTATTACTGCCATTTCAAAAAAGTGAAGATTTAAGTATTGCCGAAGCCATTCAGCCACATCTTAAAGATGTCAGCCAGATTTTATGTCTAGAAAATCCGCAACTTTTGAAAGGTGTATTTCGCGGTGTCGAGATGGCAATTGGGATGCGTCTGCACAGCTTAATTATGGCAGCAGCCGAAGGTTGTCGTTGCTTTGCTCTCAGTTATGACCCCAAGATAAATCGTCTCATGGAAGATTTGGAAATACCTGGGTGGGATTTAGCCAGTTTACCAGATGACCCTAATTTTATTAGTCTAGCTTGGATGGAGCATTATGCTAATGGTGAGCCATTATCATCAGAGCAAATAAAATCTTTAGTAGATAGGGCATTAATGCACCGTGAATTATTGAGCCAAGCTTTTGGGACTTCCAAATAAAAAAATATTCCAAAACTGACGCAAAAATCCTCTTAATCTCTCCTCTCTCTGTGTTCTCTGCGTCTCTGTGGTAGCCTACGGCAAGCCGCTCCGCGTCTACGTTTTTTGGGATAATTTATTCCTTGGAAATCCCTTTCTTTGACACTCCTAAGCTCTTTATGCCGCGTAGTTGGATAAAGTCGAGTGCCTTCTTAAACAAAAAAGTGGTTCTGCTAATTGCAGAACCACTAAAGCTTTCGCAAACCTGTTATAAGTTAACGAACTGCTCCTTGATAAGAAATAGTGTCAATTGGTTTCATTAGGTACAGCCGCAATAACTGCCAACCATTGGAGATGTAAAGCGGTAGTTTTTGGAAGAATTGCAGGAATTTGGGAGTATTGGAATTAGCGATCGCACCCAACTTCTCATTATTGCTTATACAAATGTCCAAGCGCTGATAAAATTCTGGATTCTCTACATCCAGCATCAACGGGAACACCCTACCTGCATTCTCGTTGGTCTTCTGAATTACATGGATATCGTATTCTCTTGCATCCAGTCCAAGGGTGGCATAAAAGTCCTTGCGTTGGATGTCATTGAGATACATGGTCGCAAACACCGACAATAGGAAGAACCGACTCCACAGCCGTGCTTTCCAATCATTCAACATTTGCGGCTGAGATTTCATAATCGCATCAAAGAAATCGCCGTGACGGTTTTCATCTTGACACCAGTTTTCAAAGAACCGGAAGATTGGATAAACCCGGTCTTCGGGATGTGTTTCTAAATGGCGATAAATGGTGATGTAGCGCCAATAACCAATTTTCTCAGAAAGATAAGTGGCGTAGAAGATAAATTTCGGTTTGAAGAAAGTATAACTGCGGCTCTTAGTCAAAAACCCTAAATCTAGGGATAGATTAAAGTCCGATAAAGCTTTGTTTAAAAAGCCAGCGTGACGTGCTTCATCCCGTGACATCAGGTTAAAACACTCTGCCAAAACCGGGCTTTTGCCTTTCAAGCGACGACCAAGTTCTTTATACAGTAAAAAACCGGAAAACTCTGCCGTACAAGAACGTTCTAGAAATTCAACGAACAACTTGCGAGTTTCCCCGTCAATATGATCCCAGGATTGTTCAAACTCGGCATCCCGAACAAAGTGGTGGCGGTTGTAGTCAGTGCGAAACTCTTCGAGAATGGCTTGTAACTCGTCTTCGTTGACGGAGATATCCATCCGTGCCATTTCATCAAAATCGGTAGTATAAAACCGAGGTGTTAGCAGGGTTTCTTTTGCCGGGACTTTAATCCCTGGCCGGATTTCTTCAAAGCCTGGTTTTTTGAGGGAATCTACCATGTCTTGATTGCTCTTTCGTCTTTATTATCTTAAGTAGACCTTTTGGGTGACGCTCCTGCGTCTCTACCGCTACGCTAACGGTAGTTCCTCATGGGGAGCCACTGCGGTCTTGGGGTCTCCCCAAGTGGAGCAAGTGGCGTAGGAAACCCCTTTGGCGCTAGCCTCTCCCTGTGGGAGAAGACCGGACTGCCTTACCAGAAAGCCAAGGGTAATTGCTCTGGCAAACCGTAACAGCCCATAATAATCCAATTGTATAAAGTTCAGTCTACCAAGGTGCGGGTTAGAAACTTATAAGCAAAACATTAAGAGTTGCAACAATAATTCAATGTTTGAGGGATCATTAACAATTCAAAATTCAAAATGACGCTCGCAGACTCGCTCTAAGCGAAGCCATGCCGAAGGCTTTACGCTGCGCTAACAAAATTCAAAATTAAAGAAATTTCAGACGGGGATTTAAACCCCGACTGAAATGGGTGCTACATGTAGATTGCAGGTTCTTAAACCCTTTAATTTACGATAATCGCAGATTGGTAGTTAAGCAAAGGTAGTTTTAGCGATCGCCATTCGATTCTTATGATGTTAATAACGATACCTGGGTATGGCAGCAATACTTAAAAAATCCTGTTAGTAATAACTTGAGTCGCATTCTTAACAAGATGCTAGAAAATATTCCCATTCGATGTCAATTTCCATATCCCTAAAGTTGTTGGACTATTAGTCTAAGAACTTTAGAGATATAAAATAGATAGAAATAGAGGGTAGAAAGAAATAGTAAATTAATTTTGTAAATTAAATTAGAAAATTACTAGACAAATAATTCCCTCAACATAGTGGTTCAAATATACTAGTAAAGTCAAATACTAGAAAATTAGTAGAAGTAAAGTGTAACAGGCATGAAACCATTGGAAATACGTGATTCTGTTGATTACCGATATAGCCCAGCAGCAATTGAGGAAAAATGGCAAAAAACATGGGTAGAACTTGGCTTAGATAAAACACCGATAGCTAGCAACAAGCCAAAATTCTACGCTCTTTCCATGTTCCCTTATCCATCGGGCAGCCTACACATGGGTCACGTCCGTAATTATACGATTACCGATGTGATTGCCCGCCTCAAGCGAATGCAAGGGTATCGGGTAATACACCCAATGGGTTGGGATGCCTTTGGCTTGCCAGCAGAAAACGCCGCCATTGACCGTGGTGTACCACCAGCAAAGTGGACTTATCAGAATATGGCTCAGATGCGGCAACAATTGCAGCGTCTTGGTTTATCTATTGATTGGGAATGCGAACTTGCTACCTGTTCACCAGATTATTACAAATGGACACAATGGATTTTCTTGCAGTTTTTGCAAGCGGGGTTAGCTTACCAAAAAGAAGCAGCGGTAAACTGGGACCCCATTGACCAAACTGTATTGGCAAACGAGCAAGTTGATAACGAAGGACGTTCTTGGCGCAGTGGGGCAATAGTTGAGCGGAAATTATTACGCCAGTGGTTTTTCAAGATTACCGACTACGCCGAAGAATTGCTCAATGACTTGCATAAATTGACAGGTTGGCCGGAACGCGTCAAGTCGATGCAGGCAAACTGGATTGGCAAATCTACAGGTGCTTACTTAGAATTTCCCATCATTGGGATAGATGAAAAAATCGCCGTTTACACCACACGTCCAGATACCGTTTATGGTGTCAGCTACCTGGTGTTAGCACCAGAACATCCCTTAACCAAGCGCGTCACGACAAAAGAACAACAAACAGCGGTAGAAGCCTTTATTAAAGAGGTTTCCCATCAAAGTGAGTTAGAACGTACCGCTGAAGATAAACCGAAGCGAGGTATCCCCACAGGTGGTAAGGCAATTAACCCATTTACAGGGGAAGAAGTGCCGATTTGGATTGCTGATTATGTACTGTATGAGTATGGTACTGGAGCAGTGATGGGTGTACCAGCGCACGATGTCCGGGATTTTAAGTTTGCCAAAAATTACAATTTGCCAATTGATTTTGTCATCGTTTCCCCAGATGATGTTGCAGGTTTTGACTTAACTCCCACATCACAGGTTGATGAAGTTACACAACTCATCCAAATTGAATATAACCAGGCATACACTGAACCAGGAATTTTAATTAATTCTGGGGCTTTTACTGGTATGACTTCCACAGATGCGAAACAAGCAATAATTGAATACGCCGAACAACAAGGTTTTGGGAAAGTGCGGGTGCAATATCGCTTACGGGATTGGTTGATTTCACGGCAGCGTTACTGGGGCGCACCGATACCTGTAATTCATTGTCCTAACTGTGGGATAGTTCCAGTACCCGACAAAGATTTACCCGTACAGTTGCCGGAAGAAGTTGAATTTACTGGACGTGGCGGTTCACCTTTGACTCAGTTGGAAAGTTGGGTAAATGTACCTTGTCCAACTTGTGGCACTCCAGCGAAGCGGGAAACTGACACAATGGATACTTTTATTGATTCCTCGTGGTATTTCTTGCGCTTCCCTGATGCTAAAAATGAACAACAGGTTTTCGATTCTAGTAAAATTAATGACTGGATGCCAGTTGATCAGTATGTAGGTGGGATTGAACACGCGATTTTACATTTGTTGTATTCGCGGTTCTTTACTAAAGTACTACGGGACAGAGGGTTACTGAACTTTGACGAACCCTTCCAACGCCTGTTAACTCAAGGTATGGTACAGGGTTTAACTTACCTAAATCCTCATAAGGGTGGTAAAGATAAATGGATTCCTTCTAATCTGGTAAATTCAGCCGACCCGCGCGACCCCCAGACAGGTGAACCGTTGCAACGTCTCTATGCCACCATGTCTAAATCAAAGGGCAACGGTGTAGCACCAGAAGATGTAATTGCCAAATACGGTGTAGATACTGCGCGGATGTTCATCTTGTTCAAAGCGCCGCCAGAAAAAGACTTGGAATGGGATGAAGCCGATGTAGAAGGACAATTCCGCTTTTTAAATCGGGTTTGGCGTTTGGTGACAGATTATATTGCGGCTGGGGTATCCCGTAAGAAAGCCCAACTCTCTGATTTAACTAAAGCAGAAAAAGAATTGCGGCGGGCGATTCACACAGCTATTCAAGCAGTGACGGAAGATGTGGAAGACGAATATCAATTCAATACAGCTATTTCCGAATTGATGAAGTTGAGTAATGCCCTAACTGATGCTGACAGCAAAAATTCACCAATTTACGCAGAAGGTATTCAGACTTTGGTGGTTTTACTAGCACCATTTGCACCACATATTGCTGATGAATTGTGGCATTTATTGGGTGAAAGTAATTCAGTTCATACTCAGACTTGGCCATCATTTGACCCTGATGCTTTGGTAGCTGATGAAATCACTTTAGTGATTCAAGTTATGGGTAAAACTCGCGGCTCGATTCAAGTACCAGCACAAGCAGATAAAGCCGCGTTGGAGAAATACGCCCGTGAATCAGAAATTGCCCAACGTTACATCGAAGGTAAAGAGATTAAAAAGGTTATTGTGGTGCCTGGGAAGTTAGTGAATTTTGTAGTCAGCTAAGAGGATGTTTGTCAAAATTCTTGGTGAAACTGTACAAAATCAGTTAAGACAAGAGACGCCGATTTATCGCGTCTTTAAGATTTATAATTTTCATCAAAAAACCTTAACCGAACGGTATTGGCCTTGATCCTTGATAAATATACCTGGCGATTAGAAATCGCGGCTATACAAACAAAGTCCACCTCCGTGGACTAATACAAAATTAATGGTTTTTAACCTGCGGAGGTAGGTTTTGTCTATGTAGCCGCAATTTCCAATTGCCGAGGCAAGTAATAGAGATGTAACACTTAGGCTATCGTTTAGAAGTTTAAAATATCTAATGATTCTTCTATTTCTAAATCTAATATTTTTTCTCGTGTATCTTTGAGTGCTTCTAGCTTACCTTCTTGACGATAGATATCTGCCGCTTTTTGAAAATCTTCGATCGCTCCTTGTTTATCTGCGATTTCTAAACGAATATTACCCCGATTATAATAGGCATCAGCATAGTTGGAATTAATCTGTATTGCCTGAGTATAATCTTCAATTGCTCCCTCAAAATCTCCTAAATCTGAATGAGCATTACCACGGTTGTAATAAGCATCGGCATAATTAGAATTAATCTGTATTGCTTGAGTATAATCTTCAATTGCTCCCTCAAAATCTCCTAAGTCGGAACGAGCATTACCACGTTTTTTATAAGCTATGGCATCTTGAGGATTAATCTTGATTGCTTGGAGAAATCCCGGTTGAGAGCCTAATAAATAACGAGCAATTCCACGGTTTTTATAAGCATTAGCATAATCGGGGTTAATTTTAATAGCCTGGGTATAATCCTCAATTGCTCCTTGATTATCTCCTGCATGAGAACGAGCTTCAGCCCGATTTTTATAGGCTACGGCAACATTAGGATTAATTCTGATTGCTTGGGTATAATCATTAATTGCTTCTTCTAATCGCCCCAGTTGATAAAGGGCTAAACCTCGTTTATTATAAGATTTAGCATCATGAAGATTCATCTGAATTGCCTGAGAATAATCTGCGATCGCAGTTTCATAATCTCCTATTTGATAGTGAGCTAAACCTCGTTTATAATATACACTAATATCACCATGATTAACTTGTAAAGCTTGATTATAGTTGGTAATTGCATTGGTATATTCTCCTTTTTCAAAATATTCATCACCTAGTTTTACGTAAACTAGAGTTAAATCTTCACCACTATATTCAGGTTTCAAATAAGGTTTGACCACCTGATTTATAGTTGGTTTAGATAAAACTTCCTGTTTCGGGAGATATTTATAAATTGGTGGTTGTTGCCTAGAAGAATTATTTATAGAAGATTGTAATTGTTCTAGATAGCACCCTAAACCACCACCATATAGTAATTGTTCTATCCCAAAAGAAATTTTACCAGTTTTCAACTTAATCATTCGGGTTGGGAGAAAGCCCGCTAAAAAAAGATGATATTCAGATTGTGCTTCACTCACATCCTCTTGAATCAAAATGCAAACTACAACTGCATTTTTCTCAACTTCTTCAGAACTAATTGACCATCTTACTCTGTCAATTCGACCGTGACGAGATTTAACCTCAATACCAATAGATGGGTCAGAAGTCAAGGTAAAATCTATATTGCCATCGCCGCCGAATCGCTTTTCATAATCGACTTCGGTAATAAAATCAGCTAAACGTTCTTTGACAACTTCCTCACCCAACTTCCCTTTAAGATAGCTAATAAAAACATCGCGGACTGGTAAAACACGCTTATATTTTTCAGCCATCTGCCAGCAAAATTCCCGTAGTGCCTTTAACCTTTCTCCAGAGATTACAGTTAATTCACTATATTGACCTTCTGTTTCACAATGAAGCAGACAACCAGATGCTAACCTTTTAATAAAATCAGACTGTAGCGATCGCAGTAGTGTAATCCAGTCCATTGATGTTTCTGCGAATCTTTTAATGAGATTATTCTATTAAAATATCCATTCGGCGTAAACCTTTTAATTAGCTTGGGCGATATTCCCAAAAATTGTTTACTATTTTGCAATCATTCTTAATTTAAATTAATATATCACAATTAGCATTTTACTTAGTACATGTCACTGTAAAAGGGGTTCGGAAATATCGAGGGTTGATGTTGGGTGTCACTTCTCTACGGGACGCTGTTCGCGTTCGTTCCACCTAACCTTGTATCTTAGAAGAAGTATTAGACCGTCCCAACCTTGGTCATATAGACCACCTTGTAGTACGAACGCTACATTTTTGCAACATTTTAGCCTTGCCACGCCAGTAGGCTTTAACAGATAATCACTGCTACGCTAGGGGTGATTCTCTTCTCTTTTCAGGCATGTAAGCTATTCATTAAGATTTATTGCTTATTTTCAGACTTGTTTGTTTATAATCCCCGATTTAATTCGAGGGTTTTTAATTCTGAAAAACTAATTTGTAATTTTGATTTATTAGAATTCTGCTTTTCAATGCAGCCTCAATCATCTTCCCACAATTCGTGATTCAGTAGGTCGATAATTCTATCTCTGAGTAAAAATTCGTTTTTTTCTAACTCAAGTTCAAAATTCACCCAGTCACGATGGGGAATATATTTACAGATGGTATAAATCGGGTGTTGACGGTTAAGAAGTCCCTTTTTAACCAGTTTAAGTGCTTCTTCCTTGATAACCTCGATGTCGTATTTAACAGTAGTATTCATAGGTTGTTCCTTTGTTTTCAATCAAGGAATTAAGAATCAAAACAATACTTGCTTTGACTATCCCTTAAACTTATCAAATAAAATTGGCGAGAATTGTGAAGAATCAAGACATTAATCCTTGTTGGAAATGTAGGTGTGTCAGTAAGAGACTCTTTGTATACTCCTTTAGATAGATGATTACAGAGTCGGAAGCTGAAACAAGAAGCTGTAAACTCCAAAAGAGGATGTAGATGCTCTCTGGGCGACTTGCCAAAAGTAAGCTAGGGTAAAGAACATTGTCTAGATTACTTATACTATGCTCCTGAATCTTGATAAAGTTCGTCAATATTTTCCTGCTTTAGCTGGTGAATGGACTTTTTTTGATAATGCTGGCGGGTCACAAACCCTGAAAAAGGTAGTAGATAGAATTAGCGAATTTCTCTTGAGTTCTGATGTTCAGTTGGGAGCTTCTTATGGGGTTTCTCAACTTGCAGGAGAACGATTGGCTCTAGCAACTAGGGGAATGGCTACTTTCATTAATGCCAATTCTTCTAAAGAAGTGGTCATGGGCCCATCTACTACAATGATGTTGAAAATTCTCTCAATTTGTCTGGGTCAAACCTTTACACCTGGCGATGAAGTGATTGTGACTAATTGTGACCACGAGGCCAATATTGGTGCTTGGGTCGCTCTTGAAAAACAAGGAATTAAGGTTAAAGTGTGGCAAGTTCATCCAGATACTTTGGAACTTCATTTAGCAGATTTAGAACCATTGATGAGTCGTAGCACCAAATTGGTATCCTTGACTCATGCTTCTAATGTTCTGGGAACCATCAACCCGATCAAAGAAATTGCTAGATTTGTACACGATCGCAATGCCATGATTTGTGTAGATGGTGTAGCTTATGCACCCCATAGATTAATTGATGTCCAAGATTTAGATGTTGATTTTTATACTTTCAGTTGTTATAAAGTCTATGGGCCACATCATGCCTTACTTTATGGGAAGGAAGAACATTTATTAAGATTGCCTGGTCTTAACCATTATTTTATTGAGCAGACAGATATACCTTATAAATTTCAGTTAGGGAATGTCAATTTTGAATTAAGTTATGGAATGTTAGGTTTATGTGATTATTTAAGTGAGTTAGCACAATTACACTATGGGAATGAAACAGCACCAGATTTGAGAAATCAAATGGTGCAAGCATTTGATTTAATTAGCATACATGAAGAACATATTAGCGATCGCCTCCTAAATTATCTCAACAGCAAGCCTAATGTGCGAGTGATTGGTCAATCAAGGGCTGACCGTCAAACCCGTGTGCCAACTATATCTTTTGTGGTAGATGGAATCAATAGCTCAACCATTCCGGCAAAAATTGACCAACACTATATAGGAATTCGCTATGGAGACTTTTATGCTAAACGGCTCATTGAATACCTGGGGTTAGCATCCCAAGGTGGAATAGTGCGGGTGAGTATGGTGCATTACAACACCCTTGAAGAAGTTAACAGCTTGATTGAGGCTTTTGAGCAGACATTTTAGCTCCACTTTCTCCATTTTTGGGCAACCCTAAAGCTGAAGCTGGAACCTTTGTGGGAGGGTAGTTTTAGTTTTTTAATTTCATCGAGAATCAGTGACGTGGAAAAAATATTTGCCAGTTTACCAAGCCCCGTTGGAGTAGGGAGCAACGCGAAAAAGTGAGATCATCGTGAAAAGAGCTTTCTGATTGCTGGGCGAGCAGGGGAAGTGAGGATAAAATTGTAGTATTTATTACTACCGGAATACTCCTAAATACACTTATTTCTTTCTCTCCCCCTACCTCCCCTGCCTCCCCTGCTTCCCCACCTCACTGTTAGAGCATTGCTCCTGGTGTGGGATAATATCCAGCAGTCAGAAGTGCCTTTAGCAAACAGGCAAAAGATTTGTATAGTAATTATGTATACATAAAGACCAAGTAATAAACATCAAGAAATTTCAAAATTTAAAACCGCAAATAAATTAGGAGGTATTCTAAATAATTACTTAGTGATAATTAGCGGTTAGCATCCAAAACAATAGTTTATTAATAGTCTTGTACGGAGCTAGCAGCAAAAGTCCAGTAAACCTTAACTAGAATTGATAATTTTCTACTTTGTCCAAAATAAATTTTCATCTAGAGTAGGACAAAGATACCTACTGTTTACCACATAAAAAGCTAGCTGGAGCCTTTGGCTCTTAGCTATGGGAAACCAAGCTTGATTCTGAAGAGTCTGGTTTCAAAATGGGTAACAGCAACATCCCCTATCAGCTTGATCACCTATGCTAAAAGTTATGCACTCGGCCGCCAACTCAGCCACTCCAAATTCCCAGTGGGAGGATTTAATCAAGCTTCCAGCCCCAAACACAGTCCAATGGGACAATATCAAAACCCAATTAGACTTGGTGCTGTTGGCGCTAGAAACCTTAACTGGCATTGGTTCAGAGGCGATGCTTTCGGCGGCAACCGATCTGAATTTAGAGTCAAGAGTGCCAGACCGCGTAGCTTTATGGCGACTGCGCCAATCAAATCCCCTACGCAAAGGTCAAGGAGGGCGGAAAAAGCTAGATGTCGAAGAAGCGCGATCGCTTGTTTTGATCATCTGCTATCTAGCCAAACAGCACCAGGAATTGATTCGCCGCGCTGTCGGTCTGTTAGAACAAATGGCAGAAAATAACCGGGAACCTCACCAGGCTGCTTTACTTGGAGACTATATTGATGCTTTTTGCAACACCTACCAAGAGCGGATGGAAGAGGACGAGAAAATCTCAACGGATTTACTAACCAACCTGGCTCTAAAACTGCTTGTAGATTTACTTTTTTACAGTGCTGCTGGTGGGCATCGCCGTCTCTGGCTAGCACTTATAGACCGTTCAACAAAATTTTAGATTTGAAATTTCTCAACCAAAATTTACTTGCGATTTGTTTGCGAGATCGGAAAACCCTTTTGATGGTCGTTAGCTTTTTGGGCGATGCACTGTCAACACTGTTTCCTCCTTCCACACCAGTTTGCATAACTGAAGGAACCTGACAAAGTTCTGAGTGGAGGAGTCCGGCGTTCCAACTTTTCGCTCAATTTTTTGCAAAATCCCAAATAGTCTTCCAAGTTGTTCCTGCTATGCCTCTATCAAATTCTGTCATTCGTCGCTACACACCCCCGACTTGCACGCTAGAAGTATTCGCGCAAAGTTCACCTCTGTCCCGTTGGATGGGTAAAACTGTCCTCAAACACCTAAGTTTTGAGTTACGTTTTGACGATCCCCGATTACCAGAAGAAAATAGAATTCCAATTCGGGGCGATCGCGAGCAACTCGAAGCTTTATGTGATGCTGTCACTAGCTACGTACAGCAATTTCTCCAACAGTCTCCAGAAAGCTTTTGGGTCAGTTTCTCCGCTACCCAGCAATTAAGCACAGCATTGGATGAGCCGGAATTAAAGTCTTCAACACAAACATTAAATGCCTTTAATACCCAGATTCCAGGGGCAAATATCCACTTAGAACCAAGCAGCTATTTAACTCACAATCTATTTCTCGGTTCTCTTGCCAATTACTCATCTGGCCCTGTAATTCAACTCAGTCTGCTGCAACTATTTGATTTGGCAAGTGCTTTAGATGAATATTCGACTGATGTGATGGCACTCCCAACTCTCAACAACACGAGTTCGACTCTGAGATTCCCGACTTGGGCGCCTATTGCCGCAGTATTAGTAATAGGTATAGGTTTTTTACCAGTTACTTGGCAATATGCGAACAATCTTAGAGAAAAGCAACAGCAAACAGCCAAAACATCAGATTCAGCAGCAGTAAAGACTGCTTTAGAACCTTCATCCTCACTAAACTTTCCTACGCCCGATCCTGGGCTAACCACTCCCACCAATCCATCAGATAACTTGCTAGGTTCTACCCCTCCACTTGCCACATCCACTTTACCCCAAGCACCTCTAACAGTCCCTAGTTCTAGTTTTTCTACGCCGCCACCTCTAAATGTATTAACAATACCTCAAGGGACGACTGCAACCCTTCCCAAAAATAGTGCAATGCCTCCGGCGAGCTTCTCTAACGCACCATCTAGCAAAAAACTCCCAGGTCAGGAAATTGCCATATTACCAAATCTGGGGCAAAATCCTACAAGGTCAAGTTTTCAACCCGGTGCTATCCCTCAACTGCGAAACTTGCCACCTAGACTATCTTCTAACGCCAGCAGCTTACCAACTAATATCTCACCAGTTCTTCCCCCATCTCTGGACACCATACCCAATAATAATCGTGTCAATGCTCCTACCCAACCCTCCCAACTAAACTCACAACAACAGCTAAATGAAAGAATTAATTCCCTACAACAACCTTCTTCTGGAGAGAAACCTGCTTCCCAAGTTCCCTCCTCTAGAACTGCCGAAAATAATCCTTTTATCGATCAATTGGGGGACACACGCAAATCTCCTACGTCCAGAGAAGTAGCGACTGGCACATTATTTGATACACCTCAAGTAGCAGAAGCTAGAGAATACTTAGTAAAGCGTTGGCAACCACCCACTGGACTAGCACAAACATTAGAGTACAGTGTGATAGTTAGTGTTGACGGCACGGTTGAACGAATTTTTCCCCTGAATAAGGCAGCAAGAGAATTTGTTGATAGCGCTGGGATGCCCGAAATTGGTAAACCTTTTGTTTCCGCTAATAAACACGGACAAAATGTCAGAATTCGAGTTGTTCTCAGTCCTGATGGCAAGGTACAGACTTTTCCAGATGAGTAATTAAACTAATCCGTTTAATGACACTTATAGAACTGGTACAAATCTTGTGCCAGTTTCTATTTAATCAAATTGCTCTTGAGCTTGCTTTTGAAGTCCAGTTATCAAACTGGTCTTACTAGTGATACCAGTAAACCTACCAATCAATACAATTACTGTTAATACCAATTATCCAAAATTCAACTACAGATAAAAGTCTGGAAACCCAGATTAAATCTTATATTTCTTAATTAGTAATTGGTATAGATAGCTTATGTCAAAGGTAGGAAATATGCAAACAATTGGTAATCAAAAAGATAGTGCAGCTTGGATTATTCAAACCTGGGCAGCTTTTATGTTGTCAATTTCTATGACCACCTTCGGTATTGTAAATTTACCTGTAGATAGCTGGGTGAAAGGCTTTATGGGTATGGGTTTAGCTTTCTCTGTTGGCTCAACTTTTACTTTGGCGAAAACTACTAGAGACTTGCATGAAACTAGAAGATTAACTGCTAGGTTAGACGAGGCGAAGGTAGAAAAATTGCTTTCACAGCACGATCCTCTAAATTTCAAATGAAGGCAATTACAGCAATTTTGGATTAAAAGGCTTTATCAAAAACCCATTTCAGGAAAAAAACTCGGTATATTTTTAACGAACCGCAGAGGCGCAGAGGAAACAGAGAGAAGAAAAAAATGCTTAACCCAAGCGTATTGGCTTTTAGATTGCCTCGCTCCCAGTCTCCGACTGGGAATGTTCGTCGTTGAGGCTCCACCTCTCTTACTGGCGGCAGAGCCACCAGGGGCAGCATTTCCAGCCGGAGGCTGGAGAAACGAGGTTTTAAAGGAGTTTCTGCTTAAGTTGACGAAAAACAAAAGGACTGGATATACCAGTCCTTTATTATATTGATTTAACGTTTTTATCTTAATAACGAGATTTTTTGGTCTTTAACTTTTGTTTTTTACGCCGGCGTTCGCTAGCCGCAACTGCATGTTCCACCGGATAACCGACTACAGGAATTACCTGATATTTGCGCTCTTCTTCTAAATTTTTCAGTTCAGTGTAATCAACCCAATGAATGCAATCAACCGGACAAGTGTCAATTGCTTCTTGGATAATTTCTTCAGCGTCCCCATCTTGCCGAACTACGCGCGATCGCCCGTAATCTGGTTCAATATAAAAGGTGTTACGCGCAACATGAGCGCAATGCTTGCAACCAATACAGGTAATTTCATCAACATAAACACCATTTTGGCGCAGCAAACCGCCCAATTCCGGTTCTAAACCAGAACGTTCTGGGGCATCTCGTAAAAAACCCCCTAGTTCTGGTTCCAAACCGGAACGGTTATCTTCTTGTTCTTCCGGTGACGGCAGAAAATCAGCCATTACGCACTCCAGCGCTGTACTACCAGGCGAATTGAACCATCTTCATTTTTTTGTTGTTCAGAAACTTGAAAGCCAACACGAGCGGTTTCTTTCACAACTGTTTGATAAGCATAGCGCTGTGTTACCTGGCGCAAAAATCCGTCTACAGACAAATCTTGCTGCCAATATTGCAAGTCAGCCACCAATTCATATTCCTTGCCGTTCCATCTAAAACCGATGTCATAGCCATTTTCCTGCTCAATACTAACTTCCGCAGGATGGGTTTGACCGCGATAGCCACGGACTTCGCGTGGGCCGGGTTTCCAGTCTACGCCCAATTCAGTCAAAGCATCTTTCAAAGAATCAAGGTTACGGATTTGAGTCTTAATTTGGCTAAAGTGTGACATGGTGGTTCTGAATTAATAACACTAAACTACTGTGAAAACTTACCAATCGCTGTAAGTGCTGTGTGTATTCGCCAGATTAGATTGCTGCACCTTGGCGGCGAAATATTCTGAGGTTGGCTCATGATTAAGTACTTGCCCCAACTGTGCCTCTATTGCTGCTGTAACCTCAGCGCAAGAAGCACCCACAATGCCAGTGACTTTCTCTTGTACCCGACCGTCTGGATAGATTATGAACTCTAATGTCTCCATGCTTTTGGCCAACCAGAATAAGTACGCTTAAATTGTACTGCCTTAGCAGAAGGCTACAAATATAGCCGTAGGAACATTTTTACTTAGATACAAACTTGATATTTGTTAACTAATGTTCCATCTTTCAACATATATGTCTCAGAATCTTTGCAAAACTTATTAGTATTATAAGCACATACACCAGTATTTAGTTAGTCTCTCTTAACCTCATTGATTAGTCAAGGTAACTACCTGAGCTAGCTAAGTAAGCTGCAAATGTCGTAGAAATAAGCATTAGAGGTAGTATCGGCAGCAAGTAAATTCACAAAAATATAAAATTTCTTGAAAAACTTTATTATTACTATTGGTTTTAACTTATTCTCTTTTAGTAGGTTGGATGCAACGCAGTGTTAGCCAACAGCAAGATACTAGGGTATACGTAAGTAGGCATTGTATTAATCAAAGTTACGGGTTATTAAATTGTAGATTTTTTTGTCTGTCGATTAATGCGATCGCATTAGTATATTAACTAGCAACTTGGGTTAATATTATGAGTCAGGTAGCTACGGTAGCTAAGATGTCGCAGCGAATCAAAGTGTACTCCTACTCGATATACCACTCGTCAAATTCTTATATTGGTATTACTCTTGCCGAAAAAGCATTGCAGGATTTACCTGTTGATATTGAACGACGACCAATCTACATACCGAAGGAGCGGGGTATAAAGGTAGCTGAACTGCAAGGACGAACTGAAAACGCCCTATTAGCTTCGTATCACAAAGAAGATTGTCTGCGGTGGGCAAAAAAGTACGGCATTGAAATTCGGCTTAAAGAGTTTGAAGAATTTGCGAGATGGGTGAAGCGTTGGGAGAAAATGCAGCTTGGTCGTGAAGAGCTTCCGGCGAGAGCGTATTACGCTGCTTGTGGAACTGGGAAGGAGCATCTGCTTGATACCGCTTTTTTTCGAGCGACGTACATTGACTTACTTGATGTCAACGATGAGTCTGTGATTAGGAAAGTTGCAAATGATGTTGGGTTGAATGGCGATCGCATTCTAGAATTAGCATACGGCGAAGCAGCTAAACAGGCAGCAGTAGCAGCTTTAGCAGAATACGAGCAGTTTGGTTGTCCCGGAGTCCCGACTTGGGTAGTCGAAGGCGAGAGATTTTGGGGAAAGGATCGTGTTGATTGGGTTGTCGAAAAGGTAAAAGAATTAACACTGCCGTAACCAGAACAGTATTAGGGATGCACATCTGTGCATAGGTGTCAACTTAATGTAAAACCCTTGTCAAGACGTGATATTGAGTTCATTCACTGACCATTACTCACCGCGTCACCCGACCCCGGTTTTGTCTAAAGCCAAAACCGCCCCTCCCCTTACCAAGGGGAGGGGTTGGGGGTGGGGTAAAGCGTATGTGGGATAAGCGTTTGAGCTTAAGTTCACACCAATGACATCTGTGCGCCCCTAATTATCTATGTTCTACCCTACAAAAGTATCGGGTTATGAAATCCACATTACTTAGTAATGATTTAGGTTAATGCCAGCTTCTTTTGCCATTGCTTCTAACCCATTAATTTGTAGGGTTTTGATTGCTTTAGTAGACAGCTTTAACTTCACCCAGCGATTTCCGCCTTCCCACCAAACGCGCTTATTTTGCAGATTAGCGTGCTGAAGGCGTTTAGTACGGCGGTGGGAGTGGGAAACAGCAAAAGCGTTATTTGCCTTCTTACCAGTTAGTTCACAGCGACGGGACATAGCAAATATCTCCAGATTGTTATTTTAATACAGCCTTTCCATTTTAGGTCTAAGGCAACAGAAGTGGTGAATGGGGAGTGGTGAATGGGGAGTGGGGAGTGGGGGAAGTGGGGCAGTGGGGGAAGCAGGGGAGAAATAGTTCCTAACTCCTAACTCCTAACTCCTAACTCCTAACTTCCCACTCAGCACTCAGCACTACTTACTAGCTTGTTCCGTCAGCTTAGTGAGTACCTCATTCGATCGCTCGACGAAGGATTTCATGCCTTCAGCGTCAAATCCTTTCTGAGACATCAGCGCTAAATCGTAGACGTGTTGGCAAATCAAGTTGACTAAATGATCTGTAGGCGATTGACCGTCACCTTGAATGATACTACCTTGGTTAAGATTTACCAGATTTTGAATTAGCGGGTGAGCGGTATTCACTAGCAAAACGTGATCTTCAGGAAACTCTGCTGACTGCTGCTGCATCATAGCGTTCATTTCTCGCAGACGGCGGAGAATCTCTGGCAAAAGCACGATCGCAGGTGGTGTACCTTGAGGATCGTCTGATTTCAAAGCTTCGGTACGGATGTTGAGTTTAGGTTTGTTGAGGGATTTCTCAAATAACTCTTTAATCGTCTCACTCCGGGTTTTGTTCGTCTTGGGATCGACAATTTCCGTCGCTTTGTCTTGTTCTAGCAGGGTATTATCTAAATCTGAGTCCACCCGCGTAAATTTGACATCCTGATATTCCCGCTCTAGGAAGTTGATAAAGTGAGTATCGATAAAGGAGTCCATAAATAGGACTTCCAAGCCTTGATTTTTGTGCAGTTCTATGTATGTAGATTGGGTTGCTTCATCGGTGCTGTAGAAAACCCGGTTTTCGTTGCGTTCTTTGTTGCGTTCTAGATACTCTTTCAGCGTAGTATAGGGAGCTATGGGTGCTGAGTTTTCAGAACTGGGTGAAGGAGTCACATCTTGCCAAGCATCCCCGTCTGAAGATTGGACTTCAACCACTGGAGTTTCAGCAGCAACTTTTTCTGTCAGCTTGGCGGTGGTGCGGAAGACGATGATATCTTCGATTTGTTTTTTGAATTTCTCGTCGTTGAGAACGCCGAATTTGACAAAAGTGCCGAGGTCTTTCCACGCACTAATGTATTGTTCGCGGTTATCGCGGAAAAGTTCTTTGAGGCGATCGCCTACTTTTTTGGCAATGTAGTCACCAATTCTCCGCACGGTGCGATCGCCTTGCAAGGCACTGCGCGATACGTTTAGGGGAATATCGGTACTATCAATCACACCCCGCATCGGCATCAGAAATTGCGGGATAATTTCTTCGCAGTTGTCGCTAACAAAAACTTGATTGCAGAATAGCTTGATCTGCCCTTTGGTCACATCTACATCCGGTCGCATTTTCGGGAAATACAAAATCCCGTTAATGATAAAGGGATAGTCTGTATTTAGATGTACCCATAACAAAGGTTCTTCCTGAAAAGGATACAGGTAGCGGTAAAACTCTAAATAATCTTCTTGAGTCAGATTACTCGGAGACTCTCGCCACGGTGCTTTTTGCTTATTTATGACTTCGCCATCGAGTTTAATTGGGACTGGCAAAAAGTCGCAGTATGTCTTGACAAGATTCTTAATTCGTGCTGATTCGAGAAATTCCTCTTCTTCCCCTTGCAGGCTGAGAATAATAGTAGTACCGCGAGTTGTCCGGGGCGAGTCTTCGAGAGTGAAAGCTGGCGAACCATCACAAGTCCAGTGAACCGCCTGTGCCCCTTCTTGATAAGATAAAGTATCAATTTCTACCTTTTGCGCCACCATGAAGGAAGAGTAGAAACCAAGACCGAAGTGGCCGATTATCGGTTGATCTGATTTGCCTTCATATTTATGAATAAATTCTTCAGCACTAGAGAAGGCAACTTGATTGATATATTTCTTAACTTCATCTGCGGTCATTCCGATGCCGTTATCGGAAATGGATAGGGTTTTCTTATCTTTGTCAATGGCAATTTCAATTTCTGGTTCGCCGATATCTCCAGCGTAATCTCCAGCGCGGGATACCATTTTTAGCTTTTGGATGGCGTCTACAGCGTTGGATACCAGTTCCCGCAAGAAGATTTGGTGATCTGAGTAAAGCGACTTCTTGATGATCGGGAAAATATTCTCAGTATGAATACTGATAGTGCCTTGTTCTAGCATAATTGGTAGTTTTCGATGTTAGTATCTGAAACGATGATAGTAGGTAATACAACCTAGCCATCTGTTTTCCAGGATAAACCCGGAGAACACAGAAGGGTATGATACCAATTAGGATTTTAAAAGCATAACTGAGGCGATCGCTCGTTTTTTAAGCATTGTTTGCCGCCATTTTCTGATTCGGATTCCCCTACTTCCGACTCCCCACTCCCCACAGATTGCTGTCTAAGTATTACTATAATTCTTTTCCAACACCAAAAAATAATGGTATGGATAAGTAGGATCGATAAATTCTTGCTTAACAGTTAACCCAGCTTTGGCAACAGAGTTTAAAATTCGCGTTTTCGGATATCCTTTCAAACCCATTTCCCAGTAGTGTTCGTCACAGACTGGCGTTGTACTCCAGAATTTGGGGACATTGAATAGTAAATGCCTTGGTCTGCCTGAGAAAGAGGTTTTGACTTGAAACGAGAGGTATTGAGTGCAATAGGGAATTGAAATCACCAAAAATTTCTTAGTTGCAATAGCAAGTTTTCTCAATGCTTCTTCTGACTGTTCGTAGGGGAAGTGTTCCAGCACTTGAAACAGGACAATCGCATCAAATTTATCTTTTGGTAATAAAAAATCTGTCGTCAAATCTAAAATTATTTCTGGCTTGAGGCTGGGGTCAACATCAGCAGTGGAGACGTTGTATCCATTATTCTTTAGAATGTCTGTTAACAGAGAATTAAAAATGCCAATTTCCAGAACGTTTTTTACCTGATTACCCAGCGAAAAAATTAGACGCAACTGGTGATGGTAACTGATGAGGCGATTTTTTGATAAATATTCTGAATTTCTAATATCTAACGAGGTAATGAGTTGCATAAATAAGCCTACCTAAGCTGAAATATTAATAAATTTGGTGGGTATACAACCAATACGGTTCAGTTAGCGCCAAAAACCCCTCAGATGCGTAGGTTGGGTGGAGGAACGAAACCCAACATTTTCGCGGGTTTGTTGGGTTTCACTTCGTTCCACCCAACCTACGATTATCCTTAACCCAAGCGTATTGGGTATACAACTACAGGATTCCCGGAAAAATCATCAAAGTAACATCTGAACCTCACTCTAAACCTCTCTCCTACAAGGAGAGAGGCTTTGAAGTGGGATCTTCGAGGGCAAAATATCACTAACACCAAGGCTATTGCTTTAATAGACATCTCTAGAAATTAAATATGCGTTATCCAAAACCCTTGTAGAGACGTAGCAGTGCTACGTCTCTACATTCATTTTCACTCCTATGTCTAATGAGTAGGATTCTACGCGCTAAAGTATTTGGCTAACGGGTGATAGGTAATAATTGCAGTGGTAGACTGTTCTGGATAAAGTTGTTCACTTTCATCCATATACAAGTTAATCCTGTCAGTCTGCAATAACTCCAGTTGCTTGTACTGATCCTGAATATTTGGACAAGCTGGATACCCAAAACTATACCGTGAGCCACGATAGCGTTGTGCTAATATATCCCGAATATTGTCGGGTTCCTCAGCAGCAAAACCTAACTCCCGGCGAATTCTGGCGTGTGTCCACTCAGCGATCGCCTCTGCAACCTGTACCGCCATACCGTGGAAATACAGATAATCGGTGTATTGATTGGCAGCAAACAGCTTTTGGGCAAATTCTGTGGCAATTTCACCCACAGTCACCGCTTGCATAGGGAAAACATCAATAATTCCCGATTCCTTTGGTGCAAAGAAATCTGCTATGCACAGCCGCCTTAAAGACTTCTGTCTAGGAAACTCGAAAGTTGCAACCTGTTGTGATTGACTTTCTGAGTCATATATATGTAGAGAATTCCCCTCGGCTTGACAAGGGAAATACCCGTAAATCACTTGGGGATGCAACAAATTCTCCTCAATAATTCGCTGTTTCCAAGTTTCTAAAACTGGGTAAACTTTCTCAGCTAAGAAAGCCTGATATTCTTCCTTAGATTGTTCCTTTGGTTTACGGAATTGCCACTGTCCAGCAACTAAAGCTTGTAAATCCAAGTGCCAGAATATTTCCTCGATCGGAATATCACTAGGCTGCAACAACTTCGTTCCCCAGAAAGGCGGAGTGGGACGTTCAATATCTACAGCCACAGCTTCGGAACGTCTCGTATCTACTACTTTTGGTTCAGCAAATGTTTCTTCAGCAGTTGTAGATTTTGGTTCTTTGTTACCATTTGTCGAAACTTCAGCAGTTTCGACTTCGTTCAAAAATCCTTGTAAATCTTGCCAGTTATTAGTTGCCTTTGCTGGCATTAATTTATCCATGAAGTGCAAGTCAGAAAAGGCATCTTTGCCATAAACAACTTTACCTTTATAGGTTTTTTGGCAATCTTCATAGACAAACTTGGGAGTCAGCGCCGCACCACCTAATATCACGGGGACACTAATTCCCTTTTCGTTAAATACCTCCAAGTTCTCTTTCATAAAGGCGGTGGATTTCACCAACAAACCACTCATGGCAATACAATCAGGTTTGTACTGTTCGTAAGCATTGATGATATTTTCCACCGGCTGTTTAATTCCCAGGTTAATCACCTTGTAGCCGTTGTTGGACAAGATAATATCCACCAAATTTTTACCAATGTCGTGGACATCGCCTTTCACTGTGGCAATGATAAAAGTTCCCTTGGCATTGTTACCTGATTCTGATTTTTCCATGAAGGGTTCTAGAAACGCTACCGCCGCTTTCATGGTTTCCGCAGATTGTAAGACGAAGGGCAGCTGCATTTGCCCAGAACCGAATAATTCCCCGACAACTTTCATGCCATCTAGCAAAAAGGTGTTGATAATCTCCAACGGGGGATGTTCTTCTAGGGCTTTTTTCAGATGTTCTTCTAAGCCAATACGTTCGCCGTCGATGATGTGGCGTTTGAGACGTTCTGGGATGGGGAGACTTTCATCTAAAGAGCGATCGCGCTTAGTTGTCACCCCAGCAAACGCTGTGGTAAGCTCTCCCAAGGGATCGTAAACGCAAACATTACCCTCAAACTTCCGCTCATCATAAATCAACTGCCGACAAATTTCTTGATGCCGTGCGTCAATCTTCGAGAGCGGTAAAATCTTGTTAGCGCTAACAATGGCTGCATCCATTCCCGCCGTCGTCGCTTCGTGCAAAAACACCGAGTTCAACACCATCCGCGAGGCTGGATTCAAACCAAAGGAAATATTGGAAACACCCAAAATCACATGACATCCAGGCAATCCTTCACGAATGCGCCGAATAGATTCAATGGTAGCTTTACCGTTTTCTCGGTCTTCTTCAATCCCGGTGGAAATTGGTAACGCGAGGGTATCAAAGAATATTTCTGTGGGTGGTATGCCATATTCTACAGCTTGACGGTATGCCCGTTGGGCGATCGCAAACTTTTTGTCTGCTGTCCGCGCCATCCCATCTTCATCAATAGTACCAATGATTACACCAGCACCGTACTTTTTCGCTAACTCCAGCACCTTTAAAAAGCGCGGTTCCCCATCTTCGTAGTTGGTGGAGTTCAGCAAACACTTACCACCGGCAACCTTTAAACCCGCCTCCATCTTTTCCCATTCGGTGGAGTCAAGCATTAACGGCAGTGTCACATTATTAACAATGCGCGAAACTAATTCGTGCATATCCCGTACACCGTCACGTCCGACATAATCGACGTTGACATCGAGGATGTGTGCGCCTTCTTTGACTTGCGCCCTCGCCATTGAAACCAGTCCATCCCAATCTTCCGCATTTAGCAAATCGCGGCATTTCTTGGAACCACTGGCGTTGAGACGTTCGCCAACAATCAAGAAAGAATTATCTTGGTTGTAAGGCTGAGTGGTGTAAATTGATGCTGCTGCCGGTTCCAAACTAGGTTGTCTAACCTTTGGCTTCAGGTCTTTAGCAAGTTCTGCCAATTGTTGAATGTGTTCTGGACGCGTCCCACAGCAACCCCCGATCACTTGGACACCCAAATCTTCAACAAAATGCATCAATGACATCCGTAATTCTAACGGTGTCAGGCGGTAATGTGCTTGACCGCCGACGTTCTCAGGTAAACCCGCGTTGGGAATACAGGAAACGATGAAAGGTGAATGTTCTGCCAGATACTTGATATGTGGTTTCATCAAGTCTGGGCCTGTGGCGCAGTTTAAACCAAGAATGTCGATTGGGTAAGGTGCCAAAATTGTCAGCACAGCGCTGATTTCAGAACCAACCAACATTGTGCCCATGCTTTCCATTGTCACAGAAACCATCAACGGTCTGCGATCGCCCTTCTTAGCAAATACCTCTTCAATTCCATTCAGCGCCGCCTTAATTTGCAGCACATCTTGACAAGTTTCCACCAGAAATAAATCGACACCACCATCCCACAGCGCCTCTGCTTGTTCAGCAAAAGTAGCTTTCATGGTGTCAAAGTCAATATGTCCCAAGGTAGGGAGTTTCGTTGTGGGGCCGATGGAACCTGCCACAAACCGGGGTTTTTCTGGCGTGGAAAATTCCGCCGCCACACGCTTCGCCAATTCTGCGGCTGTCTTGCTGAGGTAATAGGCTTGGTCTGCCAAGTCATATTCTGCCAGCACTAAGGACGTACTACCAAAGGTATCGGTTTCAATGACATCAGCACCAGCAGCGAGAAAGTCTCGGTGAACCTTCGCAACTGCTTCGGGTTTCGTGTGGACTAAGTATTCGTTACAACCTTCATACTGTGGGCCGCCGAAGTCTTCAGCAGTCAGGTTTTGGGTTTGTAAATTGGTTCCCATCGCCCCGTCGAAAACGAGAACTGGGCTATCTGGACTACGCAGGCGTTCAAGGAAAGGATGAGTCATATTTTCCTAGAATAATTTGGGTTAGTCGTATAATATTCGACTTACTTTATTATTTTCCCAAATTGTGATATTTTTTGCAGCACTTCATAAAGAGCGCCTTGGCGAATGGAATGAGACTGTTGGCGAATTGATAGGGGGTCTAACCCATCATTGCAATTGCTCTTGATTCTAGTCCGTTTCAACGGACAGTAGCTCTTAGCCCGAAATTTATTTCAGGGCGGGAAAGCAACGCCAAACCAAGGTTTTAGGGGTGAGGGGTCAAACCCATCAAGAGTTGACCAACAGTGTCATAGAATTCGCGGCTACACAAACAAGAGCCACACCGACCTGGGCTAAATGCGTTTTTTCGTGAGACAAAAGTCTGGTTTTGTTTATAATTCCAAAGCCGCTATTAGACAGAAATTCACCTGATTAATTGTCTCAGAGGAAAGAGAACCCAGCTTTCTGAGAATCATAGATTTGTTTAATGTAAAAATTGACTCACAGCGAACTACAGACTCAACTCTAATACCTGCACTGGCAATTTCATCGCCCGTTATTAAGTATTGCGTCACAGTTAAAGGGCGATTAGTGTTGGAAGTACAAGGCACAACCATCAAATCATCAAGAATTTGATTCAATTGATTTGCCGAAATTACAACAGCAGGGCGAACTTTAAACTGTGCCAATCCGGTTGAAGGCATGGGGACTCGACACAACACAACATCACCGCGCTGTAAGCTCATCAGCAAATACTTTGTCGTAAATATCATTTTCAGGGCTTACCCAATCCTGATAAGCCTGAGATTCAATAGCAGGATTAACAGATTTTTCGCCATTCTTGAAAGAAAGAGCTAAATCAAGTAATGCTGATAACTGCTCATCACTCAGTTGTTCAATCAGACTTAGAAGTTCTTGACGAATATTCATGGAATTGCCGACTGCTAACTATATTCAATGTATGACATAAAGTGCCGCAGCTACGCCCGTCGTAGATATCGCAATTATAAAGCGATCGCACTCGTAGTGGCGTGGCAAGGCTAAAATGTTGCAAAAAATTGTAGGTTGGGTGGGTTGGGTGGAGGCTTTGCGTAACCCAACATATATCAGGATATTGGGTTGCGCTCCGCTCCACCCAACCTACGTCTAATGCACAATTTTTTTGCTGAAACTCCCTTAAAACCTCGTTTCCAGCCGTAGGCTGGAAATGCAACTCAAAAGTGGCTCTGCCGCCAGCAAGCGAGGCGGAGCCTCTAGGACGGCATTCCCAGTCGGAGACTGGGAACGAGACAATATCTAAAAGCTTTTACTAGGCTAGTTTTCACGTTAAGTTGACACCAATGGGCACTGCCGTGCCCCTATCGGTGTACCTGACGCTTGTCGGGAAATGCTATAGCTCTTCAACAAAACCTTTAGCTTTAGTGTTCTTGTCCCGTTGGTCGGATGAGAATTTCGTTGACATTAACATGTGGTGGTTGCGTCAGGGCGTAAACGATCGCAGCAGCAATATCTTCGCTTTGCAGAGGTTGAATTGACTTGCGTCGTTCTTGAATCCGTTGTTTGGCAACAGGATCGGTAATTTGGTTGTCAATTTCCGTATCCACCAAACCAGGTTCAATGATGGTGACGCGAATGTTGTCTTTGTGGACTTCTTGGCGTAATGCTTCAGATAGGGCATTAACACCCCATTTGGTAGCATTGTAAACACCAATGCCCGCCCGCGCTGTCCGCCCGGCCACTGAGGAAATATTGACTATATGCCCCGATTTTTGCGCTTTCAATAAAGGCAAAACCGCATGAGTAGCATATAGCAATCCTAATACGTTGAGGTCAAAGGATCGCCGCCAGTCTGAGCTATTTCCAGCTTCAATAGTGCCGAGTAAAGCAATCCCTGCATTGTTAACAAGGATATCAACCCTTCCCAATTCAGCATTTGCCTTGGCCACCAAGTTATTTACCTGGGTTTCATCAGTTACATCAGTGACAATGGGCAATGCCTTGCCACCACTAGCTTCGATACGTTCTGCTAACGCTTGAATGCGATCGCCACGTCTAGCAGCGAGTACTACCGTTGCTCCAACTGAAGCCAGAGCGATCGCCGTTGCTTCTCCAATTCCTGCTGATGCACCAGTGATAATTGCTACTTTTCCTTCTAATTTACCTGTCATTTATCTAACTCCTTAATAATTGATAATTGGGCATTGGGTATTAGGCATTGGGCATTGGGCATTGGGTACTGGTTCTTGTTTCTCCCCCTGCCTCCCCTGCCTCCCTACTCCCTACTCCCTACTCCCTACTCCCTGCTCCCTGCTCCCCTGCACCCTGCCTTTTACTGATCCTCAAAACAGATGCAACTGCTGCCACACTCAGTATTATGGCTGCGAAGCGAAAAGTCCCTTGGAACCCTGCAACGATCGCATCAGGAGGGGCAACAGAGACATCTGCACCCGCAGACATGCTAGCGATCAAGGCTCCAAATACTGCCCCGATCAGAGAAACTCCTACGGTGTTCCCTGAGGTGCGTGACAAAGACAGCAACCCAGAAGCAATCCCTAGTCGTTCCCTTGGTACTGATCCCATAACAGTGCTGTTGTTAGGCGATTGGAATAAACCCAGTCCAATGCCGTAAATAAAATAGCGCGATACATAGCCTAGCTCAGTAATTTGAGCATCAAAGGTGCTGATCCCTAGACAGCCGCCAATCATCAAACCCAGCCCAATTGAACTGATCAATCTAGCACCAAAGCGGTCTGAAAGTGTTCCAGCCAAGGGGGCAATTAATCCACTAAGTACAGGCGATACGGCTAGTAGTAGCCCCACTTTTATCGTCGGATATTGCTTGACTCCCTCCAGAAAGAAAGGGACGATGAGTAGCGAACCACCAATGACAGTAAAGGCTAGCCAGCCACTCAGCAAACCCATACTCAACTGAAGATTGCGAAATAAGTGCAGTTCTAGTAGTGGCTGCTCTACGATCGCTTCAACTACTAAAAAAGTCGTGAAACTTAGAGTTGCGATCGCTAATAATACCAGAGCATTAGTACTGCTAAAGCCCTGGCTTTGCCCTTGCGTCATACCCAACCCAAAACTACCGAGGGTCAATAAAGCCAATATGGCTCCAAAAAAGTCAAATTTCTGTTTGCCCTCAACGCGTCCAGAAGGTGGCACCACGCGAGCTATTAAGAAACTAGCGATGATTCCCAGGGGTATATTGATGAAGAATATACTATGCCAGCCTGACAAGCTCAAGAGCAGTCCACCAGCAGAAGGGCCAAAAGCAATTCCCAGTGACACTACACTACCGATGACACCAACAGCCCGACCTCGTTCGGAAGAGGGAAAAACTTCTGTGATGATTGCCAAACCAAGCCCAGATATAAACACAGCACCTAGTCCTTGAAGTGCCCGAAAGCCAATCAACCACTCAATACTAGGTGCAAAACCACACAACAGCGAACTGAAAGTGAACAGAACAAGTCCCCCTTGGTATAAGGATTTCTTGCCCCACATATCCCCCAAACGCGTTGCTCCCAAAACTAAACCGGAACTGACCAACTGGTAACTCAATACAGCCCATTGGGTCGTAGGGAAACTCGTGCCAAAGGCTTGTACCAATGTGGGTAAAGCAACATTGATGATGCCCACATCTAGGGTAGACATGAACACCCCAAGTCCGACACCGAGTAAGACCCAATTTTTTTGAGAGCCTGATAAAGCCAGAGGTTCTGCTTGGAATTGTGCCAACGTTTAGCCTCCGCCTTTGATTTTACGTTTATGAATAGTTTGCATACGTATATTAATTGTAAAGTGATGTCCTTGCTACCAAGTTCAAAAAACTAAAGATCGGTTTGTCCTTGCTGAAGAAAGTATGGATTCAAGAGGCAGGATGGCTGCTATAGTTTGATTTATTGGGAATTTTGAATTGCTTAGACTGCCTGTGGTTGTTTTAATAACTGCACCTTGGGGGCAACCTCTTGGGCAAATAGTTTCATTGTTCGCTGGATATGTTCATTCGCCAGTCCTGGCAGATGAATCTTGATCCCCAAGCGGTCTATGTGAGTGGCTGCAACATACTCATTAAGTTGTGCGGCAACAGTTTCGGGGGAACCGACGATGTAATTAATGCGCTTCAACATATCTGCTAAGTCTTTTGGCGGCCCTGGGGGGATGCGTCCTTGACGCTGTGCTTCTGTGTATGCTGGTAACTTTTCTCTGAGGCTGAAGAATACTTCGGCTGATGAGGCAACTGTATTTTGAGCTTCGGCATCTGTCTGGGCAACGTACACTAGCCTAAATCCTCGCAATGCTCCAGTCCCACCGGCTTGTCGATAGATATCGCTATAGATGTTTTGAGCAGATGCACCTTCCCCTTGTCCGACTAATAGATTGAGACCAAGTTTAGCAGCTAAGACTATGGTTTCGCGATCGCGTACTCCTAACCAAAACAATTTTCCTAACCCTTGGCGGGGTAGTGGTGTAATTTGGGAGCCTTGGCGCTGGGGTGAAAGGTAGTCTAGGACTTCCAGAAGTTGCTCACGAAAGATTTGATGTTTTTCCTCTTGGCTGAAGCCAGTATGTTCCATATCAGCAGGACTTCCGTGGCCTAGTCCAAACATCACTCTGCCATTGGTTAGTAAATCCAGCAAAGATACGGATTCTGCAAAACGTAGTGGATTTTCTAAGGTGAGAATTTTAATTGCTGTGCCAAGTTTAATTCGGGTCGTTTCCCCTGCTAGCCTAGCGATGAACACTTCTGGAACTGGTAATCGACCATAAAAAGGCCGTTCTCTGATAAAATGATGCTCTCCAAAAGAGCAGGATTCAAAACCCAGTGTTTCAGCTAATTGCACATCAGCGATCGTCTGAGCAAAAAATTCCCGGTCTTCAATATTAGGAGTAGCCCACATTTGGTGGAACAGTCCAATCTGCATTATGATTACCCTCTGCAAATAGTTGGGTTGACCCTATTCAGTACTGAGTGCTGAGTCCTGAGCGCACTCCTTGAGCTATATCAACGATAATGTTCCCCATAATCCGATAAGTTGATAGAGATACTGTACTTTATACTAGTTAGCAAACTATCATAGACAACTCTAAGAAGCAAGCTCTAGAAGAAAACCACATTGCAGAGCGATCGCTTGACTTTGAAGATAGTTGCTATGAGATAGGCGATCGCGGCTGATCAAGTGCTAGGATTTCATTAACTCGATTCAGTGAACTCGTAATGAAAATCCAACAAATTCTTGATCGTCAAGAGATTGTTCATACCGATCCAGAAATTATGGGCGGAGTTCCTGTCTTTGTTGGCACACGGGTTCCCTTACAAACCTTTTTTGATTACCTAGAAGATGAATCAGGTTTGGCTGAGTTTCTGGAAGACTTTCCCCATCTGAAAACACCAGCATTACAAGTTTTGGAAGCGATCGCGAAAGCGATGCTAGACATAGATGATTTGCAGCACTTAGTTGTGATAAATAAAGCGATCGCCCAACCACGGTCGATCTGCCTACTCAATCCAGTCTATGGGAGATGGGCGATCGCAATTCTCAAACGAAGGATGCGACTGACCGCAGTATGGTAGTTACCAATAGCGAATGACTCCATAATTGTCTAGCACTGCATCCACGCTAATGATCGGCATCTTTTCTCTGAGTGCTTGGGCAACCAAAAGCCGATCAAAAGGATCTTTATGATGGAATGGCAGAGTCACGATCGCAGCTGCATGAGCAATTTTAATCGGTAATATTTCCAATTCGTTAACTTGGATTTGATGCTCCATCCACGTTTCAAAATTTCCCGGAATTTGATACTTACCAATACTAACTTTGATCGCAATTTCCCAATTGTTGCAGGACTGAGCAAGATGTCATTGAGGGGATCGACAATCAAATCACGGGCGACTTGACTAAGGGCGCGATCGTTGAGTAAAAACCAGAGGAATGCCTGAGTATCGAGCAGAAACTTCATGGTATGTAGTCGTGAAAGTCTTTCAAGTGGGTTTCGTCTTCGGACAGGATGCTTAGGGTTCCGATTGCACTACCAGGCGTGCGGGGCTTGCGGGGTGGTTGGAGTTCAGCAATTAGTCTGGCGACAGTGCGTAGGCGTAGCCCGTCGTAGACATCGCCTACAAAAATCTGCACTTCTTCACCGGGTTGCAGATTTGCAATCAGTTCGGGTAAACGAAGTTGAGCTTCTGTTAATGGAATCCGTGTCATTTTTTTGTGTTTTTATGTGACTGCTCTTGCTTAATTTTACAGGTATCTAGAATCAGTGCGATCGTACTTTGTTTGAGCTAATGATGATAATTCGATGACGATCGCCTGAGCCAATTTTCCCTGATTCTGGCGATCGCTTGACCTTTAAGATAGTTGCTATCAGATTAGGCGATCGCACTTTGTTTGAGCTAATGAATGTTGGGTTTCCTTACGTCAAAGGAACCTACAAGATCAGGCGAGATTCTTTACCATCAACGGTTAGCGTACCTATAATGCCTGCTGTGCAACCTCGCTGGTCAATATGGAAACCCGCTCCTGCACCACGAATCCAGGTTCCCGTTAAATTGGTGATAGGCGGCTGATGAGGGAAATTGTCAAAATCCTTTTGATATTCATCACTATTAGGACTTACGCATTGACAGAAAAGCCAAAATAGCAAGTATAGTTTTCAAGGCTTATAGCGAGATTTTTCAATGATATTTTGGCGATCGCACCCAATCAAGGGAGATTGATAAAAGCCTGAAACAACGTATTTACGTTGATACACAAGATAGTTATTTTGTACAGTGCGTAAGTCCTAACTATATTGAGATGAAGCAATTGGTTTCGGCTGGTTTCCGGTGGGAATCTTTGGAATGTTTATACAAATCCCCAGAAAACAGTCTGCAACTTTCTGTTTCTGCTCCTCTTCCTGCACAGTACGGACATTATCCAAGGCAGCAACCCTACTTGAAGGACTAGCAGCCTCTGCCTTGCCGTAATCGTGAAGTAAATAATAACTGCTGACCGGGTTAAAGCCCATCACTCCGCAGAGCAGGACAGATACAATCCTTCGCAGAAAAACAATATTTGTAACAAATAGAAAAGTAATGATACCAATAAAAATAAAACGCAGCGATCGCATATTGAAGCTTTAATAGACTGAATAATATCCAAAGTGACAATACAATGCTCCTTTAGATTTAATCCAGTGATTTTACATATCTTAATTAGATATGCTTTTTTTACCTGACATTAACCATATCATTGCTGAGTGCATAGCAGCTTTCGTAGGGTGCGTTAATGAAAGAATAAAATTGCTCCAATTAGAGTGGCGATCGCTATGAACATTAGCTCCATCAATGAGAACTGTTCCGATGGGATCGTAGAGGGAGTATCTTAGGTCAGCGCTACCATCCAGGGTATCGTAGAAGAATTGTTGCCCCACTTCCCCAGTAAAAGTGTAAGTGTGCTGCCCTCCCTTTTTAGCGATCGCGTCACTCACGGTGTTATTCAGTGCCAATAAAGCTTCTGACCCTGAGCAACCATAAAGCGATACAGATGATCCTGCATTGAGTTGGTTCGCGATCGCTCGGACTGTATTTTTAAAGAGAGGAGTTGTTGGGGAAGTGTCTTTTTCCCTACACCCCTACACTCGCCCCAACGGGGCTTGGTAAGCTGTTGTGATTATATGTTTGCACAGTGAGGCGGCAGGGGAGCAGGGAGCAAGGGAGAGGATTTACAGGTTTTGCCTAATCATGCAAGTGATGCAATTTGCAGGCGCAACAGCTTAAAATCGCTGTCTTTCTTGACCCTCAAGGCATTAATTCTTTTTGTTCTCTCAAAATAAGCATATGTACAGTAGACATCTCCAGAAATTAAATATGCGTTATCCATAACCCTTGTAGAGACGTAGCAGTGCTACGTCAAAACAATTCTTTTTCGGAGATGTCTAGTACAAGAAGGCAAAAGTAAAAAGGCAAAAGTAAAAAGAAAGAAAGAATGCTTATTTTGTAAGGTTTCTGGCTATTTTAAATGGTTGGTTTATTTACGCCGTGTTGTACTAGTTAATACTCCCATTGCAAACATCTCTAAATTTTTAATTTTCAATGAAGATGTATTGAAAATAACTACGATTTTCAGGAAATAGGTCAGAATGGGAGAACTAAATATTAGAGTCAGTGCCCTTTAATACAAACGTTGTAAGATTGCAGCATAATTTGTTGTGTAATTCATCTTTTAATATAATTTCAAATTGGCTAAACAGAAAAATAAAATGCTAGCAAATCAACCTCAAATATCATTATCACAAAATAACTTAGAACGAGATAATTTAACATTATCTATCTTGAAAAAATCTGAAAAACACCTACTGTACGAGTGTAATCATACTCAAATTTATTATTCTCAGCAAGCGTGTATTCATAACTTGTTTGAAGCACAAGTAGAACTGACACCTGAGGCTGTAGCGGTGGTGTTTGAAGACCAACAGTTAACCTACCGTGAGTTGAATATCAAAGCCAATCAACTAGCACAATACTTACAAAATTTAGGTGTAGGACCTGATGTCCTCGTTGGCATCTGTGTAGAACGCTCTTTAGAAATGATAGTGGGATTGTTAGGTATTCTCAAGGCGGGTGGAGCCTATGCGCCACTTGATCCAAATTATCCAATTGATCGCCTCGCTTTTATCTTAGAAGATGCTCAAGTTTCAGTATTGCTAACACAAAAGCACTTATTAAATAATCTTCCTCAAAACCATATTCAAGTTTTCTGCCTTGATTCTGAGAGAGAAATCCTATCTCAATACAGTTCAGAAAACCCCGCGAGTTCAGTAACATCTGAAAACTTAGCCTACATAATTTATACTTCAGGTTCTACAGGTAAGCCCAAAGGTGTATTAATTAATCACTCCAATGTTGTCCGCTTATTTAAAGCTACTGAACACTGGTATAACTTTAACCAACAGGATGTCTGGACGCTGTTTCACTCCTTTGCCTTTGACTTTTCTGTGTGGGAAATTTGGGGTGCATTAATTTATGGCGGACGGTTAGTTGTAGTGCCATATTTAGTTAGCCGTTCTCCAGAAGCCTTCTATGAATTACTCTGCAAAGAAAAAGTTACAGTTCTCAATCAAACCCCTTCAGCTTTTCAACAATTAATCCACACAGAACAGACAATTACTGATTCTGGAAACTTAACTCTACGTTGGGTAATCTTTGGTGGGGAAGCATTAGAAATTCAAAGCTTAAAGCCTTGGTTTACTCGTCACGGGTATGAGTCTCCAAGGTTGGTGAATATGTACGGTATTACAGAAACTACCGTTCATGTTACCTATCGTCCAATTACAGAAGATGACTTGAGACCAGGAGCAGGGAGTGTGATTGGTTGTCCAATTCCTGACTTGCAATTGTATCTGCTAGATGAGCATAAACAGTTAGTTACCGTTGGTGTTCCTGGTGAAATGTATGTGGGAGGTGCAGGTTTAGCTCGTGGCTATCTCAATCGTCCCGATTTGACTACGAAAGCTTTTATTGCTAACCCCTTAAGTAACGATCCGCAGGCGCGGCTTTATAAAACAGGTGATTTAGCAAGATATCTACCCAATGGAGACATAGAATATCTCGGTCGCATTGACCATCAGGTGAAGATTCGTGGCTTCCGAATTGAACTAGGCGAAATTGAAAGAGAAATTGCTCAACATCCTGAAGTTCGTGAAACTGTCGTTCTCGCTCGCCAAGAAGAAACAGGCGAAAAGCAGTTAGTTGCTTATGTTGTTCCTCATCAAAACAGTAGCTACACGTCCAATCAATTGCGTAGCTTTTTAGAGCAGCGATTACCTAGTCACATGCTGCCATCAGCTTTTGTGTTATTAGAATCAATGCCTTTGACTGTAAATGGCAAACTAGATAGACAGAAATTGCCAGCACCAAGTAGAGAACGTCCGCAACTAGAACAAGCGTATATTTCTCCCCAAACCGATTTAGAGCTTCTGCTGGCGGGTATTTTGTCCGATTTGCTCAAAATCGATCGCATTGGAATTGATGATAATTTCTTTGATTTGGGAGGAAGTTCAATCTCAATTCTGCAAGTTGCTGTACGAGTACAAAAAGAACTTGGGATTCAGCTACCGACTGTGAAGCTATTTCAGTATTCAACAATTGCCTCATTAGCAAACTATTTGCATTCAAACCAGAATAGCCAACCGTCTTCTGACAAGCTGCAAAATCGCGCCCAACGCCAACAAGCCGTTCGGACTCGTCGCCGTAATCATCAACAAGGTGTTTAAGCAATGGTAAATATGCAAGCATCCGAGAACCAAGATCCTATTGATGGTGTTGCCATTATTGGCATGGTAGGAAGATTTCCTGGCGCTGGAAATGTCGATGAGTTGTGGCGCAATCTGTGTGAGGGATTAGAGTCAACGACTTTTTTTCAAGATGAGGAGCTAGATCCTAGTATTGACCCGAACCTTTGCAAAGATCCTAGCTACGTAAAAGCTAGAGGAATCATTTCTGGGGGAGAAACCTTTGATGCCGCATTCTTTGGCATTAATCCCTTGGAAGCTGTGGTTATGGACCCACAGGCGAGAGTTTTTCTGGAGTTGGTTTATGAAGCTCTAGAAAATGCTGGTTATCAATCAGAATCTTTTGAGGGTTTGATTGGTTTGTACGCTGGTTGTGGTCAAAATACTTATTTTGCTAACCACATTGCTGGTCGTATGGAAATTGTCGATCGCATCGGTGAGTTCCAGACGATGTTAGCCAATGAAAAAGACTTTTTAACCACTCGTGCTGCTTACAAGCTCAACCTGAAAGGCCCGGCTGTCAGTGTAAATACTGCCTGTTCCACATCTTTAGTAGCAGTTATTCAAGCCTGTCAAGCTCTAAGCAACTATCAATGCGATATGGCTTTGGCAGGTGGTGTATCTATGACTACACCTCAAAACAGCGGTTATATAGCTCAAGAAGGCAGTATGCTCTCTGGGGATGGGCATTGTCGTCCCTTTGATGCCAGCGCTCAGGGCACAATGTTTAACAATGGTGCAGGAGTAGTTGTCCTCAAGCGTTTAGAAGATGCACTCAATGATGGCGATCGCATCTATGCTGTCATTCGAGGTTCTGGTATCAATAATGACGGTGCTGATAAGGTGAGCTTTACGGCTCCCAGTGTCGATGGACAAGCAGAGGCCATTGCAATGGCCCAAGCTGATGCCAACTTTCACCCAGAAACTATCTCTTATATTGAAGCTCACGGTACAGCTACACCTTTAGGCGACCCAATTGAAATTGAAGCACTAACCCAAGCATTTCGTGTACATACAGATGCTAAACAATTTTGTGCGATCGGTTCTCTTAAAAGCAATGTCGGACATTTAGTTGCGGCGGCTGGGGTAGCAGGGTTAATTAAAACCGCTCTCGCCCTGCATTATAAAAAGATTCCCCCTAGTTTAAATTTTGAAGCTCCCAACCCCAAGATTGACTTTGCCAACAGCCCCTTCTATGTAAATACCCAACTAGCTGAATGGTCAGAAGGTAAAACTCCGCGACGAGCCGGTGTAAGTTCTTTTGGTGTCGGCGGTACTAATGCTCATATTGTGCTAGAAGAAGCACCTTTAAAAATTCAAAATGACGCTCTCTACGAGACGCTTCGCGAACGCGGACTCGCTAACGCTGCGCTAACAAAATTCAAAATTCAAAAAAAAGAAGAATTTGAGCGCCCAAAGCAGCTATTGTTGCTCTCGGCAAAAACTAGTAAAGCTTTAGAGGCTGCAACCGCAAATTTACAGCAACATCTCCAGTACAATGCAGAAATTAACTTAGCCGATGTAGCTTATACTCTACAACGAGGGCGCAAAGCTTTTAACTACCGACGCAGTATAGTTTGTCACGATATCACAGATGCGATCGCAGCCCTGCAATCTTTAGATCCAAATCAAGTAAATACCCGTCATCTAGAAATCCGCAATCCAGCCGTTGTCTTCATGTTCCCCGGACAAGGATCGCAATATGTGGACATGGGACTAAATCTCTACAACAGCGAACCTGTGTTTCAGGAGGTAGTAGATGAATGTGCTGAAATCCTTAAACCTCTACTGGGCAAGGATTTACGAGAAATTATCTATCCAGCGCTGGGCGATGCCTACGGCGGGCTACGCCTACGCGAAACTGCGGCTATTTCCCTACGGCAAACCTGCTTTACCCAACCAGCATTGTTTGTCATTGAATATGCTTTAGCGCAACTTTGGCAAAGTTGGGGAGTCAAGCCCCAAGCCATGATTGGCCACAGCATTGGCGAATTTGTCGCCGCCTGTATCGCGGGTGTATTTACCTTAAAAGATGCGCTGATGCTGGTGGCAACTCGCGGTCGCTTAATGTGGGAGTTACCAGCAGGGGCAATGCTTTCAGTGTGCCTACCAGCCAAAGAAGTAGAGCCGCGATTGAGTGCAGAACTGGCGATCGCCGCAATTAATGGCCCTTCCCTCTGTGTAGTTTCTGGCCCCATAGAGGCGATCGCGGCTCTGCAAAAACAACTAGAAAGTGAAGAAGTCGTCTGTCGCTATTTACACACTTCCCACGCTTTCCATTCCCCAATGATGGATAGCATCATTCACCCCTTTGCAGAGGTAGTTGGAAAGGTTAAATTATCACCACCCCAAATTCCCTTTGTTTCTACAGTTACCGCCGACTGGATTACAGCCCAGCAAGCAACCGATCCGATGTATTGGGCTACACATCTACGCCAGACTGTGCGATTTGCGGAGGGCGTACAAACCATCTGGCAGCAGCCAGAGCGCGTACTGTTAGAAGTGGGGCCAAGAATCACAACTACGACCTTAGCCCGCCAACAAGCAAAAGATATTAAACAACAGATTGCGGTTGCTTCTCTAAGTGATAACACTGAGAACGAAGCCGAATGGACAGCATTACTCAAGGCGGTAGGACAACTGTGGTTATCAGGAGTATCTATTGACTGGGGTAATTTCTATCAAAGAGAAACGCGACAACGAATTCCTCTACCTACTTATCCCTTTGAACGTCAACGCTTCTGGATTGATCCTCCACCTCATCCCAATCGTGCAGCAACTCCCAAACTTTTAAATCCCCAATTATTAGAAAAGGCTCAAACTATGACAACATCCCTTCAGCAAAAGCTTATTCCCCTGCTCAAAGAAATTATCGAAGAAACTTCAGGATTGGAAATCGCTAGTGTTGACGACTCGACAACATTTTTAGAAATGGGATTAGATTCCTTATCTCTGACACAAGTTGGGCTAGCTTTGAAGAAAAAATTTAAAGTCAAAGTCACACTTAGGCATTTACTAGAAATTTGCCCAAATTTAGGAACGCTAGCTGACTTAATCAATCAAGGCTTATCTCCCGAAACTTTATCTGCACTAGGATTAACAGAAACCGTTGCAAACCCCATTCCAGAAGCACCATTGCCATTACCTGCAACCACATCACCCACTTTGGTAGTGCATGAAGTTCATACAAATGGATCTGCGTCTCAGATTTCTACTCAACCTGCTGCATCTAGTGTCTTAGAAAATGTTATTAATCAGCAGCTACAAATTATGAGCCAGCAATTGGCGCTATTGGGTAACAACAGTCAATCTGTAACAATCCCAATTGTAGCTGCGGCAACATCTCAAAATAATCATATCAAGCCAGAAAATGCTGTATCTATCCCCCCAACCCAAACCAGCAAAGAATCAGTATTGGTAGATACAGAGTCAAATGGTGCTAAAAAGCCATTTGGTGCAGCAGCTCGAATTGAAAAGACCCAGACTAAAACTCTGACAGCACAACAACGTACTCATCTAGACAAAATTATCCAAAGATATACACAACGGACTCAAAAATCCAAAGAATTTACTCAATCTCATCGCCCTTATTTAGCAGATCCAAGAACTGTTTCTGGCTTTAACCCGACGATGAAAGAGATGGTTTATCCCATCGTGACATCTCGTTCATCAGGTTCTAAACTTTGGGATGTTGATGGCAATGAATATGTCGATTTAAGCAACGGCTTTGGCTTGAATTTATTTGGTTGGTCGCCACCTTTCATTACTGAAGCAATTGAAGCACAACTGAAACTCGGCATGGAAATTGGACCGCAAACTCCCTTAGTTGGAGAAGTGGCGCGGCTAATGTGTGAGGTGACGAACTTTGACCGAGTAGCTTTTTGCAACACAGGTTCGGAAGCAGTTCTAGGAGCGATGCGGATGGTACGCACCATCACAGGACGTAACTTAATCGCCATCTTTTCTGGAGCTTATCACGGTATTTTGGATGAAGTAATTGTTCGGGGTACAAAGAAACTCCGGTCAATTCCAGCGGCTCCTGGTATCCCACCCGAAATGGTAGAGAACATTTTGGTGTTAGAGTATGGTTCGCCTGAGTCTCTAGAAATCCTCCAAGAGCGGGCTGATGAGTTAGCAGCAGTAATGGTGGAATCTGTGCAAAGCCGTCGCCCTGAATACCAACCCAAGGAATTCCTTCACCAATTGCGTGATTTCACTAAAAAAGCTGGTATTGCTCTGATTTTCGATGAAATTGTTACCGGATTCAGAATTCATCAAGGTGGCGCTCAGGCACATTTCGGTATAAAGGCTGATATCGCAACCTATGGCAAGATTGTGGGCGGTGGGCTACCAATTGGAGTCATTGCTGGCAAATCACAATACATGGATGCTCTAGATGGTGGGTTTTGGCAGTTTGGGGATGACTCCGTTCCAGAGGTAGGCGTGACTTACTTTGCCGGCACCTTTGTCCGCCATCCTCTAGCACTAGCAGCCGCCAAAGCAGTACTTCAACATTTAAAACAAAGTGGCCCCAGCTTGCAGCAAAATCTCAATGCAAGAACCGATAAGTTTGTAGCAGAACTGATGGGTTATTTCCAGCAAGTTCAAGCACCGTTCACAGTCTATAATTTCGGCTCCCTTTTCATGGTGAAGCCTTTACCAGAGTTCCCCTACGGAGATTTGCTGTATTACTTGCTGCGGGATAAAGGAGTACATATTTGGGATCACCGTCCTTGCTTCTTGACCACAGCTCATTCTGAAGCCGATCTGGCTTTAGTAATGGCAGCTTTTAAAGAGACTATTGCCGAAATGCAGGCTGCTGGCTTCTTGTCTGCACCGCCCATAGAAGTAACAAACCGCGAAATTACCAATAACAGTTTACGCAATCGTCCTCCGCAACCTAATGCCAAATTAGGACGAGATCCCCAAGGGAACCCTGCCTGGTATATCCCCGATACCGAGCGTCCTGGAAAATATTTACAAGTTGCAAGTGTTTCCTGAAGTGTTTTGAAACAGCCTTTTTTCTCGAAAAAGTAACAAAAAATCTTCCAACATTAAGGTTTTAATATGACTTTGATAGCTTCCTTTGATAAAGATTATTTCAGACAGCTAAAACAACAAATGGTAAAACGGCTAAAGCAAAGTTTCAGAAAAATTGTGACAAAAGTCCCAGTTATATCTGATTACTACCAATACCATTGGTTATTTAACCAAAATATTACTGCGTGTCGGGGTGTTTATAGTACATTTGCAGAGGCTTTGCAAGCGATCCCTAAAGGCGCTAAGGCTGGCTACAACCAACCTGAAATTCATAACCACCGTTCAGTAGCAAAGTTGACTACTGCTTGGGAGGCAAATGAGTTCAATTCCCAGGACTATCCGGTTGTTGCATGGCTAGGATCTGCATTCGCTAATAGTTCAACTATTTTCGATATCGGCGGTAACGTAGGACATGCTTACTATACTTACAAAAAGTTTCTGCAATATCCCAATGATCTTCGGTGGATAGTGTGTGACATACCAGAGGTGATTAAAGCGGGAGAACAATTGGCAAGAAAAGCCGATAACCCAGGCTTGTCTTTTACGACGCAATTTGCCGATGCTGAAGGTGCAGAAATATTGCTCACTTGCGGTGCTCTGCAATATATAGAACCATCACTGTCTGAAATGTTGGGACAGTTGAAGACAAAGCCACGCCACATCTTGATTAACCGAGTACCATTTTATGATGGGGAAAAGTTTATCACATTACAAAATATTGGTTACGCTTTTTGCCCATATAAAATCCAGAATCGCCCTGAATTTATCGCATCTTTGTCCTCACTTGGCTATGAATTAATCGATACTTGGACATGGTATCGTACTTGTCACATTCCGTTTAATCCCGATCGTTTTGTACGCAATTATTACGGCTTTTATCTACGACTTAGTGATTAGCTACAATCAATTTTGTGATTGTTAGATTGAAATTGCTGCACAATTAAAGACTGGCTCTTGTGTTTTGGTCATATCAAAATGACCAAAACACAAGAAACTAATAAATAGTATATCCATTAAACGAGTATAATCATCATTCTGAAAATAATCATTAATTCCTTGTTTTTTACTCATTAGTAAACTCTAATACAATCAATGTATAAACACATTAAATCTCTCAATTATCTGCGTGGTATAGCAGCTTTAATTGTTGTTACACTCCACTTTTCGTATTACGCTTTACCTAAAGCAGGTTCAACTTTATCAAACTATAGTGATTTCTTTAAAAATGGATTCGGCACTATATCTTACTCAATTTATATGGTTCATTGGTTTGTTCAAGAACTGTTAAAACTATTATGGCTTTATAATTTTCATGAGGTTTTTGGCACAATATTCACAAACTATCAAGCATTGACATCTTTAGGATTATTTCTTATGATTGTATTATTGGCTGCATCATTGACATATAGATTTATAAAAGTGCCAGCGCGGAATTATTTAAAATCTACAATCGTAGGTAAATAATGTATTAAAGTTAGTAGTTTGCCAAGAGAAATTTAAATTTAAACACATTGAATAAATTGAGAAAATAAGAGAGTTTTATGAGCTTATCACCTGTAGATTACCAATCCAGATTGACTGCGGTTGATTTTGATCCATTTGTAGATGGAGAATTACTTCTAACAGCCCCTGCCACAGAATCACAAAAAGAAATTTGGGCTTCTGTGCAAATGGGGAATGCAGCCAATTGTGCTTATAATGAGTCCCAATCTCTGCGACTAAAAGGTGAACTTGATGTCAAAGTTCTCCAGTCTGCGGTGGAAAAGTTAGTACAACGTCATGAAGCACTGCGGACAACTTTTAGCACCGATGGCAATACACTCTGCATTGTTGCTTCTCGGCAAATTGAAATCCCTATTATTGATCTTTCTAAGCTAGAACCACAGGAACATCAGGAAAAATTAGCTAGTATCTTGCGACAAGAAGTAGAGCAACCTTTTGATTTGGAACATGGCCCTCTATTTCGGGCAAAAATTGCGAAATTGCAGCCGCAGGAGCATCTAGCTATTTTGACAGCCCATCATATCATTTGTGATGGTTGGTCTTGGGCAGTGCTGATGCCAGATTTGGGTAAACTTTATTCTGGCTTGCAACAGGGTATTGTTCCTGAATTAGAAGAACCAGACTACTTAAGTGAATATGCGACTTTGCAGGAAGAAGAGGCGGATAGTCCAGAAGCGATCGCCACAGAAGAATATTGGTTACAACAATTCGCTGACTCTGTACCTGTGCTGGATTTCCCTAGCGATCGCCCTCGTCCACCACTCAGAACTTTTAACGCCGCCCGCGAAGATTGGCATTTAAATCCCCAATTAGTTGCCAACCTCAAACAACTAGGAACAAAACTCGGTTGTAGCTTTCTGACCACTATCCTGGGAGGATTCGAGGTCTGGCTGCACCGTCTAACAGGACAAAACGACTTGGTTGTAGGCATTCCAGCCGCCGGACAAGCTGCTTTGGGGCAATATAATCTTGTAGGTCACTGTGTAAATTTATTACCCTTGCGTACCCAGATTGATGGCGAAAAATCTTTCAGCGACTACTTGCAAACGCGGCGATCGGCTGTCTTAGATGCCTACGATCATCAACAATTTACCTTTGGTAATCTGGTCAAAAAATTAGTATTGCCACGAGATTCTAGCCGTATTCCCTTAGTACCAATTATATTTAACATCGATCAAGCCTTAGACAGCGATAAACTTCCCTTTATCGAGTTAGAGGTGGAATTTTTCTCTAATCCACGCGCATTCGAGAATTTTGAACTGTTTATCAATGCTACGGAATCGCATGGTGAACTTATACTAGAATGCCAGTACAACACTAATTTATTTGACGCTGATACTATCCGCCGCCGGATGGCAGAGTTTGAAACTTTGTTATTGGGCATAGTTGCTAACCCTAATCAAATTATTGCTAAATTGCCAATTTTGCCAGCAGTTGAGCAACAGTTATTGGCAACATGGAACAATACTCAAACAGCTTATCCCCAAGATATTTGCATTCACCAGCTGTTTGAAGCTCAAGTAGAGAAAACTCCAGATGCGATCGCTGTAGTTTTTGAAGATCAACAAATTAGCTACCGCGAACTGAATCAGCAAGCTAATCAGCTAGCCCATTATCTCCAAAGCTTAGGGGTCGGGTCAGAAGTTCTAGTTGGCCTGTGTGTCGAGCGCAGTTTGGAAATGGTTGTAGGAGTTTTAGGCATTCTCAAAGCCGGGGGAGCATACGTACCATTAGATTATGCTTATCCTCAAGAACGTTTAGCTTTTATGCTGCAAGATGCTCAGGTGTCAGTGCTACTAACGCACGAGAAGCTAAAGTCGGGGCTACCCAACCATCAAGCAGAGATTGTTTGCCTTGATAGCAACTGGCAATCCAGAGATTACGGGTTAGATAACCCAACACATAACGTCACTTCCAATAACTTAGCCTACGTCATCTATACATCTGGCTCCACAGGTCAACCAAAAGGCGTTCAAATTCAACATCAGAGTGCTGTTAATCTCCTGAATGCGATCGCTAAAGAACCCGGTTTAACTGCTGAAGATACTCTCCTCTCTGTTACTAGCCTATCCTTTGATATTGCTGTTTCAGAAATTTTTCTCCCCCTGTCTGTAGGTGCGAAGTTGGTGTTGGTGAGCCGTGAAGTTGCGGCTGATGGCACTAAACTGTTAAAAACGCTCACCGCCTCTGGGGCAACCTTTATGCAACCAACACCAGTGACTTGGCGGCTATTACTGGCAGCTGGATGGCAAGGTAGTCCTCAACTCAAGATGATTTCCACAGGTGAAGCCTTACCTAGAGACCTAGCAAATCAATTATTACCTAAGGGAGCTTGTCTGTGGAACCTCTACGGGCCTACAGAAACAACGATTTGGTCAACAGGCTATAAGGTGACAACGGCAAATAAAACAATAGACATTGGTTGCCCTCTAGCTAATACGCAGACATACATTTTAGACTCCCATTTACAACCCGTTCCTATTGGTATATCGGGTGAGTTGTATATTGGTGGCGAAGGACTAGCAAGGGGATATCTTAATCGTCCCGAACTTACTGCTGAAAGATTTATTTCTAATCCCTTCAGTTCAAACCCGAAATCGCGCTTATACAAAACTGGAGATTTGGCTCGCTATTTACCAGATGGACATATTGAATACTTGGGTCGGATCGACTATCAGGTAAAATTGCGTGGTTTCCGCATAGAATTAGGTGAAATTGAAACCGCACTTCTACAACATTCAGAAGTAAAAGAAGCTGTTGTAATTGTTCGAGAAGACACTCCTAATGAGACTAGTCTAGTAGGTTATATTGTTGCCGAAACTGGTCAAGATAGCTTGCAAGTGATTTCGCAATTGCGTCGATTCTTGAAACAACAGCTTCCTGACTTTATGGTGCCAACAATCTTTATGGCACTAAAAGCTATGCCATTAACCCCCAATGGCAAAGTCGATCGCAAGGCATTGCCAAAGCCAGATGCTTCCCGCCCGGAACTGGAGGCAAACTATGTAGCGCCTCGCACTCCCATTGAGCAGCAGATTGCAGATATCTGGACACAGGTTTTGAATGTTAGACAGGTTGGAATTTACGACAACTTTTTTGAATTGGGTGGATATTCTCTACTAGGAATTCAAGTGGTTTCTCGACTGCGCCAAGCCTTGCAAGCAGAAATTTTGATGTCCAATTTATTTGAATTACCAACGGTAGCAGAATTGGCTGAACGAGTGGAGACTCTGCGCTGGGCCACCCAAGGTATTCAGGCTGCTGATAGTGAAACAGCTGATGATTACGAGGAAGGTGAGCTATGAAAACATTACATGAACTACTATCTGAGCTACGTCAGCGCGATGTCAAACTTTGGCTAGAGGGTGAACGCTTACGCTATCGGGCGGTGAAAGACAGCCTCACACCGGAACTGCTCACCGAGTTAAAAACTCAAAAAGCCGAAATCATCAACTTTCTAAAACAAATTACTACAGCCGCCAGTTCGCAAATTCCTCCAATTGTCGCTTGTGAACGGAATGGCAACTTGCCACTTTCCTTCGGTCAGCAACGGATATGGTTCCTGCATCAGTTTGAACCTAATAGTTCCTCAAATAATATGCCCGTTGTGGTGCGTTTTACGGGAAATCTTAATGTTGCTGTTTTAGAGGAAAGTTTGAGAGAAGTCGTCTGTCGCCATGAAGTTTTGCGGACAACTTTTCCAGCAGTGAATGGAAAGCCCACTCAAGTTATTGCTACCGATGTTTCCTTAACATTGCCAATAATTGACTTGCAGCAAGTAGCAGATGAACAACGAGAGGCGGAAGCTCACCTACTAGCAACTAAAGAAGCTCATCAACCTTTTGATCTAGCCAATGGGCCGATTTTGCGGGTGCTGCTGCTGAAGTTGAGCGATCGCGAGCATCTGCTAATCTGGAATATGCACTGCATAGTTTGTGATGGAGCTTCTTCTGATGTGTTCTATCAAGACTTCACTACCATTTATAAAGCATTGTCGGCTGGGAAGGCTTCTCCTTTAACTCCCTTACCAGTGCAGTATGCTGATTTTACTAATTGGCAATATCAATGGCTCCAGGGAGAGGTTTTAGAGTCACAGGTAAACTACTGGAAGCAAAAGCTAGAAGGCAATTTACCGATCATTAAGTTACCTTACGATCATCCCCGTCCTCAAGGTGTGCAAACTTATCGAGGCGATCGCGCTGCCCTGCTGCTACCAAAGACGCTAAACCATACCCTGACAGACTTGAGTCAAAAATGGGGTGTCACCCTGTTCATGACTCTACTGACAGTGTTTGAGCTATTACTCTACCGTTATTCTGGACAAGAAGACCTACTCATCAGCTTTGCCAGTGCCAGCCGCGGACAAGTAGAAACCGAAGGGCTGATTGGATTTTTCTCTAATACCCTTGTAATGCGGGGTAACTTAGCAGGAAATCCAACTTTCCGACAATTGTTAGATCGCGTGCGTAAGGATTGCTTAGAAGCTTATAGCCATCAAGACCTACCATTTGAAAAGTTAATTGAAGAACTTAGACCAGAACAACAAAGTCGCAGTAGTTCGTCTTTATTTCAGGTAAAGTTCTCCCTCAATCCTCCTTGGTCTAATGGTCGTGGCATGGCATCAGTGCAACTACCCGATCTGACTATCACTTCTTTATTTGGCTATATTTATAATGGCAAAACCAAATACGATCTGACATTAGTCTTGCGGGAACAGGATAATGGCCTGGGCATGGTATTTGATTACAATGCCGAGATGTTTGATGCCAGTACCATAGAGCGGATGTTGGGACACTTCAAAAATTTACTCGAAGGTATTGTCACTAATCCCGATCTGCCGATATCTGAATTACCCCTGTTAACAGTAGGTGAACAACATCAAGTGTTGGTTGATTGGCATGGCAAACAGGCTAATTATCCCCAGAATACTTGTATCCATCAGTGGTTTGAGGCTCAAGCGAAACGAACTCCAAATAATATTGCAGTAAGTTTTGAAAATCAGCAATTAACCTATCAGGAACTCAACCAGCGTGCAAATCAACTAGCCCGCTATTTGCAAACTCTAGGGGTGAAATCGGGGGTACTCGTTGGTCTGAATGTAGAGCCTTGCCTAGATGCGATTGTGGGGCTGTTGGGTGTTTTAAAAGCAGGGGGAACTTACGTATCCATAGCTCCGACATCTGGGCAAGATGGTTTGGCTTTCATTTTAGAAGATGCTCAAATATCCTTAGTATTAACCCAAAGCTCATTAGTTGCGAAACTCTCTGGGCATCAAGCGCAAGTTATCTGTTTGGATACTGATTGGGAAGGTATTGCCGTACATTCAACTGAAAATCTAGTATATTATACCACAGATCGGATTCTCGCTTGTGTGATGTATGTATCCGGCTGCGATGGAAAACCCAACGGTATAGGTATTACTCACCGTAATCTTGTCACCCACAGCTTGGCCATTAGCGAAACTTGGGAGTTGACTGAGCGCGATCGCCTACTACTAATATCTAGTATCAGTTGCGATTCTTTTATTGAATCACTTTTCCCCACTTGGATTGCTGGTGCTACTGCAATTATCCAGCCTCAAGAGCTACAAAACTTGACGGCGCAGTTTTTCCCATTCATTGCTCAACAACAGATTACCATTGTTAATCTACCTACTTCTTTTTGGTATGAGTTAGTTAATGAGCCATCTATATCTTTACAAACCTTGCCCGTCAGCTTGCGCTTAGTTATGGTTGGTGGTGAAAAAGTCTCACGCAATGCCTATTTAACTTGGGTAGAAAAAGTTGGCAAGCAAGTACGCTGGCTGAATGCTTATGGATCGCTAGAAACAACTTTAACCGCCACGATTTACGATCCAGAAACCGCCACTGAAGCGAGTAACACTCGGTCAGAAATTCCCATAGGGAGAGCGATCGCCAATACCAAAATCTACATTCTCGATCAGCGATCGCAACCAGCGCCAATTGGTATTCCTGGCGAAATCTACATCAGTGGTATTGGTATTGCACAAGGCTACTTTAACCGTCCAGACTTAACATCTGAGAAATTTATCCCCAATCCCTTTAGCAGTGAATCTGGAGCATACCTTTACAGAAGTGGCGATTTAGGACGCTACTTAAGCGACGGTAATATTGAGTTTTTGGGCCGCCTAGACAATCAGGTAAAAATCCACAGTTTTCGCATTGAGTTGGCTGAAATTGAAACAATTTTAGGTCAATATCCAGGCGTACAAAAAACTGTGGTGATTGCCAAAGAAGATGTTCCTGGGGATAAACGTTTAATTGCTTATGTTGTCCCTAAAGAAGGGGAGACTTTTGGAAGTGAGCAACTACTTAGTTTTCTCCAGCAAAAGTTGCCTGAGCATTTGTTGCCTTCTGCCTTTGTCATAGTGGATTCTTTGCCATTGAATGCTAATGGTCAAGTTGATCGCCAAGCCTTAGCTGCGCTTAATCTAACTAATTCTAAAATAGGAAAAATATTTGCTACAGCAGAAAATCCTTTACAACTTCAATTAACAGAAATCTGGGAAAATGTTTTAGGAATTCATCCGATTGGAATAACAGACAACTTTTTTGATTTGGGTGGACACTCACTGCTAGCAGTACGTCTTTTTTCTGAGATTGAAAAGATTGTAGGCAAAAACTTAGCTCTATCTATCCTTTTGCAAGCCCCAACTATTGAGCAATTAGCTAATATTGTTGAGCGAGAAAAATCCTCAAATGTTGGGATTTCAGTGGCATCAACATCTGATGTCAAGTCTGAAACATCAATTCCTTGGTCATCTTTAGTAGCTATTCAGCCCAACGGTTCTAGGCCTCCTTTCTTCTGTGTACATGGTTTGGGTGGAGAAGTTCTGCGTTTCCGTGAATTGGCAGTGCATTTAGGATCAGATCAACCCTTTTATGGACTACAACCACAAGGGTTAGATGGAAAGCAACTTCCTTATACCCGAATTGAAGACATGGCAGCGCACTACATTCAACAAATCCAGACTATTCAGCCCTGTGAGCCTTATTTGATCGGCGGCTACTCGTCTGGGGGTATAATTGCTTATGAGATGGCTCGGCAATTGGTCATGCAAGGTAATAAAGTAGATTTGCTGGTTTTATTTGATACCTATGGTTCACGAAATATTGAATCTGTGCCATTGCAAAAATCAACCTCTCATAATTGGAAGAATCTTTTAGCAACTGCATCTAATTATGTTATTGAGCAGGTAAAAGGAAATATAGAGCGGCTTAAGTATCAAATCAAAGAGATACTCTGGCGGATTGTCTTTCACGTTCACCTGATTCTCGGACGCCCCTTACCTTACTCCAACCGAAAATACATGGTGCAAGAGGCCAGCATACAAGCACTCAGAAAATATGTTCTACAAGTTTACTCAGGTCGAGCAACCGTATTCCGAACAGAAGATGGTCTTGTAGTTGGACAACGACAGGGTGATGCCAAAATGGGTTGGGGTAAATTGGCATTAGGGGGAGTGGATATTTATGATATTTCTGGGATTCATAATTCCATTTTTAAAGAACCCTATGTACGATCTGTGTCTGAAACAATGAAGGCTTGCATAAATCAAATTATTGCAGAAACCATAGGAAAGAAGTAACTCAGGGAAGTAAAAAACTTAACTTTTCCAACCTCATCTCACTTGCGGGATGGGGTTGTTTTATTTGTGGGTAATAACTTCTACTGGCAGTTTGATATAAGTCAATACGGTTCAGTTAGCGCCAAAAACCCCTCAGATGCGTAGGTTGGGTGGAGGAACGAAACCCAACATTTTCGCGGGTTTGTTGGGTTTCACTTTGTTCCACCCAACCTACGATTATCCTTAACTGAACCGGATTGTAATATAAGTATAAATGCGATCGCTAATAAAACATGGTAGTGACAAAGATTACAACGATTTGATTGTGCAAGTAAATTTAAGTGCCAATCTTGCTTAAAATCGGGTAATTACTTAGCAAAATCGAACAACCTCATCCCATCTGTGGGGTGGGGTTATTTTATGCATATCGATGTAAATGACTTAATGTGAATTAAACTAGTAAATTTACTGAAGGCAGTTCTTGTGTTTCCTTCATAAATTTAATAGTTGATTCCTCTTAGAGGGCAAAAAATCTTCGCCTTTACTTTTATTATTAAATAAGCTAGCAAAAACGTGATGGAGAATTCTTTCATAATCGGTCATAGGTAATATTTAACAAGGAAAGTTAATGAAAAGAAGTGAGGTTTAAAACCGTACAACTCTTAGAGACGCTACCGCGTAGCAAGATCCCCGTAGGGGTACGTCCCGCTATGCGCTAACGCCTGCAAGTGGCGCGTTCGCGGTAGCGTTCGCAAGAGAAAGAATCATTGTTTCCCAAGGGTTGTTGAAACCCCACCCGCAAGTGGCGTGGCTGTCTTTAATTTTGAATTTTGAATTTTGAATTTTGAATTGATTCATTGTCTTTCGCCATCAATTATACTGTCAATCCCTGTATTCAGGAATATGTAAAACATCATTCAGAAATTCAAAGTTTTTTTATTACATAATTCTTAACTAGGGTATTTACTTAGGAAAATATCTGTGATATTTTCAGGTTGATTATCATAAATTAAAAATAGGCGACCCTAAATTTAACAGCCGCATTTCTGTATATTGCTTTGATGATGAGTATGCGTCCTGCATACTTGCAATACTAAATATTGATTTTAAACTTGTATAAATTATGTGGCGTTAACCAAGTGATAACTTATCCTCGATCTATTTAGACTATCTTTGGTTTTGAACAATAGATAGAAGTAGAAACCCTGTTAAGTGAACGCAGGTATGAAATTAGACAAAAATAACCTCTGTGATTTGACAAAATTAGGCAACCTAAATGCCACATAAGTCTTACTGTTGGTGGCATAAAATCCAATACTGCCACTGTTAATAAAAGAGATACTGGGTAATATTCTCAGCCTTATTCTTCACTTTTCCCTTTGATTTGTTTGATATGACTTATATTAAGAGTACTTTTCCCGAATTTCTCACCACCCTAGAGGGGTTTGATCGATTACCAGATGGAGCGATCGCTAATTTATCAGAACAACTACAAGCCTGGCGCTATCGCATAGGTCAGAAAATCATCGGTAAAGAAAGTCTCCCAGAACGCATCACTATCATTTATGAGGGACAAGTGCGGCTATTGGGATACGACCCCCAAACGCAAATGCCAATCACCCTCAAATTACTGCAACCGGGAGAAATTATTGGCGAAATTGGTTTGTTGCGCGATGTCCCCTGTGAAATCGCGATCGCTTCCACCGAAGTAGTATGTTTAACCTTGAGTGCATCAGCATATTTTAGCTTTCTGGCTTCATACCCAGCCTTTGCCGAAGCTCGTAAGAACCGCAGTTATTTGGCAGAAGTTTTCGATATTATCGGTTCCTATTGGCAAAAGCAAGCGATCGCTACCTTAAATCTCAGAGAATTGGCAGAAAAAGCCCTACCAAAAGCGAAAATACATTATCTCTCTTCAGGAAAAACTCCATTCAATCAACTGGATAGCGAAAGCATCTGGTTTGTCAGTGGCGGTGGTACAATCACAGATTTGTCACCTGGCGATCGCCTAGAATCAGACGACGATCGAGATAATATCCAAGTCATAGGTCAAAATCCGGCGCGCTTGGTTGGTATACATCCTTCAGATTTGCTCTTAGAAGATAATAGTCATCAGATAGAACTTGTGGTTAGTAACACCACATCAGATAGCGCAGAGAAATTAGATATCCCCTACGCATCAGACGAAATAGTTCCACAAACAGCCCCCCAAAATTCCAAGAATTCGCCAAAACAAAAATACCCATTTTTTGGCGGTAAAGGAGAACTAAATTCAGCCTTCGCCTGCTTCCAAATGATCGCGAAGCACCTAGAAATGCCGTTTCGGCGAGAGGTGGTTCGCCGCATCTTAACTGAGCAAGTCAAACGCCAGGGGACTATATCGTTTCAAGTTACTGCTTACCTGGCAGAGTCCATTGGACTGAAAGCCCAGTTAATAGAGCTACCAGTCGCTTCTATAGCGCGCATTCCGACACCTGCGCTGATTCGCTATGGTGATAGTTTTGCCGTTTTATATGCAGCTGATGCCAATACCGTAGTTGTAGGTGTGCCGTCTCAAGGAATTGTGCGCTGCAAACCCGCTCAATTGGTTGAACAATTAGAGGTTGATCCAACCAACTTTCCGCCCCAAGTTAGGGTATTGCTACTCAGTGCTACCAAAGAAACACCCCAAGAACGTTTTAGTTTACGGTGGTTTATACCCTATTTGTCAAAACACCGTCGAGTCCTGATAGAAGTCTTTATCGCTTCCTTTTTCGTACAGTTGGCAGCGTTGGCAAATCCTCTAGTCGTTCAGTTAATTATTGACAAAGTTATAACTCAAAATAGTATTGGTACACTACATATTTTGGGGGTTTTACTATTAGTAGTCGGGCTATTTGAAGCAGTATTGACTACTTTAAGAACCTACCTATTTGTCGATACCACTAATCGGATTGATATGGGTTTAGGGTCAGAAATTATTGACCATTTACTACGTCTACCGTTGCGCTACTTTGAACGCCGACCGGTGGGTGAACTTTCCACTCGCATCAACGAATTAGAAAATATCCGCCAATTCCTCACGGGTACTGCCTTAACAGTAGGGTTAGACGCTCTGTTTTCAGTGGTCTATATTGGTGTAATGCTGATTTACAGTTGGCAACTCACATTGGTGGGCTTAAGCACAATTCCCGTGTTTATTGTGATCACCTTAGTTGCTTCTCCTACCATTAGCAGACAGTTACGTGCCAAAGCCGAACGCAACGCCGAAACTCAATCTTATTTAGTGGAGGTGATGTCAGGCATTCAAACAGTAAAAGCGCAAAATATCGAATTGCGATCGCGCTTTTCCTGGCAAGAGCGTTATGCCCGATTTGTCGCTGCTGGTTTTAAAACAGTTGTGACTTCTACCCTTGCCAATTCTACCAGCAACTTTCTCAACAAACTCAGCAGCTTACTAGTCTTGTGGGTAGGAGCTTATTTAGTACTCAAAGGCGAATTAACTTTAGGTGAATTAATCGCCTTTAGGATTATATCGGGTTATGTCACCAGCCCAATCTTGCGCTTGGCTCAACTTTGGCAAAGCTTCCAAGAAACTGCCTTGTCTCTAGAACGTTTAAGCGATATTGTCGATACACCACAAGAAGGAGAAACAGACCGCTACAATATACCCTTACCTACTATTAAGGGAGCAGTGAAATACGAAAATGTTTCCTTCCGTTTTGGTACAAGTGGCCCTCTACAACTTTCTAATGTCAACCTCGAATTTGAGCCAGGGAAATTTATCGGTATTGTCGGACAAAGTGGGTCTGGTAAAAGTACGATGATGAAGTTACTGCTGAGACTTTACGATACTGAGTCCGGCAGAATATTGATTGATGGTTATGATATTGCCAAAGTGGAACTTTATTCACTGCGACGACAAATAGGCGTAGTTCCTCAAGAGACATTATTGTTTGACGGCAGCGTTCAGGAAAATATTGCCCTAACCAATCCCGATGCCACAACTGAAGAAATTATCGAAGCGGCTCAGGTTGCGTGCGCTCACGAGTTTATCATGAACTTAACCAACGGTTATAACACGCGGGTGGGAGAGCGCGGTTCTGCACTTTCAGGTGGACAAAGACAAAGAATTGCGATCGCTCGTTCAGTTTTACAAAGACCAAAACTATTAGTTTTAGACGAAGCAACCAGTGCATTAGATTATCCCACAGAACGGCAAATCTGTCTCAACTTAGCCAAAGCATTCAAAGGTGATACAGTATTTTTTATTACCCACCGTTTGAACACTGTGAGTAATGCAGACATGATTGTTGTGATGGATAATAGCAGGGTTATAGAGCAAGGCAGCCATCAGGAATTAATGGCTACTAAAGGCCATTATTATTACCTGTATCAGCAACAAGATGTAAACTTGTAATTAGTCATTCCTGGGGGCAAAGGTTTTTGGCATCGGGAAACATTGCCCACCCTACAAAAAATCCAAAATCTAAAATCCCAAATCGTTATGACTCAACTTAATGGCAATCACCTCAACGGCAATCAGAAAAACGGCAATCAAAAAAACGGAGTGAAGCAAGATTCAAGCCTACTTACAAAACAACAGAAAGCTACTCAAGAATCTTTAAATAACTCAAACAATCAGGAATTTGAGCAATCTATTGTCTTGCGCCAATCTCCAATTTGGTCGCGTACAATCATGGTTACACTCATGGGACTAGCCTGTTTTGGAATTGCTTGGACTTATTTTGCAAAAATTGAGCAAGTAGTGCCAGCAACAGGGCAATTAAAGCCGCAAGGAACAGTCAAAGAAGTTCAGGCTCCTGTTAGTGGCGTGGTGAAAACAGTTAATGTTAAAGATGGACAAGAAGTTAAGCCAGGAGATTTATTACTAACTTTTGATTCTATCGCTTCTGTAGCCGAATTGAATTCTTTGAAGAAAATTCGCCTTGCATTAATTAAAGAAAACCAGATTTATCGCCGATTGATGGGTGCGAGTACCGCCACAGGATCGGAATTGTTATATCTGCGCGGTAATTTGCCACAAGAAACTGCTTTTCTATTAAAAAGTCGAGCTGCCTTAGTAGCAGAAAATGAATTATTTCGGACTCAATTAAAAAACTCTGGCCAAGATTCTGGATTGGGAATTGATGAACAACAACTTCTACGAGTTGCCAAAAAAGAATTAGACTCTCGTTCTTCTGCGGCGCTATTTGAAGTAGAAAAAACCAGAAAGCAACTTACTCAAAACCAAATTAAACTAGAAGATAGTAAAGCAAGTTTAGCTATTCAACAGGGAATTTTAGAGAAGCTGAAGATATTAGCAGAAGAAGGTGGCATTTCTCAACTTCAGTATCTCAACCAGCAACAAGAAGTACAAAACCGCACGGCGGAAGTAGCGCAACTAGGTGAAGAACTAAAACGCCTCCAGTTTGATATAGAAAAAGGACAACAAGAAGCAAGCAATACGGTTGCTGTTTCTGATAAAAACATTTTGGACAAGATAGCCGAAAACAAACAGCGTATTGCCACAATCGATAGCCAATTCATGAAAGTTTTGCTAGATAATGAGCAGCGTTTGGCAGATGTCAATAGTAAAATATCTCAATCACAATTAAACGTTAAATATCAAGAACTCCGCGCGCCTGTAGCTGGGACAGTTTTCGATTTACAAGCAAAAAATCCTGGATTTGTAGCAACTCCGACTACTAAACTATTGCAAATTGTCCCCAATGAAAGCTATATAGCTGAAGTTTTCATCACTAACAAAGATATTGGGTTTGTGCGAAAAGGTATGAAGGTAGATGTCAGAATTGACTCCTTTCCTTACAGCGAGTTTGGCGATATCAAAGGAGAAGTGATTGGCATAGGTTCAGATGCATTACCGCCAGACCAAACCCATCAGTTTTACAGATTTCCGGCAAAAGTCTCATTAAATAAGCAATCTTTAGTAATTAAGGGTAAAAACGTCACCTTGCAATCAGGTATGTCCATCAGTGCCAATATAAAAGTGCGCGAAGAACGGACTGTGCTTAGTTTATTCACTGAGTTATTTACCAAGCAAGTCGATGCTCTTAAAGAGGTACGTTAACAATTCAAAATGACGCTCGCGGACTCGCTAACGCTGCGCTAACAAAATTCAAAATTAAAGACATTTCAGACAGGGATTTAGCGAGAAACGCGGTCTTGGGCAAAGCCCAAGAGGAGCGATTTCTCAAGACAAACCCCGACTGAAATGGGTGCTACATGTAGATTGCAGGTTCTTAAACCCTTTAATTTACGATAAAGGGTTGAGTTAAAAGACCGCAGTGACTCCACAAGGAGAATTGCTCCTTCACTTAGTACATAAATACTAAGTACTTTTCCTCGCTCAATACTCAGCACGGGCTGAACACCCCGCTAACAGCACTCTTAATGATGGTTAATTCTCAACGCATCGAACCTGCTCCCGGACAAGAATCAGTTTGGGATTACCCTCGTCCTCCTCGTCTCGAGGACACAAATAAACACATCCAAATAATCTTTAACGGAGTAATAATTGCAGATACCCACAATGCCAAACGTGTTTTAGAAACTAGTCATCCTCCTTCTTACTACATTCCTCCTGCGGATATCAAAATGGAATATCTACATCTGACACCGCAATCTAGTTTTTGTGAGTGGAAGGGAAGTGCTGGTTACTATACAATCCGAGTTGGTGAAAAAGAAGTCCATAATGCTGGTTGGTTTTACCAAAATCCCACACCAGCCTTTGAATCTATCAAGGACTATGTAGCTTTTTACGCTCATATCATGGATAAATGTTACGTGAATGGCGAAGAGGTGCAACCACAACCAGGTAACTTCTACGGTGGTTGGATAACCAGTGATATTGTTGGGCCATTTAAAGGCACTCCTGGTACTTGGGGATGGTGAGTCAATTTTAGATTTTAGATTTTAGATTTTGGATTCAATAGTAAGTAAAGCGATGTATGATATCTAAGCGAAACCCATTATTGATTTGCTGGTTGAAGTTGAAAATATTGCCAATTCATGAACATTGGTGTCAACTTAAGGCGAAACCGCTTGTCCGCCGGAAATTGAAATTCCCGTCTCATGGCTAAAGTCATCTGAAGATGACTAAATATCGCCAAAAATCTCCAGTCTACTTCAGTAGACTTAAGCTAAAAGCCCGGGAATTTATTTTTGAAGTAATAAGTAATAAGTAATAAGTAATAAATAATGAGTAATGAGTAATGAGTAATACCCATTACTCATTTATTTATTCCCTGGCGGGCATGGAAGCCAACAGATAAGCTATTTCCAGCTTAAGTTGACACAAATGATTCATGAATTGCCCCTACACCTTGCGATATAATGTTGTACTTCATCTGAATGGGAACCGCTATATAGCGATCCTAAATGAGTTGTGAAAATCGAGAGACTCAGATCCCCGACTTCTCAAATAAGTCGGGGATCTTATTGTTCACGAATGATTTAGGACTGCTATATTTAGGATTACTAAATTGATGTTATAGCTATCTAGAAGGTTTCGCTTCAAACATCAAATACGTCCCTCCAAGTCCTTCCACAATTGTGCGTGTATTGGCAATCATCATTCTCTGATAGGTGTCACCGTCGCTTCCTGGTTCGCCAAGTCCCTCAGCATAAAGCTTCCTTTTAGAAATTTTCACGTCGGCTTCTGTGGCTACAGATTGAATCAAATTAGGATTAATTTCTACCTCAGCAAAAATTGTTGATACTTTAGCCCGTTTAATGTTCGTAGCCAAATTTTTGACTCGTTCGGCGGTCAGTTTTTCGTTAGTACTAATACCTTGTAATCCTCCTGCCAATGAAAGACCGTATGCTTTGGCGTAATAACTCAGTGCATCAGAGGTTGTAACTAACTTGCGTTCTTTGGTAGGAATACTGGCAATTCTTGACTTAATCCAGCTATCTAGTTGAGTGAGTTCATTGGTGATTTTTTTAGTATTGCTGCTATAAGCCTCTGCATCATTAGATTCTAATTTTCTCAGATTACTATTAATTACCTCTACCATTCTGATAGTATTTTTGGCATTGTGCCAAAGATGAGGATCAGTTACACTCTTATCACCTATCTGAAATTTTTGTGGCTTAGGCACTGCCAGTTGACCGACAGCTATTTTTGGTGCAGAGTTTTTAGTAGCTTTAATTAACTTGATCAGATTTGGCTCAAAATTGTAACCAGTATAAAGAATAAGATTAGCTCGCTCAATGGCTTTACGATCTTCCGGTTTTGGTTTATAAAATTGCGGATTGGCAGTAGGAGAAATTAAGCAGGTGAGGTTAACTGTATTCCCGGCAACCTGTCGGGTTAAGTCACACAATACACTTGTAGTTGCTACAACTTGGGGGAGGTTCTCATTTACCTGGGCGGTAGTCTGAGTAAATGCAGTTCTTGCAGCTTGATTTCCACATCCAACAAATCCAATTGTCAATGCAACAAGAATAGCTGGAAAAAAATTATTCAATGGTGATTTTGGTGACATCCTCAACTCCTACTGGATGTGTAAGAAAAATAATCATTATTATTCAAGTATTTAGTGAAATACTAGGGAAAAGTCTTCAGGTTAAAGTTAAGGGGAGATGCAGAAGCCTTTGGCTGAGAAAAGGGTAAATGCTAAGGGAAGAGGAATTATATAGAATCTTCCTTTTCCCAGTCCGCACCCAGCACTTTCTGGTTGATGAACCACTAATAGTCTGTCCCAAAAGTTTTGAGAGGTTAGTGGTGTTCAGAACCCCGACTTCTTGAAGAAGTCGGGGTTCTAGCAGCCCCACAAAATTAATGGGACAGACCACTAGTGAGGTTTTTAGAGGCAAAATATTAGTTAACTTCACGCGACAGGCTGGAAAACTGGTAGAGGTAGAAGCACAATAATAAAGGCGATGCTGGGGAGGCTCCAAGGGTGTAGTTCTCTCACCGCCTTTTGAAGGGACTATGCCATTGTGCTTGTTTACCACAAAGGTCGCAAATTGACTAGGATTATTAGCTTAAGGTGTGAAATGTAGTCATGATGGGGCTTATTGAGCATACGGGTTGATTTCGCAAACCGAGTCGTGAATCTAAGGCAATTGTAGCTGTGGTTTGGCAATGTGTGGATATATCGTTGTTACAAAATTGGCACATTGGCGAGTTTTTTGCCATCAGCCTTTGTTACACTAATTTTTACCTAGTAAAGCCTTGCAATACTTTATTACTATAATCTAGGTTGTACTTTGTGCCATAATTTTTATCCTCTAGTTTCTTCATCATTAAATCAGAGCCAAATCAAGTATATAGAACAATTCTTCAAAGCTAATATTGGTGAAGATAAACAATGATAATTTTAGTTATCCTAGTTAACACCCTGATTTCGGTGATACTACTCTATGTGGCTTGGCGGGTATGTCAACTAAAGCAGCAGCTAGCATACATCGCAGATAGGTTAACCGCCTATGAAAGTTGTGCCCATGCAGCACTAAACAAAGCACCCGAAAATATTTATCTCAGCCAGCAGAATATTTATCACTTACGGCAGAGAAATCAAGTACTACAAATACAAATTCAACAAGTGCGGCAAATTATCAGTCTACTTTTGCTAGGACGGCAAATCTGGCAGCGTTATTTTCCGAAGCTAGAGTTAATATCTGGGAAAAGAACAGTTGCAAAATGAGTTATGTCAGGTTCACATGAACATTTATAATTAGGGATCATCTAGCTTGCTTCCTGAGGGTATGGGGGCTACCGCCCTTGATGCAGCATCTCCATTAGGAGAAGGGTACGGAACTACGGGGGATGTGTTAATACAAAGAGACGCCCGCCAGAAGCTTTACCGGAGGTATTAAGACTTTGGGAGACATGAAAAATTTGGAATTATAAGTAATTAATGCTTTTTATATTAATTAATGAATAAAAGCAACATTTATGGCTGATATTTTGTCACGATAGATTAACTGAATAAAATCGGTGGAGTCTTACAAGGGTAGAAAACCCACCTAAAATAGGTGTAAGGAGAGAAACAATAATATGTCTAATAACCGTTCTGGAGTATTTATTGGCGGTTTGATGCTGGGAGCTACCATCGGTGCTTTGACTGGTTTGCTCGTGGCTCCACGCACAGGGCGCGAAACGCGGAAAATTTTGAAAAAATCTGCTAATGCTATCCCAGAATTGGCAGAAGATTTATCAACGAGTGTGCAAATCCAGGCAGATCGTCTCTCTGCTAGCGCCCTACGAAATTGGGATGAGACTTTAGATAGATTACGGGAAGCGATCGCAGCAGGTGTAGATGCCAGTCAGCAGGAAAACCAAGTCTTGAAGCGACAAACATTTGCTGAAGACTCAGATTCGCTTCCCCAGCAATTAGAACGCTCATAAATGACACAATCGTGATTGAACCCCTGTTTTGGTTGGGACTCTCTTTACTTTTAGTCGCCACAAGCTTGACTGCGGTTTTAGTGGCGGCAATACCGGCTTTGCAGGAGTTAGCACGTGCGGCTCGCAGTGCAGAAAAGCTATTTGATACCCTATCACGGGAGTTACCACCCACTCTAGAAGCTATCCGCGTGACTGGCTTAGAAATCACTGACTTAACTGATGATGTCAGTGAAGGTGTAAAAAGTGCTAGTCAAGTTGTAAAACAAGTTGACCAAAGTCTTGATAGTGCAAGAAAACAGGCTCAAAATCTGCAAGTAGGTACACGTACTATTGTTGTTGGCGTGAAAGCTGCGTGGAGAAATTTCACGCGCCAAAAACCTGCAAGGCGAACAGGCGATCGCTTGCCAAGTAATGAAAAACCACCCCTAACGTTGCGAGAACGAGAAGGGACCAGGCAAGAAAATCGTCGGGGCAAAGCAGAGGTGTACCGAGTTAATGACGGTTATAACGATGCCACTAGCTGGGAAACCAATTTTGATGACGAAGATTGAATTGGGGCATGGGGCATTGGGCATTGGGCATTGGTTATTTCTCTTCATCTTCCCTACTCACCAAAAACCTTTTGCTTTGATCCCCTAGATTAGAGTAAAGTAAACAAGTGTAAAGAACTATCATTTTTACAGTACTCTTTTAAAACAACTTGTTCACTCTACCGTTGATATTTATATAAAAACGTCCATGCAATCTTGTTTTTGGCGACGAATCCTGATATCCATTGCAATATTTTTTCTGGCTGGGTCAATTTGGGTCATGCATTCTCCCCCAGCACTGGCTTATGACAATCCTGAGTTACTTCCTGACACCTTTACCCCAGTTGTAGATTTAGCAAAATCTCTGCCTGTGCTGCAAGAAGAAAGGCTTGTCAAAGATTTAGAGCAGTTTGAAGCCGACACGGGCTGGAAACTGCGAGTATTGACCCAATATGACCGCACCCCAGGTAGGGCAGTTATCAAATATTGGGGTTTGGATGACAAAAGCATTCTATTAGTTGCCGATTCTCGTGGCGGTAACATTCTCAGTTTTAGTGTCGGCGATGCTGTTTATGAACTTTTACCCCGGACTTTCTGGATAGAATTGCAAACCCGCTTCGGTAATTTGTACTTTGTCCGCGAACAAGGCGAAGACCAAGCCATTCTGCAAGCCTTAGAATCAGTTAAAGGCTGTTTACTTAAGGGGGGTTGCAATGTTGTCCCCGGACTGCCACGAGAGCAGTGGATTCTCACCTTGATTAGCTCAGTGATTGGTGGGGTGATTTGTGGATTTGCAGCTCAACCCCGCGATAAAAGCCAAGTTTTTGCTTGGCAATGGGCTTTAATTTTCTCACCTTTGTGGGGAATCTTGTTTATTGCCTTTGGCATTGGGCCAGTGGTGACACGTACAAGTGACTGGGTACCTCTAACTCGCAATATCTCCGGGTTTCTCATTGGCGTCTTGGTTGCCTACCTATCTCCTATTTTCAGTCAGTCTTCTTCCAGTAATGAGTTATGAGTGAGTAATTAGGAGTGAGGAGTGAGGAGTTAGGAGTTAGGAGTTTTTAATTAACTTATAACTCCTAACTCCTAACTCTTAACTCTCTGAAGCTGATAAGCTGAAAGCTAATATTTGAGAAACTCAACAAAAATGGAATGGCACGTAACTGATGCTCAAAGTTTAGCAATCATTGATAGTGAAATTGGCGTTCATGTCTTTTCTCCCGCAGAGTATGAGATTGTGCGTCGGGTAATCTATGCCACGGCTGACTTTGAGTATAAGTCTTTGATTCGTTTCTCTGAGCGTGCCTTGCAAGCTGGAGCAGCAGCACTAGCCGCACGTACCACGATTGTGGTCGATGTGCCGATGGTACAAGTAGGTATTGCCTACGACATTCAAAACACCTTTGCTAATCCACTGTATTGCAGTATGGAAGCTCTAACGCGTCCCCAAAAAGAAAAAACTCGCGCCGCATGGGGAATAGAAACTTTAGCAAAGCGTTATCCAGAGGGTATTTTTGTGGTGGGTCAAGCGCAAACGGCATTGACAGCACTGGTGGATTTAATTGAATCTGAGGAAATTAGACCTGCTTTAATAATTGCGACTCCAGTGGGATTTGCAAATGTTGATGAAGCTAAGGAGCGCTTACAAGACTCTCTAGTTCCTTACATTACAATTGACAGTCGCAAAGGTAATGCAGTTGTAGCAGCTGCGATCGTTGATGGATTGGTAGACTTGGCTTGGCAAGCCTATGGACAAGATGGAAATCGAGGGAGCTAAGAAAGTTGACTATATTCTATTTTGTATCCAAAAGAGTATTCAAAATTACTGGATATCCTGATATTTTTATTAAGTAGTGCTAATAAAGGAGCCTTTTATCATGAGAATTCGAGGTTTCAGTTTAAGCGCATATTTGGCAATTCCTGTAGTATTAGTTCTTTTGGTTAACGCAGAAAGGATAAAAGTATTTTTAGGTGAAACCGTCCGTCAGGTATCTCCTAACAAGGCAATGAGCTTATCTAGTCGCGAGCTAATCAGCACTAATTCAACACCGAAAACATACTATGTTAGTGGTAATGGAAACGACAAAAATAGCGGACTCTCTACTTCATCAGCCTTTAGGACAATTCAAAGGGCCGCAGACCTTACCAACCCTGGCGATACAGTCTTGATTATGAACGGAGTATACACAAATTCACCCAAAGATGGGAGTGTAATAAATATTAAACGTTCTGGAACTGCAAATGCCTGGATTAGGTATAAAGCATATCCTGGGCATTTACCAAAAATTCAGCATAATACCTGGAATGGTATCCTAATTTCAAATGGAGCTTCTTATATTGAGATCAATGGGTTGGAGGTCGTAGGAAACAATGCCAACATAACCCTTGATTATGCGATGAGTCAGAAGACTAACAAACTAAACCCACTGACAAGTGGAAGCTGCATAAATGTGGATGGACGAAAAAATGGTCATAGTCACCATATACGTATTGTCAACAACAAAGTGCATGGGTGTGGAGGAGCAGGTATTTCAGCGATTCAATCTGACTATGTGACGATAGATAATAATGTGGTGTTCGATAATGCCTGGTACAGTGTTTATGGTTGCAGTGGCATTTCGATGTTGAGTAATTGGAATTTTGACAACAAGCAGGGATACAAGATGTTTGTTATCAACAACAAAACTTACAACAATCGTATGTACATCCCTTGGATTGCAGTTGGAAAGATTACAGACGGTAATGGCATTATTATTGATAGTACAAGAAATGACAACGACTCCAAATTAGGTGCATATAAAGGACGTACCTTAGTTAAAAATAATCTTGCATTTAATAATGGTGGATCGGGTATTCATGCATTTTTAAGCGATCATGTTGATATTATAAACAATACAGCTGTTTTAAATAATCAGAGTCCAGAAATTAAAGGTGGGCAAATATTTGCTCATACTTCATCTGATGTCAGAATTTTAAATAACATTCTCTATGCTTTTCCTGGGAAGGATATTAATATCAACACTAAAAATACAAACGTTATTTATGATTATAATATATACATAAATAGTTCTAAGATCAGTGTTAAGGGGTCTCACGATATTGTTGCAGACTCACAGTTTTTAAGAAAATATCCTACTCTAGATAAAATATCTAGGGATTGGAAATCGCGACTAGATAAACAAAATCCGCCAACGCGGTCTTATGCCGAACCTAAGTCGGCAGGTTTTGTTTGTGGGACGGTAAATTATCGTTTGCAAGGGAAACTCATCAAAGTTGGATGTTCTCGTTAGCAAGAAAGCAAGAGGTACAGCAATCTGTTCGGTTAAGGCAAGAGACGCGATGAATCGCCGTCTCTACAATAATCAGTCTTTTGTCTTGACGGCGATTTATTCAATCTTCTACTCTACGTCGCCGCCGACGCGGCTTTTGTTGTTGGTCTTCACGCAAGCGGCGACCGATTTCGTTAAAGAAATCCCGCCGCAGATAAGGATAATCGCTAACCCATAGGTCACGATTAGGAAAGTATATATCGCTAAATTCTTCAATACTGCTCAAATCTGAGCGATTTGACATTACTACCATTTCTGCAATTTGACCACGAGTAATAATTTTGTGAGCAGGACGTAATGGTGCTACAAATTCAATGGTAAATCCTGTGTCATCACCAATCTCTAAATTTATCTGTTTTTCCCGATTTTCTACAATCACCAATTCGCCTTTGTTGTTGACTGTTTCTTGTTTACCTACTAACTGGTCTGTAATCCACCAATCTAGGACTCGACCACGGAAAAAGCCGCCGTATTTATAACGGCGGCATTGCAAATTCCGCATACTTGCTTGAAACACTGGATACCACAACCAAAAAAAAGCGCTAACTACCCCTAGCACAAATACTATTGAAGCAAACTCAAGCTTGAAAACGACTGTTACAAGCAAAATAACAACTATGGCAACTACAGAAATTAACAGCCGTTGCAAGAAATTTGAGAATTTCCCCCAGTAGTACTTGTACTGCAAACCAGTGGCAATTAGGGGGACAACTTGTTCAAATTTCTGGCGAGTCAGTGGTACTAACATGAGTGCTGAGAGTGTGTTTAAAGTATCTTTTCTAATCCATATACTAACGACTTTAGCGCTAAGACTTTGCGAATCGCTAGTAGCACTCCTGGCATATAACAAGCGCGATCGCTTGTATCATGTCGTAAAGTATAAATCTGTCCTGCTGCGCCAAAAATAACTTCTTGGTGGGCAATTAATCCTGGCAAGCGCACGCTATGAATTCTAATCCCTTCATCTGCGATACTGCCCCTCGCTCCTGGTAATTTCTCCGTTTCTTCTACAAGAGCAGGGTTAAAAGTTTTACCCAATTCTCCTAATAATTGTGCTGTTTGAATGGCAGTACCACTGGGAGCATCAGCTTTTTGGTTGTGATGCAGTTCGATAATTTCTACATGGTCAAAATATTTGGAGGCTGCGATCGCAGCTTGTTGCAACAGTACCATCCCAATGGAAAAATTAGGAATAATTAGGCAACCAGTGCTAGCTTTGTCGGCAAAGTCTGCCAAGTCTTGAATTTGTGCTGGGCTTAAGCCAGTGGTGCCAACTACAGGACGAATACCGTAAGCGATCGCACTGCGAATATTGTCATAAACTGAGTCAGGATGGGTAAAGTCTACAATCACCCCTGGAGGAGATTGTCTGTCACCAGCCACATACCCCAACATCGGTTCTAATTGATTAGTAATTGGCACTTCCAGGGGTTCGCTTAAACCTGCCAATTCTCCAGCGTCTTTATCTTGATGTTCCAAACTGTGGTCAATTGCACCCACTAGGTTTAAGTCAGGCGCTTGCGCCACCGCCTTAATTACCTCACGGCCCATTTTACCAGCAGCACCGTTGACAATAACTGGGATAGGAGCTTGATTCGTCATAAGTCGAGAAATACTTTTTGAGTCAACAAAGGAATTGTAAAGACTTTCGCGATCTAGTAGCTAGCTTCTCAAATCTCTGGCTTAATTCCAACTACCCTGAATTGTGCAGCTAATCCCTTAGTTTTTGTACTCCCCAAAAGATCGGTTCTCGTTTTCATCCCACTATCTTACCCAGTAACCGTTTCATTTGCCGATCGTACTGCCTTAATAAGTAGTCCTTATAATATATATCAGCCTTTGTTTGTCAAGTCTAGTTGACCATTTGTAATATTGTTGTTATGTTTATTTACATAACTTAGCAAAAACCCAAAGGAAGCTGCATAGCTAAAATTGCACCTTGTCTATATACCCATCTAGTTTTGGTTGCATTGGGTGTTAACTAAGAAAAACAGACTTCGGTTTTACAATATTCTATCGACATTTGGACTTCTCCCATCTACCTCGGCTATCAAGTCGGGGTTTTTTATGTTCTCGATTAGCATTTTATTTAGTAGTTATAGTGCTGAGGCTGAGTGCTGTTAGCGGATAGCTAAGGTTTAGCCCGTGCTGAGTAAAAATACCAGTCCCCAGTTATTCTTTCATTCTTTGAGATTTTCAACAGGGAATGATTTATTGTCAGGAAGCGCTGTACGTAAAATGTTAGGTCTAGCGATGGATGCGACGATTGGTATTAAATTAATTAACCTATAAAAATAGTAGTGTTTACTCAAAGTACCTCTGTTAATGGCAAGCTGATTATCAAACCAATTTTTATGGGAAGTACCTTGACTCGACGACGGTCAGTCGCAGCTATCTAAACAAAGCCTGGCTATGCAGGTTTGCTCATTTTTAAATTGTATTCGTCTAGATATTTTGTAATAATCCTAATGACACAGATTAAGCCGGAAGTAAAGCGCACAGAAGAATTGCGCCAGTTATTGCAACAAGCTAGCTATGCTTATTACGTCCTAGATGCTCCCATTATGGAGGATGCAGTCTATGACCAGTTCTATCGAGAATTACAACAACTGGAAACTCAATATCCAGAATTGACAGCACCCGATAGTCCGACTCAGCGCGTGGGTGAGAGACCAGCAACGCAGTTTACCTCGGTGCGGCATAATATCCCCTTGTACAGTCTGGAGAATGCCTTCAATCTTGATGAATTGCAAGCCTGGGATCAGCGTTGGCGGCGACAAATACCGAAAATAGATTTAGTAGAATATGTCAGTGAACTGAAAATTGATGGTTCTGCTTTGGCTCTTACTTACCAAGATGGCATTCTAGTTAGAGGGACAACTAGAGGTGATGGGGTGACGGGTGAAGATATCACCCAAAATGTGCGGACAATTCGCTCAATTCCCTTACGTTTGAATTTTGAAGGGTTAGAAATTCTCGAAAGGGTGGAAGTGCGAGGCGAGGCGTTTTTGCCATTGGAAGTGTTTAAACAAATCAACGAGGAAAGGCAAAAAGCAGGTGAGCAATTATTTGCTAATCCTCGTAATGCCGCAGCTGGTACACTCAGGCAACTAGACTCGCGCATTGTCGCTAAACGGCGGTTAGATTTCTTTGGCTACACCTTGCACATTCCTGGTAGAGATGACACCAGTATTGCCAATACGCAATGGGAAGCGTTGGAGTTGCTAGAAAAAATGGGTTTTCGAGTGAATCCTAACCACAAACTCTGTGCTTCGATCGCAGAAGTGGCAAAATATTATGAATATTGGGATACGGAACGGCTGAATTTACCCTACATGACTGATGGGGTAGTAGTGAAGCTGAGTTCTTTTAAACTTCAGGAACAGCTAGGGTTTACGCAGAAATTCCCCCGTTGGGCAGTAGCCTTAAAGTATCCAGCCGAAGAAGCGCCTACCCGTGTGGAAAATATTGCTGTAAATGTTGGCAGAACGGGGGCCTTAACACCGTTAGCCGAGATGCGCCCGGTGCAATTGGCGGGAACAACAGTTTCCCGTGCAACTTTACATAATAGCGATCGCATTGTTCAATTAGACATCCGCATTGGTGATACTGTCATTGTCCGCAAAGCTGGGGAAATCATTCCAGAAGTGGTGAGGGTAATCAAAGAACTCCGTCCGGCTGATACTGAACCCTTCGTGATGCCTACCCATTGCCCAGTCTGCGGTCAACCGGTGGTGCGAGAATCAGGTGAGGCGGTGACTCGCTGCGTCAATGCTTCCTGTGCGGCGATTCTCAAAGGTTCCATTGAACATTGGGTAAGTCGTGATGCCTTAGATATTAAAGGCATGGGCGAAAAGTTGGTATATCAACTCGTTGATAAAGGTTTGGTACATTCCGTTGCCGATTTATATGAGTTGACAACAGAGAAGTTATCTGCATTGGAAAGAATGGGGAAAAAGTCGGCAGAGAAGTTAGTGGATGCGATCGCACAATCAAAAAATCAACCTTGGTCAAGGGTATTATATGGTTTAGGCATCCGTCACGTTGGCAGTGTAAATGCCCAATTGTTGACTCAGAAATATTTCACTGTAGACCAGTTAGCCACAGCAAAACAATCAGATATTGAAGGCATTTACGGTATTGGTGCTGAAATTGCCCAATCGGTGTACCAGTGGTTTCGTATTGATGCCAACCAAAAATTGATAGAACGCTTGCAAGCAGAAGGATTGCAATTAACTGCCACCGAGGAAACAAAAACAGTTGGCGATGGTAATCAAAAGTTCGCGGGTAAAACTTTTGTAATTACGGGTACATTGCCAACCTTAAAGCGTGATGAAGCAAAGGTTTTGATTCAAAAAGCTGGTGGGAAAGTCACTGATTCAGTGAGTAAAAAAACAGATTATTTAGTATTAGGAGAAGATGCCGGTTCTAAGTTAGAAAAAGCGGTTTCTCTGGGAATTACGCAGTTAAGCGAGGCGCAATTGTTGGAGATGATTGAAGATTGAATTAGGGATTGGGGATTGGGGATTGGGGACTGGGGACTGGGGAGTGGGGACTGGGAAGAATAAATATGTGGATCTGTTAGCGAAAGAAATTGTATTGTCCGTGGGTGACTGGGTACTGGGAAGAATAAATATGTGGATCTGTGCGAATGTGTCTACATGAATTGGTCTTACTCGAACTGGGGCAAATTATTTGGATCAATACCCTGAGATTGTAAATAAGCAATTAGTCTTTCTTTTTGCTGACGTTCTTGTTCAGCGCGTTGACGTTCTTGTTCAGCACGTTGACTTTCTTGTTCAGCGCGTTGGCGTTCTTGTTCAATCTGTTCCACAGCCCACGGTAACAAATTCCCAGCTTGATCCCACCAGCGCAACCAATAACCAGTTCGCCCTTCTTTTGTTCCTTGCCAAGTTCCCAAAAATAAGCCCATTGCGTCAATCCAATGACGACCATTTTCATCGGGCAGCTTTAACTCGTAGCGTTGATTTTCTAGTTGATAATATTCTAATAAACCACCATTAGGTTCAAAAATCACGTAAATGGGAATCTGCAAAATCTGTTCGTAGAAAAACCATTTTCCTGGTGGATAAGATCGCTTTACCGAATATTCTCCACCTTCAGTATCGGAGAGAAATTCGATGGCGATCGCGGGGATATTTCCTTCTAAATTGGGTGTATAATTTTTGCGATTACCGACAATTTCATTAACCAACGGCACATAAACCCAGTCAGGTGCTTTGGCGATAAATTGCCCGTTGACTGTTGCACAAAGACCAAAGTTGGAAGCGATCAACATCTGGGGTTGAATGAATCCAGTGATTTCTAGGCTTTCACACAAAGCACCAGCCAAAAGCGGCTGACCTGTATTCTCCACTGGTTCATCCTCTAGTTGAAAATCCTTGGGCAAGGCTTCCCAGGTGATGACCAGTTCTGTTGGTGATTTGGCTTGGCTGAGTTGGGTTGCCATAAACACAGCATGAATTTATTTTCGATCTTATAAGGAATATGCCGAAAACCCTTGAGGAACAGCAACGTCGTTGCGTATTCCGTACTTCAGTCAACGCTTCTAGGATGGCTATGGAGGCATTGAGAACTGGGCATTAGACAGAAATCAGCTAATAGGTAAGGTAAACCAGAATGTTGCCCCTGCATTCAATGCACTGTTGACACCAATTTCACCGCCGTGGGCATGGATGATTTGCTTACACAGATACAACCCTAATCCCAAACCTACAGAATTGCCGATACTTGCACCCCGAAAGTAAAGGTCAAAAAGCCGAGCGCTTTGTTGTTTACTAATTCCTACGCCGTTATCACTGACAGTACAGTAAATCATGTCATCCTTACGGGTAGCATTGATTGTCAAGAGCAATCCAGGGGGATTATGTTTCAATGCATTGACAATTAAGTTAGAAAAAACTCGCCATAGTTGCGTAGGATCGGCATTCACCAAAGGCAAATCTGCGGATACCAGATTTGTCAGCTTGGCTTGATTTTGTGCTAGTAATGGCTCTAAATCAGCGATCGCAGCTTTGACGACTGACAGTAATTGTACTGATTCATGTTGCAAAACAACACCCTGCACCTCGCTAACATGAGTTTCCATCAACGAATTAATTAAGTTCAGTTGGCGATCGCTACTTTGAATCATCCGCTCTAAAATTGAGCGTGAAACCGGGATTGGGGATTGGGGATTAGGGATTGGGGATTGGGGATTAGGGATTGGGGATTGGGGATTAGGGATTGGGGATTGGGAAGAGACTTCTTCAATAGTTCCCTCTTGTTTCCCTTGCCCTTGATTCCCAGTCCCCAGTCCCCAGTCCCCAGTCCCCAGTCCTCCTTGCCCTTGATTCCCAGTCCCCAGTCCCCAGTCCCCAGTCCCCAGTCCTCCTTGCCCTTGATTCCCAGTCCCCAGTCCCCAGTCCCCAGTCCCCACTCCCTGATTTAGCAAATTCTTCAATACCATTAAAGTACCCAGCACTGGGTTGCGTAAGTCGTGGGAAACGGCATGGAAAAATACTCGTAGTTCTTCTTCAGTTTGCTTACGCTGGGTAATGTCTTCAATCAAACCTTCGTAGTAAAGCAGTTTTCCCTGTTCGTCACGCACTACGTAGGCTTTTTCCGAAATCCAGACAATACTCCCGTCTTGGCGATAAATTTGGGACTCAAATTCCGAAACACTGCCATACTTTTCCATCAGGCGCACAAATTCTGCCCGGCGGTTCGGATCGACGTACAATTGCTCAATATCAGTGAAATTTGCTGTCACCTCCTCCGGTAAGGAATAGCCATAAATTCTTGCTAAAGCAGGATTTGCTGTAATATAACGTCCATTGGGAGTGCTTTGAAAAATCCCTTCAACGGCGTTTTCAAAAATGCTGCGATATTTAGCTTCTGCAACCTTAAGTTTCTGATAGGCAGATTCTAATTCTTGACGGGCGTAAAACTCAGAACGTTGCAGGCGATCGTACAGATAAACACCCATGTCACATATAGTACAAAACCAAAAAATGTATAAAATGAACGTGACATTATATATTTCTGGATGTTCGGGGATTGGTGTTTTTAGCCCAAGTGCCGTATTCACACCAAAATAGTAAACCAGCACACTCAGTTGAGTCAGCAAGTGAAGAATCCAGCAAACAGGCATCAACACAGCTTGGCTCAAAAACAGCAGCGACCAACCGATGGTATCGGGTAGCGCAAAACCTCTAAGAGTTGCAAATAATTGCGATGCTAAACTAATTGACCAAGAAGACCCCAAAAATAATAAATCTGGATGACGACGACCTAACTTAGTTTTATGTAAAGCCAAACAGATCAATATACTCAGCAGCATTGCAACATTGATTACAAGGCGTTGAGTTGTAAGTACTTCTGGCAGCTGTTGCAACTCCGCAATCGGAAAAAACAAGCCGTAAATATCTCGCAAAGTAAAAGACAACAGACAAATCAGCGCCAGCCATAACCATAAATGTAATCTCTGCCACAAGAAACGGTTACGCCAAGCTTTGTAAAGAGTAGTGATTTCATCTGTTGTTGGTGCAGAAAAAGTTTTTCTCCACCAGCTTTGCACTGTTCTAAATGGAGTAGCCATTAGCATTCGAGCAACTTTGCCCATACCTTGAGGGTGTTTCCCTTACTCAACATTGCCATAATTAACACCCTCTCATTTTTTGGTGATTTATGGGTGAATTGTTGCCGATGAAGTGAAGAGAGGTAGTGTAAACCAAAAAGTTAATCCACGCTTGCGGTTACTAATAACACCAATGTTACCGCCATGCGCCTTAATAATTTTCCGACAAAGATACATTTTTAAGCCAATGCTTGTAGAACAACAGTCTTGGGGATCGCGGACATGGAGATCGAAGAGGCGATCGCACTCTAGTTTACTCATTACTACACCGTCATCTTGAATCTGAGTGCGAATCATTCCCGCCTCAATGGTGGCACTGAGGGTAAAGTTTAATCCTGGTGGATTATTGTGCAAGCTATGTGTAATTAAATTTACCAAAACTTTCTGTAACTTAGTCCCATCTGCCATTACTAACGGTAAATCAGCAGGAACCAAGTTCTTCAGAGTCGCTTGATTTTGTGTCAGCATTGGTTCCAACTGGGCGAATGTTCCTCCCAGTAGGGTGCTAAGTTGCACAGGTTCGTGTTTGATTTCAATACCCTGTTTTTCAGAGGAATTAATTTCTAGCAATGAGTTAATCATTGTTAGTTGGCGATCGTTGCCTTGAATCATTCGCTCGATAATTGAGCGAGATATTGGGATTGGGGATTGGGGATTGGGGATTGGGGATTGGGGATTGGAAGGAGACAAGGGAGAGACTTCTTCAATAACTCGTCCTTGTGCCCTTTTTCCCTGATCCCCAGTCCCCAGTCCCCAGCCCCCAGCCCCCACTCCCTGATTTAACAAATTCTTTAATACCATCAAGTTACCCATCACTGAAGTTCGTAAATCGTGGGCAACTGTATGTAAAACAACATCTTTGACGCGATGCAATTTTTCAACTTCTTGCATTTTCTGCTGCAATTGTGCTGTTCGTTCTTCTACTTGGTGTTCTAAATTAGTGTTAAGTTCTGCTAATTTTTGGTATATCTGGCTTTGGTGAATGGCGATCGCTACCTGTTCTGACATCTGCTGTAACAAATCAATTTCTATGGGCTGCCAATGACGCGAACCGGAGCATTGATTGGCAATTAATGCCCCAAATAATTCGTCATCTAGCATAATTGGTATAGCCAGACTAGCTTTCGTTTGGAATTTTTCGCAGTGTGCTTTGACTTTCGGAGATACTGCTATTTGCGTCATGTCTTCAACGACACGCACAAAATTATCTTTTAGTAAGCTTCGCAATTCTTGTAGGTAAGCTTCGTCATTAGTAGACCACCCTGAGACAGATGGATACTTGGGATCTACTGATTCGGCAATAGTTCTGATTCCCAAATTGGCATTGTTTAAAGCAATGAAAACTCGATCTGCTTGCAGAAATTGCCTGACTTCCGTGACGGTGGTTTGGAGAATTTCTTCTAAGTTAAGGGAAGAGCGAATTCTTACTAGGGTTTCTGCCAACAAGCGATCGCGTTGGGCACAAAGGCGTAATTGTGCTTCTACCTGTTTGCGTTCTGTAATGTCGTGATGCACTGCTAAAATGCAGGAAATGCCATTTAAGTCAATGACTTCGGCTGAAAGCATTACTGTAATTATCTCGCCGGACTTTTGCCGATATTCAACTTCTAAGTTCCGAGCGACTCCTGTAGCTTGTAACTCCTGTACTAAGTTTTGGCGATCGCGATCGTGTACCCAAAGATTTAACTCAAAAGTAGTTTTACCAATCGCCTCATCTCGCTCATAACCTAAGAGTTTCACAAAACTGTCGTTAACTTCGATGAAACGCCCTTCTTGTAGCGTGCTAATGGTAATTGAATCGGGGCTACAACTAAAAGCTTTGGCAAATTTTTGAGCAAGATTTTGTAAAGCGACTTCTCCTTGTTTCCGATCTGTGATATCCCGAACAATTGCTAGGACTTCATCTTGACCACTTACTACCAACCGCGCCTCATAATCTCTGATTCCCAAAGGCGTTGGTAGTTTATATTCACAAGTTTGTAAAGTTCCAGAATCTAAAGTTTTAGCGATCGCTACTTGGCTAATGGCTGCAACATCACTAGGCAATAACTCTTCCAAATGTTTGCCAACTATTTCTTCTCGCGAAAGAGTGACATTTGCTCCCTCACTTTTCAAATCTAGATACTCGCCATCACGGCTGATACGAAACATCAAATCAGGGATAGCATCTAAAATGGCTTGATAGCGCGCCTCACTCGCTTGCAATTTTTCTTGGGCTTGTTTTTGCTCTGTAATATCCGTAACTAAGCCATTCCAAAGCAAATTGCCTGCTTCTTGTATTACGGGTTGCGAAGTAACTTTAATCCATTTAAGTTTCCCACTAGGCGTAATGATCCGACCTTCCCAATACCAAAGTTTACCAGTGGTGCGACAAACAGCAATAGATTCTACAAAAGCTTGTATATCCTGTGGATGAATCAGTTCATATAGCACCTGATAGTCTGCCTGTATAGCTTCTGGTTCTAATTCATACAAATATTTACAACCAGAACTAATATAAGGGATAAATATAGAACCATCCTGCCGTTGCAGAATTTGAAAAATCATCCCCGGTAAATTGGCAGCAGTTGTTTCCAAGAGAGTGATCTTCTCTGGTGAAAAATCTGCTTGATGCGGTGATTTTACAGTTTCATCCACTCTTAGACCCTTTGATATATAAGCGATTGGCATAATATTCAAGGCAATCATAGCCATTGTGAAAGTTTTTTAGCTGTCGGCACGATCACTAACAGCAAAAAAAAGTGGCTCTACTTTCAGAGTAGTTCTGGATGTTGCGATCGCATACACCCAATCGGGTGAACCATTTCTCAGGGTTAGAATCAGTTCAGTTGCAGTCGTTAGCCCGGATTTCTCACCACATCTCAATAATTAAATAAGTAATGAGTAATGAATCTTACTTCTTACTTATTACTTCGCCCGTGAGGTTCGCGCTTTGGGAGAGTTCAATCTGCCAAGTTCAATCCCTTCTCTCAAGAGTGAGAAATGCGGGGTTAGGCAGTTGCTTTACATCTGTGGAAAACTTGTGGAAAAACTCTGATTTTTTTCCACAAGGTAATTATACTTAATTAAGTTTAACCAGGAAAATACTAAGTTTTCCACAGTTTTTTCCACAATTTCAGTTAAATTTAATCAATTTTTATACGTTACTTAATATTCTTGACTAATTCTTGAGCCATCTAGACAAATGATTCAGAGTGCGGGTTGTGGAAAACTTAATCTATTTTTATCGTAAATTAAAGGGTTTAAGAACCTGCAATCTACATGTAGCACCAATCTCAGTCGGGGTTTGTCTTGAGAAATCGCTCCACTTGGGATGCATCCCAAGACCGCGTTTCTCGCTAAATCCCCGTCTGAAATTTCTTTAATTTTGAATTTTGTTAGCGTAGCGTTAGCGAGTCTGCGAGCGTCATTTTGAATTTTGAATTGTTAAGATGGTTTTTGGGAACGGCTAGTGATATTGATGCGATCGCTCAGTTGGCGTAGGGTTTGTGCTAGAGTGCGATCGCTCTGGTGAAGTTGGGTAATTTTATCGCAACTGTAAATCACCGTTGTATGGTCTTTACCACCAAACTCCTCGCCAATTCTCGGCAAACTCAAGGATGTATGTTGACGCATTAAATACATCCCTATTTGACGCGCCCAGCTAATCTCTCTTCGGCGCGAGTTGCCTTTAAGGTCGTCTATTAAAACATCAAAATTATCCGCCACAACCTTTAAAATAGCTTCTGGGGTAGCGGCCATTTTTTCATTAGGCGGTTCTAAAACTGGTGTAATATTTTCTACCGTCATCGGTAAGCCCCAAATAGAAATATAAGCCACCGCCCGAATTAAAGCTCCTTCTAATTCTCGAATATTAGAAGTATAGTTAGAAGCGATATACTCAATTACATCGCGGGGAAGACTAATATTTTCATCCTCAGCTTTTTTCTGCAAAATTGCCATTCTCGTTTCTAAATCCGGCTTTTGGATATCCGCGATTAACCCCATAGAAAACCGAGAACAAAGACGTTCTTGTAAACTAGGAATCTGGTTAGGAGGACGGTCAGAAGCGATGACAACTTGTTTACCAGCCTCATGTAAAGTATTAAAAGTATAAAAAAATTCTTCTTGAGTGTATTCTTTTCCTTCTAAAAATTGAATATCATCAACTAATAAAAGATCGGCGGCTCGGTAATGCTCTCGAAAACTCTGCATACTATCCTTCCGAATCGCTGTAATTAAATCATTAGTAAACTGCTCAGTAGAAACATAAAATATTTTACAATCAGGACAAATTTCCCAGCGATAATGACCAATAGCCTGCATGAGATGAGTTTTACCCAAACCGACGCCACCGCATAAAAACAAAGGATTGAACTCTTTCCCTGGAGATTCTGCAACTGCCAAAGAAGCTGCGTGAGCCATCCGATTGTTAGCACCAACTACAAATCTTGAAAAGATATATTTAGAGTTTAATTCAGTAGTTTTATGATTGTGATTAGCAACAGCTTCAGAAATAGTATTGGGATTTGGTGATTCCCAAGAAACATCTCGTTCACTAAAATGAGAAACTTCATCACCTTGAGCAACAGTAATGTAAATTCCTACCGGATGACCGAGAATATCTTGTACTACATGAGCAATGGTATTGATGTAATACTTCTGCAACCAATTACGAGCAAATGGGTTAGGAGTGCGAATAACCAAGCAATTATTTTCTAATCGCTCCGCACTAGCAGTTTTAATCCAAGTTTCAAAGGTAGGTCGGGATAATTCAAGCTTTAGGCGCTCTAGTACCTGACTCCACAGACTTTCTATGGGAATTTCCATTATCCACCACGTCACAATAGAAGAGAAAGCATCAATTTAGCATTGAGACACGCTAGACCTAAAATAAGCTTTTAAGTTGTAATCATTTTGGGACATACCCAGTAGGCAAGATCCTAACACCCACTGACTGATACGGAGAAGCAACGACACATGAAGACAATAAACCATCACTCAGCGCCCAAAAAGATAAATACCAGGCGTTTGCCCCACAGATGGGGGGTAAATAATATTCTGGGAATGCTCTCATCCGGGGTAGCAGTGGTGTTCCTGGGGAGCTGCTCTCTTCTACCTGCTAAGACAATTGAGGCTCAACAAAGCGATACTCAAGCCCAAAAGACAATAGAACCCAATCCGGCAATTGCCCCACCGCCGATTCTCTCTTCATCTGGAGATCCTAATTTTATAGTGAAAGTAGTGCAACAGGTGGGGCCTGCGGTCGTTCGCATTGATTCTTCTCGAACAATTACTTCTCGCGTACCAGACGAATTTAACAACGACCCATTTTTCCGGCGGTTTTTTGGAGAGGGAACCCCACAGGCTAGACAACGCGTAGAACGGGGTAGTGGCTCTGGATTTATTATTAATTCTTCAGGTCAAATTGTCACCAATTCCCATGTAGTAGACGGTGCTGATAGAGTGACTGTCACACTTAAAGATGGCCGGACTTTTGACGGTAAAGTGTTGGGTGAAGATCCGGTAACGGATGTGGCTGCGATTAAAATTGATGCGAATAATCTGCCAACTCTATCTGTGGGTAACTCCGATACTTTGCAACCAGGAGAGGCTGTAATTGCCATCGGTAATCCATTAGGCTTGAATAATACCGTTACTTCTGGGATTATTAGTGCTACAGGTCGTTCTAGTAGCGACATCGGCGCTAGCGACAAGCGGGTTGATTACATCCAAACGGATGCTGCGATTAACCCTGGTAATTCTGGTGGCCCATTGCTCAATGCTCGTGGTCAAGTGATTGCGATGAACACAGCGATTATTCAAGGCGCTCAAGGTTTGGGATTTGCTATCCCCATTAACACTGTGCAAAGAATTGCCCAGGAATTAATCGCTAGAGGTAAGGTGGATCATCCTTATTTGGGTGTTCAGATGGTAACATTGACACCAGAAAATAAAGAAAGAATCAAAAATGTCGCCGGCGATCGCTTAAATCTTACAGCAAATGAGGGCGTTTTGCTGGTAGAGATTGTGCCGCGATCGCCTGCATCTATAGCTGGACTACGAGTTGGTGATGTAATCAAAAGCATTAACAGCCAGCCTGTGACTAAAATTGAAGAAGTACAGAAGCTAGTAGAAAAGAGCAAAATCGGTACTAAATTACCAATAGAAGTAGAACGCAATGGCAAAATTGTCCAAGTAGGAGTCCAACCTGCTCCTTTGCCCGTAAGACGTGAAGGATGATGTCAGTCATTAGTCATTTGTCATTAGTCATTAGTCATTAGTCCAGTCCCCAATCCCCAATCCCCAATCCCCAATCCCCAATCCCCAGTCCCCAGTCCCCAATGCCCATTACTTAAAGGAGTTTTATCATGACTGAATTAGCGCCAATAATTCAATTAGGAAATCCAACATTACGCCAAAAAGCTGCTTGGGTTGAGAATATTCAAGATGAGCAAATTCAAAAATTAATTGAAGACTTAATCGCCACTGTGGCCAAGGCTAACGGCGTGGGAATTGCTGCGCCTCAAGTAGCACAATCCTATCGTTTATTTATAGTGGCTTCCCGTCCTAATGCCAGGTATCCCAACGCCCCAGAAATGGAACCTACAGCCATGATTAATCCCAAAATCATTGCCCATTCAACTGAAGTTGTCAAAGATTGGGAAGGTTGTTTAAGTGTTCCAGGAATTAGGGGATTAGTTCCTCGTTATAAATCTATTGAGGTGGAATACACTGACTCTCAAGGCAATTTACAAAAACAAGAATTAACCGATTTTATCGCTCGGATTTTTCAACACGAGTACGATCATCTCGACGGTATCGTATTTGTAGATCGCCTAGAGAACACTCTCGATATGATTACTGAGCAAGAATATCAACAACGAGTAGTTAACAAATAAATGGGACTAGGGACTAGGGACTGGGCAATAAGTAACGTGGATTAAATAAGATGTAAAACTTCATCCTGTCTCACGATCCCTCTCCAATATATCGGAGAGGGATTGAGGGTGAGGTAAACCAGGGACATAAATTGTATGTTATTTAATTCTTGTTCCTAATCAATAGTTTTTCTTCCCCTGCCTCCTTAAGAATTACGAATTACAGCAGATTTCAGGTAAATAAGGTACAAAACTGCATAAAAAGTCATATACCAAGAGACTTTCAACTCTATTCCCTATTCCCTATTCCCTGCTCCCTATTCCCTACTGTATTTAAGCGTGTGATTCACAAACTCGCTCGTCTCGCCACAGTTGATATAGCCGCGTTGCTGGCATTGTCATATATAAAACATCACCATCACTGAGGTTGGTTTCTAACAAATCCCAGCCATGAAGAGTTTGGTGATTAGTTTCTACGTACAAAGGTACACAGTCAGCAGACATGGCTACATCTTTCACCCACTGACCACAAAAGGCATGTGAAGCTGTAATCACAGTGGCAAAAGCCACCCAAAGACTATCTGCTGTGATGCCATTGCCGAGGATGCGTCCCCCTAGTGCAGCAGCGGCAAAAGCTGGGGCTGCTAGTTCAGCCGGACTCAGTACGGCCTCGAAGCCAAATAGCTGTTGCGCTATGCCAGCAAAATCGGGATCGGCATAATGAACAATCACTGGAATGCTGGGTGTCAAACCTTTGGCTTTGAGGGCAATTTCTAGATTGGTAGCATCATTGCTAGTAACAGCAAGCACTGCGGCGGCAGATTCTATATTGCTGGCTTTGAGTATTGTGCGGAAGCTGGCATCGCCCTGAATAACGGGAATACCGAGTTCCCGGGCGGTGTTGATATATTTGTTGTTGGAGTCGGGTTCTACTACTACAACTTCATGTCCACTGGCGTAGAGTTGCTGGACAATTCTCAGGCCAATGCCACTCAAGCCACAAACAATGTAGTGCGATCGCTGGGGAATTCGGGCTGCATCCCAAAATTGCTTAAAGCGGCTCCCTAAGACAAAATCGGTGAGCATGGCGTACCAAATACCAATCACCACTGCTCCAACCAGCATCATGACAACAGTAAATAACTTAATACTGTTAGGAGCATTTTCTACTACTTTGTCATTACCACCTGCTCCCGTAATCATGCCTACAGAAAAATATAGAGCATCGACAGGAGACAAACTCAACTCAGCCGACATATAGGTGAATGTAGCGATCGCAATCACCGCCAATAGTGCAATCGCACCCAGCACTACCGATCGCCCGTGTTCCTGAAACTGCCTAAAATTAGTCATAACTTTCAGCAGTTTTCTAATCAACGATCGCCGGGGAGAACGGATGCGGGGTTGAGTGCCAACAATTAAGCGATCGCCTACTTGAATTTCTTGTCCAGATATGACAGCTGACACCAAATCCATCTCGCCTTTGACTGGCAAGTAATAAATTAGCATCCGCGATCGGTCTTCCCACAATTCACTCAGCTTTCGACCCTTCCAGAAGTGATTTTCATCAATATATTCTTCATGAATTGGCCAAGTTTGCTGAAATAATTTGATTTGTCCGATCGCTCGGTTTCCCATTGCTGCAAAGGTGAATACGGGTGCTGCTAATCCGACAACACTCATACTCAAATGGTCTGGCAAACTTTGATCTAAGCGCTCGCCTAAATTTGTATTATAAAAACGGTTGATAATCCGAATCTGGGGATTCAGCACCCGCGCCTGCATCATAATAGACAAATTCAAAGCATCTTTAGATCCAGCGATTACTAAAGTGTGTGCCTGTTGAATTCCTGCTGCTGTTAGGGTAGAAGCTGCTTGTAAATCGCCAACAATCACATCTCCTGCCGTTTCGCCAGGGATAGATTGATGATGAATACCAACAACGAAGGCTCCCTGATGTCTCAGCAGACGAAAGGTTTTATATCCGGTACGTCCTAAGCCACAAACAATAATTCGGGGTTTCATGAAACGGCAGCATCTTTTATAGGTAGGGCTGCATTTCTAGTTATTTACGAATATTGTTGCCTACTTTCCTGGAATATAACTGTAGCTGACAACACGATTGCTTGAAAAAGGGACTGGGGACTGGGGATTGGGGATTGGGGACTGGGGGCTGGGAGTATAAAGGTATAAAGATAAAAATCATCAGATCGGAAAATTGTTTTATCGCCAAAAACTGAGGCGTATTGGGTAGAAGAATTGGTGCGATCGCACATTATCCAAAACTGGGAATCACAAGATGAACCCAAACACCTCCGCACTATTCGCGATCGCTTACTTTTCAACCAACAACAAGCCGGACGATTGTTGAGTCTCTATCAGCAGGTATTGCAAACAGAGGAAATCGAGGACAAAGGGACGCGGAGATGGGGGGACGCAAACAATAAAAACACTAGCGACTCCTTACCTCTACCTCCAATTAATTTAAATTCGCTCTGACAATCTTCTATAAATAAAATGGTAGCAATTTAGGTAATAAGCTAAAAAATATCTAATTTGGATAATCTAATTAAACATAACTCTTGTGGGGTGGGCATTTTGCCTGCCTAATATATGCAGTTTAAATATGAAATAGCTTGCTCAAGCTTAAATCTTCCAAATAATAAGTCGCTTAAGTAAAGTTATTTTTTTATATTAAGAAATTAAACAATATGTTGAAAAATTACTTTTAGTAAATCTCCTTGTGTAAAAGGCTTAGTTAAATACCCTGATGCTCTAACCATCTTAGCTTTAGCTCTATCTATAAATCCTACTTTGTCTGACACCATAATCACAGGTGTATTCTTAAAATGTGAGTGTTTACGCAGTAAAGAACAGAGTTCATATCCATCTAAATTAGGCATCGAAATATCCAACAAAATTATGTCGGGTTTTATACGGACAATCTGCATTAAAGCTTTTAAAGAATCGGTAACTCCCATAACAGAAAATGTTTGCTCATCTAAATAACTTTTAATAACATTCATGACAGTAGGATTGTCATCAATACAAAAGATTGTGTAGATTTTTTTGTCAGCAGGCGGTTGAATCATTTGCTGACCCCTATATTCATTACTCCTAATAGAGTAGGCTGCTGGTTTATAGCTGTTTATTTCAGGTAATTTTGGTGTAGTTTTGGCTTTAGATTGTAGCTGATTTATTTGGAAAAATTGTGAGGGGTGCGATTGAGAATTTGGTGATGTTTGACGATAAGCTACTTCTCTACGAGAGTCTTGGTCAAAGCTTTGGGGTGTTAGACATTGTTCAACTAGTAAGCGGAGATTTAGATGACAAAACTTTGGCATATCATCCAGAAAACTTTCAGGAATAAATTCATAACTCCCCTCTTCTAAGTTCAGAAATGACTCCAAAACTTCTAGCGCCAATTGCTCTATCAGCATTGCTGCTTGAGAAGGACTGATATATTTCTGATTGACTAACCAACAAATAGCTAGATAATCTGGATTCGGTATTGCCTGATTTTCAATACCAGTTTCAAATATTGCCCGCAACTGGTCTTTGATTCCGTGAGGGAGAGTAGAAATTTCCTGACTCAAGCACTGCAAATTTCTGTAAAGCGGCTCAAACATTTTCTCTGAGTAGCAGGCATAAATTAGTTTACCCTCGTCCACATATATTGACCAGGAGCCTGATGTACTAAACACCTGCAAACAACCAGTAACAGACTTACCAGTGATTTTTTTTAACAACGATAGGGGCTGAAGCTTTTGGAAAAATCTGTATCTACTAATCGGAAGTGTCTTCATTGGAATTGCTTTGGAATAAAATTAATATTTGCAGGCAAAATTAGCGAATTACCTTTTCGGAATTCACTGCGACTTTGTTAGAAGCACTATCAGATAAATATAGTGGTCACAATTGAGTTAGTACAGAGATTCCACACCCCCCAACTCTTAATTCACCAATCTCTGTTAAGCTATAATCCGCGAGTTACAACTAAACCAATTCATGCTACTGACCAATAGCAAAATTGCCCGACTAGTTGCCAGGATATAGTATTTCAAAAATTAGATTGGTTTTCTGTATCTTTAGCTAATCTAGCCAATCTAACAGTAACTCAAGTGCCACCTATAGACAATTGGCTCTCGCCCATCAGTCACAAAAGCATCATTGTTATCCGTATTTTGCAGCCTAAAATTACAGATGCTTTAGTTCTCTTGCAAAATTTTTTTGCTCCCAATGCTAAAATCGGAAGCGACCAAAATCTAGTGTCATATAGACGTAAATGGTACTAAACCAAAGCTTTTAGGCATTAAATCCGCACTGATGAACTATGTTTTTGCAGCCATGACGAAAGTGGTCGGGTACTTTTTTAAGAAGTTTATTCTTGAGGGAAACTCCTTCCAGAGAAAAAGTATGATTAAAAACTAAGCATTCAAAAAACTCAATGTCTTACTTAGGTTGGTGATTGGAGAGCAACTCTTAATGTTGGGATTGGGCAAAATTATCGCACAACAAGAATGGTAAACCTCCGGACAAGGATGAGTTTGCTGATAATTGTCGCCATGATGGTGTGTAGTGAGATGCACAGGCAGACAAATCAGTAGAAGGGAATCTCTTCATAAGTACTGCAAACGGATTCTAATATTGTGTGGGACTGGGGCTAAATAGTCACCTGCACAATTTAGAGTGACAAATTCAAGAATTTACAGCGAAATTCTTCATTGGTAGTAAATACCTGCAAAATAGCTGTTTTCAACTAGATGGTAGATAACAAGCAAAGTACTCACTAAAATTCAGGTTACTATAATTTTCAAAAAAAGTTAGCAGAAATATATAAACTTCATGATAAATCAGTAAAGTAAACATGAAAACTAATTAATAGTATCTTCCAGAAAATTGTCATAAATATTTATTTGTTCAGATGTCCGGGAAGGCTGAAAATGTACAGTAAAAGATAATTATAGATGCTTATTTAATTACACTTATAGCGGTTCTCAATTGCATGGAATACAGACCTAACCCCCAGCCCCTTCCCTTCAAGGGAAAGGGGAGTAAGATTCAAAGCCTCTCTCCTTTTAGGAGAGAGGTTTGGAGAGAGGTCAAAATGTATTGCATACAAACGAGAATTGCTATATAAATGAGTGAATCATTTTACAGTAGCAATTTAACCGAAAAATCTCAAGTTTTAAAAGTTACAAATATAAATATAAAATTGTATGCATAGCCCATAATATATGTAGCAAAAAGACGCAAATAAATGATTTGCGTCTTTGGCGTGAGATTTATAATTAGACATTCTCACTGTTATATTTCTCCATCGACTTAAACTTGCTCCCGCCAGCACCAGGTTAAAAGCGTGCCACATGCCACCAGCTTAACTACTTCCAGTAGCCAATAACCACCGTGTAGTAAATTCATTGTCGATGGAATAGCAGCAGCAACTTCAAATAGGTTGAGTTGAACTCCTATGGCGCACATCTGCGGAGTTAAGAAATAGGTGTCAAGCATAGCTATAGTTAGCAACAGCCCAGATAAAACAATACTACCAATACGCCAGTGATATTGAGTTTTTCCTAAAGCTAGTGCCCCAGTCAATACGATCGCAGCAGATAATAACTCCATCCGATTGAAGTTCCAAAAAATCGTATAGCCTGCTGTCGTAAAACCAGCTTGGCTCATCATTCCAGAAAGATAAAGGCTAGGCATAATTACCCAGTCTAAAACTAGACTTGCACTTAGCCAAAAGCCCAAAGTTAATATGATTGCGGTTTGCCAAATTGGTCGTTTGAATTCAAGATTAGAAATAGCAGTCATAAAATAATTGCGTGTGTTGTATTTCTTTAGTTTCTAACTTTACTAGCAGTTTGACAAGAAATATCAACTAACCTTTACAAAGCGATCGCTACTTAATTATGAACTCAATCCCAAGATTTTTTAAACTTAGTTGAGAAATATTAAGATTTTATCGAACAGAATACATGCGTCAGTCGTCAGAATTCAGCATGAATTCTGTACGACTGGCGGATGAATAACCGGGTTTAATTGTTTACAATACCTGCGATCGCACTTAAATATATTCTAGTATAAAAAAATTGTATTATAGTTAACACGCAATCAAGCTTGATCCATGATTCAATTAAATACAAAAGACCCAAAGAGCCTGAAATATCTACATTTGGAGATGTATGCAGATTGTTTTACCTAAGATATATAAAACTTTTCTGATACTAGCCACTATGACACTAGTTACAGTGTTGGCAGTCTCAGGATTTGCGAATACAAAACCTCAACACAATGTGATAATTTTTATTACCGATGGATTGCGACCTAGTAAAGTTAATGCTCAGGAAACTCCTAATCTTCATGAAATTCGCCAGCAGGGCGTGAATTTTGTCAATAGCCATTCGCTGTTTCCGACATTTACTTCAGCTAATGCTTCTGCGATCGCTACTGGACATTATCTCGGTGACACTGGCGATTTCAGCAATACAATTAATGTCGGCTTTCCTGTCAAAAATGCTAGTGATAGCCCTGTTCCTTTCTTAGAAAATGACGCTGTTTTGGGAGAGCTTAACCAACACTTTGATGGTAATTACCTAAACGAAGAAAGCCTATTAGATGCCGCACGTAAAGCCGGATTTAGTACCGCTGCGGTGGGGAAGATTGGGCCAGTCTTAATTCAAGATGTAACTCAACGAACTGGTAAGCCTACAATCATAATTGATGATGCCACTGGTTCTCAAACGGGAATTCCTCTGAGTTCTGAAATAACTGAACTGTTAACCAAAAACGACATTGCTTTAAAATCTCCAGCGCGAGGAGATAATGGGAAATCTGGCAACAGCACAGTATCAGGAACAAAAGTAGCTAATATATTTCAACAACAATACTTTGCTGATGTCACAACAAAAGTATTATTACCTCTGTTTAAGCAACGGCAAAAACCTTTTGTTTTAATTTATTGGTCACGTGATCCCGATGGAACTCAGCATAATCAAGGTGATAGTCTAAACACTCTCATTCCAGGGATTAATGGCCCCACTTCACTCGCTGCTCGTCAAAATGTTGATAATAATCTCGCCCAAATTCGTGCTGTTCTCAAACAGCTAAATTTAGAAGCTTCTACAAATATTTTTGTGACAGCCGATCACGGCTTTTCTACCATCAGCAAGGAGAGCAAAACCAGCTATTCAACAACACTTAATTATTCAGATGTTCCCAAAGGATTTTTGCCGCCTGGTTTTCTCGCTATTGATATTGCTCATGGTTTAAAATTGCCTTTATTTGATCCAGATAAGCAAAATGCTGCTGTTGATCCAACTCAGGGACAGCTTTCTAAAAATGGGTTAATTGGTAAAGAACCAAATAAACCTGATGTGTTAGTGGCTGCTAACGGTGGTTCAGATTTGATTTATTTGCCTAATCCTGCAAATCGCAAAACACTTGCGAAACAAATTGTAGATATCCTCTTAAAAGAAGATTATGTTAGCGGTTTATTTGTAGATGATGCATTAGGTTCGATTCCAGGAACTTTACCCTTAAGTGCGATCGGGCTTCGTGGTAAATCTCATCTTCCGAGTCCAGCGATCGCAGTAAACTTTAGGACATTTGATACTGGCTGTGGCGAACCAACCGCTTGTGGTGTCGAGGTTGCAGACTCTTCTTTGCAGCAAGGACAAGGTATGCATGGCTCTTTTAGCCGTGCTGATACTTACAATAATATGGCTGCGATCGGCCCTGACTTTCAGAAAGCTTTTGTAGACCGAGTACCAGTGAGTAATGCTGATGTGGCTATTACCTTGGCTGAGACTTTAAATTTGAAGATTCCACATCAAGGAAAACTTATAGGTCGTGTTTTACATGAAGCCTTGACCAAAGGAGCAAAAAAAGTTTCTTTTAAATCTCATACTCTGACATCTCAACCAGCTACTAATGGATTAAAAACGATCTTGAAGTATCAAACTGTTGGTTCAACTCGATATTTTGATGTTGCTGGTTTTCCTGGTCGTACACTCGGTTTAGCAAAATAATACGACATATTTTCTTTTAGAACAATTGCTTATTTTTCCTGAAATGTCCAGACTCCTTCATCCCAATCTGATTCTGTTGGGGGTGATTGTAACCAATGCTGACAACGCAACAGATGCAGCATAGCAGCTTTATCTTGGCTGTCTGCTGCCAAAACATTAGCAAACTCTGCTCTGGCACGAGAAAACTGCCGCTTGAGGTAATACTCACGTCCTTTATGATAATGCTCAATTACTTGCAATTTTTCGCTTTCAATTTGATTGGAACGCAAACCCAATAATTCATATATGGCTACTGGTTCATTTCTACCTTTAACACGAATGTAATCTAGTTCTCTAGCCCAAATTTGATCTTGGCATGGTTGAAAAGTGTTATGGCTAATAATAATATCGCAACCATACTGTTTACTAACACTTTCTAAGCGGGAGCCAAGATTAACGCCATCACCGATAGCGGTAAATTCCATCCGCTTACTAGAGCCGATATTTCCACTAATCACGGTATCAGAGTTGATGCCAATGCCAATTTTAATTTTGGGCTTATCATCTGTATGGCGACGTTGATTAAATTCGTGCAGGCGATGGCGCATTTCTAAGGATGTTTGCACTGCCATCCAAGCGTGTTCTTCTAATGGTAGAGGAGAACCAAAAACAGCCATGATCGCGTCGCCGATATATTTGTCGAGGGTACCTTTATGTTTAAAGACTGCCTCCACCATTGATTCAAAATATTCATTGAGCATACTCACCACTTCTTCTGCTTCTAAGTTTTCTGTCAAAGTGGTGTAGCCGCGAATATCCGAAAATAATATCGAAACTTCTTTGCGATCGCCTCCTAGTTTAGCATCATCTAATTTCAGCAATTCTTCGGCTAATTCCTGGGTCATGTAGCGGTACATCGTACTCTTGAGCCGCTTTTCATCACTGATATCTTCCATCACCACCAGCGCCCCCCGGACTTGCTCTTGGTCGCTAGCATCGGCAATGGTGTTAATCGACAAATTAATACTATGCTGTTCTGTACCAGTGGTTATGAGTGTGCGATCGGGGTAATATTGCTGACGACCCTTTAAGTCAACTGCATGTAAAGCATCCTGATACCACTTGCTAAAGTCACCTTCTTTGATGCCAATAACATCATTAACTAATTTACCTTCTAAACGGTCATTTATTCCCAGCCCTAGCAAACGTTGGGCGCTTTCGTTGGCGGCGATAATTAACCCAGTTTTATCAGTGGAAACTACTCCATTAGAAAGACTACGCAGAATATCCCGTTGCATTTGTTCTTGTTGCTTGACTGTGGCAAACAACTGGGCATTTTGCAGCGCTACTCCCGCTTGAATATTAAAAGCTTCCATGAATTCTTCATCGTTGCGGTCAAAGCTAGCTTGGAAGCAGTCGGGAGCTTTCGGCCAATCAGCTGGATTATAAGGGGGAAAATCACCATTTTTCTTTTTATTTACGAGTTGGGTAACGCCAATCAGTTGTTGATCGGCATTAAACACTGGCATACAAAGTAAGCTACAGGTGCGATAGCCATTTTGCTGGTCTAGTTGTTGGGCTGTCTCTGAGTCAGGATCATAGTACAAATCAAAGCCAATATTCAGCTTTTTACCAGAAACCGCGACGATCCCAGCAAAGCCTTTACCTACGGGGACTCGCAACTCTTTCGTTGAACCATCATCCTGAGTGATTTTCGTCCACAATTCATGCCGATCGCGGTCTATTAACCATAGTGTACTGCGATCGGCATTCATCAGTTCCTTGGCTTCATCCATCACTCGTTTCAGCGTGTCTTCTAAGTCAAGACTGCTTTGAGAGAGGGACTTAATTGCCTTCATCAGCGCCGCCACAGCTCTTTGTTTTTGGGTAGCTACATAAAAAGAGCGCGAGGACTCTAAAATCAGGCGAATTGAAGGGGCAAATTCTTGAAATAATTGTTCGTCAGCACAGCTAAAACCTCTGGTATCAATTCGCTCTGCAAGTGCAGCATCGTGGTTATTTCCAGATTTTAATTTATTCAGTAATTGTACTACTGCGACTAATTGCCCATGTTCATTTAAGAGTGGCAAAGCGAGCATGGTGTAGGTGCGATAGCCAGTTCTTTTTTCTTGTTCTTGGGCAAAATGCGATCGCGGATCGTTATAAAAATCAAAGGGAATATTGATAACTTCTTTAAAAGTGGCAACTTCACCACCAATGCCTTTATTTGCGGGGATGCGAATTTCTAAAGAGCGACCACCCTCACCTTCAGCTAAAATTGACCAGAGTTCTTGTTTTTCTTCATCCAATAAAAATATCGTCGTCCGATCCGCACCCAGTAATTCCCCAGTTTTTAAGGTAATCGAATGCAACATTTCTTGCAGAATGGTTTCAAACCCATGAGAATCCAGCATTGACAGGGTTTGATGGACAATCTGTAATTTTTGCTCGACATCCTTAACTACTTGTTTAAAGGTATCCTGAGTCAGGGGAGCAAGAAACGTAGAAAAAGTTCCTTGTCTTGTGGCAAGAGCACCCACAGGAGCAGAATTCGCTTGTAATTCGAGGTTTTCTTGGTTGTGAACACCAATAATCACATTAGTGGTCTCCCCATAACTTCCTTGATACGCTGACATAACTGGTATTTTATATAGCAGGATGAGATTTTAGATTTAACAATGAGATTAAATTTATGTAAGTGGTGTTAAAAGCAACAGTTCCTCGACATTATCCATAGTTTAATCGCTTGTTCAGCCAGCGTCATCCTGTGAAGTTAGGCAGAAGTTGATTACTAATAAGGATGATTTGACCAAAACCCGTTCCTACTCATGATAAATAGAGGGTCAGACCCCTCATTTAAACGAGAAAACAATGTTTTTGACAAGTGATCGATTGTTAGTCTGGCCTTGTAATTACGTTGTAGAGGCAGACAAATTAACATTACCGTGTCTGTAGGACATGATCTATTTTCTTGAAAATTATAAGTAATTTTACTGATATTAGATTAGGTCTAACTCAACTGCGATCGCAGATATAAATAGACCACACGGTAGGGGTACACCAATGCTCCTAGCGGCTCTGCGGCCAGTAAGAGAGGCGGCAGCCCCAACGACGAGCATTCCCAGTCGGAGACTGGGAACGAGGCAATCTAAAAGCAAGTCTAGAACTAAGTTTCACGTTAAGTTGACACCAATGCGCCAGGAGCAGCATTTCCAGCCTCCGGCTGGAAACGAGATTTGAAAAGGGTTTTAGCTTAAGTTGACACCAATGGGCAGTATAGTGTAGATCACGGTAAAATTTACTTACCTTTACTGTACAGCAAGTATTGTGCGATGCCTTCTCTACTAGACGCTCCGCGAATGGCGGGTGTAGCTATCTCTTAGTGAATAAATCACAAATAGCATCATTATTTGGTTGTGATGCTGTGTTGTTAGTGTGAACAATTTTCAATTAGTTACAAATTGAACATCTAAACTCTTATGAGTCCTATTGTCTTTGACTTCAGTCCCGAAATTTCAGTTATACTTTGTACCTACAACCGAGAAAAATATTTGAATACCTGCATCAATAGTGTCCTTGAGCAAACTTTTAAAGATTGGGAACTGTTGGTAGTTGATGATGGTAGTAAAGATAATACTTTTGAAATTGTCAATCCCTATGTGCAAAAAATTAATAATATACGTTATTTAAAACACCAAAATAAAAAATTAGGGTACTCTAAAAATGCCGGAGTTCAAGCATCCTTTGGCAAATACATCACCTTTATTGACAGCGATGATACATATAGACCAAATCATCTGGAGTCGCGACTTAAATACATGCAGGCTAATCCAGAAATTGACTTGATAGAAGGAGGATTTTTTTCTGAAGAAGAGATTTTTGTCGCTGATTATTTTCAACCAGGTAAAATAATTAATTTACGCGAATGTGTTTTAGGCCCGACATTTTTTGGAAAGAGGCGAGTATTTTTTGAATTGCAAGGATTTAATAATATTCCCTATGGAGAAGATACAGACTTTTGGAAACGAGCAGAAAAAATTTTCAAAACTCAAAAAGTTACAGAACCGCAAACCTACGTTTATACAAGAGCAGAAACGAGCATTACCAAGGATGTTTTGGAACAGCGCTCATTAACCTAAAAACTTGAATTCGGTTTATTGGACAGAATTCAGGAGTCAGGAGTCAGGAGTCAGAATTCAGGAGTCAGAATGAATTCTGTACGACTAGCGGATAGCGAGTATTTTCGAGTCGCATCTTGATTCTGACTGGAGCTAACGGAAACGTCTCCGGCTCCGCTACTGAATTCTTCTTCGACTCTATCCACTCAGTATAACGCTACCTGCAACTATGCATATTTGTCATATAGTTTTGAATAACATTGGTGGAGCGCCAAAAGTTGCTGATTCGCTAATTTCTTCTCAGTCGAAAGCTGGCTACGAAGTTTCTACTGTGGTGCTTACTGTTTTAGAGTCACGATGGATAGTATCTTTTAAAGCAGCCAAAACTGTGATTGTGATGAAAGTTGCAGGTACTCTATTTATTATTGGGGGAATGATACACCAAATATGGGTAGCAATAAAATTAAGCGGGGTGATTGCTGAACAAAAACCGGATATTATTGTTTGTCATAGTGCATTTATTACTAAACTATTTTATCTATCTAAATTCATTCCTGGTAGTTTCTCTGTTCCCTACATTAGCTATATTCACAGCGATTATATTTCTGAATCACAGGTTAAATGTAAAACAAACTCCATTAGCGCATTGATTCAAAACTTATTTATCAGTCTTGCTAGCAGAATCGATATGCTTGCGCTTCAGCAAGCTAGTGGATTAATATTTGTTTGCAATTCTCTCTATCAAAGATTGGCAAATATTGGGTTAAAGCATCATCGAATTGTGATATCCTATAATCCAGCTATAGATGAGATTAGTAACCAACCTCTTCATCCTACAGCCAAATCTTGGTTTAACAATTCGCAGTTGATCACCTTTGTATGTGCTTCTAGATTTCACCATCAAAAAGACCATAAAACCTTACTCAAAGCATTTGCTAAAGTTAGTGAAAATCACTTAAATATTCGGCTAATTTTATTAGGGGAAGGTGATTTAGAGACAGAGATACAAGCTCTAGCAAAGTTTTTAGATATTGATGAAATTGTGCTATTTGCCGGTTCTGTTCTCAATCCTAGAGCTTATTTCTCACTGTCTAGAGCAGTTATACTTGCTTCCCATTTTGAAGGCTTACCACTGGTTCTTGTAGAAGCTGTAGCTAGTGGGGTAACATTTATTGCCACTGATTGCCCAGTTGGCCCACGTGAGATTTCTGAAGTACTTAAATGTGGAACAATAATACCACCAAGTAATGTAGATGCATTAGCAGCAGCCATTATTGACCATGTAAAAACTCCTCAGGAGAACATTGAACGCTCTGAGCAAATTGCACAATTATTTAGTGCGGCTAGCTGTGCTGAAAGGTTAGAAGTTTTGATAGAGCAAGTTATTTCAAAAGTGAGTATAAATTGAATAATATGCTATTTGACCTAATATTTATGTCTAAATACTTTGTATGAATACTAATTTTTTAGCTCCCAAGATTAGAGATTTTTGGTATTTGTTGATAAATTCGGCTCGGCAGTTTTTTATTTTAGGAATCATTCTAAGTTTGTGTCTGATATTTTTATCTAGTTGTCAGGGGATAAGACAAAAGGAAGATGGGGTAATTCATCTGACACTATGGCACGCTATTAATCCTCCTGCAAATCGAGATGTCTTTCAAAAACTAGTAGATAAATTTAATCAGACTCATCCTAATATTCAGGTGCAATCTATCTTTGAGAGTGAACCTCAATTACCAAAAATATTGACCTCAGTGGTTGCCAATGTGCCACCAGATATGCTGGCATTCCATCCTGAATATACAGGTCAATTTGTGGAATTAGGAGCAATTCGACCTTTAGAAGATTGGTTCGACAAATCGTCTCTCAAGTCAGACATTAGACCTAATCTATTGGAAGAAATGCAGTTAGATGGTCACATTTGGTCAGTGCCAATGCACACCAGTAATATTGGGATTTTTTATCGTCCTAAACTTTTTGAAGCTGCGGGTATCACAGAATTACCCAAGACTTGGGATGAATTGAGACAAGTTGCCAAAAAATTAACTATAGACCGTAATGGCGATCGCCGCCCCGAACAGTATGGCATGTTACTGCCTTTAGGAAAAGGAGGATGGACTGTATTTAGTTGGTTTCCGTTTTTACTTGGTGCTGAGGGAGAGATTGTAATTAATAATCGCCCCAATTTAACAAATGCAGGTGCGATCGCGGCCTTAAAATTTTGGCAAGACCTCATGAAAGATGGTTCAGTATTGCTTTCTGCCCCAGAACGAGGTTATGAAGAAGACGCTTTTATTGCGGGTCGTGTTGCGATGCAAATAACAGGCCCTTGGACTTTAATTATGAAATCTGAGGTCGATCATCAGGTATTACCCATACCAGCAAGTGTCAGACCTGCCACAGTCACAGGTACCGGAAATTTATTTGTGATGAAGACCACACCGGCAAGAGAGCAAGCAGCACTCAAATTTTTAGAGTATGTTTTGAGCGAGGAATTCCAAACCGAATGGTGTATAGGGACGGGTTTTTTGCCAGTTACTCTCACATCGGCTCAAAGCAAAGCTTATCAGCAATTTATCACCGAAAAACCAATGTTAAAAGTGTTTTTTGACCAACTACCTGTAGCACGTTCTCAACCGATTATTGCTGGATATAGCCGTATTTCTGACAGTCTTGGTCGAGCCATAGAAGCGACATTGCTAGGAGAGTCTGCTGAAAAAGCCCTCAAAATAGCACAAGAGCGTTTAGAACTAATTTGGGATGACAAATGAATCAATTCAAAATTCAAAATTCAAAATTCAAAATTAAATTCAGATAGATACTTGGGGTGGGGTTTCTACCTACCTTGGTAAATAGGGATTCTTTCGCTCACGGCGAGGTTTTGAACCTTCACTTTTTTCATAAATGAGACTAGGCATTGGGGAACTGGTGGTATCCTCTGGGGTGAAGTGGCTTGAGTACATAATTAGCTACTGGCATTGGTAAGAATTCCTACAAGCACTCGCACTAATTCTTCCAAACCTTCTGGAACACGATAAAGTTTGATATCTTGCATGACCAGTTTATCTTGCGGATAAAATATCCCAAATCGCCAATCTTCTCCATTTGTTACAGCACCATATAAAGTTGGTGTTTGAGAATTTGTCCATTGGTCGAGTGCGATTAATTCAATTGCAAGTTGAGTAAACCCCCGGCTTAAATCGGATTGCTTGGCTTCAACTACTAACAGTGAATTGGAAGATGAAATATAGTAATCAAAACTTCCTCTGAGTTGTTCGCTAACATTAATTGGGTATTCAATGTTAAGTTGAGTTTGCGTTTGGTCGCAAATTTCCAACAAAATAGGAGCAATTAAAACTTCACGTTTTGCAGCTTCACTTATAGGATTTACGCGCATGATATTGCGCTGTAAGTAACGCTGCAAAAATTCTAAGTAGTTAATTGTACCTGAATATTGTGGTAGTTGTAGCGATGTGCGTTCGTAACTACATCCCAGTTCCGCCAAGATATCTGCTGGGGCATAGGGTAATTCAAAATACTTACTAAATGTATAACTTTGACCTGGTTGGAGAATGCGCGGGCGGGTCATAAACATTAAGATTATGGAATATATGGATAAAAATCACGAAGAAACTCCAGGTTTGGGACGTAAATTTCTTTTCAATGTACACAAACCAATTGCTGGTATGGCTCCGAGAATCGCTGCTGTCAGTCCTTGTCCACTCCAATATAGTATGGGAGTACGGTAGGTTTCTGGAATCAAATTTTGCACAATAAAAAGCAACCAAACCAAAATAGTAATCAAGAAGAAAGAGATTGAGGGTAAAAAATTCCACCACCAAATGTCTGCTGTGTATCGCCTCAATACCAGCCATTGGCAAATTCCTAGCCAAATACCAGAAATAATATAAGCGATCGCAGACAAAAATCCAAAAATCAAAGTATCTTCAGGAGATGATGAGGCAATTCTTGAAATATAGTTAATCCAAGCTGTAGAAACGCCATTGGCAATCAGCCAACCGATACTAGTAGCAAATAGCCACTGCCAACCCGGTAAATATCTGTAAAGAACAAGGCTCTGGTCAGCAGCGAAAATCACGGCAAATACAACATTACTGAGACTTCTGACCAAAATGCTCCATGTTTGTGCTTGGGTAGCAATATTAGATGAGAGGTTGTGGAGAATAATTTTCTCTAAAGCGATACTAGCAACGCCACCCACAACCCATCCAATGAGAGTCATTAAGGTAAACTGAATAAAGAACCTCTGTCGCTGCGATCGCGGAATCAAATACTTTCCTGGATTAGGCTCGTTACTAGCAGATGCAAGATGGTCGGGACTGTTAGAGTCAGTTTGCATAGGGAGTTAGGGGAGTAGGGAATGGGGATGAGGGAGTAAGGGAAGAAGAGCTATTGATTATTAACCAATTCCCAATTCCCAACCCTCAGTTCAATATTGATTCTTGTTTTACCCTATTTCTCAATCACCAGTCCCTATTCTTCACTCCCTACTTGCCTAAGATGAGCATATTATGTCAATAATCACAGTTTATTCTCAATAGAGTCTTAACTAATCTCATTAAGCCATGCTTATTGCTAAAGATTTCGAGTTAGCTCATCTTAGATATGGCTTTGAGTCTTGGAAACTAAACCAAACCAGAAATGGTGATTTTTTTGGTTCTTAACCTTGCTGGTGAGCAAGAGTCATTTATCGAAAAAGTGAAGGTTCAAAACCTCGCCCGCAAGTGGCGCGAAACAGTCCTTGTATCTGAAGGTAGGTAAAAACCCCTCTTCCCGTTGTGTCTGTCTTGATTTTGAAGTAATGAGTAATGAGTAATAAGTAATGGGTATTACTCATTACTCATTACTCTTTTTATATACGTTTGTCCTCTCAGCTATAACTGCACAAGAACCTTCACTTAATCTTTAAAGATATTTTAGTATATATACCGTATCTTTTGCGAGTTATAAAAATCAAAATAGGATTACAAAGCATCAAGATAAACTTACATCTTCGAGCTTGTCTTACCCAACAAGAGTCATATATAAAGACCTAATATCTTTGTGATTTTCTTCTAATTTGTTGGAGTAAGGAAACCAGTTTTTCATAGCTAGGTTTCAAAAAAAGTTCAGTCTTAATTATCTTTGTGTTCTTCAAGGTTTATTACTAGAATGTTGCAAAAAATCTCTTTGGCTTTACTCGGAATGACTGCTGTGGTTATGGCTGCGAACCCAGCAAGCGCTGTCACTCTACAAGTCAACAGTGGTCAGTTTTCGAGCTACACAGATGCCAAAACTGTCACCTTTGACGATGGCACAGCAAATGATCCTAATGGATTTGTTACTTATTCTAATATTACTAGTAACATTGTTCAAGGTAGCGTATCTGGTCAATACGCCTCACCTTATGGGGATAACACCAAATTTCTAACAATTGCCCCAGTAGGTAGTAATGTTGCAGGCGACACTGGTTTTGTCAATATTGACTTCAAACAAGCTGTTAATTACTACGGTTTTTATGCAGGTTCATTGGATAGTTACAACTATATTGACATTTACAATGGGAATCAGTTGTTAAAGACTTTTAGTGGTGCAGATGTACCAACTGCTACAGCAGATGGTAACCAGACTAGCCTTCAATCTAATCTCTTTATCAATCTTGTAGCTGATACAGGAGAAACATTTAACCGAGTTGTGCTGCGCTCAGATGGTGTTGCCTTTGAAACAGATAATCACGCCTATAGACTAGCCAGCGTTCCTGAATCTAATGCGATGTTAGGTGTGTTAGCAATAGGTGCTTGTGGTATGATGTCACTCTTCAAACGCTCACAACAGAAAGTGGCAGTGAAAGGATAAATTTATCGAGATCCCTGTTGAAAAACCTTAAGGATGTGTCTCTCTGCCTGGCATAGAGACACATTTTGTTATGCAGTTTTCCTCAAACGTTCCCTTGATGCAGAGGTGAAAGTTGTATTTCTACGTAGGACTCAAAGCAATAATTTTATGGAATAAGCCAAAAAAACAATAAAAAAACAATAAATTCTAGCGCTTGCTGGCATTAATACTGTAGTTAAGCCAACCGAGCGCTTATATTCCAAATAATCAAAATATTATAAAATATTACTATTATGCCCTGCTATTCACCTTTTCCTGAAAACCTGCTGGAAAAGCGTAATCCCAGAATGATAAGCTAAACAGTGGCATAAATAGGATGAAGTAATAAATGGGTGTTTATTCAACGACTCCTCATCTCTTACGGGCTGCTCGTGGTGAAGTAGTAGATCGTCCCCCTGTATGGATGATGCGACAAGCGGGACGATATATGAAAGCATATCGAGACTTAAGAGATAAGTATCCTTCATTTCGCGATCGCTCGGAAATTCCAGAAGTAGCAATTGAAGTTTCCTTGCAACCGTGGAGAGCTTTTGGACCAGATGGAGTAATTTTATTTTCTGATATTGTCACCCCATTACCTGGTTTGGGCATTGACATGGATATTGCGGAAGGTAAAGGGCCAATCATTCATTCACCCCTCCGCACTCAAGAACAAATTGATAATTTGCATCCCTTAGAACCAGAAGCAGCACTACCATTCATCAAAACGATTTTGCAAGCGCTGCGTTCGGAAGTAGGCGATAAGTCAACGGTGTTGGGCTTTGTGGGTGCGCCGTGGACGTTAGCAGCTTATGCAGTTGAGGGAAAAGGTTCTAAAACCTACTCCATCGTCAAAAATCTGGCATTCTCTGATCCGACGATATTGCATCAATTGTTAGCTAAATTAGCAGATGCGATCGCCATCTATGCCCGCTACCAAATTGACTCTGGCGCTCAAGTTGTGCAAATGTTCGATTCTTGGGCTGGTCAATTAAGCCCTCAAGATTATGATACCTTTGCTCTCCCCTATCAGCAGAGAGTTTTCCAGCAAGTTAAGCAAACCCATCCCGACACACCTTTGATTTTGCTAGTTAGCGGTAGTGCGGGTGTGTTAGAAAGAATGGCACAATCTGGCGCTGATATTGTCAGTGTAGACTGGGCTGTGGATATGGCAGATGCACGGGCCAGATTGGGTAAGCAAGTTAAAGTTCAAGGAAATCTTGACCCAGGCGTGCTATTCGGCTCTAAACAGTTTATCCGCGATCGCATCCTTGATACCGTTCGCAAAGCTGGTAATTGGGGTCATATTCTCAATCTCGGTCATGGTGTCTTACCAGAAACTCCCGAAGAAAATGTCGCTTTCTTCTTTGAAACCGCAAAGGAACTTAATCTTGCAGGAGTTAAGAATTAGGAGTCATACAATTTTAGATTTTAGATTTTAGATTTTAGATTTTTACTTAAATCCAAAATCCAAAATTCAAAATCTAAAATTTCCAGAGTAGCTCCTGATTTGGAACTTTTAACTTTATTCTTTACTCTTTAGTTTTAACTCCTAAATTTTGAAAAATTCTCTATGAGCCAGAAACGGATTTTAGTAACTGGTGCAAGTGGTTGTGTAGGTCATTATTTAACAGAAGCCTTAATTAAGGAAACAGATCACGAACTATATCTACTAGTTAGGAACCCAAGCAAACTGCAAGTTGATACTAACGCACGTTCAGGTATCAACGTTTTGCAAGGTGATATGCAGAATATTCGCCAGTTTGTCGATTTGCTATCCACAATTGATACGGCGGTACTCACAGCCACAGCTTGGGGTGGTGATGAGACATTTGATATTAATGTCGTCAAGACTATAGAGTTGCTCGAACTACTAGATCCAGAACGTTGTCAGCAGGTGATTTATTTTTCGACAGCCAGCGTTTTAGATCGGTACAATCAACCATTGAAAGAAGCCGGGGAAATTGGGACAGATTATATCCGTTCTAAGTATGAGTGCTTAGAGAAAAAAGAAAATTTAGCGATCGCACCTAAAATTACCACAGTATTTCCCACTTTAGTAGTGGGCGGTGATGCCAATAAACCCTATTCTGCTGTCACATCTGGCATTCCAGAAGTTACGAAATATATTAATTTGATTCGCTTTTTGCAAGCAGATGGCAGTTTTCACTTTATCCACGGACGAGATATTGCCACTGTCGTGCGATATTTAATCGATTATCCTGCCGAAAACCATCAACCACGTCGGCTTGTTTTAGGTCAAGCACCGTTAACTGCTAATCAAGCAATAGAAGAAGTTTGCGCTTATTTGGGCAAAAAGATTTACTTTCGTATTCCCATATCTTTAGCCTTAGCTAATTTGATTATTGTTCTATTCCGCATTCAGATGGCCGCTTGGGATCGGTTTTGCATGAACTATCGGCATTTTACTTATGAAAAATTCATCAATCCCGATAGTTTCGGCTTGCCAAATTACTGTGCAACCATGAGTGATGTTTTAAAAATTAGTGGTATAAAACGGCCTAAAAATTAGATGTAATCTGTAGCTTTTGACAGTATTTGTCAAATATCAGCAGATAAATAACATATTCAATGCAGGATCTACCGCTCAAACTTTGCGCCCCTCTGCGCTTCACTTTGCGTTCCTCTGCGTTTAAAAAAGCTACAAACTTGGGAATTAAGAATTAGGTATAGAGAAGAATGAAAAATTACCTCTTTCCCCTCTGCTCCTTGCTCCCCATTCAGGTAAAAACATCAGTGGTAAAATAAAACAACTTTAATAAAAAGTCAATAACTCTTTATTTTCGTTAGAGTGGGATAACAAGCAAAGTGTGAGGATTGATACTACATGCGAATCCTGTTAGTGTATCCGATATTTCCCAAAACCTTTTGGTCTTATGAAAAAATCTTGGAGTTAGTAGATCGCAAGGTCTTACTACCACCTCTAGGTTTAGTAACAGTAGCCGCGATTCTGCCCCAAGAATGGGAATTCAAGCTAGTCGATCGCAACATCCGCCCAGCAACAGAAGCAGAATGGGCATGGGCAGATGTAGTAATTTTCTCTGCGATGATTGTCCAAAAACAAGATTTACTTGACCAAATCCAGGAAGCAAAAAAACGTGGCAAGCTAGTTGCAGTTGGCGGCCCCTACCCCACCTCTGTACCTCACGAAGTTGAAAATGTTGGCGCAGATTTTCTGATTCTGGATGAAGGGGAAATCACGCTACCCATGTTTATTGAGGCAATTCAACGGGGTGAAACATCTGGCACTTTCCGCGCTACAGAAAAACCTGATGTCACAAGCACACCAATACCCCGTTTTGATTTATTGGAATTGAATGCTTATGACATGATGTCGGTGCAGTTTTCGCGCGGGTGTCCCTTCCAGTGCGAATTTTGCGACATTATTGTTCTCTACGGGCGCAAACCACGCACCAAAGCCCCAGCCCAACTATTAGCAGAGTTAGATTATCTCTATGAACTAGGTTGGCGGCGGGGTGTGTTCATGGTGGATGACAACTTTATTGGCAACAAACGAAATGTAAAATTGTTGCTGAAAGAGTTAAAAGTCTGGATGGCAGAACATAAGTATCCCTTCCGATTTGACACTGAAGCATCAGTTGACTTGGCACAAGATGCAGAAATGTTGGAATTGATGGTTGAGTGCGGTTTCTCGGCGGTGTTTTTGGGAATTGAAACGCCGGATGAAGATAGTTTGCAAATGACTAAGAAGTTTCAAAATACTCGCAGTTCTCTAACTGAGGCAGTGCAAACCATCACCAAAGCGGGATTGCGCCCAATGGCTGGGTTTATTATTGGGTTTGATGGCGAAAAAGCAGGCGCAGGCGATCGCATTGTCCGCTTTGCCGAACAAGCGGCAATTCCCTCTACTACCTTTGCCATGTTGCAAGCGTTACCCAATACCGCCCTTTGGCATCGCTTGAAAAAGGAAGGACGACTACGGGAAAATCAAAATGCCAATATTGCCAACATCAATCAAACAACATTGATGAACTTTGTCCCCACTCGTCCCCTAGAAGAACTTGCACGAGAATATATTGAGGCATTTTGTACTTTATACGACCCAGTGCAATACTTGGATCGCACCTATCGCTGCTTCTTGATGATGGGTTTGCCAAGTTGGAAAGCACCAGCGAAAATGCCAGAGTGGATTGTTGTGAAAGCCTTGCTGATTGTGATTTGGCGACAAGGCATCAAACGGGAAACCCGCTGGAAATTCTGGCATCATTTGTTCAGCATTCTCAAGCGTAACCCTGGAGTTATTGAGCATTACATCTCTGCTTGCGCCCACAACGAGCATTTTCTAGAGTATCGCCAAATAGTCCGCGATCAAATTGAAAGTCAGCTAGCTGAATATCTAGCACAAGGTGCAGAAACGCCTTATGTGCTAGTGAAGGAAAAAACTGAGGAAAAAGCTGAAGCAGTAGTCAGTTAAATGTGCTAACGGTTAATAGGTAAGAGTTAAAAAATTACTTATTACCCGTTACTAAAACCAGTATTCTATTCAAAGTATGATAGTCCTAACTCGACACTCACTGAATGGCAAAAACACCTTAAAATGAATCTGTCGTTTAAAGACATAAAGCAATACGGTTCAGTTAAGGATAATCGTAGGTTGGGTGGAACGAAGTGAAACCCAACAAACCCGCGAAAATGTTGGGTTTCGTTCCTCCACCCAACCTACGCATCTGAGGGGTTTTTGGCGCTAACTGAACCGTATTGGAGTATAAATGTGAATTCTACCTCTTATTGCTGGTTTAATTGCTTCAGCAAGAGTGATTATTTCATTGGAATTGGAACTTGCTAGCCCACAAATAGTAGAATTTTTAATTATTTTAGAAATATTAAAGACTTCATCAAAATCTTTTTGATAAATTCCTGGATAACCAACTTCAATAATATCTACTCCCATTTCTTCAAGTAACTGGGAGATGGTGATTTTTTGTTGCAAATTCATCTTTACACCAGGCGTCAATTCTCCATCACGCATGGTGGTATCAAATATAATTACTTTGTGATTATTTTTTGACATATTGGCTAGAGATAGCGATCGCTTACATCAAATGCAATATTAAGGAATATCCTCACTTAAAAAAACTGTCTCTAAATCTCGATAACCACTGACAATACGTACAACTTCCACGCCACCATCAATAGGACGATAAAATATTAAGTAATCTTCTACTGGAAAACTCCGTAAACCACTGGCAAAATTATCGGAACTTTGCCCCATATTAGGAAAATCAGCCAACAGTTTACACTGCTGTTTGATTTTTTCATTGAGTCTTTGAGCCGCATCAGGATTATAGCGGGCAATATAGCTACTAATTTCTTTCAAATCTAATCTAGCTGAAGGCGCTAAAATACACCTACTCATTATTTAGCAGCCTCAGCTTGTTGCATTTGGGCTTGGGCGCGTCGAATGTCTTCCTCTATTTCTGCAAATACCTCTTCACCATCAATTCCTTCGCCACGTTCAAGTTCTTCGATACCAACTTGGATTTTAGCTTTCAATTCTGCTAAACGTTTTTCTTGAACGCGATCGCGTTCATCTAGCAATCTCAATGCTTCACCCATCACCTCACTTACTGAGTGATATCGACCACTACTAACCTTATCCTTAACCAACTGCTCCAGTTCTGGGGTCAAAGATATATTCACAATTATTCCCTCATTCCGTTTACTCTATATCGTAACCGAAAGGGATTGGAGCAAGGCTAATACAATTTTGGATTTTAGATTTTAGATTTTGGATTGTGAAACATCTATTGGATAAGTGTTTCAGTTTTCCATCTGTCGCAATCATTTTTCCAATTGGTATAAAATAATTCGTAATCGATAATACTAGGCGAGTATTACGAATGACAAATGACAAATGACAAATGACAAATTAGTTAATTCGCAGCTGTTTGAGCTTCTTGATAAATTATTTCTTGAAATTGGATCAGATCTTTTTGTGGATCGGCGTGGCTAACTTTCACCACTATCTGTTCGCCCAAGTTCACAGAACGTTTGAAAACCATTGGTAACTGCAAGCCTAAATCTTCTAACAAAATTAGGGCTAAGTTGCTGTCTTCTCGCAGCCACATCAACACTGTCACATCCCAAGTTTCTTCTGGATGACGGCGTAAATACTCTAGTGCGTAATATCTATTAGTTTGTCGTTCCACCATTGTCACCTCTTGGGTGATACTGGTGACAGTCATCATCACTTCTTTAAGTTGATCTGCGGAAAATGGCAAAACTTCACCCCGCAAATGGGCTTTAATTTGAAAGTGGGTGAGTAAGTCACTGTAGCGGCGGATAGGAGAGGTAGCTTGGGTGTAAGTATCCAAACCCAAACCAGCATGACGCAAAGGCGTAATGCTCATTTCACTCTTGGGCATACAACGACGCATGGCGCAAGCGCGAACGAATCCGGCTGGAAGTAGCAGCAATTCCTCATCTGGAGGTAATTCTGGTTGCGGTTGACCACGGAAGGGCAAAGGTATGTTATGAGTTTTACCATAACGAGCCGCCACTTCACCGGCAACAATCATCATTTCTGCTACCAGTTGCCGCGATGGGGAATCGTCCAAAATATCAATGTGGATCTCTTCACCTTTGACTTTGATCGTTGCTTCGGGCATGGTGATGCTAATTGCCCCTTGGGCATAACGCCAAGCTCTCCTACGCTGTGCCCAAATAGCGATCGCCGCAATTTCCGGTTCTGCTTGTACCCGTAATTGCAGCATTTCATCGACATCTTCGTAGGTGAGGCGATAAGTCGGCTTAATCAAGCTGGTATGAATACTGTAATCTTCTACTCCCCCAGTTGTACCTAAAATAATCCCGAAACTCAGGGCGCAACAAACTCTTCCCTGAATCAGACTCATTGGCCCAGTTGCCAATACTTCGGGAAACATGGGAATCATCCCCGTTGGTAAATAGACTGTAGTACCGCGCTTTCTGGCTTCTAAATCTAATTCATCTTCCGGTACTAACCATCTAGTGGGATCGGCGATATGCACCCAGAGGCGTTCCCGTCCATCGGGTAGTACTTCCCAACTCAGACCATCATCAATCTCTGTGGTCGTTTCATCATCAATGGTGTACACCTTCAGGTGAGTCAGATCAAGGCGGTTTGTATCTGAGTCAATTGGCGGGAAATCCAAACGCTGTTGCGCCACTTCTAATACCTTATGAGGAAATTGAATCGGAATTGAAGAACGACGCAGGAACAAGTTTTCATAAGGACTCCAGTAACCCAAATCTACCAATAATTGAAAGGCCCCTTGGGGCGTTGTGGGTCGTCCCAGCATGGTCATTGTTTCTAATACGGCAGCGCTGGGCGGATAAGCGCGAGCCAAGGAGTCATAATTAACCCCCGTCCGCACGGTATCAGCGATTAACGCTGCGTATTTCTCTAGTCCTTCTAAGCGCTGGCGATCGTGACGCCCCCACTCTACGGCTTCACCTTTGAGCGACTGCTCTACACGAGCTAAAAATTCCTGCTGTCCTTTAGCTTTTAGTGCCTCTACTTCTACTTGGTGCTGGCGTTCTGCCACTTGAGCAGTAGTTCGTGGTTCGTAAGCGTCTCCTTTTTGCTTGAAATAGAGTTTATCGTCTGATAACAAGCAATAGGCGGCATAACAAAGAGGCGCAGCTGATTCGGAAAATAGCAGATTCGCCATTTGGTCGGGGGTAACTGTTTCCCCATCTTCAACCAGTAATTCCCAAGCTACCTCTAAGCTAGACGGGTCTAAATAAGGCTTGACCTGCTCCAAAAAGTTGGCAATCTCAGAGGTCTTGTAAGTCTGTCCGGTAACTGTATAGGTTATTTGTCTAGGCGCGAGGCTGTGGGATTGACCACGTTCGTCTACCACAAACCAGCGGGTTTTACCGTCTGGACGTTCTACGATGCCCAGACGGCGATCGCCTTGAACCCTAAATTCAACTAGCGTCCCCTTCTCCACAACTCTCGCACTCTAATAATTTTAGATTTTAGATTTTGGATTTTGGATTTTATAACTGGTGTTAAATCCTAAATCCAAGGGTTTTTTATGCAGCAATCTATTTTACACTCTCTGATTCAGATTTGAGATTTTGGACTTTCTCTTTAATAATCCAAAATCTAAAATCCAAAATCCAAAATTGTTTTAGCCTTCTGCATTGATAAATGGCAACAAAGCCACAATCCGCGATCGCTTAATTGCTAATGTCAACTCTCGCTGTTGCTGAGATGTCAGCCCTGTAATCCGACGTGGCAGTATCTTACCCCGCTCGGTGACAAACTTACGTAATAAATCAACATCTTTATAATCGATTGGTTCTCCTGGCTTGATCGGAGAAAGACGACGACGGAAATAACTCATCTTTACTTAATTTCCTTATGAACGGTATGTTTGTTGCAGTGGGTGCAGAACTTTTTCAGTTCTAGCCTGTTAGTCGTGTTGCGGCGATTCTTTGTACTGGTATAACGTGAAACACCAGCAGAACGCTTGTCTGAATTTGTCCGACACTCTGTACACTCTAGTGTGATAATAATGCGGGCGCCTTTACTCTTAGCCATAATCTTACAAACAGTGGAGCCTGAAGAGAATAAACACAAATGACTATCTTCTCACATTCCGCCGCATATTATCAACTAATCTTTTAATTTTTATATCGAGCGAGTAGCCACGGCGCGACGAGACGATGAAAGTTCCGCAATAGCGATCGTGTAAAGCCTGCCGCATCTGGGTATCAGAGAAGGCAGTGCCACAATCGATCGCTAGGGGAAATACTAGCAGTATAGCAGTGGGATTGGCTCTAATATTGCTCAGGGCAATTGACACTAATAAAGCACCCAAGCCGATAATCGCCTCTCGCTTCACCAATGAGAGCAAATCTGGAATTCTACCCACTACTTGCCCATCTTCGACTTCCAACACCTTTAAATCGAAGGCCCAACGCCCTAAACTTTGCCCTTGATTGTTATATGGCAGCAGCACCCGCGAAACTAGCCAAAGTATGACAAAAACTAAGATTTCCACAAATTGAATCCCGATATCGCCACCTCCTAGCAGGGAACTGACTAACCAGACACCAAGGAAATCTAGTCCTAATGCCATACCTCGCCGCCCAATCTCAGCTTTGGGATAGTGTTTTTGGGGAAGTCGTTCGATAGTCATACAAAATAGGGATTTTTATTTAGGGGTTGACAAAAAAAACTACAGTTTTCAAGGTAGAGGCGGTTTAAATATGTTGGATTGGGAAAGTTTTCTTAAAAAAGAGAGCCAAAAAATAATTGCGGATTTTAAAGATAAAAAAAAAGTAAGGGTGAGGGAGACTGGAGATTTATAGAACTTTCTCCTGAGACGATTGAATCTGAATGGTTAGGTTATCCCGGTGCAACAGAAGAGCAAATCGTTGCTGCCGAAACTCGTTTGGGTATAATTTTACCACCTTCATATCGAACGTTTTTGAAAATTACAAATGGTTGGCCTGCGGTACCTGGGCCTAATAGATTATATTCGACAGAGGAAATTAATTGGTTCTGTGCTGAAAATCAGGATTGGATTGATGAATGGAAGGCTGCTCTTAAATTTATTCCACCAATTACTGATGAACAATATTTGGTTTATGGGGAAGATTGTTTGTGGAACCAACCTATACGCACAGAGTATATGCAAACAGCCCTACAAATTAGTGATGAAGAAGATGGCAGTGTTGTTTTACTAAATCCTAAGATCATCCACAATTATGAATGGGAGGCATGGCTTTTAATTAATGGTCGTGCTGGTATTTTTCGATGCCATTGTTTTCAAGAGATGATTCAAACAATGGGAATGCAAAGTCCCTGGCTATGATTGTGATTCATCTACAACCATAAAGTAAATAAAGACCCAATACGGTTCGGTTAAGGTTTTTTGATGAAAATTCTAGATCACAAAGACGCGATAAATCGCCGTCTCTACAATAATCAGTTCGGGTGCATCCCAATTTGGCAGATTGATTTTGTAGTGCGAGCATCTTGCTCGCTTGAATCTATTATGCGAGCGAGACGCTCGCACTACTTATTACATTATGGGATGCTCCCAATCAGTTCCTTGTAGAGACGGCGATTTATCGCGTCTCTTGCCTTAACCGAACAGTATTGAATAAAGACCAATTGATTAAAATCCTAAATTCTGCTCACGCCAATGATTTTTTCTCACTCGTGAGAAATTGGGGATCTGGAATAACTGCATTTAACTTTTTGCTCATCTCAGATCATCATAATATGATCTTTTGATTGAGTGGTGAGTGTTACTTTACAGGGATAAAGGTAAAAAGGAGGCGATCGCTATGTTATCAGTCAGCGATGCAGAAGCAATTATTTTAAATTTGGTACAACCGTTGGATGATCAACGGGATACAGAAGTTGTCGATTTATTCACAGCCGATAGTCGGATTTTAGCAACGCCTGTCACCAGTCCGCTAGATTTTCCCCATTGGGATAATTCGGCAATGGATGGCTATGCAGTCCGCTACGAAGATGTACAGCACTCTAGTGCCGAACAATCAGCCGCTTTAGAAATTGTTGAAGATATTCCGGCCGGGTATCAGCCCAAGTCTACAATTCAACCAGGGCAAGCTGCGCGGATTTTTACTGGTGCGGTGATTCCAGCAGGTGCGGATACTGTAGTCATGCAAGAGAAGACACGCCGGGAAGACAAGCACGTATTTATCCTAGATGCACCAAAACCGCAAGAATTTGTCAGACACAAAGCCTCTTTTTACCAAGCTGGAACACAACTACTACCAGCAGGAATTAAGTTAAATGCCTCAGAAATTGCCGTATTGGCAGCAGCACAGTGTCCGCAATTAAGTGTTTACCGCCGTCCACGGATAGCAATTTTATCCACTGGTGATGAGTTGGCAACAATTGATCAACCGTTACAACCAGGGCAAATTGTGGATTCTAATCAGTATGCGATCGCAGCTTTGGTAAGAGAAAGTGGTGCAGAACCCTTAATTTTAGGCATTGTGAAAGATGATCCAGTTGCTCTGGAGAAAGTTATTAGCCACGCCGTTGCGATCGCTGATATAGTCATCTCCTCTGGTGGTGTCTCAGTAGGAGATTATGATTATGTTGACAAAATTCTCGAATCGCTAGGAGCAAAAATTCACATTCGGGCTGTAGAAATGAGGCCAGGAAAACCCCTCACCGTCGCCACCTTTCCCAGTCCCCAGTCCCCAGTCCCCAGTCCCCAGTCCCCGCTTTATTTTGGTTTACCAGGGAATCCTGCGGCTGTATTGGTGACATTTTGGCGGTTTGTGCTACCAGCAATCAGGAAACTTTCGGGAATTACTGAAGGTTGGGAATCAGTATTTTTGAAAGTGCGATCGCATGATGAATTGCGATCGGATGGCAAGCGTGAAACTTACCTTTGGGGTAAATTGCATTTAATTAATGGAGTTTACGAATTTCACAAAGCTGGTGGTAGTCATAGTTCCGGCAATTTAATTAATTTAGCTCAAACCAATGCTTTAGCTGTTTTACCGATGGGTACAACATTAATTTCGCCACAAGAAGAATTGCAAGTTTTGCAGCTTGGGTAATCTTTATTTGATGTGAGCAACGGTAACACCGGTGCCGCCATCTGCTTGTTCTGCTGGTTCGTAGTTGTTCACTCTGGGATGCTGTTGCAAAAAGGCGTGGACACCTTGCCTTAGCTTACCAGTGCCATACCCGTGAATAATCCAGACTGGGCCTGTAGCTTCCGAAATGGCTTTATCTAAAATGTATTCGGCATCAGCTACCCGTTTACCACGCAAATCGATGGTATTTTGAGAAGTCCGAATTTCTGGGACACTTTGCGGTGGCGGGGTTACTGCTGCTGGGGCTGGCTTGGGTTTGACGACTGGTTCGGCTTTTTGACCATCTAAAGATTCTATATCTTCTAACTTCACAGCCATTTTCATTAGCCCAAAGCGAACGCTTAACTGTCCATCTTCATCAGGGGCGGTGATTACTTCTGCTACCTGTCCCAATTTGGGAACACGGATGCGATCGCCTACTTTGGGCATAAACCCAAGTTTTGGTTTTGCTGGTATTGCTGGCTGATATTGCTGGCCAATTTGATTCAAAGCATTAGTTGCTTGCTGCGCCTCTTGGGCTGTGGGCGTACCTTTCTGCAAACGGCGAATCACTTGGGCAATTTCACCTTTTGCTTGAGCGATCGCTTGTTGCACTGCTACTTCCTGTGAAGCCCGCAAACTGCTTTCCCTCTCCTCCAAACTTGCGGCTTTTGCGGATACTTCTTTGTATAAACGTTCCGCTTGCTGCAACAAAATTTGGGCTTCGGCAGCTTTGGTTTCCTGGCGGCGGCGTTGCGCTTCTAAGCCAGCAATCACCTGGTTAACTTCATCTGTGGCCTCTCCCACTTGGGTTTTTGCCTGTTGTACTACTTCAGGTTTTAATCCCAAGCGTAGGGCAATAGTTAAAGCATTAGAACGTCCGGGGATGCCCCACAGCAGACGATAAGTTGGCGAGAGAGTACTTTCGTCAAATTCTACAGAGGCATTTTCAAAGCGATCGTCTTCGTATTTTAGGGCTTTCAGTTCGCCGAAGTGAGTGGTGGCAATAGTTAGCTGGGCATGGTTAGCGAGATATTGCAACAAGGCGATCGCTAAAGCACTACCTTCAACTGGATCGGTTCCTGCACCGACTTCATCAAGTAATACTAGGGATTGGGGATTGGGGATTAGGGATTGGGGATTAGGAATTTCCTTTTCCCCAGTCCCCAGTTCCAAGTCCCCAGTCCCCAGTCCCAAGTCCCCAGTCCCCAGTTCCAAGTCCCCAGTCCCCAGTTCCAAGTCCCCAGTCCCCAGTCCCAAGTCCCCATTCCCCAATGCTTCTAAAATCCGACTAATTCGGCGGATGTGTCCAGAGAATGTGGATAAACTTTGCTGTAAGGATTGTTCATCGCCAATATCTGCCAGCACTTGATCAAACCAAGGGATTTCCACTGGTTCGCGGGCGGGGACAAATAAACCCACTTTCGCCATCAATGCTGCTAACCCCAAGGTTTTTAAGCTTACAGTTTTACCGCCAGTATTTGGCCCGGTAATTGTCACTACCCGAATTTGCGGACTAATCAACAAATCTACAGGAACTACTGGTTGCCCTTGTTCGTGCTGTTGCTGCCACACTAACAAAGGATGTCGTAAGTTCCGCAAGGTAATGATTTCCTTGTCTTCCCGGTGGATAAATCGCGGGGGATTCGCCCCTAGCCAGTAACTATATCGCGATCTCGCGGTTGCCAAATCCAAAGTGGTGGCGATCGCTAACAATCTCTCTAAATCTGCTTTGACTGCGGCGACAAGTTCTGTCAAAATGCGGCGAATGGTTTCTTCTTCGGCTTGTTCTCTTCTGATAATCTGCCGTAGTTGGTTGCCTAGAGGCACTACTGAATTCGGTTCTACGTACAGCGTTGCACCACTAGTAGAGGTATCGTGAACAATACCGGGGATGGCATCTTTTTGGGGTGCTTTTACAGGGATGACAAAGCGATCGCTGCGTTGCGTAATTAGCTGTTCTTGAACTGCGCCAGATTTTGCCTGTAAGATATTTTGCAGTTTTTGAGTAATTTGGCTGCGTAATCGGCGCAAGTCTGTGCGAATTTCTCCCAGTTTTTGACTCGCGCGATCAGTTACTTGGCCCCGTTCATCAATACAACGGTGAATTTCCTGTTCTAGTTCGGGATAAGTCCGCAAATCGGCAACTAAATCAGTGAGTATCGGCAAATCTTCCTGATTGTCAATGACACGGCGCAAATTTCTCGCACCAGCGAGGGTAGTGGCGATCGCTAACAGTTCATCCCCTGTCAAAGTTCCACTGCGTTCTGCACGTTCCAAGGAATCGCCAATATCTTGAATTCCCTCAAATGACAGCCCCGTAGTCAGGCGATTTTCCAGTCGGTAGACTTCTTTGGTTTGCTCTAACAACTGTTCACTCTGGATCTGAGAATCGGGTATTTTCAGATGACGCGCAGCTGTCGCCCCCAGCTTAGTTGCCGCAAAGGTGGCAAGGTGCTGGCAGAGGCGATGCCATTCTAATAGTTCTAAGGTTTCAGATTGGATCAAGGTTTCAACATCTAATCTGAAATTATCGTAACAATTATAGTTCCTAGATGGGTGACATACAATTTATCTCCCTGGTTTACCTCACCCTCAATCCCTCTCCTTATAAAGGAGAGGGAAGCTAGAGACAGATGAAGTTTTGCATCTTATTTAATCCATGTTCCTTAGCGTCTCCCCTTCTCCCAAAAGGAGAGGCTAACGCCAAGGGAGAAGACTCGCTAACGTAATTAAGTTTTGTAGCAGAGTTTTAGAACCTGCTACAAAATCTGCTGCCAAATCTACAGAAGTTATTTAAGCTGCGGCTATTTCTTGTGCCAAAACGTAAGGCTGGACGATGAGAGTATTAAATCGCTTACTACGCTCAAGATTCCATTCTCCCACCTGTACTGTCGTGGGTTTGGTAATCAATAGCTCATCAATCCACTGCTGCACTGATGGAATGTTATCACTGGCGATCGCTACTCCAACATCTATCAAGTTTAAATCAGGTGCCACCAAAATTACTGCGTCTCGTTGTACATGAGGAATTAGCCACTCCCACTCTGCCTCATCCAAAATCTTTGTTAATTCCGCTCTTAAATCCGACATTATTTCCCGATTTGTCTTTTCTAAGATAATATTCTACAAATGTTACAAATCGTAATCTGATTCTTACGGCTATATTTCCAGATGCTTTAACACGTCTGCCACATAGAGTTCCTTAATCTCAGCAATAACTCTTTAACATCGGTAATTAATCCCAACAAACGCTAACCATCTCCCACCTCGCTAATTCCCCGTTTTCTGGGAAATCGTGGTTTTTAATAGGTATTTTTTCCTATTTTTGGGGTGGTTTTTAGTGAAACAACTACCCTAAAATTACAAAACATCCTGAAATCTATATAAATTAATGCTTTCATCTATCCACATCAGGCTACAACACCTTAGAATGATTCATTGAAAAGTCGAGCCGATGGGATGTACAGCCGTTTTGAGTAAAAATACTCCCAAAGGATGATTTTTGTATTTCTGCGAACAAGTTTTTCAGTATAAGATGTATTGATTTGCATCCGTACTGAAATCTCAAGTAAACCTTCAGGAGTTTGACATGAACAAAGGTGAATTAGTTGATGCCGTAGCTGAAAAAGCTAGTGTTACCAAGAAACAAGCGGATGCAGTCTTAACTGCCGCTTTGGAAACGATTATTGAAGCGGTTTCCTCTGGTGATAAGGTGACATTGGTGGGATTTGGTTCATTTGAATCACGGGAACGTAAAGCTCGTGAAGGTCGCAACCCGAAAACAAATGAAAAGATGGAAATTCCAGCCACGAGAGTTCCTGCTTTCTCAGCAGGAAAACTGTTTAGAGAAAAGGTAGCACCCCCAAAAGCATAGGTTCTGTCTTCGGGAACCCTTTTTTAATGCGGCAACCTGCACACGGGGGAAATTTAGCCTGGGCAGCGGCACTGGCTGGCTGTCCCCCTGATGCTATTCTGGATTTTTCTGCTAGCATCAGCCCGTTGGGGCCTCCAAACAGCGCGATCGCTGCTATACTGTCCCAAATTGGTAATCTTAAGCACTATCCAGACCCAAATTATAGTGAACTGAGACTAGCTCTCAGTCACTTCCATCAATTGCCGCCTGAGTGGATTCTGCCGGGTAACGGCTCCGCAGAATTACTCACTTTAATCGGTCGGGAATTAGCTCAATTAGCCGCGACAATTTTAATAACTCCAGCCTTTGGCGACTACTACCGAACCCTAAAGGCATACGACGCGAAAGTGCTGGAGTGTCCCCTGATTAGTTCTGAGCAACGAGTGCTGAGTGCTGAGTTACCAGTTTTACTCAGCACTCAGCACTGGCTCAATGCCCTGCTACCGCTAACAGCAGTAGTTCAACGCCCCACTGCCGCTAACAGCACTCACTGTGGATTATTGCTGAATAATCCCCACAACCCAACCGGAAAGCTATTCTCGCGGGACTCTATATTGCCCTACTTGGAGCAATTTGCTTTGGTTGTGATGGATGAAGCATTTATGGATTTTCTGCCGCCCAATGAGGAACAAAGCCTGATTCCGGTGGTACAGGAATATCCAAATTTAGTAGTATTGCGATCGCTGACCAAATTTTACAGTCTCCCAGGATTGCGATTAGGATATGCGATCGCACACCCCGATTGTCTAGCAAAATGGCAGCTATGGCGCGATCCTTGGCCTGTAAACACACTAGCGGCAGCGGCGGCAATTGCAGCACTCCAGGACACGGAGTTTCAGCAGCAAACTTGGGCATGGCTACCACCTGCACGAAACCAACTCTTTCAGGGTTTAGCTGAAATCCCAGGATTGCAACCCCAAGTAAGCGCTGCTAACTTTTTACTAGTTGAGTCTCAACAGTCTACTTTGCAGTTGCAGCAAAAATTACTCAAACATCATCAAATTTTAATCCGTGATTGCCTTAGCTTTCAAGAACTAGGCGATCGCTTTTTCCGGGTTGCTGTACGTGAAGAGTCCGATAACCAACGCTTACTAACAGCGCTAAAAGAGAGTTAGGAGTTATAAGTTATAAGTTAGGAGTTATAAGTTGAAGAAAGGTTTTAACTCTTAATTCCTAACTCCTAATTCCTAACTCCTAATTCCTAACTCTAAATTCACGTGACTAATGACTACGATATTGTAATTATTGGCGGCAGTCTTGCTGGATATTACGCTGCCCTTGCTGCAACCCAACTACGTGCTACAGTTGCCCTGGTGGAACCCAAAGTAGATTATGGGTTTACTCATCACCATACTCTTACGGAAATTGCTAAACTGGCACAGAAGTTGAATAATGCTGCTGGTTTTGGTATTCACGCCACCCACACTAATACCTCAGAAAAATGCCATATATCTATGGCATGGCAAGAAGCAATGCTGTATGCTCAATGCGTCGCCTCAAATCTTAAAGAACAGCATTCACCAGCCATCCTAGCCGCGCAGGGAGTCGATGTCATAGTTGGCAGTGGTCAATTTCAGTCTTCCCCCCAATTGGCTTTTGCAGTTAACAATCGCTTATTACGCGCCCGTACCTATTTGCTAGCCACTGGTTCACGTCCAGAAATTCCTGAGATTGAAGGATTGCAAGACACTGGCTATCGAACCCTGTCTAATATTTGGCAATCCTTACAGGGAGAGACATTACCCAAAAATTGGGTAATTATCGGCGGAATTCCCCAAAGCATTGAAATCGCTCAAACTTTAGCGCGGTTTGGTTGTAGTGTGACGTTAGTAGTCAAGCATCCTTATGTTCTCCCCTATTTAGAGCCTGACATAGCCATATTGCTCCAGGCGCAGTTAGAAGTCGAGGGTGTGCGCGTCCTCACCGAAAAACCAGTAACTCAGGTGAAGCTAATTGAGGATAAAAAGTGGATTCAAGCAGGAGATAAGGCCTTTGAAACTGATGAAATTTTAGTGGCGACTGGACAACAGCCAAATCTTGAATCTCTCAATTTGGCAACAGTAGGCGTGAAATGGCATCGACGTAGTTTAGTAGTGAATGATAAATTACAAACCACTAACCACCGCATTTATGCTTGTGGTGATGTAATTGGTGGTTACGACTTTGCCAATATCGCTAATTATGAAGCCAAAATTGCCCTGAACAATGCCCTCTTTTTCCCCAGGCTACGAGTAAATTATTGCTCCACTCCTTGGGCGATATTTTCTGTGCCGATGCTGGCGCAAGTGGGTTTGACTGAAGCCCAAGCAAAACGCCAATTTGGTAGAAATGAAGTTTTAGTTTTGCGACAGTATTTTAAAACAGTGGTAGCAGCCCAAATTTGCGGCGAAACTACTGGTATGTGTAAATTAATTGTGCTACGCAATGGGGAAATTTTGGGAGCTTCGATATTGGGGGGAGAAGCTGGAGAATTAATTAATTTAATTGCCTTGGCAATATCACAAAAAATTAAAGTCAAAGATTTAGCAAATTTATCTCCTGTCTATCCCAGTTTCTCAGTAATTCTGGAACAGACTGCAAAAGAGTGGAGTAAACAAAAGTTAAATAGCAATATTGCTTTGCAAGAGTTTTTAGAAGGCTTCTTCCATTTCCGCCGCAATTGGAATTTATGAGTGGGGAGTTAGGAGACGCGATGAATCGCGTCTGTACAAGAGTTTCGCCTCGTTCCCAGCCTCCAGGCTGGGAATGTATTCCGAGAGGTTCTACCTCTCGTCAAGCCCCTGGAGGCGGAGCCTCCTGGTAGGCATTCCCAGTCGGAGACTGGGAACGAGGCGAATTACAAATTATTTAAAAATGCCTGCATTATCCACACTACTCCGGCTGCTACTAGAGGCACGCTGAGGTTATCTGTGCCGTGGGGTGAGACTGCCTCTGCTAGGGTGGCGAAAGTAGCAGTTACCACTGCCGTCAATAAGGCCCATCCTAAACCTAAAGGCGTTGCTAGGGGACTCAGCGACGAACCAGGTAGCAGCAACAGCACCAAGAAAATCACCACTGTACTTGCTACAAACATTGCTGCCGAACCTTCCCAGGAACGCACAGAATTTCCCACTTGGTATTTATGCTGTCCGAAGCGTCTACCGATTAATGCTGCTAGCGCATCACCCCAGGTCATTGCCATTATCCCAGCAACCGCGATCGCAACGCTATCTACTGGCCCATCTGGTCGCCACAGCAGCCCGAATAACAGCGTCACTGAAATAGCAAAATAAACTGTACCAGGTGAGCTATCTTCAGTATCCATTGCGCCAATGATTCGGTAGCGGTAAAACAGGTAATTGAGTCCGATAAAGGTAGCAAAAGGTATAATTCCGATTTGCCAGCTATTAAACAGCAGCAGGACACCGAAAACCCACATCCCTGCACCAATATGAATCACTTTGCGGGTCAAATCTGCTTTCACACCAAATAGCCTACGCAGTGCCTCACCAATGACAAGCAGACTGGTGGCGTAAACATAAGAAATTGCTAGTCCGATAAAATCATTTGTCATTTGTCATTTGTCATTTGTCATTAGTGCTTCACTTGGGTCGATCGCTATTTCTTCTAAAATTCTTTTCTACTGACGAAACGCTACCAATACCTTGAAGAATACCACGACCGATTAAACCTAAACCACGACCAACTATTTGAGTGAGAATGAAGACTATACCGCTACCTAAAAAAGATAATAGTGATTTTAGACGCGGTGCGATCGCATCACTAAATTCTAGGAGCAATGTCACTACTAAAGGAATATTAGAAAGTCTTACTAACTCTTGATTTCGAGGAGCATAAACTGAAGTGTTGGCAATGCCACGAGGCACAATTACAAATAACTCATGGCGACTTTCAAAAACTGCTTTTGGTTCTTTTATATAATTCCTCAATCGATATTTCCATGACAAATCATTTCTAAATCTTTCAATCTCTCTTGTGGAAATTAATTGCTGCCCATAAAAATTTTGCTTAATCTCTTCTACATCTGCTAAAGAATTTAGCAATGGTTGCACTACCCCATTCGCTACCTGAATTAACAAGTTCTCTAAAATCATTAGTGCCTGAGACTTAGACTCAGCACTCACTACTGAATATGAGGTATTATCAATATTCAATTCTATTTGAAATATTAGATAAGAGTATAACTCACAAATTAGCGGAATTTTATTGAGAATATCTCTTTGCACGATTTCTGTATTTTGTAACAATAAGTTAACAATTTCTATGTTTTGATTACCTATTTGGATTCGAGAAAATTTCCCAAAGAAATCTGTAACTACTACTTGCCATAAGTCGCGTATCAAGATATTTTTTACTTCATATAACTGATTTATCTCAATGTTAGAAGCACGTAATTCATCTAACTGTTGAGCTAATTTTTGCAGTATCAGATAAAGTAATTCCCGTTTTTTATCTTCACGAAAGATGTCAATTTCTAAAGGTATATCTGTGACATTTTTTAAAGGAAATTGAAGTTTAGTAACGCAAGATGCAAACAAGACAGATTGTAGTGTTCCCGGACTAAGTAAAGGTGACACAGTTTGCCTTTGTTGAATGGCACTACTCAACGAAGGATTCAAAGGCGACTCATCAGCAATCGAAATTTCCTCTTGCTTTTCTTGTGATGAAACCAATAACCGATTTAGCAACCAACGAGCTGCTAACAGTTCTCGCCGCCGTCCAGCTAGAATTGCTCGATCTAGTACTGGTAATCCGGGAACTTGTAATTGTGCTGTTACTGCGGCCAGGGTAGACTCAATGTTAGCGATTCCTGACAAACGGAAATTATTTCTGAGTTTAGAAAATGGGAGTGGGGAGTGGGGAGAGACGCGATTAATCGCGTCTGTACTAGGGGGTGGGGAATTAGGAGTTATGATTGCTTCCGCATCGCCAAACCAGTAAGAACCTCCATTTGCAACCTCTTGGATGGCAGCGACTAACTCAGGCGGTGGTGTACCTTTAGGGCAGTAGCCATTTACACCAATAGATTTTGCCGCTAATAGCAGTCCTTGTTCTTGGACAGAACTGAGGAGCAAAATTGGGAGGTTGGGATATAAGGCTCTGAGTTGGCGACAGAATTGTAAACCTAGCTGTTGACTGGTGGTAGAGCGACCATTACCGAACTCCAAAACTACCAAATTTACCTGGTTAGGGTCTTTTTCGGCAATTTCTGCTAAAATCTGCAAGGCAACGGTATCAGTTTCTACTGCTGCGATCGCTACCAAGTTAGGAATTGCTTCCAAAGCTACCTGTAAACCCAGACGAAAAATTGGGTCTTGGTCGATTAACAATAATTTTATCGGGCGATCGCTCATAATCCACTCAATACACAAGCAGTGTTTTTACCAATCAAAAAACAACTTTGATACAAAACTATTGTCTTTATCGTAAATTAAAGGGTTTAAGAACCTGCAATCTACATGTAGCACCCATTTCAGTAGGGGTTTAAATCCCCCGTTAGCGCTAGCGTAAAGCCTTCTCTTTCAGAGACGCTAACGCGAACGGCATGGCAACGCTATGAGCGACGGAGGAGTGTCAGTTGCCACAACGCTCTTAACTATCGCTTGGCACTTCTCTTCTCTACGAGACGCACTCGCGTTCGTCTGAAATTTCTTTAATTTTGAATTTTGAATTTTGAATTTTGAATTGTTAACATTGTTACCTGTTTTCGCAAACTGATAAATCGATCATAATTGCCTCATGCAGCCTTCATTATGTAATTAAATGAACCTGAGTATTCGGCACTGGTTGGCAGAACGTCATATCGCAATCAATCAAATCACAGGGTTTTCAGCAGGGCAACTGGCAGGTATTGCCTACCGTATTGTTCAGGATATGGAAGTCAAAAGCCTTGTACCTTTTGATATCTGTACCTTGGTAGAGGTTTTAGAACTGCCCTTAAATATTGTTTGGGAAGAAATTAGTGTCATTTCCCGGTTGACAGAAAACCTGTTGCGTAGCCTTAGCCAAAAAAAACCATTAAAACGTAACGAAGGCACGTGGCTAGCGTTTCAGATTGCCTATCTCCAGGCTTTGCAAGCAATTTTAGAGCAGGAGTCAAGGCTACAAAGACCGTGGCTAGACCGAGCAAGTATACCTGTCCAGCCACACATTCTTATAGAAGACGTGGGTAGACTCATCCTTCAAGATCCGCAACTACAAGGATTGCTGAAAACTCTCACCCCAGGTAAATTGACTGATACTCAAGCTGAACAAGCACTATCTTTGGTTGCAGACTCATTGCTAGTGCAACAAATAAATAGCGCTGTCATCGCTTGGTTAGTTGCCAATGGTGCAGAGGAAACTGAAGCTAAACTCTTAACACAGCGTTTGGTCAACTCACTTCCTGGTGACATGCTGGTAGTTGTCACCGAAAATGCTGCACCTTTAGCCCAATTACAAAAATTTTTCCGATTGGGGATTTCATTATCTCCCAGCTTCATCACCCCAGAAGTTGGTTCTACAGTCGGTGAGAAAATTGATTTGCACCGAGAACATTACCGTGCAAGTTTGATTCAAAACCTTAGTCAGCCTTTGCTGATGGAATCCTTTGCTCTCCAGGATATCTATGTGCCACAAAAAGGCTTACCAATAGAAGAAAATATTTCTGAGCAGGATCAAAAAACTGTTAAACCAGTTGATTTAAAGACATGGGCAGAGCAACAGCTAACTGATTTAGAAACGATCGCTGTAATTGAGTCGGAACCTGGTTATGGAAAAACTAGTTTTTGCCAACTTTGGGCAGCACAAGTCGCACAAGAATTATACCCTACTTGGATGCCGATAGTAATTCGGTTACGAGATGTAAAATACGGCAAAACTTTCATCGAAACCTTAAATTCTGCCTTTCCTGTTAATCTTTCAACTTGGTTAGAGCAAGAAAATGTCCCTTGTCTATTGCTGCTGGATGGTTTGGATGAACTTCCCCATTCTGCTCAGGGTATCAGGGCACAAGCAATTTTTCTTCAGCAATTATTGAACTTTCAATCTCAGCATCGACACAAAGTTGTGTTGACGTGTCGTTCAACGACGTTACCAGAAATCGTCTCGGAACTACCGCTATTATTGAAGCGAATTATTATCCAGCCATTGGATGTAGATGAACTCAAACAATGGTTTCAGCAGTGGGCAAAAGTGCAATCATTACCCATTGCTCAAAATTTATTTACATTGCTAAAACAGTCAGGGGTATTTGCCAGCCAATCCAAATTAAGAGAATTATCTGCCCTTGTTCGTCAACCTCTAATGCTGCATTTGTTGGGCATTTTGCACCGCGACGGATTGCTAGATGATGAACTATTGCAGTTAGCTGCTAATACCCAAAAGTCTTTTCTGTTATGGGAGATTCATCATCGTCTGAGTCGATGGCTATTGGGATATCCGCTAATTGGTGGCATTAAAACAATGCTATTGCGTTCAGGATCGGCTCATATCCACCGTACTCCAGAAGCGATCGCTAATTTACTTGCTGGTCGTCATCCTCAAGATTTACTTGAGCAGATGCAAGCGATCGCTCTTCAAATTTTACACTCACAACGTCATCAAATTAATGTCACTGGTGAATTTAAGACTCTACCAGAGTTTTATTTTAAAATTCGGGATGTAGAAAGCTCAGGCGAAAGTGTAACCCAAAGTAGTTTAATTGAGTTTTCACACATCAAGTTAGGAGAATTTCTTTGTGCAGATGCTATTGCTGCCCAACTTAAATTTCTGACTCAGTACCAAGATGAGGCTTATGGTACGCCCAGTTTCGCGCTTGATTCTCCCAGCAGCCTAGCCCAATATATTTATAATTTACTAGGTTACGGCATACTTAGCCAAGAAATTGAAGAACTGGCGATCGCCGGATTACGTCGCCAGCAAAAACACAAGTTTTCATTTGAAGTCTTATTTCAACGTCTTTTATCTTTCTGGCGTGCTTACTCTCAAGGACGTTGGTTAGATGAGGGGATAGCCCACAAAGCTTTAACTAATTTTCACGCACTACAAAACCCTGTGAATGTTGAACAAGTGAATGCTGCTGTGGGACTGAATGTATTTTTATTGCTTTGTGCTTGCTACCGAGAAACAAAAATTCCTTATTGGCCTTGTGGGAATCCAGTTAATTTGACAGAATTCAACCCAGAGATGCTGAGTGTGCTAATTGCGAGGACAACAGTCTTGCATAAAAGTGCTTTCGCAACCCGAATCAAATCTCTGGCTGGACTCAATTTATCGGGAGCCTCTTTATTACAAGTGACGTTAACTGGGATAAATCTTGAGCAAACAAACTTATCCAATGCGGAGTTAATGGGGGCGAATTTAGCTGGAGCCAATTTGCAACAGGCGAACCTCACAGGCGCGAACCTTACAGGCACAAACCTTGCAGGCGCAAACCTGCAACAGGCAAATCTCACAGGCGCAAACCTGCAACAGGCGAATCTAAGAGGGACAAATCTTAATTCTGCCAATCTCACCAATGCCTGTTTATTTGATGCAATTCTCACTGATACTGAGAAAAAATTTGCTGCTGATAATGGTGCTTTGTTCTCCAAAGAGTCGTTTCAAAGACTGAAACATTTGCGATTGCAGCAGCCTTTCTTAAACACCGTCCAAATCACCCCAAACATTGATGTTAATTGGAAAAATACCCCTGCGATCGGACAAATCGAAAGCTGCGAAGGCGCAATTTTGCCACTAGATTTATATGATGATGATGCCGATGATGAAACGGTTTTTGGCAATAATTCTATTGGGGAATAGGGCATTGGGCATTGGGCAAAACAGTTCCGAGAAATCATTATAAAGACGCGATAAATCGCCGTCTCTACAAAATATTGATTACAGCGCTTCCCGCTATTATGCAATACAGTTTTTATCCTTACCCCCTCTTAGCATAGCTTTCAGTTTTGAGGATGTACCTCATAGCTGCCGTAAGTGCTGTATTGTAGAGACGGCGATTCATCGCGTCTTTTGTCTTAACCGAACAGTATTGATTCTCTTCCCAGTCCCCAGTCCCCAGTCCCCAATCCCCAATCCCCAATCCCTAGCCCTCTTGCGAATTACGGTAGCCAAAAAAGTTAATACTGTAGTCAGTAATTCTCACTCCTGTTTGTTCTTCAATTTTGCGGATAAAATCTTCTGGCAGTTCTACATGAACATCAAGAATTTGATTTGTATCTATACAGTTGACATGACTGTGAGAGTCACTGATGTTGCCGTACAAACGCCCATCACAGCGTTCAATACACTCAATGATGCCTTGACTTGATAATGCTTCTAAATTTTGATAAACAGAAGTATGACCGATCTCTTTGCCTTGTAGGTTCAAGCGATCGTAAATCTCTCTTGCTGCAAGGTGTTCATTTGCTTGCCAAAGTAGTTCCAGAATAAAGCGACGCTGACGACTGACGCGCATACCCAGGATTTGACAGCGCTCAAGCGCATCTTCTAAGGAACGAATTGGTTTTGTAGTAATTGTTTGTTTTTGCATATTACAGCTTATTAACTGTTGAGGGAATTTTCCCATCTAAATGTTTATTGGTTATTTAATATATGCAACTCTATTGCACACCGCTGTTTTACCTGTACTTATGTTTTGGCTTCTGATGCTGCGGAAGTAACAGGTGGCGATAATGATTTTTTTTTTGGCTTGTATGACGGCTACTTTGTCAGACCTTAATCTAAAACAAACTCATTACAACTTTAACTTAAAATTGCTGTAAATGTCCACCTTGGGGCAGGCATTGCCTTACCCAAGTAGGCTAATTCTCATGGAATACCATATTAATCGTGTAGTAATTATTTAGTTAGGTGTGGGTAATTATAGCAATGATAAAAGTAATATTTAATTTTAGTAAAAATCAGTGAAGTGAGTGGCGTAGGTGTAGCCCGCCGCAGGCATCGCCAACAGATAATATTAAGGCTAGTAACTAGATGTATCTTTATGATAACCAGCAAAAATTAAGCAAAAGTATCAAATAAATTTGAGCAGGTCAGACTTGTGTTTAAACCTTGTGTAGGTTGACCAAATTATCAGCAAAAAAGTATCAGTAAATACTAATTGATTTTTAGAGGTCAATGTAGCGTCAATCGCTGAAAGCTGCTACTGTATATTGTCGATCCTACAGTTGAGCATCAAGAAAGTGGCTGCTGAATCAATAACAATTGCGATCGCACTCAATAATGACTTCATTAACAATCTGGATCTGTCGCCTGCGTCAACGGTGATTGAAAAACTGCTGCAAGATGGGGTTACATCCCATGAACAGCAGCTACGCTTTGATATCAATTACGATCTCGAACCTGGCGATCCACGGGAACTATCAGAAATTCCAGAGGTGCGGCTGTGGTTTGTGCGCCTAGATGCCAAATATCCCTGGTTGCCATTTTTACTAGATTGGAAAGCTGGAGAGTTTGCTCGTTATGCCGCCATGCTTGTACCACACCAGTTTAGTTCCCAAGAAGGTATTCAGTATAATCCCGAAGCCTTAGAGATATTTTTGATGCACAAAATCTTTATTTTAGGTGATTGGCTCAAACAGCAAGACATCCCCAGCCTATCGCGGCTGAAGTCTATGGCCCAAATGCTGGGCTATGAATTAGATGATGCTTTTTTTGGGATATTTTAATCAGAAAGAATTCAGGAGTCAGGAGCCAGAATTCAGTCAAATTAAGACCTGGCGAATATAATTCGCGGCTATACTGGCATTGTCCGCCTCCGCGGACTAAAGTCAAATTAAGAGTTTTAAACCCACGGAGGTGGGTTTTGTTTGTATAGACGCGGTTTCTAACCGCCCGTTTTCCATTAAGTTGACACCAATAGCCTGAATCTCCCGCTTTCTTGTTCTGAATTCTGAATTCTGACTTCTGAATTCTGAATTCTGACTTCTGAATTCTTCAAAAAACGACTGGTTTAGCCGCCCCAAATCTTCTCTAAAACTGCGTTTGGTGAAATATCCGCCGTTTTTCCCGTGGGGGATTCAATGGCCAGAAATTTATCGTTTTTCGGCAGCAACTTAACCGGATCGGTGGGACCAAATAGGGCAATGGTATAGGTTTGGACAGCAACACTTAGTTGTAATGCCTCACTATCAGTAGACAGCAGCAAATTTGCGCCGGCAATTATGGCAGTTAACTTGCCAATATCATCGGGGGCAGTTACTTTGATATCTGGAGAAGACTCCAGGAGCGATCGCACAAATTGCTCATCATCAGTCCCCTTAACGACCAACACAGGCAGATCCGGCTGCTTGTCTTGGAAGCCATGAATAATTTGATGCCAACTTTCGACAGGGTAGATTTTATCCAGTTCTTTAGCCTGGGATAACTGGCCAGAACTGCCATTAATCAAGATATAGCCTGTTTCATTCACCCCTAAACGTTTTTGTTCTTTTTGTGCCCACTCAATATTTGGTTTTGGCACATTTACTGCTAACTCTGGGACAGGGCTATTTATTTCCAATGGTTGCAGCAAATCGTGGTATAATGCTGCCGCATACTGGGATGGTTTGAACGGCACAGCATGGGTAAGAAAACCCGATCCTTTGCCTTGGTAGCCAATACGTATAGGAATTCCCGTCAACCAGAGTAAAAGACCCACCAACCAATTTTGCTTAACAGCAATGGCAACATCGTATTCGCGATCGCGAATGTTGCCGACCAAATTACCCCAATCTGCCAGACTGTTACGGTCTTGAAAATCAAAGTTCAGTACCTCGTGAACCGACTTGCTCACTTGGTAGGCAGCCTTTGACCGGGGTTCAACAACGACATCTATTTGAGCGTTAGGATAATGGCGCTTCAGGTCATCTAGAGTCGGAAAGAAGAGAATTTGGTCGCCAATTCCGCCAGGTACAAGGGCTACTACTCGCATAATATTTATTGACGCTTACTCGCTCCCTATTTTAGGGGAAAATATATAGCTTAAAGATTGAGGAATTCTGTGTATTTACTAATTCCAGCTGCGGGAATCGGAAAAAGGATGGGGAGTAACCGCAATAAACTCCTGCTGAAAGTGCGATCGCAACCAATTATTGCTTGGACTCTATTAGCCGCAGAAGCCGCCAGTAGCATCAGTTGGATCGGGATTATTTCTCAGTCTACCGATTGGCCAGAGTTCAATGCAATTCTCGCCGATCTGAAGCTGACCAAACCAGTAGAATTGATTCAAGGCGGTTTCACCCGGCAAGAATCTGTTTACAATGGTTTGCAATCTCTGCCAGTAGTCGCAGAACAAGTTTTGATTCATGATGGTGCTAGATGCTTGGCTACACCAGATTTATTTAACTCTTGTGCCGAGGCGATTCGCCATTGTCCCGGTTTAATTGCTGGTGTGCCAGTCAAAGACACCATCAAAGTTGTCGATGAACAAGGGATAATTCAAGAAACACCCGATAGACGACAACTATGGGCAGCACAAACTCCCCAAGGATTTGATGTCAAGTTATTGAAACAGTGCCATGCTGAAGGTGTCCGTCAAGGTTGGGAAGTAACTGATGACGCCGCTTTATTTGAAAAGTGCGGCATCGAAGTCCGAATTGTCGAAGGAGAGGAGACAAATTTAAAAGTGACCACTCCACAAGATTTAGCGATCGCAGAATTTATTCTCACAAGTAGAGGCTTTTAAGTTATTGGGCATTGGGCATTGGGCATTGGGCATGGGGCATGGGGAATTGGGGATTGGGAATTGTTGAACAGGAGGAGAATAACTGATGCCCAATGCCAAACTTGAAAGTTTTAAAAAATACTTTGACAATTTACGATAGAATGCCACACACTTGTTGATTGTTAGTTGTCATGTACTAATGCCCAATGCTCCATGCCCATCCCAATGCCCAATTCCCAATGCCCAATGCCCAATGACTAAATGATTACAGCCACAGCGACGAAGATAGAAGCAATTCTCTATTTAAAGGGTAAACCCTTGTCGCTCGGCGAAATCGCCGAGTATGCCGCGTGCGATCGCGCCACTGTCAAGGAAGGCATAATTGAACTCATGGACAACTATGCTCACCGAGATAGCGCCCTAGAGGTCATAGAAACCCCAGATGGTTACAGTTTGCAACTACGGTCTGACTTTCATGATTTGGTGCAAACTATGATACCAGTGGAATTGGGTGTAGGTGCATTGCGGACTTTAGCTGCGATCGCTCTTAATAGTCCTATACTCCAGAGCGACTTGATTAACCTACGCGGTTCAGGAGTATATCAGCACGTTCCAGAACTCGTAGAACTTGGTTTCATCCGCAAGCGCCGAGACAGTGATTCTCGTTCCTACTCATTGCAAATAACCCCGAAATTTCATCAGTACTTCCAAATTGAACAACTCCCGCAAATACTTTCCACGAACCACAAGGAAGAACAATTAGAACTAGAACTAGAACTAAAGGGAGTGGGGAGTGGGGAATAGGGAGTAGGGGAAGAAGGGAGCAGGGGAGCAGGGGAGCAGGGAGAAGAATTTTCCCCTCCGCACCCCGCACCCTGCCCCTCTGCCTCTTTTCAATGCCCCTAGAGCGAGTCAGACGCTCAAGGATTCGCTTTGCACGTCGCTATCGAGCGTCTTGATTCTGAATTCTGTATTCTTCTTCAAAATTCGTTACTGTAACCAACATTACCCCATCCGCCCTTCACATTTTGATAATATTCAGCTTGTGACTTGTATTACCCTCTTAACGACGATTAACCGTTGGCAAGTACAACTAGTGCAACAGATGCTGCTTGTTCACAACCTAGAAATACGAATCAATTGATTTGGGTGGGAGGGAGAGAGCATCTTATTTGGAGGTTGGTATTCTCATAGCTTTGTCAGTACGTCCATATAATTAAGTCTGCTGAAAAAAAGAGTAAGAGACTTGTATTGGTATAAGTATTTTCGTTAAGCTGGCAACCAAAGATGAAAATTAAGGTCTGAATTGCTTAAAAGCGTAGTTTAACGATGTAGTCATTAAGTCATTAGCAAAGACAAGTGACTAATGATTAAGGACAACGCAATACGATTTGATATGTTTTCGACCTCATACCCACTTAAAATAAAATAAAAAATGGCTAACAACGAAGAATCACGTGGTTTAAAGTCTCTATTTGATTGGTTTGCAAATCGAAAGAAGTCAGGATCTATCAGCCTCGAACGCCAAGAACGTGAAATTGCTGATGGACTTTGGCATAAATGCTCCAAGTGTGGCGTTTTGGCATATACAAAAGACCTGAAAGCCAATCAGATGGTTTGTGTTGAATGTGGTCATCACAATCGGGTAGACAGCGATGAGCGCATCCGGCAATTGATAGATCATAATACCTGGAAACCGATGGACGAGCATTTGCGTCCAACCGATCCCCTGGAATTTCGCGATCGCAAACTCTACAGCGATCGCCTACGAGAAACACAAGATAAAATTGGCTTAATAGACGCAGTTAACACTGGTTTAGGTCAAATCAATGGTTTGCCCATTGCCCTTGGAGTTATGGACTTCCGCTTCATGGGCGGTAGTATGGGTTCGGTTGTGGGAGAAAAACTCACCCGCATGATTGAGCAAGCCACTCAACGGCGATATCCTGTAGTGATCATTTGCACCTCCGGTGGCGCGAGAATGCAGGAAGGAATGCTCTCCTTGATGCAGATGGCGAAAATATCCGCAGCCCTACAGCGTCATAAAGATGCCCGACTATTATATATTCCCGTTTTGACCAACCCCACAACAGGCGGCGTTACCGCTAGTTTTGCAATGTTGGGTGATATTATCTTGGCAGAACCCAAGGCAACCATTGGTTTTGCCGGTCGGCGAGTGATTGAGCAAACCCTGCGGGAAAAACTACCCGAAAACTTTCAAACTGCTGAAGATTTACTCCAGCACGGTTTTGTCGATGATATCGTACCCCGTACTCAATTAAAGAACACCCTAGCCCAGCTGATTGCTCTACACCAGCCTGTACTAACAACACCTCACATGGTTTTGTGGGAAACAATGTCTTTGACTTCTACTGCCGCAGAATAAACAAAAGTTATGAGTTATGAGTTATGAGTTATGAGTTAAAAATTTACAACTCCTAACTTCTAACTCCTAACTTACTCCTAACTCCTAACTCCTAACTTCTCCTTGGCTCCTGAAGAAACATGAGTGGAACAAGGGCTACTAGTCGGAATAGGCCAGAGAGGGCAAACAAGCCCAGTAAGCCTCCAGATTGAGCAAATTGGACGAGAAAGCTGCCTATCGTTGTACCCAAAGCACCACTCACTCCAGCAACGGCAGCTGCGATCGCAAAATAGATAGACTGATTTTTAATTGGTGCGATCGCTAATTGTATATTATTGCTGCACAAATCAATGGCTGCCCAAGTACCTCCAGCCAAAATGTGTAATAGAGGTAGCCATAAGCAGATATCAAGGCGATTAGCACCAATTCCCAGCCAGAGGAGTGGTGTGATTCCAACCAAAATCCCAATACAGATGAGGATGGGACGATTACCAATCTTGTCTGCTAATTTTCCCCACAAAATAAGCATTAGCAAAGTCGCCCCCGCCTGAAGGCTGTTATAAATAGTCACGTAACTCACATCCAAATCCAGTGTGTCCAGCATGTAGAGGTTAAAAAAAGGACTGCTGAGGTTAACAGCAAGATTCCAGAAGCAGAAATACAACAGAAATATCAAAAAGTTAGAATTTTTCCAAATACTGTTAGTTAACTGGTCTTGTGGCAAATGAATTGACTGAAGTACTTCAGATTCATCTTTTGTAGTGTCTGATTGAATCTCACTTGTTTGTGGTGACTTGCCATAATAAGTGTTTTGCGATTGGGGATTTATATCCACCTGAAAATATTGACACCCCAATCCCATAATTCCAAAGACAATGCTTATCAGCAGAACTACCCCATAACCTTGTAGAGATCCCCCATACCAATGTGATACAACTAGTCCAGCCATTGGTACGCAAATCAAAGTGGTGAGGTTCGCAGCACTATTGCGTGTTCCAAAATACCTGCCTCGTAATCGCCGGGGAACTATCATTGCCACCCAACTTAGCCACGATGCAGTTCCTAATCCTCCCAAAAGATTGCTGAATAGAACAATCAAGAGTGTCAATATTACTAATTGCTGAGTATCAATTACTCCCCAATTGATGCTGACAATCCCAATTACTAAAACCAACCATAACAGCCGACCAATTCCGTGCGTCCGAAGCGAATATTGAAAACGGCTGGTGCTGCGTTCAGACAAGTAAGCACCCAAAGGCTGAATCAGATTGACCAACATCGGGATAGAAGACAACATCCCAAATACCACTGGACTAGCACCCAATTCCACCAATAAATTGCTGAGTAAAATACCACTAGTTCCAAGAGAATAAACCGATGCTAAGATAGAATCCGCAGTGGATGCTTTTAAACTAGTGCGAATACTATCCTTGGGAATTCGAGAATTTGGAGAGATTGCTATTGGTGGTGAGGCAATCTGGGCAATTTCTAGAGTCAGTGGTGCAGTTGTTTCAACCTGAACAGAATCCATAATCTACGTTTATGGGTGAAGTACCCTGGATAAATCCGGTTGCAGAGGAAATCAGTATGCTTTAATTAGCGTTGCTGAGAATTTTTCGTTATTTTAGCTTGCAATTTTCAACAAAAATTTTAAATAAGTAAAATCTCATTCCTTAGCAAGAGAAGGTATAAGTAATAAGAAAGAGATTGTGATCTATCTGTGATCAAGAAAAGATTATTTAATTTTTGGGGATTGGTAATAGTGATCGCTATTATTGCTTGTCAAAGTCTACAATTGCCAAGCAAACCGTTAGCATCTACCGCAGTCACCATTAAACTCAGTGGTTGGGGAGGCTCTCCCGTTGAGCAAAAACTCTTGAGACAAGTACTGCAAGACTTTGAAGCACAACATCCAACGATTAAGGTCAAATATGAGGTAATTTCCGACCAATACATGGATGTAATTAAAACTCGTTTGGTTGGAGAAGCCGCGCCTGATGTCTTTTATCTGGATGCGCTGGAAGCTCCTTTTTTGATGAGTCAAAATGTCTTAGAACCATTAGATGCTTATCTCACCCCCAAATTTGACCTAGCAGACTTTGAGGATAACCTACTCGACAGTTTTAAATATCAAAACCAGATTTATGGATTTCCCAAAGACTATTCCACCCTGGCTCTGTTTTATAACAAAAAAGCCTTCGCCGCCGCCGGCTTGAGTAGTCCGCCAGCGACTTGGGAGGAATTACGTAACTACTCGAAACAATTGACAGGCAAAATTAACAAATACGGCTTTGGGGAAATTCCAGAATTGGCACGTCAAGCTTATAAAATTAAAGCCTTTGGTGGACAACTCATCGATCAAAACGGTTATGCTACCTTTGCCAGTGAGACAGGTTTACAGGGTTTGCAGTTGGTAGTAAACCAGTATCAAAAAGACCGATCCTCTGCCCAAAAATCGGATGTGGGGACAAACTCAGGTAGTGAAATGTTTGGTCAAAGTAAAGTGGCAATGGTGATTGAGGGTAATTGGGCAATTCCCTATCTAACTGAAACCTTTCCCCAAGTAGAGTTTGCTACCGCACAAGTGCCTACTATTAATGACAAAAAAGGCACGATGGTCTTTACCGTTGCCTACGTCATGAATAAGCAAGCACAACACAAAACCGAAGCCTGGGAGTTGATTTCCTATCTCACGGGTAAAGAAGGGATGCAAAAGTGGACAGGAACAGGGTTTGCTTTGCCAACACGTAAATCAGTGGCAAAGAATTTGGGCTATGACCAAGACCCATTGCGATCGCCATTAGTGGCAGGAGTAGATTATGCTACACCGTGGCAGGTGGGGAAATATCCAGGGGCGATCGTGAATAACTTTGATAACCAGTTTGTCAGCACCTTGTTGGGGCAACAACCATTAAAGCAGGCAATGGTAAGGGCAGAGAATGAAGCTAATCAGCAAATTAAGGCGATGGAGTGAGTAATGTTTTTTACTTCACAATTGCGCCCATTCCTCAGTGGTTGGTGTAGTTAAATCCTCAAAGTACTTCACTCTACCGCGTATTTCCCCAAATAACTCCTCTGTTGAAGGTGCTTGTGCGTATTTGGAAATTTTCACGACTGGCTTACCGCGATCGGTAACTACAATTTCTTCTCCCTCCGACTCTACAAGTCGTAGGAACTCAAGAAGTTGAGATTTGAGTTTATTTTTGGAAATTGATTTCATAATAACCGTAGTCATGACTATAGTCATATTCTAATAAGACATAGCCTGAACTATTACTCAATATTTATCGGCTATGACCAACACTACATGCGATCGCCTATTACAAAACTCAGTTTAAATGGAGAGTGGGAAGCGATCGCTCTTTATAGTAGATATTAAACAATAACTTTAGGTCATATATGAAAGCTGAAGAATATCCGTTTGTTCAGGAGTTAATTACGGATAAACAAGGTCAAGTTCTCAAAGTAGTCCTAGAGTTTGAGGAATATCAGCGCTTATTAGATGCGATTGAAGACGAAGGACTTTATCGCGCGATGCAAGCAGTTAAGGGCGAAACACCTTTAAACAGGAATGAGGCTCTTGAGGAACTTGAACAACCATGAATTGCGAGTATATGCCTAGTTTTATCAAAGACCTCAAGGCGTTGAAAAGTACCTCAGTGTTCGAGTCTGTTAAATTTCTTGTGTTTGATGAGATTCCCAGCTATTCCAGTCTGGATGAAATAAGTAATCTCAAAAAGCTCAAAGACGCTGATAGTACATATCGCATTCGGGTTGGTGATTACCGCGTAGGCTTTACGTTTATAGGGGATACAGTTACCTTTGTGCGGGTGCTTCACCGTAAGGATATTTACCGCTATTTCCCATGAACTACATCTGCTATGAGGTACAAGACCCCCGACTTTTTTGAAAAGTAGGGGTTCTGGGGATCTGAATGGGCAATGACTTAAAATTGTAGATGTTTAGTCAACAATAACAAATAACTATGCATCCCCTATTAAACGTTGATATTTCCCAATTAAGCGTATCCGAACGAATACAACTTGCAGAGGATTTATGGGATAGCATTCTGACTGACACTAATGCAGTAACTCTGAGCGAAGAGCAAAAACAAGAATTGGATAGACGTTTAGAAACACATCTTCAAAACCCAAACCAGGGTTCAAGCTGGGAAGAAGTTAAGCAAAGACTGGGTTTTTCTCAATGATTTATCAGTTAATTATTAGCCGAGAAGCAGAGCTTGATATCCAAGATGGTTTTGAATGGTACGAGCAACGTAGTTCTGGATTAGGTTCAGAATTTGTACGTGCTGTCGATAGCAGTTTGGCATTAATCGGACGCAACCCTTTATCTTATCCTCAAGTGTATCGACAAGTACGACGAGTTTTAATACGTCGATTTCCTTATGGAGTGATGTATATTTTAGAACAAGATGTAATTACTATTATCGCCTGCTTTCACGTCAAACGCGACCCTAAACAATGGCAGGATAGAAATATTTGAAATTCTCCTGTTAGCTCAAAAACTACCTTTTTTAGTTAGAACATCACACAAAACCTGGTGGATATCTGGCATGATCACAAAACTTCTCAAGCAGTTGGTAAAATAAATGTTCGCAATCTTTGCTCTACAAAATCTAGAATAAGATGAGGTTTACTAATTATGTGGCAATGGAAGTTTTAAAACTTACAACTAAAATCGATGAATCAGGATATTTAAATCTTAAAATACCAACGCAGTTAGCGGCGATGGAAGTAGACGTTGTAGTTGTTTTAAATCCAGTTTCATCAGAGGAAAAACAACCTAGTTATGATTTCTCTGATTTGGTGGGGCGATTAACTTGGCGGGGAGATGCGGTAGCAATGCAGAGAAATCTACGCGATGAGTGGTAATCGCTACGTGTTGGATACGAATGCGATTGTGGCTCTGCTTCAAGGAAATTCTCAGCTGATTCAATTACTCCAAGATGCTGACTGGATTGGAGTTTCAGTTATTAGCCAAATTGAATTTCTGGCGTTTTCTGGGCTGAGTCAAGAGGATTGTCAGCTTTTTGAGCAGTTTTTGCAACGAGTTGAGGTTGTCAATTTAGTGGCGAGTGATGCTGTTTTGATTAAGAAAATCATTGAAATTCGCCAGCAATATGGGTTGAAACTACCAGATGCAATTATTGCAGCAATGGCGATCCAAAATTCAGCAAGTTTGGTGACTGCCGATCAAGAGTTTGCGAAGGTAACAATTTTAACGGCAATCAATTGGTAACGTTCGTTTAAAAAAATCATCTATTCTAAAATTTTGGCAATTCCGAGTTCAAAGGTCGGAGTTTCGAGTTCAAAGGTCGAAGTTCCGAGTTCAAAGGTCGAAGTTCCGAGTTCAAAGGTCGAAGTTCCGAGTTCAAAGGTCGGAGTTTCGAGTTCAAAGGTCGAAGTTCCGAGTTCAAAGGTCGGAGTTTCGAGTTCAAAGGTCGAAGTTCCGAGTTCAAAGCTCGAAGTTCCGAGTTCAAAAGTCGGAGTTCCGAGTTCAAAGGTCGGAGTTTCGAGTTCAAAGGTCGAAGTTCCGAGTTCAAAGCTCGAAGTACGATAAATAATCATGTACTACCGATCGCTACAGCCGGGTTAGTGCAAGATTAGGTGGAGGTTAAATAATGTTTGAAATCAACAGGCGGCGGAGTAACCCCAGGTGGAACATCACTGAAGACTTGGCTGGGTATATGTTCATGATGCCCACAATTCTAGTTTTGGGAACTTTTGTAGTCTTACCCATTCTCTACGCCGTTTTTCTTTCCCTACAAAAAGTCCAACTTCTCGGCGGTATTAAGTACGAGTTCATCGGTTTTCGGAACTTCACGCGATTAGCTGAAGATGAACGGGTTTGGATTGCTTTGAGAAACACAGCAGCTTATGTAGCAATTGTTGTGCCAACTCAAACCGTACTAGCTTTAATTCTGGCGGTAACTCTGAATTCTGGGATTCGTGGTAAAAACTGGTGGCGCATCCTCTATTTTTTGCCCACAGTCACTTCTTCAGCAGTCCTGACGCTGATCTTTATGTGGATTTATAACACTGATGGGCTACTAAACGATTTTCTCGCGTTTGTAGGGCTACCGACTTATAACTGGTTGGGCGATCCAGCAGTTGCGCTCAAAGGCATTATGATCATGAACATTTGGTCAACTGCGCCGTTTTTCATGGTGATTTATCTGGCGGCGTTGCAGGATATACCCCAAACACTTTATGAGGCGGCGGAACTTGATGGCGCAAATGGGTGGCAGCAATTTATCTACATTACTCTTCCCCTGCTTAAGCCTGTAACTTTCTTTGTGGTAGCAGTGGGGGTGATTGGGACTTTTCAACTTTTTGACCAGTCTTACATCTTCTCTGGCGGTACTGGCGGGCCGAACAACGCTACCTTAACTGTGGTGCTGCTGATTTATCAAGCTGTGTTTCGGAATTTACAAATGGGATATGCAGCTGCGATCGCATTTTTGTTAGCAGCAGCGATCATTCTCATAACTTTGATTCAGCGACGACTTTTCGGAGGCGAACGATTTGACTAAAACCTCTGGCTTATCCTGGCTCAAAGCCCTGTTATATGTCCTGCTGACACTTTATGCCATCATTACCCTAATCCCCTTTCTCTGGGCACTTTCAGCATCATTTAAGCCGCTATCAGAGATTGTCAGTGGTGAACCCAACTTTCTCCCCAAGAATTTTACTCTCGATAACTACAAGCAAATCTTTCTCCAAGAACCGCTATTTTGGCGCTGGTTATTCAACAGTGTAGCGATCGCCATCAGCGTCACCCTTTTAAACTTGTTGTTAAATTCAATGGCTGGTTATGCCTTGGCAAGACTGCGCTTTGTAGGCAAGCGTTTTTGGTTCTTCCTAATCTTGGCTGTGCTAGCAGTCCCAGCGCAAATTACCTTAATTCCCACATTTTTAATTTTAAAAGCGATCGGCTGGCTAAATTCTTATCAAGGCATGATAGTGCCTAGCATGGTGAATGCCACTTTTATCTTTATGATGCGGCAATTTTTTGTTAACTTTCCTAAAGAATTAGAAGAAGCCGCTCAACTCGATGGCTTAAATACCTTTGGGATATTCCGACATATTGTCTTACCTTTGGCAAAACCAGCATTAGCAGCACAAGCAGTATTTGTGTTCATGGGAAGTTGGAATAATTTTTTACTACCTATAGTTATCCTATTTGACCCAGAAATGTTTACCCTCCCTTTAGGGCTGAACACCTTCAAAGGTCAATACATCAGCTATTGGAACTACATTATGGCGGCTTCTATGGTCTTCACCTTGCCAGCTTTAGGTATTTACGCCTTTTTTAATCGTTACTTTATTCAAAGCGTCACCTTTACCGGAGGAAAAGGCTAATAGTCGAATGGCACTAAGTTAAGATACAGCCCTTGCCATGACTGGTTCCTAGCCTGGAGGCTAGGAACCCATTCTGGGAGGCTCTGCCTCCTCTTTCTTGACCAGAGGCGGAGCCTCTCGGAATACGTTCCCAGCCTGGAGGCTGGGAACGAGGCTACACAAGCTTTTGGGCTTTTCTTAGTGCCATTCGTTAATAGTCATTGGTCATTAGTCATTGGTCATTGGTCATTGGTTATTGGTCATTGGTTATTAGTCAAGAGTTAAAAATTCTTCCCCTGCTTCCCCTGCTTCCCCTGCCCCCTGCCCCCTGCCGATCCCCAAACAGTATTTTCGGCAACAAATTGGACTCCTAACGTGATATTGGTATTACAGAGACTCAATCTCTATCTATCAGTTAATAAGCATTATGGGTTTTGCAGACCTATCGATCGCAGAGATAGCAGCCGACTACAGCATTCCTGTAGAACAAGTGTTTTCTCTGTGCAACCAACTGGGAATCGCCTACAAACACCAAAAGACCCGTTTGGCGTTAGAAGATGCAAAGGCAATTATTTCCCAAATATCGTCTGAAATACGCCCAAAAAGTACTAGCGACTCGGTGGGCGATAACGAAGTCACCTAAAGGGTTATCTCGGCTTTAGCTAATCACTGATAGCTAATGACAAAAAACAATGAGTCATTAGCAATTAGCAGCTTGGAGATTGAGAATCGCGTTCTTAGTTAGCTGTGTTGAGCGTCAAAATTTTTAAGGGGAAACATGTTTAGAAGACTAATTGGCGTTGTTGTGGCTACTGTTTTACTCTCGTTTCAGTTGCTTGTCGGTAGCGCGACAGCAGTGGAACTGGACGAAGCTACCCGAACAGTGCCATTAAATACTCAAGGTGATACCGTCGTACTTAGCCTTAAACAAGTCAAAGAAGGCAAACGCTTATTTAATTACGCTTGCGCCCAATGTCATGCTGGTGGAGTTACCAAGACAAATCAAAACGTGGGACTCACCCCAGAAGACCTGGCACTGGCAACACCCAACCGTAATAACATTGAAGGCTTAGTGGATTACCTGAAAAATCCCACTACTTACGATGGGGAAGAAGAGATTTCCGAAATCCACCCCAGTATCAAAAGTGCAGATATTTTCACAGCAGTGCGAAATCTGACAGATGATGACTTGGAGGCGATCGCTGGTCATATTCTTTTACAACCCAAAATCGTTGGTACTAAGTGGGGAGGCGGAAAAATTTATTACTAAATCCCGGAACTGAGTCATTGGGAATAGGGCATTGGGCATTGGGAATAGGGCATTGGGAAGAATTTATTCCCCATTCCTCATTCCCCATTCCCCATTCCCTATTCCCCATTTACTACTGATTGCACAGGTTTTTGCAATAAATTGCTCTCCATATATTAAAAAAAAATTATCTATGACAGATTGTCATATTTGGCGTTGATTTTATTTAAAATGAGAAAGGGAAAAAATTTGTTTGTTAGGAGAGAGCTATGAAATTAATTTCGGCAAGCTGGCGACGCCTTAGTTTAGCTGTGTTGACAATCCTTTTAGTTGTTAACAGCTTTGCTGTTTTTACTCCCAGTGCTTCGGCTGAAACCTACAAGGTGAAATTGGGTAGCGATAAAGGACTGCTAGCATTTGAACCGAAAAAGTTGACCATCAAGCCAGGTGACACAATTGAATGGGTGAACAACAAAGTTCCCCCCCATAATGTTGTGTTTGATGCTGCCAAAAACCCCACTAAAAATGCTGAATTGGCAAAATCTCTGTCTCATACCAAGTTGCTGTTGAATCCTGGTCAAACCAAAACAACCATCTTCCCCGCAGATGCACCTGCTGGTGACTACACTTTCTACTGCAATCCCCACCGTGGTGCTGGCATGGTTGGTACAATCACTGTCGAGGGCTAGAAACACTAGCATTTGACACAAGATGATTACTCACTGAAATTAGTTCATCGCAACACGCCACACTCCTAGAGTGACGCACAAAAGACATCAATGGCGGTAACAAGTTCTATCCTTCCCGAAGACGCTAAGTAACCTGTAGCGATGTAGGAGTGAACTAGTTACCGCCAATTTTGATCAAATTTGACTTAATCGAGGATTAATCGCGTTTATACTCTTGCTGGAGGCTTGTTGCGAGGAAATTCTGTTGAGAATACTTTTATTAATTCTAGTGTCGGCGATCGCCATATTCAAATTGACATTCATTAGTCCAGCACTAGCTGCCGAAACATCCAACGGTGCTAAAATTTTTGAGGCTAATTGCGCTTCTTGCCATATCGGTGGCGGTAATATCCTGATTATCCAGAAAACTTTGAAAAAGGAAGCATTATCAAAATACTTAGAAAATTATGATAGTGACTCAATCCAGGCGATTATCCACCAAGTACAAAATGGTAAAAATGCCATGCCTGCTTTTAAAGATAAGTTAAGTGCTGAGGATATTCTGGAGGTAGCTGCTTACGTTTTTCATAATGCAGAACAAGGCTGGTAAATGCAGCTATACCGTCTAGTTCTTGTAGGGTGGGCCCAATACGTAGGTTGGGTGGAGCGGAGCGCAACCCAACAGATATTTTTACTCCAAAAATAAAAAACTCCACCCCACTTGCGGGATGGAGTTTTTTATCCAAAATCACGAGCGGATGATTATTCGTCTGGATTAGACTTTTCTCTGTTTTCCTTCACTTGACGTAATACTTCTACTAATTTTTGCTCGGATTCAACCGAGGGTGTCGCCAGACCATTATTGACCCTTGGCAGCAATAAGGCTTCGGAATTAGTAGCTGCCGATGAAGGCATGGACTGGTTATTTTTGATTTTCAGTTCAGATAATGGTTTGGGAGTAGCTGCCGGTGATAACTCAGGTTGATTGTCATTGAGTCCTGGTGTAGCTAATGGTTTCAGAATACCTGTCGGTAAGGACGTAGGCTGGTTATCTTTGATTCGCAAATCAGGTAACGGTTTAGAAGTAGCGGCTGGTAAAGGCGTAAGCTGATTGTTATTTATTCCTGGTGTAGATAATAACGAGGGCTTTTGCTCTTGAGTAGTCTCACTGGTATTGTTAGTGCTGTTTTGGAAACGTAGGTTAAAGGGATAAGAACTAATCTGTTTATCTCCCTTAGGGGATTGCCTGTTGAAGTATTCTCTTGCTTTTAGTTGCAATTCCGGGGAAATTAGCTTGTCTTGAAACTTGATATCTAAGACCTTACCATCAGGATCTACAACCAATACACCCAAAACGGCACCTTGAAGATTCGGCCGATCTGTGGGTAATGTTTGGCGAATGACTGGTTTTTGTTCAGCGTTGGGGTATTGTTGCTGGACTTCTTTTCTCAGGTTTGCGTAGGAGTCTAGCTGTGCGATCGCCTGCTGAGTTCCTTTCACCGATAAATCAGGTGTCTGGGGTGTGATTCCCCTACTCCCGATTAAAGTAGCCCCATTTCTTGGCGCTTGTTTTAGAGAATTTATCAGGGGGTTTTGAGCAATTCTAGACGCATTATTAACTGGTTGCGTCATTGGCGAAGTCATATTTCCCTGTGCTGGTGCAATAGGGGTAGTGTTAGAGAATGTTGGAGATTGGGGATTCCGCAGAATATCATCCGATATTTTCTGTGACTGCAATTCTGGCAATCTATTTAGAGCTAGCGGCTTAGATGGCTCATAATTGCTGGCAATATTATTACTGGCAATATTATTGCTGGCAATAATATTATTGACACGAGGAACCGACGGAGAAAATTTGGCTCTGGTATTGTATCTAGAACTGTCAAATTTAGAGGCATCAAATCGTAAATTATCACTAGGAATCATCCGCAAGGATTGCCTTGTAGGCAAGGATGACACTGAATAGTTATTCGATGATGCGGGGAGCGGAGGCAGTACGAATTGGCTGGATGGCGGTGGCGCTAATGGGGTTAATCCAGCTTGGGGGCTAAAGTTCGGTGCTGAAAGTGGTGCTACTGGAGGAAATTGTTGTAAAGCAACTTGGGGCGTGGTTTGGGGCAAACGGTTTTGGTCGGCTTGGCTCAATTCCAAAAGTCCGACTGTTTTGGATGATGCTATTTCTTTGGGCTTGTTAGACTCCATAGGCATCAATGGCACAATCATGGCGATCGCACCGTGAATACCAAGGGATGCGATCGCTGCTATCCCAATTGGTTGGCTTAAGATTTCTGGTATGTTTTTCAGCAGGGAGACGTAAGACATGGCTGTTATCGTTCACTCGACTCAGTTGCAGTTGACTAGCGATTTTCTCTTTCCGACTATATTTTAATGTCTTGTAGTCTTGTAAGAGATGCGTTCCTCTAAGGAAATAGTAACTTCCTCTGCTGGCAATCAAAACGCCAAAATTGCCATTTATTCAAGTTTTTAATTAATCAATGACGCTGTATCATAATCTTCAAAATTTGAACTTGCTAAAGAGATATTTGAAAAATTACACTTTTGATTTCTTATTGTTATGACGCACCCAATTAAACCTAATTAAAATTAATATCTGGGATATTTATAAAGTTTAAGTAAACGCACAAATCTGGGTAAATTACAACTTCAGCAGATGTTGCCTTGTTATTTATACTGGTTTCCAGTCAACTACGCTTCTGTAACAGATGGCACACTTGCTTATCCAAGACTAGTCCCTATGTAAAAATACTACCACATCGGCAGCCCCTAAAACTGTTGCAAATTGTACAATTTTATGAGCATTCTCGTTCTAAACCCCACCAGAGCTATTTGGGTTTCTATCAAAGGAGTCGGTCAGACGATCGCAATTCTAGCTCTTGAATCATAACTACTTCTTCGGTCAAAAAGTTCAAACCCACAATCACTGCATCCAAAATTTAAAATGCCGTTACCGACAGTTATTTTACCTGGATATCTAGAAAGTGCGATCGCTTATCGCCAACTAGAACAATCTTTACAAGAATTAAACTTCCCCACCGTTACAGTACCACTGCGACGGCGTGACTGGCTCCCCACTCTGGGAGGAAGACCGATAACACCTATTTTGCAACAACTTGATCGCACAATCAAGCATACATTGCAGGAATATAATGCTACTCAAGTTAACTTAATTGGTCACTCAGCCGGAGGTTGGATATCCCGCATCTACATGGGAGAAAAACCCTATTTGGGACGCGGTGGTGTCAAACCATTTCTCTGGAAAGGACATCCCCTGGTTGCTAATCTCATCACCTTGGGTACACCTCACATTAGCCAAGAACGCTGGACGCGCTTCAACCTAGATTTTGTCACCAATAACTACCCAGGAGCCTTTCACAAAAACGTTTGTTACATTTGTGTGGCTGGCAAAACTATCTTTGGCCAAAGGCGGCCTGGTAGTTGGTTAGCTTACAGCAGCTACCAATTAACCTGTGGTGAGGGTAACACTTGGGGAGATGGAATCACCCCTATCGAAGCGGCTCATTTAGAAGGGGCAGAAAATCTGGTGATTGAAGGTGTCAGGCATTCTCCCAGAAGTCCTGGGATTTGGTATGGCTCACCAGAACCCTTAAAAGCTTGGGTGCAATATTTGATTTAACTGATATCTTGCACTAGTACCGCAAGGCGGAATTCAAAATTCAAAATTCAAAATTCAAAATGAATACAGCGTAAGCGTTTCATTGATTTTGAATGGTTGGTTTATTTACGCCGTATTGTACTAGTTCCAGCAATCGCATAGTAATGAATTACTCTTGCTTGTAGCTAACGGTTTTAGTCCACTTAAAGTGGACTTGGGCTATTAGCCTTGTACTTTGAGTGCGAGGCGGGCTAGTTGGCTCATCGAGAATGGCGCAAGATATCAGATTTAAAAAACTTTATCTTTTTCTGATAAACGCAACATTTATTAATATTTCTTAGCTAAAATTGTAATAAGAATAAATACTTAGTTAAGAACAGGAGGGGTGAACTATGCAAAGCACCCAGTTCGATCAGATTTTGCGACGAATAGCGACGATATTATCAGTCGTGATATTGACTCTGTGTTTAATTTATGTATCTAGCGGAGTTCTGCTGTCTTTTTACTATGAACCGACAGCAGGCGGGGCTTATAACTCCTTAAAGATGATTAATACACAATTGCCATACGGCTGGTTGTTTTGGAGAGCGCATAACATTGCTGGGAACGCGTTAATTGCGATCGCCTTAATTCAAATTGTGGTGATGTTTTTAGGTAGGCAATTTCGCCAGAGTTGGCTCACAGCTTGGATTAGTGGGATTCTGTTAACCTTAAGTGCGATCGGGCTGGATTGGACAGCAATGATTTTAGATTGGACTCAGGAAGGATACTGGCGTTTTAACATTGAGCTAGGAACCATCGAAGCTATTCCTTTCATTGGTAGCCAACTGCGCGACATCCTAACCGGCGGTGGAGCCATTAACACAGTTACCGTCGAACACCTTTACACAATACACAGTTATCTGATTTCGGTGGCTACCCTAATTCTGGCCATAGTGCATTTCTCTGCTTTACTCTGGCAGGAATCGGAAGTTGAGTTAGAAGCCATTTAATTTTAGATTTTGAATTTTGGATTTTAGATTGAAGGAAAAATCTAAAATCTAAAATCTAAAATCTAAAATTGAGCGAGGGACAAGTCTTCAACCTCCACTAAATTTTCTAAAGAGAGGGGATTTGAATTTTGGATTTTAGATTGAAGGAAAAATCTAAAATCTAAAATCTAAAATCTAAAATTGAGCGAGGGACAAGTCTTCAACCTCCGCTAAATTTTCTAAAGAGAGGGGATTTGAATTTTGGATTTTAGATTGAAGGAAAAATCTAAAATCTAAAATCTAAAATTGAGCGAGGGATAGGTCTTCAACCTCCGGTAACTTTTCTAAAGAGAGGGGAGTGGATTGAGTGGCACCAGATAAACGTTTTAAAAGGCTAGGTCTGGGGTCGTATAACAGGTAAATAATGCGATCGCCAATTTCCCAATCTTGGTTAGCTGGCATTACCTGTAAGCGTTCTTCTCGTTCTATCAATAGCGGTATCAACACCCCAGTCCGAATCTTTTCTTGGATGCGATCGGATTGAGTAGAAAATTCCGACTCATTCAGCGTGGTTGTCCCCAATTTAACTCGCCCATCATTCAGATATTCATTCCAAGTTTTAATAGCTAAGTCTGGGATAAAAGCTTGATTAACTTTATTACTAACCGAAGTACTCGCCTGCGGATCGCGGGGGAAAACAGCTAAGACACGCGGCGGATTAAACTCCTCTGCGGCTCGTTGAGCCAAAACAAAGTTCACCTCACCATTACTCGTCATCGCTAAAAAAGTACCCATAGAGGCAAGTCCAGCCTCTTCCAAAACAGCAGCATCTAGGGCACTGCTGGCAATCACCCGAAGATTTTGCGCCTCAGCTTGTACAAGACATTCGGGGTCAGTATCAATCATCACCACATTTTCTCCCCGTTCTTGAAAAAACCGGGCAATCAAAAGACTCAAGGGATTACAACCCACAATTACTGCCCCAATTGCATCTTTAGAGGTGATTTGCAGCCATTTAGCAACCCAACCAGCTGTTAGCCCTTGGCAGACAACAGTCATGATAATTGTCAGGAATACCAGAGCTTTGATGGAATCACCGCCGTTAATGCCGCGCTGTGTCAGCGAAATCGCAAAAAAAGAAGCGACAGAAGCAGCAACAATTCCTCTTGGCGCAACCCAGCTTAAAAATAATTTTTGTCGCCAGTTTAGATCACTGTTCCAAGTACACAAGAGAATATTAATCGGGCGAACGACAAACATTAGTACCAAAACAGTGAATAAACTACCCCAACCCAAAGCAAACACACTAGCAATAGATAGGTCAGCAGCTAATAAGATAAATAGCACCGAGACGCTGAGAATTGTTAGCTGACCCTTAAAACTCCGTAAAAGACGTTCTTCTGGGACTGAGGAGTTCGCAAATACTGCTCCTGCAACTACTGTTGTCATTACTCCCGATTCACTGCGGATCATTTGCGATAAGGTAAACAGGCTCCAAAGTATCGCCAACACCACTAAATTTTTTAGTTCAAACGACAGAAAACTGGCGCGTTTGAAAATTAAACTCATCAGATAACCGCCAGCACCACCAATTGCTGCACCAACACCCAAACGCATCAATAAACCAACGATCGCCTTAATGGGGTTAGCATCGCCGTTCAAAATCGTATCGAGGACAACGAAGGCGAGGATAGCCCCTACAGGGTCAATTAAAACCCCTTCCCCTTCCAAAAGTGTTGCTACTTGCCGATCGACATTAATTTGTTTAAGCAAAGGGCCAACGACGGTGGGGCCTGTCACCACAACTATGGAAGCGTAGAGAAAAGCTATGTTCCAGGGAAATTCCCCCAGCCAGTGGGCTGCCATACTCCCACCAAGTAATGTGATCAGCGTTCCTTGAGTGACAAGCAATTGCAGGCTGACTGAAACTCTGCCTAATTCTCGTAGATCCAAGTTAAGTCCGCCTTCAAACAAAATTATTGCCGTTGCGAGGGCGACAATAACTTCTAGTCCAGTGCCTAGCGAATGGGGATGCAATAGCCCGATGCCATCAGAGCCAAACAAGATGCCCAACAGCAATAACAAGACGATGCTGGGTACACGAAGGTATGCGGCTAGCACTTGGGCGCTAATGCCTGCAAAGACAGCGATCGCCATCTGTATGGTAATTTCAAAAGATGCTTCCATGTTGTAGATTTTGAGCGATTTATTTCAAAATCTTTTGTAAAAAACCGTAGATATTAACTCTACAGGGTACAACATCATACCCTTTGTTCCTTGCTGTCTTGAGCGTTTTTTCGATTTGTATATCCTCCTAAATCGCCAGCGTCCTTAACTGACACACTCTGCGGCTGACCGTAGCAGCATCTACGAACTTCTTTTTGTTTCTCCATATCCTTGTATCCTCTTTCAAGCTTTTGCCTCCACCCAGTTTAGCTGTCACAAACTTTTTTTGGCAAAACCTGTTGACAACTGCCAGGAAATTGGTTAACTTATAAAAGGTCTGAGTCTGATGCCCCCATCGTCTAGAGGCCTAGGACACCTCCCTTTCACGGAGGTAACGGGGATTCGAATTCCCCTGGGGGTACTTAAAAACAATAAAAAGCAAAAGCTTTTTGTTTGAAGTTAAACGATAAAAACCATCATCCAGTAATACTCCTGAATGATGGTTTAACTGTTATACATACGGTTCTTTGCTGGCTAGTTTTTCTACACGTTGGTGAATAGCTAGAAGATTTAACCGCAAATCTTTACTCAGGCGATTTTCAATAATTCCCACTGGCATAGTGAGTTTAGGCCAAACTTGAATTGTGTAGGACAAATTTGTTCCTATATACTCACCGAAGGAATAAGGCTCTAAGCACCAGCTACCAGAAAAGCCTTTAAAATCTCCCTCTACCATGCGGAAATTAATTGCTTTGGGGAAGCATTCTTCCAAATCCAGAACTACTCGCGCACAAAAGTTGAAATTCAGTAAGCGTTGGGAGCCTACTTGCTCCAGTCGAATCCCACCATTGGGATGCTCGATTAGGCAACTCTTGGCGAGGTTGGGGAGGAAGTCTGGTAAAGCTTCATAATTTGTCAGAACCTTCCAGATTTGCTCCACTGGATGGGGAATTTGGACTTTAGCACTAATTTGCCGCTGTCGCTCTGCTATTTTCTCAATTTGAATTTCTACCTGAGCAAGCAAATCCCTTTCTAGGTCGGTGTCATCACTGGGAGACTGCAAATCAGGGTTCTCTGTTGTGTTCTGTTTTTTAGTCACTTTCAGAATTATGGTTTGCTTTCATCAGAAAATTGGGGCAGAGTCAGGGTGAAGCAAATTTCGCTTTGTTCAGAATCCGAGATGGGGAGACTTTCAACTGCGATCGCTCCATTCAAATGCTGCACTAAAGACTTGACTAGAGCAAGTCCCAAGCCTGTCCCTGGAGTCCAGCGCCCTTTTCCGCGACGGAACTTGTCAAAAATATAGGTTGCTTCTTCTTCAGAGATGGCGCGTCCTATATTCGTCACCTTTATGATAACTTGATCGATTTGTTGATCGACTCGGTGAGCCGCTTCCAGGCGGACTATTGTATCCTGCTCTGAGTATTTACAGGCATTCGTTAATAATTCTTGCAGGATGCGGTCAAAACTCTCCAGTTCTGTTTGCAGTTTTAGCGAATCTTCTGGTAAATCTACAGAAATCCTTAATCCCTTCTCTGCAAGTTTTTTTTCAAAAGATGCTGCTATATCTTGGATTCTAGTATTTAAATCTATAGATTGTAATAGCGGGGCTTCGTGAGGCGACTCTAGTTTCTGGAGTGTCAACAAGTCATTAATCAAGTTGATTTCCTTGGAACATTCTTGCTCAAGGATATCCAGATATCTAGCTTGACGCTCTGGTGCTATTCCTGGCAAACGCAAGTTGCGAATTGACATCAGCATATTTGTCAAGGGGTAGCGTAGGCGATCGCTCATGTTACTCAAAAATTCATCTTTGAGTTCATTAAGTTTTTGCAACTGATCGACATATTGTCGTGTTTTTTCATGCAATTTTGCCTGAAGTTCTATACTACTCTGGAGTTTCGCCGTCCGATCATCTACCAAAGTTTGCACTTGGCGCAATGTCTGTGACTGAATTATGGCGTTACTCATTTGAGCGCAAACCATTTCCACAAGATTTAATTCTGCTGGTTGCCAATTGCGAATCACAGATTGCTGTAGCACCAAGAATCCTAAGATTTTACCTTGACTCTCTAATGGCACTAAAAGTACCGCAGGCAATTCCTCTATGGCAAATAATGGGGCCGCTGTCAAGGTTTCGTTTTGGTCTGTATAGTCATCGAAGATTACTGGTTTTCCAGAATCCATGAAGGCACGCTGGCATAAACCACACTCTGAAATCAAGAAAGACTGAGCTAAGGTGTCTGGTTTACTAGTGCGGGAACTTTGTGCTTCCCTAGCCCATTCACCAATCACCGTAGCTCTTGCTTTGGGAATTTGTTTTTTAGCTTGAGTCCTAAATAGTGGATCTGTATATTTCAGTAATATGAGCAAACCCCGATCTGCCTGTAGAGATTCAGCAGTCGAGGCGATAACTAACTGAAGCATTTGATTAAGCTCCAAGTTGCTACGACTTAATACGGTCAGTTGCTGAATCAAGCTTTGATGCTGCTTGCTCTTTTGCACGTACTGCTCTTGATGAGCAATTAATTGAGCTTGTGCCACCCTAGAAAAAGCGATCGCGCAAGCCGACTCCACTTCTTTAAGCAATTCTTTTTCTGATTCACTCCATTCATAAGGTTGGAATTTAATCAGATTAATCACTCCATTATTATTGCCACCAAACCGAGTGGGGATTGCCAAAACTGCTTTTATCGGTAGTGGTAAATATTGACAACCAATTACCAGACTGTTCTGAATGATGGAAATGTCTTCAATAGTCAATGGTTGGGCAGCACATTGCAACACTGGCGAGTGCATAAGTAACTGTTCCATCGAAAACATTTCTTCTGGGTGTGGCAACCCTAGATACTCATCACCACACCAATTAGTAGTAGTCGTCGTAATAGTAGTTGCTTCGTCGGATGTTTCATCCGCCACTGAAACCAAGCAGCAGCAATCTACTTGAAAAGCAACTCCTAGTAATTGAGCAATCTCTTGCAGCATCAATGCCGTAGCGGAGCTATTAGCAATGATTTGGTTAATTTTTTGTACCAACTGGCGGGCACGTTCTTCCTGATGCTGCATCAACTTGACTTGGTAAGGTTGTAGTCGATCTATGTCATCTACGTAATGTGGCGGCGATGATAAAGGCTTCTTCATTCTTGGCACGCCCTTGGATAATAACTCCATTGTTCTTGCACCCAACCTATTGGCATATTCTTCACCTTTAGTTGTGTTGCTACACCTTGATAATTGACAAATTTTGTGTGAATACTTTCTCTCACCTGTTATAGCCCTTTTCTATCTCAGATGCCCAAATTTTCCCTGTATCAAGAAAATTGCTACAATGTTAGATAAGTAATAGAATATTTAAGATATCCTATAAATGCTTCAGTGAGCTTATTTTTAACTGCTCTATCTGGAAATAATTTACTAACCTTATCCTGTCCGTAAGTATACACAAACCGTAATTTCTCTGGAATTTCAGCAAAATTACCCTTTACATCACGTGAAATTACGTAACTGGATTTATAAAGTTTTATTACATTTTTTTAAAATCTAGTAGGTTTAACAAGCTACTCGTTGATCTCCGTAACTCTCAGTAAAATATTGAGTGATGAGTAATGAGTGATGAGTGAGTAGTTACTATTGTCTCCCCAGTACCTAATCCCCAGTCCCCAGTCCAAATTTTGAATGCAGCCCAGTTATTAGTAAAAATAACAGGGCTGCATTCATTTGAATATAAAAAACTATCCAGCCAAGCTCTCGACACTCAGAGGAACCATATCGCCGTTCCTCGTCAGTCCTAGCAACATCGGTTGTTGGGGTTGAATTAGTTGACCTGTTAGTACACAGCGTTCTTCTTGCTGGGCTGTGGCAGCTATGCTAGCTCGAATGTCGGATCGCGAAAATCTAGGCTTCCACTCACCTGATTTTTGCTGGACATAATTCCAAAGGATATCTCGAATTAGAGCTTGATATCCCTGATTCCCAGCGATTTCTTTGAGCTTATCTTTGAGTTCCCTCTCTAGGCGGATGCTGGTAACTTCCATATCAGTGGTTGGGGTGCGGGCGATCGTATGCATCAGTTTTTCTCCTTAAAGGTATAGACAGGATAGTAATACAAGTGTAGTATGTTTAAAGGAATGTTCAATAGGTGAAATTTTCTGTGAAATCCATTTACCCCACCTCTACTTCAATTTTGTGCGCCACCAATTGCCGAGCCAGTTGGGAATCAGCCGCTATGGAAGTGGAGTATTTATTTATGGGCGATGGTAGCCGGAATCATGGGCAAATCACAGAAGGTAATGATGATTATAAATATCTCAGCATTATTGCACTAATTGCAAAACCACAACTAGATGAACAAAGCGGGGGGTACAGACAAAGGAATCCTGTACCGATATAAGACCAGAAAATTTTCCGGTCAATTCTAGCCCCCGCTTCACCGAAAACTTGAAGCGGGGGTTTTTTTATAAGGAGTTAAGCTGTGACGATATCTTCCATGCGCGGCGCGAACGCAATGCAAGTGTTGGAGCAATCTGTGGTGGTGTTTTCCCAAAATTACTTGCCACTATGTCGGGTCAATATTAAGCGGGCGATTGTGCTGTTAGTAACCAATAAGGCGCAACCGTTGGGTTTTACCACAGAAGGCGGCTGGCAAGTTCACTCACCCAATTTGGTAATTGATGTACCAAAACACATTCGCTTGACAATCACTTCCAATGAGCGGATGTGGAAAGTTCCGCCAGTGAATCGGCGGGAAGTGTTGCGACGAGATCATCACAGTTGCCAATATTGCGGTAGCGGTAAACATCTAACGCTAGATCATGTGATGCCGCGTTCTAAAGGCGGTTCTCACACTTGGGATAACGTAGTCGCAGCTTGTGAAAGATGTAACTCCCGTAAAGGCGATCGCACCCTGTTTGAAGCTGGTATGCAACTGCGTACCAAACCAAAAGCGCCAATTCACCCCGCGATTTCTTTTGCTGAACAGTTTTGGATAGATATGCAAGCAAACCTGGAATAACAGGAGAGCATAAGGAATGCTGAAATTAACTTACACTGAAAGCAGTTTTGATTTGGAATGTGTCACTCTGTCGCTAGAAGAATGGGTAGCGCAGCGAGTGATTTTAGCCCTGCGAGTTGGGCAAAGTTTGTGCATTGAACCCAGTACCGCTTCCTTTTTGCTTCCTGTTGATTTACCAGGAGTAGAAGTACTCAGGGCTGAGGTAAAAAGAGATGACAGAGAAATCATTGCCCTCTGTGCCTGCGATGCCGAATATCTGGAAGTCACCCTGCGCGGTTCTTGGCTATCAGATAGTTCTAAGGGTTCTGTAGGTGTGTTTGTCACCGCTATGAGCGATCGCGCTGAGTTCTTTTTGCACAAACTTTGGCAGGAAGCTCAATCTTGTGCTTCTGTCCTGAGCGAATAAACAAAATAGTCGGGTGACTCAATTTTGGATTTTGGATTTTAGATTTGTTCTCGCCTGTGCGAACAGACCTTTTGGGATTTTGGATTAAATAATCCAAAATCCCAAATTTAAAATCTAAAATCAGGTAAGTCATTCCTTCATTTGCAGCAGTTCAGGAATTGTCACAAATCGATAGCCTTGTTGTTTTAGTCCACTGATGATTTGTGGCAAAGCTTCTACAGTTCTGCGGCGATCGCCACCACCATCATGCATTAAAACAATAAAACCAGGTTTCGCGCCTTTCAGGACATTATTTACAAATGCCTGCGGTTTGGCGTGAGGATCGGTATCAGCTGAAGTTAGCGACCACATAATTACAGCGTCTTTCTGGCTTTTAGCGTAAGCGGCTAGTCCGTTGTTTAAAACGCCTCCAGGAGGACGAAACAGAGCCGTTTTGACTCCTGTAGTTTTGTATATCAAATCAGATGTGCGATCGATTTCACTCTTGGCTGTGGCTTCATCCATTCGCCGATACCAATGATGCCAAGTATGGTTGCCGATGGCGTGTCCCTCGGCTACTTCACGCTTGGCTAGGTCGGGATTTGCTTGTAAAGCTTGTCCTACCCAAAAGAATGTCGCTTTAACATCATTTTGCTTCAGGATGTCCAGCATTTCTAGAGTTGTCTTTGGCCAGGGGCCATCATCAATGCTTAAAGCAATAACCTTTTCGTTGTTGCTGGGTTGCACCTTATAAACTGTTTTTCCCTGAAATTTCGCTGGGACTGTAAAAGTAGGGTTTTCTACTTTGGCTGATGGCGGTAGCTGGGCATTAATTTGCCCCTTCGCTGGATCTTGAAGTGCAGTATGGTTTTTGCTTACCGGCTGGTTCAACCCCGATTGTGGGGAGGTGCCTGGAGCAATACTACAAGCTGTAATACTAGAGGCGATCGCGACAACACTAATTATTTTTTGTCGCTTGAGGTAGTTGTCTGTCACGTCAGGCTTTTAAAGACTCACCCAATCATAAGCTGTAGTTTGACTTTTCAGAGGGTTTAGCAAGTTCAAATCTAAGTGCAGAAGCTTTTCTAGACAATTTCAAAAAAACTTTCTAAAACCCCTTGACACCTCTTGTAGTATTTTGTAGTATATCTGTAGTGAAGCAAAAGACAAGCTTCCCAAGAGTCAAAGTTATCTTCTACATAGAACTAAAGGAAAAGCGTTGAAACAAACCATAATCCTTAGTCAGCAAAGCTGCTCCTACTTGCAAACCATCGGCAGTAGAGGCAATCAACGAAAAAAGTTCTAATTTTGCACTCATCAAAACCACTGAATACATCCGTAATACACAACAGGCTTGCTACCTAGAGTTTCGGTTGTTTTCCTAACAGTTTCTAACAGTTAAAAGTAAATTTTCTGAACCTTGAAAACTAAATAAGAAATGGGCAAGTTCACCAACAAAATCTGTGCCTAAAAACCTCAAAGTTTAGGCACAGATTCCAAAAAATCGGGGTGTAGCTCAATTGGCTAGAGCGTTCCGTTGTCTGCGGAAATGTTGCGGGTTCAAGTCCCGTCACCCTGGTTGCAGTCCTGTAGGCGAATAGTTTAAGCCGTCAGCCTCTCAAGCTGAAGATTGCGAGTGCAAATCTCGTCGGGACTCCCAAATGGTCAGGTAGCCAAGTTGGTAAGGCGTTGGTCTGCAAAACCGATTAGCGCGGGTTCAAATCCCGCTCTGACCTCTGTCGCAGCGTAGCTTAACCAGCAAAGCCCCAGGTTCATACCCTGGTATATGCGGGTGCAAATCCCGCCGCTGCCACCAAATGCAGGGATGGTGTAACGGTAACACCTCGTGACTCCAAATCCGATGTTCTAGGTTCAAATCCTAGCCCCTGCGTCAGACAATTTTGGATTTTAGATTGCCAATTTTAGATTAAATTTTTTAATCCAAAATCCAAAATCTAAAATCTAAAATCCAAAATTCACTCAATTATGCCCTCGTGGACTAATGGTTAAGTCAGTGTTCTTTCAAAGCACAGATGCGAGTTCAATTCTCGTCGGGGGAATGATTATGGGTCGGTGGCCGAGTCTGGTTGAAGGCGACAGTCTGTAAAACTGTTCTTTTTTGCGCGCAGGTTCAAATCCTGCTCGACCCACTATGGAGAGGTGGCTGAGTGGCTAAAAGCGTCCTCCTGCTAAGAGGAAGCGGGTAATTAATACCCGTCGCAGGTTCAAATCCTGTTCTCTCCGTTTTGAGAGTGTGGTGTAACTGGATAACATCTCAGTCTACGAAACTGAAGATTTGAGGGTTCGATTCCCTCCGCTCTCGTTACATAATCTCTTCTTTTATCCCCCGGTAGCTCAGTTGGTAGTTAGCGCCTGTCTGAAGAACAGGAGGTCGTCGGTTCGATTCCGACCTGGGGGGCTTCGTTGCCTCATAGCTCAATGGTAGAGCAAGCGGCTGTTAACCGCGCGGTTGTAGGTTCGAGTCCTACTGAGGCAGCCATTCATTGCCGGGTGGACGAATTGGTAAGTCGCATCGCTCTGAACGATGAGGTTGCAGGTTCAAACCCTGCCCTGGCAATAAAGCCCTGTGGTGTAATTGGCAACATAGCGCCCTTTGAAGGCGAAGATTCCAGGTTCGAGTCCTGGCGGGGCTGCCAAACTCTGCTCTTGTAGCCCAACTGGAAGAGGCTGCCGTCTCAAAAACGGTATGTTGTGGGTACCCTGCGGGAAGCCGCTCCGCGTCTACGACTCCCACCAAGAGTACCAAAATTTGCTCCTGTAGCCCAATTGGAAGAGGTGGCAGACTTAAAATCTGTTTGGTTGTGGGTTCGACTCCCACCAGGAGTACTAACGGGATGTAATTCAGTGGCCAGAAGCCATGCTTTGGGAGCATGGAGTCGCAGGTTCGAGTCCTGCCATCCCGATACGCCCCTGTGACGGAACTGGCATACGTGCTGGAATCAGAGTCCAGATTTTAATCCTGTCAGGGGTACTAAACGCTCTCGTGGCGGAACGGAAGACGCACTAGACCGAGGATCTAGTTTTTGCAGGTTCAAATCCTGTCGGGAGTACCAAGTTTGCCCTTGTAGCCCAACGGAAGAGGCGCTTCGCCTAGAACGAAGAGGTTGCTGGTTCAAATCCAGTCAGGGGTATTGGTGAATATGCGGGGATAGAGCAAGGGTGGCTCATCAGGCTCATAACCTGAATATCGGCAGGTTCAACTCCTGCCCCCGTCACCAAATTTTAGATTTTAGATTTTAAATTTTGGATTGTTGATTCAAAACTGAAAATCTAAAAAGGTGTGAGAGGAAGCTTGTTTTATTTGTCCAACAAATAGGGAGCATCCCAAATCTACAATTCTTTACTCAAGCTCGTATCTGAAGCTATGGGGTCAATCTAAAATCCAAAATCCAAAATTAGTGCTGGTGTAGCTCAATTGGCAGAGCAACTGACTTGTAATCAGTAGGTTGCAGGTTCAATTCCTGTTACCAGCTTGATGCGGGTGTGATGTAGTCGGTAGCATCTGAGTACGCCATACTCAGTGCGTGGGTTCAACTCCCTCCACTCGCTTGCGTAGTCCTGTAGCTCAATTGGTAGAGTGTCTTCCTTACAAGAAGAATGTCGCGGGTTCAATTCCTGCCAGGACTACCAAATCTTGGGAGTGTAGCTCAATGGAATAGAGCTTCAAGTTTCTACCTTGAAGGTTGTGGGTTTAAGTCCTACCACTCCCGCCTGAACAAGTCAAAAGTTAAAAGTCAAAAGAATGAATTTAATTATTTCTCTTTCTTTTTAGTTTTTACTTTGCTCTTTTTACTTATTTGACGGGGTCATAGCTCAAATGGCTAGAGCGCCTGCCTTGCAAGCAGGAGGTTATGGGTTCAATTCCCATTGATTCCACTGATGGTATCTGAAGCCAAAGTGGTCGAGGCGCTGGTTTGTGGAACCAGTCATAACGGGTTCAAGTCCCGTCAGACACCCCTGAATGGAAGATGCCGCTGAATGGACGGCAACTGGTCTTGAAAACCAGGGTATGGGCAACTGTAGGGGTTCGATTCCTCCATCTTCCACCTATCCACCTGGAGCCGAAAAGCGAGGCGCTGTGCTGATAACACAGAAATAGGAGGGGCAGTACCTCCCTGGTGGATTTATATCTAGTGTTGGTGTTACAAGACTTGCGGTGTAATACGATCGCACTTGCTCATTTCTTTTTCAAATTAACTAGGGTGGTTGGCATACCGGCTGTGCAGCGGGCTTTTAACCCGCAGAAATAGGTTCGACCCCTATACCACCCATTAAACAATTCAAAATTCAAAATTCAAAATTAAGAATTAGCTAATATGTAACTTGAATCCACTTGGGTTATGAATAGCAACTAGCGATCGCTAGTTGAGCATGTTGCAATAATACATCTTTATCCAAAGCATGTATGGGATATTGCGGTGTTACTGCCAGTAGTTTCTCAATTCTTTCTCTGGCTGCTTCTACCACTGCTTCATCTAAGCTACCGTTACTGAGCGAATCAGCAAAATCTTCAGCAATCCGATAAGTTCTTTCTAAAGATGATGAGTTGATATTGCGCGAAACAATAAACAAGTCACAGCCTGCATTAAATGACCGCGCCACAGTACCAGTTTTCATAAACATATCTGAGATAGCTTTCATATCCAAATCATCAGATACAACCACTCCCTCAAAGCCAAGTTCTTCTCTAAGTATGGTTTTGAGGATAGCCTGGGAAAGGGTTGCTGGCACATCAGCATCTATTCTGGGAAATAAGATATGGACAGTCATAATCAAAGGAATCTGGACTTCGATTAAGGCTTTGAAGGGTATAAGTTCTCGAAGTTGCAGGTCTTCTAGAGTTAAATTCAGGATTGGTAGCTCAATGTGAGAGTCCTTGCTGGTGTCTCCATGTCCGGGGAAGTGTTTGGCGCATCCCAAAATTCCTGAATCTCGAAGTCCAAGGTAGTAATCACGCGCACCTTGAGTAGCAGTTTCGGGAGTGTTACCAAAGGCGCGAGGCCCAATCACGGGGTTGTCGGGATGGGAAAAAATATCGGCTACGGGTGCCCAAGATAAGTTAATACCCAGTGATTTTAGTTCTACAGCTGTGGCTTTTGCTACTTCATAAGCGTGCGATCGCAGCAACAACCCATAAGGAAAGCGGGTAATTGGCAGTGGTGTACGAATTACACGACCTCCTTCATGATCGAGAGTGATGAACATGGAATCACGCTCAGTATATTCTTGTATCTGCCTGTTTAAATCCTTGAAGCTTTCCAGCCAAACTTGATATGGGGTGCCATCCAAAAAGTTCTTAGCAAAAAATATCGCCCCAATCGGTTTCAATTCATTGAGTGCGCGTTTATCATCATCACTTAATGTCGTGCCAGAAATACCTAGAATCAGGTGATGTCCAAAGCGCTTGAGCTTCTGCGATACACCCATAACTTTTACCTATAAGTTGTGCGGTAAACAACTGGGTTGTTCAACCTAGAGGACATAGATTTTTATCCTACACCTTATGGGAAGCAGAAAGTTTTCCAAGTAGTCTTTAACCAATACCCCCGATATTTACTCAAAGCAAATACACGAATTAGCAAATAAATCAACTACTTTCAGACCACATTTGAGATTAACTTATTTTCAATCAACCGATTTTGGATTTTGGATTTTGGATTGACCCCGACTACCAGGATACGGGGCTTGGAATTTTGGATTTGTTTCACGCCACTTGCGGATGAGGCATAAACCAAAAAAATCTAAAATCGGCAATCTAAAATCTAAAATTGGCACAGTCAAAGGAAATACTTTTGTTTGCCTAATTTTCCTCCATGTAAAGATAGATGAAATGCTCACTCAAACCTATTACCAACAATGGTATTGATAGTTTGCTTGGGTAGGTGCGCGTAGGTAAAATTCCCTTTGGCAAAAGTTTTTTGCGGAAGCGATCGCACAATAACTGCCAAATGTAACGGATTGCAACGTATAATGAGAACGATAAAACGGTTAAGAAATATTGAAGAGCAGTAGGGTTACATGCGAGTAGCGATCGCGGGAGCGGGACTAGCAGGACTTTCCTGCGCGAAATATCTTACAGATGCAGGTCACACACCCATTGTCTTGGAACGTCGAGACGTTCTAGGCGGTAAAGTGGCCGCGTGGAAAGATGCTGATGGAGACTGGTACGAAACAGGTCTGCACATCTTTTTTGGCGCATATCCCAATATGTTGCAGTTATTCAAAGAACTGGATATTGAAGATCGGTTGCAGTGGAAAGAACACACAATGATCTTCAACCAGCCGGATGCACCAGGTACTTACAGCCGCTTTGACTTCCCAGATTTGCCAGCACCGATTAATGGTATAGTGGCAATTCTGCGAAACAACGATATGCTGACATGGCCAGAAAAAATCCGCTTTGGCATCGGGTTATTGCCGGTCATGATTCAGGGGCAAAAGTACGTTGAAGAAATGGACAAATATTCCTGGACAGACTGGCTGCGTAAACACAACATACCAGAACGGGTTAATAAAGAAGTTTTTATTGCCATGGCCAAGTCGCTGAATTTCATCGACCCAGATGAAATTTCAGCAACCATTCTTTTAACTGCCCTCAATCGTTTCCTCCAGGAAAAAAATGGCTCGAAAATGGCCTTTCTGGATGGTTCGCCAACAGAACGATTGTGTCAGCCATTAGTGGATTACATCACCGAACGCGGTGGAGAAGTCCGCTTGAATGCCCCTTTAAAAGAGATTTTGCTGAACGCCGATGGTAGCGTCAAAGGATACTTGATTCGGGGGTTGAATGGGGACAAAGATGAAGTTTTCACGGCGGATTTGTATGCATCTGCTATGCCGGTTGACCCTCTGAAGGTGATTTTGCCAGCACCTTGGAAGGAAATGGAGTTTTTCCAAAAGCTAGAAGGCTTAGAAGGCGTACCTGTGATTAACGTGCATTTGTGGTTTGATCGTAAACTTACGCAAATTGATCACTTGCTATTCTCGCGATCGCCCCTCCTCAGCGTTTATGCTGATATGAGCAATACCTGCCGTGAATACGCCAACCCCAATCGCTCAATGCTGGAATTAGTTCTAGCCCCGGCAAAAGATTGGATTGCCAAATCCGATGAGGAGATTGTGGCAGCAACAATTGCCGAGTTAGAAAAACTCTTCCCCGACCACTTTGGGGGAGACAATCCAGCAACATTGCTAAAATCTCATGTGGTGAAAACGCCCCGTTCAGTTTACAAAGCGACCCCTGGTCGTCAACAGTACCGTCCCTCGCAAACAACCCCCATTAGTAACTTCTATCTTAGCGGGGATTACACCATGCAACGCTACTTAGCCAGTATGGAAGGTGCCGTACTTTCTGGTAAGCTGACAGCGCAGGCGATTTCTGAGGCCCTCCCGGTAGCAAATTCCTCAAACCTGCAAACGCTCACCCGACCGCCCGCAACGAATGCTGCAACTGCCTGATTCCCCGCCGCGCATGAAAACGCTGGTCTCTGTAGACGAGTCATACAAACTTTGTCGGCATCTCACAGCAAAGTATGCCAAGACTTTTTACCTGGGTACTTTGCTGATGAGTCCGGTAAAACGTCAATCTATTTGGTCAATTTACGCTTGGTGTCGCCGTACAGATGAATTGGTGGATGGCCCCGCATCTGCTATTACCACGCCAGAAACCCTAGACCTATGGGAACAGCAGCTGGAATCGATTTTTGCGGGACGCCCATTAGAAAATTACGATGTAGCTTTAGTTGATACCCTCCAGCGCTTTCCGATGGACATCCAACCCTTTCGGGATATGATTGCCGGTCAGCGCATGGACTTATATCGCAGTCGTTATGAAACTTTTGAGGATTTATACCTCTACTGTTACCGCGTTGCTGGTACTGTCGGCTTAATGTCAACATCCGTTATGGGTGTGGATAGCACCATATATACAGCACCGTGGCGGCAGAATAAACAACCTTATGTTCCCATAGAAGAAGCGATCGCTCTCGGAATTGCCAATCAACTTACCAACATCCTGCGGGATGTGGGAGAAGATGCCAAACGGGGACGGATTTACATTCCCCTGGAAGACTTGGCAAAATTCAACTATAGCGAGCAAGACTTCTTCAAAGGTGTGGTAGACGATCGTTGGCGAGCATTGATGCGCTTTCAAATTGACCGCGCCCGCCAATTTTACACCACATCCGACCGAGGAATTACTTATTTAGCATCCGATGCCCGTTGGCCTGTGTGGGCAGCATCAATGCTGTACGGTCAAATTTTAGAGGCGATTGAACGCAACGATTACGATGTATTCAGTCAACGGGCTTTCGTTCCCCAGTGGAAAAAGTTACGCACCTTGCCCATAGCTTGGATGCGATCGCAAGTCCTTTGAATTAGTCATTTGTCCTTTGTTATTCACTAATAACCAATGACTAATGCCCCATGCCCCATGCCCCATGCCCAATTAAAAATGACTATTGACTCTTCCCAACAAACCTGCTACCATTATTATTCGTGAGTCAGGAGAGGTGGCTGAGTGGTCGAAAGCGGCAGATTGCTAATCTGTTGTACGGCAGGCAACTCCGTACCGAGGGTTCGAATCCCTCCCTCTCCGTTTTTCAGCATTTGATACACGGAGTATCTTCTGTGTACAAAAATAAATATTAATGTCGGGGTAAATACTTCTACTCCCAAAGATGGATGATATGATTTATCCTTTGGAACCTTGACTAAGATCCAACTAAGTTACAAATCTAGGTTGAATCTTATTTTTAGGCTCCTAAATATCTGAGGAGTGAAAGAGATTTATGAAAAAAATTAGCGCCGCCTTAGCCTTAAGTCTAGCTACCCTAGCAACTGGGTTCCTAGTTGGGGCTTGTGGTGATAACAGTACTCCCAACAGCACAGCTACCAACGGCAGCACCGCTACCCCAGCAGCAAACTCAACTACTACAAGTAGTGCTAAAGGGCTAAAAATTGGTTCCCTGCTACCGTCAACAGGCGACTTAGCTTCTGTGGGACAGCAGATGCTAGGTTCTGTACCTTTACTAGTGGATACAGTCAACGCTTGTGGTGGGGTAAATGGCGAACCTGTCACCTTGGTGCAAGTAGACGACCAAACAGACCCCAAAGCTGGAGCTGCCGGTATGACCAAACTGGCAACTTTGGATAAAGTAGCAGGTGTAGTTGGTTCCTTCGCCAGTAGCGTTTCAAGTGCAGCAGTCTCCATTGCCACACCGAATAAAGTCATGCTGGTTTCCCCTGGTAGTACCAGTCCTGTATTTACCGAAAAAGCCCAAAAAGGTGACTATAAAGGCTTTTGGGCGCGTACTGCTCCCCCCGATACCTACCAAGCATTAGCTTTAGCCCAACTTGCCAGAAAAAAAGGTTTCAAGCGAGTTTCTACAGTCGTGATTAATAACGACTATGGCGTTGGTTTTGAAAAAGCATTCGTGCAAACCTTTGAAAAATTGGGTGGAACCATCGTTGATAAAGATAAGCCTGTCCGCTACGACCCAAAAGCTCAGACATTTGATACAGAGGCGGCGGCGGCATTTGCAGGTAAGCCAGATGCAGTACTGGCCGTACTCTACGCCGAAACTGGTAGTTTGTTCCTAAAGGCCGCCTATCAGCAAGGTGTGGCGAAGGGAGTACAAATTCTGCTGACAGATGGGGTAAAATCACCGACTTTTCCCGAACAAGTTGGTAAAGGCAGTGATGGTAAATATATTTTAACTGGAGCGATCGGTACAGTACCCGGTTCCGATGGTAAAGCATTAGCAGCTTTCAACAAGCTGTGGAAGGATAAAAAGGGTAGTGAGCCAGGGGAATACGCTCCTCAAGCTTGGGATGCGGCTGCTTTATTGACATTGGCAGCACAAGCTGCTAAGGAAAATACCGGTGTTGGCATAGCTAGTAAAATCCGTGAAGTTGCTGATGGGCCTGGCACAGAAGTTACTGATGTCTGCGAGGGACTAAAGTTACTTAAAGATGGTAAAAAGATTAACTACCAAGGAGCCAGTGGCAATGTAGATATTGATGCTAACGGTGATGTCGTTGGTGTTTATGATGTCTGGACAGTAGGAGATGATGGCAAAATCAAGGTAATTGATAAAGTTACCCCCAAATAGAAAGTTAGGAGTTACGAGTTATTAAGATTAAATTCATAACTCCTAACTCCTAACTTTTAAAGCCCATTGAAGTTGTAACCAACTCCTAACAACAAGCCCACATCAGTTGTATCGAAAAATCCCGCATTTATAGCAGCAGTTGCCGTAAATTGAGGAGTTAGAGGCACATCAATGCCAGCAGATGCCAAAAAGGCGAATTTAGAGTTATCACCAGTTTTGTAAGCTGCGCCCACTCCGATGTAAGGTGCGATCGCTAATGGTTCGCTAAAAGCATCTGCTGATTTGAAGGTAAAATCGTAGGTGACAGGAAGTAGAATTGTGGTGTTGTCCCCGAATACGGCTGAGGGTCTCACCGATATAGAATTTGTCAGTCCGATTTTGCTGATTACCGCAAAATTACCATCGCCCAAAGACGCGTCACCAGCACCATTCAAACCAACATTACCAGCAACGCCAACATAGCTGCTGCCACCACGGGTAGTTCTACCTAAATCAATATCCGATTGCGCCACTTTGGTAGCAGATGGTTGAGCAGTGGTTTGAGAAACCGATTGAGAAGTCGGTTGTACAACCTCAGAGGTGAGCGTCGCAGATGAGGTTGACACTGTGCCTGGAACAGGTGTAGCTGTTGTGCTGGTGTTTTGCTCCATTGCAGTGTTGGGCAACTGCTGTACCTTAGCTAAATTTGTCGCTGTAAATATTTCAGTTGTTTCTGTAGAGAGATTTTGGCTTTCAGTGTCTAGTTTTGGACTAAACTCGTTGGGAGATGCTACGGTTGCGGAAGGCTCGGTTAATGGCTGACTTCCCAACTTGTCCACAGTCTGGGCACTTGCAGATAAGCCGCTACTCAGGAATGTAAGAGCAGCTACACTTGGCAACCAAAAAACACCTTTACGAAGAAAAATAGTACTCACGTTCACTCCTAAAACAATGTTGCCACGAAAAATAAAGATTTTTGTCGATTATAAGTCAACAAATTCGGGCAATACTCAAAATTTAACATCAAAAAATCTGTTTTTCCATCCTGACTTTACTTGATTTCTCTAGTTAATTTTTACTCGCAAAAAATTAACTACTATAGTAATCTGAATCATTTGTGACAAACAAGATCCCCGACTTCTTAAAGAAGTCAGTGATCCGTGAGTTGCGATTTTCACAATCAAATACAATTGCTAGATATTCTGAATATCCTGAATCTGATAGATGACATTAAGCAAAGAGATTATATGTTTAGGAGGTTATGAAAATTACGACCTCTCCCACGAAGAGAAAAAGTTTTCTTCCAGAATAGCTGCCTTTCTGCCAAAGTTGGCTTGATTGTGAAGTGATATTACGAAGCTTGCAAAAATATTTAGAAATTGCCGACAAGGCAAACATAGTTCTAACGTAGAACCTATTAGGAGAGACTTGAGGCGAATATGATGAGCGAAAATAATATTCAAAAGTATCGGTTTGTCTGTACCCTGACTTTCGGTGATATCTACGGTCAAATAATTGTTTGGTTAATTACAATTACTCTCAGTTTGGCATCAGCTTTGGCATTGATGGGTGCCAAGCGACCCGTGTATGCTTTAGCAACGGCGGGTCTTGTCGTTCTGCTATCGCTACCTTTCTTGTTGTTTGCCTTTGTCACTACCTTGTTAAATCATATTGAAGTCACTCCTGTAGGGCCGGGAACCAAAATGGAACCCATACCAGGTAATGTGTCTCAGCAACAACCTGTACAAGCAACAAGCTAAAGAGTTAGGAGTAGGGACGTGATTAATCGCCTCTCTACAGGAGTTATGAGTCACTCTATCTGTCCCATAAGGGACTGACAAATAAAAAAATATCCAATTAACTCTTGTGGGGTGGGCGTCTCGCCCGCCCTATGGACTGGGCGGGCAGGATGCCCACCCCACAATATTGGATAATTTATTTCTTGGAGTTCCATAACTCTTCATTTTTAACTTTTCACTCCTAATTTAAAAATTTTTTATAACATCCCTGTCTATAAGCCAATACAGTTCAGTTAAGCATTTGTCTCTTCTCTCAGTGCCGCGCCAGTTGCTTCAAGTCGGGGAACCCGCCCAACGCACTGGCTTCTCTGCGTCTGGAGTGGTAGCCTGCGGCAAGCCTTCCGGGTGACGCTCCTAACGTCGCTAATGCTGCGCTAACAGCAGTCGCTCATGGGGCAAACCCCCTACAGCCTTCGGGCATCCTACGGCAGGCGCTAGCCTCTCCCTTTGGGAGAAGACCGCGCTGCTTCACCGCTTTGCGTCTACGTTAAAAAAATTGACTTTGACAAAGGGTTTTAGTCTTAACCCAAGCGTATTGGTCTATAAGCAGGGAATTTTTTGTAGAGATGCCACTGTTGTAACCCACTGCCTGATTCATCACGTCTCTACAATAGAACAGCAGTGGTTTGCAGTCGGGGGCTAAATATGCTGGAACATGATGTGATTATTGTCGGGGGTGGATTAGCAGGATGTCGCGCTGCTGTGGAAATTGCCCGCACCGACCCTAGTTTAAATATTGCTGTGGTTGCCAAAACCCACCCAATTCGTTCCCACTCGGTTGCAGCTCAAGGTGGTATGGCTGCATCGCTGAAAAATGTTGATTCAGAGGATAGTTGGGAAGCACATGCTTTTGATACTGTCAAGGGTTCTGATTACTTGGCAGACCAAGATGCTGTAGCGATTCTCACTCAAGAAGCGCCAGATGTGGTAATTGACTTGGAACATCTTGGCGTTTTATTCTCTCGATTACCCGATGGGCGCATTGCTCAACGGGCTTTTGGGGGACACTCCCACAACCGGACTTGTTACGCTGCTGACAAAACTGGTCACGCGATTTTGCACGAATTAGTTAACAATTTGCGGCGTTATGGGGTGCAAGTTTATGAAGAGTGGTACGTAATGCGTCTTATTTTAGAAGAAAATGAGGCAAAGGGTGTGGTAATGTTCCATCTTTTGGATGGACATATAGAGGTGGTGCGGGCTAAGGCGGTGATGTTTGCCACAGGGGGCTATGGTCGCGTTTATAACACTACCTCTAATGATTACGCTTCTTCAGGTGATGGTTTGGCAATGACTGCGATCGCCGGTTTGCCCCTAGAAGATATGGAATTTGTGCAGTTTCATCCCACTGGTTTATATCCGGTAGGGGTGCTGATTTCGGAAGCGGTACGGGGAGAAGGGGCGTATCTGATTAATAGTGAAGGCGATCGCTTTATGGCGAACTATGCCCCCAGTCGCATGGAACTAGCTCCTCGTGATATTACCTCACGAGCGATCGCTTACGAAATTCGCACCGGACGTGGTATTCATCTTGATGGTAGTGCTGGCGGCCCCTTTGTCTATCTGGATCTACGCCATCTGGGCAAAGAAAAGATTATGAGTCGCGTTCCCTTCTGTTGGGAAGAAGCACACCGTCTAGTAGGTGTTGACGCGGTAACTCAACCGATGCCAGTCCGCCCGACAATTCACTATTGTATGGGTGGTATCCCAGTTAATACTGATGGGCAAGTTCGTAGTAGTGACGATGGTTTAGTTGATGCTTTCTTTGCTGCGGGTGAAACATCTTGTGTTTCGGTACATGGTGCAAATCGTTTGGGGAGTAATTCACTTCTAGAGTGTGTAGTTTATGGTAAGCGGACTGGGGCTGCGATCGCCAAATTTGTCCAAAAACGTAAGTTACCCTCTGTAGATGAGCAACAGTATGTAACAGAAGCCCAGCAACAAATTCAAGCTTTACTAGAACAACCAGGACAGTACCGCATTAACCAAGTTCGTGAAGCCTTCCAGGATTGTATGACTGAGTACTGTGGTGTTTTCCGCACTGAGGCGTTAATGACTGAAGGTTTACAGAAACTAGAAGAAATACAACAGCAATATCCTCAAATTTATTTAGATGACAAAGGTAGTTGCTGGAATACAGAGCTGGTAGAAGCTTTAGAATTGCGAAGTTTGATGGTAGTAGGGCAGACTATTTTGGCATCAGCCCTAAATCGTCAAGAAAGTCGTGGCGCTCATTTCCGCGAAGATTATTCCCAGCGAGATGATGCAAATTTCCTCAAACACACAATGGCTTACTATTCACCAGCCGGAATTGATATCCAATATCGACCGGTGGCGATTACTATGTTTGAGCCAAAAGAGCGGAAGTATTAGTTGAAAGTAAATTTATGTGAGAAATCGAGGTGACTACAAAAATTTTGTCCACCTCGATTAAAAATATGAAATTATTAAGTTATCAATCAGAGCCTAATTGTTTTTGAATTACAGCTGTTATTTTTTCTTCCCAAGCCGGATCATTTAATTTTATTGCAGCATCACGATGACGAGATTTTCGTCTATCCATGTAGTCATAAAAGGCTTCCTTATCATCCTTGTGGGTGATAAAGTAACTCTTTAGCTCTTGGTCGCTCATTGCTGCATAGTTTACCTTATTCATAGTTCTACAGACTATAAAAACAAGATTTTTATTTAAAATATGAACAAATCACAAACTTGGTATATTGTCAAGCGCTCTGCTGGAAACTGTGAAATTATCCCCAGCCACCAAGTTGGCAACGATAATCTAGAAATTATAGAACAGTGGGGGCCTTTTAGTTCGCCAGAAGAAGCGATCGCTCGGCGTGTCGGACTTATTAGGGCTGGAAAATGCCAACCAGTTTAAGTTAGGAGTTAGAAGTTAACAATGATGGTTTTTATTCCTAACTCCTCACTATTCACTCCTAACTTTATTTTTCTGCTGTGGGTGTACCCTTCTCAGCAATTTTTTTACCTATAACTTCCACCGCTTTAGCGAATTGAGGGTCTGCTAGGGTAGCGAGTTTGTCGCGTCCATGCAGCCACAAATCTTCCATCTGCTTTTTGGTCAAATCCACCTTCACATCTGGCTCAATGCCTTTATGATTGATGTCTGTACCATTGGGGGTATAGTAGTGAGCAATTGTTACCGCCAATCCTGAACCATCTTCCAGAGGACGTACTGATTGCACCAATCCCTTACCAAAGGTTTGAGTACCTACCAAAGTCGCGCGCTTATTATCTTTCAAAGCCCCTGAGAGAATTTCACTGGCACTAGCTGAACCTTTATCTACCAGTACTACCAAAGGTTTATTTGTTAAGGCTCGTCCGTTTGCCTCTTCTTTTTCTGCCTCTCCTTGGCGTTCAACAGTGGAGACAATCTTACCTTTATCTATCCACATCCGGGCAATATCCACACTGGAGAAGAGTAAGCCACCTGGATTACCACGCAAATCTAGAATATATCCAGCTACCTTTTTGCTTTCTAAATTTTTGATAGCGCTTTGCATTTCCTTACCAGAATTGGCGCTGAACTGGTTCAAGCGAATGTAACCAAGATTCCCCGATGGGGTTTGCTTTTGGGAAAACTTAACTGGATGGATTTCAATTCGCGCCCGTTTGATATCAAACTGTTTTATTTGAGCGTCGCGTTGAATAGTCAGGCTAACTTGGGTTCCAGCTTCACCCCTAATCAAAGATACTGCCTGATTGGTATCCATCCCCTTAGTATCTTTGCCATCGATTTTGAGGATGATATCTTTTGCCAAAACACCAGCTTTAAAGGCTGGTGTATCTTCGATTGGCGCAATTACAACCAATTGCTTGGTTTTTTCATCCTGGCTAATGGTGATCCCAATCCCTGTCAATTCTCCAGAGGTATCAACCTGCATATTCTTGAATTCCTCTGGGTCCATAAATCGGGTGTAGGGGTCTTGCAACTTTTTCAGCATTTCCCGAATGGACTTATACGCATCCTGTGGATTACTGTAAGACTTGCTCAAGTATTCCTTACGAACAGCCTGCCAATCAACCTGATTAAAAGTACCGTCTACATATTGGCGTTGAACAATTTGCCAAACTTCATCTACTAAATTTTTAGGACTCGCTTTAAATAAAGCCTGACCTCGCGAATGAATGCCAAGGCTAGTAACAGCGATCGTGGAGAGTGTCACTGCCGTAGCACCCAAAACAAGTCTACTTTTTGTAATCACCATAATGACAGCTGCATCAGAGGGAAAATTTATAGTCAGTATGCTCAATCTAACACAGGCTACCACTGTACAGACGGAGTATGTATTCCTAATTTACACAAAATACTTGACAATCTGGCAAATTGGGGATTGGGTATTGGGGATTGGGGATTGGGGATTGGGCATTGTTTATTCTTCTTGTCTCCCCCTGCTTCCCCTGCTTCCCCTGCTCCCCCTGCCCCCTTTAAGGTTCTACCCAGCGTTCATCTGCCTTAATGAGGTTAATTAATTCCTCTACACCTTTATCTTCTGGGACTTTTTTAATTTCTTCTCGACCACGATACAAAGAAATGTAACCGGGTGTTTTGCCGACATAACCATAGTCGGCATCGGCCATTTCTCCCGGGCCATTGACAATGCAACCCATAACTGCAATGTCTAACCCAGTTAGGTGTTTAGTGGCTTCCCGGACTTTGTGCAGCACTTCTTCTAGATTAAACAAAGTGCGTCCACAGGAAGGACAAGCGACATATTCCACCATCGTTTTTCGCAATCCCAAAGCTTGGAGAATGCTGTAGCAGACGGGGATTTCTTTTTCTGGTGCTTCTGTAAGTGAGACGCGAATTGTATCGCCAATGCCATCAGCAAGTAAGGTGGCAATACCAGCCGTAGATTTAATTCGCCCGTATTCGCCATCACCGGCTTCTGTAACGCCTAAATGTAATGGATAATCCATACCAAGTTCATCCATGCGCTTGGCAATGAGGCGATAGGCGGCTACCATCACCGGGACTCGTGAGGCTTTCATGGAAATTACCAGGTTGCGGAAATCCAAAGATTCACAGATGCGGATGAATTCGATGGCAGATTCCACCATTCCTTCGGGGGTGTCACCGTAAGTAAATAGCATTCTCTCCGCGAGGGAACCATGATTTACACCAATTCGCATCGATTTTCCTTGGTCGCGCAAAGAAACTACTAGAGGTTCTAAGGTTTCGCGGATTTTATCGCCAATTTCGTCAAATTCGCTTTTAGTATATTCAGTTCGATTGATGTTTGGCTTTTCAAACACATACAAGCCGGGATTAATCCGCACTTTCTCTATGTGCTTGGCAACTTCCACAGCGATTTTTAGCCCGTTGTGATGGACATCAGCCACAATTGGCACGTCTTGGTAAGTTTTAATTAATTTTTGTTTAATTTCTGCTAAAGCTTTAGCATGAGCCATACTCGGCACGGTGACGCGGACAATTTCGCAGCCAATTTCGTGCAGACGACGAATACCAGCTACGGAACCATCAATATCAAGAGTGTCTTCGTTAATCATTGACTGCACTACAACGGGGTAGCCGCCGCCAATGGTGACATTTCCCACCTTTACAGGGCGGGTTTTACGCCGCTTGATAGTTGTATCAAAGGCGGCTGGAGTTGATGTGATGCTTGAAGTGTTTACTGTGGGCAGAGTTTGCATAACCTGATTAGGTAAATTTGCTGTTGCTCAAATATCAGATTTAATAAATCTCTGTTTCCCAGATTGCCACAGGTGGTGGCTCTTTGGGTGATTAGATAGAAAAAAATCAGACAATAACACAGCACAACAGATCAAGAGCGATCGCTGAGTTATACATATTATCAGCAATGCCATTGATTTTATGAACCAACCCTCAATACCTGTTATTCATTCAACAGTCAGATATGATATGCAGCGTCAAGATATTGAAGGTAGGAATGGCGATGACAAGATTTGGGGGGGTTCTGGTAACGACAAACTGTGGGGAGAAAATGGTAGCGATCGCATCATTGGAGATGAAGGAGATGATGAGGTAAACGGCGGTGGAAATGATGACTATCTATGGGGTAGTCAGGGTAATGACAAGCTCTGGGGAGAAGATGGTAATGATGAGCTACGCGGTGATGATGGCAATGATGAACTGAGGGGAGGTGGTAATAATGACAAACTTTGGGGCGGTAATGGTGATGACAAACTTTGGGGAGAGAACGATAACGATGAATTATATGGTGAAAGTGGCAATGATGAATTAAACGGCGGCAGCAATGATGACAAGATTTTTGGCGGACCGGGGAACGACAGACTCTGGGGTGAAAGTGGCAACGATGCGCTGTATGGTGATGATGGCAATGATCAACTGAGGGGAGGTGATAATAACGACAAACTTTGGGGTGGTAATGGTAACGATGAATTGTATGGTGAAAGCGGTAATGATGAATTAAATGGTGGTAGCAACGATGACAAGATTTTTGGCGGACCGGGGAACGACAGACTCTGGGGTGAAAGTGGCAATGATGCGCTGTATGGTGACGATGGCGATGATACTTTAGATGGCTATGGCAATGGCGATAATGAAAGGGATCTTTTAGCAGGTTGGGCAGGCAGAGATCGATTCATTCTCGGTAACTCTGGCAATGTTTACTACACAAGAAATGGACGCAATGATTTCGCTGAAATCTTGTCTTTCAATCGAGATGAAGACACTATTCAGTTGAAAAGTTTATCTAATAATGTCACTAACGGTAGTAAAGCCTATGGCTATCGTTTAGTTACTGTTGGTTCTGATACTGAGATTCGTATAGATAGCAATGATGACTTGATTGCAATTCTCAGAGGTGTAACAGGTATCAGTTTCACAGGTAAAGGCTTTGCATTTGATGGTAGTTCTCCCCAAGAAATCATTAAGCAGTTGTATCGTGACGTTTTTGGACGTGAAGCTGATTCTGGTGGTTTGCAAATATCAAGTAATCAACTTGCCTCTGGAGTAATGACTTATGAACAAATCCGACAGGCTTATGCCTATAGTGCAGAAAGCAGGGACAAAGTTAACACAGCCTACCGCAAGATTTTACTACGTGATGCCGATGTAGGTGGTTTGCAAAGTTATCAAAATAACTTGGCACAAGGCTGGACATTGCAGCAAGTATACGAGAGTATATCTTCTAGCACAGAGGCGCGATCGCAGTTTTGGGTAGCCCAGTATTTTAACAACACTGATAGAACTGGTAGCCCTGTTTTTGCCGAGAGTTTTGGTCGTACTAATACAGGCTTTGATCGTAACTGGGGAAATGGTTCACCTTCAAATTGGGTATCTACTGATAACTTCTCCGCACGCATATTTGGACAAGTATCTTTTGGTGCAGGTCGTCAAGAGATTAGTGTTCAGTCTGACGATGGTATACGAGTGCGAATCAACGGACAAACGATCATTGACCGCCTTGTCGATCAGTCATTTGTTCTGAATACAGGGATTTTTGATGCTGGAAATGGTGGCAAATTTAATGTTGAAATTGATTACTATGAACGTGGTGGCGGTGCGGCTTTAAACTTTGCAACTAAAGCGCTTCCAAATATACCTATTGGAAACTGGAAAGCCGAGTTTTTCAATAACGTTGATCGTGCAGGAACCCCTGTAATTGTTCAAGATTGGGGTAGTGGTAGTCAAAACTTCTCACGCGACTGGGGTAACAGTTCTCCTAGTGCAGGAATCAACTCTGACAATTTTTCAGCTAGGGTAACAACACAACGTTACTTTGCTCCTGGTCGTCACCAAATTCTGACTACTTCAGATGATGGAGTGCGGGTTATTATCAACAATAACGTTGTAATTGACCGACTTGTGGATCAATCTTCTGTTACCCATACAGGTGTTTTCGATGCAGGTAACGGGGGTTATTTTAATGTTGTGCTTGACTACTATGAACGTGGCGGCGGTGCAAACTTAAGTTTTAATGTCATAGACAGCTTCAAGGATTCTACGACAGTGAACGGAACTTCCTATGCCTGGGAGTTGAACCAGTACAATAAAGATGGCAAAACAAACTTACAAATTGACCCAAATAAAACTACTATCGTTGTTGCTCATGGACGGGTTAACAAAGCCAATGACTCAGTAGGAAATCTAGAACAACTAGCAAAAACTGCTGCTAAACAATTTGGTGAAGCTCAAGTGCTTTTCCTGGATTGGCGAAATGCATCTGCTGATACTTTACTAATGCCTGTTGAAGCAGGCAAGCGAATTGGTGCAGTTGCTAATGGTGTAGCTCAAGCCCTGCGTAATCTTGGGTTGACTAATGCTAATAACCTTTACTTTTATGGGCATAGTCTTGGTTCTTTGCTGCTGACTAAGGTTGCCGAAAAATACGGTAAAATAGCGGGTTTTACATCTCTTGATCCTGCATTTGCAGCTGAAGAATATGACTTAGATAATGATGGAGATTCGTTAGAAGATGAGTTACCCGATCTTCGTAGCATTGCTACTCGCTCAATTGCCCTAGTAGCAGAGAATGTCATCAATGCTACCGATGCTGAGATAATTGCTGCTGGTCTTGTTAGTGGTGTTGTTGTTGGTGGTGTTGGTGGTATTGGTATTGTTGGTGTTGTTGGTGGTGCTGCCGCTATTGGTATTGCTGGAGACAATACTTATGCAAGAACTGCTGAACGTTCCTATATCGTTAATTTTGGTGGTTACGATCTCAGTCGCTTAACAGATATACCATATACTTTCCACAATGCTGTGGTGGACACCTTTACGGGTATGCTTCTAAGTGGATTAGAGGTAAACATTCTTGCTAGTGCATCAGATATTAGTAATGACCAGTGGGGTGAAGACGGTAGTCAAAAGTCTTGGACTAATCCTGGTTTCTTTTACCATGAAGGGGTGATTGATGTCGATTTCTCCAACTCGAACAAAACCATTACGGTAGACAAGCTTCAATTCATCAATTCTTCCAGACAACGAGTCGCACGAATTATAAATCAAAAAGTTGAGAGGTCAGTATAAACTGTTTTGAATTCCAATCGCTTTTTTGTGATTGTGGATGAATGCGCGATCGCCTTTGTGACTACCCAGAGTGCGATCGCTCTTGTGTTGTGAATGATTACGAGCGATCGCCTTTGCGACTACTCAGAGTGCGATCGCTTTCGTATTGTGGATGAAAGATAGCGATCGCTTTCCTTTTGTGACTATGCAGTGTGCGATCGCTTTCCCATTCTCATACACGATCAACTGCGTCAGCCTTTCTCACTACCCACAGTGCGATGTCCTTCCTGCATGATGAAGTACGTTGGCGCAGCCCGCCACAGACATCACAATTTCTTACTTGAGTTATACTAAAGACGGGTTGCAGCTTTAGTTTTAAAATCGCCAAGAGTATTGATATACAAAGATTTTTGCCTGGGCAAAAGTCTAGCAATCATCCGTTTTTAGTATAGCAAGACTTCAATAGCCATCATCTTATAATAGAGTCAACCAGCATAAAGCGGAATTTATGAATGCCAAACAGAAAATAATTGAAGAGATAGAAAATGTACCAGAAGAAATTATATACGAGGTTCTGGACTTTTTACTTTTTTTGAAAGCTAAAGAAGATAAAGAAGATTTAGAAGATGCAAAAGCTGCATTAAAAGAAGCACAAGAGGTTGGTACGATTTCCTTGGGTGAACTCAAAAGGGAATTAGGTTTGTGAGTTACGAAGTAGAAATTGCTCCGGCTGCAAAAAGACAGATAAAAAAATTACCCTATGATGTTCAACAAAAAGTGGTTGCTAAATTGGAAGAACTTGCTTTTGAGCCTCGTCCTGATGGTGTGAAATAATTAGAAGGTTCTGATAATTTATATAGAGTAAGATTGGGAAAATATCGAATTATTTACGAAATACAAGATGGTTTATTATTAGTCACGGTGGTCAAAGTAAAGCATCGTAGTGATGTTTATAGATTGTGAACAACTAAAAATCGCGAGCATCCCAAATGTGCAAAAATGCCTTACCGCTTTCACATTTTCATACATGATGCAACTGCGTTGGCGCAGCCCGCCACAGGCATCACCTTTGTAACTACCTAGAGTGCGATCGCTAAATTTTTGTTTTCATAATACAAATATACTATTGAATAAACAGATTACACATCCCACCAGCTAAATTAGACTTATCACTAAATTCTTTGACGCCCATGTTAGAAAAAACATCTACATTCCAGAAAGCCATAGAAGCGGTAGAAGCATTAGATCCAGAAGCTCAGGCTATTCTTGTAGATATTATCCAAAAGCGCCTCAAACAACAGCGACGAGATGACTTATTATTAGATGAACACCCAAATAATAACCCAACTACCCATTCCTCCACACTTTAACCCTGAAGAAGTGGGCAAAGTCTGGCGCGTATCTTACCAAGAACGTGCCGATGAAGCTGAAATCTGGGCAAAACAACACGATATCAAACCTGCATCTTTAGACAAAACCAACATTTGCTTACTATTAATTGATGTCCAGAATACCTTCTGTATCCCCGGCTTTGAATTATTTGTAGGTGGAAAATCTGGTAATGCGGCGGTGGATGATAATGTCAGATTATGTGAGTTTATCTATCGAAACTTGGGAATAATCACGAAAATTGTACCAACTCTAGATACTCACACAGCAACGCAAATCTTCCATCCAATCTTTTGGGTAAACGCTGCGGGAGAACATCCTACTCCAGCAGCGACTAGCATCACACCAGCAGATATTGAACAAGGTATTTGGAAAGTTAACCCAGCAGTTGCCGACAGCGTTACTAATGGGGATTATGAATTATTAGAAAAACACGCTTACCATTACCTTAAAAAACTTAGTCAAGACGGTAAATATCCCCTCACTGTTTGGCCTTATCATTCTATGTTGGGTGGTATTGGTCATGCTCTAGTTTCATCGGTAGAAGAAGCAATATTTTTCCACGGCATTGCACGTGAGAGTCAAACCCAATTTGAAATCAAAGGCGAAAATCCTTTAACAGAAAACTATTCCATCTTACGTCCAGAGGTGTTAGAAGATTTTGAACAACGTCCACTTGCTCAAAAGAACACGCGCCTGATTAAACAACTTTTAGAATATGATGCAGTAATTATTGGTGGTCAAGCTAAAAGTCATTGCGTCGCCTGGACAATCGACGATTTATTAACAGAAATTAAACAGGTAGATGCTACCCTGGCGAAAAAAATCTATCTGCTAGAAGATTGCACTTCTCCTGTTGTTGTTCCTGGTGTTGTAGACTACACAGAACAGGCAGATGCCGCATTTACAAGGTTTGCAGAGGCAGGAATGCACATCGTAAAATCTAGCGAATCCATAGCATTTTTTTAACGCAAAGGATCGCAAAGGTTTCGCAGAGGAACACAGAGATTTCCTCCGCGTTCCGTTGCGTTTCCCTTTGCGTTCCTCTGCGTTTCAAAACAAATCTCATTTCTTCAAATAACTCTTTGGATCTTCTGCTACCCAACCCAGAGATGAGCTAGAACGCACTTCAAAATGGAGATGCGGTTGAGTGGAACTTGGTTTTCCAGTAGTGCCTACTGTTCCTAGTAAGTCTCCTTTTTTCACTTGCTGACCGACAGTAACTTTAATACTGTCAAGCTGGGCATAGCGGCTTTGGAGTCCGCCACTGTGGTTAATAATGACCAACTTGCCATAAGAACCTTGATCGCTGGCAAAGGCTACGGTTCCAGGTGCGATCGCTAACACATTTGTACCAACTGGTGCTAATAAGTCAACACCACTATGGAAGAAAACTTCACCTGTCGCAGGATTAATTTGCCAGCCGTAAGCTAATCCCACAGTAGCCACTTGTGCCAAGGGATATCCAGACAGGGATGCACGGTTTAGCGTACCTGCATCAGTAGGTAAAGGGGACTTAGTTACAACACCATTGGGCGACCAATTTACCCCCGGAACAAATACGATTCTGGGGTCTGGTTGGCAGCCATTCACCTCAAAAAGGATATCAGCACGAACTTTGTATTGTGCCGCCACTTGTCGCCAAGTTTCACCACGAGGTACTTCGACTACAATCCCGTTGTAGGGAGGAATTTGAAGCACACTCCCAACGGCTGCGATCCCACCATTCTGCAAAGTTGGATTCATGCCAATAATAGTTGTAGGAATGAGATTGTAGCGCTGCGCTATGCTCTCCAAAGTTTCACCGCGAACAACTTTATGGCGTTGGAAGCGAGATAAAGCTGGAGTTGGGCAACCACCGACAGCAGCGTTAGCACTATTCGAGTATGGCAGTATGCTTACTAGTCCCAAGGCGCTAACTAAGCTACAGAGAAACAGTTGACGAAAGAGTAAAGTCATGTATAAAGGTCAATAGCGCATTAACTTTAGATTTTAGATGGGAAAAGTGGGGATTGGGGACTAGGGACTGGGGACTGGGTATTGGGGACTAGGGACTAGGAGATCGGAAGTGGGAACTAAGAAATAGGGACTAAACCTCGTCTAACTTGAGAACTGTAGTTTTTTACCATGCGGGAACGCTAAGAGCGAATGTCGCAATGACACAACAGAATAATTCAAAACTCCAGGTTTCAACATGGACGAGGTTTAGAAAAGAGTTTTCTAATATTCAATCCCCAATCCCCAGTCCCCAGTCCCCAATCCCCAGTCCCCAGTCCCCAGTCCCCAATCCCCAGTCCCCAGTCCCCAGTCCCCAATCCCCAGTCCCCAATCCCCAGTCCCCAGTCCCCAATTTCTCGTAAATTGATCTGTCCACTTGCCGTTAGCTTGACTACACTTAGAAATTAGCAACTGCATTGCTGTCCTTGAGTAAAAAAATTATGAAGTTATCCTTAAAGCAACTGGCGGTTTATGTATTTTTACTAGTGATTGGCGGTGGTGCAGGCTTGTTTGGCAGTCACTATCTCCTGCCACAAAACCAATCGTTCCAACAGTTAAAAAATGTAACGATGTCTTCGCCTCCAGAATCCGTAATTCCGAATTCTCCAAATGGAGCAACTGGTGCTACTGGGGGCGATAATGTGAATTTTATTGCGATGGCAGTGCAAAAAGTTGGCCCGGCTGTGGTGCGAATTAATGCCACTCGCAAAGTAGCTAATCCTATCTCTGACGCGTTGAAAAATCCCCTCTTACGACGATTTTTTGGAGAAGATGATCAACCAATTCCTGAAGAACGCATTGAGCGCGGTACCGGATCGGGATTTATTTTAAGCAAAGATGGAGAATTAATCACCAATGCTCATGTGGTAGCAGATACAGATACAGTACAAGTTACCCTCAAGGATGGTCGGAGTTTAGAGGGAAAGGTGGTGGGAGTTGATTCTGTGACAGATGTGGCGGTGGTGAAAATACAAGCGAATGATTTGCCAACGGTGAAACTGGGCAATTCGCAAAACCTGATTCCAGGAGAATGGGCGATCGCAATTGGCAATCCTCTAGGTTTAGATAATACTGTGACTATGGGCATTATCAGCGCTACCGATCGCACCAGCACTCAAGTTGGTGTCCCAGATAAGCGAGTTAGCTTTATCCAAACTGATGCCGCGATTAACCCTGGTAATTCTGGTGGCCCCTTGTTAAACGCTCAAGGTGAAGTCATTGGTATTAACACTGCCATCCGCGCTGATGCCCAAGGACTCGGTTTCGCCATCCCTATTGAAACCGCCGCCCGCGTTGCCAATGAGCTTTTTACCAAAGGGTATGTGGAACATCCCTTTTTGGGTATTGAAATGGCAGACCTTTCTCCCATCAGAAGACAGCAGATTAATCAAGATAATCAACTGAACATTCAGCAGGATGCGGGGATTGTCATTAAAGGCGTAACAGACGATTCCCCAGCCAAGCTTGGAGCATTGCTTCCTGGAGACGTGATTCAAAAAGTTAACAGTAAACCAGTCAAAACCTCAGCCCAAGTTCAGAGGTTAGTAGAGTCCAGCAAAGTTGGGGACATAATAGCACTCGAAGTCAACCGCAGCGGTAAAATTCAAACCTTCAAAGTAAAATTAGGAGCTTATCCCGAAAGGAAATAATCAATAGTCAATAGTCCCAGAATGTTTGACTATTGACTATTGATTATTGACCATTAGACAAATGCTCTAACTGCATTCTTTGTTCCATCTGGCGCAGAAAATACCCTGTCATCATTGCCGATGCTAGAAGTCCAGCTAAGTTCTCCCGATCTGTTGTGATTTGCACGTTAAAATTTTCTGCCGGGAGCATTCCCACTAGCCCTTGAACATTTTGCGAGATGATTTGTTTAATTTCGGGGCTGGCAGACTGAGCAATCCTAGCTAAAACATCAGGAGACTGATGCTGTAGATACTTGAGTAACTGATTGGGGTATTCCTCAGAGTGGTCGGAAAGAAGTTGATTAGGGTGTTCCTCGGAGTTGTCATTCAAAAAATCAGGATTAAACACCATTGGCAGTTTTATTTAGCTTAATTGCTAACTCTACTCTAAACCATAGTACAAGAGTAGCGCATTCACCACGGGTATAAGTCAATAGGAATGGGGAATTGGGAATTGGGCATTGGGCATTGCTATTATCCTCTTCAAGATGCTGGAAAGAATAACCGCAGGTAGGTAGATAAAATGGCTTCGCCGCTAAATAGGGTAATAACAGATCCTAAAGCCAGAAAAGGCCCAAAAGGGATCTTTTGTCCTAACCTTTGTCGCGATCGCATCATAGCACCGCTACCAATTAACGCTCCCAACAGGCAGGCAATGAAACTAGCCAAGAGCAAATATTTCCAGCCTAACCAGGCTCCCATCATGGCTGCTAACTTGGCGTCACCTGCCCCCATTGCAGTTTTACCAAAGGCAATTGAACCCAATAGGGCGATCGCATCAAACAGCCATAAACCCAATACTGCACCAACTATCGCCATCATCAGGTGATTTACCAATGCCACAAAACTAGCCTCTGGTAAAAAACCAACTACCATTTGAAACAAAATTCCTACCACCAAACCCGACTGAGTAAGTGCATTAGGTAGGGTCATTGTATCTAGGTCGATGAGCGATAGCGCCAATAACCAACTACAAAAAGCCCAATAGCCTATTGTGAAAGTCGATACTTTAAATACCAAAAAAATCAGTAAAAAAATTAAGCCCGTTACCCCTTCTACCACAGGATAACGGACAGAAATTTTGCTTTTGCAATATCGACATCGCCCTTTTAAGTATATCCAGCCGAAAACTGGTACATTGTCGTAAGCTTTTAGCTGGTTTAAGCACTTAGGACAACGAGAAGGCGGCCAGAGAATTGACAACCCAGCAGGTAGCCGATAAACAATAACATTGAGAAAACTACCAATAGATGCACCTAAAGCAAAGACCATTACACTCGCCGGAATGGCGAACAAAATGTCCATACAGTCATTTGTCCTTTGTCATTTGTCCTGTGTCATTTGTCGTTTATCTTTCGTCCTTTGTCCAGAACTAATGATTAATGACTAATGACCAATGACCAATGACCAATAACTAATACATGTGCGATTCAATTTGACTCAAGGGCACAAAACATTCTTGAGGTAATAGAACTGGTTGGTTAGTAAAAATAACCTTACCTCGATGAGTCATGCGATTAATTGCTACACCGGAAGGTTGCCCAGCTATTTCGGGATGTACTTCACAGTGAGTATAGTAAATCTGCCCAGCGGCTCTGATTACGGCGGGATCAATCAAAGGTGACTGGTTCTTTGGGGCGGTAAAAGTTGTTTGTCCTTGTCGTAATGCGTACACTATCGACTGTTATTTGATTGCTAGATTTCCCTCTAGTCTACCCGAAACTTTTAGCAAAGGTTGCCAAATTGCCCAGGTTGCACTTTAAAATTCGCAATTCGTAATTCCTAATTCCGTGAGAAGGGGGATTTAGCCCAAAATTCGGAGTCTAGGAAACCTCAATAGACGTTTTGCGTTGAGTCAGTTGCAGTCTTGGCAAAAGTGAAAAACTTTTGCCTACTGCCTGGCATCCATCTTCACCCAATAACTTTAAGGTTGGTCGAGTACTTTAATCAACGCATCGCCCATAGCGCAGCAACCTAAAAGATTTTTTCCTGGGGAAATTATATCTCCCGTGCGATCGCCTTGTTCTAAAACTTGCAATACGGCTTGTTCGATGCTATCTGCCGCTTTTGGTTGGTCTAAACCGTAGCGCAACATCATCGCCGCACTCAACACTTGTGCGAGAGGATTTGCCTTATCAAGTCCGGCAATATCTGGGGCGGAACCATGAACTGGTTCAAATACACCAGGCCCAGAAGCGCCTAAACTAGCTGAGGGTAACATCCCAATACTACCTGTGAGCATGGCAGCAGCATCAGAGAGAATATCGCCAAACAAATTGCCTGTGACGATGGTATCAAACTGCTTGGGAGCGCGTACCAACTGCATCGCAGCATTATCTACATATAAATGAGAGAGTTCGATATCTGGATATTCCTGAGAAAGTTGAGTGATGCGATCGCGCCACAACTGAGATACTTCTAATACGTTCGCCTTATCCACCGAACAAAGTTTTCCACCGCGTTTTTTAGCCGCCTCAAAAGCCACCCGTCCAATGCGTTCAATTTCCGATTCGGTGTAAACCATTGTATTTACACCGCGTTTTTCACCCGTTTCCGTAGCAAAAATCCCTTTAGGTTTACCAAAGTAAATCCCACCAGTGAGTTCACGCACCACCATAATATCCACGCCTTCGACAATTTCGCGTTTCAAAGTCGAGGCATCGATTAGCTGGGGCAAAATTTTCGCTGGGCGTAAATTGGCAAATAATCCCAAACCTGCACGTAGTCCTAACAAACCTGCTTCTGGGCGTAAATTAGATGGCAGAGAATCCCACTTATAACCACCAATGGCGGCGAGTAACACAGCATCACTATTACGGCAAGTTTCTAGAGTGGCAGATGGTAGGGGTTCTCCCGTGGCATCAATTGCTGCACCACCAATGAGGGCTTCTTGGAATTCAAACTGAATATCAAATTGCTTCCCTACGACTTTCAGCACATCTACCGCCACTGCCATAATTTCAGGGCCAATGCCATCGCCAGGGAGTAAAGTAATGCGGTAGTTCTGTGTCATAGCTGGTTATTACTAGGTAAATGCTTGCAGATTAAATATCATACCGAGCAAGATGTACACATGGAGTTTTTAATTTATTTAGATGTTTGTTGTCTGAATCGCCCTTTTGATGACCAGACACAAGAACGGATTCGTTTGGAAGCTGAGGCGGTACGGCTGATTTTGGCTAATTGTCAAACAGGTGAATGGCAAATGCTTGTAAGTGAAGCCATTGATAACGAACTTGAACGTACTCCAGACATTGATAGAAAACGACAGATAAAGCTTTGGACTGCTTCTGTAATCATCAAAGTAAGTTTAACTGAACAGGTTAAATCCCGTGCACGAGAACTGAATGAATTAGGGTTTAAGAATTATGATGCTTTGCATATCGCTTGTGCAGAAGTGGGAAATGCGGATATTCTGCTAACCACTGATGATAGGATGTTGCGTCTGGCAGCAAGGTGCAGGAACTTGTTACAAGTAAGATTAGAAAACCCGCTTCATTGGGTAATGGAGGTAACAGATGATAGACGTGACTAAACTTTCTCAGGCTGAGATTAGGCGACTGGGAATAGAAGCCCTGACTAAGGCTCTGGGCCCTGCGGGAATGGCGCGATTTATGCAGCAATTTGAGATCGGTAGTGGAGATTACACACGAGATAGGGATCAAATATTAGGAGATATCACTCTTGAGGAAATCTTCGTCAGTATTGAGGAGGGACGACAACAGCATGATAGATGTGAGTAAGATGTTCTACCTAAAGTTACAAATATGAAAATGCTAGACGGGATAAAGCAATCACACTTTGCCAGCTAAGTTTATCAACTGTTTGAAGTTCACAAGATAATTGATGTTGTTGGCACTATCAATCTTTATCCACCCTTTTTCATGCAGCTTTTCCATGATTTTGGTGGTTTCTTCAACACCAATTTCTGTCACCTCTGCTAAATCTTTAAAGGGAATGTTAAAAATTTCTCTTCCTAAGTCTGATTCTTGACCATAGCTTTCGCCTAAAGTCACTAGGGTATGGGCGAGTTTAACTGCTGGTGGTGAAGACCGCATTTGTAAGCGCAGGTTAATTTGTCGCAATCGCCGCACCATCAGTTGCAACATCCGGTGATGTAATTGCGGGTCTTTAAACAATATTTGAATAAAACGCTCTCTGGAGATACTAAGTAACTTCACGGGTGAAAGGGCAATGACATCAGTTGAGCGTGGAGATTCATCTAAAATTGCCATTTCTCCAAAAAAATCGCCACGACCAAAAATTGCCAGAGCTACTGAATCTTCCCCGACGGTACGCCGGACTTTGACCCAACCAGAAACCACGAAGTAAACTGCGTTACCCCAAGCATCTTCCATCACAACGGCTCGCCCAGATGGGTATTCATGTTCAATTGCAACGTTGAGCAGCCATTCCAAAGTTTGTGGATTGGCTGTACTCATTAAGGGGAAAAGTTCACTAAAAACCTCAGTTAACATGAAATATTTGCAACAAATTAATGTAAGGGCCGGAAACTAACTTTGCTACTATAAGTTTTTTTAAAACCGTAATCTTACTCAGAATACGATCGCAAAATTTGTATTTATTGAAGATGAACCTCTAAGCTCGATCGGTCTAGGATTCCATTACAACATAACAATTATGTATGCGATCGAAATCAGCGTTTTCACTTACAGACCGATGATTTACTGTTTGTTGGTAGATTGCTATCTAGTGCGAGTATTTTGATCTGTTGGTCTAAATTTTTCACTAATTGATTCAGGGTAAGTAAAGCCTCTAATTGCTGAGAATCAAGGACGGGATTCAGTAAAAGCCGTTCTTGTAGTTCGTGTAACTTGAAGCTTAGTTGCTGAGAAATTCCTAAGGCATCGCAGCTCAAATGGGTCAACTGTTGTTGTTGATAGAATTTTAAGGCTGCTCCCCGCAATACTTGGAGTGTTGCCTCTTCGCCGTAGATTCCCGGCATGATTCGCAAGCGTAATAATAAGTGGTTTTTTTGATATACATATTCCTTTTCTACCTGTTTTGGTTCTGCAACCGTGGTGACAGGCAGGGAAGCAAACCGCTTTAATTCATTCAATACTCCTTGGAAAACCGAGAGCGGCAGTTGGTCTAATACAGACTGTAAAATTCCATTGTCACTCCACAGTATCCTACCTTCATACGCTTGTCTTTCTAAGTACAGCCGACCAATTCCCCCAACCAAGATTCGTCCCAGTAATTCTTCTAGTAATTTCTTGGGTGGCAGTGTTGGTAGCAACTCAATCGGACTCAGTAGTTCGGAAGCCTGTGTGGGCAAAATTGGTAAATTGTTTGGTGGTGCGGCTTCGGAAGTTTCTCCCTGCTGAGTTCTGGAAATAGGAGTCGAGAACGTCGTAGTTTCAGATGATTGCTCTAGCTCTGGAATAGGAGGCAAGTCTACCCTCTGCCCAGAATGTTGACGCTTTGGTGTCTGAAATACCATCAATACTGGTTGCTGATTTGATTCTGAGGTGTCAGTGTCAGCAATGCTTGCTGGGCTATGTGTTGGAGAAGAGTCTGCTGTTAACTGATGCACAAGTTTGGCATATAGCTGAGATGTATTCTTATGGTTGAGGTAGGCTGATAGGATTCTGCGGTGAGCGGCGGCTGCGATCGCTTCAATCACCATTGTGCAATTGATAGAAGACAAAATGCGACCAACGTAATCTAGTGCCTCGCTATCTTGTGGATAAACCATACCGAGCAACAAGTTTTTGCCTTCTAATCCAAAGGGTAAAATCTGGTGGTAGAGGCAAGCTTCAAAAGACAAAAGACTATCAATTAGTTGGAATATTTGCTCGCGATCGCCTTTTTCTTCCCACTTCATTTGAGTGGCAGTTAGCATTTGCCGTCCATTTGCTGCGGTATCATTTAGTTCACCCTCTGAAGACAACATAGATTTGATGCATTGGTGTTCAATTATATTTTGCCTTGAATTTAGTAGGTAGTTAATAAAGATACTTTGTTGGATTGTTAAAATTTCAATTATATATACTTAAGTAAACGTAAGTAGAGTATAAATTTTAGATTATAGACTAGGGATAATACTGAGGGTTGGGCATTGGGCATTGGTTCTTATCCTCATCTCCCCCAGTCCCCAGTCCCCAGTCCCCATCTTCGGCTACAGCTTACTCTTGGGTTCTTAAACCTTGGGCTGCAAGATAGATTTTTGTCCATTCGCCTAACACTTGATGGGTTTTGAGTTTTAATTGTTCGGCTATTGCTTCTATTGAATTACCCGCTTTCCGCAAATCTAGAATCTGCCGCCCTAGAGGGGTCAATTTTTCATCGAGTTGCTGCCATTGGTTTTGCGTTAATCCTAAGTTATGTTCTTGTAAGGAAATTGAGAGCCAGCTGTCTACGAGTTCTGGTTTACCTTTGAGGGCAAAAACACGGACAGCGTGGTAACTAATTTTTTCTCGCAGACGGTAAACTTCTTTAGTCTGCTTATTCAGTTTTTGGGCGATCTCTTCTTGGGACTTACCTTGCAGATAGAGTCGTAACCATTCCACTGCGTCTGTTCCCAGATTTTCTTGTAAATAATTTTCAAATTCTTTTTGTACTGACTGGCGTAGCCCCTGTTGTTGCTCTAGTTGTTGTGTTTCTTGATATTCTGCGATCGCTTGACTATCGACTAAGTTAACTCGATTATCACTGTCGTCTGTAAGAACTTCTTCTGAAACTAGTCTAATCAAGTCACGACCAGGCACTTGGGTTAAACCACCGCGCTGAGTGCGACGCAAGTAATTCACAAATCGGTAAGCTAATAAGGGTTGATTGCGTACTGGGCGCAGAGAATATTCTTCTAAACTGGCAAACAGCAGAGCATCACCTAATCGTCTATCGGTTGTATATTTGGCAATATCAGCCATTTGCTGTTGCATCTGGCTATCGCTTTGGAGTAATTCTTGGATTACTTCTTGTAACACATCGATTACAGTGCGCTGGCGATCGCGGCTGAGGGAAACCCAAGTCTGAATCTTATTCCGTAATGTTACTAAACTCCCCAATCGCACGATCAAGTTGCGATAAGCACGTTCTCGCCCCAGCCCTAAGTAGCGTTGACGTAAAATCCTCCAGCGATATTCCATCGCTTGCTTGGCAATTTCGAGTTCTTTAGGGTTAAACAGATCAAACCGTTTTGAGTCAGATCCCAATAACCAAAGAATAATGCTTTGTCTAGCAGCTTCATTTTGGTCTGGACATTCCACAGCCAAACGCTTTTGCCAATCTATAGCCAGTTTTTCCACATCCGTTGTCATAGTGAGATTGCATTCCTCTAAACTCAATTTTGAAGTTTGCATCACAACCCCCATTCGTCCCACTTAATTATTTAACTGGCAGCTGCCCCTGATTTCATGAAAATCATGAAAATAGCTCAGTGATTCTACTTTTATTACGTCTTAGTTCACTAAAATTATGCAGAAATTTCTACATTGATGTTTTATTTTCAATTCACAATATCCAAGAACCTTGTAAATCAAGCATTTGGGTTGATTTTGCCAATTTAAACTTTTTGTAAAGTTATGTTTTTTGACTGAGAATAGAAATCTGCCTAGAGTGTTGAAGATATAACCTTTGCACGAGATGGGTCAGGTAAATCTGACATTTTGTAACAGATACAAGGAATGATATCTAATCTAACTCAATGTTAGACGTTATTTCGCCCGTATAAGTTTCAACCTTATCCAAATTATTACGTAGTAAAATACTTGGTTGAATCTCAGTATAATTTGTGTTGATTGAGGTATGGACTCAGTAAATCCCCCAACCCGTCTGAGAAATGGGCTTATTCCCTTCTTTTTAAGTAATATCAAGCCTTAACTCTAACTTTTTATGATATCTAGAAAACCTTTCTTCCAGTATGCTACGCAGCGATCGCTATTGTGGATAGTAGAAATTGATAGGCAAATTTATCTTTTTTGCAGCAGTTTTCATGTATTTGAACCAAATCTGTCGTAAGGGTACAGCATTGCTCATTGGTGTCAACTTAACGTGAAAGCAAGCCTGGAAGCAGCTTTTAGATATTGTCTCGTTGTCTCGTTCCCAGTCTCCGACTGGGAATGCCCGTCGTTGAGGCTCCGCCTCAAGACTCGCGGCAGAGCCGCTTTTGAGTTGCATTTCCAGCCTCCGGCTGGAAACGAGATTTTAAAAGGGTTTGGGCTTAAGTTGACACTAATGAGCATTGCTGTGCCCCTACCGTCTGGTCTATTTACCTGAAAATAGCTGTAAACTAGCTTCATTCACAACTATGCCTCTAATTATTGGCAAGTTATTCTTAAAACTTTTATATTCCTAAGAATGAATAGTCAACAGTCAATATTGATTTTGACTATTGACTCTAACTGTTGCTTTCCCTCTGCTTAAAAATTCAACTTATGCAAAATCTAAAAACAGAAAAGTTTGCAACGCTCGAAAGTTTTGATGGTCAGAAGCCTTACAATAAACTTCTCTTTAAATTTATTTATGGGCATTCTTCGTTTTGAATTTACCCACAGGGGATTAAATCTATCGATTGTTTGATCTAACAATGGGATTTTCTACAGATTCTCGATACTGTTGGACTTGTTCTGTGTAACCAATTGGCAGAACAGCTTCAACGTTTTCATGAGGACGAGCAATAATCACCCACGATTCCAGGGTACCGCCATAAACATTTTCTGCGGCTTCAACACCAGCAGCCATCGCGGCTTTTACTTCAGAAACATCGCCACGAATATTAACTGTAAAGCGAGCGCTACCTACTCGGATATAACCAACGAGGGTGACTCGACCAGCTTTTACCATAGCATCTGCTGCTGCTAGCACCGCCGGAAAACCTTTTGTTTCAAGTGCTCCAACTGCCTGTAATGACATTATTAATCTCCTGTATAAACAAACGATATGGTGGCTACAAGTTAATTGTACGAAGCTTCGCTACAGATTTTGATAGCAAAATTGCTTAGAAGATACGGAAAGGTTCTGATTCTTCAGTGAAATGGATTGGTAATATGGTTTCCACATTTTCCGGGGGATTAGGAACAATGTAGTAGGTAATTACTGTACCAGCTTTGACTTGCTCTCCCGCTACGATTCCGGCTTCAACAGCTCTATTTACTTCAGAAACGTGTCCCCGAACGGCGACTAACAAGCGAGCGCTTTCTGCTTGACCATAATACACAATTGTGACTGCGGCAGCTTTGACCATTGCATCTGCTGCTGCTAAGACACTAGGAAAACCTAAAGTTTCAATTACGCCAACCGCCATTGGCATGGCATTAGCTCCTGAATTAAGGGATAAGCGATTTTAATTGTACGTGGCTTTTGTCCCAATTTTGACATTTTGGAAAACTTTCTTGGATCTATAAATTTCGTTCGAGTGGGTAGAGACGCAATTAATCACGTCTCTACAGGAGTTGGGAGTTAAAATATTTTGATCGCGGCTGGTTTATATTTTATATATTACAAATAATACTTGAGCATATTAGTTTTTGTAATTGTGTTGTTGAACAAAATTACCTATATCTGGAAGTAAGCTAATACGATAAACTGAAATTTATGTTTCCGAATTTTCTGCCGACAGCAGTCAAGCAACTAACAGAGCCTACTTCGATCGCACTAGCTAGGAGTATTCAAACCACTGCGATCGCTACTCCTTTAACTAATCAACCAGTTACTACAACGTTTGTCAAGCAAGGGTGCGGTGGAACTCCGATTTTATTAATTCACGGTTTTGACAGTTCTGTATTGGAATTTCGACGCCTTTTACCACTACTTTCTGAAGATAATGAAACGTGGGCAGTGGATCTGTTGGGTTTTGGGTTTACAGATAGACTCTCAGGAATTGCCTATAGCCCAACTGCAATTAAAACCCATCTTTATTATTTCTGGAAAAGCCTAATTAATCAACCTGTAATTTTAGTGGGTGCTTCGATGGGGGGTGCGACAGCGATTGATTTTACGCTGACATACCCGGAAGTAGTAAAAAAGCTAGTGTTAATTGATAGTGCAGGGTTAGCGGGTGGTTCACCATTGAGCAAATTAATGTTTCCCCCGTTGGATTATTTTGCAACTCAGTTTTTGAGTAATTTGAAAGTACGCGATCGCGTTTCCCGCATTGGATATAAAAATCAAAGTCTCGCCTCTGTCGATGCGCTGTGTTGTGGTGCATTGCATCTACAAAGTCCGAATTGGAATCAAGCTTTGATTACTTTCACTAAAAGTGGTGGTTATAGTGCTTTTAGACCTGGTATCTTATCACAAATTGTGCAACAAACGCTAATTTTGTGGGGTGATTCTGATAAAATTTTGGGTACTAAGGATGCCACAACGTTTCAAAAGGCAATTCCACACAGTATTCTCACCTGGATTCAAGATTGCGGTCATCTCCCACACTTGGAACAACCACAAATCACTGCACAGCACATTTTAAACTTTTGTGGTTCGGTTTGAATTGTGGCTTCTATTTAGGTCAGTGCAGCGTTAAGATTATCTCGATCGCATTCTGTAACTGCAATATTGTAAAGCGTTTCAGCTTCCTTAGTGCGATCGCCCGTTTAACGCACGAGTAATAGCGCATAGAACTTACACCTTGTACATAAGCACTACAGCGATTTGGATATTTCAGCAATCTTTAGCAGCTAGCGATGTCTACGACTGGCTACACCTACGCTTTCTATGAGAGTCAATCAGGGTTATGTAAGCGTCTGAAACGACTAAATACCATAATTAACATTATGCTTAATTTGTACAGTGCGTAAGTCATAGTGAAATTTTTGGACAAGAATTTCCCTTTTCTCTGTGTTCTCTGCGCCTCTGTGGTTAGATAAATTACTTTTAAACCGCAGGGACACAGAGAAGCCAGTCCATTGGGCGTTGATATTTCTGAGGATGAAACTACAGCAGAATAAGTAGTAACCAAGGTAGATGAATAAGTATCCTACTCTGACAAGAGGCAGCTAGTTTTGTGTCTTACCACTAACATATACTGATATGGCATATAGTGATTTTACTTTAGAGAAAGTCAAACAAAGCTTTCAAATAAATACTATTGAGAGAACTGATATTTTTGCTAATATACCTGATATAGAATGTAGTGAGTTATTAAAAGAAATTCTTCAATATAATTTACCTATAGCTATTGCTAGTAATAGTGAAAAAGCTCGCTCTGAGATGATTATTTCTCCAATATTACTAGATTTGAGACGACAATTAAATGACCAAATAAATTTGTTCTCTGGTGTTGAATTCAATGTTGACACAGCACAAGGTTTAAATGGAATCTGTGATTTTCTAATTACCCGTTCTTCAGAAAGACTAATTATCACTGCACCAGTCATTATTATTGTGGAAGCTAAAAAAGAAAACATTCCTGCTGGTTTGGGACAATGTGTAGCCGAAATGCTAGCAGCAAGAATATTTAACGAACGAGCAGGTAATGAAAATTTGGTAATTTATGGAACCGTCACCACTGGAAGTATTTGGCAATTTTTAAAATTAGAAGGGCAATCTATCCAGATAGACTTAAGTGAATATTATCTTAAAGATGTCAATAAAATTTTAGGAATATTAGCTAGTGGTGTACGCTGAAAAAATTATTATGAAGTTGCGATCGCATCCCTAAAACACCCGCTCAAAAGGTTTTTTCCGATAACGCCGATAAATATTAAAATCACTGTCCAAAGTAGCGTAGCCGTAGCCCGCCGCAGGAACCCGCTATCCACGAGTATAAGCGGATAGTAAGTCATTGGTGGCGCTCGTTGAGATATTGAGCGATCGCTTTCTTCCGGTTTGAGCGTTCCGATAAATCTGTTGGTGCATCTTGCAGCAGATGTTCAGGGTGTCCACCACGCCTCTCAACCAAAGTTTTATCCGCTTGTAAGGTTAGCCAGCGTTCAGCAATCAAGCGTCGGATCAATTCACTCTTTTCCGTTTGCTCGTGAGCCAAGATATCAGCTAGCTGCCGTTCTGTTTCTTCGTCCAGCCTGACACTGAGCATAACTTTTATCGTACTTGCAATACATGTATGACAAGTATCACGCGGATTAGTTAATTTTTTTGAATTTCGCACCAGCCAAACCCAAAATATAAAAATCTCACACCCAAACACCAAAACACAACTCTACGTCTGGATGCTTCTGCGTGAGAATCCTTAAATTCTTACTATTCAATCGTTTACCCTACTTTATAGCGGTTCCCATTCAGATGCGATACAACGTTATATCGCTTGGTATAAGGGCACGGCATGCCGTGCCCCCTACTCACTCACAGAAACGAGAACTACTTTAACCATCGCGCCGCATCTTTGGCATGATAAGTCAAAATCAAATCTGCGCCAGCCCGTTTAAACCCAGTTAAAGTTTCCATAACCACCCGCTCTTCATCAATCCAACCATTAAGCGCCGCAGCTTTTACCATCGCATACTCACCAGAAACATTGTAAGCTGCAACTGGTAAGTTACTCGCTTCCTTCACCCGCCAAATAATATCCATGTATGCCAAGGCTGGCTTAACCATCAGCATATCAGCACCTTCAGCGATATCCAATTCAATCTCTTTAATTGCTTCGCGGGAGTTACCTGGGTCCATTTGGTAAGTTCTTCTGTCCCCAAATTGCGGCGTCGAGTCTGCTGCATCCCGAAATGGGCCATAATAACCCGAAGCATACTTAGCAGCATAAGACAAAATCGGTGTATCTTGAAATCCGGCTTCATCTAAACCCTGACGAATTGCTTGCACAAACCCATCCATCATTCCCGAAGGCGCGATGATATCGGCACCAGCTTTGGCTTGAGAAACTGCTGTTTTCTTTAACAATTCCAGAGTTGGGTCATTTAAAACTCGTCCTGTTAAATCACCAACTTGTAAATAACCACAATGACCGTGGCTGGTATACTCACATAAACAAGTATCAGCAATTACAACCAAATCTGGCACTGCTGCTTTTACCGCCGTCGCCGCTTTCTGGACGATACCGCAATCATGCCAAGCACCAGTAGCATCCACATCTTTATCAGCTGGAATCCCAAATAAAATAATCGAAGGAATTCCTAAGTCATAAACTTCTTTTGCTTCTTCAACAATTTTATCTACCGAAAGTTGGTAGACACCGGGCATGGATTTCACCTCATTAGCAATTCCCTCACCTGGTACGGCAAATAATGGGTAGATTAAATCGTTTGTTGTTAAAACAGTTTCACGAACCATCCGGCGCAGTTGGGGATGAGTACGCAGACGACGGGGGCGATGTGTAGGAAACATAAAATTTTATGAAGAAAAACAACGCAAATGGACACAAAACAAAGCGTCACAAAAGCAGGCTAAAATTTTCCTGCCGTCAGACAGACTACAAACAGTGCTTAACTGTCCTTTGCCCTACTCTTAATCAAGTTGTGGGGCAATTTTGTATTCTACAGCTTGGTTGCACCTATCCGACGGACTGGAAAAAAAACAACATACGAAGCAATTCAAAATTCAAAATGATTAAGACTGTCTGTTAGCAAAATATTGGCGAATTGAGGGTTGAAATTTAAACGCAAAGTGGCGCAGAGGGAAACGCAGAGGCACGCAGAGAATTCGCTACGAATTAATTAAATTTTGTATTTGGTAGCAAATAACTGACAATTATCAATGCCCCATGCCCAATGATAATTTGTGTTAAAAAACCCGGAAAATATAAGGATAACGGAAGGGTATATCAGGATTGCTGAAAACTCCGATGAGCGCCCAAATTGTTAATCCCCAGTGCAGTAGGTATCCTAGACCGGCTAGCGGCCCCAGCAATAATAGAGGTAAGACTAACCAACCGAATAGAAAAAACAACGCTCCTAGAATTCCTCCATAAAGCCAGACATTAAAGTGGAAATTGATGGATTCTCTGGCATTTTCTTTAACAACAGGATCGTCAGATACGAGCAATATGGCAATAGGTATACTTACTGATACCAAAGTTGTGCTGAAAAAAATCGCTCCATGAGACAAGGCAGATAGAAGCTTTCGCTTGTCTGTGTCGTACATTCTTTTCTCCTATTTAGTCAGATTGTTGATTCCACTACGACCCTATCACGAGCATCGTTGTCTTAAGATTAAAAGACTTACTAGAGTCAAAAAAAATTAAGCTAGCTGACAAACAAATACATTTATGTCTACTGAACTTCAGTCTGAACTTATTCAAGCAGTTGAACTTCGCCGCAACTTTGCGATTATATCTCACCCCGATGCAGGTAAGACTACACTAACTGAAAAGCTACTCCTGTACGGAGGGGCAATTCACGAAGCTGGGGCGGTTAAGGCGCGACGGGCACAGCGTAAGGCTACTTCTGATTGGATGGCGATGGAACAACAACGGGGTATTTCCATTACCTCCACGGTGTTGCAATTTGAATACCGGAATTGTCAGATAAATTTATTAGACACGCCGGGACACCAAGATTTCAGTGAAGATACTTACCGTACCCTCGCCGCCGCTGATAATGCCGTGATGTTGATTGATGCGGCAAAAGGTTTGGAACCCCAAACGCGCAAATTGTTTGAAGTGTGTAAATTGCGGGGTATCCCGATTTTTACATTTATCAACAAGCTCGATCGCCCAGGCAGAGAACCTCTGGAATTGTTGGATGAAATTGAGCAAGAATTGGGATTGCAAACCTATGCGGTAAATTGGCCGATTGGTATGGGCGATCGCTTTAAAGGTGTTTTTGATCGGCACAAGCAACAAATTCACCTCTTTGAACGCAGCGCCCACGGCAGCCGAGAAGCCCGTGATACCATAGTGGAATTAGGCGATCCGAGAATAGAAGAACAGCTAGAACAAAGTCTGTACCACCAACTGAAAAATGATCTGGAACTTTTAGAAGGAGTTGGCCCAGAGCTAGATTTACAGTTGGTACACGAAGGCAAAATGACGCCTGTGTTCTTTGGTAGCGCCATGACTAACTTTGGGGTAGAGTTATTCCTTAAGTATTTCCTCGACTATGCCCTCAAACCCGGTTCTCATTACAGCAGTCTTGGCGAAGTTCCCCCCACATACCCGGAGTTTTCGGGGTTTGTCTTTAAGCTGCAAGCAAATATGGACCCGAAACACCGCGATCGCGTGGCATTTATCCGGGTTTGCACTGGTAAGTTTGAAAAAGATATGATGGTCAATCACGCCCGCATTGGTAAACTTATCCGTCTGTCTCGCCCGCAAAAACTCTTTGCTCAAGAGCGAGAATCGATTGATGTGGCTTATCCTGGCGATGTGATCGGTTTGAACAATCCCGGTGTTTTTGCGATCGGGGATACAATTTACACGGGACAAAAACTCGAATATGAGGGGATTCCGTATTTTTCGCCAGAACTGTTCGCTTCTCTGAGGAATCCCAACCCCTCGAAGTCTAAACAATTCCAAAAAGGCGTTGCGGAATTACGCGAAGAAGGTGCTGTGCAAATTATGTATTCAACTGATGAAGCCAAGCGCGATCCAATTTTGGCGGCGGTGGGTCAGTTGCAATTCGAGGTAGTACAGTTTCGCTTACAAAATGAGTATGGTGTAGAAACCATATTAGAGGTATTACCCTATAGTGTCGCCCGTTGGGTTGAGGGTGGTTGGGAAGCATTAGAAAAAGTGGGACGGATTTTCAATACCACTACAGTTAAAGATAGTATGGGACGCCCAGTGTTGCTATTCCGCAATGAATGGAATTGCCAACAGTTATTAGGCGACCATCCAGAGTTAAAATTAAGCGCGTTGGCAGAGCCTGCCGTAGGCATCGCTCCAGTATTTTCTAGTCAACAACCAGTGGAAGAATAATTCAGTAGGAATTTTAGATTTTAGATTTTAGATTTTAGATTATTTTTTGGTTCATACCTCGCCCCTACCCCTAGTGGGCAGAACAAATCCAAAATCCTCAATTTAAAATCCGAAAGTAACCTTGTATTGGGTCAATCCAAAATCCAAAATCCAAAATCCAAAATTGGTTGACAAGCAAAACTTGAGCGCGGTTGATTTCCACGGCATCCGAGGTTCGCGCTTTTGCCCAAACGTGGATCACTTAGAAGAGATTGGAGTGCCAGAATTTGTATGCCTTCACATGCCAAACCGTCTTTGGAGGCTGGTTTAGTTGCCCTCAAGCAGGGAAATTACCAAACAGCGATCGCTCAACTAGAACCTATTGCTAGCAGCCAGAGTAATGGTACTGCTAGTCTACAAGCCCAGGTTGGTTTAGTGATGGCTTTTGCCCGCACTGGCGAAGTTCCCAAAGCGATCGCGATTTCCCAAAACCTCATTGAGAGTAACAACCCACAAGTTCAAGAGTGGGCAACACGCGCTCTCGAACACCTGACAAAACGTAAAAAACCTGAGCAAGAATCAAAAAATGTCGAAACTGGATTTGTTGCCTTTGAGAATTCAAATCCAGATTCAACCCCAGATTCAATCCCAGATTCAACCCCTGTTACTCCCCCAGAAACTCCTACATTAGAGGAAAAGCCAAACGATCAAGTAATCGAAACCAAGAGCAACGAAACCCCACCGATGGTGCCACTACCTAAACTCAAAGCGACAGTAGCGACACCACCACCCCCACCGCCACCGGCTACACCCCTAAACGGCTTCATGGGTTCTGTAACCCGCACTCAAGCTAAACTATTCGGCGTTATTTATTGGCGACAAGCACAACGCGCTAGAGCATGGCAACCACTACGTAAACCAAAATTAATTCCCTTGCGGTTACTTTCAGCAGGAACATTCATTGCCCTATTTTGGGTGATGCGGGAAATGCTCAAGTTAGCAATGGGATGCATCAACCAGACTTTAGTCAAACTTCCTTATCTGGAGCCGTTGCAGCTTTTATATCGCGATCCTACTAAGTTGTTGCTAATAGTATTGGTGATTTTACTTGCAGTATCACCTTGGTTACTGGATCTGCTATTGGCGAACTTGTATGGTCAGCGAGAATTCTCTAAAGATGTATTGAATGCTCATAGCCGTGAAGCCGTTCGGGTGCTACAACGCTGTTGCCAACATCGCCACTGGCCGTTACCCAAACTGCGGATTTTACCAACGGCTGCACCAATTATTCTGACTTATGGTAGTTTACCACGTAATGCCAGGATTGTTGTGAGTCAAGGGCTATTAGAACAACTAGCAGATGATGAAATCGCCATTATTTACGCCACGCAGCTAGGGCATATTGCTCACTGGGATTTTGCTGTAATGTCTTTGTTGCTGCTGGTGACACTACCAATTCATAAGCTATATCAGCAAGTGTCGGAGTTGGGCGACAGAATATCAGCAAAAATTTGGCGCTGGCCGGTGACAATTCTGGCAACTTTAATTTATGGAGTTTGGTGTTTGCTGACTGGAACTGCATTGTGGTTGTCGCAGTTGCGGCTTTATTATAGCGATCGCGTTGCTGCTGAAATTACTGGTAATCCCAATGCCCTAATTCGCGCTTTACTTAAAATTGCCATTGGCGTTGCCGCTGACATCCAAAAAGAAGAAGAGACAAGTTGGCAACTAGAAAGCTTAAATCTCCTGACACCAGTTAGCCACCAGCAGAGTTTATCTTTGGGCACTATTGCCAGCAATTTATCTTTTGAATCATTTTTGAAGTGGGATACTGCCAATCCCTATCGCCGATGGTTTACGATTAATAATAGCCACCCTTTAATGGGCGATCGCATCGAACGCCTCTGCCAAATAGCCCGTCACTGGCATCTAGACACCGAACTACATTTTGCAAGCGAGCCATCAAAGGTGAAGCGTCAGTCTTTCTTATTACAAATCGCTCCTTGGTTGGGAATTCCTCTAGGGGTTTTGTTTGCAGCTTTAGTCTGGCTAACTTGGCAATTAGCATTCGCACTTAAGTTTTTAAATCTAAAGTGGATTTATGAAGATTGGTCTTTCATTACAGGCTGCCTTTTGATTGGCTTTAGCATCGGTACATTAGTGCGGATTAATTCTTTCTTCCCGGATATTAAACCTGCCACTGTCCAAACTGATGACAGCTTACCCAACCTGTTATCTGACCCTTCTGCCTTACCCATTGACAGCATCAGCGTGCGTCTGGTGGGCAAATTATTAGGTCGTCAAGGCACTAGCAACTCCCTAGCGCAAGATTTAATTTTCCAATCCAGCGCGGGTTTGGTGAAATTACACCACATTTCTTGGCTAGGACAGTCAATCAATCACCAGGATCTAATTGGTAGGCAAATTATCGTCACAGGTTGGTTCCGGCGAGGAGCAACACCTTGGATTGATATCCAAACCCTACAAACTCAAAGTGGCAAAACCATTCATAGCCCTCATCCCATTTGGTCTACTTTTTTAGCAGTTGCAGCACAGGCTTGGGGCGCATACGTTTTTCTTACTGGTTAAAGATAGTGCTGAGTGCTGAGTGCTGAGTGAGGAGTGAGGAGTTAAGAGTTATTTAACTCCAAATGAATGACAAATGACAAATCGGAATGTAAACAAAAGTTGCAGGTTTTCTTTACAAGTGTTACATTTATTCACACAAACAATAGCAGCCGATATAACTCAGCACTACTGCTTAGTTGTTAATTCGGATGCTTTTTCCCCTGCTTCATACCTTTTATCCTCCCAACACAGCAGAAAATTAACCAGCCATTGGCTGGTTTTTGTCTCAAAATATGCTCTCTTGAATAAAAAAATGTGTTTCATGTTACGATGCAGTAATACTAAGGCCGGAAATATATGCGCTAAACTAGCTACGTAGAAAATACCGTGGTAATGTAGGGAATGGTATTTGATTCTGCGAAAAAGAGCATGGAAGAAAGCGTGTACTTTAGCAGGCACTAGGCTATTAAATTTACAATTCTTAGAATTAAGGTGTTATTAGCTCACCATAGTGTGAGCCTTTTGATTAAACAAGCTTGATCCCGACGAAAAACTGTATTGTTGTATAGGTTGACAGTTTCGAGCAAAAAAATTGGTTGATGGCAGCCTTGGTCAATAGCATCTATTTAAAAGTTAAAAGCCTAAGCCAAGTGATTGTTTTCTCGCCTTGCCATGTTCATTTAACTCTGGAGGTATAGTTCATGTCCGTTCGCCTATATATAGGTAATCTGCCTAAAGATGAAATAGATCGTCAAGATCTGCAAGCAGTTTTTGCAGCAGAAGGTGATGCTGTAACTACTAAATTAATTAAAGACCGTAAAACTGGCAAATGCCGTGGTTTCGGTTTTCTGACAGTCAACAACGACGAACAAGCTGACGAAATCATTGAAAAATATAATGGTCAGCTGTTCAAAGACACTCCCATTAAGCTAGAGAAGGCATTACCTCGGACAAAGGGTGAAGAGGGCGAGGAGCAAGCTCCTAAACCAGTTACTCTTGCTAGTAGTAGTACCCCGACTCCTAGCCCCAGCAGAGAAGGTAGCCGCCGTGAGAAAAGTTCTAAGAAGCCTCGTCGTGGCGGCGGTGGCGGCGGTTCTCGCGAAAGCAGTACCACAACTACCGATTCAGACGCTATTCGTCCAGATCCTCGTTGGGCTTCGGAATTAGAAAAGCTGAAGCAGATGCTAGCTGCACAAACTACGAATTAATCTGTCAGGGAGAGAAGTTAAAAATTAAAAATCAGAATTTTTTTTGATTTTTAATTTTTAATTGTCGATTGTTATCTAGCTGCTTAGTGAAATCTACTTGCAGCTAATTTTGTAAGAAGAATTCAGAACTCAGGAGTCAGAATTCAGTATGAATTCTGTACGAGTGGGTAATAGCGAAGCGGTAGCAACTATTTTTGAGTCGCGTCTGAATACTGGCTAAAAGCGAGTTGAATAGTGGGCGAAACTTAGGATTAAATACTTTGGTCTTAAAACTCTATTCCTTTATGGGTAGAGTATTCTGAATTCTGTATTCTGACTCCTGGTTTATAATCGCGTAGATGCAGCCCAACCTAGACATCGCCTTGACGCTAGTCACCTGATGCGTACCGTTAGGAGTTAATAGCGTTAAAAATCTCAATCAAATCAAACGATATATAAATTTCACTCAATTATCATACTTACGTAATAGAAAAAGTATATATTGATGCAACTATAGTTTTTGTAAGCTTGCTTATAAAAAAATTAAGTTTTTGTCATTAGAAGCATTAAAAAATTTGAACGATGTGAATGCGGATCGCAGTAATTGTCTGAATTTGACAAGTTATAATCAATAATATTTGTTATAGCTAGCTGATATGGCGACGTGAACCGGAGCGCGTAAGCGCAGCCCGCCGTAGGCATCGCTCTAAAGATAATTTAAACTCAAAGTGGTACCGATCGTTTGCTGCTTCTGTTATGTCCTCAACTCTAGATTCTTTGCCACCTGCGCTAGCTAAAATTGTCCAGCGCTTTCAACGCGCTTCTGAACCGAAGCGGCGCTACGAACAGCTAATCTGGTATGCTCAGAAGCTCAATGAGTTCCCAGAAGCCGATAAATTACCCGAAAATAAAGTTCCTGGTTGCGTGTCTCAAGTTTATATCACCGCAGCCTTGGATGACGGTAAGGTTATATTTCAGGGCGATTCCGATTCCCAGTTAACTAAAGGATTAGTAGGGCTTCTGGTTGAAGGATTGCAGGGACTAACGCCAACTGAGATTGTCCAACTTACCCCAGATTTTATTCAAGAAACAGGTTTAAACGTTAGTCTGACACCTTCCCGTGCTAATGGATTTTACAACATTTTTAAAACCATGCAAAAAAAAGCATTGGAATGTAAGTTAGATTTGCCTAACTAAACTTGGTTATTAGTCATTGGTCATTGGTCATTTGCAAAGGATAAAGGACAACTGACAAATAACGTACAACTACCAAAATTTAGTCTTATGTCAACCAATGTATTATCTACCTTTGCTGCTACTGCCTTTGGTGGAGTAGTTCAAGAATATCTCTGGAACTGGGAAAATCAGCAATTACGCGTTGTGTATGAAACCCTTGGTAAAGGTTCACCGCTATTGCTACTACCATCTTTCAGCAGTGTTTCGACGCGCTTGGAAATGGGCGAACTTGCCAAGTTACTAGCTCCCCATTTTCAAGTTATAGCCATAGATTGGCCTGGATTTGGTGAATCTTCTCGCCCTAGTTTGAATTATCGACCGGAAATATATCAGCACTTTCTGGAAGATTTTGTCAAAGCTGTTTTTAATACTCCCATTACCGTGGTGGCGGCTGGCCATGCTGCTAGTTACGTTTTACAATTAGCTGTGAAATCGGCTGTTTTCTCAAAGATTGTATTGTTAGCTCCTACTTGGCGTGGGCCTTTGCCGACAATGGGGGCAAGTCAGCAAATAGCTGGAATTGTGAGAGAATTGGTGCGATCGCCTATACTTGGTCAAGCTCTCTACAAACTCAATACTGCCCCATCTTTATTAAGTTTTATGTACCGTCGTCATGTCTTTACTGACGCAGCTAAAATTACACCCAGTTTCATTGAGAAGAAGTGGCAAACAACTCAACAACCAGGAGCGCGATTTGCATCTGCTGCCTTTGTAACTGGTAATCTTGATGCTGTACACGCACAATCTGATTTTTTAGAACTTGTACAGTCTTTAACCGTACCACTCATGGTAGTAATTGGGGAATCTAGCCCCCCCAAATCACGAGAAGAAATGAACGCTTTGGTAGCCTTACCAGGAGTGAGAAGTGTTGTTATCCCTGGTTCTCTGGGACTACATGAAGAATATCCAGCAGTTGTTTTAGAAGCAATTCAAGATTTTTTGTTCTTCCCAGAAAATTAAATTTTCACATTGCACCTTGGTGCGAGACTAAGATTATAGAACTAGCCCTTTCAAGATGGGTAAAAATATTGGTCAATAAATTCTTTTAAACCGCAGAGGCGCAGAGGACACAGAGAGAAGCAAATGCAGTTCTCGCACTTTTTCTCTCTGCGCTCTCTGCGGTTCGTAAAAAAAATCACTTTGACAAAGAGTGCTAACTTTAACCCAACCGTATTGCCCGCAGTGTGGGTCGGCTTGTATGCCATATTCCTACCAGCTACCCCAACTTATGAATATTTATTACTTATTACAGATGCCTAAAAATAAAATGTTTCCTGATTAAATTATGTGATTATTTTACTGAAACCCAAAATAACAGCAAGTTCGCACAAAAAAATAAAAACAATTATCATAGGCGATAATGATTATCCATAAGGTGAGATAAGGGGAATTTAGAGTATGGTGGCTGACGTAATCAACAATTCAGTTCCCGTTACTGTTCTTACAGGATATTTGGGAGCAGGTAAAACGACTTTACTCAATCACATCCTCACCTACGAACACGGCAAAAAAGTTGCTGTGATTGTTAATGAATTTGGGGAAGTGGGTATTGATAATCAATTGATTATCGATGCAGATGAAGAAATTTTTGAAATGAATAATGGCTGTATCTGTTGTACAGTGCGCGGCGATTTAATTCGCATCATTGGCAATTTGATGAAGCGGCGCGATAAATTTGACCATTTAGTAATTGAAACAACTGGATTAGCCGATCCAGCACCAGTGATTCAGACATTTTTTGTAGATGAAGATTTACAAAGCCAACTGTCTTTAGATGCGGTGGTGACAGTCGTAGATGCCAAGCATATTTGGCAGCACTGGGATGCCGATGAAGCACAGGAACAGATTGCCTTTGCCGATGTAATTTTACTTAATAAAACAGATTTGGTAGCGCCAGAAGAGTTGGATGAATTAGAAAAACGGATTCGGGCGATGAATGCGATCGCAAAAATCTACCGCACCCAAAATTCTGAACTAGGAATGGATGCTTTATTAGGTGTCAAAGCCTTTGATTTAGATCGCGCATTAGAAATTGATCCAGATTTCTTAGGTGAAGATGCCCACGTACACGATGAAACTGTCTTTTCAGTGGCTTTAGTAGAAGCGGGTGCAGTCGATGGAGAAAAGTTAAACACTTGGCTTTCGGAGTTACTGCGTACCCAAGGGCCAGATATTTTTCGGATGAAAGGCATTTTAAATATTGCTGGAGAAGACAATCGATTTGTATTCCAAGGAGTACACATGATATTTGATGGCAAACCCGATCGCCCCTGGAAACCCAGCGAAACTCCCAAAAACGAACTAGTCTTCATTGGTCGCAACCTTGATGCAGCCCAACTCAAGCAAGATTTTCTCGCCTGTCTTGCTTAAAAAGGGATTGGGGACTGGGGATTGGGTATTGGGAAGAATTTAGTCCTTAGTCCCCAGTCCCTAATCCCTAGTCCCCAGTCCCCAGTACCCAGTACCCAATAACTATGAACACCACAACCAGCAAATCTAAGGAATTTGAACAACACTATTCGGGGACACTTTCAGATTATGTAACTGCGATCGCTTGGTCGCCACAAGGTCAAACTTTAGCAGCAACTTCTGCCGCCGGGGAAGTCGTTTTGTGGAATGATGGCGAACTCACAACCTTACAAACTGGTAATGGTAAATCGGTAGACTGTCTGGCTTTTTCGACCGATGGCAAATTTTTAGCCGTTGGCGGACAAGATGGACAGGTGAAAATTTGGCGCGACACTGAATTAATCGCCACGCTGGAAAATGCCCCTGCATGGGTTGACAAACTAGCTTGGAATTACACCAGTAACCAACTAGCTTTTAGTTTGGGGCGTTACGTCCAAGTTTGGGATGCAGATACTCGTGAAATTGTCGTGACGCTGAATTTCGATAACTCTTCAGTATTGGGTATAGATTGGCGCATTGACGGACAATACTTAGCCATTAGTGGTTATAAGGGAGTCAAGATTTGGCATAGTCAAAACTGGGATGAAGAACCATACAACCTAGATATGACTACCGTCAGTTTAGCAATGGCTTGGTCGCCCGATGGCAAATTTCTCGCTTCTGGGAACATGGATCGCAGTGTTACCGTTTTAGAATGGAACAACCCCGACCCTTGGGTAATGCGTGGTTTCCCTGGTAAAATTCGTCAATTGGCATGGTCAGAAGCTATTACGAAAGTGGGTGCGCCAATACTGGCATCTTCTAGCGTTGAAGGTATTATAGTGTGGGAAAAGCTAGAGGATGATACTTTAGGTTGGGAAGCACGAGTATTAACAAATCATGTAGGTGTGATTAATGCGATCGCCTTTGCACCGAAAAGCTTCCTTCTCGCTTCTGCGGCGGCTGACGGCTGGTTATGTTTGTGGAACAAAGCCAAGGAAGTATCCCAAATTATCACAGGTGTCTCAGCAGGATTTTCTAGCCTCGCTTGGCATCCCCAAGGTAAGTTATTGGCCGCAGGCGGTGAACAGGGCGAATTAGTTATTTGGTCAAAGATTTTGCGGGGTCAAGGATTCGGGCGTAGTTAAGCAATACTTAGTAATTAAAATTGAAGCTGGGCAATTTATTAGCTATGCTGTATCAGCCAAGCTATCTTTGTGTAAATTATGAACATAGTCAAACTGATTTTACTTGCCTGTCCCGCATTTCTGGTATCCATGCTGCTGATAGTCAATCCAGCAAACGCATCCAGCCTGAAATCTTTATACGCTACCCAAATTATGACGGTAGTATCTACACAACAAATTCCCGATCTGGCAATACCAAACTTGATTCAAACATCTCATCCGATTATTGATCAACTTGGTTGCAATTGTGCCAACTGTGTTCAGTCTAAATTTCAGTCGCTACAAGGCAAGCTGCCATCAGTCGGTTTTTGATAAAGTTAGGAGTTATGAATATTGTAGGGGCACAGCATTGATTATTGGTGTCAACTTAAGCTGAAACCCTTTTAAAATCTCGTTTCCAGCCTCCGGCTGGAAATGCTGCTCTTGGCGGCTCTGCCGCCAGTAAAGAGAGGCGGAGCCTCAAAGACAAGCATTCCCAGTCGGAGACTGGGAACGAGGCAATCTAAAAGCTAGTTCTAGACTTGGTTTCACGTTAAGTTGACACCTATGAGCATTGCTATGCCCTTACTAATTATTAACAAACTCCGTGGGTTTAAGTCCCCCGGTTCAATAACCGGCAAGTTTTGGGTCGGGGTCTAAATAAATCCCCGGACGCGACGCTCGAGTACTCGCTTGCCGCCGGCGCTATCGCAGACTCGCTTTGCGCGTCGCTTTCACAAAACTTACTTGCGACTTGCGACTTGCGACTTGCGACTTGTTTTAATGAGCTTTTTGTACATAGCGATCGCACCTGCGTATGATTTATGTAATCAAGATTAAGTAGGGGCAATACCCTGCGGGAAGCCGCTTTGCGTCTACATAAATTGCCCCTACCGCATGGTCTAATTACCTAAAAATAGCTGTAAAAAGCAAGATGAAAGTTTTTAGGTGAATCCCTAAATACTGAGAAACCTGCTGGTAAGCCAGTGAAGTTAGTGCAATCGCCATCTGCACCCAAGCTGTTAAGCTCTTGTTAAAAGAGCTAGTCCGGGGATTAGAAAACTTGCTAGAGTGAACAGAGTTAGCCTTAATGTCTAATCGCCAAAACCTATACATCTCATGGATTTTGCTAATATTGCATCCCAGCTAAACGCTGGAACGATTTTGCCAGAGGGGATTGTTATTCTCACCCTCTTGGGGGTTTTGATAGTTGATTTGATTTTGGGGCGTACATCCGCGCGCTGGATTGGATATCTAGCGATCGCAGGTTTATTTGCTTCGATTATCGCCCTATACTTTCAATGGGACTCTCCTAATCCCATCTCTTTCACCGGTGGCTTTAATGGTGATGACCTGAGTATCGTCTTTCGCGGTATTATTGCCTTGTCTGCGATCGCCACTATACTGATGTCAATTCGCTACGTTGAGCAGAGTGGCACTGCTTTAGCCGAATTCATCGCTATTTTGCTCAGTGCTACTTTGGGAGGTATGTTTTTATCTGGGGCTAGTGAGTTGGTGATGATTTTCATCTCGCTAGAAACCCTGAGTATTTCCTCTTACTTGTTGACAGGTTATACCAAGCGTGACCCCCGCTCCAATGAAGCGGCGCTGAAATACTTGTTAATTGGAGCTTCCAGTACAGCAATATTTTTGTACGGTGTATCCCTGCTGTATGGACTATCTGGAGGACAAACTGAACTAAGTGCGATCGCTAATGGCATTGCCACAGCAAAAGTGGGACAATCTTTAGGTTTAGTGATTGCCTTAGTTTTTGCGATCGCAGGTATTGGCTTCAAAATCTCCGCTGCACCCTTCCACCAGTGGACACCAGACGTTTACGAAGGCGCACCCACCCCAGTCATCGCCTTTTTATCTGTCGGTTCCAAAGCAGCTGGGTTTGCCCTAGCCATCCGCTTGCTAACAACAGCCTTCCCTCTCGTTGCTGACGAGTGGAGGTTTGTCTTCACTGCTCTAGCCGTTCTCAGCATGATTTTGGGTAACGTAGTCGCCTTAGCCCAAACCAGCATGAAACGGATGCTAGCTTATTCATCCATTGCCCAAGCTGGGTTTGTGATGATTGGCTTGATTGCTGGTACACAGGCGGGTTATGCCAGTATGGTATTTTACCTACTGGTTTACTTATTCATGAACCTGTGCGGCTTTACCTGCATCATTCTGTTCTCACTACGCACGGGAACCGACCAGATTGCCGAATACTCTGGCTTATATCAAAAAGACCCACTCCTAACACTCGCCTTGAGTATCTCCCTGCTTTCCTTGGGTGGTATCCCGCCATTAGCTGGGTTTTTCGGCAAGATTTACTTATTCTGGGCAGGTTGGCAAGCCGGACTTTATTGGTTAGTCTTGTTGGGCTTAGTTACCAGCGTCGTCTCCATCTACTACTACATTCGCGTAGTTAAAATGATGGTAGTCAAAGAACCCCATGAAATGTCCGAGGCAGTGAAGAATTATCCACAAGTGCGTTGGGATTTACCTGGGCTAAGACCTTTGCAGGTCGGTTTGGTGGTAACATTAATTGCCACTACTGTCGCAGGAATTTTGTCAAATCCACTGTTTACATTGGCTAACAATTCCATCTCCCATACCCCATTTTTGCAAGCAACAATCAACAGTAATGTAAAAGCACAAAATCTAGTGCTTTTGCCAAAGTTAGATTCGGTTAGTCAGTCTCAACCCTCAGTTGATTCTACTGCTAAGATTTAACCGAGTCTCAACGAAACTTCGTACTCAAAGACACGCCTGTTTGCTAATTAGCAGACAGGCGTTTTTCATATCACTTAAAATAACGTGAGTTCGACAAAGTCTTATTTGACCTCTCCCCCAACGCCTCTCCGACGCGGAGAGGGGAGCAAAAAGCTTAATTTTTCGTTGCTCCTCCCTTTCCGTTTCGGAGAGGGAGGCTGGGAGGGAGAGGTTCATCGAACTTACGTTAAAATAGTTAGAATTCAGAATTGATGAATAAATATACAAATCATTCTAAATTACTGATAATTTCTGACTTCTGGGTGCTGAATTCTTATATTTTTATGAGACAGAACTAACAGGTATCTTAATTACAAATTCTGCACCTTTTCCTGGAACAGAAAAACAGTTAAGTTGTCCGTTATGTTTTTCAACTATAATCTGATAGCTTATATATAGCCCTAGTCCAGTACCTTTACCCACAGATTTAGTGGTGAAAAAAGGATCAAATAGCTTTGAACGAACTTGTTCGTTTATCCCTAAACCATTATCAGCAATAGTAACTTCTATCCACTTTTGATCGATTAACTCAGTTTTTATTTGAATTTTAGGATTATTATCTGCGAGTTGTTGATTGTCAGTAGTTTGTGTATTTACGGCTGACCAATGACCTTTCTTAGCCGACACCTCCAGTGCATCGATTGCATTAGCAAGAATATTTATAAAGACTTGATTGAGTTGACCAGGGTAGCAAGTTACATTGGGCAATTGACTGTATTTTTTAATAACTTCTATTTCTGGGTACTCATGCCTAGCTTGCAGGCGATGCTCTAAAATCATTAAAGTACTATCAATTCCTTCATGGATATCAACTCGCTTAAGTTCTGCTTCATCAAGTCTGGAAAAGTTACGTAGTGATTTAACAATTTCTTGAATGCGTTCTGTTCCTACTTGCATTGATTGGAAGAGTTTAGTTATATCTTGGATCAGAAAATCTAAATCTATTTCTTCTATTTTTTTTAGAAGTTCTGGAGGAATATTTGGACAAAGTTGTTGATAAATTTGCACCAATATTAGTAAATCCTGAGTGTATTTATGGGCGTGGTGAAGATTCCCATAAATAAAACTCACGGGGTTATTAATTTCATGGGCAATACCAGCAACCATTTGACCTAAACTAGACATTTTCTCAGCTTGGATAAGCTGAATTTGGGTAATTTGTAGTTCATTTAGTGTTTCTTGTAAATCAGTTGTACGTTCCTGAACCCGAACTTCTAGCTCTTGATTAGCTTTCTTAAGTGCTTCTTCCGCTTGTTTACGTCTTTGCACTTCCTTTGCTAACTCATCAATTTTTTCGTTCAAAAGAATAAAATTACTGCTAGCTACAACTCTATTTTCCAAGCGTAAGAGAATTAAAGCTGAAGATTCCGCAGACCAAGGTTGAATGACTGCTCCTTGACTACGACATATTAAGGTTTGTCCATCATTTTTTCGTAAAGTCAAGGAGCCAATCACCATTGCCCTGCTACTTGAACAGGCTTGTAGATACTTTACAACATCGTTGGTAGATTCAGTTACAAGTTCAAAGAGCATTCTTCCCCGCAGTTGTTGACGACGTAACCCCAACATATCTGCGACTGGTTGATTGGTAGCTAACAACTGACCCTCTCCACTCACCAGAAGTAAAGGTTCTGGTAAAACTCTGGCAAGTTCAAGAAATTGTTCAGGAGTCATGAGGCTTCCAATTTCAGGGTTGAGCTCTACTTTAGATATCTGCACTCAAGTTTATATCTTGGGGTTGGTTTAGTATTTAAGGGTTTAGACAGATTCGGCTCCCCGAAAGTATTCTCGACCTTCTGCATCTTCTGCTTCTTCTGTAGGTTTTAAGTAAACAATAACTCTACATCCAGAAGCACCCTGGGCTATGGTGTCTTGCAATTCTACTTTCGCATATCCCAGGTTATTAGCTGCGATCGTTCCAAAGACGTTTGAAGTCATCATACACATAGCAGGGCGATTAAGTACTTTTTCGGCAAATGGGCAGATGCGGTTGCCAAAGACAATTTTTTCATCATTCTGCTCAATGACATAAAAATCGCCCTGGATGCGTTTTTTTAAATCAATCAAGACATCAGCCACTTGCTTACGAGAAAGGCTGGAAACTTCCAGGGCAGATTTATAATCTTGGTCAATCTGCCTACCCATTCTTTCACCAACTACGCTAATAAATCCAGAAGCTTCTTCTAAGCCAACTACATCCTGTAAAGTGCCAGATAATTCTCTAATTAATGTACGTAAAAATATATCGCGTTCTAAAGAAAGATTAAGTGTAGCTATCGAGTGGTCAAGTGCATTACTCATAAGTTTTGACGAAATAATCTTGGAACTACAGTTATAGAGTTCCCAAAAATACATCTAAAGTAACTGCTTAATCTCTTTCTTCAGAGAATTTGATGCTTGCTTTTGTTCATAAGACAATACAATTGCCTCGTTCCCAGTCTCCGACTGGGAATGCAGTCCTAGAGGCTCCGCCTCCATTGCTGGCGGCAGAGCCGCTTTTGAGTTGCATTTCTAGCCGGAGGCTGAAAACGAGGTTTTAAAGGAGTTTTAGCTTAAGTTGACACCAATGGGCACTGCTGTGCCCCTACACCTTGCGATCTAATGTTGTAGATCGTCTGAATGGGAACCGCTATATCCATCTGTAATTAATTACAAATCATTCAGTTGCTCATAATCTATTGTCAGATTTAATATATTTTTTCTAAAATTAATTTCAATAATTAATTGCTACTTTAAAAAATCGGAATAGTGATTATAAATTCAGAACCTGCTCCTAACACAGAATTTACTTCTAGAGTTCCTTTATGTTTTTGGACAATTATTTGATAAGCAATTGATAATCCTAATCCTGTTCCTTTTCCCACAGGTTTAGTTGTGAATAAATAGTCAAACATTTTTTGTTGAACATCAGCCGATATTCCCACCCCGTTATCTTGAATCTGAATCGAGACATGATTGTTATCTTCAGTTAGGGCAGTATGAATAGTAATTTGATTAGGATTTAGCTTAATCTCATCAAAACTCAGTCCGTAGTTAGACTCTTCTAAAGCATCAATAGCATTTGCCAATAGATTCATAAATACCTGATTTAGTTGTCCTGGAAAGCATTCAACTAGGGGTAATTCTTCATAATCTTGAACTAATTCAATAGCAGGGCGAATTTTATTAGCTTTCAAACGATGCTTGAGAATGATCAGAGTGCTATTAATACCTTCATGAATATTAAACAGAACTTTTTGTTCTGTATCTGCTCTAGAGAAAGTTCGCAGACTATTGCTAATGTTGGAAATACGATCCGTGCCTTCTGTCATTGAGGAAATGAGTTTAGGTAGATCGTCGCGTATATACTCCAGATCAATTAATTGAATTGTTTCTTCAATTTCCTGAGATGCTTTAGGATAGGTTTGTTGATATAGGTTAATGAGATGTAACAAATTCTGAATATACTCTTTAGCTGGAGTCAGATTACCTGCTATAAACCCAACTGGGTTATTAATCTCATGAGCTACATCTGCGACAAGACTTCCCAAAGTAGACATCTTATTTTGCATTATTTGAAGATTAAAAAGCATTCTTTCTAGTTCATTTCCTCTCTCTTCTAGCTTGCATTGGTATTCATTTAACTCATCAATTACTTTTTTGAGTAGAAATTCTTTTTTTTTATTTGTATCTTCGAGTTTTATCCGGTCTGATTCGGAACGCTCCAATTTTTTTTGGATAATTCTATTCGCTTTTTTTAGTTCCCTAATTTCTTGTTGATAATCCAATATTTCCATAAGTTTTTACCTAGTTCCCAAAATTAAAGTTACAAAAGTTTCATTATGGAATTTCGTTTGACTAATTCGATCTATAGGAGCAATCTCTCCATAAGAATAAAATCCACAGGCAGGTAAATAGTCAGTCAGACAAAGTTTTGTGTTTTGATACTCTTCTTGTGCCCTCGTACCAAGTATTTGCCGACGAGCTACACATGAAAAAAACAAAATAGCACTTGGTTTTGCACCTGGATAATTATCTAAAGGATTCATGAATGACGCCTTCGATGCTGCCAAAATATCCTCATGGTCTGCTTCTGAAATTTGAATAACTGCTTGATCGGGAATATCTCCAAAGAAAGTGATGCTACCAGATTCTTTATTATAAGCAATAGGCGCTCTTATATAAAAATTGTCTCCATTCTGATCAAACACTGCTAGTGGATATTCCATTGAAGGAGGAAGCGAACCTAGATAATGATGATAAAAATCTAAAGCTGGCTTGCCATCTATTTCATAGACTATGTTCTTATCTACCTTAGTAACTTTGCTTGTTTGACCAATAGGATGCCAACCACTTGCAACAGCATGGGAAAACAATATAGTGCCGGAAAAAAGTAGAATTGGTACAGAATCACTTAATACTTCTGTTTGAAAAAATTGATATGTACTTTGGTATCTTGACTGATCGCCAGCCAAACCACCAAATATCGGCACATATTGACCAAGAGCTAGTTTTAAGCCATTTAATATAGAGATACCACTAGTTGTGAGGCTCTCTGGATGAGTTAAACATAGCTTTGGGGGTGCGGTACTTTTTGCCTTAGCTTGCTCCACAGCTTGTTTAGTTGCAGTAATTGGATCGCTTGAAACTTTGCGTCCAATTCCTGCATGTATTTCAACTTCGTCTGAGCAAAACAACATCAAGGTGATTGAGTCTTGCTGAAACTCTAAGACTGAAGAAATTTCTCCATCTGTTGTTCCACCAATCAACTCAATACCGGGAAAAGCCTGATGAATTTGCTGCAAAATGAGAGCATGTTCAAAGTCAATTGCAGCAAAAATAATTCCAGCTTTTGGTATATCTCCTGCAAGAGAACTAGTACATTGCAGAATAACTTCTTCAACTGCTGATAGAGAATCTGGATCGTTACTATGACCTACTACTGCCTTGAACATAAATTTACTTATTATGTGGATGAACGCGATTTGCTCTGATTTTTAAATGGGAAGCCTGATGATAAACTCTGAACCTTTTCCTAGTACTGAATTTACCTCTAGAGTTCCGCCATGTTTTTCGACAACAATTTGACGGGCAATTGACAATCCTAATCCTGTACCTTGACCCACAGGCTTGGTGGTAAATAAATGGTCAAAGATTTTTTGCTGAATATCAGCCGACATTCCCACGCCATTATCTTTAATCCGAATCAAGATATGATTTTTATCTTCAGTGAGTAGAGTCTGAATCAAAACTTGATTGGGATCTGCTTCAATTTCAAGATAAGTACGTCCTATATTAGACTCCTCTAAAGCATCAATAGCATTAGCTAACAAATTCATAAATACCTGATTTAGTTGTCCGATAAAGCATTCTAAGTCTGGCAATTTATCGTAATCTTTAATTACTTGAATATCAGGACGATCCTCGGATGCTTTTAACCGGTGTTTGAGAATCATGATAGTGCTGTCTATGCCATCATTAATGTTGCAATAAACTTTGCGATCGCTATCTGCTCGAGAAAAGGTTCTCAGACTAGTACTAATGTTGCGAATGCGCTGAACACCCTCTTTCATTGAAGAAATTAAATTCGGTAGATCGGAAAGCATATACTTCAAATCTATTGCTGTAATTTCCTCTTGAATTTCTAGAACCGGATTAGGATAGTGCTTTTGATAGAGATCAATCAGGTTAACCATGTCTTGAAAATATACTGAAGCATGTCCGAGATTGCCATGAATGAAACCAACTGGATTATTAATTTCATGAGCAACTCCTGCTACTAATTGACCAAGAGCAGACATTTTTTCTGTCTGTACAAGCTGGAGTTGAGACTCTTGTAGGTCTTTTAATGCTCTGGATAAGGCTGCTGTTCTTTCTATAACTCGTTTTTCTAAAGTTTTTGTGAGATTTCGTAATTGAAGATGGGTTTTAATTCTAGCTAATAATTCTTCTTCATGAAAAGGTTTAGTAATGTAGTCAACTGCTCCGATATTTAGACCCCTTACCTTACTATCAGTATCAGAATTAGCCGTCATGAAAATTACGGGTATATCACAAGTAGCTGGATTTTCTTTCAGGATTTTACAGGTTTCAAATCCATCTATTCCTGGCATCATTACATCTAATAGAATCAAATCGGGGAGTGTATCTTCAACAATTTGACTTACCATCTTGCCATCATTTTCTGTAATTACTTTGAAGCCAAAATTAGCTAATATATCAAAGACAATTTCTAAATTTGTAGTAGTATCATCAACTACTAAAATTAGATTATCTTCTGGTTCATCAAGTATTTTCATATTTGGCTTTTCATTCATATATTTAAATTGATTTAACTCCTTGTTAGTTATTCACTATTCATCTGGCGATCGCAGCTAAGTCACCTCTATTTTATGGGCGGACTGACTAACAATTTTCTAGTCTGACAACCCTATAGTTCCCAAAAATTATTACAACAGCAACATTCTCACACTAAATTGCCCATAGCTTATAGCTGGGGCGATCGCTACAGCATGGATATTGACCGCTAATCTTCATTTTCGCCAGAGTTTAAGATCCTCTTTCATGAAAGCGATCGCTCTGAAATTAGTCATTATTACCCTTGTCTTTTTATAAAAGGAGCGCTAACTGGAACAATATTTTTGATGTCATAAGTTAACTTTTTCAGTTAGTCAACAGCATTTCTTATGAACGAATATACACAGAGATAGCTATTTTTAGTAAAAAAATATAATTCCAGATAATTACGGTTATTTTTTCATGAAAAACATTGAATAATAATATTGAGATAACTTTTAAAACTTCATATAGATTTACATAATATAGTGGCGTAAACATGATTTACGCACTTGAAAAAATATGGGATCGGTGTGAATTTTTGCAAAAGTTTTTTCAAAGACTCCTAACAGTATTGTCTTTGTTCTACTGTGATGGTTTTTTTGCTACTTTAAACTAATTCATGTTTTATGAATCAATTAACTTACCCTGATTTATACTGCCCATTCCCATCCCACATCAATAAGCACATTGATATTCTAGAAGACCACGCCCTTGAATGGGTAACTCGCTTTAACCTCTTGGCTAATGAATCATCTTATGAGCGTTTTTGCAAATCAAAATTTTTCTTTTTAGCAGCGAGTGCCTATCCTAACTGCCAGCTTGAAGAATTAAAAATTGCAAATGATTGGTTGAGCTGGGCGTTTATTTGGGATGACCAGTGTGATTTATCAAATTTAGGAAAACAACCTGATGTTCTCAAAGATTTTCATAAGAGATTTTTGGAAATATTGAACGGTGCAGAACTCACGAGTAAGGATATACCACTTGCTTATGCCTTAAGTGATTTACGACAACGGATACTTCAAAGAGGTAGTCAAGAATGGTTTCATTACTTTGTTGATCGCTATGAAGGCTATTTCGATGGCTGTGTTAAAGAAGCAGTTAACCGCGCACAGGAAATTACACCCGATATTGACAGTTATATGCTTATACGTAGGTTAACTTTAGGTGGATATGTTTTTCTTGCATTGATGGAATTTTGCAATTATTTAATAATTCCTGATTTTCTCCGAAATCATGAGGTGATGAAAGAGTTAAAAATGATGACAATTAATATTCTTGCTTGGTGTAATGATATTTTCTCCGTACAAAGAGAAATGTCAAGTGGCGATGTTCATAATTTGGCATTGTTAATTTATTATCAACAAAACGTTTCTTTAGAACAAGCAATTCTCACAGTTAGAGAAATGCATGATCAAGAAGTACATCGCTTGAAAGATTTTGAATTCTCTCTTCCATCTTTTGGAGAGCAATTAGATGCAGAACTTGCCAAATATATATCAGGACTACATAGCTGGATATCTGCCAATCTGAATTGGTATTTTCACTCTGGTCGCTATCAAACTATAGACAGCTTGGAGTTAAATCAATAAATTCTCACTCTATCTTTATAAGAAAATAGGATGCCTGTTAGGTATCCTATTTTGCTGAAAGCTCATCATAGATGAACCCATATTATTCTGTTAAGGGTTTATCCTCCCTAATACAATTTTTCAATTTTGGTTTGGACTTAAAATTAATATGCAACTACCTAATCCTCTCAAAACCCCTTCTTTGCTACAAAAGCTTCAGTGGATTACTGACCCTGTGGGCTACATGGAAAACGCAGCTCAACAATATCCCGACATTTTTACTGGTAGGATAATTGCCTTTGGCGATACTGTAGTATTTGTGAATCATCCTCAGGCAATCCAAGAAATTTTAACGAATGATAGAAAGAAATTTGTCGCTGCCGGTGAACTCAATAAAATTACTGAACCCTGGCTAGGAAAAAATTCAGTTCTCATACTTGATGGCAGTCGTCATAAACAACAACGACAATTGATAATGCCTTCTTTTCATGGAGAGCGAATGCAAAGCTATGGCCAACAAATCCGTAATATTACTGAAAATGCTTTTAGTCAGTTACTACTAAATCAGCCCTTTTTGGCTCGTAACATAACACAAGAAATATCTCTACAAGTTATGTTACAGATTGTCTTAGGGTTGCATGGGGGAGAAAGATTTCAAAAACTTAAGCATTCACTGCCATTGCTGTTAAATCTCTCTCATTCACCTATCACTTCTAGTTTTTTCTTGCTCCCATTCTTGCAACAGGATTTAGGAGCTTGGAGTCCTTGGGGAAAATTTCTGCGCGATCGGCAGACAACCGATCAATTGTTCTACGCCGAAATTGCTGAACGCCGGCAACAACCTAATTCAGAATGTGTCGATATCCTTTCCTTGCTGATCTTAGCTCAAGATGAAACTGGTCAATTTATGACAGATCATGAATTGCGCGATCAGTTAATGACTCTAATAATTGGCGCTTATGAAACTACGGCATCTGTAATAGCTTCGGGATTGTATTGGATTCACCAAAAGCCTCTAGTCCGTGAAAAACTGCTCCAAGAAGTAGGTACTCTCGGTGATTCCCCAGACCCTATGAGCATTTATCGACTGCCATATCTTACGGCTGTCTGTAATGAAATCTTGCGAGTTAGCCCTGTTTTACCGTTCTGTTTCCCAAGGGTAGTACAAGAACCGGTTAAACTCTTGGGACATTCTTTAGAGCCTGGAACAGTATTGCTTCCTAGTATTTATCTTACTCATCAACGTGAAGATTTATATCCCCAACCTAAGCAGTTTCGACCAGAACGTTTTCTAGAACGCCAATTTTCTCCTTATGAATTTCTGCCTTTTGGTGGTGGTGTCCGTCGTTGTATTGGTGAGGCTTTGGGTTTGTTTCAAATGAAATTAGTATTAGCAACCATCCTATCACGCTATCAGTTAGCGCTAGTTAATCAGCAACCTGAGCGACCTCAGCGTCGAGGTTTTACCCTGGCATCTGCAAGTGGAGTCAAGATGGTAATTACAGGACGACGACGTGAGGCTCAAGAGTCTTTAGTGAATAAACTCATCGGCATTTAAGTTACATAATCAGGGCGGACAAGATGTCCACGCCACAAGATATTGAGAATTTAATATGCAAATTAGATGTATTTTAGCTTATGACAATTACATCTATATCCTAGTAGCTTGTCAGAGTTGTTTTGATGAATCTTGGAACATCACCCAGTTTGTTACACAAACTGGGTTTTTACAATTGTAAATTGGGTAGAACGCACCTTACTTAACTGAGCTTTGTATCTTAACAGAAGTGTAGAATTACGAACAAAAAGATCCCCGACTTCTTGAAGAAATCGGGGATCTTAGACTCGCGCTGGAGAGCAAATTAAATAGGATTACCCTACCATAGTCTAGACATCTGGTTGTTGCATCGGTATTTCAATCACGAACTCAGTTCCTTTTCCTAATGTGGAATTACAGGTTAAAATACCCTTGTGTTTGTCCACAATAATCTGATAGCTAATCGACAACCCCAAACCTGTGCCACTTCCTATCGATTTGGTGGTAAAAAATGGGTCAAAGATTTTTTGCTGCACTGCTTTGGTCATACCAGAACCGTTATCAGCAATCCGAATTATTGCTGTATTAGAATCTGTTAGTTCAGTAAAGATGTGAATTTGTCCTACCATATCAAAAACTGCTGATGCTTCTATGTCCTTTGTTATTTGTTCTTTATTATTTACCAATGATGGATCGCCAATGGCAAATGACTCTTCTAAAGCATCAATCGCATTACTTAGGATATTCATAAACACCTGATTTAATTGACCAGGGAAACACATAACCTCCGGTAATTTGCCGTATTCTTTGATGACTTGAATTTCAGGAAAATTGTTCTTTTCTTGAATTCGGTGTTGTAAAATCATTAAGGTACTGTCTATTCCCTCATGAATATCTACAGGCTTCATCTCAGATTCATCTAGACGAGAAAAGTTGCGTAAGCCCAAAACAATATTGCGGATACGCGAACTCCCAATTTTCATTGAATCTAGAATCTTTGGTAAGTCTTCTGTGAGGAAATCTATGTCAATTTCCTCAGATTTTTCCTCAACTAAAGGCGAAGGATGAGGATATTCTTGCTGATAAAGAACTACCAAATCCAGCAAGTCTTTGACATAGTCACTAGCATGATTAATATTGCCATGAATAAAGTTAATAGGGTTATTGATTTCATGGGCAACTCCTGCTACCATTTGTCCCAAAGAAGACATTTTTTCACTTTGAATCAATTGGATTTGGGTACGTTGTAATTCTTGTAGAGTTTGTTGTAAAGAGTAATTTTTGTCGTTGAGTTCCTGCGTTCTTTCCTGGACTTTTTCTTCTAGAGTATGGTTGTATTCTTCCAAACTTTCTTTAGCTTGTGCCAAATTTTTGTACAAAATAGCATTCTCTAGGGATATTGCTGCTTGAGTGGTGAGGAGTTTGAGAATTTCTACGCGATCGCGTGTAAATGCTCCTGTCGTCAAATGATTTTCTAGATAAATAATCCCAATCAATTTACCTTGATTTAGAAGAGGTATAGCCAACAAACTCTTAGGTTCTTCACTCAGAATATAGCTATCACCTGCTAAAAAGGAAACAGTCATTGCATCATCAATAACCAAAATTTCTCTGGAGCGCTTAACATAGTTAATCAAATTGATCGGAACATCGTAGCTGGACTCTAAAGAAATTGATGGAAACTCTGTGTAGGTGTGGTCAAAATTTGAACTTGAACAAACGGCTGTAACAGTTAATGCTAAGTTATCACCTTCGCTCAAAATTAAAGCGCATTTAGAAGCTCCTGCATTCTCCATCACAACTTCCATCAAAGTAGAAAGTAATCGCTCAAGCTCGATTTCGCCAGAGAGTGCTTGAGATGCTTTAATGAATGCGGCTAAATCCAAAGAATCAGAAATACTTGTCTTCGAGGCAATAACAGTTTGCTGATTACTCAGGGTAGATAAAGATGATATAGATGTGTTATGTAAAGAAGTGCTTTCCTCGCTGGAATGGATACTCAGTTTTTCTTGCTGAAATATAGAAGCCAGTAATTGGGGATAGCGTTTTGCCAAATCGTCAACTTTGGCTAACGCTCCCCAGCGAACATAGCTATAGTAAGCATCTATTAAGTAAGTTTGGGCAATCTTATGTTTACCCCATTCTAAATAGAACTTGGCGGTAAGTTCTTGAGCCAGGGCTTCTTCATTAAGATACTCATTTTCTTTGGCAAGGAAGATGGCGCGATCGTAGAATTCCATTGCTTCCAGATATTGACCACCAACTCGATACTGTTCAGCCTCTACAAGATAATATTTGTGTAAATAATTCATTGGGGCATGATGTGCCCAATGCTCCATTTTTTCTTGATTGGCTCGAACCCGATCGAGAATACATTTTTGCTCAGATTCGGATACCTCAAAATACACAGCTAGACCTGCCAAAGAATCATAAAAATGGAAAACCGGAACAACTAGATGTCCTATTGCAGTATCTAAATACTTTTTTGCTAGTGTGGCATTTTCAACTGCCTGATGAAATTCTTGAAATAGATAACAGAGATGTAGTTTGTTGACATAGAGATATAGAAGTCCCAGTCCATCTTTAGTTTCCAAATGGATCGGCAGCATTTTATCTTCGTTATAAACCTCACCAATTAAAGAACAGGAATTTTCTACACACCCTAGTAGATTCAATACGCTCTGCCGATAAATATTACTCCATTGGAATACTGTTTTTTGCTTGAGTTGTCTGATGGCATTATTATAATTTGCCATTTCTTGTTCTAGCTCTAAAAGTTCTCTACCGATAAAATATGAGCAGTAAGAATAAATGTGTAGAGAATAAGCTGCATACTCTAAATCCCCTGTTTCAAGACCGATAGAATAAGCTTGCAACAAAGGTTTTAATATTTCCTTGGCGTGTTCCTTACAAGGTCTAAGAAGTGAAAGAAAAGCTCCAAGAACTTTCGCGCTAATTTCTTTAATTTGTAACCTAGATAAAAGATTTACAGCTAGTTTACCAAATTTATAGCCGGACTCAATATCTCCCACTAGCGCAGACAATATTAGTCCATAATTAACATAGGCAAAGGCAGACAATGGTGCGTTGCCATATTGTAGAGATAAATTGATTTGTTTAACAATAATCAGTGGGAATAATTCAGGAATAGCTTGATAGGTCAAACCATGAATATTCGATAAAATATTCATAACTGCTAGTGTTTTAGCTTCTGTCATTTCTGGTAGGTCAATTAAATCTTCAATTTGTCTATCAGCCAGATTTGATGCTATTTCTGCCATTACTAGCTGAACATCAGATTGGCTTGGATGTTCAGGAAACTCTACTCCCAAAAGCTTCAAAAAGGCTAGTGCAGTATTAATTCCTTTGAGTGCTTGGTTCTGTGCCCCATAGGCTTTAATTTTTACTTCGTAAACTTTAACTTTATTTATAAGAGTTTTCCCTCTTAGCAACACTATCTCTGCTAATTGATCGGTTTTTTCAAAGTCGCCGTCCAAGTATGCTGCCTCTGCCGCTGTCTCATACAAAGCTAGAATTAGCTCATATTTCATCTCCCAACTATTATCTGCTAGCAATTGAATACCAATAGTTAAATACTTAACAGCAGCAGGATAAGCTGTTGATGCTAACGCTTTACGCCCAGCAATCAGATTCATCTGGGCTAGTTCATCTCGTTTAGCTTGAGGGGAGATGAATTCCACTGCAATATTAAACTGATTGACAAGCTCAAAAATCTTTTCTTCCTTTTCGGCAACTGGAATATTGTTCAATAACAGTAGCCCAATTTTTAAGTGAATTGGCTTTTTTTGTTCTTCGGGAATTAAAGAATAAGCAGCTTGCTGCACTCGGTCATGTACGAATTTATATTTAGGTAGCTGTAAATTAGAAGTTGAAAATTGCGTAGATTCTATTCCATGAGTAATAAATTCATTAGCATCATCTTTTGAAAATATGTTGTAATTTTCAGTCTGCGGTAAAACTAGCCCATCAAGTAACGCTTGCCACAAGTCTGATGCTGTATCTACTACAGATTTTTCATTGACGATCGCTAAAGTTTTTAAGTCAAATTGATTCCCAATACAGGCAGCCAGTTTTAGAACTTTTTGGGTATGTATTGGCAATTTTTCTATTTGCAGAGCGATAAATTCTACGACATCATCTGTGAGAGCTAATTCTTTGACTTTTAAAATATCATACTGCCAATGACTAACATCAAGATTTAAGAAAATTAACCCATCATCCTGTAAAGCTTTGAGAAATTGAACGGAAAAGAAGGGGTTGCCTTTCGTTTTGGCAAACACCATCTGGGTGAGAGGAACCGCAGCGACTTCAGGACAATGAAGGGTATCAGCAATGAGATGATTTAAATCACCCTGATTTAAAGGTGCTAGGGTGATCGTATTAATATTTACTGCTGCTTTTTCAATCTCCTGTAGTGTTAAATAAAGTGGATGTGCCTTGGAAACTTCGTTATCTCGATAGGAACCAATTAAAAGTAAACCACCCTGATTTTCATCCAATTGTTCTGTCTCTTCTGATAGAGAAGACAACGTACTTTCACACATTAATAACTGGATTAATTTTAGAGAAGCTGTATCTGCCCATTGCAAGTCATCAAGAAAGATAACTAGAGGGCGTTCTTTCATCGTAAAGATTTGGATGAATTTTTGAAACAATAAATTGAACCGATTTTGGTTAGCACTGCCAGAGAGTTCTCTAACTGGAGGCTGCTTGCCAATGATCTGTTCAAGTTCAGGAATTACATCAATAATCACCTGAGTTTGTGTACCCAATTCCCCTAGTATTTTGATTTTCCATTGTTGAATTTGGGCATCACTTTCTGAGAGCAGTTGCCCGATTAAGTCCCGAAAAGCTTGCACCAATCCTGATAAGGGAATATCGCGTTGAAACTGGTCAAATTTTCCTTTGATGAAGTAACTACGCTGCCGCACAATAGGTTTATGGACTTCATTGACCACAGCAGTTTTGCCAATGCCAGAGAAACCCGCGACTAATATCATTTCTGTGGCCCCAGCTGTTACGCGCTTAAAAGCCGCGAGTAGGGTTTCAACTTCACTTTGGCGACCGTAGAGTTTTTCGGGGATTACGAAACAGTCTGAAATGTCTCTCACACCTAGTTCAAAGGGTACAATATTTCCGGTTTCTTGCCACTGGCTTTGGCACACCTCTAAGTCATGCTTTAACCCCAAAGCACTCTGATAGCGGTCTTCGGCATTTTTTGCCATCAGCTTGCTGATGATGTCAGACAAAATTGACGGAATATTAGAGTTAATCCGGCTGACTTTTAGGGGTTGTTTGGCAATGTGAGAGTAAACTAACTCCGTCGGATCTTTGCTGGTGAAGGGTAACTGTCCGGTGAGGAGTTGAAAGAAGGTGATACCGAGAGAATAAAAATCAGTACGGTAGTCGATACCTCTGTTCATCCTGCCGGTTTGTTCTGGGGAAATGTAAGCCAGAGTGCCTTCTAAGATATTGGTATTGGTGAGAAATTGAACTTCTCTTGGTAGGAGGGTGGCAATACTGAAGTCGATGAGTTTTATTTCATCCGTGGTAGGGTTGATGAGGATGTTGGCAGGCTTGATGTCTTTGTGAATAATGCGATCGCGATGTAGTCTTTCAAGGGTAGAAGTAATTTTAATCGCAATGGGGAAAAACTCGTTGAGAGAAAGCCAGTTTTCCTTCTTCCCCTTGTCCTCTAGTCGCCAGTCTTGGAGGGGAATGCCGCCAAAATCTTCCATCACTAAGACGTAGCTGTTACGGTAGTTTTCTAAGCTATAGGTTTTGACTATGCCAGGAATATCAAGATTTTTGGTGATGATATATTGATTTCGGAATTGGGCGATTTCCGCAAAGGTAGGATATTCATTCCGCATCAATTTGAGAACGACTGATTTTTTATCTTCTTCTCTGATACCCCGATAAACTAGGGTTTTACTGCCTGAGTAGATTTGCTCGGTAATTCGATAGCCAGGAAAGGAATATAATGTATCTAATAGTACTAACATTGCAGACTATGCTCATAATTATTGTTTCTATGGCTTATTATTCCCGTGTGAAGACTATCCTCATCATGAAATAGGTTTTTTTGTTTAATTTGTATTAGGAAATATAATTTTTTACTAAATATCTGAATCTTAAAAGCGTTTCCTTGTCTAGTTAAATACCAATACGCTTGGGTTTTTGAGACGCGATAAATCGCCGTCTCTAGAAGTGTTTTGGGCTGATCTGAACTGTATTGAGTTAAATACATATAAAAATCTCACCCCAATCCCTCTCTGTGAGCAAAGGGGGGATAAAGCTATGCTTTATCAGGGTGAGGTTAAACTGTATCTCACTAGATAATTATGACTTATCAACATCAACATAAGTATTTTTGAACTAACTATTTTTACCCGCTTTGAATCGGACACCTGTTATTAGAGACGGTGTATTTTTGGCTGCGATAATAATAACGAGTAGAAATACTACTTGATTTTTTGTTTAATAAAAGTCACAACCTGAGTTAGCTGTTTTTTCAAACCATCAATTTCTGCCTGCATTTTGGCAATTTTATCGTTCAACGCATTAATTTCTGCATCGGAGACTCCTCCAGTACTAGGGGTTGCGTTGCTTGTCGCCGTAGGCATCGCAGTATTGGCGACGCTAGGAGTTGCGACTGCAACATTGGCGACGCTAGGGGTTGCTACTGTAGCAGTTGCAACATTAGAGGTTGCAACTGTGCTATTTTTAACGGCCGCTACTGCTCCCACTGCGACTAGTTCTGGGCGCGGCTGTTTCGCCTTGGTCATAGCTAACTTAATTGCGCTAATTAGTTGCTTCTGATCAAAAGGCTTACCCAGAAATTCAAAGTATTCAAAGGGTTCTGTGATTTTTTCAGTCACCTCTTCCTTGCGACCAGACATGATCACTAAAGGAATTTTCCTTAACTCCGGATCGGCTTGAACTTTCTGAAAAACCTCCCAGCCACTCATTTTAGGCAACAGGAAATCCAGCATAATCAGGCTGAGTTTTTCCTGAAGGATGAAATTTAGTCCTTCCACACCGTCTTTTGCTTCCAGTACCTCAAAATTGCCCGGAGGCAACATTTCTCGTACTTTCACCCTGACAACTGTAGTGTCATCGATAACTAAAATCTTGTTGCTTGCCACGACTGTTTGCTCTAACAGAAACTATAAGTGTAAATAGCGGTTTTGCCGATTGCCCTTGAGAATCCTCCCACTATATACAAAATTTCTAGCAATTGGGGGATAGTATATTTCGGTATAAATGACATTGTGAGAGGTGTTTTGCAAAACTTTTGCTCGCGCTCTTTTCAATTTGTGTCATGGTGATATTTAACCGATAGACCACTACATCTATATCCGCATCTTGCTTGGATGTCTATGATTTCGTCACAACAAGCCGAACTAAAGTCTGAAATTACGGCAATACCTAGCTGGTTACGTCGTCCGATTGGCAAAGCCAGTGAAATCTCTACCGTACAACGTATTATTAAGCAGCGCCAAATTCACACGATTTGTGAAGAAGGACGCTGCCCTAACCGTGGAGAGTGCTACGCCCAAAAAACTGCAACTTTTTTGCTAATGGGGCCTACTTGCACACGCTCTTGTGCTTTCTGTCAAGTAGATAAAGGTCATGCACCAATGCCTCTTGATTTAGAGGAACCCGAAAAGGTAGCCCAGGCGGTGCAGCTTTTGGGATTGCGTTATGTGGTGCTGACTTCTGTAGCCCGCGATGACTTGCCCGATCAGGGTGCAGGGCATTTTGTGAAGACGATCGCGACTATCCGCCAATTCAACCCAGAGACTCAAATTGAAGTGCTGACCCCCGATTTTTGGGGTGGTGCTGGTGTTGGGGAATCAGGTCAAAGCCAGCGCATAGAGATGATTGTGAAAGCCAAACCAGCTTGTTTCAATCACAATATTGAGACAGTGCGGCGGTTAACTGGGCCAGTGCGCCGGGGAGCCAAGTACGATCGCTCCCTGTTAGTACTAGCTATGGTCAAAGAAATCGATTCGACCATTCCCACCAAATCAGGTTTGATGTTGGGACACGGAGAAACACTTGATGAAGTCGTTGAAGCAATGGCTGATTTAAGGGCTGTAGGGTGCGATCGCTTGACTATCGGTCAGTATATGCGTCCTTCCCTAGAACATCTGCCAGTGCAAAAATATTGGACTCCAGAGGAATTCGATCAGCTTGGCAGATTAGCATGGGAAATGGGATTCAACCATGTTCGTTCTGGGCCTCTGGTTCGCAGTTCCTATCATGCTGGAGAGGAGGGAGTGGGGGATGAGGGAGCAGGGGAGGCAGGGGAGGCAGGGGGAGCAGGGGAAGAAATAACCAATGCCCCATACCCAATGCTCAATACCCAATCCCCAATCCCCAATCCCCAATCCCCAATCCCCAATGCCCAATTCCAAACTTCACACAAATATTCTTAAAGAATTTGAGTATTTGGTACGCCAGTTTGGTATTTCTTAAAAAGTCCTGACATTAGGAGAATTGAATTATGACTGCTAAAACTAAGATTTCCCCAGTTGCCGACAGTGGAGCTAAACCTCCCTACGCCTTTCGCACAGGCTGGGCGCTGTTCTTATTAGCTATCAATTTCCTGGTAGCAGCCTACTATTTCCACATTATTGAGTAATTAGAAGTGGAATGGTGCTGCTCAGATCGTTCCTTTGAATAAACCTTTGGGACGAATGAGCAGCACCAAAATCATGATCAACAGGGCTACGCCCTGTTTGTACTGTGAACCCAGCCAAGGAGTGCTGATTTCTTGGACGATGCCAATGATCAAAGCTGCTGCGATCGCACCGTAAGGGTTGCCAATACCACCAAGTATTACTGAGGCAAACAATGGTAATATTAGGAACCATCCCATATTTGGACGGACGGCTGTAATTAACCCATACATACTGCCACCCAATGACGTAAGCGTGCCAGCAATTACCCAAGTCCAGAAAATTACTCGGTCAACATTAATACCTGAAACCCTGGCTAAGTCCAGATCGTCGGCAACTGCTCGCATCGCCTTACCAATTTTGGTATTTTGCAGCAGGAAATGTAGCGCCAAGATTGCTAGCACCGCTAACCCCAATACCAATAATTGATTTTGCGGTATCTTTAAACCCAAAATATCTAAAGCTGGTGTCACAGGTAAATCATAATTTTGGTTCTTGCCACCCCAAATCAAAATAATCCCATTGCGAAGAAATAAGGCAAGTCCGATAGAAATAATAATCAGCGTCGTGGAAGTAGCACGGATAGCGCGCATCCTTGACCACAGTAACTTTTCCGATAACAGCATTACTGCAACTGTTCCTGCTGCTGCCAAAATCATCGACAGCCAAATATTAACTCCAATTGTGTTTATCAGCCAGGTGAGATAGGCTCCTAAAGTGAGAAAGTCACCATGAGCAAAATTTGATAGTCGTAAAATTCCATAAGTAAGAGTCAGTCCGACTGCGGCTAGCGCAATAATGCTCCCCACCGCAATCCCATTAACCATTAGTTGGGCGAATTGTGTATCCATAAGTCTCAAGTTGCTTTTAAAAAATTTTAGTTTAATGCTTCATAAAACAGGAGTCAGAATACAGAATTCAGAATTTAGAATACTCTACCCATAAAGGGATAGAGTTTTAAGGCTAGAATATTTTAATTTTTTCGCTTAACTTCGGGCGAAAGCGCGTAGCGGGACGTACCCCTACGGGGATCTTGCTACGCGGTAGCGTCTCTAAGAGTTGTACGGTTTTAACCAATATTCAGACGCGACTCGAAAATACTCGTTAACGCTCCGCTATTGCGGACTCGCTTGCCGTCGGCGCTATCACCCACTCGTACAGAATTCATACTGAATTCTGACTCCTGAGTTCTGAATTCTTCTTATAAAATAATTTTTTTGTCTAGCTGCTAAACTTGGCATCATAAGCTATGGTTTATAACAACATAAGTTATGGTTTATAAATAAAAAAGAATTCTCGGCTAATATGCATAAAATCCTATTTGGATTTTTATGCAAAGCTAAATTTGTTCAGCGGTCTAGTTGACCATGCAGCAGTACTCAAGCTTACCAGACCAGAACTCACTAATAGATGCAACGCCAAAACTTTTGACAACAATTGAGCAACTTCGTGCACAGTTGTGGTTGGAGAGCAGCTTAAACCAGTTGCAAAGTCGCCTTAATGATTGCCTACTTTCTGCTTCTAACACTGTCCCACAGGCAGGAGCCGCACAAGCAGAAATTTTCCAAGCTGTGGTTAACGAAATTAACAGTGCTATTCACAGCAGTAATTTGGCACTTACAGATTGTGCCGTAGGCATTGCGTTGTTTCAACCACAAGAAACCGTTGCCACAGTTTGCTATGCTTCTCATTCTCCATCCCCAAACTCACAACCTTTATTTGTAGAAGTGCTGACAGCAGAAAAAAAGCTGCTGTTGAGATTGCAAGAAGTCATAAAACTTGAAGATTTGCAACAGCTTGAGCATCAACAACCACAGAGCGCTTGGCGGTTAGCTGATGACTCTGATAACGTCATGGGCTGGCTGATTATCGCCACAGCATCCCTAAGCTGCGATCGCGAATCGCTGATAAAATCACAAGCTCAACTCAGATCGCAATTGATGGCAAGGTCTGCCAAATACTGTACTACAGCATTAGTACAGCTTAGACATATCCTGTCTTGGTCGCAACGGTATCAACAGTTAAGTAACTCTAATCAAGAGTTGGAGCGTACTAATCAACTCAAAAATCAGTTTTTGGCAAATACCAGCCACGAAATTCGCACACCGCTTAGTTCTATTATTGGGTTTACCCACCTGCTTTTAGCACCAGGGTACGAACCAACTAGAGAACGCCAGCAAGAGTATTTAAATATCATTCAGTCTAGCGGCAAGCACTTGCTAGCTCTGATTAATGATATTTTGGATCTCTCTAAAATTGAAGCAAATCAGCTAGAAGTACAGTGGGAAATAATAGATGTGCCACTGCTGTGTAGCAATGTTTTGGCACTAGTGAAAGAGAAAGCCGCTAATAAGGGTTTGAAACTGTGCTTAGAACTTGAACCCGATATTACAACCTTAGTAGCCGATCCCTTACGACTCAAGCAAATGCTGTTGAATTTACTCTTCAACGCTCTAAAGTTTACCAGTAAAGGAAGTGTTGGCTTACGGGTCGCTCCTAAAGGTGTATTTGTGCATTTTACAGTTTGGGATACTGGCAGTGGTATTTCCCAAGAAGACCAAGTTCAACTGTTTGAACCCTATTTCCAAATTGCCAAGGCTGTCGCAGGTGGTGTTGAAGGTACTGGTTTGGGTTTAGCAGTGACTCAGAAACTTGCTCAAATTCACGGTGGTTCTGTGAAAGTGGAATCTGAAGTAAATCGCGGCTCCCGTTTTACCCTGGTACTTCCCTTTAAGCAAGAAATAGGAGTGGAGGGAGATGAGGCGGATGAGGAAGCAAAATTTTCTTCATTTCCTCTGCATTTCACACCTAGTTCCTCTGTAGAGATTTTGTTGGTAGAAAATGATTTACCAAATGCTGATTTGATGCAAATTTACCTACGTAAATTGGGATATCAGGTGACTTGGGTTCAGAATGCTGGCGAGATGTGGGAAACTCTAACTGTGTTAGAGCCAGCAGTGATTTTAATGGATGTTTATCTAGCAGATGGAAATGGTCTTAACTTGGTACAACAACTGCGAGAACATCCGCAATATCGGACGATTCCGGTAATTGTTCAAACAGCAATGGCGATGAAAGGCGATCGCGAAACCTGTCTAGCTGCTGGAGTAAATGACTATATTTCTAAACCGATTGATTTACCACTTTTAGCCAGTCTGGTAGCCAAGTACAGTAAAGCACCAAACTCAGTTGATGGGGAGTAGGGATTAAGAATTCAAAATTCAAAATGACGCTCTCTACGAGACGCTGCGCGAACGCGGACTCGCTAACGCTGCGCTAACAAAATTCAAAATTAAAGAACTTCTACCTTCTGCCCAATGCCCCATGCCCAATGCCCCATAACTAATGACTACAATAGAAATTGTTGGGTGCTATAGGATTTTGGCAGGATTGGGAAATGATGCTGACAGAAAAATTTGAGCAATTAAGAGCCTTATTTACAGAAATGGAGCAGGCGTTGATTGCCTACTCTGGGGGCGTTGATAGCACTTTGGTTGCCAAAATTGCCTATGATGTCTTGGGCGATCGCGCTTTGGCTGTCACGGCTGTTTCTCCTTCACTATTACCAGAAGAGTTAGAAGACGCGAAAATTCAAGCTGCAACAATTGGGATTCCTCACAAAATTGTCCAGACTCACGAGATGGAAAATCCCAATTACACTTCTAACCCTGTTAATCGCTGTTATTTTTGCAAAAGTGAGTTGCACGACACTCTCAAACCTTTAGCTTTAGAGTTGGGTTATCCTTATGTCGTGGATGGAGTAAATGCCGATGATTTGCATGATTACCGCCCAGGAATTCAGGCGGCTAAGGAAAGAGGGGCGCGATCGCCTTTAGCAGAAGTGGGCGTCACGAAAGTAGAAGTTCGCCAACTTTCGCAACAACTCGGTTTACCTTGGTGGGATAAACCTGCTCAACCTTGTCTCAGTTCCCGCTTTCCTTACGGTGAAGAGATTACTGTGGCTAAGTTGCAACGAGTTGGTAGAGGAGAAATTTATCTCCGAAAACTAGGTTGGCAAAATTTGCGCGTGCGATCGGAAGGAGATACAGCACGTATTGAATTACCACCAGAACAAATTAAAGAGTTTGTATTAACTAACGATTTACAAACATTAGTTTCAGCATTTCAAGATTTTGGGTTTATCTATGTAACCTTAGATTTAGAAGGTTATCGTAGCGGTAAGTTGAATCAGGTTTTAAATCGGGAAGCCTTGGGCGTTAAAGTATAAAATTTTGGTTGTATGAAGACTAAAAATTGCGTAGGCGCAGCCTGTCGTAGACATCGCTCAATTCTCACGCTGAGTGAGTTTGTATTCTATCTGCTGTAGTGCCGTTCGCCACACGTCATATCCCTCTTGAGACAAGTGCAACCCATCTGTGGTCAACTCTGGGCGCAAATTGCCTTCCATATCTGTAAACAAGCTATAAATATTTAGATAATTAGCACCTTCTTGTTTGGCAATCACGGTTAGTTGGATGTTGATGTGACGAATGCGGTTATTAGAAAGTTTTGCTCGGCGAGTCGGCAAAATTGATTGGACAATGATTTCAGTATGTGGGTGTTCCTGCCGTAATCGGTGGAGAATCCGGCGATAATTACGCAAAATAGCTTCATCACTAGTGCCTTTTAGTAAGTCGTTAATTCCAGTCATGATGTAAATCACATCTGGTCGCGTTGCTGAAAATGCCCCCAATCTTTTTAAAACGCCACTAGAAGTATCGCCAGATATGCCTTGATTTAGCCACAATTTACCAGCAGGTAGTTTTTGTTTAGGAAACCACATAGTCAAAGAATCACCAACTAAGATACTTAGATGATTTGGACCTTGACCTTGAGCGATCGCTCTGGCTTCTAAAGCTAGTAAACTTTTCCAGTCGTCATAAGTTAATTGACGTTTCTTGATCGACTCCCACAATGATTGCAAATTATCACTATCTACGCGTGTATAAATCTGACCTGTTTTCAGAGCCGCCAATCTTTGGTAGTAAAGTTGATTGCCAGATGTCAATAAGAGGGTAGTTGCTTGGGTGCTGGGGTTAAGTGATGACTCTGTTGGGGTTGGTAATCCCGGACTGTCGAATTCTGGTACGCTAGGGATGTTTTTCTCTCCTTCTGATAGCTGCGAACTTTTTAAGGGTTGGAACGCTTGGCCGCTCAGTTCTGGTAAGGAGAGATCAACATTCTTGATAATTTTTGTACTGACTATTGCCTGCGAACCCTGTTTTAAATCCCACAGGAATCTAGAATTTTCTGGCAGGACAATGGACAGATGTGGAAGAGCCGATGCTGGTATTGCTAATCCTGTTAACAAGCCTGCTGCCAACAGATAAGGGTCCCTCATCGCTTTCTCTCTCCTCTACTCACTGCTTTTCCATATCACAGCATTCGTTGTCTGTATTCAGGAAAATTTTACTTCGGTTAATCTACTATTCTTATTTACACTGTATAGTTCTGTAAAGCGTGTTCACGAGATTATATTTGACAATTTACGATCTCTTTAAAAGTAGGGTTTTATCAGTAGTATAAAAGTATTATTTTGGAGATTTCTCTAGTGAAAGCACTGATTTATTCTGCTACACTTTTTACACTCAGTTGTCACAAATTAAGTGTTGGCAAACTCGGCGATTAGTGAGTGATTTGTGAGCATCTCAGGAGAGAGGTTTTTGCTTTTGATTAAATTACCATACTTTTCACTTTGTTATGTGAAATTTAGCAGTGCAAATGCATCAGTTATCTAAAGAGTAATAGGTGTAAGTGTAACCATCGATAATATTGATATCATACGATGGTGTGTCGTCAATAAGCAAGTATTAAGTTTGCCATACTGAGAATTTGAGAACTTACTATAAGATTCATATTTTATTTTTGAAAAAACTCAGTACACGTCTATTCCCTCCCTATCGCGCTTGCGCTGCGCTTCTCTACGAGAGGCTTCTCTTTCAGAGACGCTAACGCGAACGCGCACCACACAAATAAATTTCGTAATCAAATCGGATTCCTATATACTTCATTTGAAATTTATGTTTACTCATTGAAGTATGAGTTGAAACACATTTAAATTAAGTTTTAACTCTAGGGAATAACCTCATTGGAAGTGCTAAGATTTAGGCTGAATCATTAGTGTTTCCCTTTTTTTCCGTGGCTAGAGCTAGTACAGCGATTGGTGTTAGTCCCATTATTAAAGAGATTGTGCAAAAACAGGCACATTCTACACGTTTGACCCTGAAAGAAGTTATTCTCATGGGAATGTTAGCTATTGACAAACTAGATGATCAAGGTCGTCAAGAGTTAGCAGATCAAGTTCATCAAATGCAGGTAAATGGAGAAATTTAAGTAATACAAGTAGTTATGAGTTAGGAGTTATGAATTATAAATTATAAATTTTAACTTCTGACTCTTGACTCTTCACTTAATTTAGTCATTGGCCAAATCTATAACGACTTCCCATTACGTAATTTTCATTAATTTCAAAAGATATCCAGCGGCGTTGTAGATTCTCACAAACAAAGCCAGTTGTATTAGAACCTGCAAATGGATCTAATACTATATCACCTTCATCAGTTAAGAATTTGATGAAAAACTCGGCGAACCCTTGAGGAAAACGTGCTGGATGGGGTCTAATTTCTGCTGTTTTGCAGCGTCGTAAATAGGCACTATTAGATTCAGTATTAGCAATTTCTAGTAAATTTGGTGGAATTGCACCCTGGTTATCCTTTTGAAATTTATCAGAAATATCATGTCCACTAGGACGTATTTTTGCTTTATAGCCATTTTTGAGTAACTGTTTCATACTTTGGCTATAAGGCTTTAAAACTTTTCTATTATCTGCTTTAGGATTTGGTGTTTTAGATAACCACCAAACTGTATTTACAGAATCTTTCACACGAATCCGTCTGATTGTCACCCACTCAGCAGGGGTTGGCAGTCGCGACGGATTATAGTGGTAAAATTCTTGAGCAAGAAAGAAACCTACTTCCTTACATAATCTAACTAAAAGTTCGTATTGGTAAATACTCCGAACGGGATTACCAGGTAAGTAAGCGCCACCTAAATCTAGTACGAATGAGCCATTATCTGCCAGCACTCTTTTAAATTCGGATGCAAAAGGTAGGAACCACTCAATATATTTTTCTGCACTTTTGTTACCGTATTCTTTTTTTCGTGTGAGAGCAAATGGAGGTGATGTAATAATTAAATTGATACTATTATCGTCAATGAATTTAATAAGTTTAAGGCTATCACCTAAATATGCGGCTCCGTTCTGCTGGGTATAAGAGGGATTAAAAATTATTTCTTTTGGTGGCGTTATTGGTTCTTCTTGCAAGAGTGATACAATTATCTCGTTTTTTATAGTTATAACTTGTTTTGATATTGTCTGAATATTTTATTTTAAAAGTTATTTTTTTGACGCAGAGCGACATACACGGGAAGTAAGGGACTTCTAAATCAAAAAATATCCAACTATTTATTGTGGCGTGGGCGTCTCGCCATTGGTGTTAGACATTATCTCGTTCCCAGTCTCCGACTGGGAATGCTCGTCGTTGAGGCTCCGCCTCCCTTGCTGGCGGCAGAGCCGCTTTTGAGTTGCATTTCCAGTCTCCAACTGGAAACGAGGCTTTAAAGCAATATAGTTCAGTTAAGCCCGAAATCCTTTGTAGAGACGTTGCATTGCAAGGTCTCTACAGACCTAAAATCAATACCAAAAATCCTTAACTGAACCGTATTGGGCTTTAAAGGAGTTTCATCTGAAGTTGACGCTGAATTCTTCTTCAATTAAAAAGCGCCCCCATTTCTGGAGGGCGCTTTTTATTTAGCTAAACTTCAGTATTAACCGTTGATAGCAGGAGCAGTCATTGCTACAGGAGTAACTTCACCAGCAGCTAAGTCTAGGGGGAAGTTGTGAGCGTTACGCTCGTGCATTACTTCCATACCCAAGTTAGCGCGGTTGATTACGTCTGCCCAAGTGCTGATGACGCGACCTTGGGAGTCGATGATTGATTGGTTGAAGTTGAAACCGTTCAGGTTGAATGCCATCGTGCTGATACCTAAAGCGGTGAACCAGATACCGACGACAGGCCAAGCTGCAAGGAAGAAGTGCAATTGACGGCTGTTGTTGAAGGAAGCGTATTGGAAGATCAAACGACCGAAGTAGCCGTGTGCCGCAACGATGTTGTAGGTTTCTTCTTCTTGACCGAACTTGTAACCGTAGTTAAGGGACTCAGTTTCGGTGGTTTCACGCACCAAGGAAGAAGTTACTAGAGAACCGTGCATTGCAGAGAACAATGAACCGCCAAATACACCAGCCACACCTAACATGTGGAAGGGGTGCATCAAGATGTTATGTTCTGCTTGGAACACAATCATGAAGTTGAAGGTTCCAGAGATACCCAAAGGCATACCATCAGAGAAAGAACCTTGACCGATTGGGTAGATCAAGAATACTGCGGTAGCAGAAGCCAAAGGTGCGCTGTAAGCTACGCAGATCCAAGGACGCATACCTAAGCGGTAAGAAAGTTCCCACTGACGACCAAGGTAGGCAGCGCAACCGATCAAGAAGTGGAAAACTACCAACTGGTAAGGGCCGCCGTTGTACAACCACTCATCAAGAGAAGCTGCTTCCCAGATTGGGTAGAAGTGCAAGCCGATAGCGTTTGAAGAAGGAACAACTGCACCAGAGATGATGTTGTTTCCGTAGATCAAAGAACCTGCAACTGGTTCGCGGATGCCATCGATGTCCACAGGAGGAGCAGCGATGAAAGCAATTACGAAGCAAGTGGTTGCAGCTAGCAGGGTAGGAATCATCAAAACGCCAAACCAACCGATGTATATACGGTTTTCGGTGCTGGTGATCCACTCGCAGAAGCGATCCCATACACTAGCGCCAGAGCGCCGTTGTAAGGTTGTGGTCATTGTTTTATAAGTGCTATGGGTTGTTAAATATGGAACAAACGAAATAAATTTCGCCTGTTGAAATATAGTCTACATGAATTTACTTGGAGGCAATCTGTAACTTAATATTCTTTAACAAAATTCTTTAATAAGCTAGTCGAACTGTAAAGTTTTTCTACTATTAAATAAGTCATGGATTGACGCTTGGTAAGGCATTTCAACACCTAACTTGCTATTACTTTCGAGGATGCGATCGCCTACTACTCTGTGGCGGAAGTTTGCCTGCCTTTAATAAGGGGATTAATCAATTGTCTGGCTAATTGAGATGGCAAGTAGACTTCCACCATGCTGTACTAGTTATTTATCTTTACACTTCTTTACAGTCAGACTGTGGGAAAAATTTTAAGTGTTAATTAAATCTTGAAATCCCCCCTTAGAGGATTGCAGTTTTTATCCCAATAGGTTTTAGTAAAAAGTTACATCTCTTAAATAATCTTTACGAGTCTAAAGGAAGTAATTAGGCTCGGTTTTTCTCGGCTAATACAGTGCGATTCATTTTCACCAAACAAAAATCTGTCTTTTAAAGAGGAAATGCATGTTATCAGGTTTTTTGCGTGTTTTCAACGATAGCTCCAGAAACGTTAGACGTAAAGTTATCAACATTTATGCATTCTTGATTAGCGTGAATATTTTGGTTTGGGTAGTTGCCCTCATTGCATTCCACAGTTACCCCCTTCTGCTTGGTACTGCCGTATTAGCTTATAGCTTTGGGCTGCGTCATGCTGTGGATGCCGATCATATTGCGGCAATTGACAATGTTACCCGTAAATTGATGCAGGAGAACAAACGACCTGTTGCTGTTGGGTTCTTTTTCTCACTGGGTCATTCCACCATTGTAGTTTTAGCCTCTGTTGCGATCGCATTGACCGCCTCAACCATCCAAAAGGATTTTCCTAGTTTTCAAAAGGTTGGTGGGTTAATTGGCACTACTGTTTCTGCACTTTTCCTACTGGTAATTGCAGCGATTAATATGGTGGTTCTCTGGGATGTCTATAAAACCTTCCAAAGCGTAAAGCGGGGAGGAACCTACGATGAGCAGTCCTTAGATGAATTTTTGAACCAACGTGGGCTGTTAGGTCGCTTCTTCCGTCCCTTGTTTCGGCTGATAGATAGTAGCTGGAAAATGTACCCTTTGGGGTTTCTTTTCGGTTTAGGCTTCGACACAGCGACTGAGGTAGGACTGCTTGGGATCTCTGCAAGTCAGGCGGCTAAAGGTCTGCCGATTTGGTCGATCTTATTGTTTCCGGCTTTGTTTACAGCAGGTATGTCCCTAGTTGACACTACTGACGGTATTTTAATGCTTGGTGCTTATGGCTGGGCTTACGTCAAACCAATCCGCAAGCTTTACTACAATATGACCATCACCTTTGTTTCTGTACTGGTCGCTGTAATCATCGGAGGGATTGAAGCTCTGAGCATCATTGGCGAGCAGTTAGAACTGAAAGGTTCGTTTTGGGATTTTATTAGTGAACTAAGTGATAATTTTGGCACAATTGGCTACTTGATCATTGGCATCTTTGTATTAAGTTGGTTACTCTCGACTTTCATCTACAAAGTTAAAAAGTACGATGAATTGGAGGTTACTACTACAATCTCTAAGCAGACAGATACAAATCAAAGGAAATGAGCAATCTTAAGCCTACACAAAGGTTACAAGAAAGGCAGAGGGCAGAAGGCAGAAGGAAAGAAGTATTAATAAAAACTTTAGTTCTGGGTTATTGCCCAGTTAAAAAAAAGAATTGTATCGATAGCGCAGCGTTAGCGAGTCTACGAGCGTCGCGGAAAGTGCCACGAGATACAAAGCGTCCAAGATCAATCCCACGTTTTTAAACGTGGGTTCCAACTGAGCCTCCTGCCTTCGTACTTCTGCCTTCTGAAAGCCAGTATCCGACTTGGAAGTGCGAATTCAAGTTGACTTTAAAAATCAAAGTAGATGTAGGGCAAACTGCCTTCAGGGGCTAATAACCAAACAGCGTAGAAACAGATGGGAACGAATAAAAGCTTAATTGGCCAGTTAAACTCTAACTTCAGCATTCGGTTGAAGGTATAGACTACAGCCATCAGGGCAGCTAAAGCTAGAAGTACCCAAGTGAGTTGGGATTGGCTCATATTTAAGGCTTCCACATAGACCTTTTGGGCAAACTGCGCGTCAGCCGGATAACCCCAAAGATGCCGAATTACCAAAGAAGAGTCTTGGAGATTAGGTAGACGAAACCAAATCCAAGAGGTAAAAACCATCAGTTGGGTTAATGACCAAGCGACAAAGATACCCAGAGGATTTTGCCAGAATTGTTCTAGATTTTCAAAGCGATCGCTTATAGAATCTGTAAGTCGATGAACCACCAAGGCTAATCCGTGGAATATGCCCCAAACGACATAACCCAAAGCAGCACCGTGCCAGATACCAGCAATTAGCATTACAAGAAATAAATTCCAGCAGGTACGGACTAAACCTTTACGGGAACCACCTAAAGGAAAGTAGACATAGTTACGCAGCCAATCTCCTAAAGTGATATGCCAGCGCCGCCAAAATTCTGAGATATTGGTGCTGAAATAGGGAAAATCGAAATTTTCTGGTAGAACCAAGCCGAAAAGCAAAGCACTCCCACGGGCAATATCTACGTAACCGTTGAAATCTAGATATAATTGCAAGCCGTAGGCGAATGTAGCTAACCAAAGATCGGTACTACCCGCCCGTTGCAGATTACCAAAACATAAATCGACGAAAATTCCCAAGTGGTCTGCAAAAATTCCCTTTTTGACTGCGCCCCTAGCAATCAACCACAGTGCCTCAGCTACTCTATCAGAACTGGGTAAATCTAGTGTATTGAATTGATTTGCTAAGTTGTGGTAGCGCGTAATCGGGCCTGAAATCAGTTTGGCGAAGAATAATTTGTATGTAGCAAATTTGAGAAAATTATCAGTAGCAGGGGCACCGCGATAGACATCTATTAAATAGGCAATGCATTCAAAGGTGAAAAATGAAATTCCCAAGGGTGCAATTAATTTAAAAGAGCTATCTGGTGAGTTGGTTTGTATATTAAAAACAAACTTGAATAAAGGGGTAAAATACTTAAAAGCTAATAACAGTAAAACATTTAGAGTTATACCCACCCACAAAACTTTTAGACGGCGACGATTCCAATCAGCTTGAGCAAATTGCCACTCTTCGTTAGAGATTTGCCAGTCAAGAGAATGTTTTCCTGGTGATGTATTTTTACCAATTTCCAGTCCCACACGGAAATTAATAAATGTCAAAGCTAATAGTAATGGTATGTATTGGATGTGCAAAGATGCATAGAAAACTAAACTGGCAATTAGCAACGTCCATAATCGAAATTTCTGTTGTGCTAAAGACCAGTAAATTCCTAATACACTCAACAAGAATAGCCCATAGAAAATTGATATAAAGTTCATTTTTTAGTCATTAGTCATTAGTCATTAGTCATTGGTCATTAGTCATTGGTCATTAGTCATTGGTCATTAGTCATTGGTCATTAGTCATTGGTCATTAGTCATTGGTCATTAGTCATTGGTCATTAGTCA